>NZ_PCPR01000004.1 GCF_002979775.1 Arthrobacter sp. MYb23
AAACAACAGACACACCCGGCACCACCAAACCCCCACAAAGGGACAGGATCGCTCCGGAGCAACTTTTCAAACTTACCCGAACCAGCCGCACAAAGCAAACCAGAACCCGGGCCTCCCACACCCACCAGAAGCACACAAAAGCACTACCGAAAACGGTGAATTGAAAGGGAGTCGGTCGCTATCTTTCCGCATCAGCGGCGGCGACTCGAATAACTTTACACGCGCCCAACCCCCACACCAAATCCACACCAACACCACCCAAAAACCCCGCCAACACAAGGAAAACAACCCCACCACACCCCAAAACCACCCCAAAACACCACCAACCCATTTCGGTGAAGCCCGTCACACAAACCAACCACCGGACACCGGCCGCAAAACCCAACAACCAACACGCCGCCGTCGACACCCAAAACCAAACAACCACCACCCGCCGTTAAAACACCAACGCTCCCCCACCACAAGTGAAGGAGCGTCCAGCTCAAACCCGAGGAACATGAGCGAGCGTCCAGCCCAAACCCCAGGAACGTGAGCGAGCGTCCAGCCCAAACCCGAGGGATATGAAAGAGCGTCGGGAAAAGAGGCGGAGGCGGGGGTCGTCCGGCAGCGCGCGTCCAAGCGACGAAGGAGCGAGCGCGCAAAGGTCGATCAGTTCCGAGGGATGACCCCCGCCTCCGGCGGAGCCAACGGAGGCTTAGTGACCCCCGTGCCCTCCGGCCCCTTCGGTCTTCCGCATCATGGCGCCGAGGACTACCGCGGCTACGGCAATGATGGTCGCGGCCAGGAATGCTGCCTGCATGCCGGCCACAAGACCGGACGACGCCGAAACCACGGCATAGATGGACACGAGCAGTGCCGTACCAGCCGCACCGGCAACCTGCTGCGCGGTGCTGATGATTGCGGAGCCGTGGGAGTAGAGGTGCGGCGGCAGTGGGTTCAGGCCAGTGGTGAAGGCCGGCGTAAAGAGAAGGGCCAGGCCAAGGCTCAGGGTGACGTGGAGGGCAATAACCCAGCCGAGCGCACTGCCCTCATCCAAGCGGGAGAACTGCCACAGCGTCAGAACCATCAGCACTGAACCTGTGACAGTCAGCGGCAACGGACCTACTTTGTCGAAGATCCGCCCGATGACAGGCCCCAACAAGCCCATGGCCAAACCGCCCGGCAGCAGAGCCAGTCCGGTCTCCAAGGGCTGAAGGTGGAGCGTGTTCTGGAGGTAGAGCGGCAGCAGGATCACGCCACCGAACAGGGCCATCATCGCAACCACCATCAAAAGGGTGGACACCGTGAACATGCGGAACTTGAAGGCGCGAAGGTCCAGCAGCGGGGCGTCGGACTTCTGGAGCTTGAGTTGCCGGAAGACGAACAATGCCAGGCAGAGGATGCCGACCACCAGTGCGATGACGGGAACAACGCCCGCGTCCGCGCCGCCGATCTGGCTCAGGCCGTAAACCAATCCACCGAATGCGGGCACGGTGAGGATCACCGAAGGAACATCCAACGTGGTCTTCTCGCGTTCCCCCACATTGGTGAGGTACTTGGCCCCGATCGCGAAAGCGGCCAAGGCAACGGGCAACACGAACACGAACATGAAGCGCCAGGAGAAATGGTCCAGGATGATGCCGGAAACTGTGGGGCCCATAGCAGGAGCAACCGAGATGGCGATGCTCACGTTGCCCATGACGGCACCACGTTTGGACATCGGCACCAGCGTCAGGATGGTGGTCATCAGCAGCGGCAGCATGATGGCCGTACCACCGGCCTGGACGATGCGTGCCAGCAACAACACGAGGAAACCCGGTGCCAGTGCGGCCAACAAGGTTCCACCGCTGAATAGTCCCATGGCCAGCATGAAGGCACCGCGGGTACTCATCCGTTGCAGGATGAATCCAGTGGTGGGGATGACGACGGCCATGGTCAGCATGAAGCCGGTGGCCAGCCACTGCACGGTGGAGGCACTGACTTGAAGGTCTGTCATGAGTCGCTGGAGGGCGACGTTCATGATGGTCTCGTTGAGGATCACCACGAAGGTAGCAACAAGCAGCGTGACAATGACCGTTACGGATTCACGGGACATCTTCCCGGACACCGGGGCGCTCGAGGCCGGCGCCTGTGACGCCGGGGCGCTCGAGGCCGGCGCCTGTGACGCCGGCACCACCGGGGGCGCCGCCTCTGCGGAGGTGACGGAGCCGGAAGCGTCCGATGCTGGTTTGCCGTTGGCGTCGGACGTGACGTCGGTAGACATGAGGATTCCCCAAGGTTTGGATTTGGTGTCCGGCGATCTATGCCGGTGAAGACTAAAACAGTCTAAACGCCCATCCAATTCCCGTCAGTAGAAAAATTCCTAACTCTAGGAGAACAACGGAGCGTTGTCGATGAGCCGCACCGGGCCCACTTTGGCGGCGATGATCGCCAACCCCTCACCGCGGAAAGGGGTCTCCTTGCAGTTCTCGGCGAGCGGTTCAAGCGTGAGGGGATCAACGACGTCGAAATAGTCCAGTTCCACCAGCGGCTGGGATTGGACAAGCGCGACGGCGGAATCGAGGTCCAGCGGCTGGTGCGCGTTCGCGCGGGACTCAATGAGGCGCAAAGCCCGTGACAGCACCAGTGCTGCTTCTCGTTCTTCGTCGGAAAGGAACCGGTTCCGGCTGGAGAGCGCCAAGCCGTCGTCGCTCCGAACGATGGGCACTGGCACAATCTCCACGGGAAAATTCAGGTCCGAGACCATGCGCTTCACCAGAGCCAGCTGCTGAGCGTCCTTCTGGCCAAAGTAGGCCCGGTAGGCCGCCGTCGTGCCGTCCGCAGCCGCGCCTCCCGGGAGTCCGTAGTGCAGCAACTTTGCCACCACGGTGAGGGCGCCGTCGAAGTGCCCGGGGCGCGACGCGCCTTCCCACTTTTCACCCAGCGGGCCGGACGTCACCCGCACCAGCGGTTGGCCGCCGGGGTACACCTCGTCCACGGACGGTGCGAAAACCAAGTCCACGCCTTCGGCATCAAGCAGGGCCATGTCGGCGTCGAGCGTGCGTGGGTAGCGGTCCAGGTCCACAGCATCACCGAACTGCAGGGGGTTGACGAAGATGGTTGCTACAACGACGTCGTTCTCCGCTACGGCGGTCCGGGCCAGTTGGGCGTGGCCTGAGTGCAGCGCGCCCATGGTGGGCACCAAGCCCTGGGACTGTCCGCCTTTCAAAGCCAGGAGCCGGGCACTTTCGGCGCGCAGTTCCGCCGCAGTGGTCACGATTTTGATGGCCATGCTGTTCAGTTTCCTTCCGGCGCCTTGGGTTCGGCGCCCAATGCTTCGTCAATCTCATTCAGTTGTTCCGGGCGCAGCAGTCCGCGGTTTACCGCCCGGCGGGCAGTGGCCTGCGCCATGGCCTGGTAGGCCGCGAGAACATCGCCGCCAGCACCGCCGTCGTATTCCGTCAGCGCCTGGGCATGCGCCGAAACGGTGCCAACATCCCCGCGCGCCACGGGACCGGTCAACGCGGACTCGCCGGACGCAAGCGCGTTCTCCAGCGTCGCACGCAACAGCGGGCCAAGCATGGACTCAGGGTTTTCGACGCCGATCTCGCGCAACATCTGCGATGCCTGCGCCACGAGCGTCACCATGTGGTTGGAGCTGTGCGCGAGGGACGCGTGATAGAGCGTGCGATCGGCCTCAGCAATGGCCACGGGTTCCGCACCCATCTCCACCACCAGCGCCTGGGCGATAGGAAGCATGGCAGCGTCGGCGGTGACACCAAACGTGCAGTCCAAGAGCCGGGTCAGGTCCAAGCTCATGCCTGTAAAGGTCATGGCCGGGTGCAGCGCCAGCGGAATCGCGCCGACCGCCCGGACCGGGTTGAGGATTCCGACGCCGAACCGGCCTGACGTATGCGCCACCAGCTGACCGGGTTGCCAGGCACCGAGCTTGGCCAGTCCCTCGACCAACTCGCCCAAGGCGTCGTCAGGCACAGCCAGCAGAACGAGCTCCGAGCGTTCCACGATGTCCTGGATTTCCAGGACCGGGACGCCGGGCAACAGGGTCTCCGCCCGCTCGCGGCTCGCCTCGGACACCGCAGAAACCCCGACGACGGCGTGCTCGGCTGCGCGCAAAGCGGCACCAAGGACGGCACCCACCTTGCCGGCGCCGATGATGCCAACTCCGAGTCGTCCTGGCCTAGCCATGGTGGCGTTCCTCCTGTGGTGGTGAAGTCCGGGGATGTATGTCTGGTTCTGGCTGCGCGGGTTCTCCTGTCAGAGTGGCGGCGACCTCCGGGGCTTGCGGGGCCACCTGAGCCAGCCATTGTTCGCTGGTTTGCCGCTTCCGTGCTTCCCGTGCCCGGGCAGACTGCTGATCGAAAAGCTCCACAGCCTGCTCTACGCCCGCTTGGAACACCCGTGGAGAAACGGGACCGGCAGTGGTGTGGAGGACAAGATCGGCCACACCGAAGCGGCGCGCCAACGGTCCTTGGTGCAGGGCCATGGATTGGGTCCGCTGATGCGGAACCATCACCAGCGTGTGCCACCAGCGACCGGAACGGATCAGCAACGCCGTTTTGGTGGCAAGGAATCCGTTGCGTCGCCAGCCCAGCGGGGCCAGCAAGCGTGCGCGGCGGGGTGTGGTGGTGAAGCCATCGCTCGTCGATGAGCCGGTTTCCACTGGCCCCAGTCCGTCAAGCCCTGCAGTGAATACCCGTTCCGGATCCTCAACTCCAGGATCAGGCAACACCAAGGACATCATCCGCAAAACGTCCGGCTTCAGGCCAACGGGCAGCAGCATGGTGCGGGCTGCACCTTCGGTACTCCCTGACACTCCATACCCCGCGACGTTCACGTGGATCCGGTACCAACCGAATATCCTCCACAGCGGCGGCTGCGTCACCATGAGCGCCTGAATACGTCCGGGTGGCACAGTCTGCGCCTGGGTATCCAAGAGACCGTAGCGGAGCCGGATACCGTCCGGCGAAATGGCCGCTGTGAAGTTGTAACCCTTGTTGAAGGAGCTCCAGTACGCTGCGCCGATTCCCAGGACGCCGGGGATAAGCGCCAGAAAAAGCGTCTGGTTCTGCGTGAAAACGGAGACTGCAACCACCACGGCCGCGCCCGCCAGAATTCCAACGGTCTGCTCGCTGAGAAGCAAGGACCCGACGAGCCGGGACGGCGGCACGGACAACACAACATGCTCGGGAGCTTCCGGAATTTCCTCCGTCGTCTCGGGTCCGCTGACCACACCGGCCGCCCGCGCAAGGATGGTGGCACGCAGCTGTTTGGCCTTGTCCAGCGGAAGGTAAGCCAGGCGCACGGCCGATTCGCCGGCGTCGGCCACTTCAAACTTGAGTTCAGCGAGCCCGAAGATGCGCGCCAAAAGCGGCTGCACTATGTCAATTGCCTGAACGCGGTCCAGCCTGGCCTGCCGTTGCTGCTTGAACAGGAAGCCGGTGTTGACGCGGACATACCCCTCAGCCACTTGATAGCGGGTGAAGTACCAGCTGAGAATGAAACCGCCTACCGTCAACAGCAACACCACGGCGCCGCCGGCCAGGAGCCACGGCACCCGGCCGCTGAGGTTCGGATCCATGAAATCCCGGCCCTGCAGCATCCGCTCAAAAGCATCACGGCCAAAGAAGAACCCGACGGCGG
Source organism: Arthrobacter sp. MYb23 (assembly GCF_002979775.1). Classification (GTDB taxonomy): domain Bacteria; phylum Actinomycetota; class Actinomycetes; order Actinomycetales; family Micrococcaceae; genus Arthrobacter. Next base: position 5,620 of record NZ_PCPR01000004.1, read on the forward strand.
CAAGCGCCACCCAGCCCCGAACGAACGGTGACGCAGGGTGGACGCGGTTCCAGTCGCCGTCGACCGTTGGTTCCGGCTTGGCCGGAAGGCTCTCAGTGGCGTCGTTCTCCAGGCTCACAGCCCGGCCAACCTGGCTTCTCCGCGAGCCGAAAGCTGCTCGCGCAAGCGTGCCCCTTCTGCTGAGGGAAGCCCAGGCAAGTGCGCGTTGGTTCCCGCCGAGGCCGTATGGAGCTTGAGGGTGCACAGCCCCAGGCTGCGTTCAACGGGACCGACCGCTACGTCCACGTATTGCATCCGGCCGTAAGGGACCACCATGGTTCGCTGGAAAAAGATGCCGCGGCGGATGAGGAGGTCGTCGTCGCGCTCCGCGTACCCGATGGACCGAACCTGGCGGGGAATCAGCACCAGCCGCCACAAAGCCAACACCAGCATCACTGCGGGGACAGTGATGGCAAGCCACAACGGCGGCCACCTCCACCAACCGAGCAACACGAAAATCAGAGGCAAACTGAGGACCGCCAGCATGATGACATTGCCGATTGCCCACTCCACCAAACGAACAGTGACGTACTTCGGGGACACCCGCAGCCACTGGACGCCGGGAGGGTCAATCGCCTCGGTATGCATATTCGCCTTCACCTTTAGTTTCGCCGCGACGGGTTTCCGGTCCGGCGGTACCACCATCGAGATCCTCGGGTGGGATCCGGCAGAACCGCTCCACCACGACTCCGACGACAACCATCACCACGCCACCGCCACCCATCAACAGGGCGTTCCACAGAACGCCCTCGCCTCCGCGCAACCCGCCAATACGGAGAAGATCCACCGCGATCCCCGCATGCCAGCCAAGAAGCAAAGTCCCGGCGTAAGCGCAGGCCTGGGCCAGAATCAACGTCCTTGCCGCCAGGATCGGATTGAGCATGTTCTTCTTCTTGCCGTTGCGCCAACGCAGCACACGGATGCCCATGATCAGCGTCAGCCCGGCGATGACGGCCATGGTGATCAGCGCCGAAACCGGCAACACAGGTGTTGGCATGCTGAAACGGTTGGTAGTCAGCGTAGCCAACCAACCAATCACGGCAGCGATGACGGCGATGAGCAAAAGAACTACCGGGCGCATTGCTTTCATGGCTGCTCCACTGCCCCGGTCGCCGGAACACCGGCCACGTCACCGAAACCGTCGAAGCGCCGGATGTCCGGCATGTCAGCGGCGACGGCGGCGAGTTCAGCCACGCTCCGGCCGTTCAGTGTGGCGTGCGGCTCCAGGAGGGACCACGGATACAGCACGAAAGCGCGTTCAGCTGCCCGCGGATGCGGAATGGTCAGAACGGGATCGCTGCTAACGACATCTCCGAACACGATGACATCCACGTCCAGCGTCCTTGGACCCCAATGCACCTCGCGGGTGCGGAGATGCTTCTGTTCCACGCGATGGCAATGCTTCAGGAGCTCCATAGGAGTCAGGGTGGTCTCCACAGCCATGACCATGTTCAGGAAATCAGGTTGGCCCTCGGGACCGCCGACGGCTTTGGTCTGCACCACCGGCGAAACACCCAAAAGGCGCACCTCCGGCGGGTCCACCAGATCCGCGACGGCTGTGGACAAAGTGTCGTTGCGCTCCCCCAGGTTGCTGCCAAGGGCCAGGACGGCCTTGGTATAGCCGGACGTCATGATCGCTCCCGGTGGACGCTGACAGTAACGTCGCCAAACGGGACCTCGATAGGCGCCTTGGGTTTGTGAACCGTAATATCGACGGCGGCTACGTTGTAGTTCTCAAGGATGCCCTCGGCAATCCGGACAGCCAGGCCCTCAATGAGGTTCAAGGGCTCGCCCTCGATGTGCTTGGTAATCAGTTCAGCCACTTCACCGTAATGAGCCGTGTACTGCAGATCATCCGTCTCAGCAGCTTTGGTGAAGTCCGTGTGCAGCACGGCATCCACAACAAAGGGCTGGCCGTCACGGCGTTCGAAATCGAACACTCCGTGATAACCGACGGCGGTGACGCCGGTCAGCGTGATCCTGTCCACAGCGGTATCCAATCAGCGGGAAATGCGGGCGGAAACCTTGACGGCGTCAAGGCTGGGGCCGACGTCGTGAACGCGGACAGCCCAGGCACCCTTGGTGGCACTCAAAGCAGTGATGGCGGCCGTCGCGGCGTCTCGCTCCAAGGGCGCAGCGGACTTTCCAGCCACTGTGAGGAGCGAACCGAGGAAGCGCTTACGGGAAGCGGCAACCATCACCTTGTGGCCCAGCGAGAAAAGCTGATCAAGGTTCCTGAGGATTTCCCAGTTCTGCTCTTCATTCTTGGAGAAGCCAACGCCGGGATCGATGATGATCTGCTCCGGCGCAACACCTGCTGCGTACAACTTGTCGCGGACGCCGCTGAGCTCCGCCACCACGTCCTCGGTGACGTTGCCGTAATCCGTGAGACTGTCCATGGTGAGGGCGTCGCCACGGCGGTGCGTGAGGATGTAGGGAACCTTGGTCCGGGCAACGAGCTCGGGCATGTCCGGTTCAATCGTCAGGCCGGAAACATCGTTAATGATGGCCGCCCCCGCCTCAATCGCAGCCGCCGCGGTGGACGTATGCATGGTGTCGATGCTGACCAGCGCACCGGCCTTCACCAGCGCCTGAATCACGGGGATGACGCGACGCTGCTCTTCTTCAGGAGAAACCGGTTCGGCACCCGATCGGGTGGATTCACCACCGACGTCAATGATGTCCGCGCCCGCGTAAAACATCCGCAGGCCGAGGGCGATGGCAGTGTCCGGTGTCCGGTGAGTACCGCCGTCGCTGAAAGAATCCGGGGTGACATTGAGGATTCCCATAACGAGCGTGCGATCCGTCGGCAGGTCCTCGAACCTGGCCGCGGGGCGCGGTTTACGGAGAATCGGCAACGGGCTTGTGGCCGGGCCGGTTCCGGGTGCTGCAGCGAGGGAGTCCATAGTGCTTTACCTTCCGAGTATGAGGCTCATGGCCTCGGCGCGGGTGGCCGGGTCATGGAGTTGACCGCGCACCGCACTGGTGACGGTCTTTGCGCCAGGCTTGCGAATGCCGCGCATGGACATGCACATGTGTTCACATTCGACGACGACAATCGCGCCGCGCGGGTTGAGGTGCTTCACCAGCGCCTCAACAATCTGCGTAGTGAGGCGTTCCTGCACCTGAGGCCGCCGGGCATAGATATCCACCAGTCGTGCCAACTTGCTCAGGCCGGTCACTTTGCCGTCATGTGACGGAATATAACCAACATGCGCCACTCCGTGGAACGGCACCAAGTGATGCTCGCACGTGGAATAAAAGGGAATGTCCTTTACCAGGACAAGCTCTTCATGGTCGAGGTCAAACGTGGTGGAAAGGACATCCGCAGGGTGCTGGTGCAGACCTGCAAAGACCTCGGCGTAAGCCTTGGCCACGCGCTTGGGCGTGTCCAAGAGGCCTCCACGCTCAGGATCCTCACCTATTGCCAGGAGGATCTCGCGGACAGCCGCTTCAATGCGCGGCCGGTCCACCTTGTGGCTGTGCGTGGAGCCCGCGGCGGAACCGTGGGCGGCGGCGAGGTCGTCGTCGTCGTCGAAATGAGTCACAGCAGAAAGCTTAGCCGTGATGCGGGTGGTCGTTGCCGCCGTCGGGCTGCGGGGCCTGGAATGACTCCTGGCTGCTGACCCCCTGGGCATGCGGGGCCACGACGTCCAAAGGCTCGTCCAAGCGGGCCTTCTTGGCCTCTTCCTGGGCTTCGCGTTCAGCCTTTTCGGCGCGTGATTCCACGGGCGGGATGGACTGGACAGGACGGGATTCCTTGGACAGCCAGATTTCACGGAAATCACGCTTCCGGATGTCATGGAAGATTTCCGCGATCTCCTGCTGGTTCAGAGTTTCGCGCTCCAGCAGTTCCAGTGCCAGACGGTCCAAAACGTCGCGGTTCTCGGTGAGGATGGCGTACGCCTCATCGTGAGCCTGGTCAATCAGACGACGCACTTCCTCGTCCACAACGTAAGCGATCTGGTCCGAGAAGTTGCGCTCCTGCGCGGCGTCGCGGCCGAGGAACGGCTCACCGCCGCCTTGGCCCAACTTCACGGCCCCAACACGTTCACTCATGCCGTACTGGGTAACCATCTTCCGGGCCGTGGAGGTGGCCTTTTCGATGTCGTTGGAGGCTCCTGTAGAGGGATCGTGGAACACGATTTCCTCCGCAACACGCCCGCCCATGGCGTAGGCCATCTGGTCCAGCAGTTCATTGCGGGTGATCGAGTACTTGTCATCCTCAGGGATCACCATGGTGTAGCCGAGAGCACGCCCACGGGGAAGGATGGTGATCTTGGTGACCGGAGCGGAGTTACGCAGTGCGGCAGCAACCAGTGCGTGCCCACCTTCGTGGTACGCGGTGATCTTGCGCTCGAGTTCCTTCATAACGCGGCTGCGCTTCTGCGGGCCCGCCATGACGCGGTCGATTGCCTCGTCCAGTGCGCGGTCATCGATCAGGTTGGCATTGGAACGCGCAGTCAGCAACGCAGCTTCGTTCAGGACGTTGGCCAGGTCCGCACCCGTGTAACCGGGGGTCTTCTTGGCAACACCCCTGAGGTCGATTCCCGGCGCCATCGGCTTGCCCTTGGCGTGGACGTTGAGGATCTGTTCACGGCCGATCATGTCCGGTGCTTCCACGGTGATCTGGCGATCGAAACGGCCCGGACGCAGCAGCGCAGGGTCCAGGACGTCGGGCCGGTTGGTGGCCGCGATGAGGATGACGTTGGTCTTGACGTCGAAGCCGTCCATCTCAACGAGGAGCTGGTTCAGGGTCTGCTCGCGCTCATCATTGCCGCCGCCGATGCCGGCACCACGGTGACGTCCAACGGCGTCGATTTCATCAACGAAGATGATGGCCGGGGAGCTTGCTTTGGCTTGCTCAAAGAGGTCGCGGACACGTGAAGCACCAACGCCGACGAACATTTCAACGAAGTCCGAGCCGGAGATGGAGAAGAAGGGAACGCCGGCCTCGCCGGCAACAGCGCGTGCCAGCAGCGTCTTACCGGTACCTGGAGGGCCATAGAGCAGCACACCCTTGGGAATCTTGGCACCAACGGCCTGGAACTTGGCCGGCTCCTGGAGGAACTCCTTGATTTCCTGGAGCTCTTCCACGGCTTCGTCAGCACCGGCGACGTCAGAGAAGGTCACCTGGGGCATGTCCTTGTTGACCAGTTTGGCCTTGGACTTGCCGAACTGCATCACCTTGGAGCCGCCGCCCTGCATGCGGGAAAGCAGGAACCAGAACAGGACACCGAGCAGCAACACAGGGATGAGCAGGGAGAACAGGCCGGAGAACCAGTTGTTCTCCACCGGCTGATCCGTGAAGCCCTTGTCCGGGTTGGCGTTGGTGACAGCCTTGACCACGTCCGGACCACGATCCGTGACGTAGAAGAACTGAACGTTCTTGCCCTTGTCCTGGCCATCCAGGTTCAGGTTGTCCTTAAGCACCAGGTCAACGCGGTTCTCAGCGTCGAAAATCTTGGCCTGCTCAACCTTCCCGCTTTGGGAAAGGAGTTCGAGGCCATCTTTGGTGTCAATGCGCGTGGAACCGCCCGGAGCCAGCGTTGCGAATGCCACCAGGAGCAAGCCAACGACGACAACAATCCAGATGCCCGGGCCCTTGAAGAAACTCTTAGCTTTCATCTGATCGGGGTTTTGCCCCGTCCCTCCTGGTAGTGCTGCAAGGCGCAACTTCTGCGCGCGAGTGGTGCTGCTTCAGTTTCAAGCTATACACCGTTCCCAGTAATTCACGCATCGGAAAGTCCAAAAGTTCCCTCTGGGCGTACACAGGATACTCGCGTTGCGTGTGCTGGAACAGGGGTTTTGCGTTGCTCAGGTGGTGCGGGGGCGGTGTTGGCTGGCTACCGACACAACCCGTCGCGCCAGCCGCACCCGTAACCACCGACACAACCCGTCGCGCCAGCCGCACCCGTAACCCGCCACGCCACCCCGCGCCGACGCTCCCGTAACCCGCCACCCTTGCGCCGCAGCACCCCTTCCCGCCATCCGCACCCGTAACCACTGGCGCGAATGGCGGAAACGGGTGCGGGCACGTTGAGAAAAGGGCGCGCTCAGCGGAAAAGGGTGCGGGCCTTGGAGGAGCGTTCGCACTACCAACGCAATTTGGTGTGCATTACTTTGCTCCTCCCGCGTGGTCCCGGAGGTGTTTTTCCACATAGCTCGGACGGGTACTTTTGTCTTCGCATAGAACCGGGAAACGTGGAACTTATGGCCATTCCGGAACTCATACTTGCTTCAGATGCGACACGCATTGGACAGGACGCCCGACACCTTGCGAAGCAGGCCAAACGTGGCGAGCTTGTTCGGGTTCGACGGGGCGCATATATTCGCGCTGCCTCTTGGGCGGAATTGAACGAGCGCCAGCGGCACGGACTTCAAGCAGCGGCACTGGTCAATGCGGTCAAGACACCTCCCCTCTTCAACTTGCAGACGGCCGCACTCTTGTGGGGGCTGGGCATAGTGAGTGTGCCGAAGCATTTATGCACCGTCACTGATGACCCAAGGGGCGGCAGGTCAAAGCACGGAATCCGGCGAAGCTTGGGCTCCCTTGATAGCGGGGTGGCCCAACTGGGCGACTTTCAGGTAACGGACAAGGCGCGCACCACAGTAGAGCTGGCGGCCGCACTGAACTTTGCTGAGGCCTTGGCCGTTGTGGACTCCAGTCGCCGAAATCAAAGGTTGGGCGACGCTTTTGAGGCCGGCGATTGGAATAAGGACAAGGCGTGGGGTCCACCGGCGCGCATGGACGAACTGGCCGAAGCCACTTCCGCTCTCACCAGCGCCTCAAGGAGACGACGTGCCCTATCGATTCTGGAACTCTCTTCAGAAAAGTCCGAATCAGTGGGTGAATCCATGAGTCGAGCCCAAATGATCTTGCTCAACTTCCCCATGCCCAGCCTCCAAGGCTCTTTTACGCTGAGAAACGGACGAACTGCCCGAACTGATTTCTGGTGGCCAGAACTCGATCTGGTGGGGGAATTCGATGGGCAAGGAAAATACTTGAGACATGAGTTGCGGGGAAACCAGACCATCCAGCAGGCAATCATGGCAGAGAAGGCCCGCGAAAATGGGCTGCGGGCACTAGGCCTCACTGTTGTTCGCTGGGACTGGTCCGACATGATGAACCCACGCGTGTTCGCACGCATTTTGAACGACGGCGGTCTTCACTCCCTGCGCGCGGCTTAAGGCACCCAGCTGAGTCAGGCCGCGACCGGAAGCACCAGTAAGTAACCAGTGGGCAGGTCAGTGCTCCAGCGCCGGGGCTCACGGACCACGAACTGAGTGGCCAGTTGCTCCGGAGTAAGCAGACTGTTGGGCTCCGGAGAGGGACCCCACTGTCCGCTGCCGTGAGGATAGAGCGGATCCAGGACACGAATCCCCGTCACCTGGAACTCCGGGAACTGCGCGGGATCACCCACGGACTCAAAGCCGCTCATCACCCAAGCGTGCCGGCCGCTCCACATGACCAACCCCACCGGCCGGCCAGTTTCGGCTATTGCTCGCGCCGCCGTCTGCAACGTGTCCTCGTAGGTTGCGACGCTGACCACCGCGTACGGACCCATTCCAACCTCAGTCAACACCTGCGCCCAGCCCCGAGGGTTGGCACCGTTGAATGAATTCGAGGAACGTGCACGGGCCATCTCCCACAACTCGCTTTGCTGTGCGGAGGATGCCCATGTTCCGCCGCCGGTGTCATCGATGAGGTTGTGTGCCATTTGGATGCTCGCGGCGACACACCAGTCAAAGGTGTACTGCGGGACGAAGTCCCCCTCTTGGTAAAGGTTCAGGGCGAAGGCCTGAGGTACAGCGGGCGGAGGTGCGGGCTGCGGAGGTGCGGGCGGAGGAGGCACAGGAGTTTGGGTGGCGCTCGTTGACGGCACTGCCTGGACGTCACGCGTTGTTGGCGCAGCGGAAGAGGACGCAATTGGCTGCCCGGCATCGGCCTCGGTGAGATCGACCGCAGGAGTGCAGGCCGTGAGGAGAGTCGCCATGACGGCGAGCCACGTCAAGAGACGGGCAGGAGCACCGGTCATGGTCCAGTTTAGCGCGAAGGGTCGGCGATGCGGCAGGGTTCACGAACCTGATAGCTGCACCCGCTACCGCACAGCGCACCCCTAAAGCACCAACACCGCACCCAAACCCGCCACACGCACCAGAGGTTACGGGAGCGAACGGCGGAAAAGGGCGCGGCGACACGAACGCACTCCAAGACAAAACAGGGAACACGATCAGCCCCCTGCCACCAGCTGCACCCGCTACCGCCCAGCGCACCCCTTAAGCACCAACACCGCACCCAAACCCGCCACACGCACCAGAGGTCACGGGTGCAAATGGCGGAAAAGGGCGCGGCGAAGGCGGTGTGAAGTAGAGGGCCTACTCGTAAACGTGCGGAGCCAGGGTGCCCACGAAGTCCAGGTTGCGGTACTTCTCGGCGTAATCCAGGCCGTAGCCCACCACGAATTCGTTAGGGATGTCGTAGCCGACGTACTTGACGTCGATTTCCACCTTGGCGGCGGTCGGCTTACGGAAAGCCGTGCAGATTTCGACGCTTGCCGTGCCACGGGATTCAAGGTTTGACTTGAGCCAGGACAGGGTCAGGCCGGAGTCGATGATGTCCTCGACGATCAGGACATCCTTGCCCATGAGGTCGGTGTCGAGGTCCTTCAGGATCCGGACAACACCCGAGGACTGAGTTCCCGAGCCGTAGGACGAGACTGCCATCCAGTCCATGCTGACGTGGCTGTGCAGCGCACGCGCGAGGTCAGCCATGACCATGACCGCACCCTTGAGGACACCGACAATGAGGATGTCGCGGCCTTCGTAGTCTTTGTCGATCTGCGCCGCCAGTTCCGCGATACGCGTTTGGATTTGCTCTTTGGTGTAAAGAACGTGCTTGAGATCTGCCTGGACGTCGTTTGAATCCACCAATGGCTCCTGTTTTGATGCTCGGGTGCGGCTACTGTTGGGACGGTTTCTGATGCCGGAATACTAGCTTCCCACAGGGGGAGGCCTGTCGGGGAACGCCGTCAGCCGCAGCACCCGCCGAAACAGCTGACGAACCACCCGCGGGAACAAAGCGTTCCTGCTCCAAATCATTGAGGGACAAGCGGAACACACTGACGTGGCCGGGAAGCTCCACAGGTCCCGCCGACCCTTGCCGGCGAAGCAGCGCTTCCGCAGCGTGAAGGCGCCCGTAGCCGGGTTGTTGACCGCCGACGTCGGCCGCCGCCTTCGCGATGACGCGGAACCTGAGCGCTGCGGGCAGCTCACGGACGGCGTCTTCGGGAAGCCAGGCGTCCCTGCCTTCGCGCTGGACAAGTGAGAGATAGGTCTCGTTGGCGAGGTCTTCGAGGAAGTCTGCGTCTTGCTGCAGGATTGCAGCGGTCCTGGCCAGCGACTCAGCAACCCCCGGGCCGAGCTTCTCTTCCAAAACGGGCATCACTTCAACACGCGTCCTGGATCTGGCGAAGGCGGGATCGGAGTTACTGGGGTCATGCCAGGGAGAGAGCTCCTCCACACGGCAAATTTCCAGCGTTTCCTCACGACGAAGGCCGAGGAAGGGCCTGAGCAGGCGACCTCGGGCGTGCCTCATGCCAGCAAGTGACCGTGTTCCGGACCCACGGGCCAGCCCCAGGAGGACTTGCTCGGCTTGGTCGTCCAGTGTGTGGCCGAGCAGGATCGCGTCACAGCCAAGCCGGGATGCAGCGGATTCCAACGCAGCATGACGGGCATCCCTGGCCGCAGCCTCGGGCCCAAAACCAGTTGCTGCAACTTCTACGGTGCGCACTTCCACTGGAGACAGTCCCAGTTCACGCAGCACTGCGGCGGTCCGGGAGGCGACCTCCGCAGAGCCTGCCTGCAGCTGATGATCCACCACCACACCGGCAACGGACACCGGGTGTCCGTCCACGTGACCCCGCCTGGCGAAGTAGGCGGCTATGGCGGCCAAAGCCAACGAATCCGGGCCGCCACTGCAGGCAACAAGCACATGCGAGGGGTAGCCCGCAGAGGCCAAAGCGTTCTGCAACTGCTTCCGCGCTTTGCCGACGACCGGCGCCAAACGCCCGGGCCGACGTCGACCCTTGGCTGCTGAACTGACGGCAGACCCGCCAGCGGAACCAGGAGCAGAACCGGAAGGAACGCTCAAAGCCCCATCCGCTCAAGCCACAGCTTGGAGTTGTGGATCTCTTCTTCGGTGGGCAGGTACTCGGCGGACTCCCACACGCGGTTGAAGCCCTCCATGCCGGCCACAGCCACCACTTCGCGGACGAACTTGGCGCCATCGGTGTACTGGCGCATCTTGGCATCCAGGCCGAGGAGGTTGCGGATGAACTTCTCCACCACGCCGCGGTCCTTGCCGCGCTCGTTGAAGCGCTGGCGGATGGTCCTCACGGAGGGGACGATGCTCGAATCCACGGCATCCATCACCACGTTGGCGTGGCCTTCCAAGAGGCTCATGACGGCCGTGATGTGGGAGAGGGACGCTTTTTCCTCCGGGTTCTGGAGGAGGTCCAGGATGGCGCCACGGCCCGGTGTCTTCTCCGTGGGGTTACGGTCCCGCAGGGACTTGGCTACAGCGCCGGCGCGTTCAACCAACGTATCCATGTTGCCCAGAAGGTTGCCGCTGAGCTTCTCGATCTCGTCCAGCATGTGGTGCCTGAGCCACGGTGCGGCCGCGAACTGGACCCGGTGAGTCTGTTCATGGAGGCAAACCCAGAGACGGAAGTCGTCCGGGTGGACGTTGAGTTCACGCTCCACGGAGATGATGTTTGGCGCCACCAACAAGAGCCTGCCGCCCGGGGGAACGTTGGAATCCGGGGCCAGGGCAGCAAACGGATCGTACTGGCCGAGGACTTTGCTGGAGAGGAACGCCAGCACTGTGCCGAGCTGGGCGCCGGTGATGGCACCGCTGGCGGCCGCTGCGGCGGGGGTCATGGACACTCCGCTGCGGCTGTCCAGCATCTTTTTCAGCGCGGGTTGGAGCATCACGGCGAAACTCTGCGTGTTGGCCTTGGACCACGAGGCCCGGTCCACTACAAGAACGTGCGAATCACGCAGATCCTTCGCGGCCTCCAAGCCGGTGATGTCGTGGACGTGCGGGACGGAGACATCCGCGTTAAAACGCAGATTATCCACGGCCTTGCCGATCTCCCCGGCGCTAAGCTCCGGACCGGGAGGGGCAAGCCGGGCAGCCGTAGAGGCGGCCAGGTCCCAATTGATCAGGGACGGGGCCCCTGCTGACGAATCTCGGGCAGATGACACCATACGTCCATCAGACCACATGCGGCTGACAGTGAGCCTTAAGTTCGCTCCGCGCGGAGGACTCAGCCTTGGCAACCGCACGCGGCAAGCACCGACGCCGAACGGTCCATTGCCACCTTGTTGCCCGCGGCTCCGGGGTCCAGCCCGTTGCCAATGAACGAGAACACCAGCAGCCGACCATCAGCATCCACCACGTAACCACTCAACGCGATCACGGTATTCAAGGTCCCGGTCTTGGCGCGCACCAGCCCGGCGCCCTCGGATGTTCCGGCGTCCAAGTACCTGTCATCCAGGGTCCCCGTGAGTCCGGCTACCGGGAAACCATCGAGCGCGGTCCGCAGGGCAAGGTCCGGCCCGCTGGTGATGGCACGAACAACCTCGGCAAACTGGTGGGCGGTGACCTGGTTCTCCAAGGCAAGGCCCGAAACGTCGGCCAACTGCATCGAATCCGTGGCGATCCCCAACTCCCCCAGCCTTTGCCGCACGGCCGCAGTGGCGCCGTCGTACGTCCCTGCCTGGCCGGACGCCAAAGCGGTCATGCGCCCCAGCGCTTCTGCGAGGAAGTTATCCGAGGACTCAAGCATGAGGTCCACTTGCTCGCTGACGGTGGCCGACTCAGCAGCAGCCAACACTTTGGCGGGAGTGCCTTTGCCGCGTTCGACGCCGGGACTCACCGCGACGCCCGCAGCCGCCAACTGCTCGGCGAACGCCTGGGCGGTGGTGATGGCCGTATCCTGGGGCCTGGGTCCGGTGAGAACGTCGGGGCTGTAGCGCCCGGAGTTCAACGCCAAGGAGAACAAGGGCGCGGTTTCTCCGGCGGCGACGTCGTCCAGGCTCCATGCCGGGTTCAGGGGCGCGCCGGTAAAGAGGGAGTCGTCAACGCGAAGGGTGACCGGCCCCGCCACCCCGGCCGCGGCCAAAGCGGCAGCCGTGTCCGCAGCCAAAGATGCGAGTCCTGCGCGCCCAAGAACGGCGGTGGGTTCGGAGGCGCCGGAACCCAGCAGCACATCCCCTCCACCGGTCAGAACCACTGTGGAGGGGTCGTCGGATCCGAGCACACGGGTGGTGAACCGGGTTTCCGGACCGAGCGTTTTCAAGGCTGCGACGGCGGTCAGCAGCTTCATGTTCGAGGCCGGGATGCGGTTGGCGTTGGCGTCCCGGTCGAAGAGAACTTGACCAGTGGATGCGTCCAGCACCACGCCGCTGATGCTGCCCGCACCATCCGGTTTGAGCGTGGCATCGAGGAGTTTCGCCACCTGGGCAGGCACGGGCAGGGGCGCCCGGGCGTCCAACGGAAGCACACTGTTGACCTCGGACAGGCGGTCCGGCACCTTCTGCCAGGCGGGAATCGAAGGCGGAGGCTTTGGCGCGCTGAACAGGCCCGGAACCATCCCCGCCACCACTACTGCGCCGAGGCACAGCAAAACTGTGGTCAGTAATATCGGCCAGGTAAAGCGCCCCCACGCCGGGGACACCCGCTTGCGGGCACCCCCATTTTTAACGGCCATCATGTAAGTTGCTTGGTCCTGTCAGTCCTGAAATGTCCCCGCCGGTTCAAGAAACCCGGGCCTCTCGCTATATCCTCAATAGTAGTCGGCGGCGCCGGCCGTGCTTTTGCCTGCCGCGCCCCACCCACCCCCGTCAAGGAGCATTCCATGAAGCACGACGTGACCATCGAGATCCCCAAGGGATCGCGCGTCAAGTACGAAGTTGACCACGAAACCGGCCGTGTCCGCCTGGACCGCGTCCTGTTCACCTCCATGCAGTACCCCACGCACTACGGTTTCTTTGAGAACACCCTGGGCGAAGACGGCGACCCGTTGGACGCATTGGTGCTCCTGCAGGACTTCGACCTCCACCCGGGCGTCATCGTTGAATCCCGCCCCATCGGCGTCTTCAACATGACCGACGACGGCGGCGGAGACGCCAAGGTCCTCTGCGTCCCCGTTGACGCACGTTTCGACCACATCCAGGAAGTCAGCGACGTCAGCGAATTCCTGATCAAGGAAATCGAGCACTTCTTCACGCGCTACAAGGACCTGGAGCCCGGCAAGTGGGTCAAGGCTGAAGGTTGGGGCGACCGCGCCGCTGCCGAAGCCGAACTGGAAGCTTCCATCAAGCGCTACGTTCCGGCAGCACACTAGTCCTCCTCCAACTGAGTCGCAGTTAAGCGCGTTTTGACCGCTCAAAACGCGCACTAATGCGACTCAGTTGGGTCCCGACGGCGGTTGGTGCGGTTCCCTGCGAACCACACCAACCGCCGTCGTTCTTTAACGGTTTATGCACATGGGCATGTCTCCCCATCGCGCTGGTTTGCTGCTCCGCCTAGGCTGGGACGAGACTTTTCGATGCTTGTATAAAGGGGGTTCCATTGGCTGGGTTCTACGGCGCGGATATAGGGCAGCTTCGCAGTCTGGCAGGCGTGATGGGCAAAGCTGCCGACGCCATCAGCTTGCAAAGCACACAGTTGTCCAACACAATCAACTCCACCACGGCGTGGCAGGGCCGCGACGCCACGGTGTTCAAGGGCGACTGGAATTCCCAGCATCGGCAGAGCCTGGTCAAGGCCGCCAACATGTTGCGCGAGAACGCGAGCCAACTGAAGAAGCACGCCAACCAGCAGGAATTCGCCAGCCACAACGACGGCTCGGGCACATCTGTGGGCGTCCTCAAGGACGTCTATGACACGGCCATGGGCGTCAAGGGCGTGGGTGCCCCGCTGTGGACGGCGTACAAATACCTCAAGCTTGGCAACGCCGAATGGGTGAAGACCCGCGAAGTCCTGACCAACTGGCGGGCCGGCGGGACCGTGGTCCGCGACGCCATGACCGCGCTGCGCAATGGTGAGAAGGTCACTGATGTCCTCACCGACCTCAAAGCCAACATCCCCTACAGCCAGGCGTTCCAGGATGCCAGCAAGTTCTCCAAGGGGCTCCGGGTAGCTGGAGCCTTGGCCGCACCGCTGAACATTGTGGGCGGCATCAGCGACATGATCAACCCGGAGCACGACGGCTGGCGAGGCACCGGCGACCGTGTGGCAGGTGGGCTGTCCGTGGTGGGCGGCGTGGGCAGCATCATGCTCATGACGGCCGGTGGTGCTGCGCTTCTTGGCCCGATCGGTGCTCCGATCGTCATCGGCGCCGGCATTGTTGCGGGCGCTTGGGCACTGGGCAATCTGGTGGCCGACAACTGGGACTCCATCAGCAACTTCGCCCGCAACCCCGGCAGCTACATCGCCGACGGTGCCAAGGAGGTGGCGGGCTTCGCAAAGGACGTAGGCAGTAAGGTGGCAGACGGGGTCAGTGACGCCGCCAAGTCAGTCGGAAACTTTGTCGGAGGGATATTCGGATGACCACCAGCACCATGAAGTGGACCCAGCGGGACGTTGAGGCCGCAGCCAAGGTCCTGGCCAGTGCCAGCGCAATCGGCGCGCCTTTGCCCACGTTGACCGATGAAGAAGTTGTGGCACTGGACGGCGTTCAGCACGAACAGTTGGTAGCTCTGCCGTGGCTTTCGGCCCAGGATGCCAGCAAGGAGCTGATGTGCGCTATCGCCTTGCGCGGCCTGCTGGCCAAGGAACTGGTGTACCCGGTGGTCTTCGAGGGCGAAACTGAGCCGTCGCGCTTGCACGCCACCGAGGAAATCACCGGCACCCTCACGCTCCGCCGCAGCGGCAGCAGCGTTGTCTCCGTGGAACGTACCGTCTCCACCGGCAAGCGCTGGCTCTACGGCTACCTTCACGATGACGGCGTCCTGTTGGAAGAAGTGGACGAAAGCGGTTTGCACGGCTTCACCGTAGTCACCCGCGATCAACTGGTTCCCCGCCTGGCGGAGTTCGTGGACCCCCAGCAGGCCGCGGCCCGCGACACCGAGCCTGCCCTCTACACAGAAGCCCAGTTCGAGGCCCACGCCGCCACAGCCTTGGCCGACACTCAAGCTGCCAGCAACGTGGTGGCGTTCAATGCAGACACCGACGAATTCCCCACCGTCACTGTTTACACCGGCCCGTCCGGCGTCCACGTGTTGACGCCGCGTGTGGAGGGCTCACCGACATCCGATCTGCCGGAGCAGGGCGAATCCGTGACCTTCGAGTTGCAGGAAACTTCCGCCCCGTCCTTGGCTCGCGTCCTGGGCGGGCTGGCCGGCCTGGCCTGACGTTCCGCTCCAAGAACGCGCCGCCCAAAGCCGCATCCCGCCGTCGAGCTGAAAGCCCCTCATGAGCACTCCGAAACCCTCAACCTCCACCGGCTTGGTGGATCCGCTGACCGGACGCGCTGTCCGCCGCCACACCGACACCGGCGCGTACTTCGTCAAAGCCTCCGGAACAGCCCACTTCTGGGGCCGTGTATTGGATGCCGTGGTGTTCCTGGTGGGCTACATGGTGCTGGCCGTGATCGCCGCAGTGGTCCGCGAGGCCATGATGAGCAGCGGTTCGGCCCTGGGATACAACGACGGTTTGTGGCTGACGCTCTACGTGGTCCTGTGGTTTGTTGGGCTGTTTATTTACGGCATGATCTGGGGATCCGTGGGCAGCGTAGGCGACGCCGCGGCCGGTATGCGCTCCGTGCGGATCAAGAACGGCACGACGGCGGGAGCCTGGTTGGGCGGTTGGCGGGCCATCTGCTGGTCTTTCTTCCCGTTCTTCGTGGTGATGCTCATTGCCTCCGCCATCAGCGGCGGCGGAGATGACACCTGGGACCCGAAGTTCGCAGCCATGGACCGGCGCTCGGGAATCGCTCAAGGTCAGCAGCCCATCCCGGACCCCAAGGCAGCGGCGGCAGAGCAGGCGGCTGCGGCAGAGCGGCAGAACCTGCCCAACCTCTACGGCCAGCGCCCGGATGCACGGCCGTAACTGGCTGGTTCGCCGGGTTGAGCGCAGGCTCGGTCCTGAGCTGGGGCAGCTCCGCTACATAGCCTCCTCACGCAAGATCTTCTGGAAGGTCCTGCTCCCCTGCCTTGTGGTGGGTTTCGTCTTTGGGACCATCGCCGAATTCGTCAGTCCCATCCGCTCCACGCGGGAAGCCGGACACTTCAATGACCCCGGCTTCTTTGCACTAACGAGCATCCTGACCGGCCTGCTGCTGTGGTCCATGACCTTTCTGGGGAGCTTCCGGAAACTATTGGTCTTCGACGGCGGGCTCGTGGCTAAATACTCCCAGTCGAGCACCCGGCTGGTGTTTGCCTGGGATGACATCGTCCCCAGCACCATCAAAGCCGTGACAACGCTGGACGGTACGGATCCGGATCGTCGCCTGACTGCCCGACAGAAGGTTTCCTTGGGTGCGGGCGGGCGGAATGCCCTGGTTTTCAAGGCCCGGGACACGTTCTGGGTCTTTGCCTCCAACAACGACCCCGCTCCCCTGGCCGCCGCCATCCGCGAGGCCATGAATGCGGCTGGAATGCCCGATGCCGCGCGGGCAGCGGCAGGTGCGCTGCCCGCCGTCGTACTGACGGGGCGAACGGCGCTTGACTGAGCGGTTTCACTCAACTGTGGTCAAATTTGGCCCTTGCAGACCGACTACCAGCCGGTAGCATGTGATCCACTATGTTCACTCTCACCATCAACCAACGCGACAGCCGCCACGACGGTGATCTTGTGCCGCAATTGCTCAAGGACCTGCGGCACATTCCTGCGCGGCTCGACTTTGACCGATCGGTTGAGGATGAGGTCCAGGGCATCGTGGAATGCAGTCACCAAGCTGTGGAGACGGCTCTGATCGCGCTACGGTCCGACCAGTGGTACGTGGGCATCGGAGTCGGGCCCATCAACGAGCCCCTGCCCAACCTGGTCAAGGACGCATCTGGGCATGGCCTCGTTTACGCCCGGAGGGCAGTGGATCGTCTTCGCAACGGCAAAGAACGTGTCCCCGTGGCAGTCGACGGCCCCCTCGCCGCCCTTGCTTCGGAAGCGGAGGCAGTGCTGCGGCTCCTCGGACACATAGTGCAGCACCGGAGCACGGCCGAATGGCGGGTGTTGGATCTACTCACGCCGGGTGTCCGGGGTCAGCAGAAAGCCGTCGCCCAGGAGCTCGGCATCACCACTCAAGCAGTGAGCAAGGCGCTGGCCCGTGCACAGTGGGCAGAGGAACACGCCGCCCGTCCGGCCGCCGCCCGCTTGCTACAGATGATTCTCGACGTGCGCTGATGATATTAGCGCTGACCAGGAGGTCCCATGCCATACACCGTTGATTTCAAGACCGTCTCTACAGTCGGCCTGGAATCGTCGCCGGTAGCCGAGGCTGCCGCCGGGTTACGCGCCAACGAGGCCCGCTATTTCCGGAATAAGTACAACCACGTTTTTGTGGTGAGCCCGGCAAGCGAGGTTCCGGACGTGGTGGACCGCGTCAGCCGGATCCTTCGCGAAGAACGCGACATTGTTATTGAGTCCCGCCCTGTAGAGGCCACTGCGTTCCAGGTTGAAGACCTGCATATGGCCTACGTCTTCTACGAGTCAGGCCTGGCCATCAACGTGATGTACAGCCTCGAAGACGGGAAAAGGGCGGTTGGTTTCAAGCTGGCCGATGGGATGGAGATCCCCGCCGAGTTGGAAGCGAAGTTCAAGTTTGCACGGCAGAAATCGAAGCTTGCCGGGACTATCCGGGGTTCCTACTTCCTCATCAAGGGCGAGTACCCGCCCGCTCAGGACTGAACCCAACTGAGTCGCAGTTAACGCCGTTCTGAGGGCTCAAAACGGCATCTTCTGCGACTCAGTTGGGTTGGCGGGGGTGTTATTGGTTGCTGACGTTGTCCTTGGCCGTCTGCGCACGGTCCTGCACGTCGGCGGCGGCTGCCTGGCCCTCGTCCTTGACGTTTGCTGCGGCTTCCGTGGCGGTGTCCTTGACCTTCTGCATGGCATCCTGTGCGGGTTCGCGCAGGTGCTCGGCAACTTCCTGGGCCGCGTGGCTGAGCTCATCTGTAAGCGGCTGGGCCGCTTCCTTCAGAGCCTGGGCAGCTTCACGTTCCTTGTCTGACGGCGGAATCAGGGCCGAGACCAGCAAACCCGCACCGAAAGCGATGAGACCGGCCGCAATAGGGCTGCCTTGGGCCTTGCGTGTGATTGCCTGCGGTGCGTCGCTGATGTCCGAAACCACACCGGAAACGGCGTCCCCTGCGTGATGCGCGGTTTCACTGGCACGGTACTGGACATCGTCACGCGCACCGAAGACGGCAGTCTTGAACTTGTCCACCCGGCGGTTGACGATGTGTGACGGAGTGACCTTGTCAGCCACCGCATCAACATTGGTGCTCAGCCGCCGGCGGGTTTCTTCGATATCGGCGCGCAGGGCGTCGGGGTTCTGCGTCATCGTGTCTCCTCAGTGTTTGGTTTCAAAGCGGGAGGTATTTCCTTGACCGTCTCCGCGGTCTGGGGCATGCCCTTGATCGCGTTCAGCTCCTTGCGCCCCTTGGCAGCCAGGACAGCGGCAACAATTCCCCAGATGACCGCAACGATCACGGCGGACCAACCGAGGCCTACCAGCTGGCCCAAGGCCCACCACAGGGCGATGGACAGAAACAGCACGGTAATGTGCCCGGCATACGCAGCACCGCCCAGCATTCCCGCGCCCTTGCCGGCTTTGGTTGCGGAATCCTTGATCTCCGCTTTGGCCAGCTCCACTTCCTGGCGCATCAACGTTGAGACGTCGCGTGTCAGGTCGCTCAGCAGCTCACCAAGAGGAAGGTTCTCCGCTTTCTCATGGGCTGTTGCGTGAGGCAGGTCGGCGGGACTACTCATCGGGGACCTCCATACTGGGGATCGTCCGGGTCAAGGGGATTCGCCGGGTCGATCGGTCCCGCGAGCGGGTCACCCTGGGCCTTGACTCCCCCGGCGTCTGTCTCCGGGTAAGGGAGAGTGGACCCGTCGTATCCGCCCGTAGTACCGGCGTCGTACCCCGTGGCCGCGCCACCTGTTGCTACTCCCGTGGTGGTGGCCGAGCTGTAACCGGCGGTGGTGGCGGTTGGGCCGGGCAGGTCCACAGCGGGAGGTGGTACTGCTCCACCCTGCGTGGGGTAGTAGACGGCACCCGGCGCCCCAGTGGTGCTGGTGGTTGCACCGGGAGTGTCCCCCACGGGTGAGTTGTCTGCCATGCCTCGGCCCAGACGGCCGGCGAGAACTCCGGCCCCGGCAGCCAGCAGCAGGAAGGTGCCAGGTTTGCGGCGTGCAAAGCCCTTGACCTCGTCCAGGAGCGAACCGGGATCCCGGCCCTCCAACCACTGGGCGATCGAGGAAGAACGCTGGGCTGCCTGCTGGACCAGGTCCGTAGCAACGCCACCGTTTTCGCTGGAGTTGGCCATGCTGGACAGTTCGTCGGAGATGGACCGCAAGCCTTCGGCTACACGCTGCTGCTGGACCTGGGCTTGATCTGTGAGTTCACCCTTGGTCTGAGTGAGCAGCTGGCGGGCGTTGACCTTGACTTCGTGGGCTACGTGGCCGGCCTCGGACTTAGCGGTGTCCACTACGCCACCGGCAGCATCCGATACTGCCCCGGCTACTCCCGCAGCTTCTTCCTTGGCTGTATCTACCTTGCCGGAACTGTCAGAACCTGTTCCCGAACCCGTGGGTGCTCCACTGATTCCGGTGGTTCCGGCAGTTTGAGTCTCAATGTCAGGCGAGTCGAGGTAGCTTCCGGAAAATGGCTCGGTCCCTGCATGGGCTCCGGTCCGTGGCGCCGCGAAGCTTCCGTCCTGCGGCGATTGGCTCTCAGTCATTGTCGCTCTCTTTCCACAGTTGGCAGGCTGCGGACAGCAGCCGGGATAGTAAGTATCGTTACTATCAATGGGTGTGTACCCGCTTACCCCGGTTCTAATCGCCCGAATTTCCGAAAGATGTTGTGCCCCACTTTCGCCTCTTTCCGCTCGACACTGGAGGGCAGACCTGTCAACGTAGGTTTAATGAGCCAACTGCCAAGCAGGCGACGGCTGATTCCCGCGCTACAAAAAACTGTGACCCGCCACCGCCTCCTGTTCGCCGCTAAAACGGCTGTTGCAGCAGGCCTGGCCTGGTACCTCGCGCCCTTCATGCCAGGGTCCGCAGCCGCCTATCCGTACTACGCCCCGCTGGGCGCCCTGGTCAGCATGCACCCCACGGTGGCGGACTCCGCCAAGCATGGGCTGCAAAGTCTGGCGGGACTGGTCCTGGGCATCGGCATGGCCTTTGCCATCACCACCGTGGCAGCACCAACGGCCTTGGCTGTTGCCTTGGTGGTGGGACTTGGGGTGCTGATCGGCGGCCTTCCCCGGCTGGGCACTGCTTCCGAATGGATTCCCATGGCAGCCCTGTTCGTCCTGGTGTTGGGAGACTCAAACGCCGAAGGCTTCTCCTTTGCGTACGTCCTCCAGATGGCTTTGGGTGTCACGGTTGGATTTGCGGTGAACTGGTTGATATTTCCGCCTCTTCACCTCGACGACATCGATCCCGCCATCGCCGGGCACCAAGGCGCGTTGTCCCGCCAACTCAAAGACATGGCCCGGGCCATGGAAGAGTCCTGGCCACCCAACCATGAGGCCTGGGCCAGCCGCAGTGACGAACTTTCGCTGACAGCGGCAGGCGTGCGGACTGCGGTGCATCAAGCTGAATTGAGCGCCAAAGCGAACCCCCGGTCCCGTCGTCGTGCAACCCGCCTGCCCGGCGACCTTGCCGGACTGAAAACCCTTGAACGGCTGACGTTCCACGTCCAGGACATCACCGACGTCCTGGCCAGCGCCATCTGGGAAGAGGGCGCAGGGACGGTCATCCCGGATGCCGTGGTGGCACCCCTCGCAGACGCCCTGGAGTCCGTGGCGGCCGTCGTGGATCATTGGCGCGACGCCGAAAACGGTGAATTGGCCAACCGCTTGGCGCGAGCCAAGGACAGCATCAGCGCCCTCAGCGACGCCGTGGCCGAGGCCGCCGCTGACCAATCCCCGGTGAACGCTCCGGCCTCGGTGGCCATGAGCCTGCGCCGGATCCTCACCGTTATGCTGACTTCCGAATAAGGGTCAGCGCGGTTTCAGCGGCGGTGAGCCCTTCCGGCCCTTCCCTGCACCAATCCCGTCCAGCATTTCCGCCAGCGACTCCAGCGAAGAATGCTTGGGAGACCAGCCCAACAGGGCGTGAGCACGGGCCGTGTCCATGATGGGCGCGTTGGCCGCCATGTCCACCCACCCGCCGTCGGTCACCTGAAGCCGGAGCCGCCAACTGACCTCGACGACGGCGCGCAGCACCGGCAGCGGGAACGGCATCACGCGCCTGGCATTGAGAATCCACGCGAGGGCGTTGGGGTCGATCACCGGCTCGGCGGCGATGTTGAAAGCACCTTCCGCCTTACGCTCCACCACACGCCAGTAGGCATCTGCGACGTCAGAGGTGTGGACTGCCTGGAACACCATCTCCTTGGGGATGGCGAGCAGCGGCAGCCACGGTTTACGCGGAACCAGCCGAGGCAGGACCCGTCCCAGGAAGTAGCGGCCAACCTCGCTCCCGCCATCTGCACTGAACATCAGCGCGGGGCGGAGCCGTGCCACCACGATGTCCGGGTTTTCCTTGGCAAAACCGTCAAGGAGCCGTTCCTGTGCGGCCTTGTCCACGCTGTAGTGCGAGCCTCTGATGCCGCCCGTGGGCCAGCCTTCCTTGGTCCGCTGATCTTTGGGCGCCGGCGAGTACGCCCCTACGGATGATGCGCACACCACGTGTCCTACTCCCGCTTGTCGCGCGGCGGCGAGCACATGGGCTGTTCCGGCCACATTGGTCCGGCGAAGCATCTCCCGGTTGTGGTTCGGTTGGATCAGCCACGCCAGATGAACCACAGCGTCGGCTCCTGCCAAGGCGGTTTCCAGGGCAGGCTGATCCTCGGTGGCGCTGATGTCCAGGGTGTGCCACTCCACGCCGTGATACGGAGCTGCGTCCTGGTCAGGTTGCCGCCGGGCGACCCCCACCAGCTCCAGATCCGCGCCCTCTTCAGAACGTGCCCGCTGGAGCCGCTTCAGCAGTTCCGTACCGCCGTGTCCTGTTGCCCCGATGATCACAATGCGCATGGCTGCCTCCTCAGGCCTGCGGGGTTTCGCCCGTGGAACGGATGCGTTCCAGGACCGCTGTGGTGGAGTGCTCAGGCACATAATCCAAGATGCTCACCGTGCCGCCGTAGCGTTCCACCGCTTCAGTTTCCTGGAGCATCTCCGGCGTGTAGTCGCCGCCTTTGGCATAAACATCCGGCCGCAGGAGATCTATGAGCGGTATTGGCGTGGGGGTATCGAACACCGTGACATGGTCCACGCAGCTCAAGGCGGCGATGACTGCCGCGCGATCGGCCTCGTGGTTGACCGGCCGGTCCGGACCCTTGAGCTTCCGCACGGACGAATCGCTGTTCAGCGCCACCACCAGTACGTCTCCCAGTTGCTTGGCTTGGTTGAGGTAGCGGGTGTGGCCACGGTGGAGGACATCGAAGCACCCGTTGGTCAGCACAATACGTTTGCCCTCCCGGCGGTGTTCCCCCACCTGCCGGGCCAACTCGGAGTCCGTCAGCGCCGTATCGGCGAACCCCCGGAGGTGCTTTGCCAATTCTTCAGTGGTGCAGACGGAGGTGCCCGGCCTGTGCACCACCACGTCCGCGGCAGCCTGCGCCAGATCCACGCTGGTGGTCAACGGCAAGCCCGCCGCACGGGCAATAGTCAACGCCGCCACGAACGTGTCGCCGGCACCCGAGGCCTGCTTCTCCGCCTGAGGCCGGGCCCACGTCCGGTGGGTAGCCGGCTCTTGAGAATTTCTGTTGGGGCGGATGGTCAGGGTCCCCTCCCGGTCCAACGTCACGACGACGGCGGCCGCACCTGAGGCGCGCAGGAGCTGGTCCGAGTGGGTTTCCACGAACGGGCACCTGGCGGCTCCGCCGGGGAACTCTGTGCCGAGCAGCCTGGCGGCTTCCTGCGCATTCGGGGTAGCGAGGTCTGGATGGAGCTGGGCCCACCGTCCCGGGTAGTGGGCGTCCACCACTACCAGCTTGTTTTGCCGGGCTGCCAGCATGTTTTTCCGGTCCCCCGGAAAGCCGGCCTCCTCGCCCACAGCCTCCTCCCCCACAGCCTGCGGCCCCTCACTCGGCGGCCCCTCGCTTTGCGATCCCAGATGCTCGAAGATCGCCTCCCGCGCGGCCCCGTCCAATGCCCCGGCTCCGTAGTCGCAGAGGACCACGGCAGAGGAGCCGGAGATCGCTGCGGGAATGGCAGCGGCCAGCAGGCGGAGGCCCTCAGCTGGGACCTCACTGGCAGCGTCATCCAGTCGCAGCATCACCTGCCCACCGCTGCTCACACGGAATTTGGTGGTGGTGGTCATGTCCGCATGGGACACCACATGCGAGACGTCAACTCCCGCCGACTCTAGATGCTCAAGGAGCGTGCGGCCCTCTGTGTCCTCTCCTACGAGTGAAGCAAAACGCACTTGCGCCCCCAGTGCAGCCAGGTTCATCGCCGTGTTTGCCGCACCTCCAGGAGCGAAGTCACGGCGCTGGACCTGGACCACAGGGGCCGGGGCTTCCCGGCAGAACCGCTCAATGGTTCCATCCCACCAGCCGTCCAGAATGGAATCACCAATGACAGTCACAACAGGCCGCGCCTCGGCCAAACGGCCTGGCAACCAGTCAGCAAGGCCTTGTTGATTCGCCAAGCCTTCTTGATTTCCCCTGCCAGCTTGATTGGCATGGCCTTCTTGACTGTGCTGGCCGTCTTGATTGGATAGGCGTGCCATGGGGTACCTTCCGATTGGGCTTACAGTTTCCTGTTCCCCTCAGGTACCCCGGGGCGCGGCCTTCACACGCCGGACCCGGGAGTTTCCGAGCCGGACTTTCCGCCCGGAATCGAAGTGCCAGGGGAACCCGCGCGCCGCTTTGCCAGCGAAAGGAATCATCCATGGAAGATCCGATCACGACTCCAAGTAACGGCGTGGGTCCTTTGCTGGAAAAGTTCAGCGGCGTCAGGCGGATAGCGGTCCTGAGGGGCGGTGGATTGGGAGACCTGATCTATACCTACCCGGCACTCAACGCTGTGAAGAACGCGTACCCCGACGCCACCATCTCGGTTTTGGGCACGCCTGTCCATGCGGCGGTGGTGGCCGCTACGGAAGGTCCTGTTGACGACGTCGAGATGTTGCCGGTGGCGCGCGGAGTCCATGACGGTCCCCGCAACGGCGAGCGCTTTGGGGACGATGCTGCGGACGTCGCGGCCCAAGAGGCGTTCTTCGAGGCGATGCGGGCCAGGGAGTTCGATGTTGCGTTCCAAATGCACGGCGGCGGACGCTTTTCCAACCCTTTCCTGCTTCGGCTTGGGGCGCGGCATACTGTGGGCACGCGGACCAGGGATGCGAAGCCGTTGGAGCGGAATCTTGATTACGTCTATTACCAGAATGAATCGGACAGGTGGCTGGAGGTGGCGGGTCTTGCCGGAGTTCCCGGCGTTATTTCCCCGCCCGTGCGCCCCAAGGCTGAGCATCAGCAGAACATTGTTGGATTACGGGATCCGCAGCGGTCGTCGCTGGTAGTGCTCCACCCGGGTGCCACCGATCCTCGAAGGCGATGGCCGGCGTCGTACTTCGCTGGTGCCGCGGCGGGACTGGCGACGGAAGGGGCCCAGGTGTTGATCGTGGGCGACCGGTCAGAGAAGGCCTTGGCGCAGGAAGTGGCGGAGTTGGCGATCCGCCAAGTGCCGGCAGCAGACCAGAACGCCGTGCGCTCCGTGGCTGGCGAGCTGGACATCGGGGATCTGGCGGCGCTCCTGGCGGACGCATCCGTGATGCTCGCCAGCGACAGCGGGCCCCGGCACCTGGCGCAGGCGTTGGGAACGCCCACGGTGGGGATCTTCTGGGTGGGCAACGTGCTGAATGCCGGGCCTCGTGGCCGGAGTCTCCACCGCATCCGCATGTCGTGGGTTACGCACTGCCCGCGCTGCGGAGCGGACGTCACCCAGGTGGGATGGACGGCACCCCACTGCGGCCACGACGACACCCTGATTGAGGGCATCGCCGTGGCCGATGTTGTTCAGGACGTGCTGGACCTTACGGCCACGAGCCTTCTTCTGCGGGGCAGATAAGGAGCTCGCGGACCTCGCTGCCGAACGGCTGGGAGAGGGCGAACACCACGGCCTGCGCCACGTTGGCGGGATCGTTCAGTTTGGAATCGTCCTGCGGCTTGTACTGTTCGTCGCGATCGTCAAAGAAGTGGGTCTTCATGCCACCGGGAATGATGGTGGTGACGCCGATGACTCCCCCGGTTTCCGCAGCCAAAGCCCGGCTGAAACCGATCACGCCGAACTTCGAGGCGCAGTACGCCGTGGCATCCGGGAGTGCCCGGAGACCCAGTGTTGAGGCTATGGTGATGGCCCGGCCACGGGATCCCTTCAGATAGGGCAGCGCCGCACGGACTACGGACACCGTGCCCAGGAGGTTCACTCCGATGACCTTTTCCCATTCCTCCGCCGGGACGTCGCCCAACTTGCCGCAGCGGTCAATGCCTGCAGCTGTGACCACACCGTCCAGGCCGCCCAGGGTTTCGGCGGCCTCCTTGACGGCGGCTTCCACGGCTTCACGGTTGGAGACGTCCACTTCCAAGGCTTTGGCACCGGACACGTTACTGACATCGCGGTCAAAGACGAAGGGCGTGCCGCCGGCGTCGCGGATGGCTTCCACGATCGCAGCGCCAAGGCCGGAGCCGCCTCCAGTGACGATGACGCGGCCGGGTGTTTGCGTGTTCATGCGGTTCCTCTCGGTTGCTCAATTGGTTGGTTGAGTGCGTGTTGTCAGCTGACCTTGGCCAGTGCTGCAGCCAAGCCGCTGGTGGAGCGAGCCGGATGGAAGGGCACCGTGACACAACGCCCTCCCCAGCCCGCCACCAAGCGGGCTTCCGGCAGTTCTTCGGGGGTGTAGTCGCCACCCTTGACCCAGATATCGGGTCTGAGTTCGCTGAGGCAGGCCTCGGGAGTGTCCTCGCCGAAGACCACTACGGCGTCAACGCATTCGAGTGTCAGCAATAACTCGGCGCGGTCTTCCGCGCTGACGATTGGCCGGTGTGCGCCTTTGAGCCTCCTGACCGATTCATCTGAATTCAGGCACACGATCAGGCAATCGCCCATACTGCGCGCGGCGGCCAATGTCCGCGCGTGGCCTGCGTGCAGGAGGTCGAAGCAGCCACCGGTGGCCACCACCGAGCCGCCCCTGGACCGCACGGCGTGAGCCAGCCGGACGCCGTCGGGTTCCAACTCACCGGGGTCAACGAGTTCCAGGCCCTTGAGTTCGATTTGGGGGCTGGGCTCGATTTCGGGATTGAGTTCGACGACGGGACTCGGCCCGGGCTCTTCCACCGACGCTGCCGCTTCAGCCACCACCGCCGCTGATGCCGCTCCTCCAGCGGCAAGGAACGCCGACGCATCCTCAACCGCCTTGGTTGCCGCCTGCGCGAGGTCAAGACCCAGGCCCAAGTGCACGGCAAGGCTTCCGGCCAGCCGGTCGCCAGCCCCGCAGGGATCGCTGACGTTGGTCTTGGGCGCCGGGATGCCCTGCGCGGCGTCACCGACGGAGAGCAGGAGCGCCCCGTCTTCACCCCTGGTGACCAGAACGGCGCCACTTCCCCACTTTTCGAGCAGGTACAGGCCGGCTTCTTCGGCACCTGTACGTCTCGGTTCCAGCCCGGCGGCCTTCGCGGATGCCAGCGCCTCGGCAAGGTTGGGCGTCACGACGGCGACTCCTTCCACGGGCTCGGAACCGGCAGGATGCGGGTCCCACACCACCGGGACACGTCCGGCGGCGTCGGCGAGCGCAGCGCGGATCTCCGTATTGGCGGTGATGCCCCGGCCGTAGTCAGCCACCACTATGGCGTCCGACGAGGCAATGGCTGCGAGCATCTCTTCCGTACTGGCAGGAACGGGAGCAGGCGCGCATCCTTGGTCGAACCGGACCATGGGATGTGTCCCGATCCGCACGCGGGTCTTGGTAGGTGTAGGCGCGAGCGGGACTCCGGCGAGCACACGCACACCGGTCAGCGCGCTCCTAAGGTGGCTGGCGCCGTCGTCGTCCGAGAGGGCGGTGACCAGCGCGACGTCGTGACCGTCCTGCGCGAGCACGGTAGCCACCAGCCCCGCGCCACCCGCACGACGCCGGATGTCGGCTACGTCCACCACCGGCACCGGCGCGTCGGGGCTGAGCCGGGTGGCGGCCCCGTTGATGTCGACGTCCAGGAGAACGTCCCCCACCACTGTGATCCTCATGGCTGCCCTGCTCCGAATGAGTTTGGGCCCGATCCGGCCCGCCGGGCTACCTCGGCGTCAAATGCCCGGCAGACTGCGTGGACGGCGATGAGGTGGCCTTCCTGGGCGTCCGCGGAGATGGCGTCGATGATGATGGCTTGATCGCACGCGTCGGCCAGCGGATTGGGACCGGGGCCTGTGAGTGCCCACGTGGTGATGCCGCGTTCCTTGGCGGCACGCACTGCTTTGAGCAGGTTGGGGCTGCGGCCGCTGGTGGACAGAAGAATGAGGACGTCACCGGCACGGCCGTGGGCCCTGACTTGGCGTGCGAAGACTTCCTCGAAGCCGTAATCGTTGGAGAGCGCGGTAACGGCGGAGGACTCTGCGTGGAGGGAGATCGCGGAAAAGGGTGCGCGTTCCTCATCGAACCTGCCCACCAGTTCGGCCGTGAGGTGTTGGGCCTCAGCAGCTGAGCCACCGTTGCCCGCCGCAAGCAAACGTTGCCCGGACAGGAGACGCTGGGCCAGCACGGTTCCCCACTCGGACAAACGGCCCGACTGCGAGCGCAGGGAGTCCAGCGCGGGCAGGACGTTGTCCAGGTGCTTGGTGACCTCGTCGATGTGGTTTGTGGCAGTGAGGCCGGGAGCCCACCGCGCCGGGACAGTGTCCGGAACACCGGAGGACGCCTTGGAGTGGGTGGTGGTTTCAGCGCCTTGGATAGTTACGGAGCCTTTGACAGTCACAGTGCCGTTCCTTCCAGTGGTTCCATGCGCTCGACGGCTTGCCGGGACAGTCCGGCCGCCAGAACGGATCGGTAGGCTTTCTCGGTGTCCGCTGCGATGCGTTCCCAGGAGTAACGGGAGCGTGCACGCCGTGCTCCGGCGCGGCCCATGTCGGCGCGAAGACCCGGGTCTGCCAGCAGTTTCCCCAGCGCCTCCGCCAGGGCTTCCGGATCACGCGGTGGGACGTGCAGTCCGGTTTTCTGATCCACCACGGTTTCCCGGAGTCCGCCCACAGCTGCCGCCACCACCGGTACACCGCATGCCATGGCTTCAAGGGGCACGATGCCGAACGGCTCGTACCACGGTGCGCAAACCACGGCGTCGGCACTGCGGAAGATGCCGGGCATGGCGTCGCGAGGCACTTGGCCCCGCATGGTCACCTTGTCCTCGACGCCCAGCTCTTTCGCCAGCGCATGGAGCCGTTGAGCTTCCGGGTCTTCCTCGAGTGTCAGGGCATCGCCGGAACCGCCAACAATCAGCAGCTCAACATCGTTGAAGCCCGCCTCCGCCAGGAAGGGCAGGGCCTGAATAATGAGGTCCACTCCCTTGCGTTGCACGAGGCGTCCCACGCTCAGGATCCGATGCGTGCGGGTTTTGGGTTCGGCGTCGGACGTTCCGGGGAACAAGGTCAGATCCACACCGCAGGGTGCGATGGAAACTTTGGACCGGCTGATGCCGAGGGCTTTGAGTTCGAAGACCTCGTCCGGGCAGGTGGCGATGACCCAGTCGGCGGTGCGTCCCACCCACGGCTCCAGCCATTCCCTGGCAGGCGGGCTGGTATCAGCTGCGCCCTGGTGCCTGCGTTTTACCGAGCCCAGGGCGTGGAAGGTCTGAACCACGGGAACGGGGTCGGCTGCTCCTGCCCGGCGGGACGCCTGGATGGCAGCGAGTCCGGACATCCAGAAGTGCGCGTGCAGCACGTCCGGGAGGTCACCGGCCCAGTCTGCGCAGATCCCGTCGGCCAGTTCTCCCATATACGGCAGGAGATCGTCCTTGGGGATGCGGCGGGCGGGACCGGCGTCCACGTGAACCACGGTGAGTCCCGGACCCACGCGAACCTGCCCTGGAAGATCGGGGTCATCACGCCGCGTGTACACCGTCACCTGATGACCGCGATCCGCCAGGGCCGAAGAAAGCGCCGCCACGTGGACGTTTTGCCCCCCGGCGTCAACGCCTCCCAAAGCGGCCAACGGACTGGCGTGCTCGGAGACCATGGAGATTTTCATGGGTGCGTCCTCTCTGTTTCTTGGCGGGCGTTGGTGTCAGGGCCGGGGCAAGCTGTGCCCAACTGCGCGTGGCTTCCCCGGTGCGTGCCCTTGGGGAGTTCGGCCAGGAGTTCGTCCCAGGCCCTCAGGAACTTGTTCAGTCCGTAGCGCTGCAGCGCGGCCTCGCGGGCGATCATGCCCATGGCGTAGGCGTCGTCAGGGTAATACAGCAGCCGCCGGGCGAACCTGTGGAGGTCGTCGACGTCGTTGGAAACCAAGCCTGCGCCGTGCGGAATGGCGCGGCTCGCCTCGGTGGTAGCCAGAGCCAGGACGGGCATGCCAAGGTGCATGGCTTCCAGCAGGGCCAACCCCAATGAGGTCCAGCGGAGCGGGTGGAGGTACAACCGGCAGCGGGCCAGTTCCTGGTGGAGCTTCGGGGCGGGGACGTCGCCGGCTATGCGGAGCCTTTCCTCACTGAGGCCCAATCCCTTGAGGTTCAGGGCTTCCGGCAAAGCCTCCGTTCCCATACCGAAGACCCGCAGCGGCCCCACAGCCGCGAATCCGGGCAGGAGATCGGTTCCTGTGACCCGCCCGCGCCGGACAGGCTCATTGACCACCACACCCATTTCTTCCCGCTCCCCGGTGTACAGGGGTCCGGGATCCGGAATGCCGTGTTCAATCACCGAGCTGATTGCCGTGCCTGTGTCCCAGAAAAGCTGGTTGAAATGGGTCACGTGGACCACGGGGATGGTGCTCTGGTCCGCCAACGGGTGCAGCGTGAACGGGACGTCGCCCTTGGGGGTGTTGTGCTCGAGGTACACGGCGGCAACGTCAGCGCCCGGGCGTCGGCCCAGTGAGCGGGTCACGGCTGCGATCTCTTCAGGCCTTTGCAGGACCACAGCGTCCACGCTGCCCGGGTCCAGGGTTTCCAAGTCCACTTCCACTGCGGCGGCAGGCCACTCACGGCCACCTCGACCCAAACCCCACGCGCCGCCGTCGGCCGATTTCGGTAGCAAATACTCATGCTGGCCACGGACGAAAGCCTCCATCCATCCGCCGTGGACGTGCCACACGAGAATTCTCATGGTTTCCAAACCTTTCGTCGAGTGGACAAGGAGGACACGCCTCCCAGGAGCCGTTCAACGGCTTCCACAACCTGCTCCGGTGTTACCGAGCTCAGGCAGGGATGTCCGGGGACCGGACAAACACGGGCCCGGGAGTTCTTGCAAGGCGCCTCTTGGTCTCCCAGCAGTTCCAGCGGAACACCGTAGGGCGCCCAACGGATGGCCGGAACCACCGGGGCGAACAGGCACACCACGGGTGTTCCCACCGCAGCGGCCAAATGGGCGGGGCCGGTATTGCCGGTGACCACGACGGCGGCTCCGGCCAGTATCGCTGCGAGCGTCCGGAGGTTGGTTCCGCCGCCGAGGTTCCGGGCGGCAGGGCCGGCCACTGTTGCCGTGAGTGAGGTTTCGCCCGGGCCACCTGTCACCACCACCCGGTGCCCGTACGCCTCCAAAAGTTCCACGGTTGCTGCATGGTGCAACGCGGGCCAAGCCCTCGCCGGAGCAGCGGATCCCGGGTGGACCACAATGTACGGTCCTTCGTCAGCCAGTGCGTCAGCTACCCCTTCGGGATCCGGGCCGGAGGTGATGCGCAACTTTCCGTCGTCGCCGTCGGGCAGCACATAGCCGCCGGCCTCTGCGATGGTGAGCGCCCGGACCGCTTCGGGCTGGTCCTCCGGGAAGTCCTCACCTGGTTTTAGCCGGACGTCCAGGAGTGAGCCTGCGTAGTCCGTTGATGCGCCCGTGATCTTTGTGACGCCGGCCAGGCGCAGGAGCATCGCCAGGGGAAGCGGGGACTGGTGGAAGGACGTGAGGATAACGGCTTCCTGAATCCGCGAACTGCGGACAAAGTCGATCAGGCCCCGGGTCATCTCGTCAGTGACAGGGGGCGCCGGGTTCACAATCCACGGGCACGCCCAGGTGTGCACTTGCGTTACTCCGGGCAACATCTCCGCAGCGCTGGATCCTTCGGGACCGCAGAGCAGAACCACATCATTGGGCCGGCTGCCATCGGGGCGACTTCCATTTGCCACGGCGCGCAGGGCAGGTCCTGAGAGTAGGACATCGCCCATGCTGTCCAAGCGGGCTACCAGGACGCGGCTCATGCAGGGGCATCCTGTTCATCCAGAGCTTTGTCCGTTTCCCCGTCCGGAGTCCAGTCCAAAGACCCGGCTAGCAGGATCTCAACGGCATGGTCCAGGTCCTGGGCCACACTGCCGGCAGCCTCGATCTCCTCGCGGCGGATCATTTCCGTTGGCACCAACACAGCCCTGGCACCTGCAGCAGAAGCCGCTTCCATGTCCGCGCCGATGTCTCCAATGAAGGCGGCCTCCTCCGGTTTGATATCCAGGGAGTTGCACGCTTCGAGGATCATTCCCGGCTCAGGCTTGCGGCAGTTACAGCCGTCCTCCGGCCCATGCGGGCACACTTCCCACACATCGAACGGACCCAGCAGCTGATCCACCCGCTGGTTGACGGCGTGCATCTGGTCCAACGTCAACAGCCCACGCGCAACCCCGGACTGGTTGGTCACCACTCCCGTGGCCAGCCCTGCCCGACGTACCTTTGCGAGGGCGGACAGGGCACTCTCCATGGGCCTCACCAGCTGCGGATCGCCGTTGTAGGGCACGTCAACAACCAGTGTTCCATCGCGGTCAAACAGGACCGCCTTCAACGTTCCGGTTCCTCCCATACCCGCAACGTGCCCAGTTCTCCGGACGCTAAACAGTGCGGCCGCGAGAAGTTTCGTGCGGCTAGACTCCTAGCGGGAGGCCACCATGGACACAGCTTTGGACAGTCACAACAACAACGATCAGCCCCTTCTGCTGGCCTTGCGCGCCCTGAAATTGGGAGATTTGCTGGTTGCCGTCCCGGCGCTCCGGGGTTTGAGCCGGGCGTTCCCCGAGCACCGGATTCTCTACGCCGCACCCGCTTGGATCGCCGAGGCTTTGGAGCTTGTGGGCGGCATTCACCACCTGCCAACCCCTGGGCTCGACGCTCCCCTGACCGTCCCGCGTGGAGCCGTGGACATCGCCGTCAACCTCCACGGAAACGGGGCCGAAAGCCGTTTACGGATTGCAGAACTCCAAGCCAGCCGTGTAGTGGCGCATGCTTCCAACGGCACTGACGGGCCGGAGTGGACCACCGGCATCCCGGAACGCGAGCGCTGGACGCGGCTGCTCACCTGGCACGGCATCGATGCCGACCCTTTGGACTACCGTCTGAACCGTCCCGCCGTTCCGGCGCAGCGTCCCGGCGCCACGGTAATACATGTGGGGGCGGCCTACGGCAGCAGGCTGTGGCCGGTGGAGCGGTTCGCGGAGGTTGCCGCGGAACTGACTGCGGCCGGCCATGATGTGGTGCTCACAGGTGGCACGTCCGAGCGCGGGCGCGCTGAGGATACGGCCGCCTTGGCCAAGCTCAAAGGAGCAAACCTCGACGACGGACTGCTGGCCGGGCGGCAAGGGCTGGCCGAGTTTGCGGCCACCATAGCCGACGCCCGCCTTGTGGTTTCCGCCGATACCGGCGCCGCGCATCTGGCGTCCGCTTACGAACGCCCGTCGGTGGTGCTGTTCGGCCCCGCGCCCGCGGAAGAGTGGGGACCGCCGCCCGGACCGCATGTGGTGCTGACCGCCGTCGGACTCCGCCGTGGTGATGTGTTCTCAGCCGATCCTGATCCTGCGCTCTTGGCCGTCAGCGTCCGCGACGTTTTGGATGCCGTGGAGGGTCTGCGCTGCTAGTTGGCGCTGCTGTGCGCGGTCATGGGTCCCTGTTTTACGGTGCCGTCCCGTCCCGCAGGTGGGCTTCTTCCTCCAACAGTTGCGTTTGGAGGGACACCAGGATCTTGGAGAGCTTGCGCGACACCTGCATCTGCGACATTCCCAACGCCTCCGCGATAGTGGACTGCGTTTCCTCGCGGTAATAGCGGCGGTACAGCAAATGCCGGTCCTCTGCGCTCAGGCTGCGGATGGCGTTCCGCAGAGCCAGCACGTCCTCGAGCCGGTCTGTAGGGCATCCGAAAGCTGAAAGCGCACCCTGGAGGCCGTCACGCCCATCGGACGTCGGGGCGTCAAGGGAATCCGGTCGCTTGCTGGTGCCTGCCATCAGCGCTTCGCGGACCTGACACGGTTCAAGATGCAGATCTTCGGCCACCTCCTCCGGCGAAGGGGTGCGCTGCAGAGTTTGGGTCAGTTCCTCCGTCCGGGCCAGCACTTGGCGGCGGATGTCCTGGATGGTCCGCGGAGGGCGCACCACCCAGCAATGATCACGGAGGTAGCGCTTAACCTCCCCGGCGATGGTGGGGGCGGCGTAAGCGGGAAAGCTCACGCCTTTGGACTCGTCGAAGCCGCGGGAGGCCTTGATGAGGCCCATGTACGCGACCTGCCTGACGTCGTCGAGGTCGTGAGTGTGGGCGGAGTATCTGGCGGCAATGGACTTGGCCAGATTGAGGTGGTCCAGGACCAGGCTGTCCTGGAAACTCTGCCGAATGCTGCCTTCGGGTTTGCATGCGGCCGTCCGTGCAGGGACGTTGAGGGGTCGGGTTTGACGCATGGGCTTCAATTCTTAACCGACTGGAGAGGGTGAGCCCACGGCAAGACTCCTTAAAAAGGAAAGCACACTTACTATTGGCTTTCAACGGGTCCACGGGGTTAGTCTCGAAAGGTACCCACATCAGGGATCGGAGTTCCCCATGGAAGACCCGCAGCTCGCCGAGCCCACCTCAGTGGTGGCCGAAATTCAGGACCTGCTGCTCGATTCTCCTGACGTTGAAGCGTTCCTGGAGGAGCTCGCCAGACACTCAGCCGGCATGTTCAGCACCCCTGGCAACGAGGTTTACTGTGGCATCACCCTGATGCGGCATCACTCCGCAGGGACGGTGGCAAGCAGCAGCGAGCGCGCCCGGATACTGGATGAATTGCAGTACAACTTCGACGACGGACCGTGCCTCCGCGCCTGCCGTGAAGTCACCCAAGTGCACATACCGGATTTCGCCAAGGACAACACTTGGCCGGAGTACAACAAGATCGTCACCGAAAACGGCATACGGTCCGTCCTGGCCGTACCGTTCCCCCTCAGCGAAGATGCTGCCAGGGCGGGACTCAACCTCTACTCCGAACATGCCAACGCCTTTGATCAAGCCGCTGTGCAACGCGCCAACGACTACGTCCAGCAGGCATCCAAAGGCCTGCGCCTGGCCGTGTTGATTGCCGAACACAGCCAGACCGCCAACAACCTGCGGGCAGCCATGGAATCCCGCACCGTGATCGACGTGGCAACCGGCATCATCATTGCCCAGAACCGCTGCACCCAACAGGAGGCTATGGAACTCATCAAGAAGGCCTCCAGCAACCGGAACGTCAAGCTACGTGCGGTGGCGCAGGCCATCGTTGAATCCGCAGGCGGAGGGCCGGTTCAGACGTACTTCAAGTAACTTCGCTTGAGGTGACAGCCCGGCGGCTAGGCCTGCATCGCGCCGATGATGGAGCCCATGACCGTGAAAGTGACCACGTTGTAACTGCCGTTAATGGCGAACAGCGTCAGGCTACGGCGCTCGAACAGATAGTTGACGCCCAGCGCCGTTGCTACCCATCCCAATCCAGCGGCCAAGCCGGCAAAGGTTCCGAACGCGAAGCCGCCGCCACCAATGAACGCTGCCAGGAAAACGGCCATCACCACGGCAAGGATGAACGACCCCACAAAGACTCGTGCCGTTCCGGACTTCAGTTGCTCATCGCTGACACCCGCCGCCTTTTGCCACGGCTTGGCGAACAGCAGCGAGTACCAAAGCCCACCCACCACGAAAGTGGCTAGCGCAGCCAACAACACCGCAAGCCAATTGATCTGAAGGTCCATTGAGGGGTCCTCTCCAAGGTGTGCAAGTTCCTGAATGCACCGTACGCCCGGGAAAGAGTGGGGTCTTGTATAAAACCCGCAGGTTATCGGGTGACTTCCTCCAGCGGCACGAAAGTGGCGTACTCAGCACCGTAACTCTGCACCACCTCCAGATACTCCGTGGGCGTGAAGCCGCTGAAGCGCCTAAAAGCCCGGATCAGGTGCGGCTGATCGTAGTAATCGGCCAGGTTCAGAAGCTCACGGCCCGGCACCGCGCCTTTGGGCAGCGCTGCCGCCTGGTTGACGATCCTGTTGAATCTGCACACGTCCGAGTAAGCCTTGGCGGTGATCCCGCAGTCCCGCATCATGACTCGCTCCAAGGTGGAGGCGCTAACCCCCAGCCCTGCCGCCAGGACGCTGATCTCCACGTCTTCCTTGGCAAGGGTTTCGACAGCCTGCATGGTCCTCGGGTCCGCTCGGTAGCCAGGCCTGATCTGTTGTTCCAAGAACCCTGCCAGGGCCGCGAATGCTTGCCCGGGTTCAGCGTCCGTTAGATGCGAGCGCAGTTCCGTAAAGCCCGGGAAGATGCTCTCGGCATCCACCACGCGGTTTTGAAACCCCGACGGCGGCTGGCTGGTGAACGCTGCAAGGCCATAGGGAGTCAGGCGGGCACCAACGTTGAAGAGTTGATCCGGATTCTCACTGATGATGTAGCTGCCCTGCAGGCCGGCATAAAAACCTGTGGCCACTTCCGTTGCCGTGGGTTCGCCGGCGTTTCCGGAAGGTCTGATGAGGCGGTACGGCTCCGAGAGGTTGAGAATCAGATGCGATTCCGGTCCGGGGAGGATTTTCTCGTACCGGGCCTGAGGCTGGGCGCGGACGAACCATAGCCGGGTGACAAACGGCTGCAACCCCGGCGGCGCGGGACTCTCTTCGTAGAACACAGCCCCAGTCTAGGCAGCACCCAAGAACTCCGGTGCTGCCGACTGAGGCGAGTGGGCTGTTACAGCAGGTTGCGCAATACGTGTGCCGCGCCGTCGTCGAGCACTGAGGCGGTGACCTCATCCGCAACGGCGATTACTTCATCGGGAGCCTGGCCCATGGCAATGCCCCGGCCTGCCCAGGTGAGCATCTCGATGTCGTTGCGGCCATCGCCAACGGCAACCGTGTTGGCAAGGTCTGTGCCGAGCTTGTGGCGCAGGACCTCCAGTGCACTTGCCTTGGTCACGCCCTCGGCAGCGATGTCCAGCCAAGCCGTCCACCCCACCGAGTAGGTCACGCCGGAAAGTCCGATGTGCCTGATGGCCTCGTTGAACTCGTCCGAAGTATTTTCGCTGCTGAAGACCACTACGCGAACTGCTGTGGCATCCAACATGGTCTGGAAGTCGACGCCGATGGACTCCACGCCGAAACTGGCGTCCTGAAAACGCTCCGTGGAGAGGAAATTTCCGTCCTCATCTTCCAGCGCGTACTTGGCGTTGGGCAGCCGTTCACACAGGGCCTTCAGAGCAGGCGCAGGATCGAAAGTTGCCTTGTGGATGATCTCGTAGCCCTTCTCCAACGAGGGATCCAGGCGAAGGGTCACACCGCCGTTGCAGCACACAGCGTAGCCTCGCTCGAGACCGATCTGCTGGATGATGGGAAGCGTCGCGTTGAGCGAACGACCCGTGGCAATCATGACGTCGTGACCTTCGGCAACCACCGCTTGCGCAGCGGAGCGAACAGCCGGGGACATGTGGCCATCGTGGTCCACAAGTGTGCCGTCGACATCCAAGGCGATCATGAGCTTGTTGTTGTTATTTGGCTGGTCATCGATGCCAGCAACTGGAGTATCAGTCAAAATAGTCATACTTACAGTAGAGCAGACACCTCCGACGCTGAACTAGGACCGGCGCCACAGCTGTGGATTAACGGACGGTGAATACTGGTGGCGCCTCACACCTTGTCCCGGACTTCTCACCCCCGCATCCACGGGTGATTTGTCCACATAACGGTGAATAACCGGGGCACTATCCACATAGCCCCACTCAGTGCCAGCCAACTGATCCCCCGCACAGCAACAGTGGTGCATGGACTACCAGAACGAATTCATAGTGGCCGCCCGGCACCGACTCGAATCAGGATCCGAACGGCAGCTCAGCCGAAGGTACAAGAAGGGCGAACTTGTCCGGGTACGCAGAGGCGTCTACGTGGACAAGGAACATTGGCTCGGGCTCAAACCCTGGGACCGATACTCCGCAACCGCCCGGGCCCTGGCTGCGGAGAACCCGTCCGCGGAGTTCTGCTTCGAAACAGCCGCGCTGTTCTGGGGACTCCACATACTCGGCGTTCCAACTCACATCCACCTCGCCAACGCTTCGCGTGGGCATGCGGGGTCGCGAAGCCCGAACACCCAGGCAGCGGCCCTTGGGCCAAGTGGCGCTACAGGACTTGAAAGAATTCGGGGCTATGGAATCTATCGGCACTACTATTCAACCGACACCGTGTACCTGCGCGGTTTGCGGCTCACGGGGCTGGCGCAAACGGCCGTGGATGTCCTCGCCAGAAGTTCCTTCACCAAGGGCGTTGTCTTGGCCGATCACGCAATCAGCGCAGCCAGGTTTCCCTCGCTTTTCATGAGCAGGGCGACCCTCGGGACGGCAGCCGAGGGCCTTGCCTCCGAGGCCAAGAGACAACGCGTGGACGAGATTCTTGGCTTCGCTGACAAGAATTCCGGCTCTGCGGGTGAGTCGCTTAGCCGTGCACAGATGCACCTTCTCGGCTTCCCGGTTCCGGAGCTACAGTACGAGTTCCGCGATGCCATGGGGTTTGTTGCCCGTACGGACTTCTTTTGGCGGGACCAAGGAGTAATCGGAGAGTTCGACGGCGATGCAAAGTACTTGAGGGACGAATATCTGGGTGGACAGAGCGCCCGGGAAGCGGTCCTCGCCGAGAAGAAACGTGAGGACCGGTTGCGTGCTCTTGGGTTCAAGGTGGTGCGCTGGGACTGGGCCACCGCTAACAATCCAGCCCTGCTCACGGCAAAACTCCTCGCGGCTGGACTGACTCCGCTAAGGAACACCGCCAAACGGACAATTCACCAGGGCACGCAAGGGTGAATTGTCCGTCGGAGGGTGCAAGCAGGGACTAGAGAACCGGCAGAACCTCAAGTCCGCCAAGGTACTTCTGCAGCGCCTTGGGAACGTTGACTGAGCCGTCCGGGTTCTGGTGGTGCTCAAGGATGGCAACGATCCACCGCGTGGTGGCCAGCGTGCCGTTCAGCGTGGCAACGGCGCGGGTTCCCTTGGCAACACCATCGTCATTGACCGCGCGTTCGCGGATGTTGAGGCGTCGGGCCTGGAACGTGGTGCAGTTGGACGTTGACGTGAGCTCGCGGTAGGCGTTCTGGGTGGGAACCCAGGCTTCGCAGTCGAACTTTCGGGCCGCGGACATGCCGAGGTCGCCGGCAGCGGTGTCGATCACGCGGTAAGGGAGCTCGCACTTGGCCAGCATTTCCTCTTCCCAAGCCAGCAGGCGCTGGTGCTCGGCAGCCGCTTCCTCAACGGTGGTGTAGATGAACATCTCCACCTTGTTGAACTGGTGCACACGGATGATGCCGCGGGTGTCCTTGCCGTGGGATCCGGCCTCGCGGCGGTAACAGGAGCTCTGGCCTGCGTAGCGGATGGGGCCGGCAGAGAGGTCCAGGATCTCGTCTGCGTGGTAGCCGGCGAGGGCCACCTCCGAGGTTCCCACGAGGTAAAGGTCGTCTTCGGCGAGACGGTAGATCTCGGCGTCGTGCTTTACATCAAAACCGGTGCCCTGCATGGTCTCCGGACGCACCAAAGTGGGGGTGATCATGGGGACGAAGCCGGCGTCGATGGCCTGCTCCATGGCCATCTGCAGCAGCGCCATTTCCAAACGCGCACCTACGCCGCGGAGGAAGTAGAAACGCGAGCCGGAAACCTTGGCGCCGCGTTCCATGTCGATTGCGCCGATCAGTTCACCAATTTCAAGGTGATCCTTGGGCTCGAAGTCGGTGAATTCGCGGGGTGTACCCACGGTTTTGACCACAACGTAGTCATCCTCGCCGCCCTCGGGAACACCATCCACCACCAGGTTGGGGATGACGCGGAGCAGTTCCTCCTGCTTGGCTTGGGCAGCTGCGGCTTCAGCAGACGCGGCCTTGACCGAGTTGGCGAGTTCCTTGACCTCCGCCAGCAGGGCCTGCTTTTCCTCGCCCTTGGCCTGCGCCACCTTCTTGCCGAAAGCGTTCTGCTCGGCGCGGAGGGTTTCGTGGCGGATCAGCGCGGCACGACGGGAAGAGTCAGCGGAGATGATCGCGTCCACAACGGACTCGTCGGCGCCACGGGCGCGCTGGCTGGCACGGAACTTGTCCGGATTTTCGCTGAGGTCTTTTACGTCGATCACCAGACAAGAGTATTCGAATCTGCCGCGGATTTCCGGCCCGCAGCGGGCAAAGCCCGTCCGCCCCGGATGCGCGGCAAAGAGGGGACTGCCCAGGAGGATAGTGTTGGAGCACCATGAGCGACTGGATCTTGTACCTGATTCTCGCTGGGGGCGTGGCGTTTGCCGTCTCCAGTTGGTGGGGTGTGCGCCGATTGAAAGCCCGCCACATCAGGAGCGCGGTCCGGGAGGACGCACACAGGCCAGGCCCGGGGGACCAGCGCGTGGCGGTGATCCTCAATCCGGTAAAAAACAACGCCGACGAGGCCCGCAAAGCCATCATTGACGCCTGCGATCTCGCCGGTTGGGACGCGCCCAAGTTCTTTGAAACCACCGTGGAGGACCCCGGCTACGGTCAGTCGCGCCAAGCGCTGGCCTACGGAGCCGACGTCGTTCTGGCCTGCGGCGGCGACGGCACAGTACGCGTTGTGGCAGAGTCGCTGGCGCACAAGAACGTTGCCATGGGCCTCATCCCGCTGGGCACCGGGAACTTGCTGGCCCGCAACGTGGATTTGGACGTTACGGACCTGGCGGACTGCATCCAAGTGGCTCTGTTCGGGCATCAGCGCTACATCGATACCGCCACCATGGGCGTGGACAACGACATCACGGGCGAGTCCGCCGAGCACACCTTCCTGGTGATCGCAGGCATGGGCCTGGACGCCGAGGTTCTTGGCGACACCAAGGAAGACCTGAAGAAAAGCGTTGGCTGGCTCGCTTACACGGAGGCCGGTGTCCGCCACCTGCCTGGGCGCCGCAAACGCGTCACCATCACCATGGATGACCAGCCGGAGCAAGCACGGAAAATCCGCAGCGTACTGTTCGCCAACTGTGGTTTGATCCCCGGCGGGATCGACTTCATCCCTCAGGCCATGATCGACGACGGAATGCTGGACATTGTGGTGATGAGCCCGCGCAGCGCTTTCGGCTGGCTCGCCATGTACACGAAGGTTCTGTTCAAGCACAATGCGAACCTGCCCATGATGAGCTTCTACCGCTCCGGAAAAGTCACCATCCGCAGCCAGGAACCCATGGCCACACAGCTCGACGGCGACCCGTCGGGTGAAGCAACCAAAGTCACTGTTCAGGTGGAGCCAGGGTCGTTGCTGGTGCGCGTACCGAAAGCCAAGACCCTCTAAACAGCGCCCTTATTCGGGTTGCGCTGCGTTCTTCCCTGCTTCTTCAGCCGCCGCCTTGGCAGCAGCCCGGGCCTCGGACTGCTCCTTGATCATGGCTTGTTCTTCTTCAAAACGCAGGCGATCCGCACGATCCGCTTCATCGCCGTCCCAGTCAGCTTCGTTTTCACTTGAAGGCTTGGGATTGACGATCATGCCCTGGCCGTCTTTGTCATCGCTGTGGACAGTCATGACCGCTCCCCTTCGTTTGGCATTCATCCATCGTTTATGGATCAGGCAAGCATACGCACAGAAGCATCCTTGCGAAAGGGCAACGATTGCGGCCTGTGGACGGCGGCTATGAGCCGTTCACGAGCGAGTCAACCCACGCATGTGCCGAGGCGAAAGCGGCGTCCGACGTATGCGGTGCCACCACGGCCGGCTGCTTGTCCGCGCGGGCGTAGGAGCCCAGGAACCGGGTTGCCGGACTGATCCGGTGCAGTCCGGCCAAGGCGTCCGCCACGCGGGAATCGGTGGCGTGCCCGTCTGCGTCAATGCTGAAGAAATAGTGGCCCAGGTACTGTCCCGTGGGCCGCGATTCAATGCGGCTCAGGTTTACGCCGCGGGACGCGAATTGGTCCAGGATTTCCATGAGCGCTCCCGGGTGGTCCTCAGGCAGCGGCACCACCACGGTGGTCTTGTCCGCGCCCGTACGTTCCGGAAGGAGGCCGGGCTTGCTTACCAGGATGAACCGGGTGACCGCGTCAGGGTTGTCGCCAATGTCTTCGGCGAGGACGTTGAGGCCGGGTTGTCCCGCAGCAACCAACGGGGCACAAATGGCCGCTTCATAGGGAGCATCATCCTCCAGCAGGCCCATGGCGGACGCCGCCGTCGAGGATCCCGGGACGTAATCGGCGCCCGGGAGGTTCTCGTCCACCCAAAGACGGCATTGCGCCCAAGCATGGCCGTGCGTCGAGATCCGCTTGATGTCGGAAAGCTCGACGCCGGGCCTCGCCACGAGCACGAAGGTGACGCGGACAAGGGCCTCACGAATAATCCGGAGTTCCTGGCCTGTGGCAATCGCGTCCAAGGTGGCTGTAACCCCGCCCTCCACCGAGTTCTCGATGGGCACCATGGCCGCGTCAGCCTCGCCGGCTCGGACCCGATCCAGCGCTGTGTTGACGTTGGTGCACGGAATGCGGGTGGCGTCAGCAGCTCCCGGAACCTGCATGAGGGCGGCTTCGGTGAAGGTGCCCTCGGGACCGAGGAACGTGTAAGTAACTGCCGACATTGGAGATATTCCTTGCTGGTTATATACGCGTGCTACAGAACAACCGGCTTCAGCCCGTTATCCGAAACCATGGACTTCCCGGTCTCAAACCACATGTCCATGCCACCGGCAACGTTCACGGCAGAATAGCCCTGTCCCACGAGCCACTGGACAGCGCGGAATGACCGGCCTCCGGTGCGGCAGATGACAAAGAGGTCATCATCCGGATCGAGCTCGTCCAGGCGTGCCGGCAGCTGGTCCATGGGGATGTGCCGTGCACCTTCCGCGTGCCCGGCCACCCACTCGTAGTCTTCGCGGACGTCCAGGATGCTGGCGTCTGCCGGAATGTCGCCCACAGGTACGGTATCGAAGTCGCTCATGGCGTTCCCTTCCATCGAATAAGGTCCAGCATCCAGCCTAGTCCCCGGGGCGCGACACCGTAACTTCACCGGACACAGCAACGTTGAGGAGAGCCCCGCCCTTGCTTCCCGGCGCGCGGACGTTAAGACTGGGACAGGAGCGCACCCCTGCAATCGGCCTGTGAGGAGTACCCGAATGACTACTGGGCAAGCAACGATCCTCGCGACATCCGGCGGCTACAAGCCAGGTGAGCGGACCAGGATCGAGTTCAATCACCTGATGCATTACGCAGTGGAGCTGTCCGGCGCTTCCGGCCGCGCTCCCCGGGTGACACACATCGGCACAGCATCCGGTGACCAGCGCTGGTGGGCTGCGGAAATGGACCAGGCAGCGCGTATTGCGGGGTTCGATTTCAGTCATCTCAACCTCTTCACCATGCCTAACATCGAGGACCCGGAAGAGCACCTCCTGGAGCAGGACGTTGTGTGGGTAAACGGTGGTTCGGTGGTGAACTTGCTGGCCGTTTGGCGGGCACATGGACTGGACGGAATCTTGCGGAAGGCCTGGGAACGCGGAGTGGTGCTGGCTGGCGTCTCAGCGGGTTCCATCTGTTGGTATCAAGGTGGTGTGACCGACTCCTTTGGTCCGGAACTCAAACCTGTCAGCAATGCGCTAGGCTTCCTCCCTTATGCCAACGGCGTCCACTACGACTCCGAACTGCGGCGTGCGCCGGCCATCCACAAGCTGGTGGCCAACGGCACGCTCGGCGAGACCCACTGCACGGACGACGGCGTCGGGCTGGTTTATCGGGGAACGGAACTTGTGGAGGTGGTGTCCGAGGTGAAG
Organism: Arthrobacter sp. MYb23; assembly: GCF_002979775.1. GTDB lineage: Bacteria > Actinomycetota > Actinomycetes > Actinomycetales > Micrococcaceae > Arthrobacter. The sequence goes on from NZ_PCPR01000004.1 coordinate 49,039, forward strand.
AACAAGGCTGCCTTCCGGGTGACCGCCGGCGCCGGTGAGAGCGTGGACGCTGTTGCTGTGGAGGAACGGTTGGAGCCACGTTTCCTTGGCTGATCCTTACCTGCATGACTTGTCCTTGTTGACGGCTGTTGAGCTCCGCGACGCGCTGGCTGCGGGGGAACTCTCTGCCCGAGAGTCCGCCGAGCATTTTCTTCGGGTGATCGAATCGCGGAACAAGCAGCTGGGCGCCTTTGTCACCGTCACAGCCGAGCAGGCGCTCAAGGACGCCGAGGCTGCAGACGGGCTGCACGCGCGCCTGACCCGGGAGGGACGCCGCGAAGAGCTCCCCGCCCTTCACGGCATGCCCATCGCGTTCAAGGACCTCACCGATGTTGCCGGAGTTCGCACCACGCACGGCAGCGCAGCCCTTGAGCACAAGCCGGCGCCGGAGGACGGCGCTCTCGCGGCAACCTTGAAAGGGCAGGGTGTCATCTCACTGGGCAAGACCCAAGTTCCGGAATTCGGACTCACGGCCTACAGCGAAAACCGGGTGGCGCCGCCGTCGCGTAATCCGCATGCCTTGGGACGCAGCTCCGGCGGATCCTCGGGCGGTAGCGCCGCCGCCGTGGCTGCGGGACTTGTTCCCTTTGCGCCGGGGACCGACGGCGGTGGCTCCATCCGGATTCCAGCAGGTGCCTGCGGACTGGTGGGGCTGAAGCCGGGACGGGGCGTGGTGCCATCGGGCGCGAGCGCGGGCGATGCCGCCAAGTTGGTGGTTGCCGGGCCGCTCGCCCGGACCGCGGCAGACGCAGCGCTGCTGATGGACGCGCTGGTCCCCCGGGATCACGCGCCCGACGGCGGATACCTCGCCAATGTGGGGTTGGCGCCGGATCCCCTGAGCATCGGCGTGAGTTTGGACAGCCCCTGGGCTGGCGTGTATCCGTTCGAGATCGCGCCGGAAGCGATGGACGCCCTCATGCTGGGGGCGAAGCTGCTTGAAAAAGCCGGCCATCACGTCAGCGAAGCCGACATCCGGTATGACAACCGCTATCCCGAATCATTCACCACGGCCTGGACTGCCGGCGTCGGGAGTGCCCGGATAGCACCCCAGCGCGAAGCCTTGCTGACGCCGTTGACCCGCACCTTCCGGCGTCGGGCGCAACAGCGGAGCGCCTTGAAGGTCAATGAAGCGCTGAGATTCCTGCGGCAGTTCGAGCACGATACCGTGGCGCAGTACGCGGAGTGGGACCTGATCCTCATGCCCACTTTGGCGCAGACACCGCGGCCGATCGGCTGGTTCACGGGCGGCGGGCACAGCGGTGAACAATGGCCGAGCGAGTGGGCCGGCGATGCTGACGAGGACTACAAACGGCAGTGTGAGTATGCACCGTGGTCCTCCATGGTGAACGTGTGCGGGCTCCCGGCCATCAGCATTCCGGTGCACACAACGCCGGGTGGCCTGCCGATGGGTATTCAGTTGATTGGCAAGCCCGGATCTGAACTGTTGCTTCTCCAGCTCGCAGCAGTCCTCGAGACCCACTAAGACCCGCGTCTAACATATGGAAAGTGGTTGCCCCGGGCATTCATCGATGTGACAATGCCCGCAGTCAGTGCCAGCATTGAGAAAATGAGCACACCTCAAACCACGGCTGAGCCCGCAAAGCCAGCGGGCGATACGTCATTCTTCGGCCACCCAAAGATGTTGGCCAGCCTCTTCTCCGTGGAAATGTGGGAGCGATTCTCCTTCTACGGCATGCAGGGAATCCTGCTCTACTACATGTACTTCACCGCCGAGCAGGGCGGACTTTCCATTGACCAGGGGCTCGCCGCTGGTTTGGTGGGCGCGTACGGTGGTGGCGTTTACCTGTCGACGATCCTCGGCGCCTGGCTCGCCGACCGTCTCTTCGGCTCCGAAAAGGTCCTCTTCGGTTCGGCCATCATGATCATGGCGGGCCACATCGCACTGGCCCTCCTGCCGGGCATTCCAGGCCTGATCGCAGGCCTGGTGTTGGTAGGTATTGGCTCCGGCGGCCTGAAAGCGAACGCCACCGCGTTGGTGGGCAGCCTGTATGGCGAGAAGGATGAGCGCCGCGACGCCGGCTTCTCCATCTTCTACATGGGCATCAACCTGGGCGGCCTTATTGGCCCGCTGGTCACCGGCTGGCTGCAGACAAGCTACGGCTTCCACATCGGCTTCGGCGCTGCAGCGGTGGGCATGGCGATCGGCCTGTTCATCTACTCGTTGGGCCGCAAGAGGCTCCCCGAGGAAGCCCACCGCGTTCCCAACCCCCTGCCGGCGAAAGACCGCACCAAGTACGGCCTGATTTTCCTGGCCATCCTGGTTGTCATTGGCGTCCTGCTCGGCACGGGGCTCGTCAACGCCAACAACCTGGCCAGCAGCATGGCCTACGCCGCAATCGGCGCCGCTGTGATCTATCTGTTCCTGATCTTCCGCAGCCCGCTGGTCACCGGCGTGGAGCGCAAGCGCGTTATCGCCTTCATCCCCTTGTTCGTCGCATCGGCCGGGTTCTGGGCACTGTTCCAGCAGCAGTTCACCTTCATCGCCGTGTACTCGCAGGAGAAGCTGGACCGCAACCTGTTCGGCTGGGAAATGCCGGCGGCCTGGGTCCAGTCCATCAACCCGGTGTTCATCATCATTTTCGCCGGTGTCATGGCTGCCCTCTGGACCAAGCTGGGCTCCAAACAGCCCAGCTCACCGCTGAAGTTCTCCGCGGGCCTGTTGATCATGGGCCTGGCATTCCTGGCGTTCATCCCGCTGGCCGGCGAGGGCAAGACCCCGCTGCTGGCGCTGGTGGGCATCCTGTTCATGTTCACCTTGGCAGAGCTGTTCCTCTCCCCCATCGGCCTGTCCGTGAGCACCAAGCTCGCACCCAAGGCCTTCCACACCCAGATGGTGGCGCTGTTCTTCCTGTCCGTCTCGCTCGGCACCACACTGGCCGGCATCCTCGCCGGGCTCTACAACCCCGAGGATGAACTCCCGTACTTCCTGGGGATCGGCGGCGTGGCAGTTGTCTTGGCCGTTGGCTTGGCTGCGGCCTCGCCGGCAATCAAGAAGCTGATGGGCGGCGTCCGCTAGCCCGCTCGCCTAACGGCACGCAATTAACGACGGCGACCCTTGCGCCCGGTGGGATTCCCACCTGACGCAAGGGTCGCCGTCGTACGTGCACTAGTAGTTGTAGCGGCTTCCGCTGCTTGCGGCACCAACGCCAATGATGAAGATGATGAAGATGACCGCCAGAGCGATGCCGAGGTAGCCCATCACCAAACCGGCGATCGCCATGCCCTTGCCGGCGGGCTCACGCTTCAGGGCGAGGTGGCCCAGAATCACTGCGGCGATCTGCGGGAGGATGAAGAAGCCGAAGCCAATGTACACGGCGATGCCGCAGCACATGCTGGCAATGCTCAGGCCCTTGGGCTCGGCCTGCATGGCGTAGTAGGCGGGCTGGCCGTAGGGTGACTGCGGCTGGCCGTAGGGTGACTGCGGCTGACCGTAGGGTTGCTGGCCGTATGGCTGCTGGTTGAACGCTTGCTGCTGGTACGGGCTCGGCGGCTGACCGTAGGGCGAAGGGGGCTGCTGGCTGTAATCGCCCGGCGTGTATGGGCTCTGCCCGGGCGCGCCCTGCTCGTAGGGCGGGAGCGGCTGGGTGGCGTTGGCGCCGTACCCAGGTGCGCCCTGTTCAGGTGCATTTTCGGCGGACGGGCCCTGGCTGGGCGTGCCCGGCTCGGGCGCGCTGAACTGTGCGGGCGGGACGTACTGCGGCGGCTCGTAGCCCGCGGGCTTGTCCTCGTTGTCCTTGGATGGCTGGTCTGACATAGGTATCCCCCTGGATCTGGTCTTTGGTCCCAACACTACCGCCGCCGGGGGCGGCACATAAGGTAGCGCGTGCCCCGCGTGTGTGCCACCACTGCGAGGAGGGTCACATTCATGCATACGCATGGAATATTTTCGAGCCGGACTTGGTTTTCGGTAATAGCGACCTCAACATCGCTCACCAACGAAATCTGCGGGACCCGTCCCGCAAAGGAGGAATCATGGGTAACTTCGAAGGCAAAACCGCGCTCGTCACCGGCGGGGGCTCCGGCCTCGGGGAAGCAATCAGCAAGGACCTCGCGAAGAACGGCGTCAACGTAGTCGTTGTGGACGTCAATCTCGACGCCGCCACACGGGTGGCCGGAGAGATCACGGCCGACGGCGGCAGGGCAGTACCGTTCCAAGGCAACACAGCTGTGACCGAGGACAGCAAGAAGGCAGTCGACTTCGCAGTGGAGACCTACGGTGCGCTCAACTACGCCGTCAACAACGCCGGCATCGGCGGGGCCAGCGCTCCTGTGGGAGAAATCGACATCGAAGACTGGGACCGGGTCATCGCCATTAACTTGAGCGGCGTCCTCTACGGAATGCGCTACCAAGTCCCGGCCATCCTTGCCGCAGGCGCATCCGAGGGTGCCATTGTGAACATGGCCTCCATTCACGGTGCCGTGGCCGCCCCCGGCAACGCCGCGTACACCGCAGCCAAGCACGGCGTAGTGGGCATGACCAAAAATGCTGCTGCTGAATACGGAGCCCAGGGGCTTCGGGTCAATGCGGTTGGACCCGGCTACATCGATACTCCGCTGTTGGCTGCAGCGCCGAAGGAGGTCATCAGCGGTCTCGAAGCAAAGCACCCGCTTGGCCGACTGGGCACGGCGGAGGAGATCGCGAACGTCACAACGTTCCTCCTTTCCGACAAGGCCAGCTTCATGACCGGCTCTTATGTACTCGTCGATGGCGGCTACACCGCCGTCTAGCTGCTGTTGTCGCCCCCGCCGCGTTGTTCGCTACCGTTACCCCCGATCGCACCCGTAACCTCTGGAGCGAATGGCGCGAAAGGGTGCGCCGCGGGTCAACGAGTGGCGCGCCAGGCGGGAACGGGTGCACCCCGGTGCGGTCTGAACGGGGAATGAATCTTTGCTGACTTGGCGGTTTTTGTCCTGACGTAACAACGCCATTCGGCGTCACAGGGGCCGGATCGGCGGACATTTCGTGTCAGCAGCCCCCATGGTCTGGCATGCTGGACCCCATGGCTAGCCGAGCGGGCACAGTTGCCCTTCCCCAGGACCTTGTTGACATCACAGCCTTGCTGGATGCGTATTTCGACGTAACTCCGGATGTGGGCGACCCTGCCCAGCGCGTGGCGTTTGGTACGTCCGGGCACCGCGGATCCAGCCTGAAGGCGTCCTTCAACGAACCGCACATCCTCGCGATCACGCAGGCAATCGTGGAATACCGTGGCCGCCAGGGCATCACAGGGCCGCTGTTCATCGGCCGCGACACCCACGCCCTCAGTGAGCCGGCACAGAACTCCGCACTGGAAGTACTAGCTGCCAATGGCGTCACCGTCCTCGTGGACGCCCGCCACGCCTACACCCCAACCCCGGCACTGAGCCACGCCATCCTCAAGTACAACCGCGAAGCCGCGCCGGGTACGCCCCAGGCTGATGGAATCGTGGTCACCCCCAGCCACAACCCGCCAGGCGACGGTGGCTTCAAGTACAACCCTCCCCACGGCGGTCCGGCAGACACCGACGCCACCGGATGGATCGCGGACCGCGCCAACCAGCTGCTCGAGAACGGCCTCCGCGGCGTCAAGCGCATGCCGCTGAATGATGCCCTTGCCGCTGACACCACGGGCAAGTTCGACTTCCTCAGCAGTTACGTGGACGATCTCCCTTCCGTGCTGAATCTTGAGGCGATCCGCAACGCCGGCGTCCGCATCGGCGCCGATCCCATGGGTGGCGCCTCTGTGGACTACTGGGGCGAAATCGGCGAGCGCCATCAGCTCAACCTCACTGTTGTGAACCCCACCGTTGATCCGCAGTGGGGTTTCATGACGCTGGATTGGGACGAGAAGATCCGCATGGATTGCTCGTCGCCGTCGGCCATGGCGTCCCTGATCCAGCGTATGGCCGCTGGCGCCGACGGCACCGCCGCCTACGATGTGGCTACTGGTAACGACGCCGACGCCGATCGCCACGGCATCGTGACACCGGACGGCGGTTTGATGAACCCGAACCACTATCTCGCCGTCGCCATCGACTACCTGTACCGGAACCGCAGCGGCTGGAACCCGGAGTCCGTGGTGGGCAAGACGCTTGTTTCTTCCTCGATCATTGACCGCGTTGCGGCCGGGCTGGGCCGCAAGCTGGTTGAGGTTCCGGTTGGCTTCAAGTGGTTCGTCCCGGGGCTTCTGTCCGGCGAAGGTGCGTTCGGCGGCGAAGAGTCTGCCGGCGCATCCTTCAACAAGCTCGATGGCAGTGTGTGGACCACGGACAAGGACGGCATCCTGCTGGCGCTGCTGGCTTCCGAGATCACGGCAGTCACCGGGTCATCTCCTTCGCAGCTCTACAAGGGCCTCACCGATCAGTTCGGCGCACCCGTTTACGCCCGCATTGACGCCGCTGCTACCCGCGAGCAGAAGTCCAAGTTGGGCAAGCTTTCCGCCGCCGATGTCACCGCAACTTCACTGGCCGGCGAAGAGATCACGGCCAAACTCACCGAGGCTCCCGGCAATGGCGCTTCGATTGGCGGCCTGAAGGTTGTCACGGAGAACGCCTGGTTCGCGGCCCGCCCTTCCGGCACCGAGGATGTGTACAAGATCTACGCCGAGTCCTTCAAGGGCGCGGACCACTTGGCGCAGGTGCAGGAAGAAGCGAAGGCGCTGGTAGACGGGGTTATTGCGTAGGGACGGCACGTCGCCTCAGTGGCCCGGAAGATCTCAGTGTCCCAGAAGACGGGCAAACCACCCGCTCTTCCGGGCTCGCTGGGACCCGTCACGATGGCTTGAGCGGGTGGTTTCCGCCCTGTGGTGGGCTGGATCCGCTGGCTTGTGACGGTTCGCAGCCCCGGTGGCCGTCATAGCCAAATGAATATCCCACTCATCTTCACGAATCGTCAGGGAACCTGATCGAATCTTCCACATCGTCGGAATCGGCGTTGAGAGTGAACGCTCACCATGCGAAACGGTCAGGGCTCCGGCACCAGCCGAAGCAGCGGCCAAGTGCGGAACGGCCGCGGTGAACGCGGTGAATACGATGCCGGTGATGAGGGGGAAGAGTGCGGCCCGCATCGCCGATTGGACATCATCCAGGTCCAGCAGCACTGCAGTGCACTTCGGGCATCCGTCCAAATGCGCCCGGACCTTTCGCTCGGATCGTGCGCTGAGGCCTTGACGGGCGTACGCACCGAGCTGGGAAGAGTACTCCTCGCATCCCTTGCCAACGGACGTTGAGATGTGGTTTTGCAGATATGCCTGACGAAGGCCTTCTCTGGCGCGAAGGACCAGTGACGAAACCCCGTTGGGGCTCAGGCCGAGCATCGACGATGCCGCTTTTGGCTTCATTCCTTCAATGTCCACGTACCAGAGAACGGCCTGCCAGCGCTCGGGCAGAGACGTGAAAGCCTGCGCTACAGCTGTGGATTCGAACTCCGCCAGGATTGAATCATGATGATGCTCCGCACTATCCAGGAGATATGACTCAGTGGGCCGGGTCCGGGAGCCTGCTTGATTCGCCTTGTACGCGATTCTCCTTACTGTGGTCAGCAAGTATGCGCGGAAGAATGTGTCAGGGCCCTTTCCTGCAGTGAGGTACTGAAGCACAGCGATAAATGCTTCGGCCACAATGTCCTCGACGTCTGCGACGTTATCGGCTTGCCTGGAGGCTATGTGCAGGGCAATCGAACGATGACGTTCGAACAAGGCCTCAAAGGCTTCGTTATCCCCCGCCCGGACTCGTGAGACCAGCACATCGTCACTGTCATTGGTGGTGGACTCGTCGCAAAATTTGCCGTCCAGTGGAGCTATGTTGCCCATACCAGTCCCCGATTCGGACACGACCCAGGAAACGGATCAAACCGACCATCGGGCAAGGCCTACGGAGCCACTCTGCTGCAGCTCCGACGCGGCGGCCATGTCCAGTCCCGCGCTCCACGGCAAGCCTACGACCAATGCGGGAACGCAAAGACCACGGGCCGACCCTTGGCATGGACTCATGGCCCGAGCGTCCCTTTTTGGTGGTGGCCACACGAAATTGGCGTAGCCCTTCTGGTCTGCCGGGACGCCTGGCATGCCTCGATGTGGGGGATCAGGTCCGGGTGTCCAGCAGCACTCGGAGAACTTGCTCCAGGGGCTCCGTGAGTTGATCGGCGGAGGCTGAAGCCAGGGGCTGCACCTCCGTGGCGGTCCTCAGCATCACCAGACCGAGCATCAGGGCGATGGCCATCTGGGCACGAAGGAGCAAGGGCTGCGACGCGGGGACCTCCGCACTCCACCCTGCTGCGGCAGCGAGTTGTTCGGTGAAGCGTTCCAAGGTCCTGCGGCGGATCGCGTCGGCGTTCTCATCGCCTGATGAACGGAGCAGAAGCAGGAGCTGCAGGGGATCGTCGGCGTTGGGGGCTTCGACGACGTGTGTGAGGAGCCGGGCGATGACCTCGTCAACACTGGCCGCACGAACCCTGGTTTGGGGATCCAGCTCATCAACTGTGCGGTTCATGCATGCCTCGAAGAGGCCCTCTTTGGAGCCGAAGTATCGGTTGATCAACGCGACGTTGACGCCCGCGTCCGCTGCGATGTGGCGAACCGTGGTGGCGCGATAGCCCTCGGTGGCGAAGCGCCTGCGGGCAGCGCGAACCAGCGCACGCCGCGTGACGTCCGCGTCCCGACCCGAGCGGATCAGTTCGTCGTCTGCCACCGATGCCGCGCCGTCGGGAGTCTTTGATTCCTGCACTTCGTTGCCCACTCCCCCACTCTAGCCCGCAAAATACGCAAGTAAACGATTGTTGACATGGGTAACTATCTTGATTTACCGTCTAAGTAATCAATCGTTTACATCCCGAGGAGAAACATGTCCAGCACCATTGAGCGCCCTCAAAGCGCGCCGGCACCGGGTCAGGAGGCTCACCGCAAACGGGGCACCGCGATCATTGCCTATCTCTCCCTGGGTGGCCTGTCCTTCGCCGTCCTGCAGTCGCTCGTGGCGCCGGCCCTTGGCACCATCGGCAAGGATCTCGGTGTCGCAACGAGCGATGCGAGCTGGGTCCTCACGGCCTATCTGCTGTCCGCCTCTGTACTGACCCCGATCCTGGGGCGTCTGGGCGACATGGTGGGTAAGCGGAAAGTCCTCATCGTGGTGCTCTCCCTGCTGTTGGTGGGCACCGTACTGGCAGCCCTGGCGCCGAACCTGACTGTGCTGATCATCGGCCGGGTACTCCAAGGTGCCGCGGGTGCGGTGATGCCCCTATCCATCGGGATCGTGCGCGATGAACTCCCCAAGGAGCGGGTCAGCGTCACCATCGGTTTGCTGTCCGCCATCTTCGGCATCGGCGCCGGTGTTGGAATCGTTGCCGCAGGGCCCATCGTTGAAGCCCTCTCCTGGCACTGGCTGTTCTGGCTGCCTGCCGGACTCGTGCTCATCGCTCTCCTTGGCGCCATCTTCGGAATGCCCGAGTCTCCGGTCAAAACTCCCGGCAAGCTCGACATCCTGGGCACCGGAATCCTTTCGGTGGGCCTGGTTGCCGTGCTGCTCGCGATCAGCGAAGGCCAGACATGGGGGTGGGGCGACGGCAAGACGGTTAGCCTGCTCATCGGTGGCGGCCTCGCCTTGATCGCATTTGTGTTGGTGGAATTGCGAGTGGCAGAACCGCTGATCGACGTACGGCTGTTCCGCAACCGTGGAGTGTGGACCGCCCACATCGTTGCGCTGGCCTTCGGTTTCGCGATGTTCGGCACGTTTGTACTGGTGCCCACTATCCTTCAGCTGCCCACGGTCCTTGGCTACGGCTTTGGAAAGACCGTGAGTGAAGCCGGCATCTACTTGCTGCCGACCGTCGTGGCCATGGTGATTTCCGGCGTCGTTGCAGGCGCACTGATCCGCAAGGTGGGGCCCAAGGTCCCCATGATTCTTGGTGCCGTGGCTGTCACCGTAGCTTTCGTCATTCCCGCACTCGGGCACGGCGAAGAATGGCAGATCGTGGTCTCCGGCATTCTCACCGGCATCGGCATCGGGATGGCCCTCGCGGCGACCTCCAATGCGATCGTTGAGAGTGTGCCCGCAACGCAGACCGGCGAGGCCATCAGCGCCAATACCGTGCTGCGGACCATCGGCAGCAGCATCGGCACGGCCGTCATTGCAGCGCTGATCTCCTCCAACGTCACGCCGCAGGGCGCACCCTCCGATGATGCCTTCACCATCGGCTTCTGGGTTTCGGCAGGGGTTGGCGTACTTGCCCTGCTTGCATCACTGGTGGTCCCGTCGCGCGTGAAGCGCCGCCAGAATGCGGAAGCTGCCGGCATCGACGACTTCGACGAAGCTTCCTAGCCTCCTGAAAAGGCAAATTTGTTAAGGCAAAACGCCCGCTCACTGGAAAGTGAGCGGGCGTTTTTTGCTGCCTAAAAACTTAGACGGTGCGAACAACGTCGTCGTAAGCGAACTTCGGCTTGGCTTCGCCCCAGGCGTCCGGGCCGGGCTGGCCGATGTTGACCACCAGGAAGCTCTTCTGATCGCCGGCCGGGAAGAACTCGGCGTCGATTGCGGAGAAGTCGGCACCGGTCATGGGGCCAGCTGCGAAACCAAGCGAGCGCACAGCCAGGATGAAGTAGCCTGCCTGCAAATGAGCGTTGTTGTTGCCCGTGGCAGCGGCGAAAGCGGGGTCGGCGTCGTACATGGCCTTGGGCGCGCCGTAGGCGGGAAGGAACTTGTCCCACTGACCATGCCAGTCGGTGTCGTAGGACAGGATGGCCACCAGCGGAGCGGATGCGGTCTTCGCCTGATTGCCGCGCGAAAGGGTGTCCACCAGTTTGGCGCGGGCCTCGTCCGAGCGGACGTAGGTCACGCGGAGCGGCTGGGAGTTGAAGGCGGTGGGGCCGAACTTGGTGAGCTCGTAGATGGCGCGGGCCTGCTCGTCGGTGACCTCACCGGCGAAGCTGTTGGCAGTGCGGGCTTCGGCAAAAATGGCGTCGACTGCTGCGGCGTCAATGACTGCTTCTTCGTGGGCGATCGTCATTCGTAAACCTTTCGCTTGGCCCATGCGCTGAACCGGCCGGGCACTTCTGCTTTCCATGGTTCCAACTTCAACTTCCCTTGTCCTCTTCCCGTGACGGCCCGTGACGTTGGGCACAGCGCGTAAATAGGTAGCATCATGAGTACAGGCCGCCGTCCCTTCGGCGAATGCCTGCCAGCCGCGGGAATGACGACACCAGAAGGGGCCTGATGCCTACCTTTCCCCTAGCGTCCCGTCAGCGGGCGCTGGCTGTTCTTGTCCTGCTTCTGGGGATGTTCCTGATGTCAGCAGGGCAGGCTTGGGGCTCTGCGCAGGCTCGACCTTCCGAGCAGCAGCAGCCGGGCGTCGAGGATCCTGGAACGAGGTTCTTCGGCGCCTTGCTGGACTGGGACAAGGACTCAGCCGCCGAATACGCCCAAAGACTCGGCGCGCCCGCGGCACTCTACGGTCAGAACGTGTCCATGCCCATGGACGACGGTGGCCGCGAATACCTGAAAGGCTATTTCTCTCAGATCGCGGACCAAGGCTCGCATGCGCTGCTCACGGTTCGCCCCGGAATTGACCTGAAGGACATCAACGACGACGTCGCGTCCGCTTTTGCCCGCCAGATCACGACGGCGGCTGCTGGCTTTCGGGGGAAGGTCTTCGTCCGCTTCGCACCGGAAATGAACGCGCCGTGGGTCAGTTGGGGCCAGGAGCCGGAAGCTTACCGGGCCGCTTTCGACAAAGTTGCTGCCGCGCTCAGGGCCACCCTGCCGGATCCCGTGATGGTGTGGTCTCCGACAGCCGAAAAGGATTACCCCTTCCAAATAGCAACGTCCACCCCACCCAAGGGTGTGCCCTTGGCCTCGGTGGACACCAGCGGGAACGGCGTGTGGGACCAGGACGATTCCGCCTTTGAGCCGTACTACCCCGGCGATGACGTAGTGGACTGGGTGGGGCTGTCCGTCTATCACGACACCACGGGCGCCGGCGCGGCAAGCAATACCCTGCCGACGGCGGGCGAGTTCAATGACGCGCTGCATGCGTCCAGTGCCGGGGCCTCCAGTAGCGCCGGAACGGACAATTTTTACAGCACCTACGTACAAGCCCGCAGCAAGCCGCTCATGGTTGAAACCGGGGCCTTCTTCTCGCCTGGGATGGGTGGCGCGGCTGAGCTGGATGTCAAGCAAACGTGGTGGCACCAGGTGTTCGCCTCGGTGGCGGAACCCGGCAATGGGGCTGTCCGGGCAGTGGTCTGGAACGAAACCACTGATGTACGCGAACCGGGCCGGGTCTCCATCGACTGGAGGACCACTGCGGAGCCTTCACTGGCGGACCCGTTCCGAACCTCCTTGGACACCTCAGGCCTCACCATAGGGTCCGTTACTGAGAAGGGCTTGGAGAACGTGCCCGGCGTTGAAGCTCCGCAGCCGAAGACGGGGACCGTCATCCAGGGCGGGGCCGCGTGGACTTCGGCCGGGTCTGTGCTGGTAGCTGTCGCGGCGTTGTGGCTGTTGTCCTCCCGGGCCTTCGCCAACAAATGGGCCTACACCGGCACGGGCAAGCGTGATGCGCGGATAGACATGCTCCGGGGCCTGGCAATCGTGTTTGTGGTGGTCAACCACGTGGGCATCAACTCCGTATTCCAACTGCTGAGCCAAGAGACCTTGGGGGTGGTTTCCGGGGCGGAGCTTTTCGTGATGCTCTCCGGGGTAGTTCTGGGCATGGTGTACGGGCCCCGCATCGCCACCGAACTCGGTGACGTGGTCGATGGGACCACCAAGCGTGCCTGGAAGCTGTATTTCACAGCACTTGCCGTGGTCCTGATCGTGTACGGGCTCAGCCTGCTTCCCTTCATCAACGCCGCGGCGGTCACAACCTTTACCGATCAAGGAACCGGCGGGGCAGGACGCGCAGCTGCGGGCACAACGTACGACCTCTACGCCGGAATGGAGGGACTGCTCCAGTTCCCCGTCCCGCAGGGGCTCATCCCGGCCCTGCTCTTGCTGCAGGTTGGACCGTGGCAGTTCAACATCATGGGGCTTTACGTGGTCCTGCTGCTCATCAGCCCGCTAATCCTCGTGGCGCTTTCCCGCGGGTTCACGTGGCTGGTCCTCACCCTCAGCGTTGGCCTCTACATTGCAGGATCAGTCTTCCGCTTCCGTCTGCTGCCCTCGCAGTTCGAGGATTCCTTCCCGCTCCTCGTCTGGCAGCTTCTGTTCGTTGTGGGGATGACCGCCGGGTTCTATCGCCGTCAGATCATTGAGTGGTTCGGCGACCCGCGGCGACGCCTCCTTCTCGGATTGTGTATTTTCCTGGCAGCAGCCTGTGCTGTCTTCTCTTGGAGCGGCCCCTATCTGACCAATCAGCTGGACGTTCGGCTCGCGCTGATCCCTGAGACGACGTTCCGGTTTGTCTACGACACCTTCTTCAGCCGGACTTACCTTGGGCCAGGACGGGTGCTCAACGTCTTCCTCATCACCATCGCCTTGTACGCGTTGTTGAGCGCTTTCTGGAAGCCGCTGTCACGCGCGGTCGGCTGGTTCTTCATCCCCCTGGGCCAAGCTACGCTCTACGTGTTCATCATGCATGTGTTCTTCATTGTGGCCATTGCCAATATCCCTGCTTTGCGGGACGGAAACCTCTGGCTGAACACGGCCGTGTACGTCGTGTTGCTCGCCACGCTGTGGGTGATGGTCAAAACCAAGTTCCTCTTCCGGCTGGTTCCACGCTAAGGAGGCCACTACCGCCGCATACGGGTGGGCATTTGGCGGTAATGTTGCACCGAATCCCATAACTCTTCTGAGGAAGGCCCCGCCATGAGCATGCTCGGCACCAAATGGAAGCTCCACGGCAACGGCAAGTCCATCCGCCCCGGCCACGTGGTGGCTCCCGACGAGCGGCTGGCTTGGCCCCTGACCATCGGCATCGGCATGCAGCACGTGGTTGCCATGTTCGGCGCCACCTTCCTGGTCCCCATCATCACGGGCATGCCGCCGGCAACCACCCTGCTCTTCTCGGGCATCGGCACGCTGCTGTTCCTAGTGATCACCAGGGGCCGCGTGCCCAGCTACCTGGGTTCCAGCTTCGCGTTCATCGCCCCCATCATGGCGTCCCAGCAGCAGTACGGCGTGAGTGGCGCGTTGGGCGGCGTGGTGCTTGCCGGCGTCGTACTGGCGCTTATTGGTGCGGTAGTCCAGAAGTTCGGCGCCGAGTGGATCAACCGGCTCATGCCGCCGATCGTTACCGGCGCGATTGTGGCGCTGATCGGCCTGAACTTGGCTCCGGCCGCGAAGGCGAACTTCGACCTCGCACCCGTTACCGCGCTGATCACGCTGGTGACGATCATCCTGGTTTCTGTTCTTTTCCGCGGAATTCTGGGGCGCTTGAGCATCCTGGTGGGTGTTGTGGTGGGGTACCTTGTGGCGATGATGCGCGGCGAGGTGTCCTACGAAAAGATGGACGCCGCCGCGTGGATTGGCCTGCCGCTGTTCCAGACGCCCGAATTCCACATCGGCGTAGTGGGGCTGTTCGTGCCCGTGGTGCTGGTTCTCGTGGCTGAAAACGTAGGGCATGTGAAGTCGGTGGCCGCGATGACCGGCCAGAACCTCGACGGCGTTTCCGGCCGCGCGCTGATGGCCGACGGCGCCGCGACCGTACTTGCCGGGTTCGGCGGCGGTTCCGGTACCACGACTTATGCGGAGAACATTGGCGTTATGGCCGCTACCAAGGTCTACTCGACGGCGGCCTACTGGGTGGCCGGTATCTTCGCCATCCTGCTGAGCTTCTCCCCGAAATTCGGCGAACTGATCGCCACCGTCCCCGCCGGTGTCCTGGGCGGCGCTGCGACCATGCTGTACGGCATGATCGGTGTGCTCGGCGTGAAGATCTGGGTGCAGAACAAGGTCAACTTCTCCAACCCGATCAACCTGACCACCGCTGCTGTTGCTCTGATTATCGGCATTGCTGACTACACCTGGACCATTGGCGAGCTGAAGTTCACCGGCATCGCCCTTGGTTCCGCGGCCGCCCTGGTGATTTACCACGGCATGAAGGGGCTGGCTCGCTGGCGCGGGACCGTCGCTGAGCCGGAAACCGAGACGGCCGGGCTGCCGCCTGCGGTGAAGTCGGCGATGAACGCTGCGGCTAAGCGGGGCGGGAAGAAGGGGAAGTAGGGGCAATCCGGACAGTCCACGTCCCCGGATTCCGGACACGCGTCCCCCGGCAAACTCACACCCCCACCTCCTCCAGGAATGCCGCCCGCCGCTGCAGCACGTCTTTCGGATCCCACCCCGGACCGGGCATCGAGGAGATCAGCAGCTTCGAGTAACTGTGCTCCGGCGCATTCAGCACTCGTCCCGTAGGCCCCTGCTCCATGATGGACCCCCGATACATGACCAGCACGTCGTCGGTGACCTCGGAAACCACGGCGAGGTCGTGGCTCACGAACAACAGTGCAATGCCCGAAGAAGCCCGGATCTCGTTCAACAGTGCCAGGATCTGCGCCTGGACCGAGACATCCAAAGCTGACACAGCCTCGTCCAGCACCATCACCGACGGCTCGATCGCCAGGCACCGGGCGATCGCCACCCGCTGCCGCTGACCACCGCTGAGTTGATGCGGCTTGGAATCACCGTGCTTGGCCAACAAACCCACCTGATCAAGCAGCTCAGCCACCCGGGCAGCCCCGGAAGTAAGCCCGTGCAACTTCATCGCCTGGTCCAAACACTGCGCCACAGTGAGGCGACGATCCAGTGAGCCGTATGGATCCTGGAACACCATCTGGATTTCCTTGGCACGCCGCAGGCGGGCTGCACGTCCCCGTTCCCGCGTCCCGAGCTGCCGTCCCCGCACGTGGATACTGCCGGCGTCGGGCGCTTCAAGGCCCACCAACATACGGGCGATAGTGCTCTTACCCGAACCCGACTCCCCCACCAACCCCATGGAGCCGCCCGGCGGGATGACGAAGCTGACGTTGTTGCACGCAACCACGTTGCCCGCACCCACGCGGAATGCCTTCTGCAGACCCGCGACCTCCAGAACGTGACCGGTCATGATGCCCTGCTTTCTGAAGTGGGAAGATGGCCGATGGCCGGGACGGCTGCCAACAACTGCCGGGTGTATTCGTGTTGCGCGCCGTGGAAGAGGTCCCTGCCGCGCAGTTCTTCCACAATCCGCCCCCGGTACATCACGTACACGCGGTCGCAGTAGGCGGCGGCCAGATGGAGATCGTGGGTGATGAGCAGGACTCCCAAGCCGCGCCGCGACTGAAGGTCACGCAGAATTGCCAGGACTTCAGCCTGCGTGGTCACGTCCAGGGCGCTCGTGGCTTCGTCCGCCAGCAGCAGTTTCGGCTGACCGGTGAGCGCGGCAGCTATAACAACGCGCTGGAGCATGCCACCGGAAAGCTCGTGCGGATATTGACGCATCCGCTCTTCCGGCTGACGGATTCCCACAGCCTCAAGAAGCTCCAGCCCAGCGGCCGCAGCCTCGGAGCGACTCACGCCCAGCACATGAACCAGCCGCTCCGTCAGAGAGTCACCAATCCTTCTGACCGGATTGAGCGCAGCGCGGGGATCCTGATGGATCATGGCAACTTCCGAGGATCGAACCCTGTGAAGATCAGCGCGGGACGCAGCAAGAACCTCTGTCTCGCCCACCGTGATGGAGCCTTCGACGGCGGCCGTTTCGGGATACAGCCTCAGCACGGCTCGCGCTGTGGTGGACTTTCCCGAACCGGACTCGCCTACCAGTCCCACCACTTCCCCGGCGTCAACGGTGAGACTCACGTCATCAAGGATCGGGTTCACCAGGCCGTTCGCGGTGATCGTCAGGCTGAGATTTTCTATGTCGAGCAGCATTTTCCTACCTCTCAAACCGTGAGTTCAGGCGGTCGGACAACCTCACGCCCACAACGTTGACGGCCACCACAACGGCAGCGATGGCTGCGCCGGGAACCAGCGTCGGCCAGATGTGGCCTTGAATGATGCCGGACTGGCCTTCCTGGACCATGAGCCCCCATTCAGAGCTGGGCGGTTGGGCGCCGAAGCCCAGGAAGCTGAGCGTTGCCAGGCTCATGAGCCCTTCACCGAAGAGCACTACCAGGTAGCCCAGGAGCGGCGGAGTCAGGTTGGGGATGATGTACCGGACGCAGAGGAAGAAGCCGCCCACACCCTGCACCCGATACGCGTCCACATACGGCCGGGCCATCTCTGCGAGCGCCAGGGATCGGGTGAACTTGGCAATGACGGGGGCGTAGGCCAATGCGAGGGCGACGATGGCCGTCGCCGGTCCTTTGCCGAACACGGCGATCACCAGCACTACGAACAGGAGGCCGGGGAAAGCGAACATCACGTCGGTGATGCGAGCCAGCACCACGTCTATCCAGCCGCCGTTCCATGCGGCAACGGTTCCGATGGTCACACCAAAAACCGTAGCCAACGCCAGCAGGGCCAGCGGTCCGAGGAGTGATTCGCGGGCGCCGTGGATGAGCCGGGAGAACAAGTCCTGGCCCACTTGGTCGGTGCCGAGCAAGTGGGCGCCGCCCGGCGCCTGCCAGATTGCGGTGAAGTCCACCGCGTTGGCGGCATAGGGAGCCACCCACGGCGCCAGCAGTGCCGCGGCCACCACAACAATGAGGAAGCCAAGGCTCACCAGATACGCAACGTCGCGCTTCTTCCTGCCGATAACCGGGGTGGACGCCAACGTGGACGTCGAGAGGGAGCTCATGATTTCTTGTCCTTTGCCTTGATGCGCGGATCAAGCAGCGGGTGTACCAGGTCCACCAGCGTGGTCACCACCATGTACGTGATCACCATGTAGAGGAGCACGGCCTGCACCACAGGGAAGTCGTGGGTGTTGATGGCGTCCACCAGCAGCTTGCCTACGCCGCTGATGCCAAAGACGCTTTCGACGACGACGGTTCCGGCCAGCATGCTGGCCACCACAAGCGCCACCATGGTGAGGATGGGTCCCCAGGCGTTGCGCAGGACGTGCCGTCGGATCAGTTTGGCCGGAGCCAACCCGAAACTCCGGGCCGCTTCCACGTGGTCCATGGATAGCTGCTCCACCATGGATTGCCGGGTCACCCGGCTGACGATGGCGACGGCGCCGACGGCCAGTGCCACTGCGGGCAGCGCAAGGTGGTGCAGCCGGTCCAGGAAGCCTTCGCCAGCACCGGAAACGGGGAACCATCCCAGTTGCACGGAGAAGATGGACACCAACAGAAGCCCGATCACGAATGAAGGAACGGAGGCCGCGAGCGTGGTGGCTGCCGTGATGGTGGAGTCAGTCTTCTTGCCTTGGCGCAGCGCGGACAGGATGCCCAGTCCGACGCCGGCCACGATGAACAGCACGGAGGCGATGGCTACCAAGCCCAAGGTTGCTGGAAGTCGTGTGGCCATCAGCTCGGCTACCGGTTGGTGATACTGGAAGGACGTGCCGAGGTTGCCGACGAAGGCTTGGGATGCCCACAGCCAGTACTGAACTACCAGCGGCTGATCCAGGTTGTATTGTGCCTTTACTTCAGCGACCCGTTCGGGGGTGATGTTCTCCGGGTTGCCGATCAGGAAGGTGACCGGATCCCCCGGCGCCGCATACATTGCGGCGAAGATGACGAACGAGCTCACCACCAAGGTCAGGATCATTCCCGCGATGCGGGTTGCTGCACGAATCATGGCATTACTTCTTGCTGCTGCCGACGTCCGCGGCCCACGGGTAGTAAAGGAACGACGCCGACGACGGTGCCCCGCTGATGTCCTTCGACATTGCGATGGTTGCGGGTGTGTGAGCCACAGGAATCCAGACGACGGCGTCCGTCCACTGCTTCTCCAGATCGATGGCAAGCTTTGCCCGGGCCGCGTCATCCGTGGTGGCTTGGGCTTCCTTGACCTTGTTGTCGTAACTCTCGCTGGCGAATTTCACGAAGTTCACCTTCGCTGTGGAGGCACCATTCTTGTAGAAGCCAACGGGGTCGTTCTTGGAGATGTAGTACTCGTCCGAGAAGAGATCCGCCTGGGCTCGCAGGGAGGCATCCGAGTAGAAGTCGCCGTACTGTTGGCGCGGTATCGTGACGATTTCAGCCTTGAGGCCGATCTTCTGTGCCGCTTCAACCAGTGCGCTGGAGATGACGTTGCGGATGGAGTCGCCACTGTTGGCCACCACGATCGGTTCCGCAGGCGCGCCCGCTTCCTGCACCAGCTTTTTGGCCTTGTCCAGGTCCTCATTGGACGGTTGGGCCGGTGCACCTGCCAAGGCTTCGTAAGCCGCGCTGAAGGTTGGCTCTTCGTAACCCCAAGAACCCGGACCAACAGGTGCCTTCCAAGGTTTGGCCAGTCCGCCGAACGCGGCCTGGGCCACGCCTTGCCGGTTCAATGCCAGCGACAATGCCTGACGGATCCGTTCATCCTTCAAGGCGCCCCGCTCAGTAGCAATGAGCGACCAGACGTTGGTGGACGGGCCCTGGGCGATCTGGACTTTGTCGCTCTTCTGCAGCGGTCCCGCCGTCGCTGGACTGTCCAGGTACGCACCTTGGGCTTCGCCGCTGGTCAGGGCGTTCACGATCGCGTTGTCATCAGCCCAACGGAACGTGATGGTGTCCGCCATTGCGGCGTTGTCGGCGTCCCAGTAGTCAGCGGCCTTGGTGAGCGTGATGCTGGAACCGGCTGACCACTTGTCCAGTTTGAGAGGACCCGAGCAAGCGTCAGGGGCCGACGGCGACCCATAGTTCGCGCCCTGCGCCTCCACAACCTTCCGGTTCAGCACGATGCCGCCGTTGCCGGCCATGGCTTGGAGGAAGATGGCGTCCCGCTGCTTCATGGTGACGGTGATTTGGTTGTCACCAGTCTTTGCCATGTCGGTGACGTTGGCATATTCATCGGACTCATCGGCACCCTTGGCGGCGTGCCGTTGCATGCTCCAGAGCACGTCGTCAGCCGTCATGGGACTGCCGTCGTGGAACTTCACGTCCTTCCGGAGGGTGAAGACCACCGTGGTGTCCGAGGTCCATTCGGCTTTCTCGGCCAAATGGGGCGTAGTAGTGAGATCCGGCTGGAGCTGCATCAGCCGTTCGCAGACGTTGGACATGATGGTGTTTTCAGCTGTTGCGCTGTCGACATCCAAGTCAAAGGTTGCTGGCTCCTGAGTGATCATCCACGTGAAGGAGCCGATCTTGCCGGCGGCTTCCGAGGTGGTTGGACCGAAGGAAACGTCCGTGGGGGTGCTCTGGGCTTGCGGACCTGCTGCGTTGCAGGCGCTGAGCGCCAGAGTGAAAGCGGCTGCACCGGCGATCACGCCGGTTCGGGCAAACGGCTTGAATCTATCGTTGCGTTTCACAGTGATACCTCTGCAATGGTGCGGTTGAAGGAGTCGTGGGCGGAACCAGGCCCGTCGTAGAGGTTCCAGGGCATTTGTTCGTAGTTGTGGTCGCACGGTGTTCCGTCGGTGACCAGGTAGTCGCCGGTGGTGAGGTCCACGCAACTGGAGAGCAACGTGGACCACTGGCGTACTCGGGGGCGTCGTTCATCCGGGTGCGTGCACACAGATTCGGGGTAACCCAGGTGATCTGACATGGCTGACTTGATGAGCTCTCTGGCTTGCCCGGTGCTTGTGGCGGCACTGACCCGCTCCAGCCCGCGCCTCGCTTGGGGAACCCTGAAGAGGGAATCCACGGAGACCGGCCGATAGGTGGCTGCCAGTTGTACCGGCATGAAGGCTTCATAGTGATTTCCGTGGACCATCACTCCGGATTTGTCCGGGTACATCCAGCCGTTGCTTCCCGGCGTGGTTTCCACGTCAATGGAGAATCCGGAACGGTGGGACAACACTGCGTTGCTGGCGATGTGCGGTTTCTGGCGGAAGAGCGTATTCAGCGCATCCGGCAGTTCGGCCTGATCCAGGACCATGCGCCGGATGAAGGTCTGTGGCATGCCGAGTTCGTCGTTGAACCTGCCTCCCAGTCCGTTGGCATTGAGGGCAATGCCCGCGGAGTTTGCCCCGTGGCGACCGATCTGGCCAGCCTCAACCTGCATGATCAGCGTGGGCTTGGGGTCCTGGACCACGCGCAGGATCATCACAGTTTCCTGGGCGCCGAAACGCCAGTCCCAATTCTGGCCAACGTACATATGGCCGTCGCCGGAGGCTCCGTCCGTCAAAACGAACGAGGTGCATCCGTCCACGTCGTCACGTTCTTCAGGTTCGGGGGCTTTCGCGAAACCGGCGTCGTAAATGATCTCGCCGCGGAGATTCAGCACCATGATGTCCAGGACGTCCCGGCCGCTGCCTTCAGCGATGCCGCGCATTTCCGTAACCAGATCAGGGGCCGTTTCGGTGCACAGCCCCATCCAGCGTTCGGCCCGGCCGCGCAGTTGATCCCACGTGAGTCCCGTCTGCTGCTGGAATGCCTCGGTGTAGAAATCAATGGCTTTGGTGATCAGGTCTGCGGCAGCACTGCCGTACTGACGCCCGCGTTCCAGCGGAGGTCCGGAGATCTCCACAATCCTTAAGGATGTGTTGCTCATATCCGTGGGGCCTTTCATTCGGTTGGGTCTCACTGTGATCCGCTGTTGGAAGGGGTATCTTTGGAACAACCGTTACAAGTGAGGGCTTCTTTAGAATGAATAGTACATCCAATGTGACTTCTGTAACAGACGTTACGAAAAATCGGGGCATGATTAATCTGCGCGGTCGTGTCCGCGAACATTGGGACAAGCTCTCCAAAGCCGAGAGGACAGTGAGCACGTTCCTCACCAACAGCTCTCCCGAGCGACTCCTTTACGCGAGCGCGCAGGAGCTCGGCGCCGAGAGTGGAACCAGCAGTGCAACCGTGGTCCGGACGGTTCAGTCGCTGGAGTATTCGGGGTTGCAGGAGCTCAAAAGGGACATTGCTACCCCTTTCACGTCAACGGTGGCCCCAGAAGTTCGCATGCAGCAGCGCATCGACCATATGGGTGCCAGCATCGAAGACATCTGGCACAACGTGTGGTCCGAGGCCATGGACAGGCTGGAACTCGCCTCCAGCGCGGACCCCGCAGAGTCGATCGCTCCCGCCGTCGAACTTCTCATGAGGGGCTCCACGATTGTCAGCTACGGGGTGGGGGCGTCCGGAATTGCCGCCCTCAACCTGGCGCTGCGTTGTAACAGAATCGGCAGGCGCGCTCGGTGCATCTCCAGCGACGGATTCCGGCTCGCGGATGATCTGCTCCAACTCGGGAGCCAGGATGTTGTGGTCGTCTTCGCCCCGGGACGAGTAACGGTGGACGTCGAAGTGCTGCTTAAGCGCGCCCGCTCGGTTGGTGCGTCCATCGTCTTGCTAACGGATGAACCCGAGTCGGCGTTGCACGACCTGGCTGACGCTGTGATCCTCGCCCCGCACACGCCGACAGGCATGACTACGGAGGCGCTGCCGTCGATCGTGCTGAGCGACGTCCTGGTCCAGGCGCTGGTCTCCGTGGATCACGAGCAGGCCGTGGAATCGTCGCACCAGCTCACGGCATTGCGGGAGCAGCTGGGGTACTGACGTCTTTCACGACAGGGAAGATTTTGCTTCAGCGGCAATAACCAATTTCGAGGCCCACTCAATGCACTTGCTGGACTTGGCCCGGGTGAGACTCGAAACGTTATACCCGGCCTTTGTCTTCTCACCCAAGAGGCGAGCAAGAATGGCATTTTCGCCCCCTGCTTCCTTCAGCACCTTTATAGCATCAGCATGATTGTCTGACTTGGAGTGACGACCGAGCGCCAGCAAGCAAAATGCGTCGGCTGCTGCTATGCCTGCATGGATCGCCAAAGTAGCAATGACGTCCGCATAGGTTTCTCCGGAATTTAGCGTGTTGATCGTATCGGCCGCCTCGAGGAAGGCTTGCGAATCCTCTAGTCGCGCACTCGCATCGGACCTCGCCGTCATTAGGCAGCCGCCGCATCAGGCAGGCGGCGCGACAACCAATGACGGTCACCGTGAACGTGGACGCCTTCCCTCAAAATCGAGTCGAATATCGGCGCCGCCCGCACTTCGGCCGCTTCGTAAATCATCGGACGAACGTCATTACCGGTGAGGCGGTAGACGTCCAAGGCCAGGTTTCCAATTTGCTCATATAGCTCATCGCCAGCTCCGTCATCAATGATGAACAGCAAGTCGATATCAGAGTCATTGCGCATGTCTCCGCGTGCCGCTGAACCAAAAAGGGTTACCTGCAACGGCTCCTCGTGCCATTTAGCTATTGCGCGGGAAATAAAACGCGTGAATCGTTCTCTGCCCTGGGACGCCTCAGCAATGACGCCAGCAAGCATGTGGGATAAATTCAGGGCGTACTCGATCCGATTTCCTACCCTGATACCCAGAACTATGCCGCTCTCCTCGAGGCGCTCCAAGCATCGCCTGGTGCCAGACACCGAGGCCTTGATGCCACGCTCCCGAACCAGACGCCCGGGCGTGCTCGGGCGACCGTTCGCCAACGCCATGAGGACATCGGCTTCAAGCGTCGGACAAATCGCTCTCAACGGGTTCTGTAATTGCATCAGGGCCTCCTAATCGCTTCTAATTGTACGCGATTAGCGGAATGTCAGCTTGGTGTCTTCTTCCATTCCTCGACCCGATCCAACCACTCACCAAGGAGGGCCGCCGTTAGCTGCGGTTGATCCAGGTGCGCGTTATGGCCGGCGTGGTCCAAGACTGCAACCGTGGCCCGCGGATAACTGCCAGCCAGATCCATCTGATCCTGATAACCCACCACATGGTCCTGGCGCCCGGCCACGATGAGGGCGGGCCCCTGATAAGTCTCAAAGCGAGCTTCCGGCTCAGTAGTGAGCGCGTAGTTGTTGGAGATCCGAACTGTGGCAACCTGATCAAACGCCCTCAAGCCCGGCAAGGCGGCTTCGCGGAATCGCAACCAATTCTGGCTGGATTGGACCACGGCCATCTCCTCGTAGTCGGATCTGCCCTCCGGGCTCAGGGTCGCCATCAGCTCAGGATCTGAACGCAGGACAGTCTTGGCGGGCAGAGTTCGCGCCTCGTGATCCGCAACGACCACCGGGCAAAGGAGCGCCAGAGCCAGTACCTGTTCCCCGAATTCGGCCGCCAGGTGGCGGGCGATCATGCCTCCGAAGGAGTTACCGAGGACCGCGAACCTTTCGTCGCCGAAGGTCCTCCGGGCAAAGGAAACGACCGCGTCAGCGACGGCGTCGGCACTGTCGATCTCCGGACCTGCCGGGGACTGGCCCATACCCGGCAAATCAAGGTACACCCGCCGCCATTCACCATTCGCGGCGAGCGCTGGGTCGAGCCCAAGCAGCACATGATGATCGACGCAAAAGCCATGGATGATCAGTATCGGGGTCCCTGCCCCGTGCTCAACAAAATGCACTTTCGAACGCTAGCACCCAGGGAACACGTACGGTCACCAATCCGCACTAACCGAGAGCCCGTTCATGACTCCTGAGTCGTCGGTTGGGACGAGGGAACTGTTGGACGAGGCTCGCCTGCAGATGCGTCTCCGCTGCCCTAGCGATCCTCAGCCTCCCACCGCAGCAGATCCCCTGGCTGGCACTCCAACACCTCGCAGAGTGCTTCCAAAGTAGTGAATCGGACCGCCTTGGCCCGCCCATTCTTCAAAACAGCCAAGTTGGCCGGCGTGATGCCTACCCTCTCAGCAAGCACTCCTACAGGCATTTTGCGCTTGGCCAGCATGACGTCAATGTCCACGATGATGGGCATTAGATCACCTCGTCCAGCTCGGCCCGCAGGTCAGCGGCTTCGACGTCCCGCGCCACGGCCTGGGCGAGGAGGGTTCGCATCACCAGCACAACCAGCGCCACTCCCCCGATCATCAACGCCGCCCCACAGATCAGCAGCACGGCTCCTGGGGCAATCTCGCCGGGCGCCAGGATCACTGCGATGCCAAACATCAGTACCGCCGCGAAAGCGATGGCTCCGAAGACGATGTCCACGAACCGGAAAGCCCCGTTGGAGAACACGGTCCCGCGGCGCACCATCGTCAGCAATCGCCACACGCAGACCGTTACCACTTGGACACACAGAATCCCCAGGACCACAATCGCGAGCAGGGCAATACGAGGGCCGTCGGGGGCCCCGGCCTCAACCAGGTCGGCCGAGAGCAGCGGGACCATCCGTACCTGCACAAACAACGAACCGGCCAGCACCATCGCGATTACTATCCGCAGCGCGAGGATTGTCAGCTTTCCCATGAGACTCCTTTATCGAACAACAACCTGATTCTATCGTTATTCGATACTTAAGCAACATGCAGCAAGCTCTCAGAATTAGTCAGCTTGCTTACTAAAGCCTCTTTCCTTAGGCTGGAACAGGTCAGACAAACAACTCTCACAGCGGCGGTCCACGCCCAAAAAGCATTCCACTGCGCAACGAGGAGGAACAATGTCAGAACACAACATCGCAGGCAAGAAGGTCGCATTCCTGTTGACGGACGGCGTGGAGCAGGTGGAGCTCACCAGCCCATGGCAGGCCGTCAAGGACGCGGGCGGCGAGCCAACGCTCGTGGCCCCCTCCAAGGGAAAGCTCCAAGGCTTCAATGGCGAGGAGAAGGGTGACACCTTCGACGTCGATCTTGCCGTGGCCGACGCCAACGCCTCCGATTTCGACGCGCTGGTCCTCCCGGGCGGCGTCGTCAACGCGGACAACCTCCGTGTGGATAAGGATGCCCAGAACTTCACGCGCGCGTTCTTCGAACAGCACAAGCCGGTTGCATCCATCTGCCACGGTCCGTGGATTTTCATCGACGCCGGCGTCATCAAGGGCCGCAACGTCACCTCGTTCCACACGCTCCAGTCGGACCTGAAGAATGCAGGCGCCAATTGGACTGATGAAGAAGTGGTGTGCGACCAAGGCTTGGTCACCAGCCGCAACCCGGACGACCTCCCCGCCTTCAACAGCAAGCTTGTGGAGGAAATCTCCGAGGGCCAGCACGCAGGCCAGACCGCCTAGCGGTCACCCACCCACATACGGCAAGTGCCGCCGTCGTACTTTTACAAGAAGTACGACGGCGGCACTTGGCGTTTCGTGGCTTGAAGGCTTGGTAGCGAGACTATCCACGCACAGTAACGGAGAACTTCCACACGACTTTCCCGGTGTCGGTCATGATGAAGCACTGGCTTGCGCGGGTCCAGGAGGAGTTCATGGTGAGGCGCTTCGTGTTGCACGAGGACTGTGAGCTGAAGTCTGTCGGGTACAGGTAGGTGTAGCCCGCAGCCTGCGCGGGCGCCGCAACCGCGAGGCCTCCGGCGGCAAGTGCGATCGCTGCTGCGACACGGGCAATGGTTTTTTGATGCTTCATGGTCTCTCCCCACATAGGCCTGAACGAATATGGCCAAACTATCAGCGCAGACAAGGGGCCAAAATGGGCAGGTGTGCCCATGATGGCAGCCGGGCGCCCTCCCCGCAGCAAGGGCGGCATCTCCGCCGTCGTAATGTTGCGCAGGTCACACTCGACGCATACGCTGGGGGACGCTGCAGCGTGGCAGCAAGGATGAAAGGCAGTACATTGGCCAGCGACAAGCTCTCCGTAGTTGTTCGCGTCGACGTTGACGGCGAACAGATCCAGATCGCAGCAACAGGTCGAGTGACCACCTCGAGCCTCCAGGGGCTTTACCCGGTGGTCCAACGCACCAAGAGTTTGGGCGGCGGGCTCGGCGTTGAGATGGACCTTTCCCAAGCGACCATTGACCCGGACGCACTGGAACAACTGCGGGGCTACGCCGCACTCCACGCTGTTCCGGTACGCCTCGCGGCAGACTTCAGCAACGTGACTGCACTTCCATCCCGGGGCCTCCAGACCGCCAGCCGCGCCGCCTAAGACCAACAAGTCAAACACCCGCCGTCCAACAGGAGATCCACATGCGCAAAGTTACCGCTGGCCTTTTCCACTCAGTGGACGGCGTAGTTCAGGACCCGTTCAAGTTCCAGTTCGACAGCTTCGACGACGAACTCGGTACGGGACTCACCAAGATGATCAATACCGTGGACACCGTGGTGTTGGGCCGTGTCAGCTACCAGGAATGGGCCGGTTATTGGCCGAATGCGCAGCAAGACGACGACTTTGCAGCATTCATCAACCCGATCGAGAAGTTCGTTGCATCCCGAACCCTCGCCGAGCCCCTTGAATGGGAGAACTCGCACCTGATCGAGGGTGATGTTGAGCAGTTCCTCACCGAGCTGAAGTCGCGGGACGGTGGCGAAATCGCGGTCTGCGGCAGCATTTCCCTGGTCCGCCAGCTGCTGTTCGCGGGCATCCTGGACGAACTCACCCTGATGACGCACCCGGTGGTGGCCGGCAGTGGGCGGCGACTTTTTGAAGACGGCGATCCCCTGCACCGGCTCGTCCTGGAGAACCAGTACGCCACCAGCAAAGGCAACGTGGTCAGCACGTACAGTCTGCGCAAAGACTGAACGCACGACGGCGCCACCCGCCTGCCGCCGTCGGGCCGCCTCATTGATCACCCCAGCAGCAACGACGCACCCAATTCGCTCCTGAAGTAGAGCACGCTGCGGCCGTAACGGGTTGAGGTCACGAGTCCGGCATCTCGGAGCACCCTGAGATGCTGATTCACGGCGGACGTGGTGACGCCGAAACGAAGACCCAACTCGGTGGACGAGGCCGGGGCCGCCAGGGCCGTGAGCAGGCTGGTCCGGACCTCTCCCAACACGGCCACTATCGCGGCCGGATTCGTGACCCGCTCCGCCTCCCACATGGCACCTTGGCCTCGGGCCGGGTACATCAGCAGCGGCGGGTCGCCATGGTTCACGGGAGCAGAAGCCCTGCGGGTGAACATGGTGGGAACAAGGGTCAACCCCAGGCCGTCCGTTTTTTCGGTCCGCGACGCCGGGTTCTTCAACCTCACGGAAATCACGTGGCCATCGAATTCCACAGCGCCGGACAAGTCGTTCAGCATAGTAAATAGCCCACCCTGCGCAATCTGCCGGCCGCGGTAGACGATGTCCGCTTCCAGGATGGTTCGCATGCGCAGCCAGTGCGGTGCGAAGCAGGCGCCCCAGAACTCCCGGAGGATTCGGACCATTCGCCGGATAGCTGGAGCAGCAGGACCGGAAAAGATCGACGGAACTGCGCCGTGCACCCGGATCAGGTCCCCATGAAATTGGGTGGCCGAAATCTGCTCCAGTGCCGCAAACTCGTCATCGATCCGGGTGAGTGGGGACTCGGGCCGCGGGTTCAGGAAGTCCGGTGTCCACAATCGGTCATCCACCAGCGCCAGCAATCCATCCAGGTCCAAGCGTGAGCGGGCCTCTTCGGACCGACGCAGCCAAGGCAGCTGAAGTGGATACTGACTCGGGTCGCGGATAGCCCTCAGGGAAAGCCCCAGTTCGCAGAGAGGCGAGATGCCAAAGCGCACGCCGCCCAGATCTGCGTCTGACAATTCGTACCTCAACATGAAGCACTACGCTACATCAATACCAACCGCTGGCAGGGGATGGCAGAACTGCAGGTGTGACTAAATCCCTCGCAGACACCGCACCGGCCCAAAAGCTTAGCCTCCGCGTCGCGCTCTCAGATCCCACCCTCAAGATCCTGGCTTCCGCCATCCTCGTAGCAACAGTGGGACGGGGCATCTTCCTCACCCTCACCGTGCTGTACTTCAGCCGCTTCGTGGGATTGAGCGCCGTGGAAATCGCCGTGATCCTCACGGTGTCCAGCGGGGTGGGCGTTGCCACGTCCTATATCGGCGGTCGGCTAGCCGACCACTTCTCAGCACGTCGACTCCTGGTGGGCATGGTTGCCATCGAAGGTCTCGCCATCGCGAGCTACACATTCGCCGGGAACTTCAGCACCGCCGTCGTGATTGCCTGCATCGCTGTGGGAGTGAACCGGGGCGCGAACGCCACGCGTTCCGCGATCATCGCCCGGGCGTTCGACGGCCCGAACCGCGTGAATGCGCGCGCAGTCCTCCGCACCATCACCAACCTCGGCATTGCCGTTGGAGGCATGATTGCCGGACTCGCACTGTTGGCCGGAACCGCCGACGCATTCCGGGGAATGATGCTGTGCGCCGGCGTGGTCTACATCCTGAGCGCGCTGCACTTGCGCCGCCTCCCCAAGCGTGTGGACGCACCGCGTCGCGATCCCGCCACCCCTGCACAGAAGCGCGGAATCTCCCCCTTCAGGGACCGTCGCTACGTACTGCTGACCGTGCTGTCCGGCATTTTTGGCATGCAGTTCGGGCTCGCCGAGATGGGCGTTCCACTGTGGATTTCACAGGACACCAGCGCCCCGGAGGTCCTGATATCCGTCATCCTGGTCATCAACACCCTGTGTGTCGTCCTGCTGCAAGTGCCGCTCTCCCGGGGCACCGACCACCCTCGCCGTGCAGGAAAGATCGTGATGACAGGTGGGGTGCTCATGGCCGTAGCCTGCGTGCTCTACGCCTCGGCAGGCGGGGCGCCGGTCATCGCCGCCATCGCCCTGCTGTGCGGCGCTGCCCTGCTGCATGCGTTCGCGGAAATCCTCTCGCAAGCGGGAGCCTGGGGACTCAGCTTCGAGCTCGCCAACCCACTCCAAGCAGGCGCTTACCAAGGCATGTTCGGGATGGGTTCCGCTTTGGGGGCCATGCTCGCACCGCTCGTGGTGACCGCCACCGTCGTCGAACACGGCGCGCTGGGCTGGGGCATCCTGGGTGCCGTCTTCCTTGCGTCGGCGGCGGGAACCTGGCTGATAGCGCGGAAGGCGTCGACGACGGCGGCAGTCGCCTCGGAGACAGGCTCACCTGCGTAGGATTCTGCGCAGCCAATTGCCGGGCTTAATGGGTCGGTCAGTGTAGAGGGTTTGGTCCGGGTTAGCAGGCCCATCCCCGCCCGAACAATCCGGGCATGGCCCGTCAGGGAACTCGCCCATTTGCTTCCAGATCCACCCCTCCAGGCAGTGGTTGTTCCGGCAGTCCTTTTGCCCCATCAACAGTCCCCCAAGCGCCATTGCTGTCTCGGTGGTTATGTGGCGCCACGCGGGAATTCACTACGCGATCGGTCCCGAATCTCAGCAGAACCAGCCCTAAGTACTACTCGGTGGCGAGCAACATCACCGCGCAGACGGAGAAATTGAACCCCCACACCTGAAACCATGGACGTGAAGAGCGAAAGGGAATCATGGGGGAATGGGTGTGGCCTGCGTATGTGGGTGTGCTGGGAGGAGTGCTCCTCTTCGGAGTGTTCATGGTGCCGATCGTTGCGGTCCAGTACAGGATGTATGGCCGGTTTACGTGGCGTAGATTCCTGGGCGCGGCGGGGCTGAGTGTTTACGGTGTGGCACTCGTGGCGTACACGCTACTGCCCCTCCCGGACCCCACGCTTCTGCAATGCCCGCCGGGTGGCAGTACGTTCCAGGCCGTCCCACTTCAGTTCCTGGATGACATCCAGCGGGAAACAGCCGGGCTCGGGATCACCGGAACGCTGGCCAGCCGCGCAACGCTGCAAGTCGTGTTCAACGTGGTCCTGTTCATACCGTGGGGCGTGATCGCGCGGCAGTATCTCTCGTGGAGCATGCCGGTTTCAGTCCTCACCGGGGCCCTTGCGTCCGGGCTTATCGAAGCCACACAATTCACCGGCCTGTGGGGACTTTACGGTTGCTCGTATCGCGTAGCCGATGTGGACGATCTCATCACCAACACGCTCGGTGCCCTGATTGGCGCACTCATCGCACCTCTTGTCCTCTGGTTCATGCCTCAACGAGGGGAGCTTCGGGCATCCCGCGGCCAGAGCCGCCCCGTCACTGTTTGGCGTCGCTGGCTCGGCATGATCATCGACTACGCGGCCCTGGCGTTCTTCGGTTTCGCGTTCGTGGTGAGCTACAGGATTGCGCTGCTCACTCTCGGCGCGGAACTTCCCGCCAATGGCGACGGCACCTCGCTCATTCTCATGCATCTAGTACCCGGTTTCCTTGTGTTCTACCTGCCGGCGATCGTGGGTTCGGGCGCCTCCCTCGGCCAGCGCGCAGTGTGGCTCCAGCCGCAGTGGCCGGCCGCCCGACGTCGAGCATTGCTCCGGGCGAGCGTCACCGGCGGGCTGTACACCGCTCTGACTTTCCTGGATGGGCTGTATCCGTCGGCTGGCTTCGGTTTCCTGAACAGCCTGTTGCTGCTCGTGGCGCTCGTGGCCGTTCCGCTCACCAGATCGCGAGGACTTTCAGGGGTTTTGACCGGGACGCTGATGGTGGATGCGCGCGAAAATGCACGACGGCGGGTGGCTGGTTCCGACGTGCAGGCGGAATGATGCTGCGGGCTACTCCGTCGAAGAGTCGATCAGACCCTGAAGGGCAGCGCGGGTGCTGACAAGATCTGCGATGCGGTTGTCATAGTCCTCAACGTGGGCCATCAACGTGGGAACCGCGCAACGCTCCAACCTCCCCGGCTGGTAAATGCAGTCAATCAGTTCACGGATAACGCTGGTGGGAAGTCCGGCTGCCAGCAGTGAGCGAATATGCTGAACCCGCTCCACCGCGGAAGGCCCAAACAGTCGCTGTCCGGTTGGGGATCGATCGGCGAACAGAAGTCCACGGCCCTCGTAGTAGCGCAGCAGGCGTGGTGCCACACCGGTCAGGACTGACAGGTCACCCACCCGGAGCGTTGACTCGCTCGCCTTTGACACTGGTGTCACCTCTTACGTTCGATTCCATGACAATTTCGACGACGTATCTCAACGGCAGTACCCCGACAGCTGAGGACCTCGCCCCTTTGGCGTTCGCAGGCTATGCCCATTTCACAGCAATGCAGGTTCGAGGCGGGCGTGTTCGTGGCTTGGATTTACACCTTAGCCGCCTCAGGGAGGGAAGTGATCTGCTCTTCGGGCATCATCTCCCCGACTCATCGATCTTGGGAAATATGAGTGCTGCTCTCACTGCCGCCGATTCCGCGGATTCTTCACTGATGGTCTACATCAGCTCCACGCCAGGTGAATTTAGGTTCGCCGCCCAACCTGACCTTAATGTACTAGTGAAAATTGCGGATCCTGTGACACCGCCGCCAACTCCCCTGGCGCTGGATCTTGTGCAGCACGAACGCCATGTGGCACTAGTGAAACATGTGGGAGAAGTGTCTAAAACGCTCCTTCTTCGCCACGCAAAGGAACGCGGTTTCGACGACGCAGCGTTCATGGATCGCAGCGGACGGCTCAGCGAAGCAACTATTTGGAATCTCGCGTTCTGGGACGGCACAGGAGTGACATGGCCCAAGGCGGACATCCTCCACGGCGTCACCATGCAGATTCTCCAGAGACAGCTTCGTGCCCAAGGTGTCGTGCAGGAGACTCGGCAAATGACCGCTGCCTCAATTGCTGAAGCAACGTCTGCCGCTGTGCTTAATTCCTGGAGCCCCGGAATAGGAGTGCGGAGCATCGGTGGCCAGCGGCTGGCAGCGAGCCTCGAGCTTGTAAGTCTCCTACACGACGCCTATCAGCGTGAACCTCTGGAATGCATCTGAGTTAGCACCCCGAGGGGCGCACCAAACCGGGGGGTGTGTGGCCGGCCCAGGGGGTCTAAGTCAGAACCGGCCACACTGTCCGCTAGAGCGAGCGGACATACGCACGGCCGGCCGGCCAAAAGAGGGGCCCTGCTCGCGCGCCGTGACCGGCCGACGAAAGGGTCTCGTCTTCTCGTCAGCCGTGGCTGCGGTTCCGCATCCGAAATGCACCCGGCAGCCTGTCACAACTAAGTAGTGATGCTGCGAGGCGAAACGTGACATGGATCAGAGCATTAATCTTTTGCTCAGCCAAAAGGGCTACTTCTTGCCGGCCTTCAGATCAGTAACCACCTTGGCGATTCGCCGTGCGCGGGTTTCGGGCGTCTTCGCCTCACCGATCGGTTCAACATACCGCCGTTGAGCGCTGTAATTGAGCGTTCCGTAGAAGGCCTTCGCTTCCGGCTCGGCGTCCAGAGCAGCCGCAAGATCCTCCGGCACCTCCACAACTCGAGGCTGGGTGTCCACCTCGAGGCCCACCTCCACGGTATGGCCCGCTGCGGCGCCTGTCAGCTCGCGGTTGGCCGAGCTGACGCCCACCATGTATTTCCCGCCCATCACCGCGATGCTGCTGCGGTAGCTTTGGCCGTTGATGGTCACCACCACGGGCGGCCGTTTGCCTGCGCTGAGTCCCTCAACTACCTCGTCCGGAACTTCGATGCCCGCCTTGTTGCCTTCGCCCACAATGGTGGTTGTAAATTTCATGTCCTCAGTATGCCGCCGGCTACCGCTGGACGCACCCCATCAGCAGGGCTAGGTTCAACGTACGCCCAGTGTGAAGCAAGGAGAGGGAATATGGACGAGCAGGACCTTTTGGAAAGAATTCAGTCTCTTGTTGAGGAAGAGCACCGCCTCCGCGACGCTGCCGGGTCAGACGACGACGGCGGCGACAGCACGGCACGCCTGGCTCACCTGGAAGCCCAGCTCGATCAGTGCTGGGATCTGCTCCGCCAGCGCAGGGCGAAGCGGGATGCCGGGGAGAACCCGGACAGCGCTGAACCGCGCCCCATCAGCGAAGTTGAGGGCTACCGGCAGTAACTACGCTCCTTCAAGCACCTGACTGGTGGCCCACGCCAGGTATTTGGCAGCGTTAGCCACGGCGTCGGCGACGTCCGGGACGCCATCTTTGCGCTGCGCCACGTCCAGCAACTGTGCTGCAGCAACAATGCCGTGTTTCGCCAAGTCTTCAGGCGTGACCGTGATGCGTCCAGCCACCGCGATCACCGGGATGCCGTGTACGCTCGCGGCGTCAGCCAGTGCAATGGGCGCCTTGCCGGTGAGCGACTGCTCGTCCATGGAGCCTTCACCGGTGATCACCAGATCGGCCTCGCCCAGGTGCTTCGCGAGGCCCGTAAGCCCGGCCACCAGTGCGAAGCCGCCTTCCAACGCGGAGTCAGTGAACGCCAGGAACGACGCGGGGAAACCGCCTGCTGCTCCAGCTCCCGGAACGTTGACATCGCGGCCTGTGGCCTCCCGAAGGAGCGACGCCCAATTGCGGAGACCGGCGTCGAGTTTCTCAACGGCGTCCTCATCCGCACCCTTCTGGGGGCCGAAAACGTGCGCGGCACCTTCCGGTCCGTACAGCGGGTTTTGAACGTCGACGGCGATCCGGAACTTTACGGCGGACAGCCGGGGATCCAGCTCGGAGTCATCCAAGGCAACGACGTCGGCAAGGGAGCCGCCGCCAAGGGGCACTACATTGCCGGCCGCATCAAGGGGTTTGAGCCCGAGGGCACGCAAGGCGCCGCTGCCGGCGTCGGACATCGCCGAGCCGCCCAGGCCGAGCACGATCTCGGTGGCACCGGCGTCGAGGGCGGCTGCGACGAGCTGGCCGCAGCCGTAGCTATGGGCTCGCAGCGAATTCTCAGGCGTCGGCTCCATGTGGGCGAGCCCGGAGGCCATCGCGGTCTCAATGACTGCGCTGGCCCCGCCGAAAGCGTCCTTGCGGATGGCCCAGGATGCTCCTACAGGCTTGAGAATGGGGCCCACAACCGCGTTGTTCCGTTCCTCGTAACCCGCCGCTATGGCAGCGTCCAAGGTGCCTTCGCCGCCGTCGGCAACAGGGAACTGGGTGGTCACGGCATCCGGGTAAACGCGCAGGGCGCCTTCGGCCATGGCCGACGCGGCTTCGGCGGCGGTGAGGGATCCCTTGAACTTGTCCGGGGCAATGAGGATACGCATGGGTCCTATCTTGCCAGCTTCGCTGGGAAAGCGCTTGCCCAGCGCGTAATGTAGCGGCTGATTCAGGTGCCCGAGCCTTTCCCGACGCGCATTTCAAGGTCACTCCGGGCCATCGCGCGCCCGCTGCCGCCAAGCGCCCCCGTAACCTCTGGTGCGATCCGCGCGAAAGGGTGCGCCGCCTACGCCGAACGGGTGCGGGCGGCGCAAACGGGTGCGGTCCTTGCCGCAGCGAGCTACGCCGAACTAGCCGTTGAGCACCCGCACGGGCGATCCCGCGAGCCAGCCCTTCACATCTTCGAAGGCTCCGCCATAGAACTGCCGGTAGCTCTCGTGGGTCACGTAGCCAATATGCGGCGAGAGCACTGTCCGCGAGGAATGAAGCAGTGCGTGCCCGGCGGGAAGGGGTTCGTCGTCGAACACATCCAGTGCGGCGCCGCGGATCCACCCCTCCTCAAGGGCTTGGATGAGGGCCGCTTCGTCCACCAAGGGTCCACGCGCGGTGTTCACCAGCACACCTTCCGGACCCAGCAGACGCAGCTCTTTGGAACCCACAATCCCCTCCGTCCGCTCAGACAACCGGAGGTGCAGCGTCACGACATCGGACTCGCGGAACAGTTCCTCTTTACTCACCTTGCGCGCGCCCGCATCAGCGGCAGCCTCGGCCGTAAGATTTTGGCTCCACGCCAGGACATCCATCCCGAAGGCCTTCGCGTACGCTGCCATGCGTTTGCCGATCTTGCCCAGGCCAACGATTCCCAGCGTCTTGCCTTCGAGTTCAAACCCGACGCCGGTCTGCCAGTCGCCTGCGCGCAGCGAGTTCTCCTCCACCGTGAGGTTCCGGGCAAAGGCCATCAGGAGCGCCCATGTCAGTTCAGGTGCCGCAGCCGGCGATCCACTCGTCCCGCATACCACGATCCCCCGCTCCGCAGCCGCCTCCAGGTCAATCGCGGCATTGGCCATGCCAGTGGTCACCAGCAGCTTCAGGTTCGGCAGGGCCTCGAGGACGTCCTGTGGAAAACGGGTCCTTTCGCGCATCGCCACAATGATGTCGAAAGGTGCCAAGGCGGCCACTGCTTGCTCTTCCGAGACGAAAGGTGCGCTGAAGACGCTCACTTTCACGCCGTCGTCGAGCAGTGAATCCCACGGGGCGTAATCGCCGGAGACCTGCTGGTAATCATCAAGGATGGCTAAACGGAATAGGGTCACGCTATTCATCCTTGCGCGGCGCCCGGTGGTACTCAACCCCATCTCACGTTAGGTTTTTGACTGTGAGCCAAAATGTGAACTCCACCGTGCCCAAGCCCGAGCATCCCCGCCCACAACTGGTCCGCGAGAAATGGATGAACCTCAACGGGACCTGGGGTTTTGAGATCGACGCCGGTGACTCCGGCCTGGAGCGCGGGCTCGCTACCCGTGAACTCGCCAGTGAGATTCTGGTTCCTTTTGCACCGGAGTCAGTGCTCTCCGGGATCGAACACGTGGATTTCATGGAGGCCGTTTGGTATCGGCGAACCGTGGCGATTCCGCAAGAGTGGGCGGGCCACAGTGTCCTCCTCCATTTCGGCGCTGTGGACCACGACGCCACCGTGTGGGTCAACGGAATTGAGGTTGCCCGGCATCGAGGCGGCTTTACGCCCTTCACTGCGGACCTCGGAGGCATCGCTGAGCCCGGGACGGAAGCCGTGATCGTGGTGCGGGCCAGGGATTCGCGGCACGAAATGCAGGCACGCGGCAAGCAAGCCACCTGGTACAACAACACCCATTGCCAGTACACCCGGACCACAGGAATCTGGCAGACCGTGTGGCTGGAAGCAGTCCCTGAGGTTCACATCAAGCGCCTGAGGATGACTCCCAACCTGGCGGACTCGAGCATCACCGTGGAGGTGCCGATCAGCCGGAACCGGAGCGGGCACACGGTTACTGCGGTCCTGACTGACGGTTCAGACGGCCGCATTGAGGCCGCTGCCCGGGCTGACCTGGACCTCACGCCCTCCCTTCGGCTGGAAATCCCCGCGGAATCCCTGCGCCCCTGGTCCACCGAGGATCCCTTCCTTTATGACCTCGAAGTGACGGTCCGGGACGGCTCGGGTGAAGTTGTGGACCACATCAGCAGCTACGCAGCAGTGCGGTCAATTGCGCTGGACGGCAAGGTGGTTCGCATCAACGGCAAGCCCGTCTTCCAACGGCTCGTCCTCGATCAGGGCTACTGGCCGGAGTCACTCATGACGTCGCCGGATGAGGCTGCGCTGGTCAAGGACATCGAGCTGTCCATGGCCGCCGGCTTCAACGGCGCCCGTCTGCACCAGAAGGTCTTCGAGGAGCGTTTCCTCTACCACGCAGACCGCCTCGGATACCTGGTGTGGGGTGAGTTCGGCGACTGGGGTGTCTCCGGCGGCGGAACCGTGGGGCATAACCAACAGCCAACAGCGAGCTTCGTTGCCCAGTGGCTCGAGGTTCTCAAACGGGACTTCAACCACCCGTCCATCATCGGCTGGTGCCCCCTGAATGAAACGCACCAAGTTCTGCACGACCGCCTGACGGTGCTGGACGACGTCACCGAAGCCATGTTCCTGGCCACCAAGCTCGCTGACCCCACCCGTCCGGTCATCGACGCGTCCGGCTACGCACACCGGATCCGGGAAACTGACATCTACGATTCCCACTCCTACGAGCAAGACCCGGACCGCTTCCGCATTGAGCAGCAGGGCCTCGCCGAAGGGAAGCCCTACATCAACCGGAAAGCAGACGGCGGAGAGTACTCCGTGCCGTATGCCGGCCAGCCCTACTTCGTCTCTGAGTTCGGCGGCATCTGGTGGAACGAAGTCGAGGCCCGTCAGGCTGTGGAAGGAAGCGACGTCGCCACGTCATGGGGCTACGGTCAGCGGGTCAGCAGCGAGGAAGAGTTCTACACCCGGTTCGACGGACTCTGCTCTGTGCTGCTGGATAACCCGGACATGTTTGGCTACTGCTACACCCAGCTAACGGACGTGTTCCAGGAGAAGAACGGCATCTTCACCTTCGACCGCAGCAATAAGTTTGATCTGGAGAGGATCCGCGCCAGCCAAGTCCGGCCCGCCGCGATCGAAACGCGCGGCTAACCGCGCCTGGGGAGGGGGTTAGACCCACTCGCCCCGGCGCACCAGGACTTCCTTGAGGAGATCAAGTCGATCGGACACGATCCCGTCCACACCCAGGTCCAACAAGCGCTCCATCTCCGCCGGATCGTTGACGGTCCACACATGAACCTGCCTACCCAGACGGTGAGCGCGGCGAACGAACCCGGGCGTCACCACGGGCAGCCGGCCGTAGCGCACGGGAACCTGGAAAACGTCGACGCCGGAGAGCAGCTTGCGCGCCAAAGGAACCGGAAGTACGGGCCCCAGAACAACGAAGAGCGCGGTGAGTGAACTGCCTGCCGAGGAGGCCACCCGGCGGGACAGCTTGGCCAGAACTGCCCTGCGGCGCTTATCCGAGAAGCTGGTGACCAAAACCCTGTCATGGACGCCATGCTTCTCGATCGCCGCAGCCATGGGGCCTACGGAGTTCCAGTCTTTGACGTCCAGGTTCAGCCGGGCGTGGGGCAACGAGGTCACCAGTTCATCGAAAGTTGGTACCGGCTCCACCCCGCCAATACGTGCCGCAGCCACCGCAGCAGCGGTCAGCTCAGAAACCTTGCCCACGGAATCGGTCACACGGTCCAAGGAGGAGTCGTGGAACACCAGCAGTACGCCGTCGGACGTCGTGTGGACATCGGTTTCGAGGTGCATGGTCCCGAGCTCAACTGCAGCTTGGAATGCGGCCATGGAATTCTCCAGACCATCCAAGGAAAAACCCCGGTGGGCGAAGGCCAAAGGGCCCACTGAACCGTCCTTGCGGAGGAAATAGGGCAGCGTCACTCCCGTAGCGTAGCCCATCGCAAGGGTGCGGTTAGCCCTCCTGCGGGAGGGCCGCCGTCGTTGTTTGCGGAACGATCGCCACGCCGTCACTGACGTGGACCAGCGTCCGTCCGCGACCGTCGTCGAGCTCCACCCACACCGCGGTGGCGTCGCCGGTCACGGCGTCCACAACGCCTGCGGACTGGAAACCAGGAGTCAGGGTGACGTTGACGCGGTCTCCCTGGCGCAGCGAACGCCAGTGATGATCCGGTTCGATGCGCCGCAAAGGAGCGGTGTTGACGTTGTTGATCCGACGCTTAGCCATGGTTCCCCCTACAAATTCAATGAGACAGATAAACCGTGCGAACGGGTCTTGGCTGGAAGCCTACGGAGGCAAGTTGAACGCAGGTTGTATGGAAGCTGGGAACAAGATGACACTGCAGGGCTGACAAACTAGGGGCATGACTGTGTTGATTGCCGGCTGCGGCGACCTTGGAACCGAAGTTGGACTGCGCTTCGCAGCTGAAGGCCATGACGTGGTGGGCTTGCGCCGGTCCCCCGAAAAGTTGCCGGCAGAGATCCACGGCGTGTTCGCGGACCTCTCCACTGAGCTGCCGGAACTGCCGACAGATGTGGACATTGTTGTGGTGGCCATCGCCGCCGATGCGTCCACCGAAGACGCTTACCGGGCGGCGTACTTGGACGGCGTGAAGAACGTGCTGGATGCGCTGGAACGGCAATCGATCGAGCCGCGACGAATCCTGTTCGTCTCCTCCACCGCTGTGTATAAAGATTCCGGTGGAGCTGTTGTGGACGAGTCCACGCCCACGGAGCCCACCCGGTTCAGCGGCAAGGTCCTGGTGGAAGCCGAAGACCTCTTGTTCGCCCGGACGCGCGGTACCAACACGCAGCCCATCTCCCTGCGATTGGGCGGAATCTACGGGCCGGGACGCACTCGGCTGATCGACCAAGTCCGCAGCGGCAAGGCTGTCATCCCGCCCCTGCCCCGCCATACCAATCGCGTTCACAGGGACGACGCCGCGGCCATGATCGTCCACCTCACCACCATGGAAGCCGCCCCGGATCCGGTTTACGTGGGCGTTGACGACCACGCTGCCGAAATGGGCGACGTCCTGCGGTTCCTCGCCTCAGAGATGGGGTGTCCGGAACCCACGACGGCGGCACCGGACAGCGCGTCCGACGCCGGCCCCGGCGACAAACGCTGTTCCAACGCACGGTTAAGGGCCACCGGATTCGAGCTCACCTTCCCCACGTACAAAGAGGGCTACCGCGCTTTGCTCGCCGGCGAGGGCGTGCGGCACCCGTGAAACGGGACGGTCCTGCCGCTGCGCGGGCGCAAGGGTGGGGCCGGGCCTACTTCGCTGTACAAGCCATGGCCGGGCTGGTGTGGTGGGTGGGAGTTTTCCTGTCACCCGCCATACGCACTGCCACTCTGGGCAGCCTGGACCCCGTCGCCGTGGCAGTCTTCGACATTCCCCTGTTCGTCATCAGCTCAGGTGTCGCGGCACTCGGCGTCAGGGCAGCAGCAGCCGTGGCCACCGGATGGACGGGTCTGGTTGCGGTCTCTTTGGCCGCCTACGGAACCATCACTACCGAGGCGGGATGGGGCGTCCTGATCATGTTGGCCGCCGCCGCATGTTCAGTGGTTGCGCTGTTCTTTATGGTGCAGGGCCGCGTCCCCACGGAGTTGATGGTGCGGGGGCCCTTCGCGTTCCGTCCGGCGTCCAACCGTGGCGGCACAGCAGGCAACGTGGGAGCAACCATGGGCCAACTGATCCTCTTCTGGGGATTCTTCCTGGTGGTTCTTCCGTCAGTCATTAGGTGGTTCGAGCAGCGATGGCACATTTCTGTGCCGTTCCCCTCTGCGGCAGCGCCCGCCGGCCTCGTGGTGCTGATATTGGCCAGTGCCCTGGGTATTGCTTCCGCGGTGACCATGTCCTCATCCGGAGGCGGCACCCCCTTGCCCTCCGCGATGCCCAACCGCCTGGTCATCGCCGGGCCGTATAAGCGGCTGAGGAATCCCATGGCCGTGGCAGGAATTTCCCAAGGAGCAGCTGTGGGCCTGATGCTGGGTTCGTGGCTGGTGGTCGCCTACGCGGTTCTTGGCTCGCTGTTGTGGAATTACGCTGTCCGGCCGCACGAAGAGGCAGACCTGGAAAAGCGGTTCGGGGCCGAGTTCCAGCGATACCGGGATTCAGTGCGCTGCTGGATTCCACGCTGGAGAAAGGGCCTCGCTCATAGCAATGGGAGGCCCTTTCGCCCTTAGTTCTTGTTCGCCGGGTCCAACAGCCCATTGAGGAGTCCGTAGTCCACGGCGTCCGCCACTGCCGTGTACGTGCCGGCCGTGTGCAACTCTTCGGCTGCTCGCTGAGCGACGGCGTAAGCGGCTTGGGCGATGCTGGACCCGAGGCTGACCCGGGAGACGCCAAGCCTTCCGAGCTCGCCGACGCTCAGCGATCCCGCACCCACCATGATGTTGACGGGAACAGATATCCCGGCGGTCAGCGCTGCAATAGTGCCTGCATCTGAGGCTCCCGGAACGAAGATTCCGTCGGCTCCTGCTTCCACGTACTTTTCAGCTCTGGCCAGGACCTCGGTTATCTGCTGCTCCGCTGTTCCGGCTCCTGCCAGGAAGACGTCGGTTCTTGCATTGATAAACAAGTCCTGGCCGGCGGTCCGTGCGGCATCCCGCGCAGCCGAGATCCGGTGTGCAAAGACGCTGGGGTCCCGGGAGCCGTCTTCCATGTTGATGCCCACTGCGCCGGCCTCAAGAAGCTCGATGACTGTGGCTGCAATTCCCTCCAGCGTCTCTGAGTAGCCGCCCTCAATGTCCGCCGTAACAGGCACGTTGACGGCCCTCACGATGCTGGCAACCACGGCCATGGCACGCGCCCTGTCCAGTCGGTCGCCGTCGGGAAAACCCAAGGACCAGGCGACTCCCGCACTGGTAGTGGCAATGGCCGTTGCGCCTGCAGCTTCTGTGATCACGGCGCTGGCCACATCCCAGGCATTGCTCAGCGCCAGTGGCTTTTGGCTGGTGTGGAGGGATCGGAAATGAGCAGCTGTCTGGTGGTGTTCGGAGTTCATGACTACATTCCACCAGCCAGCGCGGGATCCGGCTGGCGGGAATCGGACATCACCAGTGCGGTACTGACTAGACCCGCTGCTCCGTAAGCTTTGCCTCGAGAATCTGGGCCACGCCGTCGTCGTCGAAGTGCGGGGCCTGCTGCCCGGCGGCGAGGATGGCTTCCGGGTGTCCGCTGGCCATCGCATAACCATGACCGGCCCAGCGAAGCATCTCAATGTCGTTGGGCATGTCCCCGAACGCCACCACATCAGCGGCTTCGATCCCCAAGGACCCGGCGTACTGGGCCAACGTGACGGCCTTGTTGATGCCGGGAACGGACATCTCCAGCATCGCGGTCCGAGGCGCTGAGTGCGTCGTGCTCACCAAGTGCGCGACGGCCGGCTGCACTTCCGCGAGGAACTCATCCGGCGTCCCCTTGCGGGTGATCGCCAGGAACTTCACGACGGCGTCATCCGCCGTAAGCGTCTCGGCCAGCGGTTTGGGGGTGAACTCCGCGAGCAGCTCGCTGGTTTCGTTCTCGATGAAGCCCGGTTCCAGCTGGAAACCCGTGAGGGTCTCAACAGCAAACAGCGCGTCAGGCCGGATGTCCTTGATGATGCGGCGGGCTTCAAAGACGGATTCGGCGTCCAGGACGCAGGAGGACAGGGCCTTCTCTGATTCGAGGTCCCACACCACGGCCCCGTTGGAACAGATCACAATCCCGCTGTGACCCAGCTGCTCCTGGAGCGGGTACAACCAGCGCGGCGGGCGACCCGTGACGAAGACGAGCTCCACCCCTGCGTCGCGGCACGCTTGGAATGCCTTGATGGTCCGGTCACTGATTTTGCCGTCGTGACCGAGGATGGTTCCGTCAATATCGCTTGCTACGAGCCGCATCAGGCCAGTCTACGTGGGTGCAACGGCCTGCAAGGTCGCGGGAAGGCGGTGCCAAGGTCGCGCGGTTCAGGGAGCGCGGCATAGTGTGAAGGCATGACTGAGAAGACCAGCGAAGTCGAAGAACACAGCACCCTCGGGGCATACGTCACTGGTGGCGAGTTCAACCGCGACACCAATTACATCGAGGACAGGATCACCCGTGACGGTGCGGCCGGGCCCAACGGTGAGCCTGGCTGGCCCGTAGAGCCTGGCCGCTACCGATTGATTGCCGCGCGGGCTTGCCCGTGGGCCAACCGTGCGGTGATCGTGCGCCGGCTTCTAGGTTTGGAAGATGTCATCAGCCTCGGCCAGCCCGGCCCCACGCACGACGCCAGATCCTG
Source organism: Arthrobacter sp. MYb23 (assembly GCF_002979775.1). Lineage (GTDB taxonomy): Bacteria > Actinomycetota > Actinomycetes > Actinomycetales > Micrococcaceae > Arthrobacter. The sequence goes on from NZ_PCPR01000004.1 coordinate 91,963, forward strand.
GACCTTCGATCTGGACCCGGACGGCAAGGACCCGGTGCTTGGAATCGAACGACTTCAGGACGCGTTCTTCCGCCGCTTCCCGGACTACCCCCGCGGTATCACCGTCCCTGCCATGGTGGATATCCCCAGCGGAGCAGTAGTCACCAACAACTTCCCCCAGATCACGCTGGACTTCTCCTCTGAGTGGACGGAATTCCACCGTCCGGGAGCACCACAGCTCTATCCGGAGCACCTGCGCGAGGAAATCGACCAGGTCAACAAGCGCGTTTTCACCGAGGTCAACAACGGCGTTTACCGTTGCGGCTTCGCCGGATCCCAGGAAGCGTACGAGGCCGCCTACAACCGGCTGTGGACTGCCTTGGACTGGCTGGAGGAGCGGCTGAGCGGCCAACGGTACCTCGTGGGTGATTCCATCACCGAGGCCGATGTCCGTCTCTTCACCACCTTGGCCCGTTTCGATGCCGTCTATCACGGGCACTTCAAATGCAACCGCAACAAGCTCAGCGAAATGCCCGCGCTGTGGGCATATGCCAGGGATCTGTTCCAGACACCGGGATTCGGGGACACCATTGATTTCGTGCAGATCAAGCAGCACTACTACATGGTGCACGAGGATATTAACCCCACCAAGATCGTCCCTGCCGGCCCTGATCTATCCGGTTGGCTCACCGATCACGGACGGGAATCCCTCGGCGGCAGCCCATTCGGAGACGGCACTCCGCCGGGACCCGTCAAAGCCGGTGAGGAAGTGGCTGAAGGGCACGGGGCCGGCTAGGACCTATGCCGCTCCGTGGTTGAGCTCAGCCCGCGTGGGCGGATTCGCGCCCGCCCGCGACACCGTGACAGCGGCAGCGCGAGTGGCATGATCCATGATGGCTGCCAGGGTTTCCACTGGCATCGCGCGGAGATCAGACCGGTTCTGCGCGCCCTCCAAGCCATGATCCACAATGGCGGACAGCAGCCCTGCCATGAACGAATCCCCTGCGCCCACAGTGTCCACCACGTTCACGGTTGGCGCGGCAATCTGGGTTTCTCCTGCCCGGGTGATGCCCCACGGACCACGTGAACCACGCGTCACCACCACCAAAGCCGGTCCCTCTTCACCGCCCAAGGACAGCCAGCGGCGCGCGGATTCCACCGGATCAACGCCGGGATACAGCCATTCGAGGTCCTCGTCCGAGGCCTTCACGACGTCAGACAGCACCACAAAGCGCTCAGCTTGGGTTCGTGCATACTCAACATCCGTGATGATGCTGGGCCGGCAGTTGGGATCAAAGCTGATGGTGCTGCTCGGATGGGCATGCTCGACAGCGGCAATCACCTCCGTGGCGCCCGGCTCCAGGAAGGTGGCAATGGAACCAGTGTGCAGCAGAGTTGAGCCCTGCAGCATGAGCGGCAACCGTCCCACAAGCCCGGGAAGCTCCCAGGCGAGGTCGAACGCATAGGTGGCGGCGCCGTCGTCGTCGATCTGCGCGGTGGCCACGCTGGTCGGCTTCTCGTCCGGCGGAAGCGGAACCATCACCGAACTGGAACGGAGGTGCGCAGCAATGGAATCGCCATACGCGTCCCGACCGTAGCGTCCGATGAACTGGACCGGGTGGTCCAGCCGTGCCAAGCCGACGGCAACGTTCAGTGGACTCCCGCCCACGTGCGCCTCAATTCCCGAGGAGCGTTGAACGACGTCCACCAAGGCTTCACCAATGACTGTCAGCATGGGGACCACTCTGCCAGAGGCAGGCCCTTACCAACCACAGATTACGAGAGCAGCCGTTGCACCAGCTCGCGGCATTTCTTGTAAGCCACGGCCTTGGGGTCGATGAGGTCGAAATGATCGCCGGGGACGCGCAGCAACTGGGCGGCACTTCCGGCCGCCGTTGCAGCCGCCACGTACGCCTCGGACTGGCTTGCAGGAACGTCCTCGTCATCCGTGGCATGAACGGCATAAACGGGGACGTTGATGGGCAACGAACTCATGGGGTCCGCATATTTATGCCGTTTAGGGAATCTATGGGAATCGCCGCCCATGAGGTTACAGACGGCACCGTTGCTGAGGTTGAGTTTCTCCGCCGCAGCAAGGTTCAGGAGGCCCGACTGACTGACCACACCGGTCAGGTGCACGGCGTTGTCCTCCGATCCGCGCTGAAGTTGACGGTCGGCGTCGGGCGTTCCAATGGAGGATAGCTTCTGCCGCCCGGCAGCCCAGACGGCCAAGTGGCCTCCGGCCGAATGGCCCAGTGCCACTACTTTGCCGAGTTGGAGGTCATGGTCGCCGGCGATGTGGGACAGGTGGTCGATTCCGGCGAGGATGTCCTCGAAAGTATGGGGCCAACCACCACCATTGCCGGCCCGCCGGTACTCGAGGTTCCACGCGGTGATTCCATGCGCTGCAAGGTCCCGGGCAAGGGGCTCCCCGAGCTCAGCGCCATACTGTGAGCGCCAGTAGCCGCCATGGATCACAACAGCGATTCCACCGGCCACGCTGGACGCGCCGCGATGGTTTCCGTTGGACGGTTCAGGTATGAAGAGTTCGCCCCATTGGCTGGGGTGTTCGCCGTAGCTGTACTTGTGCCGCAACATTGCGCCCTCCTTTGTACTGAGCCTATCGTGACGTTTCACAAGTTTGGCTAGAGGCACCCCGACGGCGGGTGGCTCGGTTCAGTGTCGGACCCGCCCCGTAAGCTGGGGGCATGGCAAGCAATTGGGACAGCCTGGACCAGGCTCAGCGCGACGCTGTGGATGCGAACGTGGCGCTCTATGAGCGTGTTCGCCCTGCATTGAAGCGGGTCACACGGGATGTTCTGCTCACTTTGCGGGACATGTTGAACGACGCCGAGGTCACTCCCCTGTTTGTCACGGGACGGACCAAAACCGTGGAGTCTTTCCGCGAAAAGATTTCCCGCACGGATGATCCCTTGGAGCCGGGCGGTCCGCGGGTGCTGAAGTTCCCGGACCCGTTCCGCACGTTGAATGACATGGTGGGCATCCGCGTCATCACCAAACTGCCGGCGGAAAACGCGGCGGTGGCCAACATCATCAAGCGGCAGCGCCAACTCTTTGATTGCCGCGGGGACCGCGAGAAGGACATCGGCTCCATCGAGTCCGGAACCTACGGATATTCCAGCCGCCACCTGATTCTGCGGACCATCCAGAACGAGGCCGTGAAGGAATACCAACACGTCTTCAACCCGGACATGCCCGCCAATGGCAGCTACTTCTTCGAATGCCAGATCCGTACCGTGTTTGCGCACGCCTGGAGCGAGATCGAGCACGACATCCGTTTCAAGGCCGAAGACCCGCGCGCTTGGACACCGCATTTTGACCGCCAGTTCACAGCCACCGCGGCCATGTTGGAAACCGTGGAAAGTGCCTTCGCCGATCTTCACGAACGGTACGAGGAAGTCCGCGGCTACTGGGATCTCGAAGGCGATGGCGGTCTGCCCCTGACGCCCAACCGGGTCCGCGACGTCTGGCGTACGCTTCTGCCACACGTTGACCGTAAAGTTGATGATGACTGGGGATGGGCTGCCGAACTGCTCGCCGCCCACGGACTCACCAAGACCGTGGAGCTTGCAGGACTGCTCAGCGCCAACCGGATCACCGAGGTCCGAAAAGCCCTGGACCACCGCTACTCCCCCGGCCCGGACCGCCTCCTGGATGACCTCCTGCTGTGGCAATACGGGACCGAACACCTTGATCTCACCGCTGAGGCGCCCGACGTCGTCCCGCACCCGCGGCGCGACAGCCTCCTGCGGCGTCTTAAGCAGATTGAGCGCTACCGCCAGACTGCTTTGTAAAGCCCGCACTGTAAGGACCCATGGCACCCGAGCAACTCATGTCACTGCGGGCGACCTTCCGCTCGCCCCGCCGCCTGCTGACGGAATCCCTTGCGGGGCTTGTGGTGGCCTTGGCGCTGATCCCCGAGGCCATCGCATTCTCAGTGATTGCCGGAGTGGATCCCCGGATCGGACTGTTCGCTTCCTTCACCATGGGCGTGGTCACTGCAATAGTGGGCGGGCGTCCCGCCATGATCTCCGCGGCCACCGGTGCTGTTGCTTTGGTCATCGCACCGGTGATGAAGGAACACGGGCTCGACTACCTCATTGCCACCATCATCCTCGCGGGCGTCTTCCAGATCATCCTGGCCGTTCTGGGCGTCACCAAGCTGATGCGTTTCATCCCGCGGTCCGTGATGATCGGCTTCGTGAATGCCTTGGCAATCCTGGTGTTCATGTCCCAGATGCCGGAGCTCTTCAACGTGCCATGGATGGTCTACCCCATTGTGGTTGTGGGCTTGGTGATCGTGTTCGGGCTGCCCCGCTTGACCTCGGCCATACCCGCGCCACTGGTGGCCATTGTCTTCATCACCTTGGTGACAGTGGTGGGCGGCATCGACGTTCCGACTGTCAGCGATAAGGGCGAACTCCCGGACAGCCTCCCCGGTTTCTTCCTGCCCAACGTTCCGTTGAATCTGGAGACGTTCCAGATCATTGCACCCTTCGCGTTGTCCATGGCGCTGGTGGGCCTGCTGGAATCCCTGATGACCGCCAAGCTGGTGGATGACATCACTGACACCCGTTCCAATAAGACCCGCGTCTCCTGGGGCCAGGGTGCCGCGAACATCGTCACTGGTTTCCTTGGTGGCCTGGGTGGTTGCGCGGTGATTGGCCAGACCATGATCAACGTCAAGGGCTCAGGGGCTCGAAGCCGGCTTTCCACGTTCCTGGCCGGCGTTTTCCTGCTGGTACTGGTGGTGGTCCTGGGCGATGTTGTGGGGATGATCCCCATGGCGGCGTTGGTGGCCGTGATGATCTTCGTTTCACTGATCACCTTCGACTGGCACTCCGTCCGGATCTCCACCCTCAAACGGCTACCAAAATCTGAAACCGTCGTCATGATCATTACCGTTGCCGCTGTGGTGGTGACGCATAACCTTGCGGTGGGTGTCGGCGTCGGCGTCTTGACCGCCATGGTGCTCTTTGCTCGGCGGGTGGCCCATTTCGCGACCGTTGAGCGGACGGAACTCGAACTCAACGGTGAAGTTGTTGCCACGTACACCGTGGACGGCGAATTGTTCTTCGCTTCCTCCAATGATCTGTACACGCAGTTCGACTACGCGAAAGATTCCTCAGACGGCATAGATCGGGTGATTATCGATCTGCACGGCTCGCACATCTGGGATGCTTCCACAGTTGCTGTGCTGGACTCGGTGACGGAGAAGTACCGGAATCACGGGCGCGAAGTCGAGTTCATCGGGCTCAATGAGGCCAGTGTTCGAATGCGCGAGCGGCTGGCCGGGAAGCTCAACTCCTAGCCCCCTCCTCCTCCCCCAACTAGGTAGCAGTTCAGGTCGTTCTGAGCCCTCAAAACGACGTGAGCTGCTACCCAGTTGGGTGAGAACAGCGGTTGTCTGACATATACACTCCCGCGAATGTAACGAATTCGCTCCTCCTGGGCGCCGGATGTGAGCATGGATGAATGCTTGAGGCAACCAATTCCCCCTCGAAAACCGAAGAGCCCGCTGCCCCCGTCAATCCCGCGCTGGCCGCTGAAGCCAAGATCGCGCGTATTGCCGTCACAGTGTTCCCGCTTCTGGTGGTGGTTGCCGGTGTTCTGGGCTTCCTGATTCCCGATCTTTTCAAGCCCATGGGAGTCGCTGTTCCTTACCTGCTGGGCGTCATCATGTTCTGCATGGGCCTCACGCTGACCCCGCCTGACTTCGCCTCTGTGGCCCGCCGTCCATGGGCTGTGGCGTTGGGAATCGTGGCGCACTACGTGATCATGCCCGGCGCAGGCTGGCTCATTGCGGTCCTCCTGCAGCTTCCACCGGAACTGGCGGTCGGCCTGATCCTCGTTGGCTGCGCTCCTTCCGGGACCGCCTCCAACGTCATGGCGTTCCTGGCCAAGGGTGACGTTGCCCTTTCTGTGGCCGTGGCCTCGGTTTCCACGCTGATCGCACCTCTTGTGACCCCCGCACTGACGCTCTTCCTCGCCGGATCCTTCCTGCACATCGATGCCGGTGCCATGGTGCTGGACATCGTGAAGACTGTGTTGCTGCCGGTGATTGCAGGCCTCCTGGCGAGGCTCTTCCTCTCGAAGCTCGTCGCGAAGGTGCTTCCGGCACTTCCCTGGGCCTCCGCCGTCGTGATTTCCCTGATTGTCGCGATCGTCGTGGCAGGAAGCGCCAGCAAGATCGTCGCCGCGGGGGGCATCGTGTTCCTGGCCGTAGTCCTCCACAACGGCTTCGGTTTGGGCCTTGGATACCTTGCCGGCAAGCTCGGCCGTCTGGATGACAAAGCACGCCGCGCCCTGGCATTCGAGGTGGGCATGCAGAACTCAGGACTTGCAGCGACCCTTGCCACGGCACACTTCAGTCCCTTGGCGGCGCTGCCCTCGGCCGTTTTCTCGCTGTGGCACAACATCTCGGGTGCGATCGTGGCTGCCTGGCTGGCGCGCCGTCCGTTGAAGGACTAGCCACTCAGAGTTGTGCCGCGCCTGTGCAACTTCCACGGCGACGCCACCCGGATGCCCGAAGCTGGGGTGGTTCCAGCGAGTCGATCCAGCAACATGCGGACAACCTGCTCGAAGATCGGGTCCGGACCAACGGTAGTCAGGGCGGGATCGTAGTCCTGCCCCTCAGTGGAATTCCCGACGCCCACAATCTGGACATCCTCGGGCACGCGAAGCCCAAGGCGGTAGGCGGCACGGATCGTCTGCAGCGCCTCCATGTCGTCGGTGCATAGGATGGCCGTGGGCCTGTCCCCCAGCTGGAGCAGTTCAAGAGCGGACTGATACGCAGCGGCCGGGCGGTGATGCGACGTCCTGACCAGGGCCTCGTCCAAGGGAATCCCCGCCTTCTCCAGCCCAGCTGCGTAGGCCGCAAAGCGGCTTTTCGGCCGGCCGGTGGGGTCAGCTCTCCTGATGCAGCCGATTCTGCGGTGCGACGCCGTGAGGAAATCCATGCCCTCGGCAAGCCCGGAGTCGGCCTCAGGAGCAAGGACGTCGAATCCAGCAGGCTTCATGGTCCCTGAGATCACTACTTGGGCAACGCCTCGCCGGGCCAGCTCGGTGACTGTCTGGTCCTCGGACGTTGCTTCCGGGAAGTATCCGATGATGACGCCATCGGCGCCGCCGGACATCATGAACTTCCGCCAGTCGTCGCCCAACAGAATCACGGGCTGGTAGCCGTGCTGGGGCAGGATGCTCGCTGCGGCGGTGGCGAGGGCACGGTCCCAGGGCCATTCGAGGTTTCCGATGGCCACAGCCACTACGTCCGTCTTGCCCCGACGCATCCCTCGCGCGGCTTGATTCGGCACATAGCCTAGTTCTTTGACCGCTGCCAAAACGCGGTCCTGCGTGGGCTGGCTGATCCGGGTGGTGCCGCCATGGCGACCGGAGAGCACATAGGACACAGTGGTCAGCGAGACGTCCGCTGCCTTCGCCACATCCCGAATGGTGGGCTTGGATCCCTTGCTCACGTCGCAACTCCTGGTAGACAGCGGATTTCTTGAACTCTATCCGCTGCCGGATGGACTGCCGGGCTGGACTCCTCTTGACGCAATTAGTTGTGAACGTTAACAATTGCGGGAGTCTACAAATACAAGCGGGAGATCATTCGATGAAGAACTGGGCAGGAAATCTTGAGTACTCGTCAGCGGACGTCCAGCGGCCCACCACCGTGGATCAGCTGCGCGAACTCGTAACTCATGCGACCCGGATCAAGGCCCTGGGTTCCCGGCACTCCTTCAACACCGTTGCAGACACCGACGGAACTCACATCCTCCTTGATGCCCTCCCCCAGGAGGTGGTGTTGGACAACGCGAAAAGCACGGTCAAGGTTAGTGGTGGCATCAGCTACGGGGCTCTGGGCCGCGCACTTGAGGACCAGGGCTTCGCGATCCACAACCTCGCCTCCCTCCCGCACATCTCCGTTGCGGGCGCTATCCAAACCGGCACGCACGGCAGTGGAGTCAACAACCCCTCGCTGGCTGCCGCCGTCGTCAGCGTTGACCTGGTGCGGGCCTCCGGCGAGCTGGTGACCCTTACAGCGGACGACGACGAATTCCTCGCCAGCGTTGTGGGTATGGGCGCACTTGGCATCGTCACAGGGCTGGAACTCGCGGTCCGGCCGAGCTACGAGGTGCGGCAGCGCGTGCTCACCAACCTGTCGTGGGAGCATGCTTTGGCGAACTTCCAGGCCATCGCGTCCAGTGCCTACAGCGTCAGCTTCTTCACCAACTACACCGGCGATACCATTCCCCAGGTCTGGCTCAAAGCACTGGACACCGAGGCCCCCTTGCCGGACCTGTTCGGAGCAACCCCTGCGACGGCAGCCATGCATCCCCTGCCGGACATGTCTGCGGAGAACTGCACCGAGCAGCTGGACGTCGCAGGGAAGTGGCTGGACCGCTTGCCGCACTTCCGTCACGAGTTCACGCCGAGCAACGGCGAGGAACTGCAAAGCGAATTCCTCCTGCCACTGGACCAGGCTCCGGCCGCACTTCAGGCTGTGCGGGATCTCGCCCACAAACTTGCGCCGCTCCTGTTCGTCTCGGAAATCCGCACTGTGGCAGCAGATGAGTTTTGGCTCAGCCCGTTCTATCAGCAGCAAAGCGTGGCACTCCACTTCACCTGGAAGCCGATGCAGCCCGAGGTGGAAGCAGTGCTGCCCGAGCTCGAGGAGGCCTTGCGTCAGTTCGGTGCGCGTCCACATTGGGGCAAGCTCTTCACGCCTGGACAGTACGACTTCGCTGCGCTCTACCCGCGGTTCGAGGACTTCCGGTCTTTGGTTCAGGCCAACGATCCTTCGGGTAAATTCCGGAATGAGCTGCTGGACAGCGTTATGGGCGTTGCCGTTACGTCCTAGCCCTCAATCACGTTGCCAACCCGCTGTTCCGTCGCTGGGCAGCAACGGAAGAGAGGGTTGGCAACGGATGAGCGGGTTTTACGAGATGTGAGCCAGGACTGCCCCAGCCGTGACCACGCCACCGGGTGCCGAGAGGACTTCGGAGAGCGTACCTGAGCGGTGCGCGGACACCTGCGTTTCCATCTTCATGGCTTCCAGGACCACCAAAGGGTCACCGGCAGCTACGTCAGCGCCAGGTTCAACGAGCCACTTCACAACAGTGCCGGCCATGCTGGAGACGAGGGCTGACTCGGCTGGTGAGTCACCCGTACCTGAGCCCGGCAGCCCGGTCACGTCGGAGGCGGCCGGCAATCCCTGGCCGGAACGAGCCCAGCCATCCAAAAGGTCAGCCGGAAGGCCCACAGCCAGCCGTTTGCCGTCCACATCGATGGTGATGGTCCGCCGCTCCCCTTCCGGGGCCACCACGGTGTAGCCAGGATCCACGGGGATCTGGTCTGCGAAGTCGGTTTCGATCCACCGGGTGTGGATGCGAAGGCCGGCTACGGAGGTGAAGTCCTCAGATTCCAAAACGGCGCGGTGGAATGGTAGAACGGTGGCCAGGCCCGTGATGTTGATTTCGGCCAGGGCACGCCGGGCACGGCGCAGGGCCTGCTGCCTGTCAGCCCCGGTGACGATCAGTTTGGCCAACAGGGAGTCGAATTGCGGCGCCACGAACGAGCCGGACCGGACTCCGGTGTCTAAGCGGATGCCAGGACCAGTGGGCGCCTCAAAGGAAGCCACTGTGCCTGGGGACGGCAAGAACCCGCGGCCCACATCCTCAGCGTTGATACGGAACTCGAACGAGTGTCCCCGCGCTACGGGATCCTCCGTGATGCTCAACGGCAGTCCGGCGGCAATCCGGAATTGCTCCTGCACGAGGTCAATCCCGGCAGTTTCCTCGGTGATGGGATGCTCAACCTGGAGGCGTGTGTTGACCTCGAGGAAGGCCACTGCGCCATCGGCTGAGACCAGGAACTCCACCGTCCCGGCCCCGTAGTAACCGGCTTCGCGAATAATGGCTTTGGAGCCCTCATAGATTTGCTGCCGCTGATCATCGCTCAAGAACGGAGCCGGAGCCTCTTCCACGAGTTTCTGGTGACGGCGTTGAAGCGAGCAATCGCGCGTGCCCACCACAACCACGTTGCCGAGTTTGTCCGCGATGATCTGTGCTTCCACATGCCGCGGCCGGTCAAGGTACTGCTCCACGAAGCATTCGCCACGACCAAAGGCAGCTACAGCTTCGCGGACCGCGGAATCGAACGCTTCCTCAACTTCGGCGAGTTCGCGGACCACCTTCAGTCCGCGTCCACCTCCGCCGAAGGCAGCCTTGATGGCAAGCGGAAGACCATGTTCCTCGGCAAAGGAACGCGCTTCCGCCGCAGAGGAGACGGGACCGTCGCTGCCGGCAACCAACGGAGCTCCCGCGCGGACGGCGATTTCGCGGGCCGTGATCTTGTTGCCCAACTGACGAATCGACTCCGGTGACGGACCGATCCACTCAAGACCGGCGTCGAGCACTGCTTGTGCAAACTCGGCGTTCTCGGACAGGAAACCGTACCCGGGGTGGACGGCGTCCGCGCCGGACTTCTCCGCAACGGCGAGCAGCTTTCCAATGTTCAAGTACGTGTCAGCCGGCGAATTTCCGCCCAGGCTGAAGGCTTCGTCGGCAGCGCCAACGTGCATGGCATCGGCATCGATGTCTGCGTAGACAGCCACGGACAGGATGCCGGCGTCGTCACATGCTCGGGCGACGCGGACGGCGATTTCGCCACGGTTCGCGATCAGGACCTTGCGCATCAAATACTCACTTCTCTGGGGTCTTCGTTGTGGTGAAGTCTGGGGAATCCGGAACCAGCCGGAAGCGGATCTTTCCGCCGATGGGCACTTGCGCGGCGAGATCGAGATGTTCATCGCGCACCACGCCAATCACCGGATAACCGCCGGTGATGGGGTGGTCTGCCAGGAACAGGACGGGCAGTCCAGCAGGCGGAATCTGGAGGGCGCCGGCCATGGTGCCCTCGCTGGGCAGTTCGCCCTCCCGCGTGCGCTTCAGCGGTGTGCCATCCAGGCGCATGCCCACGCGGTTGGACTGCGGCGTCACCAGCCATTCCTGGTCGCAGAGGGAATCGAGCGCTTTCTGGTCGAACCAGTCAGCACGCGGCCCGGGGATAACGTCCAGCACCGTGACGCCAGTACCGGGGAACTCGGGCTGCAACTCGGGCGCACCAACCACAGTGGACGCGGTGTGATCGCCTGCAGCGAGGACCTGCCTGATGACCAACGGGGCTGGCCCAATTCCGCTCATAGTGTCCGCCGAACGGCTACCCAGCACCTCCGGCACGTCCACCCCGCCACGGATCGCCACGTAGTTCCGGAATCCCGACTCGGGAGCACCCAGGGTGAGCACTTCGCCGTCGAGCAACGCGAACGGTGCGGCCATGGGGACGGTCCGCGTCGCACCCGGCTGGACGTCGCCGTCGTCGGACCCAACCCACGACGGCGACTCGATAGTCAGCGCTGCCGGCGCACCTGCCACGGCAATCACCTGGTCTCCGACGGCCTCAACGGTGAGCCCGCCATTGACCGACTCGATGGCCGCAGCTGAAGAAGCGTTCCCCACCAGCCGGTTGGCCCGCCGCAGGGATGCCCTGTCCAGGGCCCCGGCGGCAGAGACACCCAGCGGACCGTAACCCCGACGCCCGAGGTCCTGGATCAGGCTCTGCGCACCTGGATGGAGAATCCGAAGACCGGACTCAGCGTGGCGCTCCTTCTCGGGCTCGCGGGCCTCCGAAGCTCCAGCCGTCACAACCTCGCGGACCGCGCGGTACTGAACCCGATCGCCGGGTCTGACAAGCGCTGGCTGGGCTCGGTCCAGATCCCACATCCGCGCCCCGGTACGGCCAATCAACTGCCAACCGCCCGGAGACCTGCGGGGGTAGACCGCGGAATACTGTCCACCCAGAGCCACCGATCCAGCGGGAACGGCAGTCCTTGGGGAAGAGCGCCGTGGAACCGTGAGGACCTCGTTTTCGCCCACCATGTATCCAAACCCGGGCGCGAAGCCAGCGAAGGCTACGGTCCAGACCTGGCCCGTGTGCGCCGCGACGACGCCCTCCTTGCTCAGTCCGGTGAGCTCCGCGACATCGGCGAGGTCGTCGCCGTCGTACACAGTATCGATGACCACCAGCCCGGAGTCAGTGACCTCCGGAGCAAACAATTCCAATTCCATGAGTCGTGCACCGATGGCGCGGGTGGCGGCCGCAGACTCACCCACCACCATCACCGTTTCTGCGGCGGCGAGAACGTCCACCTGCCCGGGCAGCGGGGACTTGTTGAGCAGGTCCTGCAGGGCGAGGACGTCCTGCAACCCGTCCAGTTCGGCCAGCACGGCGCGGGTGCCGACGGGCCTGACGGAGCGAACCCTCTTGGCTGTAGCTGTGTGCATCACGGTTTCCATTTTTCGTTACGCCGCCGGCTGAGCGTGCGTCCCCTGCATCAGTCGGACATCTTCTTCCGGCTCGGGGTCGCGGCCGAGGAGCATGCCGACGATGGTGACAACAGCGGCCACCAGGATGTAAACGGCGATCAGGTACCAGCCGCCACCTGCCGCGCCGTACAGCGCGGTGAAGATGATGGGAGCAACGGCTCCACCAATGACACCCGCCAGGGTGTAGGCCAGCGAGCTGCCGGCGTAGCGGAGCCTGGCCGGGAACTGCTCGGTGATGAATGCCGCCTGCGGTCCGTACATGAAGGCGTGGAGTGCCAGGCCGATCACGGTGCCGACTGTCAGCATGGCTACGGACTTGCCCTGGATCATCAGGAAGAACAGGGGAATGTAAGCCGCTGTTGCAGCTGCGGCGATGCCGTAGACCCATCGACGGTTGAAACGGTCCGTCAGCGCACCGGCCGCGGGGATCAGGAAGAGCTGGAATGCAGAGCCGATCAAGATGGCGGACAGTACGTTGCCTGTGGTCATGCCCAGTTCCTTGGTGGCGTAAACGGCCACGAAGACGGTGAACAGCGCATAGAGGATGTCAGGGCAAACACGGGAGAGAGCCGCGGCCACCAACGCCTTGGGTTGCGTGGTGAAGACTTCCTTGATGGGAGCCTTGGGACGGTCACCCTGGGCCTGGATAGCCTTGAATACGGGGGTTTCTTCAAGCTTCAGCCGGATGATCAGGCCGAAGCCAACCAAGAGTGCGGATGCCAGGAAGGCTACACGCCAGCCCCAGGAGAGGAAGGCTTCTTCACTCAGGGAGGCAGCGAGAATGGCGAGAACACCGTTGGCCATGAGGTTGCCGGCGGGCGGGCCGATCTGGGCCGCGGAAGACCAGAAGCCGCGCTTGTTGGGGTCGCCGAATTCGCTGGACAGCAGCACTGCACCGCCCCATTCGCCACCAACGCCAATGCCCTGCGCCAAACGCAGCAACACAAGAATGGTGGGGGCTGCGACGCCGATCACTGAGTAGTCAGGCAGCGCTCCAATGAGGACCGTAGCAACGCCGATCAGGACGAGCGTGAAGACCAGGACGTACTTACGGCCAATCTTGTCTCCCAGGCGACCGAAGATCACGCCACCAATCGGCCGGGCCAAGTAACCAACTGCAAATGCTGAGAAGGAGAGGAGCAACGCCACGAATTCGTCGTTGCCGGGGAAGAAGATCTTGGGGAACACGAGGGCCGAGGCCACCGAGTAGATAGCGAAGTCATAGTACTCAAGCGAAGTTCCGGTGAGACTTGCGACGTACGCCTTGATGGCACCGGGCGGTGGCTTCCTTGTCACTGCCTTGGCTGCGTTGTTGGTGCTGGTCATGATGTCCTCCGGGGGGATGAGGGATGGTGCGGGGCGCCCGGGGTGGGCTAGAGGAACGAGCCGACAGTTACGCCGGCATCGCCCAGAGCGGACTTCACTGCGGTAGCCATTGCCACGGCTCCGGGTGAGTCACCATGCACGCAGATGCTCTCTGCGCGGATTTTCAGGATGGAACCGTCAATGGTCCTGACGGTCTGTTCGGTAGCCATGCGCAGGACGTGCTGAGCCACGTCCGAAGGGTCATGGAGAACGGCGCCCGGTTGTGAGCGGGAAACCAGCGTGCCGTCCGGGTTGTAGGCACGGTCTGCGAACGCTTCGGAGACGCCCCGAAGGCCGGCTTCCTCAGCGAGGCGCAGGACCTCGGAGCCGGGGAGGCCAAGGATCGGAAGGTTGGGGTCAACCGATTTCACAGCATCGACGACGGCGCGTGCCTGGGCGGTGTGCTTCACAATCGCGTTATAGAGGCCGCCGTGCGGTTTGACGTACTGGACACGGGCTCCCGTAGTGGCCGCCAGAGCTTGAAGCGCACCGATCTGATAAACCACGTCATCGGCCAGTTCACCGGGATCGATGTCCATGAAGCGGCGGCCAAATCCAGCGAGGTCACGGTAGCCAACATGGGCGCCAATAACGACGCCGGCCTCAACCGCCTTTTCGCAGGTGCTGCGGATGACGCTGGGGTCGCCAGCGTGGAATCCACACGCAACGTTGGCACTGGACACGGACTCAAACATGGCCGCGTCATCACCGAGCGTCCAGCGCCCGAAAGACTCTCCGACGTCGCTGTTCAGATCGATGATTGCCATGATGTGATCCCTGCCTCGTGATGTGCGTTACATCCAGCATGCACTATTTCGCTGGATTGTTCAACGATCCAGCGATCCTGATTTTCGGCAATCGTGTACTTTTGGTGTCATGGCCAGTGCAGATCAGGAAAAGAGCGAACACGCTGGCATTGATGGTGCGCGGGCCAGGGTCCGGATGAAAGTTCCGTCCGTGGCCGAGAGAGTCGCCGAGGAACTGCGCTACCAACTGGCCGAAGGATTCCTGGTCCCGGGCGCCAAACTCACCGAAGCCACCATTGCCGAGGATCTGGGAGTTTCCCGGAACACCGTCCGCGAAGCTTTCGCCGAGCTTGCCGGTGAACGCCTACTCCTCCGCCAGCCCAATAAGGGCGTCTTTGTGGCCACCCTTGAAGCAGGCGACATCCACGACGTCTACACGGTTCGCCGCGCAATCGAGGTCAGCTCCATCCGCGCGGGTGGCTCGCCGGACCGCATAGCCGCCGTCAGGGCCGCCGTCGAGGAAGGCAAGCGGGCAGCAGAAGCCAACGACAACGAAGGCCTGGGCAGCGCAAACCAGCATTTCCACGGTGCAATCGTCGCCCTGGCCGAGAGCAACCGGTTGAACACGATCATGGCGCAGATCCTGGCTGAGATGCGGCTCTACTTCCACAAAGCCACCATGAACGCGCACTTCTACAGCGACTGGTTGAAGGAAAATGAGCAGATCTGCTCAGCCTTGGAAGCTGGCGAGCTCGAGCGCGCCGGGGACCTTCTCCTGGCCTACCTCAACCGTTCAGAGCAGCAGCAAAGCGCTATCCACGGCGAGTAGGCCCGGAATAGGCCGCGTTCCTCCCCGGTTGCCTCACACTAAAGAGCAAAAAAACCAGCGACCTGCCCGCAACATCCGGCATGTCCGCCCCACTAACTGGGCAGGAGCGTCAGCGGTCAGCGTTTGCCCTTCTTGCGTGAACCCTTGCCACGGCCCTTGTCAGGATTCGGGGCGTAACGCTGCGCGACTGCGGGCTTCTTGGGCCCACCACCACGGCGGTCGGGCTTGGGTTCTTTCTTAGGCGCTTCCTGCTTGGCAGAAGGCTGGCGTGAACTCTGAGCCGTCCGCCCGCGCACGATCCCTATGAATTCCTCGATCACGGGACTGTCCGTTCCCACCAGCCAAGCCAGGCCGATCTGCGTCACGGGGGCACCGGTCAGGCGACGCATCACAGTGTCTTTTACGTTCAGGTGACGCGCAACGGACATGGGCAGGATCGCCAGCCCAGCACCGGATGCAACCACCTGGAGGGCCATGTCCGGCCCACCCATTTCATCGATGTCAAGGAAGTTCTCCTCGGCGAGGTCGTCCAGCGCGACTTCCTCAAACACCGAGATCTCGTGCCCTTTGGGAGCCACCACCACAGGCTGCTCTTCATAAAGGGGGATGACGTTCAGGCCTTCCCGGTCCACGGGCAAGCGAACAAAGCTCAGGTCAGCGGAACCGTCACGCAACACCGAAACCTGGGCGGCGTCGTCGGACATGAACGAGTGCAACGGGTAGTTGGGCATCCGCTCTTCCCAACGCCGGATCCATTTCCCAGGAGTCACACCCGCCACATAGGCAAAGCGGAGGCCTGCTAGGGGTTCGGTTGTTTCGGCGGAATCTTCAGCGTCTGGCACACACTCACAGTACCGGCCAGATACCCTTGAAGCATGACGTCCTCGAACTCCCAGTCCATGAAGCCGGCAACAGTTGCCAAGAAACTCGGCATCTACCTGCCCGCGACACCCCAGGAGTTCCAGGATTCGTCCGTCTCCCGCGAGGAATTCGCGGAACTCCAGGCCAACCCGCCGGAGTGGCTCGCCGAACTGCGCCGCAACGGCCCGCACCCGCGGCCTGTAGTCGCGCACAAGCTCAACATCTCCATCAGCGGCCTCGCCCGCGGCGGTGTTGAGGATGCGCTCACGACGGCGGACATCGCCGAGCTGCTGCAGGCTCCGCCGCAGTGGCTGGTCACCGAGCGCGCCACGCACGCTGCTGTCCGCTCCGAAGCGCAGCGCGTCAAGGACGAAGCCGCAAAGAAGGCCGCCACCAAGGAAGCCCGGGACAACGCGGCCGCCAAGCGCGATGCTCCGAAGACCTCCAAGCGCGATCACGCGTAGCTTTCACTGACTGTGGCCGGGACCTATGTCCCGGCCACAGGTGTTTAAGACGAGCTAGTCCTGGTGGAGTTGGATGAAGTTGCCGCAGCCGTCGTCGAAAACTGCACTGACGCCGGAGGGATCCTCTGAGGGTTCGCCTTGGAACTTCACACCGGCGGCGAGCAAACGCTCATATTCCGCCTGGACGTCGGGGACACCGAAGGTAACGGCAGCCAGGCCGGACTCATGCAGGGCATTCATGTAGTTGGATGCGATGGGGTTGTCGCTGGGCTCCAACAGAAGCCCGGGCGAAGTGCTGTTGTCCGCGCCGGGATCCTTGATGATGAACAAGTTGTACTCGGGCATGGCCATCAAGGTCTCGAATCCGAGTGTCTCGGTATAGAAAACATGGGCCGCTGCGGGGTCCTTGACGTGGATGCTGCACATTTTCAGTCTCATGGTGCCTAGGCTACGCCCAGGGGCGGACAGAGTCCCGGGCAGCATTCACCCTCATCCGGACAATTCACCTGTGCGCGCGGTGGTGAATTGTCTCGCGGAAGGTGTCGCCCACGCAGGCTCTGGCGCATACTGAAGGCAAAGCAGCGAATTCGCCTGGAGGTGGTCCGATGCCCGCCATGATGCTCCTGTGGGGTGCAGCTCTGGTTCTTGCAACCGCAGCAACCACGTATGTCCTGCACAGGAAACTCACCTATGGGCGTGGGCCGGAGCCTGACGGCGTCTTCTGGGACGTTTTCGGGGGGCTCGTTGTCATAGTGCCGGCCATCCTCGTCCCCACAGTGCAATGGTCTCCGGCCGGGCTCATCATGGTTTTCGTCGGCATGGCCACGGCAGCAGCGACGCTGGTGAGCCTCCGCAAAGTGGAGCGGATCCACGCAGCTGAGCCGCGCCGTCGTGCTGGTTTTTCAGACGATGCTGCCCGCCACGAGCACATTCTGGAACAGTGGCGCTGCTACGAACTCGACCCTGCGCGGACCATCGACTTTCCGGCAATGACGGACGTCAGGACTGCCGAAACAGCGGCGCTGACGCGGGCCATGCGGGAGGCCGAGTACTGCAAGGTGACAGCCGGGACCGACTACCGTGCCGCCGTCGAGCGTCTCGCGGAAGCCCTCGCAGTGGCCGAACGGGCGGCAGGAGTCCCCGCGCCAGCTCTCCCCGCGCCGAGATGACAGTTAATACCTGTGCCACCTCGGCGGAGGCGGAGCGGGCAGAGGCGGAGCGGGTGGAGCGCCTAGGCCCGGGTCAGGACCTTGCCCTTGAAGAACTCGGGCCGCAGCCGGTACATCACCAGCATCACCACCACGCCGAGCAGAATCACGCCCATTCCAAGCACGAACACCAGGCCCACACCGCCAACGGATGAGCCCGAGCCATACTCCGGGTCCATCGAGTCCATGGCCGTCTTGACGAACATGACCAGCAGGATCACGCCGCCCACAAGGGGCGCCAGGAACTTGAAGAAGAACGGACGGACACCGCTAAACGCCGATGCCCGGAAGAACCAGACGCAAGCCAGCGCCGTGATTCCGTAGTAGAAACAGATCATCATGCCCAAGGCGGTGATGGTGTCCCACAACGCATTCTCTGACACCGTCCGGGTGATGACATAGAACGCGGCAGCGGCGATCGCGGCCGCAATGGTCGCGAAGCTGGGCGACTTGTAGGTGGGGCTGATCTTGCCGAACTTGGGCGAGATCGCGCGGTAGTGACCCATGGCCAGCATGGTCCGGGCGGGCGAAACGAATGTCGACTGCAACGAGGCGGCGGAGCTGCTCAGGATGGCCAAGGACATGAGGATCGCGAACGGGCCCATCACCGGACCAGCCAAAACGGCGAAGATGCTGGACTGGTTCTCCGGGTTGCCGGCCCCCAACCCGGTCTCGCCAACGCCTGCGAAGGACAAGGTAGCCAGTGCAACAGTCATGTAGATGATCACGATGACCAGCACAGTGATGGTGGCTGCACGGCCCGGGGTTTTCTCTGGATTTTTGGTTTCCTCGTTCATGGTGAGGGTGACGTCCCAACCCCAGTAAATGAAGATCGAGAGGGACACCCCCGCAGCGAATTGCGAGAAGGAGTCCACGGCGAACGGGTTGAACCAGTCGGGTGAAATAGTGGTGGCATCAAAGGCCGTGCCGTTCGCCACATGCGCGAACGCGGAGACCGCGAACCAGCCCAGAACCAGCAACTGGAAGGCCACCAACACGTACTGAACGCCCTTGGTGGTTTCCATGCCGCGGTAAGAAATCCAACAGGCCAACGCGATGAACACCAGCGTAGTAGCGATGTTCAGGGGCAGGATCTTGCTCAACTCCCCCAATGCCGGGTTGCTGAAAATCTGCGCCAGCATCAGGTAGAAGAAGTCCACGGCGACGGCGGCAAGGTTGGATAGCACAATGATGGTTGCCGCGATCAGCCCCCAGCCACCCATCCAACCGATCCACGGACCAAAGGCGCGCGTCGCCCACGTGAAGGAAGTACCGGCGTCGGGCATTGCGTTGTTGAGCTCGCGGTAGCCGAGCGCCACCAGCAGCATCGGGATGAAACCCACCAGGAAGATGGCGGGAAGGTGCACGCCCACCTCGGACACGGTGGGGCCAAGGGCCGCAGTGAGTGTGTAGGCGGGTGCGATGCAGGAAACACCGATCACGACGGCGCCGATCAGGCCCACCGATCCGGCCTTCAGTCCCTTTTCACTCAGGCCTGGAGTTTCTTTCGACTGGACCGTCTTTGGTGCAGTTGACATGGGTTTTGCCTTTCAGGCGATGGCTAGGCGCTTTGGCGCGTGTAGTCGCGGGGTACCACGATCATGGGAACAGGCAGGGCACGCAGGATCCGGTTGGCGGTGCTGCCCAGGAAGGTGGCCCGATGCTGGGCCAGGCGGCTGGAGCCGATCAGCAGGATTTCGCCGTCTTCCCAGTCGAGTCGGTCAACAGCTTCTTCGATGGTGCGGCCCTGCGCGACCACGATCTCCGGTTCCGGCACGTCGGCGGCGTCAGAACCGGCGGCGTCGGAACCGGCGGCGTAGCCGGAGTCGGCGGAGGCAGCGGGACTATCCACCCGAGCGGAACTCCCGACGGCGGCAAGCCGGTCGGCGGCATGCACCCAAGCGGCGTCGGCCAAGCCAGGCGAGTTACCGCCGTCGAGCGCCAACAGGGAGACGAGCCGCAGAGGAAGGCCACGGTCGCGCGCAGACTCAACGGCGACGTCGAGCAGTTCATCAGCTCCCGGGCGCGTCCCGAAACCGCAGCTCAAGCGCGTGATCGGCTCGGTGCGGTGGTAGCCGTGGGGCGCCAAAGCGACCGGAACGGGCGAGGAGTGGAGCAGCGAACTCGCAACGGACCCGATGGTGAACCGCTTGAGAAGGCCGCTGTTGGTGGCACCGATCACCAGTGCTGCAGCGTCGAATTCAACGGCAGCATCGATCAGGGTCTGCGCCTCTGAATCGCCGCGGCGGATGTGCGCGCGGGCGCTGACGTCGTCCGGAACCAAATCCAGGCCCTCGTCCAGCCAACGCTGTGCCTGCTCGTTGAGGATGTCGTTGTAGCCGGCCTCGGGCGGGTAGACGGCGTTGAACGGGGAGTCCTCCGGGATCACCAGGACCAGGTCCAGGCTGACATCGTGGTTCCGGGCCAGCGCGACGGCAAGGTGAACGGCGTCGTGCCCCCTCGCGTTGGCGGTGTAGCCCACTACGTAACGCATGGCGGTCCCTTCCTGTGGTGCTGCTTAAACAGTGGAGCCGGCAGGCCGGGAATGATGCTCCCCCCAGCCTGCCGGTTTGGTGCTGATCGCGTTAGGCGACGGGTACAGCAGTCAGCTTGTTGGCCTCAACAATGCGGGCGGCGGTTGCCTGGCCCATGCGGACCGCGCCATCCACGTGCTGGTATCCCTCGGCGGCGAGGTCGGACGAGGACCAGTAGATCGGTCCAACATTCGCGTGCTGATCCTTGCCGTAGCGGTGCAGGCCGCCGAGGTCGTAGCTGGAAGCGTACGCGCCGCGGGTCCATTCCTCGGAGCCCCAGTCGGACTCGTAGTAGACCTCGGGCGTGAGCGCCTTGTCGCCCAGGAATCCGGCGATCGACTCCAGGATGGCCTTCTTGCGGTCTTCGGCGCTGAGCTCGAAGACGGCGTCGGCCTTTTCGTCGGACACGAAGCCCACCAGGGTGCCGCGGGAATCACCGTGGTTGGTGTTGTCGTAGACCTCCTGGACCAGCGCGCCGGCGCTGAAGCCCGTGCCGGAGAGTCCTTCTTCGCGCCAGAACGGCGTTTCGTAGACGGCGTGAACCTTGATGACCAGGCCCAGGGACTGGTGCTGGTGCATCTGGTGCTGGCGGCGCGGCAGCGGGGGGTCGAACGAGACGCGGGAGTACAGGTTGGGCGGCACGGCCATGATCACGAAGCGGGCGTTGACAGTTGCCTGCTCGGACACGACGGTCACGCCGTTCTCGTCCCACTTGATGGTGCGCACCGGACTGTTGAGTACGACGTCGTCGCCCAGCTCTGCTGCCTGCAGCAGCGAAACCTGCTGCATGCCGCCGATGAC
Source organism: Arthrobacter sp. MYb23 (assembly GCF_002979775.1). GTDB lineage: Bacteria > Actinomycetota > Actinomycetes > Actinomycetales > Micrococcaceae > Arthrobacter. The sequence continues at coordinate 113,160 of NZ_PCPR01000004.1, forward strand.
GCGCTTGTCCAGGATGAAGTCTTCGTCCGTCAGGTGGCTGAAGGATCCAGCGGAAGCGGCCATGAGGACGGCCTGCAGTGCGGAGAACGCGTGTGCGGGCTTGGTCAGCATGCCACCGGCGATGAAGAGGCCAATGTTGTTGCAGGCTTCCTCGTCGCTGGAGTTCTGGCGGAGCCAGTGGTGGAAGGAGATGGTGTCCAGCTCGCGCGCCTTGGGGTGTGCCCAGGGTTCGGTGGGGCCGATTTCGGCGGCAAGCTCATCCAGGATGGCTACGAGCTTGTCCATCTCGACCTTGGTGGTTTCGTTCACCGGGAACGTGTCGCCGGTGTACTGGGTGCGGGTGCCGTCAGCGCCGATGTACACGGATTCGCCGTCGCGGTAGCGCGAGTACATTTTCAGTCCGAGCTCGTCCAGCAGCTCCATGAGGACTGTCTGGTCCGGGGAAACCCATTGGCCGCCGATCTCCAGCATGGCGCCGTCGATGGTGTCGGTCCAGGTGCGGCCACCCACGCGGTCGCGTGCCTCGAGCACTGCAACGCTGAGTCCGGCCTTCTTCAATTCGCGTGCCGCCGTCAACCCTGACGGCCCGGCACCGACGATCACAACGTCGCGATCAAGATTCTGCATGATGTCCTCTCCGTGGCCGTCCGTGGTGGCTGACCAGTAAATGAATGGCGTTCATTTATGTCTATACTAGCGTTGGAGTCGGCCCCTGTGAAGGCCCGATGGAATAATGCTGGGGACACAGGCAGCAGAAAGGCCTCCGATGCCCGCACCAACGCCCGCTCCTTCCGCCCTCCCGACCGGCCCGCCCGCCGCAGCTGGGGCCAGGCGCCGCGCCGGTCGACCGACGGCTGCGATCCTGGATCAGGACGGCATTACGACGGCGGCGCTTGAGTTGATCAGCAGCAAGGGTTACGACGGACTCACCATGGCCGCCCTGGCACGCTCCCTCGGCGTCGCGCCTTCAGCTCTTTACAACCATGTGGCCTCCAAAGATGACGTCCTGCTGTTGGTGGAGGACCACTTGGCAGCGATGGTGGATGTAACTGCATTCGGGGTGGAGCCGTGGGATGCCGCTGTGCGCCGCTGGGCCTGGTCCTACCGCGACGTTTTCTCGGAGCATACGCCGCTCATCCCCGTCATTGCAGTACTTCCGGTGGCAAATGCGCCCAAGACTTTGGCGATGTATGAGGCCGTGACGGCAGGCTTCCGCGACGCCGGGTTCCCGGAAGAGAAAATCATCTCCGCGATCGTGGCACTGGAGGCTTTTGTCTTCGGGGCCGCTTACGACGTCACCGCGCCTGAGGACATCTTCGACGCCGGCAGCCTCGCCGAGCAGGTCCCCAACTTCACCGCCGCTGTGGACAGGTTGGCTCTTGAGAATCATCCGCGGCCGACGGACGTTGCTTTCAGCTTGGGGCTTGAGGCGCTGATTACGGGGTTCGGGGCGCTGCGGGGCTAGGTTGAGCGTGACGAAGAGTTGAGCTCAGCGTGACGCACAGTTGCCTTGGATAGGAAGGCAAAGCCGTCCAACAGCCTCAGGGCGCTGCGGTGTTCCGAATATTTGCTCGCTTCTCCGCCATGGTTTCGTCGGCAAGAGTCTTTAACGACAAATGGCTATTCGCAGATCACAGTTTGCTTGAGCCAAACTTCACTTGCCGGGGACTGGGTGCCCGCACATAGCTTGCCATGGCTATCGCTACTTAACCGAACTTAAGAGCTCACTGGATTGGCTACCGAAAAAGGTAACCAATCCAGCGCAGTTTGGAACGCATTATGCCCAAAGAGCTTCTAAGCTAGCGATTGAATCCGCCAACAGTTACCCCTGACGGGCCGCCCATTCCGCCAAGAACCCCGATGATGCGGAAAAGCTCCGACCCTGGCGAAGCCTGAAATGTCCTATTCAGGCTATAGGTCTTACATGTACCCGAAGCCATGACCTCATAGTCATATTCGAGAAGTACAGTTCCTTGGATGGCGATCTGGGGCTTGAAGTAGGTCCACCCCTCCCCGGTCATGCTGTAGCAGACTCGAAATGTGGTGACATTGACGGAATTTTGCTGATGATTATTGAACTCGGGACTGTAACTAATCGCGATATTCTTCCCGACCACGGGATCGTTGATAGTTGTGTACGCCAATACCGATGGACTAGAACCCACGCTGACGCTTGTAGCTGCCGCCGCGTTGGCTGGCATGGCTCCAACAGCAAGCAGGAGCGTCGAAACCATGGCCAGTAATATAGTTCGATAGCTCCATTTTGACATTTTTGTCATGATAATTACCCCCAAGTCATCACGCTAATAGAAGTTTGAAACTATACGACGGTCAATCAGGTTTTTCAACCTTGCCAATTTTGTCCTACCGTAACCCTGAGTAGCCTGTACCCCCACCACGGGGCCCCCAAGCGACTAAAATTTAGGTCGAGATCGAGATCCAATCCAGATGAGTACCACCGCACAGTCAAAACACAACGCCAACAGCCTTGGCAGGGGGTTATGCCCAATGCTTCGCCAGGGAAGAGGCTCGCGCACCAGATGTCGGCGGTCGTCTCACAACTCTCAACTCTTGTAGTACAAGTTCAAAACTTGTATCCTACGTGGCAGGCAAGGATGCCGCACCCACTAGGAGAACCATGAGCACCGTAGATCTGATTCGCCACGTCAAGCTGTCCACGGCACGTTTGCCCCTCACCGTACCCATCAGCGACGCGAAGGTCTTCACCGGCCGGCAGAAGCCCATGACCGAAGTGGTGTTCCTGTTCGCGGAGATCACCACGGAACAGGGCCACAGCGGCCTCGGCTTCAGCTACTCCAAGCGCGCCGGCGGCCCCGCACAGTATGCCCACGCCAAAGAGGTCGCAGAGGGCATCATCGGCGAGGACCCCAACGACATCGGCAAGATCTACACCAAGCTCCTCTGGGCGGGCGCCTCTGTGGGCCGTTCAGGGGTGGCCACGCAGGCTCTGGCGGCCATCGACATTGCGCTCTACGACCTCAAAGCCAAGCGCGCCGGACTCCCCCTGGCCAAGTTGCTGGGCTCCTACCGCGATTCGGTGCAGACCTACAACACCTCCGGCGGCTTCCTCAACGCCACGCTGGACGAGGTCAAGGAACGCGCCACGCAATCCATCAACGATGGCATCGGTGGCATCAAGATCAAGGTTGGCCTGCCCGACTCCAAGGAGGACCTGCGCCGCGTGGCCGGAGTCCGCGAGCACATCGGCTGGGACGTCCCGCTCATGGTGGACGCCAACCAGCAATGGGACCGGGCCACCGCGCTGCGCATGGGCCGCCAGCTGGAGGAATTCAACCTCATCTGGATCGAAGAGCCGCTGGACGCCTACGACTTCGAGGGTCACGCCCATCTGGCCCAGGTCCTGGACACACCCATCGCCACAGGTGAAATGCTCGCATCCGTTGCAGAACACAAGGGCCTCATCAACGCCAACAGCTGCGACATCATCCAGCCCGACGCACCCCGCGTTGGCGGCATCACCCAGTTCCTGCGCCTCGCGGCGTTGGCGGATGAACGCGGACTCGGGCTGGCACCCCACTTCGCCATGGAAATCCACCTCCACTTGGCCGCAGCGTACCCGCGCGAGCCGTGGGTGGAGCACTTCGACTGGCTGGACCCGCTGTTCGAGGAGCGCCTCGAAACCAAAAACGGCCGCATGATCGTTCCAGACCGTCCCGGACTGGGCGTCACCCTCAGCGGGCAGGCCCGCGCCTGGACCACCGAATCCGTGGAGTTCGGCGCGTAATCTTGAACCCATGAGCCGAAACCTGACCGCGGATCTCGCCGCCGATCTTCGCACCCGAATCGTGGACGGCGTCATCCAGCCAGGTGAGAAGCTCCCCAGCGAAAACACCCTCATCAGTGAGTTCGGGGTGAGCCGGACCGTGGTCCGTTCTGCCCTGACGCACTTGCAGGCCGAGGGACTGGTTGAAACCGAACGCGGGCGGGGCAGCTTCGCGCTGACTCCGCCCGCGGACGGCCCCTCTCCCACGCCCGGATCGCGGGCTGTGTCCAGCATGGAAGACCGCCTGCAGATGCTCGACTTCCGCATCGGCGTCGAGACCGAAGCTGCAGCGTTGGCCGCGCGGAACCATACGGAGCGCCAACTTAAAGCCGCGCACGGCGCCTTGGAGCAGTTCATTGCGAGCTCCGGGCACCCGGCCCACTCCATGAAGGCTGACTTCGAATTCCACCGGGCCATTGCAGCCGCCACCGGCAATCCCTTTTATATGGACTGCATCTCCGCCCTGGGCCAAACCATGATCACCATGCCCCGCCCACGCCTCGTGTCAGGTGATGAGCAGGATTCCCGCCGCCGCTTCGAACAAGTCGTCCACGAGCACTCCTCTATATACGGAGCAATTTCGGAGGGCGACCCCTTGGCTGCCGCAGCCGCCATGCGTCTGCACCTAAGCAATTCACGACGCCGGTTCACGGGTTCTGCGCGCAGCTAATCCCCCGCACGCCCACCCAACTAGGTAGCAGTTGGGGTCGTTCCCAGCGCTCAGAACGGCCTCAACTGCGACCTACTTGGGCCGGCCGAGCGGGCAGCGACATGTGACGTCGCGGCGCTTTTTACTGGGACACAATTCGTCTTTCAGCGACCCAATTTAACGAAATGGGAATCCCCGCGACGTCCCATTGAGAACTATTGATCGACATTTCAAGAAACTGGCGAGTAAATTCCGAGTCCCGCTAACTTTTGAAGAACCCGTCATTTTGTGACCGGGAAATCCATCAAAAGCCTTTGGGTGCTTCACGCAGGAATGCCTTGTCATGCACCCGGACAGAGAGACGCCGGCATGACAACACAGCAACTCACCGAAGACCACACCTCAATCCAGACATATGTCCAGGAACTCCGGCACCAGGTTGATGGCATCGAGGTTCTTGAACCCGGCACCGGGACCACCCGCTACAGCCACGACGCAGCCACCGCCAAAACCGCAGCCGCAAGCGGAAACCCGGGCCCCGCCGTCGTGCTTCCCCTCTCAGCAACGGAAGTTCAGACGGCGGTAAGACTCGCAGCGGAACTCGGTCTTACCGTTGTCCCCCGCGGAGCCGGGACGGGCTTGTCGGGCGGCGCCACCGCGCAACAAGACCAAGTGGTCATTTCCACCGAAAAGCTGACCAACGTCATCGAAGTGTCGCCCCTGGATGAAGTGGCGGTTGTGGAACCAGGCGTCATCAATGCCGACTTGAATAATCATCTTGAGTCATTTGGTCTTTTCTATGCACCTGACCCGGCGAGCTTCGATATCTCCTCAATTGGCGGAAACATCGCCACGAATGCGGGCGGTCTTCGTTGCGCCAAATATGGTGTGACCCGCGAGTCCATCCTTTCACTGGACGTCGTTCTCCCGGACGGCAGCCTCATCACTGTGGGCCACCGCTCCATCAAGGGCGTCACGGGACTGGATCTGACCTCGCTGTTTGTAGGTTCGGAAGGCATCCTCGGCATCGTCACCAGGGCAACGGTCCGTCTCCGCCCCATCCCCGTGGCCCGCAAGACTGTCAGCGCGTTCTTCAATAGCACCGCGGAGGGCACGGACGGGCTGGCAGCCATCACCTTGTCACCGGTCCGCCCGGCCGCGATCGAGTTCTTCGACACCCCCAGCCTCGCCAACATCGACGCACACTCCGGGACCAGCCTGCGGGAAAGGGGTGCCGCACTGATTCTCATCGAGATCGACGGTTACGGCATCGGCGACCAGGCAGCGGACCTCGCCACAGCGCTCAGCGCGGTTGGCGGCCGCGTCACCGTGGAGTCCGACGACGACGCCGTGCGGCTGTGGGAACTGCGCCGCAGTGGCCGCGGCCTCCCGCAGGACAAGTGGTACATCGGCGAGGACATCGCCGTTCCCAAGTCCCAACTGCCCAAGGTCTACGCCGCTTTCCCTGCCCTGGAAGCGCGCTTCGGTGTGGACATCTCGGCGCTATCGCACGCGGGCGACGGGAACCTTCACCCGCTCATCACCAAGGACAAAACGCCCGACGACGGCGCGAACCCGCCTGCCTCCCTCCTGGAAGCTGCCACTGAACTGGTGAAGGTGGCGCTTTCGCTCGGCGGCACGGTTACCGGCGAGCACGGTGTGGGAACCATCAAGCGCGAATGGGCCGCATTGGAACTCTCGGAGCGCAGCCGCGAGGTGCAGCACGCCATCAAAGCGGCAATCGACCCCCAGCAGACCCTCAATCCCGGCAAGGCCATCTAAGCGCCCTGCCAGCAGCAACCCCCAACGCAATCCCCCAACGCATCAGGAGCAAACTCAGTGAACACCTTTAATACCTCCGAATTCCGCAGGCGGGCCTTCCTTGCAGGCCTCGGCGCACTGTCCACCTCCGCCTTGGTCACCGCGTGCGGCGGCACAACAGCCAGCACCGGCGCGGGTTCCACAACTCCGGTGGACGGCGGCAGCATCACTTTCCTGATCCAGGGCTACGACACGGGCTGGGTGTCCAGCAAGACGTCCATCTCCAGCTACGAGGGCAACCTCTGGGGCCAGATCACGGACAAGCTGGTGTACGTCAATGAAAAGGGTGAGTTGAGCCCGTGGGTTGCTGAGAGCTGGGAAGAACTCAACGGCGCCAAGGACTTCGTGATCCACGTGAAGAAGGGCGTGACCTTCTCTGACGGAACACCGCTGGATGCAGCGGCCGTGGTCGCCAACCTCACCGCCTGGGCCAAGGGCGATTCCACGCGTGGCGTCAGCAAGGTGGGCCTCTTCCCGTCCAGCAACTTCGTGTCAGCTGAGGCCTCCGATGCGGAAACCGTGAAGGTGTCCTTCTCCTCTCCCGCATTGGGCTTCATCGCCACGCTGGCCTACCACGGCTGCATCCTGCTCTCCCCGAAGACCCTGGCCCTGCCGGTGGAAGCCCAGGCCGACCTCAGCCAGGAAATCGGCAGCGGCCCATTTGTGGTCAAGTCCTGGAAGCAAGGCGACAGCTACGTCCTGGAGAAGCGCAAAGACTACAACTGGGGTCCCGCAGCGCTCGGCCACACCGGTCCCGCCCGCCTGGACACCATCACGTACAAGGTCATCAAGGACACCTCGGTCCGGACCTCCACAGTGGTTTCCGGCCAGGCCGATGTTGCGTTCAACGTTGAGCCGCAGGAAATCGAATCGCTCAAGGCACAGGGCTTCACGGTGGGTACGCCGCGTTACCTGGGCTTCGTGGACGGATTCCAGGTCAACACGCAGGCCTTCCCCACCAACGATCCCGCCGTACGCAAGGCTATCCAGCACGGCATTGACCGCGACGAGATCCTTAAGACCGTCTACACCAGCGACTGGAACGCGGCCACCACGTTCATCCAAGGCAACGTCCCGGAAGCAGGCGAGTTCAGCGACTCCTTCACGTTCGACGCCGACAAAGCCAACAAGCTTCTGGACGACGCCGGCTGGGCTTCCGGATCGGATGGCTACCGCACCAAGGACGGCAAGACCCTCGAGTTCACCCTCACACCCAACCCCTATGTCCCGTCCACCAAGGCCGAAGACGAGCTCATCGCCCAGCAGCTCAAGAAGGTGGGCATCAAGGTCAACCTCAAGGTTGTGGATGTAGCCGGCTACGCGGCTGTCCAGGCCAGCAAGCCGCCGCTGTTCCAGACTTCACGCAGCTTCGTCGACGTCGGTACGGTGGCCGGAGTCCTGACAAGCCAGAACAAGGGCGAGGACTGGTTCGGGCTTGGAACCAGCGATCAGAAGCTCAACGACCTCTCCACTGCGATCGCCACGGCTTCGGACCGGGCATCCCGCGAGAAGGTCGCCGACGAGCTCCAGCAGTACGTCCTGGAGCAGGGCTACTTTATCCCTCTTAACCAGCTCGTCCAGCGCCTCTACCTGATCAGCCCGAAGATCAAGGATGTCCAGTACAACGGCCTGGCCTACGCCAACTTCTACACCGCTTGGATCTCGCAGTGACCAGCGATTACAAGCGCTTTGCGTTGACCCGCGCGGGTCAGGCGGTCGTCGTCGTTCTTCTGGCCTATGTCCTCACGTTCCTGGTGATCAGCGTCCTCCCCGGTGACGCCATCACCAACACCCTCCGGGACCCGCAGCACGGACTGAGCGAGGAAGACATCCAGCGGATCGTGGCGTTCTACGGCTTGGACCAGCCCGTGATCGTGCAGCTGCTGCTCTCCCTCGGACGGTTCCTCACGGGAGAGCTGGGATTCTCGCTTCAGTCCAACCTTCCGGTCTCCCAGATCGTGGGAGACGCGTTGCCTTCCACGCTCACTCTTGCCACCAGCGCGCTGCTTATCGCCATTGTTTTCGCAGTGGTCATCGCGTACGGCGCCCAGTATTTGCCGGGCAAGTGGGCAGCTATCGTCCGCTCCATTCCTTCGTTCTTCCTGTCGGTCCCCAACTTCGTGATCGGCCTGGTGCTGATCGAGTTCTTTGCCTTCCGGCTTCATTCCTTCACCACAACAGATCCCAACAGCCCGGTGGCAACGCTGTTCGCGGCCATCACTTTGGCCATTCCGGTCTCCGCGCCGCTGGCCGAGGTATTGATTGCGAGCTTGGACCATGAATCCCGGCAGGAGTACGCCTTGGTGGCCAGGTCCCGGGGTCTCTCCGAGGCCAAGCTCTTCGCCAAGCACTTGGTGAAGCCGTCAGCCCTTCCTTCCGTGGCCATGGTGGCTCTCATTGTGGGTGAGCTTCTGGGCGGGTCCGTTATTACCGAGACGATCTTCGGCCGTGACGGCATCGGCACCGTTGTCCAGAAAGCAGTGACGGGAGAAGACCAACCGGTGCTACAAGCCGTGGTGTCCCTCTCAGCCGTGGTCTTCGTGGCCGTCAACCTCGTGGCCGACCTCGCGTCGCCGTTGCTCGATCCGCGCGTCAAACTCAGGGAGAAGGTGGGCGCATGACTGCCACACTTGGCTACACCCAACTGCGCAATGTTGGAACAGCATCCAAAAAGCTCACCGCGGGACTGCCTCCGGTCACCGTGATCCTGTCCTTCGCCGTGGTGCTGCTGGTCATCCTGTGGTCACTTGTCCCGGGTTTCTTTACATCGTTCAGCCCGGTCACGGGCGACACCGCGAGCAAGCTGGCCGCGCCGAGTGCCGCACATTGGTTCGGCACGGACTACCTCGGACGCGACCAGTACGCACGCGTGGTGTACGGCACCGCATCCTCGGTCACCAGCGCCTTGGTGGCAGTGCTCATCGGGTTGGTGGTGGGCAGCATCATCGGGCTCGCCAGTGGATTCCGCGGCGGCTGGCTGGACTCAGTCCTTGGCCGGTTCGTTGACGTTCTCCTCGCCATCCCCGGATTCCTGCTGGCCGTGGTCATCGTCAGTTCGCTGGGTTTCCAAACCATCAACGCCGCCATCGCCACCGGAGTGTCCGCTGTCGCAGTCTTTGCCCGGTTGATGCGCGCGGAGGTGATGCGCGTCCGCAGCGCCACCTACGTGGAGGCGTCCTATCTGGAGGGCGGGAACCGGCTCCACGCGTTGATCGGCCACATCCTTCCCAACGCCTACAGATCCGTACTGGTACTGGCAGTGCTCCAGTTCGGCACGTCCATCCTGATCATCGCCTCGCTGGCCTTCCTTGGCTACGGAGATCCGCCCCCGGCCTCCGACTGGGGACTCCTGGTGGCCTCGGGCAAAACCTACGTGACTGCGCCGTGGCTCGTGTACGCGCCGGCGCTGGTCATCGTGGTCACCGTACTGTCCGTCAACCGCATCAGCCGCTGGCTGCGAAAGGCGAAATGACATGACCCTGAACACCAAGGACCGCAACATGTCCGCAGACCTATTAACAGTGCAAGGCTTGTCCATCGCCTACGGTCCCACCGCCGTGGTCCATGACGTCTCCTTTTCGGTAGCCAAGGGCGAGAGCCTGGCGCTCATCGGAGAGTCGGGATCGGGCAAGTCCACCATCGCCAAGGCCATTCTCCGGTTGCTTCCCCACGGAGAAGCGACGGCCACGGGGCGTGTCGCGCTCAACGGACAGGATGTCCTGGCGTTGCCCGAGAAGCATTTCCGTCCCCTCCGAGGCCGGGAATTGGGCTTCATCCCCCAGGACCCTGCCTCGGCGTTGAACCCCGTACGGACCATCGGCGCGCAAGCTCATGAGGCTGCCGCCTTGCTCGGCGAAACAGACCCAACGGTTCGCCGCGCGAAAATCCTGGACGTACTGGAGCAAGTGGGCCTTCCGGACCCTGCCCGGGTTTACGATTCCTACCCGCACCAACTCTCCGGCGGAATGCTCCAGCGAGTGCTGATTGCGCTTACGGTGTTGCCTCGTCCGGCACTGATCGTGGCTGACGAACCCACCTCTGCGTTGGACGTGACGGTTCAGAAGCTCATCCTGGACATGCTGACCGAGCTCCGCCGCGAGCTGGACATCAGCCTGCTCCTCATCACGCACGACCTCGCGATCGCCGCCGAGCGCGCAGATTCCCTGGTTGTGTTGAAGGACGGCTCGGTGCAGGAGAGTGGACCGTCCTTCGAAGTGTTCGCTTCGCCTACCACCGACTACGCGCGGAGCCTTCAGGCCGACGTCCCGGCGCTGCACCCGGACCGGTACAGGAACCAGCGCAGCACCCTTAGGGAAGCGCACGACGGCGGCTCCCGCACTGAGGCTGTTTCCTCACCGTCACCGGGACCCCAGATCGATGTCCAGGGTGTGACCAAGCGCTTCTCGGCCGGCGGAAAGGACGTCCTTGCATGCGACGGCGTGTCCTTCTCTGTGGACCGTGGGCGGACGCACGCGCTCGTTGGCGAGTCCGGATCCGGCAAGACCACCGCGGTCCGGCTGCTGTTGGGTCTTGAACAGCCGGACGGTGGGGACATTAAGGTAGCCGGCCAATCGACGTCGGGCCGTTCCAGGGCCGACGTCCGCGAGATCCGCCGCCACCTCCAACTGGTTTACCAGAACCCGTTCACGTCCCTCGACCCCACTTGGCGGGTGGGCAGGATTGTCCGCGAACCACTGGACCAATTCGGCGTGGGCACCAAGGCAGAGCGTGCCCAGCGGGTTCGCGAGGCTTTGGAAGCTGTAGGCCTGCCATCCGAGGTGGCCTCGAGACGGCCTGCGCACCTCTCCGGCGGCCAGCGCCAACGGGTGGCGATCGCCAGGGCACTGGTGGTGAGGCCCGACGTCGTGGTTTTGGATGAACCCACCTCAGCCCTGGACGTGAGCGTTCAAGCGGGGATCCTTGAGCTGCTGTCCAAACTGCAACGCGAGCTGGGCCTGACGTATTTGTTCGTCTCGCACGATCTTGCCCTGGTGCGGCAGGTAGCTGACTCCGTATCCGTCCTGCGGCGCGGCCTAGTGGTGGAGGACGGTCCTGTGGAGGAGATCTTTCACCGACCGCAGCATCCCTATACCCGTGCCCTCCTCGAGGCGATTCCACTGGCATCCGTGCCTGCCGAGCCGACAGCCGGCAAACAACTAGCGAAGGCAACAGCATGACCGTGAATCTGATATCCACCCGTCGGCCCGCACTCATCGAGGCCTTTACCGCCCCCAAGGGCTTTGGGGACCAGACGCTGCGTGATCGTCGGGCAGATGCCATCGAGCTTCTTGGTGGCATTCCGGATCCCAGCGTCCTCCCCACCGAGGAATTGGCTGCCGCCACAGCACGTGTGCTGGCCAAGCCCGGCGTCCCTGCGCTCCAATACTCACGGACAGAGGGTATTTCGCCGCTGCGGGAGTGGATCGCAGAACGCGAAGGCGTCTCCGTTGACCGGATCCTCATCACGAACGGCGGCTTCCATGGACTTTCCTTGGCCATCCAGTCCGTGGTGGAACGCGGCGACCTGGTGGCCGTGGACAATCCGATCTTCCCGCTGTTCCTTCGGGGTCTCCAGCTCTCTGACGCGCGGACCTTGCCGGTATTGGTAGGCCCGCAGGGTCTCGACGTCGATCATCTCGCGGACCAGCTCAGGGGCGGCGCCCGCCCATCCGCCTTATATACAGTGCCGGACTTCCACAACCCATCCCAAGGCACACTGTCCGGAGAGGCCCGGAAAGAGCTCGTACGGCTGGCGGAACACTACGGATTCGTGGTGCTGGCGGACAACCCGTACCGTGAGCTTCGCTTTGCCGGCGAGCAGGAGAGTGTGGAGGAATTCAACAACTCAGACCACGTCCTCCACATCAACACCTTCACCAAAACACTAGGGCCGGGGTTGCGCCTTGGTTGGACCGTGGCGCCGGTGCGGCTGGCGCGTGATCTGGTGGCATTGCGCAGCCGCCAGGATTCCCACAGCTCCACGCTGGTCCAAGCCATCATCGGGGAACTGGTCACGTCCGATCCCGGAATTTTCGACGCAACCCTGAACCGGGCCCGAGCCCTGTACCGGAACCGCGCTGAAACGCTGGTCGCCGCACTGCACCGGGAAGCTCCGGGAGCTTTTGAAACTGTCCTCCCGGACGGCGGGCTGTTCCTCTGGCCCAAACTGTCAGACGACACCGTAGACCCGGAGCAATTGGCCGCCGATGCCAGCGCAGAAGGCGTCGAGTACCAGCGGGGTTCGTTCTTCCCATCGGGGCCCGGAACGGACGCTCACCGACACCTGCGCCTGGCGTACGGCGACGTAGAGGCATCAAAGCTGGAGGAGGCGGCTGCGCGCCTGGGACGTGCGCTGAAGCGCCAAGTTCCGTAGCCCCACCCAACTAGGTAGCAGTTCAGGTCGTTCCCAGCGCTCAGAACGGCCTCAACTGCGACTTACTTGGGCGCGGGAAAACAAAAGAGCCCCGATCCTAAGATCGGGGCTCTTTCAATTGCGTGCGCGAGGGGGGATTTGAACCCCCACACCCTTTCGGATACTGGCACCTGAAGCCAGCGCGTCTGCCGTTCCGCCACTCGCGCGCAACTTCTTTTTCTGGACTTCCGCGGGTTTCCCAGCTTCGTTTCCTTCAAAAGCAGCGAGATCAAGCATAACGGACATCCGGAGCAAAACACCAATCGACCAGTGCGAAGGGCCGCCGAACACACCAGGACTGCCTCAACAACAGCTGAACCTCACGGAAATTTCATCCCCCGCCTCCCGCGCCACCATGGGCCGGAAACGAACTTTTCCGGGTCGCAAGGCGTTGTGGATTAAGGCCATTCCCAGTCAGTCCCAGTAGTATCGGGAAGTGGAAGGGCCGTCGGGCGCGTACTTCGCTGTGTTCGCGGACGGAGCAATGCACTGACTATCGGACCAGGCACAACGGGTGCCGCGGCAAGGAAAGGAGAAGGACCATGGGTTTGCTGGACAAAGTCGAGCGCGGCATTGAAAAGGCAGTACGCAACGTCTTCTCCACGGGGTCGCGGGCACGTGTTGAGCCAGTGGAGATTGCCAGCAAGCTGAGGCGCGAGTTGGACAATAAGTCCATCACCATCGCTGCCGGACGCACGCTGGCTCCGAATGTTTTTGATGTCCTGCTGAGTGACGAAGACTTTGCCCGGGCCCAGGAATGGGGAACACCGCTGGCCGAGGAACTGTGTGACGTTGTTATCCAACATGTCCGCAGCCAGGGTTATACGCTCCAAGGCGCTGTCCGCATTTCGTTCCGTCGCAACGACGAAGAGCGTGCCGGACATTTCGAGATCACTTCCCGGACAGAGAAATCGTCCGATGACGCTGCTGCTGCCCCTCAGGCACCCCGGTCCAATGTTCCGGCAGCACCGGCCCGCCAACCCACCCGCCTCCAGCCTGTGTTGGATATCGGCGGCCAGCGGTATTCCCTCAATGCCCGGTCCGTGGTGCTGGGCCGCTCGTCCGAAGCTGACATCCTGGTGGACGACACCGGAGTTTCACGGAAGCACCTTGAGGTCCGCACCGAGAATGGCAGCACGTGGGCCGTTGATATGGGCTCCACCAACGGCAGTTACGTTAACGGACATAAAGTGAACGGCAGCGTGGAGCTCACAGACGGCTCAACCATCACGATGGGACGTACCAAGATCATTTTCCGCCTCCTCCCCCAAACCCCGGGTGGCCACGCGTGAACGACATCAGCGAACTGACCATTACAGCGCTTCGCTTCGGATTCCTTCTTTTGTTGTGGGTCCTGATTTTCAGCATCGTGACCACTATGCGCCGCGACTTCCAGATAGGCCGCAAGGCTGTCACCGGCGTTCCCACGGCACGCGAAGTCCGCAAACATCCGGAACTCGCGGCCTCGCCGCCGCCTGCAATCCAGCATGCTCGCACCTTGGTGGTCACTGAGGGCCCTCTCAAGGGCACCACTGTTCCCTTGGCTGCCAGCCCCATCCTGCTGGGCCGCGCGCAGGAAGCCACGCTTGTCCTGGAGGACGACTACGCTTCCGGCCGGCACGCACGTCTGTTCCCGCAGGGCAGCCGCTGGTTCATCGAGGACCTGGGCTCCACCAACGGCACCTACCTGGCCGATCAACAGCTCACCCGCGCACTGCCGGTGGAGCTTGGCGTCCCCGTGAGAATCGGCAAGACGGTCATTGAATTGAGGCCGTAGTCCATGGCCTCCCCCGAGACCCCCAAAGGCCAGGAAAAGCCCGCGGAGCGCCCGCTCATCATGCGCTACGCCGCGCGTTCCGACGTCGGACGGATCCGCTCCAAGAATGACGACTCCGCATACGTGGGCCGTCATCTTGCCGTGGTGGCCGACGGCATGGGCGGTCACGCCGGCGGCGATGTCGCTTCCGCGTCAACTGTTCTGGACATGATCCATCTCGATCATGACGACTATCCGGAGGGCGCGGACACCGTTCTGGCTGACGAGATCCAGACCGCGAACTCCCTGCTATCCGAGCTTGTGCACCAAAATCCCAAGCTTTCCGGCATGGGCACCACCGTCACAGCCCTGCTTTTGGAGGGTCGCAAGCTCCACTTCGCCCACATTGGCGATTCCCGCGCTTACCGGCTGCGCAACAAGAAGTTTGAGCAGGTCAGCATTGACCACACGTTCGTGCAGCGGCTCATTGACGAGGGCCGGCTCCGTCCGGAAGAAGCCGAAACGCATCCGCACAAGAACGTCTTGATGCGGGTCCTCGGCGACGTCGATGCCAGCCCTGAGTTGGATCTGGACGTTCTGGATGTTGAACCCGGCGAACGCTGGCTGCTCTGCTCCGATGGACTCAACTACGTAGCCGGCCACGTCGTGGAGCGCATGGTCCGTGAGACCAAGGACCTGCGCGAATGTGCCGAAATCCTTATTGACCTGACGCTGGAAGCTGGCGCCCCGGACAACGTCACCGTGGTGATGTTGGAGATTGCGGAGGAGACCGACGACGACGTCAACACGGCCGCCGTCGACGTCGTTCCGGCAGCGGCGCTGGCCGCGCTTGACGAGCCAGAAGCAGTCACGGCCACCAAGTCCCCCGATGGCCCTTCCGCCACGAAGGCAGCAGAGGACAGCAAGTCCGAGTCCAGTGCGAGGGCGGCTCTGGAAGCAGATGCTGGATCCTCGTTCAGCGCGGGCGATCCGGACGATAAACAAGACGGCGCTGAAGGGGCATCCAACGGCGATTCCTCAGAACCTCCTGCCACCACTGACCCCCATCTGGGCGAGCATTTGTCCGCGGAAGTGCTGCGCGAGGAGTTGGCCAGCCGGCCACATGAGCTAGTTGGTGCCGCCGCGACTGCTGCCGAGACGGGCTCCATTCCTACCGTCGCCGGCCGCACTGTCGCACGGAGGGCAGCTACTGTCCTGACGCATAAAGCTGAGCAGGACCGTGTTGAGGCCGAAGAGCCGCCACGTCGTCGCGTGCGGTGGTTGATGCCTGCCGTCGCCGCCGTTGTTGTCTTAGGCGTGGTGGTGGGCCTGTGGCTTGGCTACGCCTGGACTCAGACGCGCTACTACGTGGGCGAATACGATCAGCGGGTCGCCATTTTCAACGGGATCTCGCAGAGACTCGGCCCCATTCAGCTTTCCCGGCTCGAAGCCGTAACCGACATCAGGGTGGATTCATTGCCGGAATACGGCCAACAGAGCGTACGCCAGACGGTACCGGCGGGCGATCTCGACAGTGCCCAAGGCATCGTGGAGAACCTGCGGAACACCGGCAGCGCCTCCGCAAACTGCCCGAGTCCCGCACCCTCGGCCACTGCAACAGGCTCGGCATCCCCCACACCTGCGCCTACCGCTACTGTGGCCATTCCCAGCACGGCTGCCGTTGCCAGCCCGACTCCTTCGCCCGTCCCGACTCCCTGTGAGGCGGCCAAATGATGCAGACTGAGATAGCCCCCAAGCCCCGCCGGAACGTTGAGCTGGTGCTCATTGTTCTTGCCCTCGCTGTGGGCATCGGCGCCAGCGCATTGGTGAGTATCAACTCGGAAGTCGGGTTGGACAGTGACTTCTGGTTCCAGTCCAGCCTCCTGGCTGTGGCTGCTTTCGCCTTCCACGTTGTTCTCAGGCTTCGGGCAAAGTATGCAGATCCGGTAATACTTCCCATTGTCGTTGCGCTCAATGGTCTCGGCCTGGCGTTGATTCACCGTATGGATGGACCCGGAGACGATACGGGCAACAACCAGCTCCGGTGGACCCTCATTGCCATGGCGGTCTCCATTGCCGTGATCTGGTTCCTCAAGGATCACCGGATCCTTCGCCGCTTCACGTACATCTCCCTGGCGGCCAGTGCTTTCCTGCTGCTTCTCCCGTTGATTCCCGGGATCTCGGCAGGTGAAATCCTTGGTGCGCGCGTTTGGATCCGCGTTGGACCCATGACGTTCCAGCCTGGTGAAATCGCCAAGATCACGCTTGCCATATTTTTTGCCGGGTATCTGTCCTCCAACCGCGATCTCATATTGTTGGCAGGCCGGAAGATCGGCCCCATGCAGTTCCCGCGGTTCAAAGACCTTGGCCCCATGATCACCGCCTGGCTGGTGAGCATTGGTGTGCTCGTCTTCCAGCGGGACCTGGGATCCTCCATTCTCTTCTTCGGCTTGTTCATCGTCATGATCTACGTGGCCACGAGCCGGATCTCGTGGGTAGTGATCGGCCTGCTGCTGATTCTGGGCGGCGGCTTCGTTGCGGCACAAATCTTCTCGCATGTGGCGTTCCGCATCGACAGCTGGATCAACGCATTCACCCCTGAAGTGTTCGGCAGGTCTCCCGGAGGCAGCGGGCAGATCGTAGAAGGCTTGTTCGGAATGGCCGACGGTGGCCTGGTGGGTACTGGCCTTGGTCAGGGCCGACCGGACCTGGTGCCCTTCGCCAACAGCGACATGATTGTGGCCCTCATCGGTGAAGAGCTCGGCCTGATCGGCCTCTTCGCAGTGGTGATGCTTTACCTGCTGCTCTTTACCCGCGGCTTCCGCGCAGCGCTGGGCACCCGCGATGCGTTCGGGAAGCTCCTGGCATGTGGCCTGTCCTTTGCCATTGCCCTCCAGTGCTTCGTAGTGATCGGTGGAGTTACCCGACTCATCCCGTTGACCGGGCTCACCACGCCGTTCCTTGCGGCCGGTGGTTCTTCGCTTCTGGCCAACTGGATAATCGTCGGCCTGCTGCTCATGATCTCCAATACGGCCCGCGGTCCAGTGGATACCACCCCCATGGTCAACAAACCTCCGGCAAGCAGCAGCACCCCGGGCACACGTAAACCGACCACAGGACAGACACCCAGTGCACCAACAGAGGCGGTGAAGCAACAATGAACCAGGCTATTCGCAGTAGTTGGATGGCTGCCGTCGCCATGTTCGCGTTGATCTTCGGCGCCATCAGCTACGTCCAGGTGATTGGTGCTGACGACCTCAATGCCAACCCCTGGAACCAGCGCGCTGTTTTGGCGTCCTTCTGCAACGAGCGCGGCTCGATCATTGTGGGTGGAAAGCCGGTGGCGGAGTCGGTTCCCGGCACTGAATCTTGCGCCTTCCAGCGGAAATACAACCAGCCGGAGCTTTATGCCGGCATCACGGGATACTTCTCCAAGTTCTTTGGTTCCACCGGCTTGGAACAGTCCATGGGAGAAACTCTGGCCGGAAACTCCGATCAGTTGTTCCTGGATCGCATGAGCCAGATGTTCCTCGGCAAAGAACCCAAGGGAGCGTCAGTGGAGTTGACCTTGGATCCTGCCATCCAGCAGTTGGCCATGGATCTGATTCCTGAAGGCCAGCGCGGTTCCATTGTGGTCACCAACCCCAAGACCGGCGCCATTCTCGCAATGGCTTCCAAGCCGACGTACGATCCCAACCTGATTGCCACGCATGACCGAACCACTGCGGAAGCCAACTACGCACAGCTGAACCAGGTTCCGGGCATCAACCTGAACCAAAACGTCAGCGGCCCCACCGGCAACCTGCTGTCCCCTGGCTCGGTCTTCAAACTCATTGATACCGCCGCAGCCCTGAACTCCGGCAAGTACAACAAGGACAGCGAGCTGCCGAACCCCAGCAGCCTTCCCTTGCCCGGAAGCAGTGCCAGCCTGCCCAACTACGCCGGCGGCAACTGCAACGTCCGCGAAACTGCGTCCTTCGCCTTCGCCCTTGAGCAGTCGTGTAATACCCCGTTTGCCAGCATCGCGCTTGACCTCGGCCAGGATGCCATCCGGGAACAGGCGCAGAAGTTCGGCTTCGGCCAGGACTTCGGTGACCGGCTCAAGCTGCAGCAGGCCGTCAGCGTCTTCCCGGAGGACCTGGACCAGGCTCAGTTGGCCCAGTCGTCTGTGGGTCAGCGCGACGTCAAGGCCACACCGCTCCAGATCAACATGATGACGGCTGCCATCGCAAACGGCGGGGTGCAGATGAAGCCGAACCTGATTGAGGCCGTCCGCGCGCCCGATCTGCGCGTCATCAACGAACCCAAGCCCGAGGCGCTCCGCACCAGCACCACGCAGCCCATCGCCAGTCAGATCACTGAGTGGATGACCAGTGCCGTGGACAATGGCATTGCCAAGGGTGCAGCCGTTCCCGGCGTCAAAGTTGCCGGCAAGACCGGTACGGCCGAGCTCGGCGATTCAGGTTTGAACAACTCATGGTTTACCGGGTTCGCCCCGGCAAACGACCCGCAAGTAGCCGTCACCATCGTCATGGAGAGTGTTGACGTGCTAACCGGGGCCCAGCTAACCAGTCCGAACGCAAAGAAGATTTTTGAGGCGGTGTTGAATAAGTGAGGCCTACTTCAGGAATCACACTCGGCGGCAGGTTCCAGCTGACCAGTCGCATTGCGATTGGCGGCATGGGCGAGGTCTGGAAGGCCAAGGACCAGATCCTTGGCCGGATCGTTGCCATCAAGGTGCTCAAGGAGGAATACACGGGTGACCCCGGCTTTCTCCAGCGCTTCCGTGCCGAGGCGCGCCACACCGCCCTTCTCAACCACGTGGGCATCGCCAACGTCTTCGATTACGGCGAGGAAGCCGGTTCGGCCTACTTGGTCATGGAACTCGTGCCCGGACACCCGCTGAGCGGCATCCTTGAGCGCGAGCAGGTGCTGTCCCCGGACATGACACTCTCCATCATTTCGCAGACAGCACGCGCCTTGGCCGTTGCTCACGCGCAAGGCCTGGTCCACCGCGACATCAAGCCGGGAAACCTGCTGATCACGCCAGACAACCGCGTCAAGGTGACGGACTTCGGCATCGCCCGGCTGGCAGATCAGGTTCCGCTCACGCAGACCGGCCAGGTGATGGGTACCGCCCAGTACTTGGCACCAGAGCAGGCCACCGGACAGACGGCCACGGGTTCCTCGGATATCTATTCCCTGGGTGTCATCGGTTACGAGTGCCTCACCGGGCACCGTCCGTTTACCGGCGAATCGCAGATCGCCATTGCCCTCGCCCAGGTCAACGACGCACCGCCGCCCCTTCCGGAGACGCTGCCCACCCCTGTGCGCGCCTTGTTGATGTCCATGCTGGCGAAGGATCCCAAGAACCGTCCGGCCAACGCCATCAAGCTGGCCGAAGCTGCCGAGGCCATCCGCAATGGCGACATCGCCACGGCGCACGCCGCCGTACCCGGCATGCTGTTGTTCGAATCCACTACCGGCCCCATCACTGCGCCGGTAGACACCGCAACGGCACCCACCGGCGTCGTCTCCTCGCCTTATGGCAAGGAGCAGTCGACGACGGCGACGTCCGCACTTCCGGTGCTGGGCGCCGGCGCTGCAGGAGCTGCTCTGGGAGCCGCTGCCGCGTCTTCTGATAACCCCTTGACGCGTGCGAATGCGCTGGAGGCTGAGCGGCAGCTCAACGACGACGAAGTGGTCTACACGGACGACGAGAACTTCGATGACGCTGAGCCGGAGCGCAAGAAGCGCAGCCCGTGGACGTGGCCCTTGGTTGCCCTGATCCTTCTGGTCTTGTTTGCCTTGGTTGGTTTCCTGATTTCCCAGTCGGGGTTCTTCTCGCCGACCCCCGCACCCAGTGAGTCCACCACCACCAGCACCAGCCGGAGTGCCAGCCCTACCTCTACCTCGGCTACTCCGACGCCCAGGCCTACGGAGACAAGCGAAGCGCCGCAGCCCGCTCAGTCGGAGCCCCAGAAGATCAACGTCATCCCGGAGCAGTACCAGGGCCAGCCTTTCCAGACGGTCAGTGGGCAGCTTCGCGCTTTGGGTCTCGGCGTGGACGGTAAGGAAGTCTTCGATGCAACGGCTCCTGCGGGAATCGTCATCAGCCTGAACCCCACAGGGCCCGTGGACCCGGGGCAAACCATCACCGTGACCTACTCCAAGGGTCCGGAACTGGTGGCTGTACCCGCCATCGCGCCTGGAGTGGACGAAGCCCAGGTCCGGCAAGCCATTGAAGGAGCCGGACTGCAGTGGGTGGCCGGAGAACCCGTCAACGGTGCAATTGGCCAGCAGCCCGGAACGTTCGTCCGGTCCTCACCTGCAGCCGGCACCCAGGTTGCCGCAGGTTCAACGGTCACTTACTTCCTGTCCAAGGCTCTGGTGCCGGTGGATCCCGGAACACCGACTTCCACGCCCAGCGGCTCCGGCAGCCCGAGAAACTAAGTAAGCCGCCATGTCAACGTCACGTCCAGGTCCTGCGCACCGAGAGGAGAGCACACCCGTGTCCTCCCAGCGCATCCTCAATTCCCGCTATGAACTTGGCGAGTTGATCGGTCGTGGCGGCATGGCGGACGTTTACCGAGGAACGGACACCCTGCTGGGGCGGACCATCGCCGTGAAGGTGCTTCGCGCCGACCTCGCCCGGGATCCCCAGTTCCAGGCACGGTTCAAACGTGAGGCCCAGGCTGTCGCGGCGTTGAACCACCCGTCCATCGTGGCCATCTTTGATACCGGGGAATACTCGGTTCCTGGAGGCCCCGGCGAAGACGTGCGTGTCCCGTACATCGTCATGGAGTACGTGGCAGGCCGCACCCTGCGCGACATGATCAAAGCCAACGAGCTTGGCGTTGAGGACTCCGTCGGCTTCACCTTGGGTGTCCTCGGCGCTCTCGAGTACAGCCACCGTGCGGGCATCGTCCACCGCGACATCAAACCCGCAAATGTGATGGTCTGTGCCGACACCGGCGATGTGAAGGTCATGGACTTCGGCATCGCGCGTGCCATGGCCGATTCTGCCGCCACCATGACCCAAACGCAGGCCGTGGTGGGCACCGCCCAGTACCTTTCGCCGGAGCAGGCCCGTGGCGAAACGGTGGATGCGCGCAGTGACCTCTACTCTGCCGGTTGCCTGCTGTTCGAGCTACTGACCAGCAGGCCTCCGTTCATTGGCGATAGCCCCGTATCGGTGGCCTATCAGCACGTCCGTGAGATCCCGGACCTTCCCAGCGCCCACAACCCGGAGGTATCCGAAGCACTGGATTCCGTCTTGGTTAAAGCCCTGCAGAAGAGCCGCACGGATCGCTTCCAGGACGCGGCAGCCTTCCGCCGTGCCCTGCGTGCAGCCAGCAACGGCATCCCCGTGGCTGCGGTGGCAGCCAGCGAGGCTCCCACAGACCCCAACGACCTCGTGGATCCTGAAGACCCGGCAACGGAGCTTTTGAGCACTACGGCCGTGGGCTTCCTCAATGCCGACCAGTTCAAAGACGAACCTGTTGATCCGCCCCAGGAAGAACCTCTTCCTTTGGGTCTCCCACCGGAACGTGAGCTGCCGGCGAGCCAGAAGTCCCGCCGTCGTGCCTGGGTTGCCACTTTGGTGATCTTCACAATCCTGGTACTGGCCGGCGGCGGTTTCTGGCTCTACAGCCTCATGAACATGCAACCGCCGCCCCCGGCGAAAATTGCCGTGCCGGTAGTTACCAACATGTCTGAATCGCAGGCCATCCAGGAACTGTATTCAGCCAAACTGAAGCCCAAATCAGTTCGTGAGCCCAGCGACACCGTGGCCAAGGACATGACAATCGGGACATCGCCGATTGCCGGCGCTCTGTTGGAACAAGATGCTGAAGTCATCCTGAAGATCTCTAGTGGCCCAAGCTCGGTGACCATCCCGGCGGACATCGTGGGGCGCACTGAACCGGACGCACGCGAGGCGTTGCGCAGGCTTGGCATCACCGGGGAAGTGGTGACCGCCCTGACCCACAGCCCCACTGTCCCCGCGGGAGTGGTGATCGGTACTGCTCCCGCACCGGGCGGCGCAATCGCTGTGGAAAGCAAGGTGGAACTGCAGGTTTCCACCGGCAAGGTCCTCATGCCGCAGCTGATCGCATTGCCGGTGACCGAAGCGGAAGCCGCGCTCAAGGCCAACGGCCTCACCATCGCGATCGTGGAGCAGGAAAACTCGCAGGTTGCAGCTGGGACAGTCACTGCTCAAAGCGACGCCTTCAACACTGAGGTGGCCCAGGGCAAGGTCGTCACTGTCACGGTGGCCAAGGCCCCGGCTCCACCGCCCACACCTACCCCGACGCCGACTCCCACGGAAACCGAGAAGCCGTCGCCGAAGCCTACGGCAACCAAAAAGTAGGGGGCTTGGGCTGTCGCTGCGGGCACCCGGAAGCGGGCGTCTAAGCGAGGAACGAGCGAGCCCGCGGAGGGTGTCAGCGGCGCCAGCCGCGCCTCACCTACTGTTTGATCAGGGGGCTCAGCTTTGAGGCGCGTTCGGCGGCACCGGTCATGCCGAGGGACTCCAGCCAGTTGCCCAGCATCTGATATCCGCCTTCAGTGAGCACCGATTCCGGGTGGAATTGGACGCCGCAGAGGGGTGCGGTCTTATGCTGCAGGCCCATCACCACTCCGTTGGTGGTCTCGGCGGTGATCTCCAGAACGTCCGGGATGGAGTCCCGAACCGCTGCCAGGGAGTGGTAGCGCGTTGCCGTGACGGGTGAGGGGAGACCGGCAAAGACACTCTTGCCTTCGTGCTGGACGGGCGACGTCTTGCCGTGCATGAGTTCCGGCGCGTGGGTCACCACTCCGCCATAGGCCTCGGCCAGGGCCTGATGTCCCAGGCAGACACCAAACATGGGCTTGGCGGCCTCGCCACACCATTTGATGAGCTCGATGCAGACGCCGGCTTCGGCTGGGGTGCCGGGGCCGGGGGATACCAGGACGCCGTCGCGGCTTGCTGCCAGCTCTATGGCCTCGGCAAGTGTCACGTCGTCGTTGCGGACAACCGTCGTCTCGGCGCCAAGTTCCTGGAGGTACCCCACCAGCGTGTAGACAAAGCTGTCGTAGTTATCCACTACAAGAATTTTTGTTGTGCTCATGGCTGTTGCACTAAACCAATCGTTGAGTCGGTCAGAGTGGTGAATTGGGAAAACCACGGGAAAAGGAACTCGACCATCAGCACCAGGGCTATACCCACCAGTACCAGGGTTGTCAGGATCCGCACCCACAAGGGTCCCGGAAGATGACGGAAGATCCACGCGTACATTCGTTACCCCTTTCCGTGTGCCCGGGCTACTTGGGCGGCAATTTCCGATGGCGGTCCCGCTGAGGCAGGTTGCCAACTATCCAGCATTGAGTACGCGATGATGCGTTCCTGTGCCCCGAACCGCGGGTTGCAACTCGTCATGGTGAGGATACTTTCCGTGGGCTGGACTCCCGCTTCGGTGGGAACGGGCATCAGGACGTCTGTTCGGTCAGGGAGCACGATCTGGTTATTTCGGAAGACGTAGGTGTAATAACCGTCTGCAGTCTGGATGTAGATCTTGTCCCCGGGAACCAGGGTGTGGATGTTGTCCAGTACAGCGCCGTGGGTTTGACGGTGGCCGGCCACGGCGAAGTTGCCCGGGGCGCCAGGCATGCTGGTGCTTCCGTAGTGGCCCAGTCCCAGCGTGTCCAGAACGTCCGAGCCGGTGCCTTCGATGATGGGCCGTGTGTAGTCCGGGCCGAAGCGGGGAATGTACATGATCCCGATCATCCCCGCGTAGGCGGGAGCCGGCGTCACCACGGGAGGCCCATAATCCACAGGGGCGGCAGGTGCAGCAGGGGTTACCGGGCCGGAGAATTCCTGCGCGAAGCTCTTGACGGCCTCGGTCTGCTTGGCGTCTGCTTCCACGTTGGTCCACCACAGCTCCCAGCCAACAAAGAGGAGCAGGACGATCCCTGCTGTAATGAGCAGTTCGCCCAGGATCTGGCTGATTTTGCGGATGACGTCAGAAGCCCGAAGTCGCTTGCGCGGGCGCAGTTCCTGCCCCTGGCGGGCGGACGGCATGGCTGAAGCCGCCGTCTGCTGCTGATGCGCCACAAGGTCTCCTTGCATAGGGCGCGGGCGGCACAGGCGGACCCCCGGTTGCGGCTAGACTTGACAGCTAGAACCAACCCGGAACGCCGTGTGGCCGTTAACCGCTGGAAATTTCCTTCCTGCAGGATATCAAGGCTGGCGCGAACGGGTATTAACCGAACAGCCAGGAGGATCCGTGCCCGAGTCCAAGCCCCGCAAGCGGCCTGCCCGTCAGGCCCAGCAGACTTCCGCAGCACAGCAGTACAGGCCCAATCCGGTCTGGTACAAGGCTGTCATGTTCGGCTTGATGATCCTCGGCCTGATCTGGATCATCACTTTCTACATCACTGAGGGCCAGTTCCCCGTCCGCGAGTGGGCCTCGTGGAACATCGTGGCAGGCTTTGGTATCGCGATCGTCGGCTTCCTCATGACCACCCGCTGGCGCTCCTAGGGAAACCCCACCTCACATTTCCGTGCCCGTGAACGTCTACAAGATATGAGCATCCGGCACACCACCATGGATTCCCCGTTGGGGCAGTTGACGCTGACTGCCCGCGGGGAATTTTTGACGGGCATCTTCTACGAAGGTCACTGGCATATGCCTCCACCGGACTACTTCGGAGTTCCCGTGGGACTCCAGGATCCAGTCTTTAATGTGACCAGGGTTGAACTCGAGGAGTATCTCGATGGCCACCGCACTGATTTCGATGTCCCTTTAGAGGCACGCGGGAACCCCTTCCAGGAGAAGGTCTGGTCGCGGCTCCAAACCATCCCTTTTGGGGAGACTGTCAGCTACGGCGAGCTGGCCGCAGAGCTGGGGGATCCCCATCTTGCTCAAGCCGTTGGCTCAGCCGTCGGAAGGAACCCCATCAGCATCATCATCCCGTGCCACCGTGTAGTGGGTCGCAAGGGCCAGCTGACCGGGTACGCGGGTGGTCTCCCCAACAAACGCCTCCTTCTGGAACTGGAAGAACCGGCCACTGTGCGGGAAGGCAAGCTTTTCTGATGGAGCCAGAGCAGGCGGCAATCAAGAAGCCTTTCGAGGCCGTAGTCCAGGAACAGGGGGCCACGGTGCTCCGGGTTTGCCGTGCTGTCCTCGGCGTACACGATGCCGACGACGCCTGGTCCGATACCTTCCTGGCGGCCCTACAGTCGTATCCGGACCTTCCACCGGAGGCGAACGTGCAGGCTTGGTTGGTCACCATTGCACATCACAAGTGCATCGACCATCTGCGTGCCGGGAGTCGTCGTGCCCTCCCTGTGGACTCTCCGCCTGAGCAGCCTTCACGCCTTGGCATTCCCGGTGATGGACACGCGGAACTGCTGGACGCCGTCACGGGCCTTCCACCCAAGCAACGCCAGGCCGTCGCTTATCACTACCTTGCGGGTCTTCCTTATAAGGATGTCGCAGCGCTGCTGGGAGGCACGCCCGACGCCGCCCGACGCGCGGGTGCCGACGGCGTGAAATCACTCCGCAATGCCCTTGCTGATCTTCCTGCACTGGCGCATTCACTTTCGAAAGGAGAGCTCCGATGACACTTGAAGCAAGCCCTGATCACGCAGAGGTCGCATCGCTCCTTGAGCCCCTCGATGTTGGTCTCGAACCCGCACTTGCCAGCCTCCATGCCCGGCTGGCTCTGGACGCACAACTTATCCACACCTTGGACATCGCGTACCGGATAGTGGACTCACCGGTAGGAAAACTCCTCCTCGCCGCCACGGACCGTGGAATCATCCGTGTTGCCTTCGAACTGGAGAACCACGGGGATGTCCTGCAGCTTCTGGCCAACACCATCAGTCCACGGATCCTTCAGGCCCCGGCACGCCTGGATGATGCTGCGCGGCAACTCGACGAATACTTCGCCGGCACCAGGAGGGAGTTTGATCTGACCCTCGATTTCCGCCTGTCCCGCGGGTTCCGCTTGAACGTCCTGCAGCACCTGCCCCGCATCGCTTACGGCCGCACGGAAAGCTACGCGGAAGTCGCCTTGGCGGCCGGCAGTCCCAATGCGGTACGTGCCGTCGGGACCGCCTGTGCAACCAACCCACTGCCCGTGATCGTGCCCTGCCACCGCGTAGTGAAGTCGGACGGCAGCTTCGGCGGCTACCTTGGCGGAAGTGAAGCCAAACGAGCACTGCTTACACTCGAGGCAGCGGCGTGAACGAGGACGCCCTCTTTCCGCTGGAGCTGGTACAGCCGGAAAACCACGACGCCGGTCCCCGCCAGATTGCCCCAGGTGCCGTTCATGTTCCTGGCTGGCTGACTCTGGAGCAGCAGCGGTGGATAGTGAACCGCTTTGGTGAGTGGACGCACGGACCTGTTCCTCTGCGGGCCGCCACGCTTCCTGGTGGGCACCAGATGTCCGTACGTACCGTGTGCCTCGGCTGGCACTGGCAGCCCTACCGTTACTCACGGGAAGCCACCGACGTCAACGGCCGGCCCGTGCTGGACTTCCCTGACTGGATGGTCCGCTTGGGAAGGAAGGCGGTTGCGGCTGCCTATACGTCCGGTGACGACATTGATGAGTCGTTGAGCGCCTCTGCCGATGGGTACACTCCCGACGCCGCACTGGTGAACTTCTACGGCGATGGCGCTGCAATGGGGATGCATCAGGACAAAGATGAGCGCTCCAGTGACCCCGTGGTGTCCCTCAGCATCGGTGAGACGTGCATCTTCCGCTTCGGCAACACCAAGACCCGTACCAAGCCGTACACGGACGTCGAACTCCGCTCCGGAGACCTCTTCGTCTTTGGTGGGGCGTCCCGGTTCGCCTATCACGGCATTCCCAAGGTCCTCCCTGGAACGGCTCCTGGGGATTGCGGCCTGTCACACGGGCGGATCAACATCACCATGCGGGTCACAGGACTATCTTGACGCGGACTCCCGGACCCCGAGCCTAGAAGGTGCCAGAACGGCGCCGGGTCCCTGAACGTAGCAGGAGCCATGAACCTCGCAGAAGCTTTCAACGGCCCGGTAGTCCGAATGTCAGAGGCACCGGGCAGAATATCCCCAGAAGCAAATAATTTGCCGATGCTCCTGGAGTTTCGGCCGCAGAGGAGCGTTCATGAGCCCGGATAACGGCATCATTATTGGCGACGATGGCCTTGCCCGTCCCCTGTGGGCAGCCTCGGACCCCCTCATGCAGGCCTACTACGATCACGAGTGGGGCATGCCCGTCCGCGACGAGCAGGGCATGTACGAACGCATCAGTCTTGAAGCATTCCAAGCCGGTCTTTCCTGGGCCACCATCCTGCGGAAGCGGGACTCGTTCCGGAAGGCCTTCCTGGATTTCCATCCGGAAAGCGTTGCCGCCTTTACGGAAGCCGACGTCGAACGGCTCATGTTGGACGCCGGGATCGTGCGCAACCGCCTCAAGATCCGAGCGGCCATCACTAATGCCAAGGCAACCATCGCGCTCCGTGATGAGGGTGGCTTGGTGGATTTCGTCTGGTCCTTCCAGCCCGAAAGCACCCCGGAGCCCCGAACGTTTGCCGATATCCCCACAAGCTCTCCTGAGTCGATCGCCCTCTCCAAGGCGCTCCGCAAGAAAGGTTTCGCGTTCGTCGGGCCCACCACCATGTACGCCTTGATGGAAGCAATCGGAATCATTGACACACATCTGGTGGATAGCCATCGCCGTGGAACATCCGGCGTGTGGATCTGAGCGAGCCCCTGGCTCCGGGCGTAAGCCTTCCGCGACGAACCCGTAGTTGTTCGCGAATACCTCACGATCTTGTCCACAGAAGTGGGGAACTTTATCCACAGGCGTGGATAAAGTCTGTGGACATCAACGTATTTCCCACGGAATCGCCGAGTTGCCGCCGGTTTTGACACGTACATGCCCAGTGAAGACTTATACCCACTGTGTACAGCGCTGTGGATAGTGCCCCAAGCTTCACCGTATGTTCAACATCCTGGGATTGCCGGATTTGCTAAAGGCCCCTTCGGTGATCCTCGACGAGCACTCCAGCACGGTTCACGCCTTGACTGGCGTCGGGTGGAGAGCAGAGACAGTTACCCACTTAACAACAGCCCCCTACCCACAAGTTATCCACAGGTGGGGAAAACTTGTGGGTTTCAATCCCGGAATCGCCGCCGTGCTGGGCTGCATTGGCCATCCATGACGGTGAACTACACGGCTGTAAGTTATTAACATTGTTGATAAGCCTGTTGATAGACGGCCCTCCAGGGCGTAATTAACATGGTTATCCACAGAAGCACCTCCAGGACCCCTGTTGTCCACATATTCGACTGTCTCGGGGACAAAGTTATCCACAGTTGTGGAGAAATTCATGCCTTTCGGGGGATATCTACCGCTCTGACGCTTCCAACGAGGGGATGTGGGTCTAACTACACTGATGTAAGTTACGCACAGTGTGGATAACGCTTGTGGATAACCAGTTAAATGCCCCCTCCGGTCCACTATGTCTTCAGGGCGTACCGTGGTGCCATGAAGAGCGACTTCAAGAAGCAGATCCAGACCTACGGCGCCAAGCGCGGCGTATTTTCTGTGGTGACCGTTCCCCGGCTCAAGTTTTTGATGATCGACGGGCACGGGGACCCCAACACCGCGCAGGCGTACAAGGACGCGTTGACCACGCTTTACCCCGTTGCCTACAAGCTGAAGTTCTTCAGCAAAACGGAACTGGGGCAGGATTACGGTGTCATGCCCTTGGAAGCGCTGTGGTGGTCGGATGACATGGAGTCCTTCACCAGTGCCAGGGACAAGTCACGCTGGGACTGGACGCTCATGAACATGGTTCCTGATTGGATCACCCGCGAGCACTTTGAAGCCGCACGTCAGGCCGTCGCCAAAAAGGGCGAGGCCCCGGCATTGGAAGCAATCCGCCTCGAGTCGCTGGAGGAGGGGCTGAGCGTGCAGACACTCCACGTAGGTCCCTACGACGACGAAGGGCCCGTGCTGGAGGAGATGCACAACGCCTTCATTCCGTCGCAGTCATTGACCATGACCGGCAGGCACCATGAGATCTATCTCGGGGATCCTCGCCGCACGGCACCGGAAAGGCTCAAGACCATCCTGAGGCAGCCGGTCACTCCGGACGCCGGCTAGAGCAACGGCTAGCCCAACGTCACGGGCTAAGGGGGACAGCGGACAGCCTTGTAGCTAGGAGGCGTCGCCGTGGCTAGGAGGCTTCGCCGTAACTAGGGGGCGTCGCCCATCATCCAGCGGTGACGCGGAACCAGGTCACCACTGCCAGCAGACCTGCCACCAGAACGAGTCCTCCGGCTTGGAGAAGGGCCTGGTTCTTGCCTTTGGGAGCGTAGGCGATCGCGGCAGCAGCGAGTCCGCCGGTGATCAGGCCGCCCAAGTGTGCCTGCCAGGCAATGCTGGGGACAAAGAAGCCGATTGCGCCATTGATGGCGATCAGGACCCAGAGTTGTTTGGTTTCGCCGCCGCGGTGACGTTGGACCACCAGCATGGCGCCGAACAAACCGAAGATGGCCCCGGAGGCTCCCACCACGCCAATGACAGGGAACGTTGGAGTCAGCAGGAGATAAGCGGCCGAACCACCAATAGCGGACAGCAAATAAACCGCCAGGAATCGGATCCGCCCGAGCAAAGGCTCAAGGGCTTGTCCGAAGATCCACAGCGTGTACATGTTCAGGACGATGTGAAGCAGGAAACCCTGCGAGTGAAGGAAGGCTGCCGTGAGCATGCGCCAAGGCTCGCTGGCGGCAGCATAGTTCGCGAAGGCAAAGTTCTGGAAAACGGCGTCGCCCGGCACGATCCACTGAAGGATGTAAACCAGCACGCACAACCCGATGATCGTAAAAGTCACCAAAGGCCGGCCCACTGCCAAGGCGCCGCCGTACGGCGACCGGTACACCGGCGTCGTACGTTTTTGTTCGTTGACACAGTCAACGCATTGGAATCCGACGGCGGCCGTCCGCTGGCATTCGGGGCACGCAGGGCGCCCGCAGCGCTGGCACCGCACATAGGAGGGCCTGTCCGGGTGCCTGGGGCACACCGGAATATCAGCGGACGGCTCGGCCGACGGAATTCCGTAACTCATGAGCTCTGGTTCAGCCTGTGGCTAGAGCTGTTCGATGTCGATGCTGTTGATGACAACGTCTTCAACCGGGCGGTCGCCCATGCCGGTGCGGACAGACTCGATCGCGTCCACAACCTTGCGGGATTCCTCATCCGTTACCTCGCCGAAGATGCTGTGCTTGCCGAACAGCCAGTCGGTGTTCACGGTGGTGATGAAGAACTGTGACCCGTTGGTGCCCTTGCCCATCTGGATGCCGGCGTTGGCCATAGCAAGCTTGTACGGAGCGTTGAAGGTCAGTTCCGGGTGGATTTCGTCGTCGAACTGGTAGCCGGGGCCACCCACGCCGCGTCCCAGCGGATCGCCTGCCTGGATCATGAAGTCTTTGATGATCCGGTGGAAGATGGTGCCGTCGTAAAGGGGGGTGCCGGTCTTGTCTTCGCCGGTTTCCGGGTGGTTCCAGGACTTTTCGCCCGTAGCCAGGCCAACAAAGTTGGCGACCGTCTTGGGGGCGTGGTTGCCGAAGAGGTCAACCTTGATGTCGCCGAGGCTTGTGTGGATCGTTGCTTTTGCGGTTGCGATGGTCATGGCCCCATTCTTCCATGCAGGGTCAACGCCAGGACGGCTGTAAAGCCGGTTCCGCGCTCGGTGAAATCCGGGACCAACTCGGACGGATGAATAGCCGGTGTTCCACAAGCGACGTAGGCTAGCAACAAACGAGCATGTGTATCGGGAGGTAGTTGTGAAGAAATCAGACCGTATTGCCCGCGAACTCGAACAATCAGTCACGGCCGGTGTGGATAACGCCCGCGACTGGGCTGCACCGCGTGTGGAAGCGGCCGTTAATTGGGCTGTTCCGCGTATCCAGCACGGCATTGACAGCGCTTCCCCCAAGATCCAAGAGGGTCTTAAGTCCGCTGCGCACAACCTCGCCGACGGCGTTGCAGTTGTCACCCCGCGGATTCAGGATGGCTTGGCGCACCTTGCGCCGAAGATCCATGACGTAGTGGAAGACGCGACACCCAAGATCCAGGAGACCCTCAACAGGGCCACTCCGGCGCTCGGCCATGCACGGGACAAAGTGGTGGACGAGTACCTCCCCAAGCTCTCCGAGCAGTTGGGGCAGGCCTCGGTTGCCGTCCATCACGCCCTGGAGAACGCTCCTGCACAGGTGGACGCCGTAGCGCAGAAGCTGGTTGATTCGGGCGTTGTGCACAGCGTCCAGGAGCAGGCCCAGGCCACGGGGAAGCAGATCAAGGCAGTTGCCGATCAAGCTGGCAAGGCTGTTTCCACCAAGCTGGTCAAGGAGCCGAAGCCCAAGAAGCGCGGATGGTTGATCGTCACGGTCATTGCTGCCGCGGCTGCTGCCGGTGTTGCTGCCTGGAAAGCCTCCAAGCCGGTGGAAGATCCGTGGAAGACGCCTTCTCCGGTCACGCCGACTCCCGCTCCTGTTCCGGCAACGGCTTCAACTCCTTCTCCGACGGCGGCCTCCGCGCCCGCTCCGGCAGCAGACGTTGAGTCCAAGGCAACGGATATCACTCCGGAGGAAGCCGCGGCTGAAGCTGAGCAGGCAACGAAGGATGCCTTCAAGAACGTTGAGGCCTCCACGGAGAAGGTGGCAACCGACGCCAAGACTGCCGTCAAGAACATCGCGGCCAGCTTGCACAAGGACGCCGATGGCAAGGACTCCGATGCCAAAGGTGCACAGAACTAACCACTGACTCACGGCCTCGAAGAGGGGCAGGCAAAGTCAACCATCTGAAGGGATCCCGGCGAAGGCCGGGGTCCCTTCAGTGTTTGCCGGCTTGTAACCAAAGCCTCCATCGCATGCCGCGGCCCGGGTGTTAGATTTGAGGTGATGTCAGCCGATAGACCCCTTGCGGGTTCCCTCCAGGATGCTCCGGAACCCCCCGGCGTATCCATCGTCATCCCGGCGTATAACGAGGAAAGCGTCATTCGCCAGTGCCTCATCGCGGCCATCTACCAGTCGGTTCCCGCCGAAGAGATCATCGTGGTGGATAACCTGTCCACGGACCGCACGGCCAGGATCGTGCGCCAGATGCAGCAGGAATATCCTGAGAGCCCCATCATCCTCATGCGGCAGGAAGCCGCGCAGGGTCTTATCCCCACACGCAACCACGGGTTGAACAACGCCACGGGAGATGTGGTGGGCCGCATCGACGCTGACTCAGTCCTTGAACCGGATTGGGTGGAACAGGTCCAAAAGGCCTTCATGGACCCGTCCGTAGCGGCTGCCACCGGTCCCGTGGTCTACTACGACATGCCAATGCGCCGCTTCGGGCTCAAAGCGGACGACAAGATGCGCCAGCTCATGCTCCGTCTGGCCAAGCATCAGTACCATTTCCTCTTCGGCTCCAACATGGCGCTCCGCCGCTCGGCATGGGAAACCATCCGTGACGAAGCGTGCCTGGACCCCAAGGACGAGATGCACGAGGACATCGATCTTTCGCTGCACCTGTTCGAACACGACCTCAAAGTGCAGTACCTTCCCCAAATGGTGTCCGGCATGTCTGCACGGCGGCTTGAGGACTCACCCAGGGACTACCGTTACTACGTCCAGCGTTTCGATCGGACATACAAGGCCCACAACGTTAAGAAAATGGCGTTGAAGGCACCCATGGTGGTGTTCTTCTCGGTGTACTTCCCCGCAAAGTTGCTGCGCGCCATCCACACGGCCAACTCGACGCAGGGCGCCCGCCGCGGCGGTATGTAAGCGCCCGACGGCGGCACCCTAGTCCGTGCCCAGTTCGGCTTCGCGTCGGTCTGCTTCCGGCCGGCCACGCCGCTGACCGGCCACAACCACGGCCAGCCCCACAAGAATCAGCGCCAACCCCGCATAGGTACCGGCGGGCAAGGTCTCATTCAGGAAGATGGCCGCCAGAAGAGCAGCACCTGGAATCTCCAGCAGGATGATCATGGACACCAGCAGCGGACTCATCGTAGCCAGTAGATGGTTAAAGGCCGTGTGACCCACCAGCTGCGCACACACGGTGATGGCGATAATGCCAAGCCAACCACCGGCGTCGAACCCTGAGAGTGGCTGGGCAGTGAACAAAGCCAGCCCTGCCACAATCGCCGCACACATGCCGTAGCAGAGCGTCGTGTACGTTCCCGTCCCCATGGATTGCCTCGCTTTGCCACCGGCCAGCGTGTACAGCCCGGCCAAGGCGCCGCCTGCAACTGCCAGGAGGTCACCCAGGAGCGCTTCCGGGGATGAACCCATGTCGAACCCGGTGATGGCCACAACGCCGCCGAAAGCGATCCCCAGCCCCACCAGGACCGGCCACCTGTGCCGGGTACCCCGCAACAGCTGGAACACGGCAATCCACCCCGATTGAAGGCACACCAAGGCAGTAGCCGCAGCCACTGACGTCAGCTGAAGGGCAGTAATGAAACAAGCGAAGTGGAAGGCCAGTGCCACGGCGGCCACCGCGGACCAGCCAAACTCGCGCCGCGTGATCCGCCCGAACGCTTTGGGCTCCCGAATGATGACGGGGCCCGCCATTACCACGGCACCAATAGCGTTGCGCCAGAACGCTATAGCCAAGGCGGTTACCGAGGTGGCACCGAGCGTGCCGGCCATGAGCGGTCCGGAGGCGGCCACTCCCAGGACACCGAGCGCAGCAATGAGAAGAGTCACGGATCCAACCCTAGTGGGGCGAATGAGCCCGTCCGCCCTATCTGATGTGCTGACAGTGTGATTGTCTTGACTCAACATTCCAATGAGCCGGTGACGGCGTACCCAGGGGGATACCTGATTGAACAGAGCACCCGTCGGCGGTGGCTCCAAACGGAGACGGCAGGTTCTGCTGCTGGTCGCAGCCGCGGCGCTTGCGGCGGCTCTCGTAGCGACCGGCTGGTTTGTTATTTCGCGGGACCGCCCAGACGCACCTGAGGGAAGCGTGGCCGGCGTTCCAAGCATCTTCCCGGTGCCACAGCATGCACGTGTTGGCACGGGGGCCCCTGTTCCCCTCACTGGCCACGTTTACATCGTGGCTGGTTCCGGAACCGACCAAGCGTCTATCGACGCCGTTCAGGACCTTGTGGTGGGGGCCGGCGGAACCACTGAGTTGGTGACGGCCATGGCCAACCGGCGAGAAGGATCTTCCGCCGTCTATCTGGGCCTCGAGGCAGATTCGGCGGTGCGGCCGGTCCTCAAGGAACTGCAGTTGGATACTGATCCGGAAGTCAGAGATGCTCTTGGACGAGCCGAGGGTTACGCGGTTGCCACGGGCATCATTACAGGACGTCCGACGGCGGTGCTCGCCGGGCGGGATAGCGACGGCGTCTTCCACGCTGTGCAGACCCTCCGCCAACTGCTCAGGAACGGATCAGTAGCTGCGGTAAGGGTCAGCGATTGGCCGCTGATGGAGACCAGGGGCGTCATCGAGGGCTTTTACGGGACGCCTTGGTCCCATCAGGCCCGATTGGACGTGATCGAATTCGCGGGCCAGCAGAAGATGAACACCTATATCTATTCGCCCAAGGACGATCCCCTTCTCAGGGATAAATGGCGGGACCTCTATTCGGACCAGGAACTCAGGGATTTGCGGGAGCTGATTGACGCCGCGTCGGACAACCACGTCCGGTTCTCCTACGCGCTGTCACCAGGGATCGACATATGCTATTCGCGCCTCGCGGACCTCGACGATGCCGTGTCCAAGCTTGATTCGTTGTATTCGCTGGGTGTGCGCTCCTTTGTCATTCCGCTCGACGACATCGCGACGAAGGTCCAGTGCGACGAAGATCTTCAGGAGTTCGGGTCCGGACAAGCCAACCTGGCAAAGG
Source organism: Arthrobacter sp. MYb23 (assembly GCF_002979775.1). Taxonomy (GTDB): domain Bacteria; phylum Actinomycetota; class Actinomycetes; order Actinomycetales; family Micrococcaceae; genus Arthrobacter. The sequence goes on from NZ_PCPR01000004.1 coordinate 148,493, forward strand.
CGCAAGCCTCCTTCCTGAATGACGTGAATGAAAGGTTCATCTCAGCGAAAGAGGGAGTCCTTCCACTCGAAACCGTCCCCACTTTTTACAACGGTTCGGCAAGCAATGCCTATAAGCGGGAACTCGGCAAGGCGCTAAATCCCGGGATCGTGGTGCAGTGGACCGGTGAAGACGTGGTGTCGCACCGGATCACAGAGGATTCAGCAGAAGCCGCGGGCCTCACATATGGGACTCCGGGTTCTCCACGGAGTTTGGTCGTCTGGGACAACTACCCAGTCAACGACTTTTCGCAGGACCACCTTTTTCTGGCCCCAGTCATCGGGAGGGACGCCAACCTCCATAAGACAGTCCGCGGCATCGTCACCAACCCGATGATCCAGCCCTACCTTTCCTTGCCGGCCATCTTCAATTACGCCGACCTCTCGTGGAACGGTCCAGCATATGATCCCTCCAAATCCATGAATGCGGCGTTGTCCCTGATTGCTGGTTCCGACCCGGAAGTACAGGCCGCGGTGAGGGCGTTCGTAGACCTCAACCAGGACTGGCAGGACGATGCACTGACGCCGTCCGCACCGGAGCTACGGCGCGATATTGACCAGTTTTGGGCCGATTACGACGCCGGGAGGTCGCCTTCCGGCGGTTTGAAGGCCCGCGCGGAACTACTTCAGCGCCTGCCCGAACTCCTTCCCCGAATGAAGGTGCCGGGCTTCGCCCAGGACGGCAGCACGTGGATTGCAGCGGCTGCTGAGTACGGACGTGGCGTGGAGGAGGCTGTGTCCATGCTCGAAGCCGCCAAGCGTGGGGACACCCAGTCTGCCATGCAGGCCCGGGGGAACGTGCAGGGTGCGCTGACGGCAGCTGCTGCCAAGACTCAACCAACCTTGGAGCTCGGCGTCGTCTCACCTGTGCTTGGGGACAGCGAATTAACAATGTTCCTCGAACGAGCGCTGCAGGAGGCACCACCCAACTAGGTCACAGATCAGGGCCTAGTGAGCAATCATCGGGCCCTGATCTGTGACCTACTTCGGCTTAAATGCAAAAGTCCCGGTCATTTCTGACCGGGACTTTTCTTATGGTGGAGGCACGGGGACTCGAACCCCGAACCCCCTGCTTGCAAAGCAGGTGCGCTACCAATTGCGCCATGCCCCCATAAGAAGCAACCCATCAATCATACCCCATGTCAGGACTGGTAATTACCAATCCGTACCGGGCTCTTCGGCTAGTCCACCGTATCGGTTGACTTGCTCCAGACATCCTTCCGGGCTTCGGATTCCTGCGCCTTTTTATAGACCAGGACGCCTGCGATTGCAGCTGCCACAACTACCAGCAACTTCTTCACAAGCACCTCATTCCGGTTCAGTTTTACCTGAACCTCTTTGTGGTTCCGTGGGCGTACCAGGACTTGAACCTGGGACCTCTTCGTTATCAGCGAAGCGCTCTAACCGCCTGAGCTATACGCCCCGATGCCTCATCGGGCCGAGATATGACTGTACAGCACATCCCGGCCCGATCTCAAATCGAGGCATTTCCCCGGTGCAATTCCGCCGATTTCGGCGTATTTCCGGGAGTTTTTGCTAGTCGTCAGTCAGGGTGACGCCGACGCCGCCCACCAACGTTGCGGAAATGTTATACAGCACGGCCGAGAGCATGGACAGTGCGGTCAACAGAACCACGTTCACTACAGCAATGATGGTGGCGAAGGATGCCACCTGCCCGAGCGAAGCAATCTTCTTGAGCTCGAACCCACTGCCCTCGGAGCCTGCCAGGGTGCCAAGAAGGCTGTCCACCTGATCAAAGATTCCTGTGAGATCCAACACGGTCCACAAAACGATCGCTGCAACCACGGTGACGATGCCCAAGGCAACGGACAGCAGGAATGCCATCTTCAGGACTGACCACGGGTCCACCTTGCTGACAAGGAGGCGCGCGCGGCGAACCTTTGCCTTGGGGGCCGGCTTCACCAGGCCGGGTCCGCCCTGCGCGGGACGCTGGGCAGGGGTACCGGCTGGACGTTGGCCGGGCTGTGCCGGCCGCTGTCCGGGAGCGCCAGCGGGTCGCTGACCGGCCTGCGCCGGGCGTTGTCCGGGTGCGCCGGCCGGACGCGGTGCGGAATTAGTTCCACTCGCGGGCCGCGCTCCCGCGGAGCCGGATCCTGCGGACCCGGTTCCAGGGCGCTGCTGGGGACGTGCAGGCGTTCCTGACTGTGTGTTGCCTGAGGGCGTGGTGCCTGAGGGCTGCCGGAGTCCGCCGGGGACACCTGTGCTCGGCTTGGGATATGAGTCGGAATTACTCACTCGTTACCTCCGGTGTTGTCTTCGTTCAGCTCCGCGCCCGTTTCGATTTCCGGGACTGCGTCGTTTTCCGTATCGGCCGTCACGGTCGCCTCGGAGGCGCCGTCGTTTGCAGCCAACGTTACGTCATCGTCGGGCCCGTCCTCGGACTCTTCGCCTTCCAAACCGCGTTCGCTGTTGCGCGCAACCTCAATAATGCGGTCGTTCTTGTCCGGCTTCGCGAAGATGACACCCATGGTGTCGCGGCCCTTGGCGGGAACGCCGGTCACGGCCGAGCGCACAACCTTGCCGCCCTCCATGACCACCAGGACTTCATCCTCTTCCTGCACGATCAAGGCGCCAACAAGGTCACCACGGTCTTCAGCAAGCTTGGCTACCTTGATGCCCAGGCCACCGCGGCCTTGGAGCCGGTACTCGTCAACGGCGGTCCGCTTGGCGTAACCACCCTCGGTCACGATGAACACGAACGAGCCGTCCTGGACCACGTCCGCGGCAAGAAGCTCGTCGTCTTCACGGAACTTCATACCCGTCACACCGGATGTGGCGCGGCCCATGGGACGCAAAGCATCATCGGTGGCCGTGAAACGGATGGACTGGCCCTTACGGGACACCAGAAGCAGGTCATCGGTTTCGCTGACCAACTGGGCCGATACCAACTCGTCCTCATCACGCAGGTTGATGGCAATGACACCAGCTGTGCGGTTGGTGTCGTAGTCCTCCAACCGGGTCTTCTTCACCAGACCGTTCTTGGTGGCAAGCACCAGGTACGGGGCCTGCTGGTAGTCCCGCAGGTCAAGGACCTGGGCGATGTGCTCATCCGGCTGGAAAGCCAGCAGGTTGGCAACGTGCTGGCCCTTGGCATCGCGTCCGGCTTCGGCAAGTTCGTACGCCTTTGCCCGGTACACGCGTCCAAGGTTGGTGAAGAACAGCAACCAGTGGTGGGTGGTGGTCACGAAGAAGTGCTCCACGACGTCGTCGCCGCGCAACTGTGCACCCTTGATTCCCTTGCCGCCCCGCTGTTGCGAACGGTAGTTGTCACTACGGGTTCGCTTCACATAGCCGCCACGGGTAATGGTGACAACCATTTCCTCTTCGGGAATCAGGTCTTCCATGGACATATCGCCATCGAAGCCCATCAGGATGTGCGTGCGGCGGTCGTCGCCGTGCTTGGCCACAATCTCCGCGAGTTCTTCGCTGATGATCTGGCGCTGCCGTTCCTCCGAAGCCAGGATCGAGTTGTACTCCTGGATCATCGCTTCGAGTTCCGAGTGGCGGTCCTGGATCTTCTGGCGTTCCAAGGCGGCCAAACGGCGGAGCTGCATGTCCAAAATGGCGCGGGCCTGGAGTTCGTCGATCTCCAGGAGCTCCATGAGCCCTTCGCGGGCCGCTTCCGTGGTGTTGGATGCGCGAATGAGGGCAATGACCTCGTCCAACATGTCCAGTGCCTTCAGGAGTGCACGCAGAATGTGCGCTTCTTCCTCAGCCTTGCGCAAGCGGTAACGGGTCCTGCGTGCAATGACGTCCATCTGGTGCGCAACCCAGTGCCTGATGAAGGCATCAAGGCTCAAGGTGCGCGGAACGCCGTCGACAATTGCCAGCATGTTCGCCGAGAAGTTGTCCTGCAACTGCGTGTGCTTGTAAAGGTTGTTCAAGACCACCTTGGCCACGGCGTCGCGCTTGAGCACGATCACCAGGCGCTGACCGGTGCGGCCGGAGGTTTCATCGCGGAGATCCGCAATACCCGAGATCTTGCCGTCCTTGACCAGCTCGGCAATCTTGATGGCCAGGTTGTCCGGGTTGGCCTGGTAGGGCAGCTCGGTCACCACAAGGCACGTACGGCCCTGGAGTTCCTCCACGTTGACCACGGCGCGCATGGTGATGGAGCCGCGGCCGGTGCGGTAGGCGTCTTCGATGCCTTTGTGCCCCAGGATGTTGGCACCTGTGGGGAAGTCAGGTCCCTTGATACGCAACAACAGCGCCTCAAGAAGCTCTTCCCGCGTGGCAGTCGGGTTCTCAAGCGCCCACTGCACGCCTTGGGCAACTTCGCGAAGGTTGTGCGGCGGAATGTTGGTGGCCATGCCGACGGCGATGCCCGAGGAGCCATTGACCAGCAGGTTGGGGAAACGCGCCGGCAGGATAGTGGGTTCCTGGTTCTTGCCGTCGTAGTTGTCCTGGAAGTCGACGGTTTCCTCGTCGATATCGCGGACCATTTCCATGGCGAGCTGGGCCATCTTGGTTTCGGTGTAACGCGGTGCAGCGGCGCCATCGTTGCCAGGGGAACCGAAGTTACCCTGGCCCAGCGCCAACGGGTACCGCATGGTCCAGTCCTGGATCAGGCGGACCAAGGCATCGTAGATCGCCATGTCACCGTGCGGGTGATAGGTACCCATGACGTCGCCAACAACGCGGGCGCACTTGTTGAAGGAGCGGTCGGGGCGGTATCCGCCGTCGAACATTGCGTACAGAACGCGGCGGTGCACCGGCTTGAGGCCGTCACGGACATCCGGGAGGGCGCGGCCAACGATGACGGCCATGGCGTAGTCCAGGTAGGACCGCTGCATCTCAGTCTGCAGGTCCACCTGCTCCACGCGGTCGGTCAGCACATCACCTTCGAGAACAACATCCTCGACGTCGTTCGGCTCCGGGACTTCGGGAGTTTCGTCACTCATAATCTAAGGTTTCCGTTTCAGGTATATGTCAGTTCTGGAATATCCAAGTGCCCTTGCGGGCCTTAGATATCGAGGAACCTGACGTCCTTGGCGTTCTGCTGAATGAAGTTACGACGCGATTCGACGTCCTCGCCCATCAGGACGGAGAAGGTCTGATCGGCGGCCAGTGCGTCATCCATGGTCACCTGCAACAGCGTGCGATGATCCGGGTCCATGGTGGTGTCCCAAAGCTCGGTGTAATCCATCTCGCCAAGGCCCTTGTAGCGCTGGATGCCGTTGTCTTTAGGCAGGCGCTTGTTCATGGCAGCACCCTTACGGATGGTTTCGTCGCGTTCGCGGTCGCTGTACACGTAATCGTGGGCAGCGTTGGACCACTTGATCCTGTACAGCGGCGGCTGGGCCAGGTACACATAGCCGTTCTCTATCAGCGGCCGCATGTAGCGGAACAACAGCGTCATCAACAGAGTGGTGATGTGCTGGCCATCGACGTCAGCATCGGCCATCAGGACGATCTTGTGATAGCGAAGCTTGCTGATATCAAAGTCCTCGCCAATGCCTGTGCCGAAAGCGGTGATCATGGACTGGACTTCGGCGTTACCCAGAGCCTTGTCCAGACGTGCACGCTCCACGTTCAGGATCTTGCCACGCAGCGGCAGGATGGCCTGGGTCTCCGGGTTACGGCCACGTTTGGCGGAGCCACCTGCCGAGTCACCCTCCACCAGGTAAACCTCGCAGCGCGAAGGATCCTTGGACGAGCAGTCAGACAACTTGCCGGGCATGCCGAACGATTCCAAGGGGCTCTTCCGCCGGGCATTGTCGCGGGCTTTACGAGCGGCCATGCGTGCTTGGGCAGCAGAAATAGCTTTGCGGATTACGTCGCGGGCCGGGCCGGGGTTTCGTTCCAGCCAGTCACCCAACTGATCCGTAACAACGCGCTGGACGAAGCCCTTGACCTCGGAGTTACCCAACTTGGTCTTGGTCTGGCCTTCGAACTGCGGTTCGGAAAGCTTCACCGAAATGACGGCTGTCAAACCTTCACGGATGTCATCACCGGTAAGGTTGTCTTCCTTTTCCTTGATGATGCTTTTCTCGCGCGCATAACGGTTGATCAGCGAGGTCATGGCGGCACGGAAACCTTCTTCGTGCGTTCCGCCCTCATGAGTGTTGATGGTATTGGCATACGTGTGGACGCTTTCCGAGTAAGCGGTGGTCCACTGCATGGCAACCTCGACGGCGATGTGCCGCTCGGTGTCTTCGGTTTCGAAAGCGATGACGTCCTCGTGGACGATTTCAACCTTCTTGTTCGAGTTCAAGTGCTTAACGTAGTCCAGCAGACCGTCCGGGTACTGGTACACAACGGTGCGGTGCTCAGCGGCTACCTCACCTTCGGTTGCCACGGCATCCAGGTCGAGGTCGTCATCGCCGTCACGGTTAACCGGACGCTCATCAGTCAGCGTGATCCGCAGGCCCTTGTTGAGGAAGGCCATCTGCTGGAATCGCGCACGAAGCGTCTCAAAGTCGAACTCGGTGGATTCAAAGATGGTTCCGTCGGGGTAGAACGTCTGGGACGTCCCCGTAACGTCCGTGGCCTCACCCTTGACGAGTTCGCCCTGCGGCTTGCCGCCGTCGACGAACGTCATGCGCCAGACGTGGCCTTGGCGGCGGACTTCAGTGTCAACCCGGCGCGACAGAGCGTTCACTACGGAAATACCCACGCCGTGAAGGCCACCGGAAACGGCGTAACCGCCGCCGCCGAACTTACCGCCGGCGTGCAGGATGGTCATCACTACTTCAACAGTGGGCTTGCCCTCGGTCGGGTGAATATCCACCGGGATGCCGCGGCCATCGTCCACCACGCGCACTCCACCGTCAGCGCGCAGCGTGATTTCGATGTGGCTGCAGTAGCCAGCCAGAGCCTCATCAACAGAGTTGTCCACCACTTCATAAACCAAGTGGTGCAGGCCGCGGGGACCGGTTGAGCCGATGTACATGCCGGGGCGTTTGCGCACGGCTTCGAGGCCCTCCAGCACGGTAATGTCGCTGGCACCGTACTCCCTGGGCGCCTCCGCGGGCGTGTCAGGCTTGGGTACAGTCTCCTCTTCGGGCTCTACTGCCAAGGTCTCTGCATTGTCGTTAGCCACAGGCGCTTTCGACTCCTCTGTACTCGATGTCGGCCGTTCCCGGAGTTGCCCACGGCTAACCGCGGCCGCCAACGGGCACGTGACTGATTGCGCCGGCTACTCCGACGACCGGGGTCCCCAATGCCACAGGAGTGGATACAGGACCCGTCGACGTTTCACCGGCGCTCAGTGATCTACGCCAATTCTATCGTGGAAACCCGCAAATCCTTGCAAATACAGGGGCAGCCGAGAGCTGAATATGGCCATGAGAGGCCGCTGGCCCTATCTTCAATGGCCCTGCGGTGGTCCCGACGGGGGCCTATACGACTCGGGGAGGTTTAAACGCCCTGCACGCCGTTTAGCCGTACGTGTCCCTGGGTCCTCGACCGTTGACGCTGCGTCCGCCTTTTCGCCAACTTGGAGCCGAAGGTCCCAACACCTGAATGCTGGTGACCACCCCTTCGCCCAGTTCATTGCGGAACATCTCCAGAAGGCTGGTACTCAACAACCGCAGCTGGGTGGCCCAGGCCGTGGAATCGCAACGAACATGAAGCGTCGTGTCCGTGAAGCTCTCTGGCGTGCAGTGGGAGGAAATATCCGGTCCTACCAGCGTCTCCCACTCCGCCATGACGGAACCAACGGCCACAGGCGACGTCCACCCGCGTTCGGCCACCAAGCGGCCCACCACTTTTCCCAAGCCCAAAGGATCCCTGCCGCTGCCATGGAATTGAGCGAAGCCCCTGGTATCCCGGAGTCCCTTACGTTTGGGGGCAGATCCTGGCCTCGGCGCGCGCTGCCGTACTTCTCCCCGGGCAGCCGCAGCCTCTCGCATGCGGTTCAGCGCCGCTTGGGCAGCATCAATTTCATCCGGTTCACGGCCAGGTTGAAGTCCCTCGCGGCTATCCTTCGCCATCGATGCCTCCCGGAACAACGGTTACGCGCCGTCCGGCCAGCTCCTCGGGGATATCGGCATCGACGGCGGCGGTCACCAGTACTTGCTCGGCACCGGCGACTATTGCAGCCAGTTTACGCCGCCGCTGGACATCCAATTCAGCGAAAACATCGTCCAGGATAAGGATCGGAGCGGTGCCACCGGTGCGGGCGTCATCCAACATCACGTAGTAGGAAGCCAGACGCAGCGAGAGGCACATGGACCACGTTTCACCGTGGGACGCGTAGCCCTTTGCCGGCGCCTGTCCCAGAACGAGTTCCAGTTCATCCCGGTGTGGACCCACCAATGAGATGCCCCGTTCGAGTTCCTTTTTCCTCGACGCTGCGAACGCCTGGATGTAGCGTTCCGTGAGTTCATCGACGGACAGCAGCCGGAGATCATCAACCGACGCCGAAGGTTCCGTTCCCTGGTCGGCCGGCCCGCCGTCGTCGTCGAGTACGCCTTGAATGCTTGAGCGGTACACGGCCCCGGCGTCCTTGGAACCGTCGGTGAGCTGCGCATAGGCGTTGTTCAGGTGGGGACGTAGTCGCTCCACAAGTTCAAGGCGGGCATGGAGTAGTTCTGCACCGGCACGGGCCATGTGCTGATCCCAGACATCCAACGTTGCCTCATGTCCGGCGGTGAACTTGCCTGCCCGGGCCGACTTGAGCAGGGCATTGCGTTGTTTCAACACGCGGTCATAGTCGCTGCGGGTGGCAGCATGCCTCGGAACGAGGCTCACCAGCAATTCGTCCAGGAAGCGCCGGCGATTCGAAGGATCGCCCTTGACCAGTGCCAGGTCTTCGGGGGCGAACAGCACCGTTTGGCAGATTCCGAGGATATCCCTGGCCCTGACCGGATTACTGCGGTTGATGCGTCCCCGGTTTGCCCGGCCGGAATTGATCTCAAGCTCGATGACTGTGGACTGCTCTCCACGGACCAGTTTGGCCCGGACCAGCGCGCGCTCCGTGCCGAATCGAAGCAGCGGAGCATCTGTGCTGACGCGGTGGGAACTCAGGGTGGCAAGATACCCAATGGCCTCCATAAGGTTGGTCTTGCCGATTCCGTTGGAACCCACCAGGACCGTCACACCGGGACCCAGCTTCAGGTCCACTTGTGCGTAGCTTCGGAAATCCGTCAGCGAAAGATGTTCGAGGTACACGCCGTTTGCAGGACTACTGCGGCCTAGTTGGCCGGACGGGTGGCGTGTCCACCGAACTGATGGCGCAGGGCCGAAACCATCTTCATCGCCGGAGAATTGTCTTCGCGGGAGGCAAAACGGGCAAAGAGAGCAGCCGTTATTGCGGGCGCGGGCACTGCGTTGGCAATTGCTTCTTCCACGGTCCAACGGCCTTCGCCGGAATCTTCAACATAGTCATCGATCGAGGCCAGGCCCGGATCTTCGTCCAGTGCCTTGACCATGAGGTCCAGAAGCCAGGACCGGACAACTGTTCCCTTCTGCCAGGCACGGAACGTCCCCGGAAGGTCAGTGACAATATCCTTGGCCGCCAGCAGTTCGTAGCCCTCGGCGTATGCCTGCATGAGGCCGTACTCAATGCCGTTGTGAACCATCTTGGCGTAGTGACCCGCACCGACACCGCCTACGTGGACGAAGCTGTCGGCGCGTTCACCCTCAGGGCGGAGAGCATCAAAAACGGGCATTGCGAGTTCGATGTCTTCCGCCGCACCGCCTGCCATGAGGCCGTAACCGTTCTGGAGGCCCCACACCCCACCGGATACACCGCAATCGGCGAAGCGAATGCTCTTTTCGGACAGTGCTGCGGCGTGCTTCTGGTCTTCCGTGAAACGGGAGTTGCCGCCGTCGATCACCAGGTCACCGGGGCTGAGCTTCTCGCCAAGTTCGGTCACCACAGCATCAGTGATGGCACCGGAGGGCACCATCACCCATACCAGCCGCGGAGCCGGAAGCGCAGCGATGAGTTCATCCACGGACGCCACGTCCGAGACATCGGGGTTGCGGTCAAAACCAGTGACCTCAATGCCGCCGTTCCGCATGCGTTCCCGCATGTTGAAACCCATTTTTCCAAGGCCGATCAGTCCGATGTGCACGGTGTGAACTCTTTTCTGCGAAGGTGGCGGGAGGCGGTAACGGGCTGAAACTCAATAACAACCACAGCTGCCGGTTAGTTGGGGAGACGGACCGGCATCACGAGGTAGCGGTAGTCATCCTGGTCTTCGCCGTCCGCTTCAGCCTGGGCCGTGATCATGGCCGGTTTCGGAGCGGTGGTGAAGGAAAAGCGGACGTACTTGGTTTCGATCACGCTCAACCCCTCCACCAAGTAGTGCGGGTTGAAGGCGACGGTGATGTCTTCACCGGAAAGCTGGGCTTCCAACTCTTCGGAAGCTTGCGCGTCCTCGCCCGTACCGGCGTCGAGATTCAGCAGTCCCTGGGTGAAGGCGAGACGAACCGGCGTGTTTCGTTCGGCAACGAGCGAGACACGGCGAACGGCTTCAACGAGTTCCTGGGTCTGGACAGTTGCGTGGATCGGAGTTGAGTCCGGGAAGAGCGAACGAATCTTCGGATAATCGCCGTCCACCAGCAGTGATGTGGTGGTTCGTCCGCCACTTTCGAAGCCAATGAGGCGGCTGTCGTCGTCGGCGAGGGCGAGGTTGATATCTCCGCTGCCACCGAGCGTCTTGGCTACTTCGTTCAAGGTTTTGGACTTGACCAGGGCGCTGGTGGAAATCCCCGGCGTCACAGGCTTCCAGGGAACTTCACGCATGGCCAAACGGTAGCGGTCCGTGGCAAGAAGCGTGATGAGGTCATCCTCAATCTCCATGCGGACGCCGGTAAGGATGGGCAAGGTGTCGTCCTTGCTTGCAGCGATGATCACCTGGGATACGGCCTGGGAGAAGGCGTCTCCGGGCAAGGTTCCACTGATGGCCGGCAGGGCAGGCAGCGCCGGGTACTCGGACTCGGGCATGGTGGCCAGGTGGAAGCTGCTTCGGCGGCAGGTGAGCGTCACTTTGCTTCCGTCGGTTTCAACTTCGACGGGAGCGGAGGGAAGGCTGCGGCAAATGTCAGCCAACAAACGCCCGGACACCAGGATGGTTCCTTCAACAGCGATATCTGCCGGGATTTCCAAACGGGCCGACGTCTCGTAGTCGAAGCTCGAGAGGCTGACGGTTCCTGCCTCGGCTTTGAGGAGGAGGCCGGAAAGCACTGGTACGGGCGGCCGCGGAGACAACGACCGCGCGGTCCACGTAACGGCTTCTGCCAGGACGTCGCGGTCGACTCTGAACTTCACGGAAGGGTGCCGCCTTTCATTGCTGCTGCCATGTAGAGCTGCGGATTCCTGCTTGGAACCCGCTAAATCTTCGCAATCCGGCACCGGAACCTGCATGGTCCGCGCTGAGCGAACTACAAACAGACCCAAGGATGGGAGCGCTGCTGACAGCTTAGCCGGAAGATCCGCGATTAACCCATCCCCGTCGGCCCGGCCCCCTCGTATGTGGATAGCTCCCGGCCGGCCTTGGCCGTGCTTGCGGCCTGCCATTTGCAGGTGGGGATGGGTGACAGAAAGAGATTGTTATTTGAGGGATTTCAATTTTTTGGGATTCGTAGTGTTAATAACTGCTGTGGAAACTGTGGATAACTCGATCTCACCCCGCAGTTCCGCGGTTAAGCCCTGTTCACGGATTGTGTGTTAACTGGGTTTTAAACAGGGTGTGGATGGGGACAACTCCCAGGCCGGTTTTTAACGATCCACAGATGGCTTAAGGGTTTTAAGCCCATTAAGCGCGCTTGTCCCCTTAAGTATCCACAGGCTTATCCACATGCACCTGTTAATAAGGTATGTAGTGGCGGGTGCGATGTGGATTTCAGGAGTCGCGCTGCTGCTGTTTGATCCTGTTTGTCAGCTCGGTCACCTGGTTGTAAATCACACGGCGCTCCGCCATCAACTCGCGGATCTTGCGGTCTGCGTGGATGACCGTGGTGTGATCGCGGCCCCCGAGCTCCTGTCCGATCTTCGGCAGGGACATATCCGTCAGCTCGCGGCACAAGTACATGGCGATCTGCCGGGCCGTTACCAAGGTTCGTGTGCGCGACTTGCTGCAGAGCTCTTCCATGCTGAGCTTGAAGTAGTCCGCCGTCTGGTCCAGGATCTGCTTCGCGGTGATTTCCTGGGCGCCGTCGTCGGTGATCAGGTCCTTCAGAACCATTTCCGCCAATGCGACGTCCACCGGCTGACGGTTGAGGCTTGCAAATGCCGTGACGCGGATCAGTGCGCCCTCGAGTTCCCGGATGTTGCTGGAAATCTTGGAAGCTATGTACTCCAGTGCGTCATCTGGTGCGGAAAGACCTTCGCTGAGGCCCTTCTTGCGGAGGATGGCGATGCGCGTCTCAAGTTCCGGCGGCTGGATATCCGTCAGCAGGCCCCACTCGAAGCGCGACGTCATACGGTCCTCGAAGCCTGCCAACATCTTGGGCGGTTGATCGGAGGTGATGACAACCTGCTTGTTGGCGTTGTGCAGGGCGTTGAACGTGTGGAAGAACTCTTCCTGGGTCCGGTCCTTGCCCGCCAGGAACTGGATGTCATCGATCAGGAGCACGTCCACGTTGCGGTACGTGGTCTTGAAGCTGGTGCCTTCATCGTCACGGATGGAGTTGATGAAGTCGTTGGTGAACTCCTCCGAGTTCACGTAGCGGACCCGGATGCCGCTGTAGAGCCGGCGGGCGTAGTGACCGATCGCGTGGAGCAAGTGGGTCTTGCCCAGACCCGAATCACCGTAGATGAACAACGGGTTGTAGGCCTTCGCCGGCGCTTCCGCGACAGCCACTGCCGCAGCGTGTGCAAAGCGGTTCGAGGAACCGATCACGAAGGTATCGAAGATGTACTTCGGATTCAGGCGCCCGAATTCATGCGAGGTACTCGGAGGTGTGGGCTGTGGCTTCGGTTCGGCGAAGTCAGAAACAGCAGAGAGCTCGACGACGGGCTCCGGCTCTGCATGGACGGGCACCAGATCGGTGTCCACGTCGATCGCGCAGCGGATGTCGTCCGAGAAAACGTTGCGAAGGGCATCGTCCAAAGCATCCTTGACCTGGGTCTGAAGGACTTCGCGGGTGAGTTCATTGGGGACGGCCACCAGCAAGGTTGAACCGATAAGGCCCTGCGCTTGGGCGAGAATGACGAAACCGCGCTGACGGGGTGAGACCCGGTCGTCCTGTTCCATGAGGCTCAGCACCCTGCGCCAGGAACTTCCGACAGTGTTGGCGTGGTTGGCTTCGTCTACTGTCATCAATCAGTTCCTAAATACTTGCTTGCCGGCGTTGCTGGCAGCCGAAGTCTCTCCGGCGGCGCTGTTCTGGGCGATAATCCACAGAGTTATACACAGCGGGTGGACATTGGGCTACTGAGCCACTCTAGGGGATGAAATCGCTAGAAGATAGCTGGGAAGTTGCCTGTGGATAATTACACCGTTGTGGTTCGTAAAAGTGGCCTGTGAGCCACTTCATCCACAGGCTGCCAACAGCAGTTGGGCACAGCTGTGGATAGCTCTGCGGCAGGCTCCCGGTTTGACTGTGGGTGCCTTTTTGCCCTAACGTTGTGAAGTCCTTTGTGTCCGCTTTTGAGATCAGTTGTAACTCCGTACGTTCACCGTGCGGGAGGCAACGGCGGCAGGCACATACAAAACTTAGCGTCGGCCAGTTCTTCCCCTTTTTTTGATCGGGTGGGCGCACCTTTGATCCACTGGAGTAACTAACGTGAGCAAGCGGACTTTTCAGCCGAATAACCGCCGTCGGGCCAAGAAGCACGGCTTCCGCCTTCGTATGCGCACCCGTGCCGGCCGAGCCATCCTGGCTGCCCGTCGCGGCAAGGGCCGCGTCGAACTGTCGGCGTAAATAACTGACTTGTCGGTCAGGGTCTTTTTGCGGGTTCGACGGTGCTAGCCACCCCTAACCGTCTGCGGACGTCTACCGACTTTTCAACAACTGTACGTTCCGGCGTCCGCAATGGACGCCGGAACTTAGTGTTATATACGGCCTCTATAGGGGCCGGGGAGCCGAGTCGAATCGGCTTCATTGTCTCCAAAGCCGTCGGGAACGCCGTGACCAGGAACCTCGTTAAGAGGAGACTAAGAGAAGCGGGTGCCCTGTCCTTGCATACGCATGGAACGGGTCTGGCGGTAGTAGTCCGGGCGCTGCCCGCAGCTGCAACAGCCAGCTGGGAGCAGTTGCTCTCGGACTACAACGCCGCACTGGCAGTGACGACGAAGCGATTGAGTGGCTCAGGTCCACGCAACGCTTCGACTGAACACATCGGCACCACTACGGAAGGGACACCGCGTGCATGACATAAGCACCGCCGTCGTTCCTTCCTCAAGCGACCCCTCCGGGAAGGTTCCGCATCGGAGCCTTCCGGCGGCGGTTGGCATGTTCCTCTGGGAGCTGCCCCGCAACATCCTTATTCTTTTGCTGAAGACGTACCGCAAGGTCATCTCGCCCCTGTACGGCCAGGTTTGCCGTTTCTTTCCCTCTTGCTCCGCGTATGCGCTGGAAGCAGTAACGGTGCATGGCGCCGTGAAGGGGAGCTGGCTCGCAGCCAAAAGGCTCGCCAAATGCCACCCTTGGAATGCCGGTGGAGTGGACCATGTCCCCGCCGGCCATCGTCATTGGCCTGAAGGCCGGACGCCCACAATTGTTGTACTGAACAATCCGGACCAGTTCCTGGCTGTTCAGGCTGATGAAGAAGGCCGCTCTGCGGCCTAACGAATAGGGATATCGTATGGACTTCTTTGAAACAATCATGTTTCCGTTCAAGTGGCTGGTGTCAATCATCATGGTTGGCTTCCACGAGGGACTGAGCTTCATCGGCCTGCCCGCCGCCAACGGCTGGACGTGGACTCTGTCCATCATCGGCCTCGTGTTGGTGATCCGTGCCGCCCTGATTCCTGTCTTCGTCAAGCAGATCAAAGCCCAGCGCGGTATGCAGCTGCTGCAGCCGGACCTGAAGAAACTTCAGACCAAGTACAAGGGCAAGACAGACCAGCTGTCCCGCCAGGCAATGGCGCAGGAACAGATGGCGCTGTACAAGAAGCACGGGACCAACCCCTTCTCTGCATGTTTGCCAATGCTGATCCAGATGCCGTTCTTCTTCGCACTGTTCCAGGTACTGTCTGGCATCTCCACCAACGCCAAGCAGGGCCAGGGCGTCGGTGCCATGAGTCACGAACAGGTAGTCCAGTTCGATTCATCCAGCATTTTTGGTGCTCCGCTCTCTGCTTCACTGCTTCACGGTGACCCCAGCGGCGGCAACAGTGCCGTGGCTGTCTGGGTTCTGAGCATCATCATGATCGTCGCAATGACGGCCTCGCAGTTCATCACGCAGAAGCAGATCATGGCCAAGAACATGTCCGAAGAGGCCATGGCAAGCCCGTTCATGCGCCAGCAGAAGATGATGCTTTACATCCTGCCTCTCGTCTTCGGTATCGGTGGCATCAACTTCCCCATCGGTGTCCTCATTTACTGGACCACCACCAACCTCTGGACCATGGGACAGCAGTTCTTCGTTATCCGCCGCATGCCCACGCCGGGATCCCCTGCAGCCAAGGCGCTTGAAGAGCGTCGTGCCGCCAAGGGCCTGCCCCCGCTGCTGGGTGGAAAGAAGAATGCCGCTGCGGACGCTGCCGCTGAAGCCGAAGCTGCTGCTGCGGCAGCCGCCGAAATCAGGGCCCAGCGCGTCCAGCCACAACGTAAGAACAGGAAGAAGAAGTAATGTCTGCCGAGAGCACTGAAGAAGTTATCGCCCCTGTGACTGAAGACCAGGAAGAGTCCCAGGAAGAGACGCAGTCCAAGACGGCCAGCCGCTTGGAAGAAGAAGGCGACATCGCCGCCGACTACCTCGAAGAACTGCTTGATATTGCAGACATTGACGGTGACATCGACATTGAGGTCCGCAACGGGCGCACGTATATCTCCATCGGTGCTGATGAAGAGTCTGCAGCGTTGGACAGCCTCGTAGGGCGCGATGGAGAGGTCCTGGAGGCATTGCAGGAACTGGCCCGCCTCTCGGTTTTGTCCGCTACGGAAAGCCGTTCACGGCTGGTCCTGGACATCAACGGATACCGTAAGGAGCGCGCCGGCGTTCTGCAGAAGATCGCTGAGGATGCGGCGGCCAAGGTCAAGGCTGATGGCGGCACAGTAGCTTTGGAACCGATGAGTGCTTACGAGCGCAAGATCGTCCATGACGCAGTGGCTGACCTCGGATACGTCTCAGAGTCCGAAGGCGAAGGCGCAGGCCGCCACATCGTCGTCTCGGCCGACTAGCAGCTCATGGTTGAAATCACCGCAGCTGAACTGGAAGCGGCAGAGAAGATTTTTGGGGAGCGCTTGGATCTTGCCAAGCGCTATGTCGAACACCTGGCTACCTCGGGTACGGAACGCGGGCTCATAGGGCCCCGCGAGATTCCGCGTCTGTGGAGCCGCCACGTCCTGAACTGCGCAGTCATTGAGTCCGCCATCGCCATGGACAGCCATGTTGCCGACGTCGGATCTGGTGCTGGCCTTCCTGGCCTTTGCCTGGCAATTGCCCGCCCGGACCTGGAACTGACCTTGATCGAACCGTTGGAACGACGTGTCATCTGGCTCCAGGAGGTGGTGGATGACCTTGGCTTGGAAAACGTCACCATCATGAGGACGCGGGCTGAGCTCGCAGTTGGAATGGTGGACGCGGATGTTGTGACCGCACGGGCAGTTTCTGCACTCTCGAATCTGGCTGGTCTCACCATCCCCCTTCTGAACGGCCACGGCGAAGTAGTAGCCATCAAGGGACGCAGCGCCGCCGAAGAGATCGAGAAGGCCAAGAAGGTCATCCGCAAACTCGGTGGCGTGGAGACGTCAGTTGTGGTCTGCGGACAGGAGCTTTTGGAGGAACCCACCACAGTGGTGAGGATTATCGTCAACAAGCCCGGAAAGACGGCGTAGGTCCCGCTCGGTTTCCCGCGTGTCGGCGGCTGAGCGGTTAGGCTAGAGAACGGCAGCAAAGCGCCGAATGAGAGTGAGAGTGTGACCAGTGGGCAGTAGTGAAACCTCCACGCAGCGAATCCCCCCGTTTATGTCTTTGGGGTCCGCGCGGGCCATGGCTACACCCTCCGCATCTCTTCAGTCTGCGATCGTGCGTACTGATTCGGTTGATAATGCTGCTGTTTCACGTGAAACCGTCTCAGATGGAGTGCGCAACGTCATGGATTCCATCGATGATTCCAGCCCCATTGCCCGCCAACTCGCTAACGAGACCCGCAGGCGTGAACGGTTGATCGGTAGGGAACTGCCCAAGCCCGAGAAAACCCGGATCTTCACGGTGTCCAATCAAAAGGGCGGCGTTGGCAAGACCACCACTACGGTAAACATTGCTGCGGCCCTGGCGTCCGCCGGCCTCAACGTCTTGGTGATCGACATTGACCCCCAAGGCAACGCCTCCACGGCATTGGGTATTGAACACCACGCCGACGTCGACAGTATTTACGACGTTCTGATCAACGATCTTCCCCTCAAGGAAGTCGTGGCTCCGTGCCCCGACATTCCAAATCTCATCTGTGCACCCGCCACCATTCACCTGGCCGGGGCCGAGATTGAGCTCGTTTCCCTCGTTGCCCGCGAGCAGCGGCTCCGCCGTGCCATTGACGTTTATGCCAAGGAACGCGCGAACGACGGCGAGGATCGCCTGGACTACATCTTCATCGACTGCCCGCCAAGCCTTGGGCTGCTAACGGTCAACGCGTTCTGTGCCGCCAGTGAAGTACTTATCCCTATCCAGTGCGAGTACTACGCGCTGGAGGGTCTGAGTCAACTCCTGAAGAATATTGAGATGATCCAGAAACACCTCAATGCTGATCTGGAGGTCTCCACCATTCTCCTGACCATGTACGACGGCCGCACCAACTTGGCTGCACAGGTTGCATCTGAGGTCCGTCAACACTTCCCCGATCAGGTCCTGGGTGCTGTAGTTCCCCGCTCGGTGCGTATTTCTGAAGCTCCCAGCTACCAGCAGACAGTCATGACATACGATCCTTCATCGAGCGGCGCGCTTTCCTACATGGAAGCCGCAGCCGAAATAGCTGAACGCTAGAATTCTTGAAACACTGCAACAGCTTGGGCCGATCCGTGCTCGGCAATTCCATCGGAGGGATGAATCAATGAGCGAAAAGCGAAGGGGCCTCGGCAGGGGTCTTGGGGCTCTCATTCCTAGCTCGGCCTCGGCCCAGGGAAATGGTGCTGCACCGTCCCGTCCTGTGGATCTGTTCTTTCCAGAGGCGAGGAAGACAGCGGAGACAACCGTCGAGACTTTACTCGATGAGTCGAATGCTGCTGACTCCAAGCCGGCTGCCGAAGAGCCTTCAGCCGCATCCCAAGCGGGTGGTGCCCGTGCTGCGAAGTCAGCGTCCAAATCCGCAGCGAGTAAGTCTTCCCCTGCTAAAACTGCTGCACCGTCAAAAACTGCGGCCAAAGCGTCCGATTCGCGATCGGCTGCCACGAAGACAGCTGTCAACGAGGCAGGCTCGACGGCGTCTGCCGCTCCTTCCGTTCCGGCGACTCAATCAGCTCCCGAGGTAGAGCTGGTGGAGGTCCCCGGTGCTCGGTTTGCCGAGATCCCCGTCGGCGACATCCATCCGAACCGCAAACAGCCTCGTTCGGTCTTTGATGAGGACGACATGGCGGAGCTCGTGCACTCTGTGCGCGAAATCGGCGTCCTCCAGCCAATTGTTGTGCGTACTTCAACCGAAAAGGGTGGAGAACCGTACGAGCTGGTTATGGGCGAACGTCGGTGGCGTGCGGTCCAAGCTGCGGGCCTTGAGACGATCCCCGCAATTGTTCGTGATACGACTGATGATGACCTTCTCCGCGATGCTTTGCTGGAGAACCTTCACCGTAGTCAACTGAATCCCCTGGAAGAAGCAGCTGCCTACCAGCAACTTCTGGAGGACTTCGGAACCACGCATGAGCAGCTGGCCGACCGTATTGGTCGCTCACGTCCTCAGGTGTCCAACACCCTGCGTCTACTCAAGCTTCCGCCGTTGGTCCAGCGCCGTGTTGCCGCAGGTGTCTTGTCTGCAGGGCATGCGCGCGCTTTGCTCGCACTCCCAGATGCTGCCGCTATGGAACGGATGGCGCAGAAGATCGTGGCCGAGGGTATGTCAGTACGGGCCACCGAAGAATCGGTTGCACTTTATCAGGATCCCACCACGCCCGCTAAGAGCAGCATTCCGAAACCGAATGCCCGGCACGAACGCCTGGATTACCTGGCGTCATCGCTATCGGACCGTCTGGACACCAATGTGAAGATTACGTTGGGTGCACGTAAGGGCCGTGTGAGCATCGAGTTTGCCAGCGTTGAGGATCTCAACCGAATTATGGATGTTCTTGGTCCCGGCGCCGAGGACTAGATTCACTTAGCAGTTGAAAGGGGGCTCACACACAGTGTGGGCCCTCCTCTTGTTAACTTCACTTCTGCGATACCGGCCCATCCCCTCCTTCTACTGCTGACCGCGGCAGCGGGTATCAAGTTTCACGTGAAACCGTGGACGGCGTCTTCTTGGGCGGCAGCGGAACTCGCTTCGGCGCACTGAAGTGTTTGGGCTCTTCGGTTCCTGTGACTCCGTGATCTAAGGCAGTTCGCCGCTATATGGTGCTGAGGCAGTTGGGTAGAGATCCCATGTGCCGCCTACGACCTTGGATTGACGGTCTAAAGCCGTTTCATGAGGTTCCTGGCCCCGTGGGCCACGCAAGGGAGCAAGCGCCCGCGACACGAACCTATGCGCCAAGGGAGACTCACATCCCGCCATGTGCACAGTATCCTCTCGTGGTGAGCATCCGATGGACCCAGGACGGTTCACATCAACATCTCTTGGAGATCAAAGGCCATTCGAACCCCCTGCCTCTTGCAATTTCCCGCGTTGTATAGAGGCCGTGGATAGAGTCCCACGGTCAATACTTGCCAGCTCTGTACAGAAAGGCACAGTCGTGAAAGTGAACGGCTGACTGCGGCACGGGACCAAGTTCGCCTATCTGGCGGTGTGATTCACGTGAAACATACGGAGTGCGCCCCTTTTCTGACGTGATTTGTGGGCTAGTGGAATCCTGTTGTGAGACGAGTAAGGAACCTGCGACTGGTGGACTGGAGTTCAGCGTCGGTAGGTTCCTGCAAATTGCGCTCGACTACCATGGGGCGGTGTGGAGGTGATGGACTCCCGGACATTCATTCGCTATGAGGTCTGTGGGACCCGTAGAAACGGGCCCTTTAGTTCGAAACACGAGAACTGGCTGTCATAGTACGCTGCGGAAAGACGTCAGTTTCAGCCCGCTGGTCGTGGTGGGACGGTTGATAACCCCAGCCAGGTACTGGTGCTGTAGGTGTGCTGCTCGAGTACGACGCTTCCAAAGTAGTAGGGCCCAGCAAGGAACCTACTTATGGCCTGGAAGTCCATCACAATGCTGCTATTGCCCACGTCCTCGAGGGTGAAGGAGTTGGCCGAAGGATGCGGGTGGTGTTTCACGTGAAACATAGTCGATGAACCGGTTCACCAACAGCTATTGCCTGAGAGCCTGAGAGCCTGGGAACCCGAGGTCATGAGGGCCTAGAACCTGAGAACCCGCGGTCATGTGGGCCTAGAGCTTCCGGCGCCTGAGCCCCAGGCGATTGCGGTCCAGCACTCCCCCCGCGGCTGGTGGTGCTAGATGATGCCTGATGCTGCAGCTGCCCTTGTCCAAGCGTGAGAAAGGTGCGATTTTTCCGTCGTTTCACGTGAAACAATCGGGTTCTCGTAGTGTCATAACGCTTCTTTTGAGACTGAGGCGATGTGTTTCCGCCGGCTGATGTGTTTCTCTGGATGATAAATTCCTGGCACACAGCAGCGTCAACAACACTGCAATTCATTCTTCTGGGCTGAGTCGCTAGGTGCGCACAGACGAAATTGGATTTCGCTGTTCCATCCAGCCGGCAGACGCGTCCTTCTGTGCGCGCCCTGTCGAATAGGACCCATGCCAGGCCTGAACTGACTCGAGAAGCGGAACGCATTGTATGTATCGGACTTCGAATCTTCCCGTCTATGGAAGTCCTTCGCATTCCTCATCAGTGTCCTGACGACAGGGTTCCACACTCGTGGGAACAATCGTCTGTTGGGGATACTCCACGCGGAAGTAAATCCAACTGCCGGAGTGACCAGCCAATGCTTCTAGGTGAGCGAAGTGGCAACCTGCATCTCGGGGGTGTTCTGGATTAGTGAGGGGCAGGGTGCATCGCTATAGATGACCGGCTGCCTTGGGCGCTCCCCCGGTGAGCGATTTGAGGTGGCTCGCTTCTAATCTTCGTTGGGTCAGCGATGCCGTGGGCAGGCAGTGAGCGCGAGCACGATACTGCTGCCGATGTTTGTAGCGGGCTCATAACTGCTTTCTGCAGTGCCCGCTGCGTCGGACGTACGCATTCCGTCTCCTGCCGTTGTAGGGCAGCGAAGACTGGGAACGGCAGCCCACAGTCCTATGCAAAATGTCTGGCCGCTGTTGAAGCCTACAGAGGCATCTGGAGCTGTAGTCGAAGAGCTGACGGCGCCCTCATCTATACCTGCCTGCAATTGTCATTGAACAGACGCGGCGCGGTGAGGCCAATGAGGACAACCTGGGATGTGCTCAGCATGTGGCACGAATGAAAGGGTCGGACCACGGGCCTGATTCAACTCGGCGCACGGTGTCCGCTGGAGTAAGGCATCTTGTTGGAAGTTCGTGCTGGCGGAAGTGAGAGCCAATCATTCTGGGCGACAAGGTTACGGGATTGTCTTCGGCCCGGCCTCCCCGATGATCGCAAGGCGGATGGTCGAAGGGCCTGCCCTTCGGGAGGGAGATATGGCCTTTGGGCCTGAGAAGGATTCACTGGTGAAACAGTGATGTTGCCCACGAATGGTCAGATGTTGAAGGTCGTCCTTCGAAGATGAACTACTTGGACGCCGGGAGTCCCCCAGCGCGCGTTCGCGATCGGACGCTGAGGCTATCAATTTGTTCATGTCAGGCGCTTGTAGATGCTGACAATGCAAGTAGGGACCTTCGTACTGTTTCACGTGAAACAGCACACTACCGGCTGCCGCGGCGATTGGGAAGGTCCGGGAAGTCTTGTCGAACTCAGTGGATAAGCCGGTGGATATCCTTGTGGATAACTTTGGGGATAACCATGTGGCTACAGTCCGTGTTCCCGTCTTCCCTCTTATTAGTTGGGCCGACCATTTCGACCCAGGCGAGCTTCGTCGGAGGGTAGTGGTGCTAGCTCCGTCAGTCTCGTGTAGCGCGGGCAATCTTTGTGTGCCTGAATGCCGCAGATAGCCCAATTTGCATTGTTTTCTCTCAACACCGCACTGTTAGTTCGACATTCCTCAACATCCGGCCCACCGGTCATGATGGAGTTCGGCTGGGGTGCATATGTGGGGATGTGGGATCGTGCTGAAGCCTGAGTGTGGGCAAGGTCATGGGCAGTGGATAAGCCTGTGGATAACGCTGTGCATAAGTCCGTGGATAAGTCTGTGGAATATTCGTGGCTTTCGATTCCCTCCGAAGCAATGTGCCCGTGGCTCGCTGGCACCCCAAGCATGATTCTGTCTGCAGTACCCGTTGGCTCACGTTACTAGATCCATGACTTTAGCGTTGGAGGCCTTGTCGCATTCAGAGCCAAAGTTATCGCACCGTTCCTCTGCACAGCCGGGTGGTCTCAGCGGTCTCTTCTCAACATCGGACCTTGCACGTTCCATCATATTCATCCGATGTCTCCAACTTTTCTACGGATGCTAAGAGTGGATGCGGAGCGTGCAGGGTCGCTCACGCCGGCCACCAAGGCCGTTGCCGAAACAGCCAGAGCCGATTCGGCGGATACGATACCCCGGTGACTAGATGGGGATGTCCACGTGGGCCGACGATGGTTATGCCTGACCAACCTAACTCCAAACAACAATAGGATCCTGGTCTAGCTACTAGAGTTCATTCGCTGAGGATCACTGAGTCCGGATTGGATGGGGCTTCCCAATGGGTCTACCCCAGTGGCAGGTATGTTTCACGTGAAACAGCTAGAGCCCAGGGCTGGGGTTGGGGACGGCCTCATTCACGTGAGCCGGCTAGCTCCAGTGTTTGGACGCGCCGTTATGTTTCACGTGAAACAGCCAGAGGGCTTTCCCTCGTTTCGGATGAACTGTCGAAACGCCTGAAGATACTTTTTCCATTGAACGATGCCGAACTGGTGCGATCGTGAACATACTTGATGCCCAGATCCGAGGGCTGCCGATGCCTGCCGGTACGAAGCTAGATTCTTCAGCTGAGATTCAACATTGGGATGCGCCGCAAGGCACGGGCAGTCAGTAGTTTCCTCTATCAAATGGCCCGGGAAAGAGTAGAGTGCCACCACGTCGGAAGGGCTGGGCTGTCGTTAGACCTGGAGTAGTTCTGGGCGTCCTGCACGGGTGGACGGTCCGTCGCAATCGGTTCGACGGTATGACCGCAGTAGCGGTTAGCCACTGCCCGCCCTTTGTGTATCGAACCGTGTTCACACCTGGCAGCGATGTGAGCAGCCCGAAAACTGGTCTACGACGCAGATAACATCTCCCGTGATTCGCCGGTGATGCAGAGTCGGGCTATTCCCCTCGCTCAGATCCCCCGGATCCTTTGGCTCTGTTTTGATTACCAGTTGGAAGATGACCAGGCTACATGGTGGTTTCCACGGAAGCGACGGTACTATTCCTCGGATGCCAAACGCTATCTGTGGCTAAGCAATATAGTGAATAGCGGGACATCGACTAACAAGATGTTCAGAAGCGTGTCTCTGTTTCACGTGAAACGCTCTCATCGATACCGTACTAAGGCTGAACTTTGTAGTTAGGTACGCTCCGGGGTGCGTGCTTTGGCTACAAATATAGGTGGGTACGCTCGATGGGCCTGTCGATGACGTTCGCCGACGTAGTAGGGCCGGTGCCCTGACCAGATCGTCTACCATCGGAAGTTGCCGTGGCCCTTCGGGAACGGTACGAATCATGAGGCCTTGTTCTTATGTCGCACTCGGAGGTGCATTCCGTCCTGGTCGGACTGGCGTTGGTGCTCACCGTGGCCGAATCGCGGTAGCGCGTGGTTTCATGAAGCTGCAGTGGGAGCATGTGGTGCCAGTTGAACCAACGCAGAAGCTGTGGCTGGAGTCGCGTGATTGCGGGGCAGCCGTGGCGTTTCTTTGGGGATGTCAGCGGAACGCAGAAGCAGTGGTTGAGTCCTGCAGGCTGTTGCCCGACGTGGGGGGCGGTGGTGGAATCGGTGCCAGCGCGGGTGGTAAGGGGGCTGGTGCGGAGGGTGCGGCGTCGCCTGCGATGGTGGCAGTTGGGAGCGGTGGGCGCTGCTAACTGGCAAAAGTTGTGGATGAAGGGCGCTTTTAGGGGCTTGTGGAGACCTAGGGCGCCGTTCCCTGGCTTTGCAGTCCAGGTGGCTTGCTGGAAGCGCGGTTGGTTCTCTGTGAGTAAGTGAGATTCGCGGTTGCCGAGGGACCTAAGGAGAGTAGATGTTTGGATGCGTTGGACACAAAGCTTGGAAAGACGCTGAGTACGCTCGCGCGGGGTGCCATTACCCCTGACCCTATGAAGCAGTAGTGTCAGTGAAGGCGTTGAAGCTGGTCTCCGGCGCTCAGGGACGCAGGGGCGATCATTCAGTCGTGGCGGCCCAAGCGGACTGCGACAGAGCCCCACAAGCGCTGTTCTAGCGGCCTATTAAGCTCCACTGCACGTAGACGTGGCTTCCGAATCGTCGTTGATTCAGTCTGCAGTGGGTTAGACGAGGAGCCGGGGTGAATGGATGACCCGCCGGGGCTACTCGTGCACTGGACTCGGCAATGCAATGGTGCTTCACACTCCGCCCGTATCCATAGTGAACCGCTTTTTCTGGAATTCGGACGACTGGTCGCGTTTACAAGATACAACTATTGACGCTGGGGGCCATGCTAAGCGCGTGACTGACTGCCTGTCGAAGTTTGATGCGCAGCTGTCCGCCATTCGGTCATTGCTCCGTGTCCGTGTCTCTGCTTGTTGCTGAACGGTATCCTCCTACACGCCACGCCACGCCACGCCACGCCACGCCACGTGCCGCATTCAACGGCAAACGGCCAATTTGGTTTCACGTGAAACATACAATGATTTCTGTTGGACCGGAAGGGGCGACCGCCGGATCACTCATGTTTCACGTGAAACAGAACTGGGGGTCTGCGACGTCCCGAGCCGGAAATGCCCACTGGGCAATCACGTGTAGTTAGTACCGTCAGTTCGTGAAGTCAGTTCACGATGACAGCAGGCAAAGCTCAGTGAGCCACGCGTATAGGTGCGGCACGGGTGTAGGTGCGGCGCAGAAGTGCACAACGGAAGTGCCCTTCGGGAACGCTCGGCGGCGGTTCCTACGCGGACCAGTGCTGACCACCCCCATTCCTCCAGTGGGTGCATTCCGTCGAGCAGGATTAACGGAGCAGGCCGCTGTGAGCACGTGTGGAGCGGCTCGCTTCATACGTCATCAATCCCTTGAGACTCGGCATGGCTGTGCTGGATCTTGATTGGCTCGGATCTAAGGGGAGAAATGATCGAGGTGGAGTTATGGCAATGACAGGGAGAAGAGAGAGGGGCAAGGGATGGTGAAGGACGGTGAGTTCCCCCTACCCCAGGTAGGGGGAAGCGGACTGGACCGTTGTGAGGAAACTCAAGCCCACTGAGGCCAAGAAGGCGCAATAAGCGACTGTTTCCGGTTCATTTCTCTGTTAAGTACAACAAAACCGACGGCTCCCGCTCCAGATGGAGCAGCAGCCGTCGGTTCTTGGCAAACTTCAACTAAGCGCGGAGGCTTAGGAAAGAACGTCTGCGAATTCCTTCTCGAAGAACTGCTTCGGCTTGGCGCCGATGACAGTGCTCTTCACTTCTCCCCCACTGAACAGGTACACGGCCGGGATGGACGTGATGCCGTACTCAGCAGCAATGGCGGGGTTGTCGTCTACGTTGAGTTTCACGACGTCAACCTTGTCGCTGTACTCGACGGAGATCTCGTCGAGGATGGGGCCAAGCTTGCGGCAGGGGCCACACCACTCTGCCCAGAAGTCCACGATGACCGGCTTCTCGGAAGCCAAGACATCCGTGCTGAAGCTTGCGTCAGTTACGTCTTTTGCGTTGCTCATAACTTTTCCCTTCGTATGGTTGCTTGGATGCAGCTTTAGGAGTGCAGGTCTGCGAGGTAGTGCTCGACGTCAAGGGCTGCCACGCAACCGGAGCCCGAAGCCGTGATGGCCTGGCGGTAGGTGGGGTCGATGACATCGCCCGCGGCGAAGACACCCTTGATGTTCGTCCGGGAGCTGCGGCCCTCAACGGCGATGGTTCCCTCAGGGGTCAGATCGACCTTGCCCTTGATGAGGTCCGTGCGGGGGTCGTTACCAATGGCCACGAACACGCCGGTCACTGCGAGCTCGGACTCGGTGCCGTCCACCAGGTTCTTCAGCTTCAGGCCATTGACCTTGTCCTCGCCAAGAACGTCTTCCACTGCGGTGTTCCACACGAAGTTGATCTTCTCGTGAGCCTGGGCGCGGTCACCCATGATCTTGGAAGCCTTGAGAGAATCGCGGCGGTGGACAACCGTAACGGACTTCGCGAACTTGGTGAGGAAGAGTGCTTCCTCCATGGCGGAGTCGCCACCACCGATGACGGCGATGTCCTGATCCTTGAAGAAGAAACCGTCGCAGGTTGCACACCAGCTAACGCCGTGGCCTGAGAGGCGCTTCTCGTTGGCCAAGCCGAGCTCGCGGTAAGCCGAACCGGTGGAGAGGATGATGGCCTTCGCCTGGAAGGTCTCCCCCGTTCCAATGGTCACGGTCTTGATGTCGCCGTCGAGGTCCAGCTCGGTGACATCCTCGAACTGAATCTCGGTACCGAAACGCGCGGCCTGCTTTTCGAAGTTTTCCATCAGGTCCGGACCCATGATGCCGTCGGGGAAGCCGGGGTAGTTTTCCACGTCGGTGGTGTTCATCAGTTCGCCACCAGCGGTGACGGAACCAGCAATGAGCAGAGGTTTCATGTTGGCGCGGGCGGTGTAAACAGCGGCTGTGTAGCCAGCGGGGCCTGAACCTACGATGATGACGTCACGCACCTGCGATGCGCTGTTTTCTGCAATGCTCACGTGGCGTGAACCTCTTCCTTAGTCGATGCTGCGGCTCTCGGGGCAGCCATCTGACTCAACCCCTGTTGCGTTCCAAATATTCCGTTGGAGTTGGGGACCCAAAAAGCCACCAACATTCAGGGTACCGTCTGCAGGCGTGGCGGATCTAAAGCGGTGACGCCAAGGTAAGTAGCAGTAGAGGCCGTCTTGACGAATCAAAACGGCCTCTACTGCTACTCAGTTGGGTGCTGCTACTGAGGTGCGCCTACTGGACGGTGACCTCGGCGAGGCGAAGACCGAATCCGAATCGCGTCTTCGGGGCTGCCAGCTTGGGCAGGGCGCTGATGACCACAATGACGTATTGGGTCTGCGTCGGCGCTGCAAGAGGCATGGTCAGTTCAGGTGACGTGAAGCTGTTGGTTCCCACCAGTTTTGCGCCATCCATGGCAGGACGATCGTTGGTGTAGACGCTGATGCTGCCGCCGGAGCCACCCAACTGGTTGAGGACGACGGACTTGACCTCGGTGGGTTCCTTGAGTTTGACCACGAGCGGCATATCTTCAAAGAGTCCGCCCCAGTTTGCGGAAGCAAACTCCATGTCCGACCAGTAGCTGGCAGCGTTACCGTCAAAGGCCCTGACAAGATCCTTGTCATAAGTGGCGGCGAAGGGGAAGTCGCCAAGGCGTGTGATCCCTTCAATGGCCGGCGGTGTAGCGGGTGCGGGGGCCTCGGTGGGCTCAGGCTCCTCGGTTTCCGTGGCGGAGGTTTGCGGGGCGGACGTGCTCTGCGTCGCAGCGGGTGCACCGCTGGGCAGGAGGCTCCCAAGGTTAGTGACAGCAAGAACGAGTCCTACCACCAAGACGGCGGCAAGCAGGCCACCTACCAGCCAGCGAAGAGAACGCGGTTCCTTCTCAGGGGCCTCATCTTCGTAAACTTCCTCGTCCGCATAATCATCCGAGTAATTGCCCGCGGCAGCGGACGACGCCGGGAAGTTGGTAGCAGAGCGATCGTAACCGGAGTCATTGCCGCGGCTTCCAAGACCACCAGCAGCTGCACCGGCACCGCCAGCGGATGCACCCCGGTCGCTAAAGCCATAGTCCTCTTCGGACCACAGTGAAACCTTCGGTTCCGCAGCCGAATCACGATTGACAGGCTCACGGGTTGCAGGCTCGCGGCTGGCTGGCTGCGAAGAGACGGCCTGGGTGGGGGGCTGCGACGCAGCAGGCGATGCTCGATGGCCGACGTCCGAGGAACCAGCATCGGAAGAACCGGCGCCAGCAGAAGCATTCGCGGCAGCACCGGCGTCGTTGTTCCTGGAGCCGGAATTCTTCAGCGCTGCAGCGGCGGCAACGCCCGCTGCTCCGGCGCCGGCAGCGGCCGCAGCGAGCTTGCCCGCAATGCCGCTCTTGGGCGAGGACGGGCTGGACGAGGGCATGGGCGGAACGTGCGGCGCCGTGCGTGCGGGTGCGGCCGGCTCAGCCTCGGGCGTATCGTCGTACTCCGACGGGATGGGGTAGCCGTTTTCGTCGTACTGAATGTACTCGGCGTCGTGCTCGTCATCCTCATACAGGCCGTCGTACGTCTCAGGCTCATAGGTCCGCGGCTGGCCGAAGATCTCGCTACCGAGCGTTTCCGTAAAGAATGGCTCGATGTACGGAGGGTTGGTGGCCACCACGAGGTCCAGCAGATCAGCGGCGGTGCTGTGGTTGGTGATCAGGTACGTGGTGTTTTCGCTGATGCCAAGGTCCAGGATCTGAACGTGTCCCGGCCGCTCCCCCGTGGCTACCTCGCGGGCGCTCTGGGCCACTTGCTCAGCATTTCCAGGACCGGCAACAAGGATGCTCACGGGACGGTTGAGGACCTGGTCCACGCCGTCGAGCACCTGATCTTGGTCATGCGAGGTCAATACATTGGCCGTGACCTTGTAGCGGCCGCCAAGTACTGATCCGACGTCGATCGGGTGGGACACGTGTTCCTCCTAGGCTGTCCGGGAGCTGCGGTCCTGCTCGTGGCTCACCCGGCTGACCGGTTGAACCGCTTTTGCAACTACCTATATTCGTTTCTAGCCTAACGGATTGACGCCCGCGGCCCGTGATGGCGGCACCGGCTCACTTCCTGTGGTTTCCGCGCACAGGGAAGTATGGATTCTGTCCGGCGTCGCCTTGGTAGGTGCGCCGGCCCGGCAGCGGTACCTGTGGTCTGAACTTGCCGCCACGAGCTGTGCTGGGCGCTTCCTCCTCCGGCAGGTAGGTCTTGGGGGCCTCTGATGGGTTTTCAGCGGCTGGCTCGGTGGTTTCGCTGGAGCGCTGGGGTGCAAGCGCGGGTCCGGCCCTGAAAGAGGCAGCGTCAAACTCACCGGAGATGCGCGGAATCAAACCGGTATCGTCGGAGACTGTGGCGCGCGCCGGCGTCGTGCTTTCTGGTGCCGCGCCAGTAACTGGCGCAGGCGCGCCTCGACCCAGGCGACCCATAAGGGGGCGCAGGAGGTCGCGTAGTTCCGTGACATGGAAGACGCGGAGAAGGATCAGGTACGCAATCAGCATGACCGGCCCGACGACGACCACCGTCACCAGGGCGGCCGGGCGGCTGCTCCATGCGAAGCCGTCTGCGCGGTAGCTGCCCAGAAGCCACAAGGCGCCTGCACCGGCCAAGGCAGAACCCAAGCCTGCGTAGCCCATGCGGATGTACGAATTAGCGATGCGGGGACCGTCGAGGTGGCCCAGCAAACGGCGCAGGAACACGACGCTGATGACCACGGACAGGATGTTGCCCAGCGTATAGAGGATGGCGATCGCGTAGATGATCTGGCCGACGGGGAGGAACTGGATGAAGAATGCGCCCACCACGTAGATGATCGCCAGCCACAGCTGGACATACAGGGGCGTGCGGGCGTCCTCGTTGGCGTAAAACACGCGGGACATCATGAAGTTTGCGCTCAGGAAGGGTGTGCTGAGGGCAAGGATGGTGAGCGTCTGGGCCAGCATGACGCCGTCCTGGGGCTCGCCGCCGGAGAAGAACATGCCCAGCGGACCCGCCAGGGCGAACAGCGCCAAGGCACCGAAGACCGTGGCCACGGCCATGGTGCGGAGCCCGTGGGACAGGGCTTCGCGCAGTTCGGCTTTGTTGCCGTCCTGCGACGCACGCGTCATCCGGTTAAAGAGGACGGTTGCCAGGGACAGCGCAATGATGGAGTGCGGCAGCAAGTACAGCTGGCTCGCGACTTCCAGGACAGCGTTACCGGGCAGGACCGCAGCAGCGGCCTTGTCCCCGGCGTTGTCCAAACGCAGGCGCTCAGCACCGGGAATGGTGGCGATTCTCATGATGTACAGGAACGCCAGCTGCCCGACGGCGGCAGTCGCCAGCGTCCAGACGCTCAACTTGGCGGCCTGGCCCAGTCCCACGCCGCGCCAGCCGAACCGGGGACGTAGCCCAAGGCGCAAGCGGAAGACGGGAATCAGCAGGATGGCGGTCTGCGCCACCACACCAAATGTGGAGAAACCGGCAATAAGGAGCGTCTGGGTGGGGCCCCAATTGTCCAAGGTATGCGGGTTGTGGATGTTCTCGCCCAGAATCCAGATGAACATGCCCAGGCCGGCTATGGCCACCAGGTTGTTCAGGATGGGGGCCCACATGGCAGGCCCGAACGCCCCGTGGGCGTTCAGCACCTGCGTGAGAAGGGCGTAGAGCCCGTAGAAGAAGATCTGCGGCAGGCACCAGAAAGCGAAGGTAACAGCCAAGGCCTTTTGTTGCTCGGAGTAGCCCTGTGTTGTGAGGTCGATGACCAGAGGCGCCGCGAGGGTCACCAGCGCGGTCAACGCCAGCAGCACCAGGACTGCGAGGGTCAGCAGGCGGCTGATGTAGTCCGCACCACGGTCGGGTGCCTTGCTTGCCTTGATGATCTGCGGGACCAGGACTGCGTTGAACACGCCGCCGGCCACCAGCAGGAAGATCAGGTTGGGCAGGTTGTTCGCGTTAATGAACGTGTCATTGATGGTGGAACCCAGGCCGAGGGCGGCGCCGAGCATCCAGGTTTTGGCGAAGCCAAGGAACCGGGAAACGAGCGTTCCTGCTGCCATGATGGCGCTGGAACGTGCTTCTCCGGACTGAACGGACTGGGTGGTTTTGGCTTCAGACATCGCCTTTATCGTCCCATGTAGCCGGGTCAGAGATGTTCGGGCAGTACTTCCCGAGCCAAATCGGCGATGCGGCGTTCGTTCGGGAAGGACAATTTCCGGGCCAGTTCGTGGAGGGGAACCCAGGCAGCGTCCACGGCCTCTTGGTCCGGATCATTCTCGATTGTCAGCTCTCCACCCGTTGCCCGGAGGAGAAAGTGGTGGACGGTCTTATGGACGCGGTGGCCGCTCACAGTGAACCAGTAGTCGATGCTGCCAAGGGGCGCCAGGATGTTGCCTTCGATGCCGGTTTCCTCGGCGATCTCGCGGACAGCAGCTTCCTCGTTGTTCTCCCGGCCTTCCGGATGGCCCTTTGGGAGGCACCACTCAAGCCGGCCACCCCTATTAAGGCGGGCGATGATCGCAACCCGGAGTTCGCCGTCGGACGTATCTACAACGACGCCACCAGCCGACACTTCCTCCACAGTGGGAAGCGAGGCCTGCACCGGGTGCTGCTGGGCGGGCGCGACGTGTGCACCGATTGCCGACGGCAACGGTGCGTTTGTCCTCCTGCCAGGAGCGCTCGGGATCGGGTTGGCCATGAGGTCCACTCTAACGACTCTTGCCCCCGAGTGATGACTGGGACATGGCCACAAGATGGACTGCGGGAGATGGTCTGCGGACACATGCCTGATTTCGCATGGAACAGTGGCCCAATGCTGAGTAAAAATCTGCCAAGCTTAAGGGACTATGGCGCACGTATTGGACAGCTCTTCAGTTAACTTCACCATCGATCCGGTGGTGCTCGACCTCGGGCAGCGCTTCGTCGATGCCGGCTTCGAGCTGTCCCTGGTGGGTGGGCCCGTGCGCGACCTCTTCCTGGGGAGGACCTCCCCGGACCTCGATTTCACCACCGACGCCACTCCTGACCAGACCATTGCCGTCATTAAGAAGTGGGCGGACAATTTCTGGGAAATCGGGCGTGCTTTCGGCACTATCGGGATGAAGAAGAGTGGTTTCCAGATCGAAATCACCACGTACCGTGCGGAAGCCTACGACCCCGATTCGCGGAAGCCAGTGGTGGCGTTCGGCAACTCCCTGACAGACGATCTCCTTCGCCGCGACTTCACCATCAACGCCATGGCGCTGCGGCTGCCCAGCCTTGAACTCGTGGATCCGTTCGGCGGTGTCCGCGACCTTCACGCCTCGGAGCTCGCCACGCCCGGCGCTCCTGAATCGTCCTTCTCGGACGATCCGCTGCGCATGATGCGTGCGGCACGCTTCGCGTCGCAGCTCGGCGTGTCGGTTCACGACAACGTCCGGCTGGCCATGTCCCAAATGGCGGACCGCATCAAGATCATTTCCGCTGAGCGGGTCCGCGAGGAATTGGTCAAGCTCATTAATGGAGCCCATCCCCGGGTGGGCATCGATCTCCTGGTGGACACCGGGCTCGCAGAGTTTGTGCTCCCCGAAGTTTCCGCCCTGCGCCTCGAAGCCGATGAGCACCACCGCCACAAGGACGTGTACCAGCACTCACTGCAGGTGCTGGAGCAGGCGGCTGCGCTGGAAACGGGTCCTGACGGCGCCGTGCCCGGCCCCGACTTCGTCCTGAGGTTCGCTGCGTTGATGCACGACGTCGGCAAGCCGGCTACGCGCCGCTTTGAACCGGGCGGCGCTGTGAGCTTCCGCCACCACGACGTTGTAGGTGCAAAGCTGACAGCCAAGCGCATGAAGGCGCTGCGTTTCGACAATGAGTCGATCAAAGCAGTGTCCCGACTTGTTGAACTGCACATGCGGTTCTACGGCTACGGCGATGCCGGCTGGAGCGACTCCGCAGTCCGCCGCTACGTCACCGACGCCGGCCCCCTCCTGGAACGCCTGCACCGCCTCACTCGGTCCGACGTCACCACGCGTAACCAACGCAAGGCCGACCGTCTGTCCTTCGCCTACGATGACCTTGAGCATCGCATCTCGAAGCTTCTGGAACAGGAATCATTGGCAGCAGTCCGGCCTGACCTCGATGGAGCGAAGATCATGTCGCTTCTGGGACTTAAGCCTGGCCCCGTGGTGGGGCGGGCCTACAAGTTCCTTCTGGAAGAGCGGATGGAACACGGACCGCTCTCCTCCGAGGAAGCCGAGCAGAAACTCTTGGCGTGGTGGGAAGCGCAACCCGAGTCCGCCGTCGTCGAGCCATTGACCGAAACTGAGGAGCCCTCATGAACGCTGCGACTTCACCGCGTCCGCAACTCTGGATCCTTCGCCACGGCGAGACGGAGTGGTCCAAGAGCGGTCAGTACACCGGTCTGACTGACCTTCCCCTCACCGTTGAGGGCGAGCAGCAAGCGGTTGAGGCCCGCAAGGTTCTGGAAAGCATCGACTTCGACCTCGTCCTGACCTCGCCGCTGCGCCGCGCCCGGCGCACGGCAGAACTCGCAGGCTACCCGGAGGCCGTCCATGAACCGTTGGCCGTTGAATGGAACTACGGCGACTACGAAGGCATCAGCTCGGACCTGATCCGCAAGGACAACCCCGACTACCTCATTTGGACTGATGGCGTACCCAACGGCGAAACCTTGGACGAAGTTGCTGCCCGCGCGGACAAGATCATTGGACGGGTCCTGGAATCAGGAATGGACAACGTCCTGATAGTGGCCCACGGACATTTCTCCAGGATCCTTACCGCCCGCTGGCTCGAAATGGACGCCCGCGAAGGACGGCATTTCATTCTGGGAACGGCGAAGGTCTGCACCCTTGGTTGGGATAAGCGGACGCCTGCAATTGTGCGTTGGGGACTCTAAAAACGCGAATTTCGAAAAACTTTAGGCGAATTAGCTAATTTCGCTGGTCAAACTACTTCTTCATGAGGTAGCTTATATCTTGTTCCCAGAGCGACTCGCCGGGAACAAGGCGCGCATTCCCCGGTTCAGTCAACCGGGACAATGCCACAGCAGGCTGTAAAGGCCGGAAGGAGGTTGGGAAAAATGATTACTTTGACTAGCGGACGGAAGTTGACCGTCACTGCTACCCCGGCCTCTGCTGATGACGCGCGCCATTTTTGCTCACTGACCCACTCCTGATCTACCGGACCGGCTTGATGCCGGCGGTATTCCTGGCGGCCTTCCTGTCTTTGGATGGCTGAGTAGTCAGTTGTAGGCGCGGACCCACGCAGCATGCCGCGGGTGCGCAGTTTCCCCATAGTTCGGAACCAGCTTCTTGTTGGGTCGACTGCCGGAAGCACGCGCTATTGCAGGACGAATCCCTTTTCGGCCCGGTCCGCAATCCCCTCTATTAGCCTCGGCTATTTATGCCCTTTTGGCCTTGATTTCTTTTGAATTCATATGGCTCTAATTGTCGCGCCTAAATTCCGATGACATATCTCCCGAAAGGAGGTGAATCATGCGAAAACGCCCAGAAGACATGCGCTTCTTCAAGAGCACCAACGCTCCCAAGGATCGCACTCTGTTCAACGGCCAGCTGCTCGACCAACGTCGTGAAGACGTCTACGTTGTCCTGCACCAGATGGGACTCATCCGCTGATGCCCAACGGCTGAGCCCGAAGGAGTTCAGATGCCACACATTGATGCTGAACCTCAAGGAGCCCACGCGGCTACGCGTGGGCTCCTCCCCTTTTAACCTGGGTGGACCCTCTTTAGGCGGCTGGACCTTTGGCCTGGTGGACCTTTAGCCGGCTGGACCTTTCAGGACTGTAAGCTCGATCCCATGCAGGAGACGAAGCCTCACCGGCTGCAAAAACGTGCCCGCTTTGTGGTTCCGAGCCGCAGTGACGCCCTGCTTCGAAATTTCACGGAACTTGTGGGCGGTCCCCTGGGGAAGCACTCCTCCCCGGGGAAGATGACGTCCGGTCCGTTCACCGTGGAACGCGTCCTGATCATCCTCACCGTATTCGCTGCAGTGCTCGCCATACTCGCAAAGGACTACTGCCGTGTCCGCGGCTGGGAGACGCCCGGCCAGTTCTACGCAACGTGCTATTCGGACTTCCCTGAGCTTTTCCGGAACCGCGGCCTGGGCGAGGGCATCTTTCCGTTCTTCACCCAAGGCAGCCTGTTCGAGTACCCGGTGCTCATGGGCATCATCGCCGGTATCACGGCCTTCCTGGTTCCCGGCCAGGGCGTGGGAAACGAACGCATTCTGGGCTACTTCGACGTCAACGCAACACTGATCGTCGCAGTATGGATCATCACGGTGCTCCTGACCGCAAGGATCAACAGGCGCCGCCCCTGGGACGCAGCCATGGTGGCCGTAGCTCCCGGGATCATTCTGGCCGGATTCATCAACTGGGACATGTGGGCTGTAGGGCTCCTGGCTGCGGCGATGTACTTCATCTCCCGGGACAAGCTGATCCTGGCCGGCGTGTTCATCGGGCTGGGATCAGCCACCAAGATGTACCCGGTCCTGATACTCGGTGCAGTGTTGGTCCTCGCCCTGCGCACCGGCAAGCTGCGCGCATTCTTCATTACGGCTGGCACAGCACTGGCATCCTGGCTGGTGGTGAATCTGCCCATCGCAGCGGTGAACCCATCGGGCTGGCGCTACTTCTTCGAATTCAGCCAAGACCGTCCGGCCGGATTCAGCTCACCCTGGTTCGCTTACAACCTCGTGGCCGACAGAGTGCGATGGACGCAGATTGATGGCGCAACCGTCAACACGCTGGCCCTGTCCCTGTTCGTTCTTGCATGCGTGCTTATTGGCGCCTTGGCCTTGTGCGCTCCGCGGCGACCCCGCCTGGCTCAACTGATGTTCCTGCTGGTTGCCGCGTTCATCCTCATCAACAAGGTCTACTCACCGCAGTTCGTCATCTGGCTTATACCGCTCCTTGCCCTGGCCCGGCCCCGCTGGCGCGATTTCCTCATCTGGCAAGCGGCCGAGGGTCTGCACTGGGCGGCCGTCTGGATGTACCTGGGCCAAACGACCAGTGGCGGCTCCGTCCAGCACAACATAGACATGTCTTACTACGTGCTGGCCGTGGGATTGCACATGGTGGCGACCGCCTATCTCATGGCGCGGGTGGTCATGGATATCTGGGATCCCGCCCAGGACCCACTCCGCGCTGATGGAGAGGATGATCCGCATGGCGGACCATTCGACGGAGCACGGGACTGGCTGCGGTTCGACGTTTTCCGCCCGTCCCGGTCAGTGCTGCCGTGGCGTCCCCGGGCTACGGTGGAATCTACCGAAGCGAAAGCACCCCAGCGTATGGAGGTAAACAGCGATGGTTGATGTCGCCGTCGTCGGCGCCGGTCCCAACGGCCTGGCCGCCGCAGTGGTGATGGCCCGCGCCGGCCTGAGTGTCCACCTGTACGAGGCAGCCGATGCGATCGGGGGCGGATCGCGGACCAGCGAGTTGATTGAACCCGGCTACCTTTACGACATCTGCTCGGCAGTGCACCCCATGGCCGTGGCGTCCCCCTTCTTCCGCGATTTTGAGTTGTCGCAGCGCGTGGATCTGCGATTGCCGGAGGTCCAGCACGGAACGCCGTTGGACATCGGAGGAGCGGCCTTGGCCTACCAATCCCTGGATCGGACGGTGCAGGAGCTGGGCGTCGATGGGCCGGCTTACCGTCGGCTGCTGCAGCCCTTGTTGGAGCGGGTGGACGGGGTGGTGGACTTTACGTCCAACCAACTCCTGCGTATCCCGAAGGATCCTTTGGCGGCTGTCAGGTTTGGTCTGGCTACCCTGGATCAGGGGACCCCGCTTTGGATGCGGCGGTTCCGCGAGGAAGCCGCGCCCGCGCTGTTGACGGGCGTGATGTCACACGCCCTCGGCTCGCAGCCGTCCCTCAGTTCAACGGGTGCCGGACTGTTGCTCAGCGTTCTCGCTCACGCGGGCGGTTGGGTGATTCCTGTTGGAGGTTCGATGTCCATCGCCAAAGCAATGGCTGACGACCTCACGGCGCACGGAGGCACTATCCACGTGGGCGAACGCGTGGACTCACTGGATCAGGTCCGGCCCGCGAAAGCCATCTTGCTGGATGTTGCCCCGCCTACTTTGGCCCGCTTGGGTGGAGCGGAAGTTCCAGACCGCTACCGCCGGGCATTGGAAGCATTCCGATTCGGGAATGCAGCCTGCAAAGTGGACTTCATCCTGTCCGGGCCCGTTCCGTGGCGCGACCCCGGTTTGGCAAAGGCCGGGACAGTCCACGTCGGCGGTTCAAGGCTGGCAATGGCCGAGTCGGAGAACTTGGTGGACATGGGCAAACACCCAACTGAGCCATACGTTTTGGTGTCCCAGCCATCTTTGGTGGACTCGACACGGGCACCGGAAGGCCGCCACGTTCTGTGGACCTACTGCCACGTACCTGCCTACTCCACCGTTGACATGGCCGAAGCTGTCATTGCCCGCATCGAGCGCTACGCACCCGGCTTCCGTGATCTTGTGGTGGGATCAAAGACCACGACGGCGGCGGAACTGTCCGCGTACAACGAGAACTATGTTGGTGGAGACTTCAGCGCAGGTCTGCTGGACCTACGGGGCCTGGTGCAACGGCCGGTAGTGTCCAACGTGCCGTGGCGAACCCCCATGCACGGCGTATACCTGTGTTCCTCCTCAACTCCGCCCGGACCTGGGGTGACGGGAATGCCCGGGTACCATGCAGCAAGATATGCCCTCAAGGACATATTCAAGATGCGGGTACCCGGGCTGCGCGTAGGACTGTAGAGGGCCTTAGTTGGCAGCGGTGAAGCGGGCGCGGCGGTGAGCCGGGCTCTCGATTTCGTCCAGCATGGCTACTGCGTAGTCCTGGGTGGAGATGCTGTTGCCGGCCGGTGAATCCTTGGCCACGGTGTATTCGCCCGTGCGCTCACCCGGCTGGATGGCGGGTGCAGGAGCCAGGACGGTCCAATCAAGGGATTCCGGGGACTGCTTGACGGTTTCGAGGGCCATGGCCGCAGTGGTGGCTTCAGCCTTGTAGGCCTCGGGGAAGTCGGGGGAATCCAGGAGGCGTACGCCGTCGA
Source organism: Arthrobacter sp. MYb23 (assembly GCF_002979775.1). Taxonomy (GTDB): domain Bacteria; phylum Actinomycetota; class Actinomycetes; order Actinomycetales; family Micrococcaceae; genus Arthrobacter. The sequence continues at coordinate 186,738 of NZ_PCPR01000004.1, forward strand.
TCTCCAAGGTGCCGGCGCCGCCCACGATCATCAGACGGGTGCCCTCGGCGTTGCTGTATGCAGTGGTCATGGCATCGAGCCATTCTGCATGGTCGCCGCCGGTGCGGCTGGGCCCCGTCGCCAGCACCACGACGTCGTGCGCCTTGGCAATGGAGGCAAACGTCTCAGCGTCAGCCTGATCAGCTGCCTGTGCAGCGGCGCCGGGAACCTCGGCGCCCTTGCGGGAGATGGCCGTGACCTCGTGGCCGCGGGTGATGGACTCGTTGACGATCTGGCTGCCGACCATGCCCGTTGCGCCGTAGACTGCGATTTTCATAGCTCTCCTTGAAGTTGGTATCCTTGCAATAACTCAAAGGTATCCAACGGATACTGATAGCTTCAAAGGTACCTAGTTACCAAAAGGATACTGACACCGTCGACACCACCGACCTCCCCGCAAACATCCTGGACCCCAATTGCCCATCCCGGGTAGTGTTCCAGCGCATTGGAGACAAATGGGCATCATTGGTGATCCAAGTGCTCGGGGATGGGCCGGTTCGGTTCTCGGAACTTCGCAAAATGGTGAACGTGGTAACTCCCAAAGTCCTGACGCAAACCCTGCGCGCCTTGGAGCGCGACGGCCTGATCACGCGGACTGTGTACGCGCAGGTACCGCCACGGGTGGAATATGAGCTGACGTCCTTGGGCGAGTCCCTGCTCCAGCCGCTGACCGTTCTGCGCCACTGGGCCGAGAGCCACGTGCCCACCATTCTGGAAGCCCGCGACGCCTACGATGAAGCGCAGGACGAAGCCCTCCTCGGCTCACCCAACTGAGTCGCAGTTCAGGTCGTTCCCAGCTCTGAGAACGACCTGAACTGCGACTCAGTTGGGTTGCGCGGACGGGACCAGGGCGCGGCTGATACGTCCGTCTCTCATAGTCGCGACCGCGTCAGTGAGGGGTAGGAACTCGGTGTCGTGCGTGACCATGACGGTTGCCGTCTGGAACTCGTCCGTAACCCGCCGCAATAGCCGGACGATCGACTCGCTGCGTTCGTGATCGAGTGCGGCTGTTGGTTCATCGACCAGCAGAACGGTGGGGCTTCCCATGAGGGCCCTCGCAATATTCACCCTCTGACGTTGGCCGCCGGACAGCTGGTGAGGCCTCTTATCTGCCGCGCCGGAAAGTCCGACGACGTCCAGCAGCTCAGCTGCTTTTTCCCGTTCTTCGCGTACACGTTTACCCCTCAGATGCTCGCGGATCAGCAACTGCTCGACGGCGGTCAGTGCGGGCAGCAGGTTGGGTTGCTGGAAGATGATGCCCACTTTGTCCCGGCGAAGGGTGGTGCGCTCGGCCTCCGAAAAGGTAGAGACGTCCTGCCCGTCGATGATGACCAGCCCGGCCGTGGGTTTCACCAGGGTCGCGGCGACGGCGAGAAGTGAGGACTTGCCGGAACCGGAGGGACCCACGAGTGAGAGGAATTCACCCGTGCGGACGCTGAGGTTCGCGGCGTCCAGTGCCTTGAGGGTTGATGCGCCGTCCGGGTATTCGAGGGAGACGTTGACGAGGTTGAGTGCTGTGCCGTTCAATGCTGTACTCACGATGCATGCCTTTCTGGGAATGTTTTAGTTGCCGCCGAGGGCCAACAGCGGATCCACCTTGGTGACGCTTCTGACTGCCAGGACTGCGCCCCCTAGACCGAGCAGGGTGATCCCCGCGATGGGGAGCAGCGTGGTCATGGGAGTGATCAGAAATGGTGCGGCCTGGGCCGCAAATGTTCCGCCAGCCAAGCCAAGAAGTCCGCCTCCAACGGCACCGACCAGCAGCACCATGGCGGCCTGGGTGAGGGCATCCCGCAAAACGTAGCCGGACGAAGCTCCCAAGGCTTTGAGGACGGCGATGTCGCGCGTGCGCTGCACGGTCCACACCGTCAGGAAAGCGACGATCACCAAAGCCGAAATGCCGTAGAGGAATGCCTGCATCAGCATGAGGGAGCCGTTTTCGCTCTTGTACGAGGCCAGTGCTTGGAAAGACCCCACAGGATCGGTACTTACCGTGCCGGCCGCCGCGTTGGCGGCGTCAACGTCCACGGAAGCTCCGGCGTCGAACGTTGCGGTGATAACAGTGGCAGTGCCAGGAGCCGCGTGCGCCATGGACCGCCACGTGTCGAGCGTTGTCCACACCACGCCCGTGTGGGAGTACCACTGGTCCTCCACAACAGCTGAGACCGTCAGGTCTGTCCCACCTGCACGAACCCGGCTGCCAACGTCCAACGTCAGTTCCTTGGCCAGTGATTCACCCACCACCACCGTCCCGTCCTCCACAGCGGACGGACCCGCCGGGGACGGTGCCACGGCGCCGCCAAAGACTGCCACGTTGGCGGTTCCATTCGCGTTTCCGCCATCACCCAGTGACTGGAAACGGGTTTGGCTGATTCCCAGCGCCTGCGCGGATGCCACGCCCGGCTGGTTCCGCCATGCCGCAAGCTGGCCAGCGGAAACTTCGGACTCGGTGTACGAAGCCTTTGGCTCTCCCCCAGCGGGTGCGCCGAAGGCAATCTGCTGCACAGGAAGGTCCCCCAGTGCCGACGTCGACTGGTTGCCCAAGCCAGCCGTCAGCCCGGACAACATGACCAGCAACAAGGTAATCAGCGCGACTACGCTGCCCATGAGAGCAAAGCGGCCCTTGGCGAAACGGATGTCGCGGATGGCAAGAAACATCGGATTCCTTCGATTCAATGCGGGCTTGATCCCGGCTATATCAACTCTTCCGGCGATCGGCCGGAGGGACATCGGGAGCCGGATGGATTGGCTGGCACCGTGGGGTTGAGGCGGCGATCATCCGAATGGTTGATTCAGGCCAAACAGGGCTCAATCCGGGGCTGTTTACTTCACGCCGGGGATACGCTGTGAAGCATGCAGTCTCCCGCTGGCGCCGCCACAATCCTCCGCGTGCTGCGCGTGAGCCTGCATGTTGGTTTCGCGGTTCTATTGCTGGTGGCCGTCGTCCGATTGATGTCGGGAATGGGAACCACCGGTGCGCCGTCGGCAGTGGCCGTAGTTGCCGGTCTGGGGCTTTCTGCTCTGCTGGCTCTGGTGTACCTCAGCGGGACTCTTCTGGAAAAGCGCCATGCAAGCGACTCCACCCGTTTCAATCCGACGCCGTACGCGCGCTGGTGGCTGGGCGCGGTGATGCTCCTGTGGCTGCTGCTCCTCCTGGTCAGCAGCGACTTCGCCTGGGTGGCCTTTCCTTTGTTCTTCCTGCAACTTCACCTGCTGCCCCGAGGCCTCGCCTTGCCCGCGATTGCCGTAAGCACTGCCCTTCTGGTGGGTACGCTGTGGTTCCACAGCCGGGGATCTTCCGACGGCGGCCTGCAGCTTGCGATGGTTCTGGGGCCGGTGTTCGGGGCAGTCTTCGCGGTGGTTACCGGCCTGGCCTACCGCGCACTTTTCGTCGAGGCCGAGAACCAGCGTGCCGTTGCTGACGAGCTTCGCAGGACACGCGCCGAACTCGCGCAAACCCAGCACGACGCCGGAATGCTGGCTGAGCGCGGACGGCTCGCCCGGGAAATCCACGACACCCTTGCGCAGGGCTTCTCAAGCATCATCCTGATGGGCAGGTCCGCGGAGAAAGCACTGGATGACGGCGACGTCACCGTTGCAAAGGAAAGGTTGCGGACGGTGCAGGACACTGCGTCAGCCAATCTTGCCGAGGCCCGGAGCTTTGTTCGCGGCCTTCGATCGCCGGACCTTGAGGAGTCCGGGCTCGTGGACACACTCCGGCGACTCTGCGGGAAGACGGAGACTGAGGCTGCCGCGCGGGGGTCTGCGCTGCGCTGCCGCTTCGAGCTGGTGGGCACGCCTGCTGAGCTGCCGAATACCTACCAGACCACCCTGCTCCGGGCCGCTCAGGCTTCCCTCGCGAACGTATGGGCGCACGCCCGCGCGGGCACCGCCGTCGTGACCCTTGCCTTCCTCGGAGCGGAAGTGACCTTGGATGTTTTTGACGACGGCATAGGATTCGAACCGTCGACGGCGGCCGGCACTGCGCGAGGCGACGGAACCGGCGTCGGGCTTCAGAGTTTGCGTGAGCGGCTGGCCGCATTGAACGGCAGTCTGGAGATTGAGTCGGCGCCGGGTGAGGGGACAGTTGTTGCGATCCGGGTGCCGTTGCCGGCGGATGAGGGTGCTGAATGAGTGAGATTCGAGTGCTGCTGGTGGATGACCACCCCGTGGTTCGAGCGGGACTGCGGGCAATGCTCGCCGATTTCCCGGGAGTGACAGTGGTTGCAGAGGCAGCTGATGGTGATGACGCGCTGCTCAAGCTCAGCAAGCTGCACACCCTGGGTGAGCCGGTGGACCTGGTGCTCATGGACTTGCAAATGGGCAGCGGCATGGACGGCGTGACGGCCACGGAGAAGATCAAGGCGGGCGAGGCCGGGACTCCCCCGCCGCCGGTGCTGATTCTGACCACTTACGACACCGACGCCGATATCCTCGCCGCAGTGGAGGCTGGCGCGAGTGGCTACATGCTGAAGGACGCCCCGCCGGAGCAGATCCGGCAGGCCGTGTTGTCCGCGGCGGCCGGGCAAACCGCGTTGGCACCCGAGGTTGCGGCGCGGCTCATGGGCCGGATCCGCAATCCTTCGCCTGCTTTGAGCGCCCGGGAAGTCCAACTTTTGGAGCTCCTGGCCACGGGCATGAGCAACCGTGCCATGGCTAAGCAACTTTTCATTTCCGAGGCCACGGTGAAGACCCACTTGGTGCACATCTATTCGAAGCTCGGCGTGGACAACCGGACCGCTGCCATTGCTGTAGCCACGCAGCGCAGGATCATTCGCGGGCGCTGAGTCCCCGGACCGGGTTGTAGGTTTGGCTGTTGCCCGGTAACTCCAGCCGGGGTGGCGGGCGGCGGCGTCCGTCTGCTGGCCGGGACAAGAAACTGTCAGGGGAACCGGGCATAATGTCGCAAATGGGGAAATTGCAAAAACATCGTCTTGTCCTTGGTCTCGTTACGCTCGTGATGGCTGGATCACTCACCGCCTGTGATGACGGCCGCGCCGGTGCCGAAGGAGCCGCCAAGCAGCTGGCGTCCTCGCTGGCGGCGCTCGACGTCGGTCAGATCGCCGTTGAAGGTAAAGACGCTGCCGCGGCCAATGATCAACTCAAAGCCGTTTTTGAGGGACTCGACGCCAAACCAGCAGTACAGTCAGGCGACGTCAAGCTCGACGGCGACACCGCAACTTTCCCCCTTAACTACAGTTGGAACATCGGCTCGGCCAAGTGGGAGTACAGCTCCGAAGCCACGCTGAAGAAGGTCGGCGACAAGTGGGCTGTCCAATGGACCCCTGCACTCCTTGCCCCGGAACTCTCCGAGGGTGAAAACTTGTCCGTCAAGGTCGTTCCCGCCCAGCGCGGCCAGATCCTGGGTGCCGTAGATGCTCCCATTGTTGAGGACCGTCCCGTCTTCCGGGTGGGCATCGACAAAACCAAGGTTCCGGCAGAGCAAGCCGACGCTTCTGCGCGTGCCATGGCGGCTCTGCTCGGGCTGGACGCCGAGGAGTACGCCAAACAGGTTGCCGCCTCAGGTCCGCAGGCCTTTGTAGAGGGCCTCGTCCTGCGCGCCTACACGGCGGATATCACTGAAGCGAAAATCGAAGCCATTCCGGGCGGTTCCAGCATTTTGGATTCCATGGCTCTGGCTCCCACGCGGACTTTCGCGCGGGCCCTGCTCGGCAGCGTTGGCCAGGCCAGTGCTGAACAGATTGAAAATTCCAATGGTGCGCTGCGCGCCGGGGACACCACGGGTACCGGCGGTCTGCAGCAGAAGTACGACTCGTTGCTGCGCGGCAAAGACGGCGTGGAAGTCCGTGCCACTCCCGAGGTGAAGTCCGAAGGTGAGACGCCCGGCACCAAGGTGTTCTTCACGTCCCTGCCGTCCCCCGGCACTACGCTCAAAACCACGCTTGACCTGAAACTCCAGCAGTTGGCGGAAGAGACACTGGCCGGCGTTGGACCAGCGTCAGCCATTGTTGCCCTCAAACCCTCCACCGGGGCCGTCCTTGCTGCAGCATCCGGGCCAGGCAGTAACGGCTACAACACAGCCATGCTTGGTCAATATGCTCCAGGTTCCACGTTCAAGATTGTTGATTCCCTGGCAATGTTCCGCAACGGCGCCACCTCGGACTCGAAGGTGGAGTGCCCCTCAACACTGACGGTGGACGGCCGCACCTTCAAGAACGCCGAAGGCTATCCGGAAAGCTCCCTTGGCTCGGTGACCCTCCGCGACGCTTTTGCGCACTCCTGCAATACGGCTTTCATCAACGCCCGGGATGCCGTCAGCCAGGACCAGCTTGAATCCGCAGCGCAGGCCCTGGGCGTGGCGGTTGAAGCTCCCAAACTGGGCGCCGACGCGTTCTTGGGTTCGGTTCCCGGGGCTGCCGAAGGTACCGAACACGCAGCTTCCATGATTGGCCAGGGCAAGGTGCTCTTTTCCCCGCTCTCGGCCGCGGTCATGGCGGCTTCCGTCGCCAACGGCGCACCGGTTTCTCCGCAGCTCGTGCTTAATGCCAACGCCGCCCAGAACACCGATGCTCAGAACCCCAGCGCCGGTGCCTCGCCCACCGAAAGTGGCACCGCATCGCCGTCGTCCGCGTCTGCTTCAGTGAGCGCCGTTCCTGTGTCACCGGCATCCACCCAGCCGATCACCAAGGAAGAAGCCGCTTCACTGGCCGACATGATGCGGGCAGTAGTGACCTCAGGCCACGCAGGCTTCCTCGCCGAAGTCCCCGGTACTCCGGTTGGGGCCAAAACAGGCACCGCGGAATTCGGCAATGACAACCCGCCAAAGACCCATGCATGGATTGTCGCAACGCATGGGGACCTGGCCGTTGCTGTGTTCGTGGAAGAAGGCGGCTTGGGTGCCACCACCAGCGGACCCCTGCTGAAGTCGTTCCTTACCGCCGCCGGCTGATACCGCTGGGGCGGCGGCGAACGGGTGGGTCCGCCGTCGAGTGCCAATCCGCCGCCGTGGGAGGATTGAAACGTGGCCCATATTGACGTTTCCGGCATCGACTACTTCCTCTCCGACGGCACCCAGCTGCTCAACGGGGTGACCTTCAAGGTCCCCGATGGCACCAAAACGGCGCTCATCGGACCCAACGGAACGGGCAAGACCACCCTGTTCAAGATCATTTCCGGCGATCTCACCGCTGACGAAGGCGTGGTGGGCCGTTCCGGAAACATGGGCATCATGCGGCAGTTCGTGGGCCAGGTCCGTGACGAATCCACCGTCCGGGACCTCCTGGTTTCTACGGCGCAGGCCAGCCTAGCGGCCGCTGCCAAGGCCGTGGAGGACGCCGAGCTGGCCATGATGGAGCACGACGACGAGCCCACCCAGATGAAGTATGCGCAAGCGATCGTGGATTGGGGAGACGCCGGCGGATACGACGTCGAGACCGTCTGGGACGAAGTCTGCATGGCAGCCCTCGGAATTTCCTTCGACAAAGCACAGTTCCGCCGCGCCTCCACGTTGTCAGGTGGCGAGCAGAAGCGCCTGGTGCTCGAAGCGCTGTTTGCCGGCCCGGATGAGCTCCTCCTCCTCGACGAACCGGACAACTACCTGGATGTCCCTGGCAAGCGCTGGCTGGAGGGGAAGCTCAACGAATCCAAGAAGACCGTGCTGTTCATCAGCCACGACCGCGAGCTGCTCAACAACGCGGCGGGTCGCATCGTGACGCTCGAACCGGGCATCAACGGCGCCAGCGCGTGGATTCATGGCGGCGGTTTCGGATCCTATGTGGAGGCCCGCGCGGACCGTAACGCCCGGTTTGAAGAACTCCGCAAGCGCTGGGATGAGGAGCACATAAAGCTCAAAGAACTCGTCAATATGTACAAGAACAAGGCTGCTTTCCGTTCCGATATGGCCAACCGGTACCAAGCTGCGCAAACCCGCCTGGCCAAGTTCCTGGAAGCCGGCCCACCCGAGGCCTTGCCGATCGAGCAGAACGTCAAGATGCGCCTCAAAGGTGGGCGAACGGCCAAGCGTGCCGTAGTGGCAGAGAAGCTCGAACTGACCGGACTCATGAAGCCGTTCTCCACGGAAATCTGGTTCGGAGACCGTGTGGGTGTGCTCGGCTCCAACGGTTCGGGCAAGAGCCACTTCCTGCGCCTCCTCGCCACAGGCGGCACCGATCCGGAGCGCGAGCACCTGCCGGTATCCGAGGTAGTGATTGCTGAAGTACCGCATCAAGGCACCGTGAAGCTGGGGGCCCGCATCCGGCCCGGGTTCTTCGCGCAGACGCACGTCCGGCCTGATCTGTTGGGTCGAACCCTGCTGGAGATCCTGCACCGCGGCGACGAACACCGTTCCGGACTTGCCCGCGAGGCCGCCGCTGGAGCCTTGGATTCGTACGGCTTGGCTGGTCAGTCCGAGCAGAAGTACGAGTCCTTGTCCGGCGGCCAACAGGCACGGTTCCAGATCCTGCTCCTGCAACTCTCCGGCGCCACTTTGCTGCTGCTCGACGAGCCCACGGACAACTTGGACCTGCACTCGGGCGAGGCCCTGGAACGTGCTATCGATGCTTTCGAAGGCACCGTTCTGGCGGTCACGCACGACCGCTGGTTCGCAAAGTCCTTCGACCGCTTCATGATCTTCGGCTCCGACGGCAAGGTCTACGAATCCGAGGAACCCGTGTGGGATGAGAAGCGGGTGGAGCGCGCCCGTTAGTTCCGTCGCTCTCTCACACAACAGCCCCTTTTAGCGAACGCTCTTGCACCTGCTGCAAGAGCGTTTCGTTTTAGGCCATAGGAGGTGAGAGAGGGTTGGTGCGCAAATGATCATGCCAGGTGATTAATTGATCAGACATTGCTAGGGTTGGAGTATGGGAACTGCTGACCGCCACCGGCTCATTGGCGAGCTGTTGCGCACCCGCGAGGAAGCCACGGTGGACGAACTCGTCCACGCCACGGGAGCCTCTGGAGCAACTGTGAGACGGGATCTGGAAATCCTCGCCGCCAACGGAGTGCTGAAGCGCGTCCACGGCGGTGCCCGCAGCTTGCTGGCACGCGGGGATAACCCAGGCTATGGGCAGCGCGAATTGGAAGACCACGAGGTTAAGGTCCGAATCGCGGCGGCTGTAGACCAGTTGATCAGGGACCGCCAGTACGTGTGGCTGGACAGCGGATCCACGGCAACGGAGGTCGCACGCCGCCTGAGCAACCGTGAAATCACGGTGATGCCCATGTCACTGCACGGCGTCGAAGCACTGACGAGTACCAAGGATGTCCGCGCTCCGGAGCTCATCCTCCCCGGCGGCCGACTCATCCCGGGGGAACAGTCCTTCAGGGGACCCATGACCGAAGCCAACATCCGCTCGCTGAGGTTCGACGCCGCCGTCGTAACTCCCTGCGCGCTCAACCTCAAGGACGGCCTGCTGGCTCACGATCTTGATGATGCGGCGGTGAAACGCGCCGGTCTGGAATCCGCGACGCGGGTGATCGTGGCATCCGCAGGCAGCAAGTGGGACGCCAGCGCGGTGGCCCTGGTGGCAGCCATGGAGGCTGTGGACGTCATTGTGACAGACCTCAAGCCATCGACCGAAGACCTTGCCCGGCTCAACAAACTCTCCGTGGAAGTTGTGATTGCATGACCACCAGCACCAAAAGTACCAAGAGCGTCAACGCCGCAGCGGTGGCGACGTTCCTGATCTTCGGCATGAACGGCTTGGTCTTCGCCAGCTGGGCTGCGCGCATCCCGGCCGTGACCGAAACACTGAGCCTGACGTCCGGCCAGATGGGCACTTTACTGCTGTGCACCGCCGTCGGTTCTTTGCTGGCGCTGCCATCGGCCGGCTGGGTGGTGGGCAGGATCGGCACAGCTAATACGGTCCGGGTGGCCGGCATCGTCGCGGGCGCTGCAGGTGCGGCCATTGCCTTCTCGCTCATGGCTGCCTCGGTTCCGGCGACGGCCGTTGCCCTGTTCTTCTTCGGCATCGGAATCGGGCTATGGGACGTGGCTCAAAACATTGAGGGCGCCGACGTCGAGCACCGGCTCAAGCGCACCATCATGCCCCAGTTCCACGCCGCCTTCAGCGGTGGCGCGTTCCTGGGCGCGCTGATCGGCGCCGGTCTCTCCCAATTGGGTGTGGGTTTGCCGGAGCACCTGTTGGTTATTGCGGCGATTGCGGTCGCCCTCGCCCTGACCGTTCCCAAGTACTTCCTGCCGCACGAGGTAGAAGAAATTCACGACGGCGGCGTGCCGGCTGAGAAGGGTCCCACGGCTTGGCGTGATGGAAGGACGCTGCTCATCGGCGTCGTGGTCCTCGGTGCCACACTGACCGAAGGCGCTGGCAACGACTGGATCGCCAAGGCCGCCGTTGATGGCCTGGGCGCCTCGGAATCCACGGGTGCGTTGCTGTTCGCCCTCTTTGTCCTGGCCATGACCATCATGAGGTTCCTGGGCGGGAAGGCGATTGATAAGTTCGGCCGAGTCGCAGTGCTGAGGGCCAGCATGGCAGCGGCCGCAGCTGGACTGGCCTTGTTCGTCTTTGCCGGCAACGTAGTCCTGGCCGGAATCGGCGCGGCACTGTGGGGCATCGGTGCGGCTCTGGCCTTCCCCATGGGAATGTCAGCCGCGGCGGATGACCCCAAGCATGCGGCGGCCCGCGTTTCCGTGGTTTCCACCATCGGCTACATCGCGTTCCTTGCTGGACCGCCGCTCCTGGGCTACCTCGGCGACCACACAGGAATCCACCTGGCCTTGCTGGCCATCGGGGCGCCTATTTTGCTTGCCCTGCTGCTTGCCGGCGTTGCGAAGCCTTTACCGCCCAAATAGTCCGGCCGTCAGCTAATTCATTCTCCTTGATGCATATGTCGCGGAAGCGCCACCACATCAGAAGGACGATGCCAGCGGCAAGACACGCGCCCCCCAAAACGTCACTGAACCAGTGGGCGGAGAGGTAAGTGCGGCTGACCATCATGGCCACCATGCCGATGACGGCTATGAGTGCCATCCACCAGCGCCCGATCAGCAGCGCCAGTACCAGCAGGAATGCCGTGGTGGCAGATACATGCCCCGAGGGGTATGAGCCGGTATCGGTCAGTACTTTCGCCCCCTCAGGCCTTTCCCTACCCACCACCGCTTTTGCCAGTTGCGTCAGTGCGAGCACCGAAATGCCACTTGCAGCCGCGAAGATGGCTGCCATGGGCCGCTGCCATATGAGGAGCGAAATCGCGAGCACCACGTGGAAGAAGAGCATCCCGGCATACCCAGCCCAGTTGAGGACAACGTTCACGCCATCCCAGAAGGGGGAGTGCAGGCTGAAGGCGTAAGACTGCCAGCCGGTATCCACCCGGTTGAAAGCCGGCTCGCCTTGTCCGGCCATAATCATTACCCCCGGAACCACGAAGGCACAGAGCAGGAGTACTCCGGGAGTGACCAGCTGCCAGCCAGGCTGTGGACGTGGATGGAGTACGCGAATCATCCATTCATCGTAGCCACGGCAGATGAGCGTCACCGGCAGGCGTTAGTGTGATGGGATGCGAGGCTTCTTGGGCAAAGGCCCCAAACGGGTTGCGAGATTCGACCATTTCCTGGTGCAGGCAGTGTCCCGGCAACCCCAGGGCGATCACGATGTCTTTTTCAGGAGACTCTCCGCTGCGGCCACCAAGGGGAAACTGTGGTTCGGCATCGCCGGAGTCATGGCTGCCTTCCCCGGTAAACCGCGCAGGGCAGCGCTTCACGGAGTGCTCGCCTTGGGTGTTGCCTCGGGTGTCACCAATGTCATCTTCAAGAGGGCACTCCCCCGGAACCGCCCGCGCCCGGAGCATCTGCCGCTGTTCCGCTTTGTGAATCCACAACCCACCAGTTCCTCCATGCCCTCCGGCCACTCAGCCTCGGCCATTGCTTTCGCCGTGGGTGCTGGAATCGTCTCCCCGGCGATTGGAGTCGCCTTGGCCCCCATTGCCGTGGGAGTCGCCTATTCCCGCGTGCACACGGGAGCTCATTGGCCCTCCGATGTGGTGCTGGGTTCGGCCCTCGGTGCTGGCGCAGCGCTGGTAACACGCAAGTGGTGGCCTGCCCGGCCCCCTGAACCGACTCCGCGCCGTACGCCAGCGGAGGCGCCGGCAATTCACGACGGCGAAGGGCTGAGTATCGCCGTCAACGCCATGGGTGGTTCCTACACTGCGGAAACGGGAGAATTACTGAAAGGCATATTCCCAAAGGCGTATATTCGGGAGATTGCCGAAGGCGAAGACATTGCTGCAGAGATCGAAGCCGCGGCCACCAGGGAAGGCACCGTTGCCCTTGGCGTGTGGGGCGGTGACGGAACGGTCGGCACTGCGGCAGCTGCCGCCGTCGAGCATTCACTGCCGCTGCTGGTCCTCCCAGGCGGAACGCTCAACCATTTCGCCCGGGACCTCGGGACCAACTCGATCGACAATGCCATTGACGCCGCAACCAAAGGCCACGCGGCGTCCGTTGATTTGGGGCGTGTGGTGATCCAGCGAGGCCTGCCGGACTTGCCGGAAACATCTGAACTAGCCATGCTGAACACCGCCAGCGTTGGCGTGTATCCCAACCTGGTCCGCAGGCGGGAGCGACTGCAACCGGCACTCGGAAAACCATTGGCCGGATTGGTTGCCTCCCTGCGCACCTTCGGCGTGAACTCGCCCACCACACTCACGGTGGACGGAGTGAAACACAAACTCTGGATCCTCTACCTGGGACGCGGCCGCTACTACCCTCGTGACCATGCACCGCTTCGAAGGCCGGTGGTGGACGACGGTGTCCTGGACATCCGCATGATCACGGCGGATGAGCCGTTCGCCCGTGCGCGCTTGCTGTGGGCAGTGGTGACCGGCACCGTGGCCGCATCCAAGGTCACCCACCTGACGGAGGCTACGGAGATCACGGTGGAAGCGATCGGTCAGCCATTGGTCCTGGCGGTCGATGGGGAGCCGAAGCCCGGCGTCCGTAGCGCCACATTCACCATAAAAGCGCGCGAACTCACCGTCTACTCGCCCCTGCCGGTGGATTAAAGGGCCGTGGTGTCATCCGCTGGGATTACCCTGACTGAACCCTGAATCATCCCTGAGACAGGCGATTTACTGGCCCTCCGTGAGTAGCGTTGTAGGTACATTCAAAACTCACTTGCACGCACATGTGCTCCGAGGAGGGAACGCTTCCATGATCGAAGCAAAAGGCCTGACCAAGGTCTACGGCGAGAAGACCGCCGTAGGCGGCGTCAGTTTCACTGTCCAAGCCGGACGGGTGACGGGCTTCCTGGGCCCGAACGGTGCCGGTAAGTCAACCACGATGCGCATGATCATGGGGCTGGACCGTCCAACAGCAGGTGATGTCACGGTCAACGGCCTGCACTACGCGCAGCACAAGGCGCCGCTGCACCAGGTCGGTGCTCTGTTGGACGCCAAGGCTGTCCACACCAGCCGCAGCGCTTACAACCACTTGCTGGCCATGGCCGCAACGCACAGCATCCCCACGTCCCGTGTCCACGAGGTCATCGAGATGACCGGACTCGGGGCCGTCGCCAAGAAGAAAGCGGGAGGGTTCTCGCTGGGTATGGGGCAGCGGCTCGGTATTGCCGCAGCGCTGCTGGGAGACCCTCAAACCCTCATCCTCGACGAGCCCGTCAATGGCTTGGACCCTGAAGGTGTGCTGTGGGTACGCAACCTGGTCAAGTACCTTGCCACCCAGGGCAAGACCGTTTTCCTCTCTTCGCACCTCATGAGTGAGATGGCGCAGACGGCCGATCACCTGATCGTCATCGGCCGTGGCAAGATCATCGCTGATGCGCCGGTGCAGGACATCATCGCCGGCGCCCAGCAGGCGAAGACCCTGGTTCGTACGTCCGCCGCAAGCCAATTGTCGGCTTTGCTTGTGGGTGAAGGCGTCCGGGTGGATCAGAGCCAAACCGAAACCCTCGAAGTGGTCGGTTTGCAGCCGAGGGAAATCGCGCAGGTTGCGTTGGACAACAACGTCCTGGTTTACGAGCTCACGCCGCAGGTTTCGTCCCTTGAAGACGCTTACTTCAGCCTCACCAAAGACGAGGTGGAGTACCACTCGCACATGACTGGCGAGCCCGTCGCCGCTGCACCGGAAGGAAAGTAAGGACGATGAGCACCATGACCGAAAACCGCACCAACTCACCCGCCCATGCATCGGCCGGCGTCCGCGGCGTGACCTTTGGCGGAATTCTCAAGTCCGAATGGATTAAGCTCCGTTCACTGACATCCACGGTGATCCTGCTTGCAGTGACCTTGGTGGCCACCGTTGGCGTTGGCGCCCTGGCTGTCTTGATCCGCTTCACCTTCCTTGACCAGATGATCCAGCAGGCCAAGGATGCGGGCCAGCCTGTCACCCCGGAGATGCTGACTCAGTCGTTCCCCCCGGGCTCAGGATTTGACCTTTACAACCTGCCCAACGCCGGAATCCAGATTGGCACTCTGGTGCTTGGCTCCCTGGCCGTCCTCTTCATCTCTTCCGAGTACGCCACGGGCATGATCCGTTCCACCATGAACGCCGTTCCCAAGCGCATTCCGGCTTTCGCCGCGAAGGCCTTGCTTCTGGTGGTCATTTCCTACGTGATCACCACCATCGCAGCGGTGATCACCTTCCTGATCGCCATGCCCGTATTCCAGGGCCTGGACATGAATCTTGATTGGTCAACCGATGGCGTGATGTACAGCATCTTCACCGGTGGACTGTATGTGGCCGGTGTGGCCTTGATCGGTCTGTCATTGGGCACCTTGCTCCGCAATTCCGCTGGCGGCGTTACCGTCCTGGTGGCTTTGTTCTTCGTGTTGTCCATTGCTTCGGGCTTCCTGTCCCTGGTTCCGGGCGACTTCTGGAAGTACGTGCCCCAGTACATTCCCAGCGAGGCAGGCGGCCGGTTCCTCTCCATCGGGCACATCGATGGCATCATCGATCCGTGGCAGGGTGGCCTGATCTTCCTGGGCTACGTCCTGCTCTTCCTCATTCCGGCCATGGTGGTCATCAAGAAGCGGGACGTCTAGGACGGGTTGCCGTCTAGGCTCAATTCATGACTGAAGCTCCACAGATGAAGGACGCATCGGCCACCACGGCCGATGCGTCCTTCGCTGAAATTGCCCAGCGACGCAGGGGCCGGATCCGGCGCTACTTCTTCAAGCGCCCCCGCGCCATGGATGCCGTGGTGATCCTCTGCTACGTTCTGTTGGCGCTGCCCACCATCATTCCGTCGGCCGTCGACGGCAAATGGCTCGTGGTGGCAATACTGCTGTTGATCGCCTCGGCGTTGTTCTTCAGGCGACGGTTCCCGCTGCAGGTGGTTCTCGCCGTCGCACTTCTTGAAATAGCGGCCACCATCCTTAACCCCTGGGGCTCGAACGTTTCGGCTGGCCTGTGGTTCGCACTGTACGCGGTGGCGTCGCTCCGGAGGCGCGCACTGACGCTGGTGGTTTTCGCGGCAGCCAGCCTGCCCTTGAGCCTTTTGTACCTGTTCATGTGGACGAGTCCCAGCCAGATGGACAACTTGCAGGACGTCCCGGAGAACTTCCACCTCATCAACAACATTGCCACCGCTGTAACCATCATGCTTTCCAACCTCTTGGCCACGGGCATCGGCATCTCGGTACGCCAGCGCAGGGAGCATGAGGCAGAGATCGCGGCGTGGGCCGCGCGGACGACCCAGCTTGGCAAGGTCACTGAACGGAACAGGATCGCCCGTGAAATGCACGACGTCGTTGCACACTCACTGACGGTAATGATCAGTCTCTCGGACGGTGCCGCAGTGGTGGTGAAGAAGGATCCGCAGCGGGCCGGCGACGTCCTCGGCGAACTGTCGCGCACGGGGAGGGCCGCCCTGGCAGATATGCGCAGGGTGCTCGGCGTCCTTCGGGACGATTCCGGGCGGCCGGCACCGCTGACCCCCCTTGAATCCGGGCAGAACCTGGCGAAACTCCTGGATGGGTTCCGAACTGCTGGATTGCCGCTGCACTACGCCCATACGGGCCCGGGCCTCCCGGCTGACCCGGCCTTTGAACTCACCGTTTACAGGATCGTGCAGGAGTCGCTCACCAATGTACTGAGGTACGGGCGATCGCTCAGCCGTGTTGACGTTCAAGTGGCCCGCGACGGCGATTTGGTCACCATTGACGTGCTCGACGACGGCCGTGGAAGCCGTGAGGGCGGCAGCGAGTCCGTGGGCAGCCTGGGGAGCGGACAAGGGATTGCTGGAATGAATGAACGTGCCGGAATCTATGCTGGAATCGTTACTGCCGGTCCGGGAAAAAGAGGAGGCTGGGCGGTCCACGCTGAGCTCCGCTGGAACGGCGAAAAGGGGGAATCATGACCGATGGCATTATCAATGTGCTGCTGGTGGACGATCAGCCGCTGCTGCGGATGGGCTTCCGGCTCATTCTTGAAGGCGAAGAGGACTTCCACGTTGTGGGCGAGGCTTCGGACGGGATTGAGGCAGTCCGCCAGGTGGAGGCCCTGCAACCGGATGTTGTCCTGATGGACGTTCGTATGCCAGGCATGGACGGCATCGAAGCAACACGACGGATCTCGGATTCAGGCACCGACGCACGGGTCATCATCCTGACTACCTTCGATCTTGATGAGTACGCCTTCAGCGGCTTGCAGGCCGGGGCATCTGCGTTCCTGCTCAAGGACGTTGCACCCTCTGAACTGGTTCACGCGGTGCGCCTGGTGGCCAGCGGCGACGCGGTGGTGGCACCACGCGTCACTCAACGCTTGCTGGAAACGTATGTCCGCGGCGGCGTCGTGCCCGGACAAACGCCCATTCCGCACCGTGACCCGCTCCTGGATGAGCTCACGCCACGTGAGACTGAAATACTCACCACCATTGCTGAGGGCCTCTCCAACGCTGAGATTGCCCAGAAGTTCTTCCTCTCCGAGGCTACGGTGAAGACCCACGTCCGCCGGATCCTGAGCAAGCTCCAGTTGCGTGACCGGGTGCAGGTTGTTGTCTATGCCTACGAAACCGGGCTCGTGGTTCCCAGCAACCCGGACTACTAGTCCGTCTGTGGCTTCCTGACCTCTTTTGATAAGAAAACTTCGAAATGGCAACCTATCCAGGTTGTTGTTCACGTGTTTGCGCCTCAAAGAGGGTCGGGAAGCAACTCACAAGGATGGCTTGACCCCTACTTCGTAGAACCCAGCCGTGCGACCTTCCCTGGTTCCATACCAGCGTGTGCGTTATATACATTCATAAATGCATTTAACGCCCACAAGGGTTGATTCTGTGTTACCTTCGTCACTACAAGCGCCCTGGTTCCCCAGCAACCACGGCGTGCCGTTCGCATCTGTCACGTAACGGAGACAAGACATGGAATCATCTACACCCCTGAAACTGGACCATCCATCGGACGCCTCACCCACCCCGGTGGAAACCACCCTGGTGGAAACAGGCCTGCGCCGGTCAATGGGCCCACGGCACCTGATCATGATCGCGATGGGAGGGGTGATCGGCTCAGGACTGTTCCTGAGTTCCGGCTACACCATTTCCCAAGCAGGCCCACTTGGCGCCGTCATTGCCTATCTGGTGGGAGCCTTCGTGGTCTACCTGGTGATGGCCTGCCTTGGAGAGCTGGCCATTGCGTACCCGGTGTCCGGCGCTTTTCACATCTACGCGTCCCGCAGCATCGGACCGGCAACGGGCTTCGCCACGGCCTGGCTCTATTGGCTTTGTTGGGCCGTAGCAATCGGATCTGAGTTCACGGCCTCCGGATTGCTGATGCAGCGATGGTTCCCGGACGTTGAGGTGTGGGTGTGGTGCCTGGTCTTCGCCGCCATGCTGTTCGGATTCAACGCCTTCTCCTCAAAGTTCTTCGGAGAGTCCGAGTTCTGGTTCTCCATAGTCAAGGTGGGGGCCATCATCGCCCTGATCATCTTTGGCGGAGCTGCCCTGTTCGGCTTCCACCCAATGTCCGAGTCCAACAGCCACCCGTTTCTCTTCGAAAATTTCAACACTTCGGCTGGTCTGTTCCCCAACGGCTTTGCCGGCGTCCTGGTGACAGCACTGGCTGTCTTCTATGCCTTTTCCGGCTCCGAACTCATTGGCGTAGCCGCCGGGGAAACCAAGGACCCGGCCCGGAGCATCCCCAAAGCCATGCGCAGCACCGTGATCCGGCTCCTGATCTTCTTTGTGGGCGCCATCGCCGTCATCGCCGCCACCGTACCCTTCGACCAAGTGGGATTGGATGAGAGTCCCTTCGTCACGGTCTTTGCTTCCGTCGGAATCCCCTTCGCAGCGGACATCATGAACTTCGTCATCATTACCGCGCTCCTGTCCGCGGGAAACAGCGGTCTGTTCTCTTGCGCCCGCATGCTCTATTCACTAGCCGATGAAGGGCACGCACCCAGGGCCCTCAAGCGTCTCACCCGGCGCGGAATACCGCTGATAGCCCTTTCTGTCAGCATGGTTGGCGGGTTGGCATCCCTGGTCAGCAGTGTGGCTGCCCCGGAGACTGTGTACCTGGCCCTCGTTTCCGTCGCTGGTTTTGCCGTGGTGGGTGTGTGGATGTCCATCACCGCATCCCACTTCTTCCATCGAAGGGCATTCGTCCGCAACGGCGGGCGTGTGGCGGACCTGGCCTACAAAGCCCCGCTCTATCCGCTGGTGCCTATCCTGGCTTTTGCGCTCTGCCTGGTCTCCCTCGTTGGTATCGCTTTTGATCCTTCACAGATTGCTGCCCTGTACTTTGGGGTTCCCTTTGTGGCCGCCTGTTACTTGTTCTTCCACTTCCGCTACGGTCCGAAGGCGAAGGCACGCCGTTCGGCCTGATGAGAAGTTGCGATGCGCCACGACCGGGACTTCGTGCCCGGTCGCGGCGCCGTTCCAGGGGGAAACAGAATGACCGTGAAGGAAAATCACTCTTCGACGACGGACAACCTTTCCAGTTGGCTTGAAATTGACGGAGCCGCCTTCGACGCGAATGTCCGGTCCGCGCTGGACATGTTGCAGGGGAGGGCTCTGCTGTGCGCCGTGATTAAGTCCGACGCTTATGGGCACGGTGCCGACCTCCTGCTACCGTCCCTGGTGGCGCTCGGTGTTCCGTACATAGGGGTTGGCACCAACTCGGAAGCAGGACTCGCCCGGGAGCATGGGTTCAGTGGGCGGCTATTGCGGGTCCGGGCTGCGGCGCCGCAGGAGATCAAAGCCGGTCTGCCCCACAGCATCGAGGAACTTGTTGCTGATCCACAAAGTGCGTGGGAAATGAGCAGGATCGCCGCCGATGAGGGGCGGAGGCTGCGCGTGCATCTGGACATCAACTCTTCTGGAATCAGCCGTCACAGCCTCGACGTATCCTCTCCGCTGGGACGGGCCTGCGCACTGGAAATTGTGGGTCTTCCGCATCTTGAGCTTGCCGGCATCATGACGCATTTCCCGCAAGATGATGTTGACCATGTGAAGCGCGCGCTGCACCGCTTCAAAGCTGAATCGAAAGCAATCCTTCAGGGGGCTGGCATATCCCGAAGCGAAATCCTGCTGCATGCCGCGAACTCCTACGCGGCCCTGAACGTCCCATCAACGTGGTTGGACATGGTGCGCATGGGTGCTGCCCTGTACGGTGATTCGGATCCGGGGCACACCATTTTCCAAAGGTGCATGACGTTCAAAGCCCGGATCGGTTCTGTCAATTGCTATCCGGCTGGAAGCAGCGTCGGTTATGGGCTTACCCATACTCTCGCCGAGGATTCGCGTCTCGCCACGGTGACCGCAGGCTACGGCGACGGCTACCGGCGCTCACTGGGCCGGCAGGGCAAGGTGCTGGTTCGAGGACACCGGGTACCGGTAGTGGACATCATTTCCATGAACTCCTTGGTGGTTGATGTCTCTTCTCTGAGGGATGTCCGGCCCGGGGACGAGGTAGTGCTGTTCGGCGGGCAGGACGGCGTGAAAATCACGGTGGAAGAACTTGAAACGGCGAACGCCGCGATACTCGCAGACCTCTACACAGTGTGGGGCAACCGTGCCCGGGTCCTTGCGGCTGACGTCAGCGTGTGAGAATTGCGTGAACGCTTGGTGGAAGGAGCGGATTCGTGGATGTGTCACCCGAGGCGTCGTCCTTGTCGCAGGGCCTTCGTCTTGTTCGCTTGGTAACGGACCGGGAGAAACAGGGCCGCCAACTCCTGGGAGTGTCACAGCTGGCCGCGGAGCTGGACATGGAACAGAGCCGGGTGTCCCGCCTCGCTCAGGAGCTGTGTGATTTGGGGCTGTTGGAGCGCGTGGACCGGGGTCCCTTCAGGACCGGGCCGCGGTTTTTCAGTCTGGCTGCATCCCTCAACGCAGGATGGGTCCAGCAATCCCGCGCGGAGTTGGAAGAGTTGGTGTCGGCTTTCGGGCTGAGGTCCCGGCTGTCGGTCCGCGACGGCGTCCGGGTCCTCTTGTTGCGCTCGTCAACCAACAACTCAGTGCTGGGTGGGTTCGCAAAGCCGGGTATGGTGACGCCGGTGTGGTGCACAGGCTCGGGGCGGGCTTTGCTGTGGGATCATTCAGTCACTGAAATTGAGTCGCTGCTCGCCGAGGTCAACTTCATTGGCGTGGGCGGTCCGGCGGCGGCGCATTCAGCGGTGGAGGTCGCAAGACTCATGGAGCGCGATCGCCCCCGTGGCTTTGTTCTGGCGGCCGAAGAGTTTGAACACGGAGTCTGGGAGTTGGCTGTCCCTGTCCGCGAAACCGGTGGCAGGATAGCAGCGGCCCTCAGCGTCCTGGGAAGCAGGTCAAGCCTTGAGGCGGCCGCCCCGGAGATTGCCGCGGTTCTTCAGTCGGCTTCACTGCGCCTTGGCGCGCCCGCCCACCTGGGCCTCAAGCCACTCACGCCATGAGCCCAGTGCTACGGCGAATGCCTCCCGCTGGGGTTCGATGCGTGACTTCGGGCCAACGATCTGCAGGGCAGCCGAAACTTCTCCTTTGAAGTCCCTGATGGGCGCGGACAGCGAGTAGAGTCCGGGTTCGGCCTCTTCATCCACAACTGAGTATCCTCGGGCGCGTGCTTTGCTGAGCCGCTCCAGGAAGTCGTCTACTGAAACGGGCGTGTTGGGTCCGTGCCTGATGAACTCCACGTCGTCAAAGATGAGCCGTATTTCAGCGTCGTCGGCATCCCAGAGGAGTGCTTGGCCGGCGTCACTACAGTAGGCCGGGTAGGGGCGGCCCAGCCAGGAACCCACCAGATTGGCGCTTTCCGGAACTTGCTCGCCGATTGTCACCGTACTGTTTCCGCTGAGCACGCCCAGAAAGCAGGCCTCATTGGTTTCGGAGGCCAAGCCTTCCAACGCAGTGAGGCCGTCGGTCTTGAGCCGCTGCTCAGTTACCAGCTGAGCATCCGTGAGGATGGACCAGTCCAAGCTGTATTCACGCTGCTCGGTACGCCTGAGGAAGCCTTCCTGCTGCGCGCCTTTAAGGCTCCGCGACACTTGACTGCGGTCTTTGCCCAAGCGTGCTGCGACGTCAGCCACCGTGCCGCCGTCGAATCCTTCTGTATGACGTTCTCCCACGGCAAGGAGGGCCAGCATTCCACGGCCCATGCTGGAGGTCTTTGACATGGGTCGATTCTAGCCACCCCGTTGAGGCACGCGTGTCAGGGGGCGGGCGGACCTAGTGGATGGAGAAGACCCTGGCCGGAAAGCCACTGCCCTCGAGCGGCTTTGCCCAGGTAGCAATCAGGGCGGCTCCAGCCTCCGGAACATGCTCCAGATTGGCCATTAATTCGATCTGCCATTTGTCCTGGGCGAGCACGTAAGTTTCGAGGCTGAAATCCTGGCGGGAGGTGGCCATGCCCGGGTCGGTGTCTGTTTGTTCGTGGCCCACGGCAGTGACTGCGCGCTTTTCGATCAAGTACTCCAGCACGTCGCCGGACCACCCTGGAGTGTGGCTTATCCCTTGGCGGTCCCGGTTTGCCATGGCTGCTGTGTCCGGCCACCGGCGGCTCCATCCTGTGCGCAGTGCCACGAAGGAACCTGCGGGGATGTCGCCGTTGCGCGATTCCCACTCCAGGACGTCGTCCATGGTGGGCGTAGCATCCGGATTGGCCAGGACCCGGCTGCTGATGTCCAGGACCACCAACGGCAGAATCATTTCTTCGACGGGGAGTTGATCAAGTGTCCGCCCGCCGCGGACAAAGTGCGACGGCGGATCCACATGAGTCCCCCACTGGCCCACAATCGAGTACCTGTGGGCCGTGAATCCGTCTCCCTTTTCCAGATCGAAGAGAGTTTCCCTGGATTCGTCAGGAAAGGCCGGAAAGTGGGGCTGACCTGGATGAAAGGCATGGGTCAGGTCCGTGAATGTTCTGTTGAGGAGAAGTGGTGCCAGCTGCTGCCACAAGGGAGAGCTCATGATGCCAACCTCGATTCGGCGTGAGTGGCTGCGGCGCTGCTGGAAACGCTGAGCGGACCTGAAACCTCAATCACGGGAACTTCCCAAGGGTGGATGTCCACAATTCGTTGAACAAGGGCTTGGACGGTGCCTTGATCCAGGGAGTCGTCAAAGTAGGTGGTGAACACGAACGTGGGTGAGATTGTCCGCTGGCCCACCGTGCCGAGGGTGGGGTTGGCCCCTTCGGCCACGGTGAAGCCTTCGAATCCTGCTGAGGACTCGAAGACGTGGTGGTAATTGCCAAAGCCGCCCAGTTCCGGTGTGGCCTGCAGTTCATCCAGCAACGAGGTGATGCCGGCGTCGGAGTTCAACGCCTGGAGGTCGCCACCAGCGAGTTGGGTCATGGTCTCCGTTGGTATGGGCCAATGGATGCGAAGCTTGCGCACCGCTTTGAGTTCAATGTTCATTAGGGGGACCCTTCTTTCAGTGTGTCTTCGAGATATCGTGCCACGATGTGATGAGCATTACAAGCATATAGAAATGTTTATATTGCACACCTTAGGGAGGAGTTCACAGTCCCGGCACAGTTTCCCCATGTACAAGCCATAGGCGCGACGCGTTTCATGGATGCATGACTACTCCTCACCCCAATCACGATCGCGGCCTTGAGTTTGATCTCTCCACTCTCTTGAGCCGGCGTCGCAGCTTAGGGATCCTCTTCGGCGCAGGCACTGCAGCGGCCCTCGCGGCTTGTACGCCAAGTACGGGAGGCGGCAGCGCAACGCCGTCGAGCACTGCCAGCGCTACTGCCGCCCCCACGGCAAGCACGACGGCGGCCGCGTCGCCTTCTGCGTCGGCTACGAGCACCGTGACCCGTGCCTTCGCGGAATGCGGGGTGGAGATCCCGGAGGAGACGTTGGGGCCCTACCCGGGCGACGGTTCCAATGGTCCTAACGTGCTCGAGGCTTCAGGGGTGGTTCGTCGCGATATCAGGTCCAGCTTTGGCACGTCCACCACTAAAGCCGAAGGCGTGCCGTTGACGGTTACCCTGACGCTTCTGGACAACTCCAATGGTTGCGCTCCCTTGGCCGGAGCGGCCGTGTATGCCTGGCACTGCGACCAGGACGGCAAATACTCGCTCTACGATTCGGGCCTTGAGAATGAGAACTACCTCCGCGGCGTGCAGGAAGCTGACTCCAACGGGCAACTTACCTTCAGCACCATCTTCCCGGGTGCATACAGGGGCCGCTGGCCTCATATTCACTTTGAGGTATTCGAATCCATGAGCAACACCTCCGCTGCCGGGCAGGTGCTGGCGGTCTCGCAGATCGCGCTGACTGAAAAGGCGTGCAAGGAGGTCTACGCGACTTCCGGGTACGAATCGAGTGCCCGCAACTTCCCGATTACCACTCTGACCTCGGACAACGTCTTTGGTGACGATGGAGGCATATACCAATTGGCGACTATGTCCGGTTCTGTGGCGGGCGGCTACACGGCCGCGCTGAACGTCACCGTCTAGCCCGGCCGTCAACGAAAGCGGGGCTAGACTCGGGGGCATGCCTTCGAATGCCTCCGCCGCAATTGACCACATCAAGGACCTCGGTGCGTACGTGTCGGCGTCCCCGTCGAGTTTCCACGCGGTGCACGAGGCTGCTCGACGCCTGGATGCTGTTGGCTTCACCGGGCTGGATGAACTCCAGCCTTGGGATGGTGTAGCAGGTAAGTTCTACGTGATCCGCGACGGTGCACTCATCGCTTGGGTGACACCCGAGAAAGCCGGGCCCACCACTGGTTTCAATATTCTGGGTGCACACACCGACTCGCCGTCGTTCAAGCTGAAGCCGAAGCCCACCACCGGAAAATTCGGCTGGCTGCAGGCAGGCGTCGAGGTGTACGGCGGACCGTTGCTGAACTCCTGGCTGGACCGCGAATTGCAGCTGGCCGGCCGATTGGTCCTGCGTGACGGCACTCAGCACCTGACCGCCACCGGTCCGCTTCTTCGTTTTCCGCAACTAGCAATTCACTTGGACCGCGGCGTCAATGACAACGGGCTCCACCTGTCCAAGCAGCAGCACATGAACCCCATCTTCGGCCAAGGAGATCCTGCCGGTGAGGACCTTTTGGGATTGCTTGCCGATCGTGTTGAAGGCGCCACTGTTGATGCCGCGGACATCGGTGGTTACGACGTCGTCGTGGCGGACACGCAGACACCTGCGGTGTTCGGGGCCAAGGGTGAGTTCTTCGCCTCCGGCCGATTGGACAACCTTTCCTCCACCCACGCAGGCCTGCTGGCTCTGATAGCCCACGCATCCGCTGCGCCGGCGACAGGCCCCATCGCTGTCCTCGCGGCGTTCGACCATGAGGAGATCGGTTCCAATTCGCGCTCCGGCGCCTGCGGGCCAATCCTTGAGGACATCCTGGTGCGCATTTCCGACGGCCTGGGTGCTTCGGTGAGCCAAAGGCGGCAGGCCCTGGCGGCGTCGTTCTGTGTTTCTGCAGACGCGGGCCACGCCGTCCATCCGAACTATGCGGAGAAGCACGATCCCGCCAACAGGCCGGTGTTGAACGGCGGTCCACTGCTCAAAATCAACGCCAACCAGCGGTACGCAACGGATGCCACGGGAGCCGCTTTGTGGGCCCGGCTCTGCGACGAGTCGGATGTCCCATACCAGGAGTACGTTTCCCACAACGATCTTCCGTGCGGTTCCACCATCGGGCCACTGACTGCTACCCGCCTGGGGATCCGGACGGTGGACGTGGGGATCCCGCTTCTGTCCATGCACTCCGCAAGGGAGCTGTGCGGGGTGGACGATCCGAAGAGTCTGGCCGCCGTTTCGGAGTTGTTCTTCCGGACCGCTGTCTGAGTAAAGCCTCAAGCAGTCATTTCAGGGGTATTTCGAATGTTTCCTATAGGAAACATTGATTGCTTCCTTGGTTACATTTTGTGCGTTGTCCCTGTTTCTGGATGATCAAACTGTTCGGTTGCATAGGATCGGCCTTCGTGTAGCAGGTTAGCGTGATGTAGTCATGTGGCCCGTGGCACACCACCGTGGCCAACCTCAAAACCTAAAGGACGGCGCCGAACCATGCACGCTGACCAACAACTTTCCAAGTCCCTGAAGCCACGACACCTCTCCATGATCGCCATTGCCGGCGTCATCGGAGCCGGGCTGTTCGTTGGCTCCGGGGCCGCCATCCAGCAGGCCGGTCCGGGCATCCTCGTGGCCTACCTTGCTGCGGGCCTTGTGGTCATCCTCGTCATGCGCATGCTTGGTGAGATGGCTGCGGCCAATCCTGAGACGGGCTCCTTCTCCACCTATGCAGACAAGGCACTCGGCCGCTGGGCCGGATTCAGCATCGGCTGGCTCTACGCCTGGTTCTGGATCATCGTCCTTGGCATCGAAGCCACGGCCGGTGCCGCCATCATGCATCGCTGGGTTCCCGGCGTGGATCAGTGGATCTGGGCACTCGTTCTCATGGTGCTCCTCACGCTGACCAACCTGGGATCCGTGAAGTCCTACGGTGAGTTCGAATTTTGGTTCGCCTCCATCAAAGTGGCGGCAATCGTCATCTTCCTCCTCGCAGGCATCGTAGCCATCCTCGGCTTCATGCCAGGTGTTTCCGCCCCCGGCGTCGCCAACCTGCTGGACCAGGGCGGGTTTATGCCAAACGGCCCCGGCGCGGTCCTTGCAGGCATTCTCGTGGTGGTCTTCTCCTTCTTCGGCGCCGAAATCGCCACCATCGCCGCTGGCGAATCCGAGAACCCTGTGGACGCTGTCAAGAAGGCAGTGAAGTCCACCGTGTGGCGCATCCTGATCTTCTACATCGGCTCCATTGCCATCGTGGTGACCCTGCTGCCCTGGAACGATGCTTCCGTGGCCAAGAGCCCCTACGTCGCCGTCATCGAGCTCTACGGAATCCCGGGCGCCGGCACCATCATGGACATCGTTGTCCTCACCTCGGTGCTCTCCTGCCTGAACTCGGGCCTTTACACCGCCAGCCGCATGCTCTTCTCGCTGTCGCAGCGCGGCGATGCTCCCCGGGCATGGATGAAGATCTCCAAGCGCGGCGTTCCGGCTGCGGCAGTACTTGCATCCACCGTGGTGGGATTCCTCACCGTGGGAGCCAACTACATCGCCCCGGACACCGTGTTCCTGTTCCTTGTGAACACCTCGGGTGCCATCGCGCTGTTTGTGTGGTTGGTCATTGCCACCTCGCAGTTGATCCTCCGCAAGCGAATGGGGGCCGCCGCCAAGGATCTTGAGCTCAAAATGTGGCTCTTCCCTTACCTCACGTGGGTCACTATCGGCGCCATCGTGGCACTGATCATCGGTATGGTCGTCATCGAATCCACGCGCGAATCGCTGTTCCTGTCGCTGGCTTTGGCCGCCATTGTGGTGGGTATCGGAGTGCTTCGGTACCGCCGAAAGGGCGCTACTCCTTCAACCCCGGTGCTTGGAGGGGAAGCCGAACGCACCAAGATCGGTTCCTGACCGGCGTCGTTATTTCTGAAAGCGTCGCCATTTCTCAAACTGGACAGCCGCCGTCAATATTCGACGGCGGCTGTCCAGTTTCGCTTTAAGGACACCATTGCTCGGCTACTGGGCCAGGCCGATGACCAGGTTGATGGTGACGGCCAAAATGACGGTCCCGAACAAGTAGGACAGCAGGCTATGTTTCAGCGCCTCGAGCCGGATGGTGTGATTCCCGAGGTTGGTGTCCGATACTTGGTAGGTCATGCCCAAACTCGTGGCCAGATAGGCGAAGTCTGTGTACTGCGGAGGGCGGTCCTGGTTGAAGTTGATGCCGCCCACTTCGCCCCCGGCACGGCCGTCCTGGCTGTAGTAAAGCTCGGCGTAGCGCAGCGTGAAGAGGGTTTGGACCAGCATCCAGGACAGTCCCACGCATGCCAGGGCGAGTGCTGCAGAGGAAAGGCGTGCGCCGGTTCCTTGCGTATGCGAATCGACGATTACTGCGGCCACAGCCGCAAGGCTGGCCAGGTTGGCGATGAGTATTAGTACGTCCGTGACCCCCCGCGACGGGTCCTCGGAGGTTGCATGGTGCTGCGTTTCCATAGGATCAAGCCGCGCGATCACCAACCACACCCAGGCCACGTAGACCAAGGCGGCCACGGCCCAGCCGACAGCCGGAGCATCCACCCAGTTACCTAAGGCGCCGGTAACGGCGAAGGCCGATGCGCCGGCTAGAACCATGACCACAAAGCGCAGCCGGCTCCGCTTCACCCTGACGTTGTGCATGAGCTCACCCTAGCCAGTGCGGGATCTCAAAAGTCTGTACGGCGTGACGGGTCGGTGGCATCGTGCTCGCTGCGCTTCTTGTCAGCCTGCAGAATGCCGTCCCGGACGCCCGCGCGGATCACGAAGTACAGGAAATAGAGGGCGATCGCTGAGAAAACAACGGTCAGAACCAAGGTGCTAAGCGGTGTGGCATCCATGGCCCCCACCCTAGCGGGAGGCTTCCACCGCAACTGGAATCTACGGATTGCTCCCGGTCGTGTTATTGTCTTTGTCGCTGTCAAGGAGAAAAACGAAACACTATTTCTCCTGATCACCTTGCGCGGGTGGCGGAATGGCAGACGCGCTAGCTTGAGGTGCTAGTCCTCGAAAGGGGGTGGGGGTTCAAGTCCCCCTCCGCGCACAGAGAAACCCCCGGAAGCTGATCTTCCGGGGGTTTTGTCGTGCTCGGGCCTGCCTTAGGTCCTCAGTTGCCGGCTTCAGCTGCCCGTGCGCGGCGCAAACATGATGATGCCCACCCCGACGATGCAGATCGCTGCGCCCATCACATCCCAGCGGTCCGGCCGGAAGCCGTCCATGAGCATTCCCCACGCCAGGGAACCGGCAATGAACACGCCGCCGTAGGCCGCGAGGACCCGGCCAAAGTGGGCCTCGGGTTGGAATGCTGCGAAGAATCCGTAAATGCCCAGCGCAATGATGCCGAGCCCTGCCCACCACCAGGCTTTGCCTTCGCGTACGGACTGCCAGATCAGCCAGGCTCCGCCGATCTCTGCGACAGCGGCGAAAACGAAGAGGACGATTGACTTCAGTACGGTCATAACCCCAGTATTGCGCGCCGGGGGCCGGGGTTATCCACATACGTAACGTGGCGGGTTCCGGCCGGGGATCCCGCCGAATAGCTTTGAGTGCAGGAGATGCACTAAGATATTGAAGTCTGTGTTACGCCCTCTTGTCGTGTTTTAGGCCGGGGAGCGCCAACGCAGCATCGCAAATGAACCTCCTGTTACGGAAATACCGTAACCGCTTAGCCCAAAGGAGGTGGGTTCACATATGCGTCCTTACGAATTGATGGTAATCATCGACCCCGAGGTCGAAGAGCGTACCGTAGAGTCGTCGCTTCAGAAGTTCCTCAATGTCATCACCACCGATGGTGGAACCATCGAAAAGGTTGATATCTGGGGCCGTCGCCGTCTGGCGTACGACATCAAGAAGAAGTCCGAAGGTATCTACGCAGTGGTGAACTTCACCGCAGCACCGGCTACCGCCAAGGAACTTGATCGCCAGCTGTCTCTCAACGAGACGATCATGCGCACCAAGATCATCCGCCCTGAAGACCAGAAGGTCGTTGCTGAGTAATCAGCCCCTTTCAAGTCTTTACCCCGAAGGAACGAACAAGGAGGCAGTAGATGGCAGGCGAAACCACTATTACGGTCATCGGTAATCTCACCAATGACCCCGAGCTGCGGTTCACCCCGTCTGGCTCAGCAGTAGCGAACTTCACCATCGCTTCTACTCCCCGGACCTTTGACCGCCAGTCCAATGAGTGGAAGGACGGGGAAACCCTGTTCCTCCGCGCATCGGTATGGCGTGAAGCTGCCGAGAACGTGGCCGAGTCCCTCACCAAGGGCATGCGCGTCATCGTTTCCGGCCGTTTGAAGAGCCGTTCTTACGAAACAAAAGAAGGCGAAAAGCGCACCGTAATCGAGCTTGAGGTCGATGAAATTGGCCCGAGCCTGCGTTACGCAAACGCCAAGGTCAACCGTACCCAGCGCTCCGGCGGTGGCCAGGGTGGCTTCGGTGGCGGTAACGCCGGTAATTCCGGTGGCTTCGGAGGAGGCGCTCCTGGTGGAAACCAGGGCGGCGGCAACTCCGGTGGAACCTGGGGCGGCAACCAGCCCGCACAGCAGCAGGATGACCCTTGGGCTACGCCCGGTGTCAGCAATGCTGGCGGCTGGGGCAACGGCCCGGATTCCGAACCTCCCTTCTAAACAAAAAATAAAAGTCCGACGCCGGACACTCACCGGAACTGCCGAAAGGCATCATGGTGACAATCGCCGTCGAACACCACCATCCCGTGGATCAATATCCACGGGCTCCATAGATAAGGAGCTCCACGATGGCTAAGGCTGAACTCCGTAAGCCCAAACCAAAGTCCAACCCCTTGAAGGCCGCTGACATCACCGTCATCGACTACAAGGACGTAGCATTGCTGCGCAAGTTCATCTCCGACCGCGGAAAGATCCGCGCTCGTCGCGTCACTGGCGTTACCGTTCAGGAACAGCGCAAGATCGCCCAGGCAATCAAGAACGCCCGCGAAGTTGCTCTGCTGCCTTACTCCGGCGCTGGCCGCGGCTAAGGGAAGGGATTAACTAACATGGCAAAGCTCATTCTGACCCACGAAGTAACCGGTCTCGGTGCTGCTGGCGATGTTGTGGAGGTCAAGGACGGTTACGCACGTAACTTCCTGCTGCCCCGCGGCTTCGCTCTGACCTGGTCCAAGGGTGGCGAGAAGCAGGTTGAGTCCATCAAGGCTGCCCGCGCCGCTCGTGCGCACGCTTCTGTTGAAGCTGCACAGGCACAGGCCCAGGCTCTGTCCTCCAAGAAGGTCAAGCTCGAGGTGAAGGCCGGCGAGTCCGGTCGTCTCTTCGGCACCGTCAAGCCTGCTGATGTCGCTGCTGCTGTTGAGGCCGCTGGCCTCGGCGCCATCGACAAGCGCAACGTTGAACTGCCGAACCACATCAAGTCTGTCGGTTCGTACACGGCTAACGTTCGCCTGCACGAGGATGTTTCTGCTGTCATCGACCTCGAGGTCGTTGCAAGCAAGTAGTCTCTGACTGCAAGAAAGGCCCCCGCTACCGGATTCCGGTGGTGGGGGCCTTTTGCTTTCCCGCAGGATCAGGGAGAGTTGAGCTCCTCCATGACGTGCTTGTACCCAGTACGGATCATCTCGGCCAGAATGTCACGGTCCACGTCGTCGAGTTTGTTGACGTAGAGGCAAGCGGCCCCGGTCTTGTGTTTACCGAGTTCGGGAAGCAACCGGTCCGCATCCGGGCCGTACGTCAGCCCGTACAGGGCCAGGTTGGCCTTGCGCGGGGAGAATCCGACGGCGGCTGAGTCACCTTCGCGGCCGGTCTCGTACTTGTAGTGATAGCTGCCGAAGCCAACGATCGTAGGGCCCCACATGACGGCTTCCTGGCCGGTGATGTCGCGCATCATTTCCAGCAACTCGAAGCCGTCCTCGCGCCGTTTTGGGTGTTCCACCGCGGCCAGGAATTCTTCCACGGAGGTATCCGTGGGCTGAGTCTTGTTCTCTGCCATAGGGGTAGTTTCGCAGACGCGTCGCGGGTGCGACAGTAAAAACCGGAGGGCACCCCGGTGATAGCCTTCAGCAGTGACTTCAGAAGCCCTGCGTATCCGCCCGTTCAAGCAAGTGGACGTTTTCTCCGAGGTGCCTTACCTGGGCAACCCGCTCGCCGTCGTCGTGGATGCCGAAGGCCTCAGTACGGAGACCATGCAGCACTTCGCCAACTGGACGAACCTCTCTGAGACGACGTTCCTGCTCCCGCCCACACATCCCCAAGCGGACTACAAGGTGCGGATCTTCACGGGCAGCGAGGAGTTCCCTTTCGCGGGCCACCCCACGCTTGGTTCGGCCCATACGTGGCTGCAAGCCGGGGGAGTGCCCAAGGTGGACGGTGTGCTGGTTCAGGAATGCGGCGCGGGTTTGGTGAGGGTCAAGCACGACGCCGGTCGCTTGGCTTTCGCTGCACCACCGTTGACCCGCTTCGGTCCGGTGGATGACAATACCCGGGCGCAGCTCGCTGCCGGCCTGCAACTGCCCGAGGATGCCCTGCTGGACGCGTCATGGCTGGTCAACGGCCCCACATGGATCGGCGTGCTGCTTGGCTCAGCGGAGCAGGTCTTGGCCGTGGAGCCGGATCTCCCTGCCATGGGTGACCTGAAGGTCGGGATCATTGGCCCGCATAAGCCAGGTGCCGCCGTCGACTTTGAAGTCCGCACCTTCATCCCGGGCGACGCCATGGTGGAGGACCCGGTGACAGGAAGTTTCAATGCCGGTGCGGCCCAGTGGCTGATCGGCAGTGGGCGGGCTCCCGATGAGTACGTGGCCGCCCAAGGCACTGTCCTGGGCAGGGCTGGCCGTATTCACGTCAAGGCGGAGGATGGCGAAATCTGGGTGGGCGGCGCCTCAGCCACGTGCATCGAAGGCACAGTGCTGCTCTAAGCGCTGGCTAGGAGCGCTTGGGGCGCGTGAGGACAACCAGCAGGAAGATGCCGGCACTGAAGGCCCCTTGGACAGCAACAACGGACAGCGGCACGAAGCCAAGGTACAGCGCCACCAGCAGGGGAACCGTGGCCAGGATGGTCACGTCCAGCCCGCGCATGAGGGAGCCGAGTTGGGCCCTCGGAACCGGACCGAACGGGGTTTCAACCGGTGGCGCAGTCCAGTCCGGCGGGGTCCTTGTGGCCGCGCGGAGAGTCCCGGCACCCATGCCGACCCCGGCGAGGGCGCCAACGCCTATCAAGGCAGGGTTCGCCGCTCCGAGCAGCACCAGCAGACTGGACAACGCGGCCATCCACACGGACATCGCCACGCACGGCATCAATGTCCGGCTGGTCCGCACAAGCGCCTGATGCAGTGGAAGCATCGCGTCGAGCTCGGGGACCAACGCCGTCCTGCGGGCCACGCTGCCCAGGCCGGAAGCCGTGGCACACCCGGCGATCACGATGACTGCCAATTGGGCGAACTCAGGCAGGCCACCTTCCACGAGCAGTATGGTGATGCAGGCGGCGAGCCACAGAATCGGCGGTGTCACTGGGGGATTGAGCCTGAGGAAGGCCACCACGTCAGCGCGGATCAGCGCCCTCAGTGGCCCCTGGGCAGGGCGGCCGTAGTAGCGGGCTGCCCTGCCGCCGTCGACCCTTTTGCGGGTGCCGCCAAGCGCTCGAAGCACCTCGTTGGAGTCCATCATGAACAGGGAAGCTCCGGCGTGCCCGGCAACGGCGCCGCCGCGTACCAGTTCGTCGCCGCGCACCTGACCGGCGCGT
This sequence comes from Arthrobacter sp. MYb23, assembly GCF_002979775.1. Taxonomy (GTDB): domain Bacteria; phylum Actinomycetota; class Actinomycetes; order Actinomycetales; family Micrococcaceae; genus Arthrobacter. The sequence goes on from NZ_PCPR01000004.1 coordinate 219,379, forward strand.
GGCACCACTACGGCAAGGAGCCCGACGGCGGCAACGGCCACCAGCGCTGTGGGCCACCCGGAGGATGTCAGCGCCGGAAGGACGGCGCACGCAAGAAGTACGGCCGCCGCAATCGTCCTGCCAAGCCGGGGACCCAGAAGACGCGGGCCCAGAAGACGCGGGCCAATGAAAGCAAGCTGCTGCAGGGCCGCCAGAATCACCGCAATGGCAGCTGCCAGGCCGAAGGTGAGCGACGCAAGAACGTGATCGAGCGGAGCGCGGCCAACGGCGGTCACCATGCTGAAGGGCAGGTAGACAACGGCTGCACCGGCTCCAGTGAGCGCCACTTTGCGAAGGAAGGGCGGCAGGACCATGGGCCGGCGGTCGACAGGAAGCGTCAGCCACCAACTGCTCTCGGCTCCGTTCACGGACATCGGTCCCAGCTTCCTTGCAAGGTTGCTGATGACCAGGAGGGCCGCGAAGGTCACGGCGGTCCACAACACGGGTTCCGGCAGGACGAGCCATTGCTCTCCAATGATGCTGCCGGTGGTGGAGGCGCGGTGTGCGATTTCGTTTCGGAGGGCCAACACGAACGAGGCCGCAATGGTCAAGGAAACACCTATGCCGAGTCCCCAACTGTAAACGTCAACGAAGCGGGTTCCCCATGAGATCCGGCTGCGCTTGTAGTGTCTGGTGGATCGGCGGGTGAACCGGACAATCTCAGCGGCCAGCTCCCGGTGCCGGGGCGAACGGTCAAGGGCAAGCATGTCAGGACCCGGCAATGATCGAAGCCCCCTGCTCCGGATCGAATTCCCGGACTTCCTCATCAATGACCAAACACGTGGAGGCCGTGGCGAGCAGCAGTTGCGGATCGTGGGTCACCAGCAGCACCGCGCCACCATCCCTGGCGTGCTCAGCAATGCGCTCACCGAGGGCAACGCGCATCTGTGGATCCAGCCTCTGTTCCGGCTCATCGAGAATCAGGAGCGACGACGGGCGGATGAGTCCCGCTGCGAGCAACAGCCTGCGCCGCTGCCCGGAGGAGAGGGCATCCGGGATTGCATGGGACCTGACCATCAGCCCGAAGAATTCGAGTTCTTCTTCAACGCGCGCCTCGGGGTCATTTAGGGAGTGTCCCCGGGCGATCAAGAGCAGATGCTCCCGGACAGTGAGCGATGGGAAGAAGAGGTCGTCGTCGAAAACGGCGGAGACTTGCCTACGGAACGGCACGGCATCCGGATCGATAAGGAGGCCGTGGACCTTCACGTCTCCGGCCAGGGCGGCCTGCCGTCCCGCGATGGTCCGGGCTACCGTGGACTTTCCGGCACCGTTGACGCCGACGATTCCCAGGACCTCGCCCGCGTTTACCGTCGCAGATACTTCGCCGCACACGGGAGCTCCGGCATAGCCAACCACCAGGCCTTCGGCCTCCAAAACTGTCCCCATGGTGCAACCCTACCGGCGGGATTGGCGCCACCCCGCTGCAGCGTTTAGCGTGAGTCCTATGTCAGCATCCGATGCTTCCGCGAAGGCCAACGGCAACCCGTTGCTTGTCCTGGGCAAGATCACGTCCATCCTGGATGCCTTTTCCTTGTCCGAGCCGGTGCTTCAGTTGGCCGATATCCGCGAGTTCACCGGCATGCCCACGTCCACGGTGCAGCGACTGGTCACCAACCTGACCTCTCAGGGCTTCCTGGACCGGGAAGGCGATGCTTACCGCATCGGCATGCGGATGGCTTATTGGGCGGCGCCTGCCACGCGGGGAATGGAGGTGGTGGACATCCTGAGCCCGCTGCTCAAGACCCTGCGGGACACCACTGGCGAGACTGCATGCTTCTTTAAGGCCGAGCAGCACTACCGGGTTTGCGTGGCCATGGCTGATACTCATCACGCACTCCGCCGCGAGATGCATCTGGGCAAGATTGTCCCTCTTCATGCCGGATCAGCGGGCAGGGTTCTGCTCGCTTGGTCTCCGGAACTGATGGAAGCTGTCTTGAGGGATCCTTTGGAGTCCATCACGGACTACACCATCACCAGCTCCGAGGAACTTGAGGCCGCCGTAAAGAAGACCCATGCGGATGGGTTCGCGATCACTGTGGGCGAGAGGGAGGACGGGGCGTCCGGCCTATCTGCCCCTGTTTTTGACTCAGCCGCCGGCTTGGTGGGAGCTGTGACCATCAGCGGACCAACACTTCGGATGCCGCTGGAGACGTGTGAAGCCTGGGTGGAACCCCTTCTCGCTATTGCTGAACACATGACCAGGCTCATCGGGGGCCGGTTTCCCGGCGAAAGCTGATCCATAACCAAAGGGAGAGAATGACGATGCCTGAGACACACCCAACTGTGGACGCGTACATCTCCGCCCAGCCTGAGGCCACTCAGCGGGTCCTCCACGAAATCCGCCGAACCATTCACGCTGCCGTGCCGGGTGCGGGGGAGATGATCAGTTACGGCATTCCCACCATCACCATGGGCGGGCACTATGTGGTGTACTTCGCTGCCTGGGTGCACCACATTTCGGTCTATCCGGTCCCTCGCGGCGATGAAGGTCTAGCCACGGAGCTGGCTCCTTACTTGTCAGGCAAGGGGACGCTGAAGTTTCCGCTGGCCAAGCCGATTCCCTACAGCCTGATCGCCAAAGTTGCTGCCCAACTCGCGGCTGAGAAAAAGATGGAGAACTGATGAGGGACTTCGAAACCTTGGTGAACGAGGCCGCCGAAGCGGACGTGACAGGGTGGGGATTTGATTGGCTGGACGGGCGGGCCACCGAGGAACGTCCGCCGTGGGGATTCGCCACGTTGCTGGCCGGGCGCCTTGCTACCGTGCGGAGCGCACTGGATCTTGATACCGGTGGGGGAGAGGTACTTTCAGAGGCTGGCAAGTTCCCTGAGCGCATGGTGGCTACCGAGGGCTGGCCGCCCAACGCCCGGAGGGCTGCTGAGAGGCTCGGTCCCCGCGGGGTTGAAGTGGTTGAAGTAACCACTGATATGCCGTTGCCGTTCCCGGACCAGTCATTCGAATTGGTTACGGCCCGGCACCCCGTTCGGCCGGACTGGACCGAGATCCACCGTGTCTTGGCCCCGGGTGGGCACTATTTCGCCCAACATGTTGGCCCGGCGTCGGCGTTTGAACTCATTGAGCATTTCCTCGGACCGCTGCCGGAACAGAGGAAGGGCCGTGATCCGCAGGCCGAGTCGGCCGCTGCGGAAGCTGCAGGCTTGACCGTCGTGGACCTTCGGACGGCCCGGTGCCGCATGGAGTTCTTCGACGTGGGCGCGGTGGTGTGGATTCTGCGTAAATGCGTGTGGTGGGTGCCCGACTTCTCCGTGGCGGCCTATCGTGACAAACTCAAGGAGCTGGACGAGCACATGAGAGCTGGCCGCCCCTTCATCGCTCACTCCACCCGGCACCTGATTGACGCCCAGCGCAATGGGTAGAAGTTAAACGGGCGCACCTAGGAGGAGCACGTATGGATTCTGCACGGACCTTTGAGTCGATTGTCATCATCTTCAATCCCAACAGCACCGGGGACGCGCCTGAGTTGGCGCAGCAGCTGCACGACAAGCTGAGGGGGTTGCTCACGTATCAGCCCAAGATCACCCTCCAGCCCACTGAGCACGCCGGGCATGCGGTTGACCTGGCGCGGGAGGCGGCATCTGAAGGCGGCGACGTCCTGGTGGTTTCGGTGAGTGGCGATGGCGGCTACAACGAGGTGGTCAACGGTGTGATGCAGGCCGGAAACCCGCAGGCCGTCTGTGCAGTCAGGGCCGCCGGAAACGCCAATGACCACAGCCGGATCATTGGTACAAAGCCGTTGGAAGAGGCCATTGCGGACGGGCGGGTCCACAATATCGACCTCCTCCGTATTCACACGGGACAACAAGAGAACGAGCCCTTCGAGTACGCGCATTCCTACATCGGATTCGGACTCACTCCGGTGGTGGCCACCGAACTTGAAAAGGGCAGCAAGGGCGCTCTCAAGGAAATGGTCACCGTCATCCAGACGTTCTCCAAGTTCGAGCCCTTTGGCATCCGTATGGAGGATGGGAAGCGCCGGAAGTTCGACAGCCTAGTCTTCGCCAACATCAATGAAATGGCCAAATACGCCACGTTGAGCGAAGCAGAGAATCACCCGTCGGATGGGAAGTTCGAGGTGATCGTTTTCCCGCACATGCCCAAATGGCGCACTCTCCTGACTGCGCTGAAGGCAACTACGCAAGGGTTGGGCGATCAGCCGAGCGTGACCAGCTACGAATTCACAACCCTCAAGCCGCTCCCGTACCAAATCGACGGTGAAGTAAAGAGCGTGGAGGCCAACGTCAAGGTGAAAGTGGAGTGCGCTCCCCAGGCTTTGGCTACTCTCGGCTAGACGCGTCTATCCTGCCGGGGCGCAGGCGGCGGTGACGAAGTCGTAGATCCGGCCGCGCAGGTCATTGGACGCCGCAATCTTCAGCAAGCCCTTCCGGTCACCGATCACGACCCTCAGCGGCAAGAGTGTCCCCACCTTGTCTTCAGCAACAGCATGAGGATCGCAACGGGCCGGGCGGATGGTCAGCGGGAGTTCCTGTTGGGCCGCGCCCACGGTTACGTTTACGGGCCAGGGAGCTGCGGAGGATTGGGCCAGCAGCGTGGTCTCCTCGAATGACTCGATAGTGAGGCTTGGCACGTCACTTCCCGGCGTGGCTGGGCTGATGACAAGGCGCACGACGGCGGTGCGGCCGTCCGCGGCCACCTCAAGTACGGGGTCCAAGACCATGGTTGCGATGGCTGCTGCTTCCGACGCGATGCACAGCTCGCTGGCGTTCCTGGGCAGGACGCCGAAGGGATCTGAGGCGCTGGTGTTCTCCTCCACAGGGGCCGTGTCCGCTGCCGAGTAATTGATCCTGACGCTGAGTTCCGTGGACTCGTCCGTGGATGCTTCACAGTTAGCCGCAGGCAAAGCAGCAGGCAGGCTTTTGGGCTGACGGGGCGGCAACTCAAGGCCGCCCCCTGATGATTCCCAGGAGATGTCACCTTCAAACAGCCTGGATTGCAGCCGCGCACTGGTCACGGTCAGTGGTGAATCCGTGGTGTTGGTGAGCTGTAGTTGGATGGCTTGCTTGCCGTATTGATCCCGGGATTGGTTGACCTCCACTGTGATGGGTCCAGGGCTTCCACTGGCGGTCGTCGAGTGGATACCGCCGGAGCTGCCGGAGCTGCCGGAGCCGCCGGAGTCGCAGGCAACCGCAAGCGGCAGCGTCACAGCGACGACCATGCCCACCGCACAACAACGCCCCCGCCGGCTCATCATGCGATCAGTGTAGGGCTCACCTCCCTCATGGGGCACGAGTTGGTGCTCTCGGGCCGATAGGATGTCCGCACGTACTAAGAATTCCGCCCGTTGAAGCACAGACGAAAGGCGACACCGATGTCGTTCCAGGCTTACCTTGATGCCATTGAAGACAAAACCGGGCTTACCCCGCGGCAACTGGTTGAAATTGCGGAAACCAAGGGATTCAAGGACCCTGCGGTGAAAGCCGGGACCATTCTTGAATGGCTCAAATCTGACTATGATCTTGGCCGTGGCCACGGAATGGCGTTGGTGCACGTCATCAAGAAGGGCCCAAAAATCGACACCAAGCATGTGGGGTCGGACGGAACCCACCGCGATGAGTCGGACATGCTGTGGCTGGACGGCAAGGACAGCAAGCCAACTCACTGATGAGATGGTGGCAGGGTAACACTAAGCATGCTTAGCTTAGGGTCAAGCCATTCCTGTTGTGCACGCAGAGAGGAACGCCATGGCCACCGTGACGCAGCTGTTCACGTCCCCTGCCGCTGACATCTGGAAGGTCATCGAGGACGGATGGCTCTATTCCGGCTGGGTGGTGGGGGCCTCAAGGATCCGCGCCGTGGACGAGCAGTGGCCACAAGTTGGTGCGACGTTGCACCATTCCGTAGGCTCTTGGCCCTTCCTTATTGATGACAGCAGCCGCGTGACAAGCATGGAACCCGGCCACAAGCTGGAACTCCTTGCGAGGGGCTGGCCACTGGGCGAGGCCAGGGTGCTGATCACGCTGGAAGACCTCGGCGGCTCCCAATGCCGTGTCTCCATTGCAGAGGACGCTGTGCGTGGACCGGGAAAAATCGTGCCCAAGGCCATGCGGGATCCCATCATTTCCGTCCGAAACCGCGAGACCCTGAGACGGCTGGAACTCATGGCCGCGGGCGGAGCCGGCCGCAAGAACTAAGTGGTGGACTGGCCGGTCGCGATTCCCCGGCCAGGGGCCGGCCCGGCACTAGGCGGGATGACCCAGTCAAAAGCCTCAGCCTTGGAACGCGCTCCCTGGGCTGCCTTGGAACGGTTCGGCTCACCCAGTTCCGCCAACAACTTCTCAGAAAGGGCCACGAGTTCGCCAAAGACATCCGGGGTGAGCCAGTGGGGGCGGGTTGCGAAGAGGATGTCTTCGGTGGAGGTGTTGCCGCTGGCGCCGGGTGCGAACGGGCAGCCGCCCAGTCCACCGAGGGCTCCGTCCACCATGGCAGCGCCGGCCTGGATGGCGGCCAGTGTATTGGCCACTCCCAAACCCCAGGTGTCGTGACCGTGGTACACAATCCGACGGGAAGGGGACTCATCCCGCACGCGGGTGATCAGGCGGGATACCTGCGCGGGAACTGCCTGTCCAAGGGTGTCGCAGATGACGATGTCCGTGGTGCCTTCGGCGCGTGGATCGTTGGCGATGGAGAGGATGCGCTCCTCGGGAACGTAACCCTCAAAGGGGCAGGTGAAGGAAGTGGCAATGCACAGCTGGATGTGGCCATTCACTGCGCGGGTGTACTCGATGGCCTCGGGCAAAGCGGCCAGGCTCTGGTCAGTGGTGCGCCCTATATTTGCCTTGTTATGTGAATCCGAGGCGGACAGGCAGTACTGGAAATTCCGTGCACCAGCGGCAGACGCTTTGGCTACGTGTCCGGGTGTTGCCACCCAGATCCAACATTTCTCCAGTTCCTCGGGGGTGAGGGCCTGGACCACTTCCAGTGTGTTGGCCATGGTGGGGACCAAATCTGCGCGGGCCATGGAACCCAGCTCGATTGCTGGCACTCCCAAGCGAAGCAGCTCGCGGACGGTCTCGATCTTCTGGTCGGCAGGCAGGAGTTTGCCGGTGAGCTGGAGTCCATCGCGTAGCGTGACGTCTCTGAGGATGACGTTGCCCAGTGTGGTGGCCAAGGGGCTTTCGAAGCGGTTCATGGTCGGAGAGCCTCCTCGCGGCCGGAAGCCGCATTGATCTGTGCGGGGTCCATGTTCAGGAGTCCGCCAAGGATTTCTTGGGTGTTTTCGCCCAGGTCCGGGCCCAGGTTCCTTATGGGCAGTGACTGGTTACCGATCACGGGAACAATGCCTGGGAAGCCCACGCCGGGAAGGATTTCCTCACCGGTGGAAACGTCGAACTTCTGGATCATGTTGCGGGCGGCGTACTGGCTGTCCGTGCTGATGTCGGCAGCCGTGTAGATGGGACCTGCGGGGACGCCGGCGGCTTCCAGGGCCGCGAGGGCTTCGGCGCCGGAGAGGGTGGCTGCCCAGTCGCCGATTGCCTGATCCAGTTCTTCGCGCTGCGCCCAGCGCCCGGCATTTGATTGCAAGGATGGATCTTCGGCGAGGTCCGGGCGCCCGATGGTCTGCATGTACCGCTGGTAGATCGAGTCGCCGTTTCCGGCCACCACAATGCTCGCGCCATCCTTGCACACGTACGCGTTGGAAGGGGCGATGCCCTCCATGCGGCCACCCACGCGCTGCCGGTCCACGCCGTATGCCTGATAGTCCGGGATGAGCGATTCCATCATGGAGAACATGGCCTCATTAAGCGCGACGTCGATGATGCGCTCAGTGAGCGGAACCGCGCCGGCCGAGTCCCGTCGTCGTGCTTCACGCTGGTAGAGGCTCATCATGGAACCGAAAGCGGCATAGAGGCCCGCGATCGAGTCTCCAATCGAGACGCCAACACGGACGGGAGCGCGGTCCGGGTCGCCCACCAGGTTGCGGAAACCGCCGTACGCTTCGGCGACGGCGGCGAAACCGGGCCGCTCCGACAGCGGGCCTGTCTGCCCGAAGGCAGAAATACGCGTGACGATCAGATCGGGGTTGGCCTCGTTGAGGACTTCCGGGCCCAAACCCCACTTTTCCAGGGTGCCCGGGCGGAAGTTCTCCAGGAGGATGTCGCACTTGGCAACGAGCTCCAGCACTGCCTGCTTGCCCGCGTCCGTGCGCAGATCCAGGACCACGGACTTCTTATTGCGGTTCAACGTGCGGTACAGCATGGACGTGTTGCCCTTATGCAGGCGCCAGTTGCGCAGTTCGTCGCCGGTCCCGGGACGTTCCACCTTGATGACTTCAGCTCCGAAGTCGGCCAGCAGCCTGCCTGCCGTGGGCGCGGCGATGTAGTTGCCGAGTTCCAGGACCCGGACGCCGTCCAGAGGGGCAATTATTTGGTGTGTCATGGTCTTCTTTCCTGCGTGGTGGGTAGGCGGTTGGCGGGGCCGGTCAGAACAACAGGCTCATGGGCAGGATCAGCAGGATCGCCACCACGGAGGCTACGGACACTCCCACCGTGACCGATTTGAGTGCACCTCTCACACTCTGGCCCAAAAGTGACTGCAGGAGCCAGAACGTGTTGCTGGTGACGTGAACCATGAAGAGCGATCCGGCGCCGGCGGCGAGGGCCAGCAGCACCGGATCCAATCCGATGGCCGGTGCGATGGGGGCCAGCAGACCAGCCGCAGTTATGGCGGACAGGGTGACGGACCCGACGGCGATGTGCAGGACGGCCGCGATGGCCCAGACCACCAGCAATGGAGCAACCGTGCTTGCGGAGAAGAAGCCTCCCAGGATGTCGCCCAAGCCTGCGGCCGCAACTGTTGCGGCAAGCGATCCACCGACGCCGGTGAGGATCAGGATTTGACCGCTCTCCTTGAATCCGACCGCAATGGCCTCCTCAACCTTCTTCTGTCCGATGGCGGCGCGGGTCACCAGGCAAGTGCCGATAAGGCCGATCAGCAGGGCAATCACGGGCTCGCCCAACAGCTGGAGCCAGGGGAGTTCGATTTCCAGGATTTCCAGGATTGCACCGGCTCCGATGAGGAGCAGGGAGGTCAGCAGCGGTGCGAACAGCAGGATCAGCGGGGCTTCTTTCCGTTCGCGTTCGACGACGGCAACGGTACTGCCGGACGGTTGGGCGCTGGATGCTGCCTCACCCGGCTTTTCCGTTACCGCAGGCGCCACGGGTGCCTGGCCGCCGTTGGCTGCTTCTTCGCCCTCGCTGTCCTCCTCCGCCACGAACGTATGGTCCTCGTCCTTGGCTTCGTTCCAGAATCCGCGGCGGAACAAGAACGTCATGATGGCGATGGAAATGATGATGGTTGGAATGACCAGGAGCAAGCCGAACAGGAGCATCTTGCCGAGTGGCACGTTCAAGAGGCCTGCCAGCGCGAGTGAGGCGACGCCGGGTACCGTGAAGACGATGCCGCATTCCAAGGCGATGGCCATGGCCGTGGCCATGCGTGCCGTGCCAAGCTTGCCGATTTTTGGTGCCAACTTGCGGGCTAGCGGCGCTGAGATGACCAGCAGGACGTCCAGGAAGATTGACTGCAACACCGTCCCGATCGCCAGGCCCATGGTGTAGGGGAGTCGCTTGGGGCCGAAGGTCTTGAGGAGATGCTCCACGAGCCGGCGGATCGCGCCGCTCTGGTTGAGGATGGAGCCCATCAGGACGCCGAACGCGATGAGCAGGCCTACATCCACCATGATCTCGCCGAATCCACCGGTGATGGTTTTGACGGTCTTTTCAACACCGAGACCCACCGCCAGGCCGAGGTAAACAGAGGCGAGGATCAGGGATATCACCGGGTTGACCCGGAAGCGGACGATCAACAGAACAGCGGCCAGAACCGCGACAGCTGTGTTGATCAGAACAGCAATGTCTGACATGGGGAAATCCGATCGTTGGGCCTTCCGCACTGAAGGCTGGAATCTGATGCGCACCGTGAGGCGGGCCACATCACTCATCCCATATTATGAGTTTGAACTCATAATGCAAGCCTTTTCCGAAACTATGTGAGGGCGCGTCGGTGCGGTTGCACTCCGCTGGGAAGGGGCAGCGCGGCGTGGGCTTCTCTGCTCGAACTTCACTTGCGGTGTCCTGGCCCTATGGGACACTCTTCCGCCATAGCATGGTCCACAGGTGCACCGACCGGGGGAGTGTGTGATGGGACCGTTGGAATCGATCCAAGCCAAGACGAAGAGTGTTGAATCAGAGGCAGCGGATTCACCGCCGCGGGCACCCCGAAAGCGGTCTGCACGACATCGGAAGCTTGAGTTGGCGATCCTGCTGGTGCTGATCATCGCGCTGGCACTTTCGGCCACCCCGTGGCCCTCGGCACTGCTGATCCGTAGTGTCTTTGAGCGCGGGGCACAGGCAACAATCGACGAAATGACGCCGTATGTTCCGGATGCACCGCTGCAAGCCCGGGACGGCATCGTATACAAGCCCGGTTCCACCTTCGATGTCTTCAGTCCTGCGGGCACCACAGCCCCACTTCCAACTGTGGTGTGGATTCACGGAGGGGCCTGGATTTCCGGGGCCCAGCGCGACGTGAATCCATATCTGAAGATCATCGCGGCCGAGGGCTACACCACTATCGGCATGAGTTACCCGATTGCCCCTGAGGCTACTTACCCCACGGCGGTGCGGGACATCAATGAAGCCCTCGCCTATATCAAGACCCATGCCGCCGAGCTGAACGTGGACGCCAGCCGCATTGTCCTGGCCGGTGACTCCGCCGGCGCCCAGCTCGCCAGTCAGATGACCACGCTCACCGTGAATCCCGAGTATGCCAACCTGATGGGGATTGAGCCCGCGCTCCAGAAGTCGGATCTGGCGGCCACCATCCTGCACTGCGGCGTGTACGATCTTCGGGCCATGGCGGATCTCAATGGAATCGTGGCTTGGGGCTTCAAGACGTCCCTCTGGGCCTATACGGGCACCAAGGACTGGTCTGCTACCTACGCCGGCGCCACCATGTCCACCATCGACTTCGTGACCGACGACTTCCCTCCCACGTTCATCAGCGGCGGCAACGGTGACGGACTCACGTGGCTTCAGTCTGTTCCGTACAGCAACCGGCTGAAGGATGCCGGCGTTCCGGTGACCGAACTGTTCTGGCCCGCCACTCACGAGCCTGAGCTCCCGCATGAGTACCAGTTCCATCTGAACTTTGCTGAGGCTCGTGAGGCGCGGGACAAGACTTTCGACTTCCTGTCCGAGCATGCACCGAGGCGGTAAGTCCGGGATCAGCACCCCGGAAGACGATTTATCTCCATGATGGAACTATTATTGGAGTATGACTTCCTCCCCTAACGCCCTTCCCGTGACGCGCCGGCCCGTCCTGTTCTGGGCATCCGCAGCATGTGTGGCGGCTCTAACGCTTGCTCCCCTGTGGATGTTGTTGGGGAATCCTGCCGTCCTGCGCGGGCATCCTCTCCTGCCGTCGCTGTTGGTGACATCCGCCGTCGTCGGAGTTCTTTGGGGCGTCCTGTTATGGCGTCGACGCGCCATGTCACCGAAGCGTTCCGTAGCCAGAGCTGTGGGGGCGTGGGCCGCGCGCGTTGCTGTGCTGGCACTCGTGGCCATGATGGTGTGGCTGAATCCTTTCGCCTATCAGGCCTCCGGGGCGGCTGAAGCGGGATCCGCTGCCGGGGTTTCCTTGGTGGATTCGCCGACGGCCCTCACTCTGACTCCGGCCGGGGCGTCTGCCAGCAAGGGGCTGATTTTCTATCCGGGCGCCCGCGTTGAAGCGCGGGCGTATGCGGACATCCTCAAGCCTGCGGCGGATGCCGGAGTTCTTGTGGTCATTCTCAAGACGCCCCTGAACCTGAGCCTGTTGGACGGAAACCAGGCGCGCGGGGCCATGGCCGACCATCCTGAAATCTCCACATGGACAGTGGGTGGCCACTCGCTGGGTGGAGTCAGTGCGAGCTCTTTTGCCCTTGGAAATCAGGACGTAGACGGTTTGCTGCTTTACGCCTCTTACCCATTGGATTCCCTGCGTGACCGGTCCGGTCTGCGGGTCCTGTCAGTCTCCGGCTCGGAAGATGGACTCAGTACGCCCGCCAAGGTCGACGCTTCCCGTGATCTGCTGCCCCTCGATGCGTCCTTCGTTGAGGTGCAAGGCGGGAATCATGCGTTCTTCGGAAACTACGGTGCCCAACCAGGCGACGGCGAGCCTTCCGTGGATCGTGAAGTTGCCCAGCAGCAGATTTCCGGGGCCACTGTGGCGTTTCTGACTGAACTCAAAGGGTAGGCAGGACGTCCAGGGAATACATGGACGCAGCTCCCTGTTCATTGATTTAGATGCAAACGCATGTAAACTGAATGAACGAGCAACAGGAGAATGCCATGGAAACCCGCCGCATCACCGTACTTTCCGCCGGACTCGGCGTCCCGTCGTCGAGCCGCTTGCTGGCCGACCAGCTGGCCGCCTCCACCGAGCGACAACTGCGCGCGGCCGGGTACGACGCGAAGATTGACGTCGTAGAACTGCGCGACCTCGCAGTGGATATCGCCAACAACTTCGTCACCGGCTACGCCGCACCGCGCCTCGCGGACGTGATTGCCGGCGTCGAGGATTCTGACGCCATCATCGCGGTCAGCCCCGTCTTCAGCGCCTCCTACAGCGGCCTGTTCAAGTCGTTCATCGACGTCCTGGACCCGAAGTCGCTGGAAGGAAAAGCCGTGTTGCTGGGCGCCACAGGCGGTACAGACCGTCACCAGATGGTCCTCGACTACGCCATGCGCCCCCTGTTCAGCTACCTGCGCACCAGGATCGCGGCCACCGGCATCTTCGCTGGGCCGCAGGACTGGGGAAACGCCGACGACGGCGCCTCGCCCCTCTCGGTGCGCGTGGACCGGGCCGCGGGTGAACTGGTGCAGCTCTTGAGCGGATCCCAGCCTCACCGCAAGAACGATGCACTTGAGTCGCTGCCGTTCGAACAATTGCTTGCCGGAATCTCAGCAGGCAGATAGTCCTCCCGCCTCCCTTTGCCTGGGGGATCCAAGCCGATCGGCCATGGATAATGGGGGCATGGACATTGCAACTCAGCACCACTTGGACGAGTTGCTGGCGGATGACGAGTCCCTGACTATGGCGAGGATATCGGCATATCTCGCCACGCATCGCTTGGCCACCGCGAACTGGTTCGGTGCAACCGGGCGCTCATCAAGTTCCTCCTGGATCGAGCGTGACGGCACGGGCTGGCGGGTGTGGGAGACCGACGAGCGCGCTGGGATCATGGATCACTGCATCCTCCGCACGGAGTCGGAGACGGAGGCCGTGGACAGCTTCCTCCGCCGGGCTCGGCGGCACCTCGCGGCGAACGCCACGGCGGTCCGTCGCGGCTTTTGACGCTCGCCGTCGTGGGATTGGGGTGCCTCGGTACGTTGGCCGCCGCTTGGTTGATTCCGGCCCTTGGTACACCCGAACTAATTGCCAGGGCCGATCGTTGGGGCATGCATGAAGTGTCCTGTGGATTCCATTGACCTGGTGATGAGCGAACGAAGCGGTGTGGAGATCGACTACTGCCCGCAGTGCAGAGGTGTGTGGCTGGATCGCGGGGAGCTGGACAAGATCATCGACCGGGTCGCGGCGGAAACCATTCCCGCCCCCGCCCGGCCTGTCGCCGCACCACCCCAGCCGCCGATCGCTCCGCCGCCCATCTACAACCCCTTCGAGTCACGGCCCCAGCAGCCGCGGTACGACGATAGGGACAGGCGCGATTACGACCGCAGGGACAACGACCGCCGCGACGGCTACAACCGCGATCAGTACGGCCGCAAGCGCAAGAAGAAGGAAGGCTTCCTGGGAGACTTGTTCGACTTCTAGGCTTTAGTCGTCCAAGAGTTCAATGAACTCGCGGGCCTGCTTGATGTTGATGTCTGAGTGGCGCGTCAAAGCAAGTGCCGCGCCCTCAACGTCGCCGCTTTTGGCCAATGTGCGGATACGACCGTAAATCTCGTCGTTAAGCATGTTGCTGCTTACTTCCCGCGTGACATCGCCCTTGCTGACGATTGCCCTGTACCTGTAGGGGAAACGTTCAGGTCCGTCGTCGTCGTCGGAAATCAAGTCTTTGGGCGGGGCTTCCGGCGTGAACGGCTGAGGATGCGCCGCCAGTGCCCCGACGGCGTTACGCGAGGCCCGCAGGCCCTCTCCAGTCGCCTGCAGGTACAGCTTGATGGCCGCCATGCCCTGTCCCTGGGCAATGAGCGAGTAAAGCTGCCTGTGCTGCTCCTGGTTGAGCTTGGCGGCAGATTCTCTGGCCAACTCCACCGGATCCTTGGGTGCATTCGCCCCTGCGGCATCGGCCTTGCTTTCAGCGGAACGCTTGGTGAAGGAACGAATAAGCAGGAGCACGCCCGCAATGACCGCAACGAGGATCAGGAGCGGGATGAGGATTGAATCCATGGCGTCGTCAGAGCCGATCTACGTAGTTCTTGGCAGTAAGCAAATCTGAGTGGGTGGCCTGGCGCAGGACTTTGATGGCCTCGATCTTCTTCCCGCTGCGGACCAGGTTCTGTAACTCGAAGGCGAGTTGCGGGTTCAGCTGACCATTGGGGAGCACGGCGGGCTGGTGTCCCGTTTGGCCGGCAGCGTTGGACCGTGCAGCCTGGGCTTGGATGGCCGTCCTGCTGTTCTCTGCCTGTTCCCTCTGGCTGGCCTCGTTCTGGCTCGGCTTGGTGGTGGCATCGATCCGCGCGCGGAGGGCCAGCGCCTCCCGTACCTGGGACGCCTGGTGGGCAGCGGAACGCGCCGCCAGTTCGCGCTGATACCTCTCAGCGTCCGAGACGCCGGTATCTCGTGGCTTGAAGGCCGCCGTGAGTGCCCATAACAGGCCCACGAGGACAAGAAGCGGAAGGACAATCGTCAGCACGTCACCAAAGTTCATCCCCATGCTTAGAGCTTATGCCAGAACTTCGTTATCCACAGCACATTCCACTTTCGGCATAGGCTTCTGAGAGAACCCTGTCAAATTGAGGCCGGGATTGTAAGATGCATCACATTTGAGGCATGTACGGCGTGATTTTCTTCAGTTGATTGACCTTGGGGGCGGGGCATCTGTGGATTAATTGCACTCAAAATATTCTTCCCTCCACAGCTTGTGAAGAGTGTTTTCGCAGGTCAGAGCATGATTTCCTCGAAAAGAATTTCTCTATCCACAGGGTAACGCACAGTCTGTGCACAACGTGTGGTCGGTATTCCACAGGTTATCCACAAGGGGTGTTCGGCACCTGCTGTAACGTGTCTGAAGTGTCCATTTTGGGCACGAATATCCCGCGACGTGGTTCCTGGGCTCCCGAAAAGTCACAGCTGGTGACGGGTTCACAGACTCGACTGTGGATAACTTGTGGATACGGCTATTCTGTCGCACCTGCCTGACATCCTGAGATGCATCAGGCGGACCCGTATCCACGCACTGCGCTTTACGGGCCGCCAGGGAATACATCTCTGCAGCGGCACACAAATGGAGGACGGCTTTGTCAGTTACGCACTTGGACTCAATCGAGGGCTCACGCGCTTCGGACTCGAGCCGGAAACCTCCCCAGGACATCCCCGCTGAACAGTCGGTGCTCGGTGGCATGATGCTCTCCAAGGACGCCATTGCCGACGTCGTGGAGATTGTTCGTGGACACGACTTCTACCGTCCAGCTCACGAGACCATCTATGAGTCCATCATTGACCTCTACGGCCGTGGCGAGCCCGCCGACGCCGTCACCGTCTCGGATGAACTGACAAAGCGCGGTGAGATCAACAGGATCGGTGGGCCCGCATACCTCCACGAACTCATCCAGACAGTACCCACTGCGGCCAACGCCGGCTACTACGCCGAGATCGTTGCGGAGCGCGCGGTGCTGCGGCGCCTTGTTAACGCGGGGACCAAGATCGTCCAGATGGGCTACGGCCAGGATGGCGAAGTGGAAGACCTCGTCAACCAGGCCCAGGCCGAGGTGTACGCGGTGGCCGAGAAGCGTACTGCGGAGGATTATGTGGCGTTGAAGGACGTCATGGAATCCACCGTGGACGAGATCGAGGCTTCGGGTCACCGCGGCGAAGGCATGACCGGCGTTCCCACGGGCTTTTACGAACTCGACGAACTGACGCACGGACTCCACCCGGGCCAGATGATTGTTATCGCGGCCCGTCCTGCCGTGGGTAAGTCCACGTTCGCCCTGGACTTCGCCCGTTCCGCAGCCATCAAGAACAACCTGGCTACGGTCATGTTCTCCTTGGAAATGGGCCGGAACGAGATCGCCATGCGTCTTCTCTCCGCCGAAGCCACCATTGGCCTGCAGGATCTCCGCAAGGGCACCATCAAGGACGAGCAATGGTCCAAGATCGCCACCACCATGGGCCGCATGAACGATGCTCCGCTGTTCATTGATGACAGCCCCAACATGTCCCTCATGGAAATCCGCGCCAAGTGCCGGCGCTTGAAGCAACAGCACGACCTCAAGCTCGTGATCCTCGACTACCTCCAGCTCATGAGCTCCGGTAAAAAGGTCGAGTCCCGCCAGCAGGAAGTTTCCGAGTTCTCCCGCGCCCTCAAGCTGCTGGCCAAGGAGCTGCAGGTTCCCGTCATCGCGCTGTCACAGCTGAACCGTGGTTCCGAGCAGCGCCAGGACAAGCGCCCCATGGTGTCCGACCTCCGTGAATCAGGTTCCATCGAGCAGGACGCCGATATGGTGATCCTGCTCCACCGTGAGGATGTGTATGACAAAGAATCGCCCCGCGCCGGCGAGGCAGACATCCTCATTGCCAAGCACCGTAACGGTCCCACCAAGGACATTGTGGTTGCCTTCCAAGGCCACTACTCACGCTTTGCCAACATGGCCGGCGAAACGGGTGCTGGCGGCGGCGGCTTCTAGTTCCCTACGGCCTGGCCCGGGAAATGTAGAGTTGGTGATGCCCGTGTCCGCGGGCACATCACTAAGAATTATTGGGGGAAACACATGAAGAAAACTACGCTGCCCGTATTCGGGGTATCGGCACTGGCAATTTTGGCTCTCACTGCGTGCGGTGGTGGCACCACGGCGTCTCAGGAGTCGGCGCCGGCCACCGCCAGCGAGACTGCTGCAGCGACGCCGACGCCCGCGAAGCAGTACACCAACGAAGAACTTGCAGGTTTGGTCGGGGAGGTCAAGGAATCCGATGGCACCAGCCGGGCGGTCGTTTCCGGACAGGAACTGATAGCCCAATTTGAACCAGTTCGGGTGCTGACGAAGGCAACCATCGAACCGGCAGAGTGCGCGAACCTGGGCACCCTCGGCGCGTACCAGTCCATCGACGGTTCTACGTCTGCAGGCACCACAAGGTCCAAGACCGGTGATTTCATCACCAGCCTTGCCCTGACTTCCGGCGTTGAGACCGGGCTGCTCCAGGCGAGCTTGGACAAGAGTGAGTCGCAGATCGAGGCTTGCAAGAAGGTGACGCTTTCAGCGGAGGGGGACACCATGACCCTTACTACCGAAAAGATCAGCGGAGTGGGCAATGTGCCCGGGACGGTAGCGCTCAAAACCCTGATGGTTATGCCGGATGGGAAGACTGGAGCCATCTACACAGCTCACGCCATCAAGGATGGCGTCCTGATTTCCGCCACGGCGTCCGGCAACAATGCCGCATCCGGCGGCCCTGAAGCAGCCGGTGCCCTCATGGACCAGGCCGCAGCGCTGATCAAGTAGTTGTTCAGCAGCCCTCGAAGTCGCTGAGCACCTTGACCTTCGCAGCTGAACCGGATGCGGGATCGAAAGCGTAGCCGATCCACTCCTTGGCCAGCCGGCGGGCCAACTCCACGCCCACCACGCGTTGACCCATGGTCAGAACCTGGCAGTCGTTGGACAGGATTGACCGCTCTACGGAGAACGAATCGTGGGCGGCTGTGGCCCTGATCCCGGGGACCTTGTTGGCAGCGATGGCCACCCCGATTCCCGTGCCGCAGAACAGGATGGCCCGGTCGGCCTTGCCGTCTCGGATCATCTCGCCGGCCGTGATGCCAACGTAGGGGTACGGTTTGGTGAAGTCCTCATCCGCGCGGTTCACGCCTATATCCAGGACCTCCGTGATGCGGGAGTCGGCCTTGAGGTCGGCCAGAATCAGGTCCTTGTAATCAACGCCGGCTTCATCGGCGCCAACAATGATGCGCATGAAATTCTCCTAATTGTTTGTTGCGGCGGGAACAGGAACGGCGGTGAAATGAGGCCCGACGGCGGCAAACACCATGGCGAGCGACGTCGCCCCGGGATCCGGCGTACCGAGGCTCTTCTCGGCCAAGGGCCGGGCACGTCCTTTGAGGGGGCGAAGTTCCGCGGTGGAAGCAGCGGCCTTGGTGGCATCGGCTGCCGCGGCGGACCACGCTTGTTCGGGGTGGGTACCGGCGGTGACGCGTTCCTCTAGAGAGGAGGCGAACGGAAGCAGCGCATCCATCATGGTCTTATCGCCGATCCCGGCCTTTCCGAGGCTCCCGATGCGGTCCGTGAAGGCGCGAACAGACTCGGCGAGGACCTCCGGCGTCGGGGTCTCTGAGTCTCCCAACCGCTCACCAAAGGCGCGCAGTCCTGCGCCCCACAGGACGCCTGACGTGCCGCCGGCTTTGTCTGCCCACGCGTCTCCGCCGGCCGCCAGCAGCGAGCCGGCTCCTGCGCCGCGTTCGAAAGCAAGGGTTGCGGCGTCGTAGGCTGCGGCGGATCCGCGAACCATGCCGCGCCCGTGGTCGCCGTCCCCCGCGATTGCGTCCATGTCGCCCAGCAACGCCTCGGAGACCCGCAACAGGGCAGCAGTGGTGTCCAACGCTTTCAAACACTGGGTGGCGTAGGCTCGGGACTCGGCTGTGGAGGAGTAGTCGGCCGTCGCGATGGCATCCTGCACCGCCTCATCCGCGGCGGAAGAAGAAGCTTCGACGCCCACGGCACCCCGACGGTAGGCCGGGGTCAGTGCCGGAGCGGTCCAGTACCGCTCAAGCTCGTCGTCCAACCAGGTCAGCGTCAGCGATGCCCCGGCCATATCAAGGCTCGTCACCAGCTCGCCCACTTCCGGCATTACCAGGGTGTAACCGGCTTCGCGAAGCAAAGGAGCCACGGTTCGCCACAGAACGAACAGTTCCTCGTGCTTGGTGGAACCTAAGCCATTGAGAATCACGGCCAGCCGGGTGGTGTTGCCCGCGGGTGTTTCGGCCAGGACGCGCCGCACCAGTTCCTGGCCAAGTTCGACGGCGGACGGCAGCTCGGTATCGAACAGTCCGGGCTCGCCGTGGATGCCGAGACCCAGGCCCATCTGTCCCTCGGGAAGGCTGAACAACGGCTGCCCGGCGCCCGGAAAGGTGCAGCCGCTGAAGGCCGTGCCGATGGTCTTGGTGAGACTGTTGGCTTTGCGACCCAAGCGAACCACGGAGTCCAGATCCAGGCCGGCCTCGGCTGCAGCCCCCATGACCTTGAAGACAACGAAGTCCCCGGCAATACCGCGGCGCTTCTCGGCCTCCTCCACCGTGGCGCTTGCGATGTCGTCCGTGACCAGCACGTTCTCGGTCGGGATTCCCTCGGCGTTCAAGCGCTCACTGGCCATGCCGAAGTTCATGACATCCCCGGCATAGTTGCCGTAAGTGAACACAACGCCTGCACCGGAATGGGCTGCCTTCGCCACTGAATAGGCTTGCTGCGCAGAGGATGAAGTGAAAATATTGCCCACCACGGCAGCGTCAGCGAATCCCGGCCCGATGATGCCGGCAAAAGCCGGGTAGTGTCCGGAGCCCCCGCCGGTGATGACGGCGACCTTCGGCGTTGCCGGACGGTTGCGGCGAGCAGCGCCGCCCTCCACGTGGCGAACGAGGTCCGCATGGGCATCACAGAAGCCGGCGAGGGCTTCGTCGGCAAAGTCGGCGGGATCGTTGAAGATTCTGGTCATGGTGGGTCCTGGTTTCCCTTCGAGCAGCTCGAATTAGTGGATGTGGCTGCCGCCGTTGATGTCTATGGTGGTGCCGGTGAGGTAAGCGGAGTCCTCGGAGGAGAGGAACGTGATGACGGCGGCCACTTCTTCGGTGGTTGCGTTGCGGCCCAGGGGGATGCCGGCGTTGATGGCGGCTTCCTGCTCGTCGGTGCTGCCGACGCGGATGTTGGTGTCCACTGCGCCGGGGGTGATGGCGTTGACAGTCACGCCGGTCTCGCCAATTTCGCGGGCCAGTGCCTTGGTGAAGCCGAGGATGGCTGCCTTGGCTGCAGAGTAGGGCACCTTACCGAACACGCCGCCGCCGCGCTGGGCGGAGACCGAGGACATGTTCACGATGCGGCCCCAGCCGTTGGCGATCATGTCCGGCAGGAAGGCCTTGGTAACCAGGTAGGTGCCGGTGGCGTTGACGTCCATGACCTTGTGCCACAGCTCGAGCGTGGTTTCCAGGAACGGGACGGGGGAGGTAATGCCGGCGATGTTGGCCAGGGCTCCTACGGGCGGGAGATTTCCGGCGGCAACTTCCGCGGAAACGGCGGCCTGGGCTGCGATGACGGATGCTTCGTTGGCAACGTCGATTTCGTAGCCGAAGGCCGGAACGTTGAACTCGTTGGCGATCTCGGCTGCAACCTTGGCGGATTTCTCGCCGTCGAGGTCCAGGATGACGATGCCCCAGCCTTGGTTGGCGTAGCGGCGGGCGGTGGTGAGACCGATGCCGCGATCGGAGGTAGCTCCGGTGAGGACGGCGGTGCGCTGGGTGGTGGTCATGGTGCTCCTTGAATTTGAGGTGATGCGGTTTAGATGAGGTCTGTGATGAAGCTGGCCGCCTTGGCGGCAGCCGCCGGGCGTTCGTCGTGTGTGACGTCCCGCGTTTCGAGTTCGAGGGAAAAGTGGCCGGTGTAGCCGGCGTCCTGCAGCGCTGACAGCCCGGCAGCGAAGTCGCCCTTGCCGTTGCCGATGCTGAGGTTGATGTTTCCTGGCTCGTTGTCCGTGGCTGGCTCGGCGTCGCGCAGGTGGACGTGCCTGATTCGTGGAGCGAATCGCTCCACGAAGTCCACGGGATCGCCGCCGGAGGCAACGATGTGGCTGAAGTCCATGACGAGTCCGACGTCGGATCCCGCAAGGCGGTCGGCGAGCAGCTGCGCACGTTCGGTGTTCCAGCAGAGCCGGTAGTAGTGCAGGGATTCGGTCCAGAGCTCAATGCCGAACTCCGCCGCGCGTCCGGCGGCATGGATCAGCTGGGCTGCAACCAGGTCCACGTCCTCTTCGAGGCTTCGGAGGGGATCGTGGTCTATCGCCCCACAAGGGAGGACCAGGGCTTTCGCGCCAGTCTTGGCCGCCAAGGCGAGCAGCATCTCCAGGTGCTTCTCGCGCGCCATGTGAGCAGCGGCGTCGGGCGTTTCATTCAGAGCCCCTATGTCGCCGTTGACCGAGCGGACGCGCAGTCCCGAGTTGTTGACGACGGCGGCAACCGTCTCCACTGCCTCGGCGTCCAGTGTGTAAGGCACGTGGTCGCAGACGCCGGGGAGTGCGCCGAGGTCTATTTCCTCGAAGCCGAGGCCGCGCATGGTGTGGAGGGCTGTGTCCAGATCCTGGTGGCGGAAGCTGATGGACGAGCAGCCGAGTCGTTGATGAAACATCGTCGTTGATCCTCAAAGTGGGGCCCTCGCCAGAGAGGGACCTTAGTGATGGACACCACGTTATCTGCGTTAACTGTTAACAGTCAACCCTCAAGGTTGACTGTTGACATTGCTGGTGTCCTCGGTCACAGTTGACGTATTATGTTGACTGTCGACAGTGGGGTAGCCGAAGAAGCGCCCACTCTTGAAAGGGAAAGACACATGAGCAATGACGCTCTGACCATGCGTGGTCCGGTTCATGGAACCAAGGAAGCAAAGCGCGTCGCCGTCGGTTCCGGCGTTGGCGCAGTCATCGAAACCTACGATTTCATCGGTTTCGGCACCGCCGCTGCACTGTACTTCGGTACAGCGTTCTTCCCGGGCGCCGACCCGGTGACGGGCACCCTGGCCTCCTTTGCGACCCTCGGCGTCGGCTTCGCCGCCCGTCCGCTGGGTGGCATCATCGGTGGCCACCTCGGCGACAAGCTCGGCCGCAAGCCGGTGCTGGTTGCGTCGCTCATCCTGATGGGCCTGGCAACCTTCGCCATCGGCCTGCTGCCCACCTACTCACAGGTGGGGCTCCTTGCTCCCGCACTTCTGGTTCTTGTCCGCATCATCCAGGGCCTGGCCTTCGGCGCTGAATGGGGCGGTGCCATACTGATGAGCTACGAGCACGCACCCTGGCGCAAGAAGGGTCAGTTCACGGGCATCGTGCAGGCCGGCTTCCCAGTGGGCCTCCTGCTCGCCAACATCGTCTTCCTGAGCAGTGTGGGCCTCGGCAACGAGTGGGCCTGGCGCGTACCGTTCCTCGCCAGCATCGTCCTGGTGGCTGTTGGCTTGATCATCCGCTCCAAGGTTCCCGAGTCCCCGGTGTTTGAGGACGTGAAGGCCAAGGGTGACATCGTCAAGTCCCCCATCGTGGAGGTCATCAAGACCGACTGGCGCAACATCGTCCGGGGCATTGGCCTCCGCATCGCGGAAACTGCCGGCTACGCCGTGTCCGTGACCTACATGATTTCCTACTTGCACACCAATAACCTGGCGGACAAGACAGAAACCCTGGTGGCGCTCTGCATCGCGGCCGGCATCGGTATCTTCGCCACCTACTACTGGGGAAAGCTGACGGACAAGGTTGGCCGCCGTCCTGTCTACATCTGGTCCACTGCCTTCGCTGTGGTCTTCGGAATCCCGATGTTTATGTTGGTCAACACCGGCGTCTTCCTGCTGATCATCGCCACGATCGTCATCGCCTACGCTGTCTGCCAGAACTCCCTGGCCGGCGCCCAGGGCGCCTGGTTCCCGGAACTCTTCCAAGCCAAGACCCGCTCCTCCGGCGCATCGTTGTCCTACCAGATCTCCGCCATGGTCTCCGGCTTCACGCCTTTCATCACCACCCTGCTGTTCGTCAGCATGGGCTGGATTGGACCGGCCCTGCTGTTCAGCATCTACGCAGCCATCGGCTTGTGGGCAGCACTAATCACCAAGGAAACCTGGGGCAAGCGCGAGCGTGCACTCGCTGAAGAAGCCGCCAGCAAAACTCCCCAGACCGTAAACGCCTAAAGCAGCCATCGACGTCGGGCGCGTCCTCCCCACCAGCACGCGCCCGGCTCCGGAAGGAAACCAGTGACCCTCTCATCTACCGAAGCGGCACCCGTGTCAGCTCCCACGACGGAGCGCATAGACCGAATCCGCGCCGCCGCCTACCGCATCCGCCACAACGCCCTGACGATGGGCGAGGTCCAAGGCCAGGGCTACGTCGGCCAGGCACTTGGTGCAGCCGATATGTTCGCCTCCGTCTACGCTGACCAGCTAACGTACCGTGCTGAAGACCCGCACTGGGAAGGCCGTGACCGCTTCCTGCTCTCCACGGGCCACTACGCAATCGGGCACTACGCAGCGTTGGCAGAAGCAGGGATTGTGCCTGTAGCCGAGCTTGAAACCTACGGCTCCGACGATTCCCGCCTGCCGATGTCCGGTATGTCCACCTACACCCCGGGAATGGAGATCTCCGGTGGTTCGCTGGGCCATGGCCTCACTATCGCCGTCGGCATGGCTCTTGGTCTGCGTCTGCAGGGCTCCGCATCCCGCGTCATCAACTTCCTTTCCGACGGCGAACTGGATGAAGGCTCCACGTGGGAAGCCGCCATGGGTGCGCACCACCACCAGCTGGGTCACCTGACGGCCATGGTGGACATCAACGCCCTCCAGGCCGACGGCGCCACGGACACAGTGCTCCGCACCGAACCGGTCACCGAAAAGTGGGAGTCGTTCGGCTGGTACACCCAGCGCGTGGACGGGAACGACGTCGGTGCGCTGCTGGCAGCGTTCGACAACATCGCCGCCGTTGCGGCGCCAGTCGGGCGGCCCTCAGTGATCCTCTGTGACACCAAAGTAGGGCGCGGCGTGCCGCTCCTGGAAACCCGCGAAAAGGCGCACTTCATGCGCATCGAAGAAAACGAGTGGCAGATCTGCCGCGAACAGCTAACAGCAGGATACGAAGGGACGGCTGCCTGATGAGCGCCACCACTGAGGCCCCCGAAACCACCACCGCCGTGAAGCCAAAACTCAAGACTTCCGCCATGATCGCGTCCTTCGCGGACCCCGGGCAGAAGACCGCGGCGGCGCCCTTTGGCCACGCATTGGTCAAAGCGGCAGAGGCTGATTCCCGCATTGTTGGCTTGACCGCCGACCTCGGGAAGTACACGGACATGCACATCTTCGCCAAAGCTTTCCCGGAACGGTTTTTCCAGATGGGCATGGCCGAGCAGCTCCTGTTTGGTGCTGCCGCCGGAATGGCCGAGACGGGCTTGATTCCGTTCGCTTCCACCTACTCGGTCTTCGCGGCGCGCCGCGCCTACGACTTCCTTTGCCTGGACATTGCCGAGCCCAACCTCAACGTCAACATCATCGGCGGTTTGCCCGGTCTGACCACAGGCTACGGGCCCAGCCACCAGGCCACCGAGGACATGGCGATCTTCCGCGGAATGCCAAACCTGACCATCGTAGACCCCTGCGACTCCGTGGACATCGAGCAAGCAGTTCCCCAGCTCGCGGCCTCTGACGGACCCACGTACCTGCGCTTGCTGCGCGGCAACGTTCCTACTGTCCTGGACGAGTACGACTACAAGTTCGAACTCGGTAAGGCAAAGGTCCTGCGGGGCGGTAACGATGTTGTGTTTGTTTCCTCCGGTCTGATGACCATGCGTGCGCTGCAAGCCGCAGATGCTCTGGCTAAGCACAACGTGGATGTTGCAGTGGTTCATACGCCCACCATCAAGCCGTTCGACTCCGCCACCGTACTGGCAGAGCTGAATACCGATCGTCTCGCCGTCACACTTGAGAACCACACGGTTGTTGGCGGTCTCTTCGAAACCGTCGCTTCCGCCGTCGTCACCTCCGGCCTGGGCAAGCGTGTGATTCCTGTTGCGCTTCCGGACCAGTTCCTCGACGCCGGCGCGCTGCCAACTCTGCACGAACGGTACGGACTGTCCGTGGACAGGATCGTTGCCAAGGTATTGGCGGAACTCGGCTGAGCTTGGGTTTTCACGTGGAGTGCGGGACCGGCTAACGCTGCCAGTCCCGCACTCCTGCCCGTAGTATCAACAGTTAACACCGGACAGTCAGCAGTCGCCCATAGAACCGAGGACACACCATGGCCATCACCGCTTCCCTGCTGGGCTTGGAGAAGAAGAGCCTTCGCGAACAAGCCCTGGCAGCCCTGCGCATGGCGATCACCAGCGGTGAACTCGAGCCCGGGAAGCATCTGGTTGAAACGGAACTGTCCGAGATGCTTCAGATCAGCCGTGGCACCCTGCGCGAAGCCCTGCGCCAGCTGGAGCAGGAAGGCCTGATCTCTGCCGGCGCACGCGGCCGTATGTCGGTGCGGCACCTGGACGTCAAGGAAATTCGGGACATCTTCGCCGTGCGTGGAGTCCTGGAGTCCCTCGCTGCCCGAACCCTGAGCGACATGCCTGACAAGGAGGCCGCGCTCGCAGAGTTGCGTGCCGCCGTCGACAATATGGACAAAGCCGCGAAGTCGTCCCTGGAGGAACGGATCGAATCCGACCTCGAGTTCCACCGCACCCTTTGCCGCCTGTCCGGCAACGAAACGCTGCTCCACTCCTGGGAGTCCCTGGAGGGTTCCATCCGCATGTCCATCATGTTCGCCGGGTTGGAACGCGCCACTCGCAACATGAGCGTCGGGCGGCACCACGACATTGTGGCTGCCATTGAAACTGGAAATGCCGCGAAAGCGCGGGAGACGATTATTGCCCACATGGACGTCGCCGCCGAAAACCTGGTGGGCTAGGGTTACTCGGAAATTCATTCAAGTCTTTTCAACGAGGAATCTTCGACGCTTCCCTGCAGCACTCTCCGGTTTAAGGCAAAGAAGCTAAAAATTGTGTTCCATGGGGTTGAATCCAAAACCTGACTCTATTTGATCCATGCCGGCTATCAGTGGTCGAACCCCTTCACACCTACGTGGTGGCAGCTATTGCCACTGACTAGTGATTCCCTACGGTTGGCCTCATTTAGTGATATTGATTGCAAGCAATCAAGGACGCCGTTGTGCTGTGTGGCAACGCCGGCCCCGGCGTAACAGGTGGTCTCCCAGGCTGAGAACTTCGCCAGGAACCACTTTCAGGAGGAGGAGCACAACTATGACCACAGGGTCTGCAGCCAGCATTCACGGAAGGACAAGCGGGGTTGATTTCTCGGAAGAATCAGCGAATGTTGCGGGACCGCGTGAACTAAAACTCCGTGTCTTGGGGGCGGCCGTCTCAGTGGTGCTGCAGGCGGGGGTGACTCCGGATATGTACGCGGATCTGCGGCTGGCATGGTCACGCTGCCTCGATCAAACCGGCGAGTCTGTGCACGCCGTCAGTAGTTCTGTTGCAGGCTCCGCTCACTCGGACGAACGCGCCTTTCGAGCCACAGTCTCCTCGGTGGTCGGCTCGGCCCTGGTGACCGGCGGGACCTTCAGGGAATTCGCCTCGGAACTGACAAGCGCCGTCACGTTGGCTGGCATCACCGCGGGCAGGGGGGACCTGGTGATGCTGCATGCCGCGGCACTGGCGGATGGAAAAACCGGCCGGGCTGTTGCCCTTGTAGGCCGCTCAGGCATGGGAAAGACAACCGCCACGAGGTGTCTAGGGGCTGCACTGGGCTATGTGACGGATGAGACCGTTGCCGTCGATGGCTCGGGCAAGATCGTTCCGTACCCGAAACCACTATCGCTGATAGTTGAAGATGCCAACGCTCCGAAGCGTCAGATCAGCCCCGACGACCTCGGACTGCTGGTGGCGCCTGCCGCGACGACGCTGGCCCTGATTGTCCTGCTGGACAGAAATCCGGATGCCACTGTTCCCAAGGTGACTCCGCTTTCTCATGGCGAAGCGATGATCGAACTGGCACCCCACACGTCGTCCCTGGGCGAGGTTTCCCAGCCGGTGAGTCGCCTTTGCGGGATCCTTGATGCGACCGGTGGGGCCGTCCGGGTGACGTACAGCGAGGCAGCCGACTTGGCCGCTGTTTTGCCGGGGCTCCTTGAGCGGCCAGCCATCTCCAAGACGTGGACCTCAGTCCTGAGCGGGGGTACACGGCCGTCTGAAGGTCAACCGCGCCTCGATGCCGCTCGTTTCACGGTTCTCAAGAGGGCTGATCTTCTCGACGCAGTTGAAATTCCGTCACCAAGCGGAGACGGCACGGAACTCATCGTCATGAACGGCCAGGGCGTAATCCGGCTGACCGGGATTGGGCCTGCAATCTGGCACGCATTGGCGACTCCCGGCGATGTAGACGGCATCGCCGATCGGCTCGCTCCTCATATTGGACTTCCACCCGGGTATGAATCCCATTTGCGGAGCAGTGTGGAGAAACTTCGAACCCACGGAATTCTGACGGATGCCTCGCCGGTTGAATTAGTGAATATTGCATAGTACATCCCAAGCAGCAAAAGTTTTGCCGAATGAGCGCAATGATAAGTTCCGTTTGCACCGAAATTTCCACGAAAGATTTACTTCAGTCAGCTAGCGTGCTGACTGGCTTGAAGGAGCAAACGATGACCTTGGATAAAGGCAAAGCAAAAAGTTCGACTATTGACCGGCGAAAGGTTGTCATTGGGACTGCCTGGAGCATTCCCGCAATTGCCATAGCGGCGGCGACCCCGGCGGTGGCTGCCTCGCTCCCGCCCGTTGTTGTGACGCCTGGAACCGGGACCGTCATCAGCAACTGGAAGGGCGACCACCACTACGGGAGCTTCGAAGACGACCTGGACCAGAGGGCCTACGATTTCCCGGTGACGGTAAAGGACGCCAACGGTAACCCTGTTGTCGGTGCCACCGTTACCGTCACCGTATCCGGGCAGAACCAAGACGGCGACGTCCTGGGTATTTACGCGTACCCGGCGCCTGACAATGGTGGCCCCGAATCGGATCAGAGCCGCAGTGTCACGGTGGTCACCGGAGCCGATGGTGTAGCGCGGTTTGCCGTGAGCACACAGAACCTGAGTTCCAGCGAGCGGCCGTCCACCGCCACCATGACGGTGACCGTGACCTCCAATGGCACCACAACGGTGTCCGTGATCAGTGTCGTTCTGACCGAATCCGACTAGACGCCGAAACGTCAGCTGCCCCCGCCTCGGATGGGGGCAGCTTTGCTGTTTCGGTCTTACCGGGTGGTGGGTGTGTTCGCCCAGCCCGGAAAGAGCGCACCTACGGGTTCGGCCCTTTGGCCGAGCCCGTAGGTCGCGTTCCAGGGCCTATTGGTCGAGCCTCCGCCTAAAACCCCGGTGCTCCCTGCAGGTCCGTGGCATCCCGCCACGAACATTGGTGGGCCCCCCTTTGAGCGCTCAGACCAGGCAACGCCATTCCCTTGCGCCGGGCATTTGATTGCTCGCTTCTAGCTGTTAGCTGTTCGCTGTGTCGCGAGACCGTCCGCTGACCCCCACTGCTGCCTGGATTGGCACTCCCACTGGGTATCTACCCGCTCATTTCTGCTGCGAGGATCTCAGTGGTGGAGCGCCGAACCCCTAAGTGGCATATGCCTTTATGGCCTGTTTACCATCGCCCGGCGGCATGCCATTGAGCATCCGTGTGGCTGTAACCAATCTCCTGAAGCGCATTCGCGAGTTCCCCTCGAGTGGCACACTTGAGGCCTGCAGCAGTGAGCTTACGACGTCCGCGGAAGAGATGGCCCCGCACAGTGGTGGTCCTGAGTCCCAGCCCCGAGGCCAGCGAGGAAGCTGTCAGCGCCCTGCGCTGCGCGAAAAGTTCCAGTACTTGGATCTCGCGGTCGGTAAGCCTTGTTCCGATACTGGTCTGTGGTGGAAGCGTGGGGGTTGCCCCAACCACCACCGCTTCAATCTGGCGGGGAATCTCCGCGGCCGTCGAGTCCTCATCCAGGATTGCAACGGCGCCCTCGGCGGCCAGCGCGAACCGTTGAGCCTGGCTTACCCTTCCCAACACAATGCAGCGTCGGCCGGTTGCCGCAATAGTCCGGACCTTCAGTGGAAGAGGCACTTCATCATCAAAAAAGGCATCCAATGCTATCCAGTGGGCAGCTCTTGGATGATTATGCGAAAAGGATGCCCACGAACTGTAGACCTGTCCGAGTGTTGCGGCTTTGGCACCACCTTCCCACTCGGACATTACTGCGCTGTTGAGCACCGGATTTCTGTGGATGAAGTCGACATCAAAGGTGTACGCAACTGCTCCCAATTTGACCTCCGATCGATGGACAGGCCCAAGGTCGTTCCGCGCCGGCCATAAGTAGATGTCGATCTGACACATCAGTAAGGTAGCCCTCCGGCCACGGCCCATCAGTGGCCTTTCCGGCACGGGCTCAGTGTTGAAGGGCAGAACAGACAGAGCGTCGTGATCCGCGATGTACCGGTCCAACACCCCTAGTACTTTGGAAGCAGTCAGATCACCTCGTGTCACGGGCCCTTCCATAATCAGACAAGCGGAGTAACTCCGTTTTCCTCACTCCTTCCGGAACCAACAGCTAGCCACATGGGATTTTGGTGTTGACATTGATGAATAGACCCGCCCAAAGTGCGAGCAGTCCACGCCAGGTAAATGACAAGCTGGACATGCTTGAGCATGACGGCCGGGTAAAGGTCCTACTGGTGGATTTCCTTTGCATCACGTGGGCTGTTGCGATCGCCGAGCTACTTCGCTTCGGTCTTGAGCGCCCCTCACTGGGCATAGGATCCGTTCAGACGCCATACCCTTTGGTGAGTGTGGTACTCGACGTCCTGTGGTGGACAGCCTTGGGCGTGCTGGGGACCAGGGAACCTCGGATCCAGGGCTTCGGCACTGAGGAGTACCGGCGGGTGACCACTGCTTCACTGTGGCTGTTCGGAGGAATAGCCATCTTCTCCTACGTGTTCCAGCTCGATACTGCCAGAGGCTACGTCGCAGTTGCCCTGCCGTTGGGCATGGTCAGCCTGCTCGTTGGCCGGTGGGCGTTGCGGAAGGACCTCATCCTCCGGCGGAAGTCCGGCCAGCATCTTCGTCGTGTTCTGGTTATTGGAGGAGCCCCCAGTGCAGCCCACCTTGTTCGGCAACTCCGCGCTCATCCAGCGGCGGGTTATCAGCCCGTCGCGGCGTATCTGACCACCTCCGATGCCACCGGGCCTTGGCCGGAAAGCCTTGAACTGCCCGTCATTGGGAAGGGCAAGGACCTGGACGGAATATTGGCAGCGGTGGAAGCCGCTGCCGCGGACTCCGTAGCCATATCCGGCGCAGACGTCGATCCTCCGACGCTGCGGCAACTGGGTTGGACTTTGACCGCCCGTGACATTGGGATGTTTATGGCGCCAGCACTGACCGATGTTGCAGGTCCGCGCATTCACATGCAGCCCTTGGCCGGGTTGCCGCTGATCCACGTGACCACGCCCAACCTGGAGGGCCTGAAAGCGGTCGCAAAACGCGGATTCGATTTCTGTGCTGCTTTGGTCCTGCTCACCATCCTGGCGCTCCCTATGTGCGTCGTTGCACTTTTGGTCAGGCTCGACAGCTCTGGCCCCGCAATGTTCCGGCAGACCCGCATCGGTCGTTCCGGCGAAGTGTTCAGCATGCTGAAGTTTCGATCCATGGTGATCGATGCCGAGAAGCAATTGCCCCGGCTCGCCGAACTGAATGACGGCAATGCCGTCCTCTTCAAGATGAAGAATGATCCTCGCATCACCAAGATAGGCCGGTTCATCCGTCGGTATTCCATTGACGAGCTGCCCCAACTCTTCAATGTCCTCATGGGCGATATGAGTTTGGTGGGTCCCCGTCCGCCACTTCCAGTGGAAGTGGAAACCTACGATGACTTTGCCCACCGCCGGCTGTTGGTCAAACCAGGCCTCACGGGTCCATGGCAGGTCAGCGGACGCAGCGATCTCTCCTGGGATGATTCAATTCGCTTGGACCTCTACTACGTGGAGAACTGGTCGATGTTCCAAGACATGATCTATCTCCTGCGAACCGTTAGAGCAGTCTTCGCCAAAGACGGCGCCTACTAAAAGTCGTGGACAAGCTTTCAGGGAGGGCATTTATAGAGGGGGACTCGGTGTCTATTGCACAGTAGTGCCCAACGGTTTGCCATTGGCAAGAATCCAGTTGCTCGAAATAGCTCCTTGCGGTGTAGCCGGGGTCAGGATTCCCTTGACGCGCTGTCCGTTATACCCGTCGGAATGTGTAACTGAGATGTTGTTATCGATGGAGCCATTGGCGTAGTCGACGCCAAGCGCATAGCCCTGTTGACCGAGCCCGCCGCCCTGAGACCCTGCGGTTCTCGAAGTTATGGAGAGATTGTTGTACTTGGACCTTCCCTTCAATTGGACGCCCGGATGGCTTTCTGGCGTCGGCTTCGGCGCGGCGGCTTGGCCTTTCCAAGCGGTGTCGTCGGCATATTCGTCGGGAATGGCTCCCCATCCATCTGGGTTCGACGCCGCACTGGCATCAGCCAGCATGTTGTTTGCGAACGCAGCGAGCTGCCCGTTGACACTCTCCCCGCCGTCTATTAAGAAGCCTTCAGCCCCGCAGTTTTGCGCTTCAGCCGACGAAAATTCGCAGACACCGTTCACAATTTTGTAGCCGGCGGCCGCCCGACGTATCTTCGCGCCACCCCCACCGACCTGCCACCGCTCAAGCACCTGGCCGCACCAAAAGGCTTTCGTATTAGAGAACTTCGTCGACCCGCTCTGCTGCAGAAACCCGTGATACTCAGAATTGGCCACAGTGACGTCGCTAAGGTACGAGTCGTGGCCGGCGGTGAAACCGTTTCCGCCGGCCTGCATGGAGACGATCTTGCGAAAATGTATCTCACCACCAATCTTGTTTGTCATCACGGCGCTGCCGTAGGGGTTCAACACGAAGATGTTTTCAAAGTTGGAGTAAGTATCGGTATACATGGGGACAGAGTGGTTGGTGTAGTCAGGGACCATGAGGATCCCGTGCGAATTGAACTGCCAGTTATCAGGATTCGCGGGATGCCTACCGGTCAGCATGGCTCCAGCACCCGTATAGCTCAAACCGCCCGTGAAACTCTGGCCCCAACGGTTTCCGTTGATCCTCAAATCACGGACATCGTGAAGATTGCTATTGGGTTTATTGACGAACACGGAACAATTCGCGCCGTCCAACAACATGAAAGTCGTCTTGTTCCAGCCCAGCCCCCAGATTGCCACCTCACTGAGCATGACGATGGGCTTCTTCACGCCATAACCGATGACCTGGCTTGCGTTACCTTCAAAAACAGCAATGCCCCCACCGAGGTCCGCGATCTGCTGGAGAAACGCGTTGATCTCGTCGGACTGATCAGGTGCCGCCGTCCCTTGAGCGCCTATCGCCTGGACATTCGGTAGTCCCTTCCTGCCATCACAAAATTTTCGCCCGTCCGGATCGGTAGTAGACGGCATGGTCGCCTTCGGAACGATTCCGAAGTCCGATGCGTAGTAAACCCGCCTGGCGCTCTTAGCCACAGCGGTCGCCGCTGCCGCTGGCGCCGCTCCGGCGAAAGCTGCCCCGGCCGCCAAAGCGAACCCTCCACTTGCGATAAGTGCTCGCCGGCCAATCGTTGATTCCATCGGATCTCCTTGCCATGAGGTAATGCTAAAAAACGGAAACCTTCCCCCGGCTGGGGAGTGGGCTGCGATCCCTAAGGCTCCGATTGCACGACGTTCAACCTTTGGATAGGTTGATCGTGAAATCGGCATTGCCGCTGGACCCCGTGCCTGTCGCGCTACGGAGGACAGCGCGGCATCCCGGTATGAATCCACTTTGTCCCAATTAGGGTGATTTCGTGACCGTGTCACCCGAAGCAGTCCATAAGTACCAAGACAGTCCGGCTACTGGCGTACTTCCGAACGAATTGGCTGATTGAAACGAACAGACAACAGTGACTAATCGCCCGAATTTCGGGCCTCACGTCTCGGAGATCAGGCGGATGCTGACTCGTGAACAGGTTCACTGGCTCAATTTGGCTGAGGGCTGTTGTAGCCCAAAAAGCCGTCGAGGGACTTATGTCCTTGGCGCAACGACAGAAGGACTGGATCGTCACGCCTGAAAGTGACATAGCCGCTCTACGTCGGGCTGGTTGTCAGTCAGTCAGTGATTGATGAGAGGAGGAGTAGCCACGGCCCCAATCGATCCCTGGGGGTTGGTAGGACCTAGTTGGGCGGGGCCGAGCGCCTGCCCCTGGATCCTTCCGGGGGAGCAGTCCATTTGCTGACGGAGTCCAGGAATGTTGAAGCCTCACGGCTGTCAGGCACGGGATTCACTGGGAGAGCTTCCAGAGTCCTGCGCGGAGCCGACGTTGCGGTGGCCGGCACCGGAGGTTGGTGATCCTGAGGGTCTTCGGCGCTCCCGTATGCTCCGTAATAGCCGTAGTTGAGATCTCCGGGTCCCTTGGTGGCAACGCAGTTGAGAATGACCCCCAGGACGCGCCCACGAACACGCGTGAGGTTGCCGAGCGCCCGGTACAGGGTGTCCCGGGTTGTCTTGCGCGCCCTCGCAACCACAAGCGTGCCGTCTGCGACGCGGGACAGCACAGCTGCGTCCGTAACAGGAAGCAGAGGCGGGGCATCGATGAGGACAATAGCTCGTTGCGAAAGATCCTTGAGCAGGTGTTCCATGGCCCGTGACCCAAGGAGCTCGGACGGATTTGGGGGTATGCGACCCGCGGTGAGGATTCGGAGGTGGGGGTTGGGACCCCATTCCTGAAGTACGTCATCGATGGAAGCCCGGCCTGAAAGGACGTCCGTCACACCAACATCGGGCAAGACACCGAAAACCTGATGAACGGTGGGTCTGCGAAGGTCCGCATCCACAACAATGACGTCCCTGCCTGCGGCGGCGATGGTCGCAGCCAGATTGCTGGTCACTGTGCTCTTGCCTTCGGACGGGAGAGAGCTGGTAATCAGGAGGATTCGGGGAGGGTTGTCCACATCAATGAAGTCCAAATTGGTGCGCAGTTCCCTCAACGCTTCAGCCATGGCATGGCCGCCGGGTACCCGGTGACTTCCCGTTGTACTTTCAAGGACGCTCGATTTTTCGCTGAGCCGTTTGTCCAGAGGCAAAGTACCGACGACCGCCAAGCTGAAGAGGCGTTCAATCTCGCTGGCACCGCGAATCCTGCGATCCAGGTGGTTTCGTGCGAGGGCGTAGCCGAGGCCAATGAGCAATCCCGCGGCCAGCCCAATTCCCAGGGTGGCCGTCAGAAGCGGTGAAACGGGGGCCGATGGCAGGCTCGCCTTGGCCAATGGCACAATCTTGGTGACCGGTTCTGTCCCGGGGCTCGCATTTCCCTTGTCCAATTCGTAGACCTGCAACGCCAGCGCCGTCACCCACGCATCAGCCACATTCTGGGCGGTCTGGGGATCAGATGACCGTGCGCTGATCCGGATCTCCACCGAATCGAGGGGGACACTGACGCTGATCGCTCGGGTGATGTCCGGGGCCGATTCCTTCAGCCCCAAAGACTTAATAACGCTTTTAGCCACCAGGATGGACTCGCCCACCGACTGATAGCCCTTGGCTTTGGACTTGGCGAGGCTGTCTCCTGCGAGGGACATGCCGAGGTTTTCGGCCCCCGCTGCCACTACTATGCCGCTTGATTCAGCGGAGTAGACCTTGGGCTGAAGGGCGTACCACCCCAGGGATCCTCCCACCATCAACACTGTGATGAGCAGGATCCCGAGCCAATGTGAGCGGACTACGGAAAGGAGGTCATTACCTGACATCCCTTGAGGTTTATCGTCCTGCAGCAATTGTGTGGTCCTCTCCATGCATGCCAGGTGCGTACTATTCCAAGACTTGTAGTGTCAGTCTCGGTACTGTCACGTAGCACTGAGAGCCTCGAAAGCGGCGTGCCTCAGTACCTTGATACGGCCCGTCGTTACCGCGGGGGATGGTTAGAGGGACTGTCTTTGATCTGAGCAAGGCCATGAAAGGAAAGACCTGCCAGGAAGTTCCTCACGTGGTCCCCCATGGAAGATTCAGCTGCTCCCACATAGATGTTGGTCAACTCTTTGAGAATGTCGTTTTCAGTGCGTGTTCCATCAACGAGTTCCCAAATCGCGGCTGCAGACCCCAGCAGGACGAGGGGGGAGCCCTGTTCCAGGTTCAATACCACCAGGCGCTCTTCGCCGTCATCCGGGACTTCAGCCACAGCTTTTGCCCGATGCCAGAACTGATTCACGTCATTGCACCTGTCTTTGAGGCCTGAGGGTTTGACGGCAGCTGCACAAAGCCGGCTCCGTGTCCCCGCCTGGTTGGCGCTCCGTAGTCGTCCTCGGTTTTATCAGTATCAATGAGGAGCTCCCAGGTTCCCCGGCCACATGCTCCGGGAGGTATTCAAACTCCCCAGGGTGTAGCCGGACAGGCTTTGGTAGACCTCCTCAAGCTGCTTTGAGACCACCTCCATGGAGAACTGATTCCTAGCGAGGTGGAGTGCGGTCGCCGACGAGGAGGCTCTGAGACCGGGTTCGTCGACAAAACGGCGTAATGCCGCGGAAAGGCCCTCGACACTTGCGTCGCAGACGAGTCCGGCTCCCGCGTCTGCAATGAACGGGGCAAGCCCGCAACTGTCGGTCACGATGACCGGGACCCCCACGGACATTGCTTCAAGGACGCTCATGGGGAACGGTTCATCAATCGAAGGCAACACGTAGACGGCTGCCTTTCGCATCCGCTCAAGAGTGCTGCCGGGCTCCAGCGGTCCTTCAACCCGGATCCAGTCCGAGGTCCCCGTTGCCCGAATTTGCTGACGGACCCTGGACTCTTCGCCTTCGTCCGGCCCCACGAAGGCCACCTCTATGCGCTTGCCGATTGTCTGAGCCAGCATGGCGGCGGCTTCGACAAGAACAGCGGGCCGTTTTCGTCTGTGCAACCGTGCCAGGTAAAGGAACTCGAAGGGTGCCGTCCCCTTATCCACTGCGCCCCCCAACCATTTCGACGTCGGCCAGTGGCACGCCGTTGACCAGCCGTTCGAGAGTTCGGTGACCGGCACCCATAAGAACTCCAAGGGATGTCTGTTCCTCGGGCGTCAGCCAAAAGCACCGTTGACTGGCGCGCAGCACCCGAAGGGTCAGCAGCCTGTCCAGGATCTTTGCCAGCTTCTTCTCGGATTCGTCGATCATCCCGTGCGTTTGAACCACAAATGGTGTGCCCCGGATCAGGCAAAGAAGGGCGGCCGGAAGCACCACCAGATCGCGGGCAAGGTGCAGGTGGACTACATCTGCATCCTTGAGCGCCCGCCATAGAGACGGGAGCATAGCTGGAGCGCAGAGCCCGGCGAACCCGGTACCCGGGATGATGCGGCGGGCCTTGAAAAGCCGGGTACTCACGCCTGGGCCAAAGTACGACGGGTCCACAGCCCCGCGTGCCCCGGCAAATACCTGCACCTGATGACCGCGCTTTGAAAGTTCCATCGACTGATTTTGTGCCACCCGGACGGGGCCGCCGTAGGCCCCGTCCGGACTGACCAGAGTTACTACTTGGACGATTCTCATCGAATTCCTACCTATTTCTGCCATGGCCGGACTCCGTTAGGGTGCGCTCGATCGCCGCGTAGTAGCGGTCCACCATGACGTTCTCTTTATGCCTGTCCGCATGGGCGACTGCGTCCCGTCGTCGTGCGGCCACATCCTCAGGATTGCCAAGCAGGCCGCGAAGGGCGCCGTTCAATGACGTCGACTCGAGCGGTGTGAAGGCCACTGCTTGCTTGCCGGCCGCATCAGGAAGCCCGCCATGGTTTGCGTAAACCACAACGCACCCCGCGGCTGCTGCCTCAAGGGCCACAGTTCCGAACGGCTCTGGCATCCGGCTGGGTATCACCACAAGGGAATTCCGGTTCAGAATCCGGTTGGCCTCCTCAGGCCCTTGGGAGCCCAGGAATTTCACTGAATCACCCAAAGAACTCACGCCTGCGAGGTTCTCGAGATGTTCACGTGCCGTCCCATCACCCACAATGGTGAGCGAAACGCCGTCGAAATCGTCTTTGAGATCTGCCGCTGCCTCGATGAGCAGGTCAACGCCTTTGTCCTCACTGAGACGGCCCAAATAAACGATCCCCAAAGGGGCGCGTTCCTCGCCGTCGAGCACTGAAAAGAATTCATCCCGATAGCTGTTCGGAATGACTTCAACGTCGCCTTCAACATGGTCCGCCAGAGCCTTGCTGTTTGCCACGATGACATCCGCCCGTCCAATGATTCGGTACTTGGCGGCGTACTTTAGTCGCTGCAAAATGGAAAGTTTTTGCCCGGGCATGGTCACCCACATCCTGAGAGTGACCATCCAGGGCTTGCGAATCAGCGCAAGAGGCCACCACAGCGAGATGGCCGGGTTGTTATGAAAGACGACGTCGGCCCCTCTCATCAATGCGAACAGGCGGAGCGGGGATGGTCGCCTGGTGACTTCGTAAGCGAAACGCCTGGGCTCGTCCGCCTCCGGCGTGTTGGTGATGACCTTTACGTCAGCACCATGCCTCATAAATCCACGCGCAAGAATGTCGGAGGTAATCTCCACTCCGCCGACGCTCGGATGGAAGACGTGAGCGACCAAGAGGATCCTCAACCGTCGCTCTTCGGGTTTAGAACTATTGGCCACGTACACCACTTCCAATTTCTTGCATGAACTCCGCAATTCCCTCACGGAATGGGCCCCAGCCCGATGCTCTGGCGATCTCCAACGCTTTGGCGCTCCGCTGCTCAACCAGTCCAGGGTTATCCAGGAAATGTTGGAGTTCGGCAACAATTTGCCCGGGTGCAAAGCGATCCACTATTGCACCGGCGCCCTGGGCCACAAGGTCGTCAACGCCGCTTCCCACCGTGACCACCGCGGGTAGCCCCTGGCTCAGTCCTTCCAAGGCCGCGAGGGAACGGCCCTCAACAATGCTTGGCAGCAACAGCACGTGATGCTTGCGCATCTCCTGAAGGATTTCGCTCCTCGGCATGGTCCCGCGGTAATCCACCGTTGCGAGCATGTCCTCAAGGGCAGGGAAAGTCTCGCCAGGCAGTTGGCCAATGGCAGTAACGTGCACGGCGGAAGAGAGGACCTTGGCGGCGGACACCACGTCCGCGATCCCCTTCATGCCAACAATGCGGCCCACGAACAACACCTTGAGCGGTCCATTTCCGTCCCATTTCCGAGGGGCCTGCCCGGGGCTCACCTGGGGGCAGCCGTAGGGAATCTCCTGGATCTGGCCCTTTACGCCAGCCACACGCAGGCTCTCAGTGACCTGAGCCGACGGCGAAATCAGCCGGGTGGCCAACGCGAGCTCAAGGTCTTCCATGCCATGGAATTTGCTACGGGTCAGGTCTTGGCGCGCCGTGATCGCCCATCCGGGTGCGAGGCCTTCCAGCTGCCCGGCCCAGTGCCTGGTGGTGGCCCAATGAACGTGGGGAACTTCCAAGATGGTTTCCATGGTGCGTTCCCGCGCCGCACTGAACACTCGGGAGGCGAAGGTTGAGTATCCGTAGACGGCATCCGGTTGATGGGGGCCCTGGAGGGTCTTGACCGCCTTGGCCTCCACCTGGCGGGCAACCCAGTGCGCAGAGAGCGGACCTGATGCTGAACCAAGTCGCCTTAGGGCTGCGGGCTGCGCACGCAGGAGAAGATTGCGGACCAGCTCACTCCTAGGCGCGACGCGCAGGTGGTGGTGTTCGATCATGGGAAACAGCCGACGCTCAACCAGTGACCTTGCGGGCGGGAGCCAGGACAATGCCTCAGGCTCTGTCCAGCCGATCGCGGTGACAAATGCCGACAGTAGGCGGTGTTCATTGAGCGCGGTCAGGGTTTGACGGACGTTCTCGTTCCCAAAGGGGTGCACCAGAACGGTTTTCATGGGGCCAGCAGATGCGCCTGACGTGCTTCCCGTCATGGCGTGTCGGCGAGGTCGGCGGCGACGCAGGCGACGTCATCTGGACCGAAGACCGCAGCCAATTGCGGGTCGTTCCCCCCTCCGGTCACGTTCTCGTTATGCAGGGCCTGCTCCTGTGATCGGGGGTAAATCGTGAGGTGCTGCCCGGCCGCGCCAATCACCCGGCGTCGATATCCGTTGCGGATCGCCAAAGCATTCAGCCAGATGTCGTCCGCACGGGGGGTCAAAGCCGTGAACGCAGTCCCGCAATCCCTCAGCACCATCTGAAACCGTGGGGGAAGGAGCATTCCTGCCACTCCGGTCATGAAGTTCGCGTGGCTGGTTGAATCCACCGGCGCCGGTTTCCATGTGTTGTAGGGCGTTAGGCCCCCGGAAGTAGGATCAGTGGTGATTCTGTGTGCCCTGTAGCCCGGGATCTGTTCCTGTCCCGAGGCGTTTATGAGGCCTTCAAGCCAACGGTGCGGATACATGATGTCGTCATCGGCCACAGCGAGTGACAGGCCACGGTCAGCGAAATCGCGGCAGTAGTGGAAGTACTTGTTGTGCGGCCCAAAGTTCTCGCAACGGAGGATTTCCAGGCCGCGACGTTGCAGACGCTGGAGCATGGGATACGCCGACACGTCAAAATCCGGCTCGTCCACCCAGAGGATCAAACGGGACGGACGCACAGAGCCTGCGGCAATGGATTCCAGGGCATGGGCGACGATTCCCAAGCGGCGCCCATACGACGTCATGCTCACGGCTACTCCAGCGGTTCCCGTCACTGGACTTCGGGAGAAGCGGTTCCGGAGTCGCAAGCGGCAGATCAGCGCTGATTTGTACAGCAACCGTGGCACTCTGGATAGTGCACTGTCCAGGGCGAGATGGCGTCCTGGACTAGTTGGAAAAGGCATGTACTTTCTTCTTTCCTGTAGTTCTTGCAAGCGTTTTAAGCACCAGTTGAAAGTCATGGGATCTAAGCCCGTAGAAGCCTCCGAGGCTCATCCCAAAATGTGTGCGCAGCCAGACGACATTCATGGTCCCCGCAACAACGTTTCCCACCAGGGTGGACAGTGCGGCTCCCATCGCACCCAGCGTGGGTACCGTGATGAGGAGGACTGCCGTGTTGGCCAGGGCCCCGAAGACCATTCCCCAGCTCCGGAGGCCCGGCCGTCCCCGGGCGCTCAGCCCAGCGCCTGCTACTGAGCCGGTGGTACCAAGGGTGACCCCCGCGAGGATTACCCAGGTGACTGCGACCGCGCCGCCAAAAGTTGCCCCGAAAAACGTCGGAATTGCCCAGGGCAAGAGGACACCGATGCCGATACTCGTCAACGCTGCCGCCGATGCTGTTAGACGTGCCGTCTGTTGGAGACGGTCCGTGTCT
The DNA here is from genome assembly GCF_002979775.1 of Arthrobacter sp. MYb23. GTDB lineage: Bacteria > Actinomycetota > Actinomycetes > Actinomycetales > Micrococcaceae > Arthrobacter. The sequence goes on from NZ_PCPR01000004.1 coordinate 259,729, forward strand.
TCGCGATCGTGCGAGCTCCCCGCGTCCGAGGAAAAAACGACGTTGCGCACAGCTCCGGCCAGCACAGCCGGGACCTCGCCCAAACTCACCGCAACGGCATAGAGACCCAACTGTGCCGGCCCCGCAAGCGGAATCATCAACAGTTGGTCGAGCCGCAACAGCACAACGCCAGCCAACGAGCCGACCCATAGCCGACCGCCGTAATTGAACAGACGGACCCTCTTGGCGGTGGCATTCCGGGATCCCCGCCGGTATTCAACGAGGTACGGCAAAGTGAGGAGTCCCTTCAGCAAGGGAATCCCCAGCATGACGATTGTTGCCGTCAAGGGGACCAAGAGACCGGACATAGCCAGGACGGACAACAGAATCAGTCGCAGTGCGGAGAGCACGAAATCCATCAGCGCTGACCGCTTCCACGCATGCGTACCGGCCAGGACGCTGTTAGGAATCGAAGCCCAGAAGGTGGGAACAGTTAATATGGCCGTCAATATGATGAGCTGCTCGACGTCGGTGTTGCCATCAGAGAGTAACGGGGCACTCAGTGCCACGAGTGCAGCTGCCATGGCGCCCAGCAACGTCAAGATGCCGAACGCCCGCCTAACTGCCCTGCGGGCGCCTCTTGCCTGCCTCGCTATATAAAAAGTCAGCGCCTCCGGCATGCCCAAGGCTCCGATGGCGACGGCGAAAAGCATCGGAGCCATGCCGGCAGCAAGAGTCCCCCGGCCATCAACGCCGAGGGTTTGGGCCAGGATGGGAGCCGTTGCCAAGGAAATGAGCGGGGTTACCGCGGTGCCCGCCACTGCATAGAAGATCCTGCTCGCGTGGCTTGGCTTTTGATCAACGTCCGTGCTCGCCGTATGAGGCATCCGAGCTCTCATCCAGCGAGTACCCGCCGTGCAGGAAAGGCAGGTGAACCGCCCCGAGCCAGACCAGTCGATAATTCCCCGGCGGGAGCGCTCTTCAGCTGAGGATTTCGGGAGGACCGGTAACTCGCCATGGCGAGTACAAACCAGAAGAGATGAATATCAATGGAATTCGCACCAATAGAGCTGTAGCCGTTGATTGAGATGAGGATGAGGACCGCAGAAACAACTCCCGGCCAGCTTTCCCCTTCCCTGATGTCTACCTGGCTCAAAAGGAGGCAGATCATGAAGACGACAAAAGCTGCTACAACAAGAATTCCAAACATGAGAGCCATCATGAAGTAGCCGTTCTCCAGGCTGGAGCCCAAAGTACCTGCTCCCTTGAGATCCCGGCTTCCCGGATAACCACCGGTCAGGAAATCGGCCGTATGTTCCCAAAACCAGTCGACGGCGGCCACTCTCAGAGCCGCGGAACCGTTGTCATCTTCGAACTTTTGCAGGAGCTGCTCACCGGCTATTCCTTGAATGCTGGTCAAAAGTGCTACGACGACGACCGTGGCAAAAAGAACTGTTCGGAGTACCTTTCGGCCTCCACTGATGACAAGGAAGACAAACCCCACCACGGTGAGAATAAGGCCCATCCGGCCGTAGGCAAGCGGCACAGTCACGAGGAGGACTGCCGCCAGCGTGAAGCGCAGGAACATCGACCTGAGCAAGGCAAGAAGCGGTATGGTGGCGGCAAAAAAGACACCAACTTGGATGCCGTGCCCAAAGGTGCCAATGGCGGAACCAAGGTCGTCAATCCTGTCCGTCAGATAGGTGATTTTCGAAAAGTCGCTTTCCCATACAAGGGGCCGGCCTGTTGCCACCTGCAGTTGCGATAGCACTGCTTCCGCGAGGGCGAGGAGCGTAAATGTCAGTAGGTAGGTCTTGCCTGCTCCTGGCAGTGAGCGGAGTGAATACCTCATAAAGACGAAGACGTAATACGGTGCCCATACGATGCCAAGGACGAACATTGCAGTGTCCAGCAATCCGGCGCTGCCGGGGTTTCCGACGTCGGTCATCATGATTGCCGCGATGCCGCCAAGAATGGCTTGGGGCCAAACGCCTGCGGAACGGATCACCTGTCCGAAGACACGTGGAGTAAAGACAAGCTGGACCATGACCAAGCACACGAACAGGTACGTCGACGGATGCAAACCCGGCATGACTTCGTTCTGAACAACACCGGGAACCAGGATTCGCACCACGATGACGGCAGCCAAAACTACGTGCATACGGCGGACAAAAACCACACTGATGACCAGGCTGAGTCCTATCCAGATGATGAGGGTGCTCAAAGCGGTGCTCCGTCCGCCTTGCGCATCCTTGCAGGCAATGCAGTGCCCATCGGTGCCAGCAGCCGCGTCCCGTCCGGCAGGTCCTTGACTACCAAAGTTCCAGCTCCCACCAGGCAGGAAGCGCCGACGGTCACGCCGCGCAGCACTGTGGCGCGGGCACCTACCCAGCTACCGTCACCAACCACAATTGGAGCGTTGTCGAACTCAAAAGTGGGGGAGTCGAAGGAGTGGCTGCCGGTGCAGATGAAGACGCCTTGAGAGATGCAGCAATCGGAACCTATGGTGACTGGCTCGAGATTGAGAATCCAGGCATCAACGCCGATCCAAACGTCGTTTCCGACGGTTAGCTTCCACGGCCAATGGATAGTAACTCCGTGGCGGACGTACACGCCGTGGCCGATGGAGGCGCCGAACGCCCTGAGTATGTGCACGCGCAATGACGCCGGGCACCACCACGTGCTGAAAACCAGGTTTTGAACTGCGAACCAGGCCGCTTGCCAGAGTAGTCCGCGGCCTTTGTCGTAGCCGGCGCCGGTGAACCCTGCGAGATTTAACCGGCTCATCCTCGGCGGAGTCCCAGTACCTGGGCGTGACCTGCGGTTAGTACTGAACATGACGGGGCCGTCGTCGTGGTGTCCATTTGTCCTCAGCATTCTGTCTTTCGGATACCACCCGATTGTGGTTGGAGGCTCGCACCCCCTAGGCCCGCCCAAACCCGCTTTCTCAGTGGTGATGTCAGCGGCCGGGCAAGCGCTGAAGGACAGCCAGCGCAGGAATCCGGTGCCTCCGGCATCCGGGTGGATCACCGGTGATTTCCGGGTTCTCCGTGGAGGTCTGCGGGTATTAGGTAGGGATGCAAAGGCCACCTGCGTATCAGGCAAAACCGGCGACGACGGTGCTTCTTCCCGGCGTCTCCACGCAGACGTTTCGGGTAGCCATACGCAATACCCTGTGGACCTCCACGGAGGAAGCGGAATAGTGCGGCAGCTCGGGCTGGCGACAACCAGCTTCCAGGAAGAGCGATGCGGGTTCCACCACTGAGGAAGCAGGCATTTTCGGGTCTAGGGGGTGTCAGCCTCCAACCAGAATCGGCTGGTATCCGAATCACAGAATGCTGAGGACAAATGGACACCACGACGAGGGCGGTGGCATGTTCACCAACAATTGCAGGCCACGCCCATGCCCTTGAACACCAGCCAGCGGCTCAAAGCCCTGCTGTTCCCCTTGCACGGGAAATCCCGGGTGGGCCGCATCCCGGTGTTGCTGGACGAGGACGACGAATCGCCTTGATTGCGGGCATCGTCCTGGGCCATGCGGTCACCCTTTTCGGACCGTTGCTGCTTGGTCGTTTGCCTCTGGCGCCCCTGTGACTTACCAACATGCGACGCCCCGGAGGCGTGCCCGGGCCATGAGCTTCCGCCGGATCGGTGGGGCCTCGTGAAAGCGCTGATCGTGGGGCTGAATTACGCACCGGAACCCAGCGGCAATGCTCCGTACACCACCAAACTTGCGCAAGGGCTGACAGGCCGCGGTGTCACTGTCAAAGTTTTGACCGGATACCCGCACTATCCCGAATGGAAGATCGCGGACGGCTATGAGGGACTCTCCATGGCGGAGAGCCTCGGCGGCGTACCGGTCAAACGTCTACGGTCGACGGTCCCTCGGCGACCCAACGGATTGGGTCGTTTCCTCATGGAAATCACCTTCGGAGTCCGCACCGTGCTTGAGCGCTGGGAACGGCCCGATGTGATTCTGGTGGTTAGTCCCGCCCTGTTCTCGGCTGCATTCGCCATTCTGCGGGCACGCATTTTCCGCATCCCGGTTGGTATCTGGGTTCAGGATCTGTACAGCAAAGGAATCGAAGAGACGCGTGCCACGCGTTCCCCGCTGTCTTTGGTCATGAAGCGCCTTGAATCCGCGATCCTCAACGCTGCGGACGGCGTAAGTGTGATTCACGAACGTTTTCGCGAGCACGTCGTCAATGACCTCGGCGTGCCGGCACATCGCGTGGTGGTCATTCGCAACTGGACTCACGTCCGGCACCACCATTCATTCGACAGATCGGCGGCCCGGAAGCGGCTCGGCTGGGCGGCAACGGACTTTGTTGCGCTCCACGCAGGCAACATGGGCGTCAAGCAGGGGTTGGAAAACCTGATTGATACTGCGCGTCTGGCAGGGCATAGCGGAAGCGACGTCCGTTTCGTCCTGCTGGGCAATGGCAACCAGCGCCGCATCCTCGAAACAAAGGGGGCGGGCATAGACAGGCTCCAGTTCCTGGAACCCCTTCCGGACCGCGATTACTCGGAGGCACTCCGATCGGCCGATGTCCTGCTGGTCAACGAGCGTCCAGGCGTCAAGGAGATGTCCGTCCCGAGCAAGCTGACGAGCTACTTCGTAACAGGCCTTCCGATCATTGCCGCCACGGAGGCAGGCAGCGCGACTGCGCACGAGTTATCGGCAGCAGGGGCAGGCATCCGTGCTGAGTCCGGATCGCCAGGGGACTTGGTGGCCGCCATCGAGCGCCTCCGCGAGAATCCTGAGTCTGCCAAAGACTTCGGAGCTGCTGGTCAGCAGTACAGCGACAGGGTGCTGACCGAAGAGGTGGCAGTGGACAGCTTCGTCGGCTGGCTGAGCGACCTGGCATCGCGGAAGCGATCGCGCTGACACGAGATTTTCCCCATTTATCTGTACGACAAGAAGGAAAAAACCTTGGCTAAGAAAGCGCTAATCACAGGAATCACGGGGCAGGACGGCTCGTATCTTGCCGAGCTTCTGCTCTCAAAAGGCTACGAGGTGCACGGCCTGATCCGCCGCTCCTCATCCTTTAACACCTCGCGCATCGATCACCTTTACGTGGACCCGCATAACAGCAAAGCGCGCCTCTTCCTCCACTTCGGTGACCTTTCCGACGGCGCCCGCTTGGTGACGCTGTTGGCAGACATCCGCCCGGATGAGGTTTACAACCTGGGGGCCCAGTCCCACGTCAGGGTTTCCTTCGACGAACCGGAGCACACCGGCAACACGACAGGAATAGGGACCACCCGGCTCCTGGAAGCTGTGCGGATGGCTGGTATTGAAACCCGTTTCTACCAGGCATCGTCGTCCGAGATGTTCGGTGCAACCCCGCCGCCGCAGGATGAGGAAACTCCCTTCTATCCCCGTTCTCCCTATGGTGCAGCGAAGGTCTACAGCTACTGGATGACAAAGAATTATCGCGAGGCATACGGCATGTTTGCCGTCAACGGCATCCTTTTCAATCACGAATCTCCCCGACGTGGCGAGACGTTCGTGACTCGCAAAATCACCCGGGCTGTTGCCGCCATCAAGGCAGGTAAGCAGTCAGAGTTGTACATGGGCAACCTGCAGGCTGTCCGCGACTGGGGTTACGCCGCAGAGTACGTAGAGGGTATGTGGCGCATGCTCCAAGTGGATGAGCCCGATGACTATGTTCTGGCGACAAACGAAGGCTTTACCGTCAAGGACTTCCTTCAGAATGCGTTTGAACACGCTGGTCTGAAGTGGGAAGACTATGTCCGCTTTGACGAGCGATACCTCCGTCCGACTGAAGTTGAAGCACTCATTGGCGATTATTCGAAGGCCAAGGAAAAGCTGGGCTGGGAACCAACAATTAAGACGCCCGAGCTGGCTCGCCTCATGGTGGATGCCGATATCAAAGCTTTGCAGCATGGCGGAAACCCCTGGATTGACGCCGTTGATCTGCAAACCTGGAAAGTTCTTGCTCGATGACAGCCTTTGGGCCCGGGCGGCTTGATCGATCTTCCACCTTCTACGTTGCCGGGCATGGAGGCTTGGCAGGTTCGGCTATTTGGCGGAAACTCGCGGCGGAGGGTTTCACGAACCTCGTCGGGCGAACATCCAAGGAACTGGATCTTACGGACCGTGCAGCTGTCTTCGCGTTCTTCGAAAGTGAGAGGCCACGGTATGTTGCGCTGGCCGCAGCCAAGGTTGGCGGCATTCTTGCGAACAAGACGTACCCCGTGGATTTCCTCAGCCAGAATGTACGGATTCAAGTAAATGTCATGGATGCGGCCCAAAAATACGGGGTGGAACGTCTCCTGTTTCTGGGGTCATCCTGCATCTACCCCAAGCTGGCACCCCAGCCCCTCAAGGAGGAGTACCTCCTGACAGGGCCTTTGGAAGAGACCAATGAAGCCTACGCCGTTGCCAAAATCGCCGGCATCATGCAGGTAAAGGCAGTCCGCCAACAGTATGGTTTGCCTTGGATTTCAGCTATGCCGACCAACCTGTACGGCCCGGGAGATAACTTTTCGGCACAGGGTTCGCATGTCTTGCCGGCCCTGATCCGCCGTTTGGATGAGGCCCGGGTTCGGGGCGACGCCTCGGTAACCAACTGGGGAACAGGCGCACCACTCCGCGAATTTCTGCACGTTGACGATTTGGCTGATGCTTGCTTGCATCTGCTGGAAACCTACGATGGCCCGGAACACGTGAACGTTGGTGTCGGGGCAGACATGACCATAAAAGAGCTCGCTGGCCTGGTTGCCGCCACCGTCGGCTACGAGGGTGCCATTGAGTGGGACGCGACGAAACCCGATGGCACTCCCCGCAAGCTCATGCATGTGGGAAAGCTTGAGTCGCTCGGATGGACCGCCCGCATCTCCCTAAAAGACGGGATCGAGTCCACGTACGCCTGGTTCAAGGAGAACCGGAACGGCTTCAGGAGCTAGCCTGTGTCGCCGCTTCCCTTTCTGCTGACCGCCATGAGGTTGCCGGCCCAGGCGGCACCTTCGGGCGAAGTTCTCAGAATCAACGAGTCGGTCCTGCTATCTGCTGCTTTGGTTTCCCATGTAGCGGCGGAGTGCAACATCCGGGTGCTGCTCATCAAGGGTCCGGCGGCTGCCCTGATCGGTGCCCGCCCCGTAAGACCGTCGCTGGATCTTGACGTCCTCCTCCTTCGCTCGGATTTACAGACCCTGCTGGATGCACTGGGGCGACGAGGGTGGGAGCCGAGGATCAGTGAAGTCTCTGAAGCGTTCCCGGATCATTCCACGACGCTGATCAACCCAAGGTGGCCGTCCGACGTCGATGTTCACTGGAGGTTTCCGGGGTTCTACGAGGATGAGTCAGCGGTTTTCGAACGCCTCTGGGTTGCCAGGCAAAGCATTGAGCTCGCAGGTCGCCAGGCCTGGACCCTCTCGCGCAATGACGGCCTCCTCGTCACACTCCTGCACGCACTCCGCAGCCCAGTCAAAGGTGTCCTTCACGAAGACGTCACCTTTGGCCTCCAAGAGATCGCCGCGTCCTCGCAGGAGCACTATGACCGGGCGATTGAGCTGGGAGCTTTAGGCCCGCTGGGGCCTGTGTTTGAGATGTTGCCGGAGACGCGGGCACTGGATCTTGGCGAGCCGCCTTTTGATTGGGTACTGCGGACGACGGCGCAAAGGTCCGCCACGCTCCGTCTTTTCCATCTTCTCGAAATCCCCTGGTCCAAAAAGCCGGCAGCGCTCTGGCAAGCGCTGTTTCCGTCCCGGGATTCGATCAGTTGGCATGACCTTGAACTTCGCGACACCAGCTACTGGCAGCAAACCTCGTTCAGGTTCCGCCGACTAAGGCGGAGTTTGGCCGAAGGCGTCCAGACCCTGAAGGAGGTACGCGAAATCCGTGCCCGCATCAAGAAATAGCCGGACAGGTCCGGTCCTTTCCGGCCACCACAGTTCTGATCATCGTTGTCACACCGAAAAGCGAGAACTCATGCGTATTACCGTCATAGGCACCGGATACTTAGGTGCTACCCACGCCGCCTGCATGGCCGAACTCGGCTTCGAGGTCCTTGGACTCGATATAGATCCCCTGAGGGTCGAGTCGCTCTCCGAAGGACTTCTGCCGTTCCACGAGCCGGGCCTGCCGGAACTCCTGCGAAAGCATGTGAAGAGCGGACGGCTTCGCTTCACTACTTCCTATGAGGAAGTGGGAGCTTGGGGGGATGTGCACTTCATCGGAGTGGGTACTCCGCAGCGCGCCGGGGAAGGCGCTGCCGATATGACGTTCGTTGATGCAGCCACCATTTCCCTCGCGCGAAACATCACCAAGAATGCCCTCATTGTCGGGAAGTCGACAGTGCCGGTAGGGACCACCAGGCGCCTGAAAGCCCTGGTTCGGGACAACAAACGCCCCGATGTCTCAGTGAACCTTGCGTGGAACCCCGAATTCCTCCGGGAAGGCTTCGCCGTGGTGGACACCTTGACCCCGGACCGGCTGGTTATTGGTGTGGAATCGCCTGAGGACGAATTAACCCTGCGTGAGGTTTATGCGAGGGCCCTCGGCCGCGACGTGCCCCTGATCGTCACGGACTTTGAGACCGCGGAATTGGTCAAGGTTGCTGCCAATGCTTTTCTCGCCACAAAGATCTCGTTCATCAATGCCTTTTCGGAGATAACGGAGGTCATTGGGGGAGACATCGGCACGCTGGCGGATGCGATCGGATTGGACGCACGCATTGGACGCCGCTTTTTGAATGCCGGCATTGGGTTCGGTGGTGGGTGCTTGCCCAAGGACATCCGTGCCCTGCAGGCACGTGCGGCCGAGCTTGGCCTGGAGCGCAGCATGCGTTTCCTTGATGAAATGGATGAGATCAATCTCAGGCGCCGGGAGCGGGCTGTTGACCTGTCCCGCGTGATGCTTGGCTCACTTTCGCACAGCAAGATCGCCATTCTTGGCGTTGCCTTCAAGCCAAACAGCGACGACGTTCGTGACTCACCGGCGCTGGACATCGCCAATAGCTTGTTCGAGGAAGGCGCCGAGGTAACGGTGTACGATCCGGCAGGAAACGTCAACGCCTCCAAGCGATCGCCACAGCACCATTACGTGACATCCATGGAGGACGCCGTAAAGAGTGCGGACCTTATTCTTGTCCTCACCGAGTGGGACGAGTTCAAAGCCTTGACACCCGAAGGTCTTGCAGCCCAAACGGAAACACGGAAGATCATTGATGGCCGAAATATTCTGCAGACCCGGGTGTGGGAAGACTCAGGATGGTCCCTTGCTGCACTCGGCCACCGCTACCCTCCGGAGCATGCCACAGAGGAGCCACTCGGTGAGCAACTTCAGCTGAGTTCTGGTCCTGCCGCGTAAGGCTGGACTAAACCGATTGCCTCGACGGTGCCGCGTGCCTTACGGTGGCGCGGTACCGTCGGCTCACCGCGGTGCGGCTGGCCTGCGGGGGGATCCCTAGTTTGCGTCGGACCGACGCCAACTGATTACGCAGGGTTGAGTCAGCTATACCCAGGCTTTTCGCTACCTCAACCCGGGGCAGTTCCTCGTCGTTCAGGAAATAGGCATCGGCGGCTACTTCCTCAGCAGTGGTGAGGGGGATATAGTTCCGGCCGGAAGCAGGATCAAACGGCAAGTGCGTCCCGTCCGCGGCGATGTTGTTTACGGCGGTCAGGAGGACGTGCAGCGTGGCTGTTTCAGGTACGTAGCCGCGTACGCCGAGATCCATCAAACGGAGGACGCGGGAGCTATGGAGCACGCCACCGTAGACAAGCACCCTGTAACTGTCATGGATCAGGTCCACCACGTCGTTTTCCAGCTCAGGCAACGTCCCATCCACTACCGCTACGCTGCCCACTGAAACGGCCCGCAGCGTGTTTGTAGCCCAATGGATAAGGGCCGTGAACTGCCGGTGCCGGCTGACGACTAGTACTTGGGGCAATGCTTTGTCTCCTGTCTTGGCGGATCAACTGTTCACGACTTTGTAGTCCTGGAATCGTCGGGCCGAACGGTTGGGTACGCTGACATCTGCTTGCGACGTCGTTATGAGTTGGCTTTCGAAGCCTCCATGGCGCCAGAGGCCAAAGAGTTCGGCGCATTGCGAATGAGATCGGCGAGTTGTTTCCGGGTAGTCGTATCGGTTTTCCGCAGCGCGTTGGAGATGTGGCTCTCCACTGTCCGAATGCTGATGCCGAATTCCTCGGCGATGTCTTGGTTGCTCTGCTGCCCGGCGACGAGCGCAACCTCTATCTCTCTCAGGGTCAAGGAAGAACCGGGAGGCTCTGACTTGAAATCAAACAACGTCCCCACCACGCCGAAGCGCACGGAAAAATCCTTGGCCGCGCTCCGGATCTCACTCGCAACAGCAGGCTCTCCACTGAGCTGACTTCTCTGCTCTGCCCCGCGAAGGACCATGGCCACTTGAAACGTATCGCCGTCCAGCACGTAGGTATCCAGCAAGTGACGAAGACGGGGCAGGTCCATCTCTATGGCGGCACCCGCGACGGTCAGGAGCTGTTGGTGGACTGTCATGCCGCGCTCCTCCAGAATATTGTGGAGAAGCTCCTGGACACGCGGGCCGGGGAGGAGTCCCAGCGCGAAAATCCCCGTATGCATTGCTTCGAAGACGTAGCCCCGGGCAAGGGACCTTTCCATGATTCGGCTGGCTCGCTCGTCGAATGCTTTGGCGCTGGCAGGGCGGCTGGCAGCGAGATCGTGCAAGCCCGTTCCCAAACCGGGGAACGGCCCGTTATCCATCCCGCCGGGCCTCGCGGTCGCTCCCACGGAGGTAGCCGGAATCGCGTCCCGCAGTGAGGAGAGCCGCAACATGGCCACATGCAGTGAGTCCACGAGAAATCCAGGTTTACCCAGGGAAAAGGCGCGACCCATGAGATATTCGGCTTCATCAAACAGACCGTGATGAAGAAGTGAGAGCGCTGCTATGTAACTCTGGCTGACGAACGCGAACTGGTCCACATCCTGTAAGGCCTTTTCCCGGCTGCTGAGTGCCATGACAAGGGCCTCTTCTTCACCACCGCGGGAGAGCATTGCCATGCCGCGAATGAAGGACTCAAATTGCGGGTAAACGGCGGCTCCTTCAGCTGAATCAATGGCGCTTTGCGCGTCCAGGGGTTGGAGGCGATAGAGCTCCAGCATCCCCGTGATGGTTGCGATAATGCCGCCTTGTGGCCCAGGCTCCACGGTGATAGGGGAGCCCTCATGCTGGCTGCCCGAGTTGCTGCCATGGGATGCGCGAAGGAAAGCCAGGACCGCTTCGGCTTGATGCCGAAGGTCCGGTTCTTTGGACGACAGATCCTGCATGGTCGCAAGTGCGCCGGGCAGGTTTTTCTCCTGTGAAAACTGCCACCAAGCCAAGGACATAGTGAACAGGAAGAGATCTCCTGAGTCGCCGGAAAGAGAGTCGGTTCGCCGCAGAACCTCTTGGATTCGATGCGGGTTGGCAGTTGCTCCCCAATAGACACGCAGTATGGCGACGGCATTGGATAGGGTGCGATCGCGCTCCCACTTCTGGTAGCACGATTCTTCAAAGGCGTCGCGGCGCTGCTGAAAGTACCGTGTGGCAGCTGCGTGATTGCTGCCCATCTCCTTGCGAAGTACGGATATGGCAGCCGACAAAATGTCATCTGTGGCTGCTGACACGGGGTGAACGCCAGGTTCCGCATCGACGTGATCGGTCACGGCGCTTTGGAGAATTCTCCGGGAGCTGCGCGTGTGGGCTCGAAGGTAATCGTCAACTATCGGCGGAAAGACGGTAGCAAGGAGAGTTTCATCCGGACCTTCAATGACCGAGATTAAGCCGTTGTATTCAAGGTTGTCGAGGATGTCCTCACCTACAGCTGCGACCAGGCGGTCAACGGGGCTGGGACCAAGAAGGGACAATTTGTTGAGCGCCCGGACTTCTTCCGGCCGCAAACCCTGGAGCAGCGCCTCTACTGTCCCGTGTAGATGTTCGTTCATCAACTTGCTGCCATTCATGCACCACCAACCATCCTTGAGCACCAGGCGCTCGCTGAGGACGGATGTTTCGATGATTCGGACAGCCAACCGTAAATTGCCGCCGGATTTAGTAAGAACACGTGCCACCACATTCACTTCCGCCGGATGCCCCAGGGTTTTTGTGATGAGTTTGCTGATTTGTTCGTATTCCAACGGTGCAAGGGAGACGGTCGCTTCTGGAATGCTGCCCAAGTACGCGGAGGTTCTGGTCTGGAACGGTCGGTCATTCATGGTGGTGATCAGCGGAACATTGTTTCTTCTCCGTAAAACATCGACTACTGCCAATGATTCACGGTCCAGATTTTCGAGGTCGTCGATCGCAATCAGGTGAACCCCGGTCCTGGCCATCTGGACCGAGAGGAGGTCCACGATGCCGAGAATTCCGATAGTCCGGGAACGAAGGTCCAAGCCCAGGGAAAGAACACCAGCAAAAGGAACGGTGGAAAGAGCCGGCGCAGCGAACATGGTGTAGACCGTGGCGCCGTCCTCCTCCAGTTTCGCAACGACGCTCTTGAGGAGACTGGTGCGGCCACTGCCGGGTGCGCCCACGATTCTGACACCTAGACCTTTGGCGACATAGTTCAGTACACTTTTCATCTTTCGCTGATACAACAACTGACCCCTTATGGACACGGCTGTTCGACCACTTGGTGCTGCCAAAAAGCCTTACTTCTGTTCGATTTATCTCTTTAGTCCAAGAGCTATCGAAGAAAGGAAAATACCGGCTCTTCCACCAACGGAGCCGGGTTCTGGAATGAACTATGGACGCAAATTCCTGTGTGCTTTAGCTGCAGTTGCTGGAGGTCCCTCAAGCCATACCTCAGCCCCATCCAGCTACCACTCGAAGTCCAAGTGCACTACTGACGTGGTTCGTGTCGTTGAACGGTGATGTTCCTAGTACTTTTGAATGGCAGCGGTGGGCACAGCGAAGCAGCCCCGGCACCTAAGCCACGGCAGTTAAACAGGAGTGAAGTCTGCGCTAGCTTCCAGCGAGGTTTTGAAGATGGTCCGGCAGCCGGTTTCCCGGGGCCCGCCCGCGGATTTCCAGAAGTTCGCGCGCATGTGCGTGCAGCTTTTTGTCCTCATCGGAAACCGGTTCCCAGACGGGGACGGGGACTGCCGTCCCGCTTTCATCGCGCGCCACCATCACCGTGAGGCAATAGGTGGTCAGGTTCATGACCCGGGTCTTGGGGTCACCCGAGCGGACGTGAACCGCAATGTGCATTCCCTTGGCACCGGTGTAGACCAAGCGCGCCTCCACTTCGACGACGTGCCCGATCAGCAGGGGCCGGTAGAAGCGGACGCCGCCGGAGAACACCGCAACGGTGTCCATACCGCAGTAGCGGGAGGCGCAAACGTAGGCGGCTTCATCGATCCACTTCATGACAATGCCGCCGTGGACCTTACCGCCCCAGTTCACATCAGTGGGGGCGGCCATGAACCGCAGGACGACGCGCTCGGCGGTCCCGGCGTCGGTATATTCCTGCGCGTTCATCGCGTTGACGATCTGTTCCCGGACCTCAATGCGCGCCAAGGCATGGTCCCGCTGCTCGATCTCCGCAGGCGTGGACGGTTCGAACTGCGGAACGGGAATTGGTTTGCCGTCCGGACCGACGGCAACAAAGATCACCATGCACTGGCTGTGCATCGTCTCCGGGCCGCCTTTTGGATCCCGGGAGCTGACCACAGTGTGGATGTGCATGGAGGAGCGCCCGGTGTAAACGATGGTGGAGGTCACTTCCACCATGTCGCCGCTGTTCACCGGATCGGTGAAGTGGATGTTGCCCACATACGCGGTGACGCAATACGACTTCGACCACCCTACCGCTGCGGCGTAGGCTGCTTTATCCACCCATTCAAGGACGGTGCCGGCGTCGACCGACCCGCTGTGTCCGATGTCCATGGGAGCCGCGAGGAAGCGGAGGGTCACTGAATTGGCGGCGTCATCGCTCATGCTTGGAATCTTACTGTCGCCAGGTTTCTGTTACGTGACTAAGTCTGTAGGGGGCGGCCTGACTATCGGCGTTGGATGCCGAGGGTCGCGATGAGATCCTCATGGAGTTCGAACCAGACCTTGTGGAAGGAGTCGCGATCCGTGGCCGTGAGCCACGATGTGTCCAGGACAGCGTGTTTGAGTGCGCGCAGCAGGCGCTCGGAGTAGCCCTCGAAGCGGGGGAGCGCACCAATGAGCTGAGCTTCGAGCGGACGCCACGACGCCAAGGCGCCTATCAGGACATCCATAGCCCCTTCAGCGGCCGGATTTTGAAGCTGGATGGCACTGCAGGCCTCCACGACGCCGGTGTTGATGTCCGCGAAATCGTCGTGCACGGCCTGCACCGCGTCCCGTGCGCGCGCACCGTCCAGTTCCTTCGCCAACAACCGCTCGTTTTCGCGTCTCCCGAGACTGGACAACGACCAACCGCTGATCCCGGCGAAGGTGCTGTGCGAAACGAAGCCGTTCACCCCGGCGTCGATGAGCTGGGACTCCACCACGCCGGGGTCTTGCGAGAAGCGGACCGCCACAGAGTGTGTGTCAGCGAAACCCAGCAGGCGGACAGCGTGCAAGGTGAGAAGCGTCATTTGCCGTCCATCAGGGTGACGGTTCCTTGGGCTCCGTCGATGGCAAGGGGCGCCCCGTCGGCGAGCAGGTCCAGCGCATCCCGGACACCCAGGACGGCAGGTATCCCGAACTCCCGGGCGACGATCGCAGCGTGTGACAACATTCCGCCGGTTTCCGTGACCACCGCTGACGCCATTCCGAAGAGAGGCGTCCAAGCGGGGTCGGTGGTGCGGCACACCAGGACATCGCCGGATAGGAAGCGGCTGAACTCGTCGGGACCGTGGATGAGCCGGGCAGCGCCGAGGGCTCTACCCGTGCTTGCGCCGACTCCATTAAGGATGGTCATCATCTGGCTAGTTCTACCATCGAAAAGCACTTATCCGCGATAAGCACTGCCCCGGCACCAAGCGGCGCCGGGGCAGTGCTCGACTGAGGAGCCGGACTCACTTACCTCCCGTATATGCAATATTCGGCATGGAAGGGGTATCCATGCCCACGCCGATATAAAAGCCCGGGTGCGGCGGCTGGTTGTAGGCGACGTTCTCGCGCGCAACCGAAAGCCGGTACAGGGGATCGTGCATCAGGGTGCGAAGCCGGACATCAGTTCCGGACGTGGTGGTGTAGATCCGGAGTTCCGTGCTGTCTGCGGACCGCCAGGCGCTTTCTTCCCGCCAGTCGCCCAGGAGATCGGCCTGGATAGCCGGGTTCCCCTTGGTGCTGTTGTTGGTCAGGGCACCGGAGGCCGTCAGCAGACGATCGCTGCTTTGGGTGTTCCAGTTCCACTTGCTGATGCTCGGTGTCCCGGTGTTGCTGGCAACGTCCCAGTCGTGGTCCACGATTTCGCGGAGCAGGTCGCCGTCCCACCACGCCAGGAAGTTTGCCGCCGGGATGTTGGTGGAGATCAGCTCACCCTTGGCCGAGCGAAGTTCACCTACCGGAGAGTTCCACGCCGCGTCGCCGCCGACCGCCCACCCTTCAGCACCCAGGTAGCGCGGGTCGATATCACCGGCGGCTCCACGGCCGGTATCCCTGGCCGCCGGAATGCTCCAGAGCACCTCACCCGTGGCGGAGTCACGGAAGGTGGCTCCGAGATTCCCGCTGGATGCCATGTCTTCATGGACTGCAAAGGTCTCCAGGCCCGGGCGGGAAGGATCAAGGTCGCTGGTGTGGATGGCATCTCCATGGCCGAGGCCGGTGGTGTAGAGCGGCTGGCCATTGTCGTCGATGGTCATGGAACCGAAAATGAACTCGTCCTTGCCGTCGGCATCCACGTCAGCCACGGACAGGTTGTGGTTGCCCATACTCCGGTACTGATCGCCGGAAACGTTGGAGTCGAACACCCAGCGCTTCACGATTTTTCCGCCCACCAGGTCATAGGTGGCCAGGACCGCACGGGTGTAATAGCCGCGGCTGAACATCATGGACGGGTGCTCGCCGTCGAGGTACGCAACGGCGCCGAGGAAACGGTCCACGCGGTTCCCATAGGTGTCACCCCAGGCGCCCACGTCGCCCCGCGGCGGGTCATAAGCCACGGTGTCCATGATGGTTCCTGTCTGCCCGTGGAAGACAGTCAGGAATTCCGGGCCGGTGAGGACATAGCCGGTGCTGTTGCGATGGTCAGCGTTGGCATTGCCGATCACGGTCCCGGCAGCATCCCGGGTTCCATCGGCGGTTTTCATGGCCACTTCAGCCTTGCCGTCACCGTCGAAGTCGTAGGCCAGAACCTGTGTGTAGTGTGCACCGGCCCGGATGTTCGGTCCAAGGTTGATGCGCCAGAGCTTGCTGCCTTCCATGGTGTAGGCGTCCACGTAAACGGTGCCCGTGTAGCCGGCCTGCGAGTTGTCCTTGGAGTTGGACGGAGACCACATTTGGATGATCTCGTACCGGCCGTCACCGTCAAGGTCGGCAACTGTGGCGTCGCCGGCCGAGTAGCTGTAAGGCTGCCCGTCCTTGGTGTAATCGTCTGCCGGCTTGTCCAGCTTGATGGCAAGGTAGTCCTGCGCGAGAGGGCTGAATTCCTTGGTCTCCTTTTCGCCGCTGTTTCCGCCGCCGGCTACCTTAATCACGTACTTCGAGGCCGCCGTCCCGGTGGTGTCCAGGTAGCTCGTGCTGTTGGTGATGGGTGAGGCGGTGATCTTTTTGCCGTCACGGAATACGTTGAAGCCGATCTTGTCTTCATCGAGGCCCAGCATGCGCCAGCCGATTCGGATTCCCTCTGCTGTTGGAATCGCGACAGGTGCCCGGTCCAGCTTCTCCATCTGGCGGTCCAGGACCACCACGTCTTCGGTGCCGACGGTTTCGGACGGAGCCGATTCTCCGCCGGCGTTCAGGGCCGTGATCCGGTAGTAGTACTTGATGGTGGTCAGGACGGTGGTGTCGGTGAACTTCTTGTCGTCCGTTTTACCTACGTAGGTGAATGCCCCGTCAGCTGCCGTTGAGCGGTAGACGAGATACGCCGTCGAGCCCTTAACCTCGCCCCATTGAAGCGAAACGCTGGTCTTTTCCACCTTCTTGGTCTTCAGCTTTCCAGGGGCCGCGGGCGCTGCGATTGCGGGGTCGATCAGCGGCACGTCCAAGGTGTTCGAGGGGACGGACTCCAACCCTGTGCGGTCTACGGCAGTGACGTAGTACTTGTAGGGCAAGCCCGCGATAGCGGTGGTGTCCGAATACGCCGGCTCCGCAACGTTCTCCGCAATCAGCTGCGCGGACGTCTCGAACGGTGCCTGACGGAAGACGCGGTAGCTGGCGGCGTCGCCAACAGCGTCCCAGGAAAGCCCGACGACGGGAGGCCGGGCGGCTGCGTCAACGGACGTGGTCTTGAGGTTGCTTGGGCCCACCAGGAGCGGAGTGACCTCGAGCCCGTTGAGGCGCTGGCCGGATCCGCTGATGCTCAGGTTGAGTTGACCGTCGGTTACCAGGACCTCGTTGATGACCTTGCTGGCGGACGCGGCTTTGCCCGAGGTAACAGTACCGAAGCCCTTGCCTTCCACGGCGATGTCAGTGCGCGTGGAGCCGATCCAGTCGCTGTGGTACGTCTTCAGGGCGTAGGTGCCGTTGGGAACGTCCAGCTGAAATTCGAAGCTGGCACCGCTGAGGACGAAGTCCCGGAGAAGGTTGGTGGTGGTTGCGCCGCGGTCGCGATCGCTGAGGACCGTGACGTCCTTGAAACCGTAACCGCGCTCGGCAGAGTAGGCCATGGTGCGGTTGACTTCGGTGTAGCCGGCCTCCACGGGGGCGCCGACGGGTCCGAAGTCGAACTTGTACGTTGCCTGCTTGGTGGTCAGCGCCAGGGTATCGCTGTACTCGGACAGGCCTTTGCCGTTCATCGCCGCGACGCGCACGTCGTAGGCGGTGCCTTCCGCCAGACCGTTGAGGTTGGTGGTGGGAATGGTGGAGGTGGTGGCCAGCCTGTAGGCGGTGTCCGGTTCCGAGGTGAGCTTGCGGTAGATCTTGTAAATGTCCGCGCCCTCCACCTGCTGCCACTTGAGCAGGGCACCGGCGTTGGAGACACTGCCGGCCACCAGGCCTTGTGGCTTGGCGGGAACGTTCGACGGCGGCGTGACCTCCTGGACGCGCGATGCCAGCGGAACGCTGAGCTGCTTCATGCCCCCGGCCAGGAGGCGGGCAATCTGGATGGCACCGTATTCCTGGAAGTGGGTGTCATCAGCGGTGCCGCTCGGGCGCCCGGGGTACACGCCGGCGTCGACGTGGAGGAAGACCGATTTGGTTTCTTCCGGTCCTATTTGGTTGTAGTAGCCGCGGCTGAGGGCGGACAGGTCCACCAGGTCTACGTTCTCTTCGGCGGCGAGATCCTTCATCTTGTCCACGTACTCGGGGAAGCTGACGCGGAACGTCCCGGTGGCGGCGTCGAAGTCCCGGCGGCCCACCGGGGTCACCAGGATGGGGGTGGCGCCGCGTTGGCGGGCACCATTGACGTAGGTTCGGAGGTATTCCTTGTAGTCCGCGGGGGACGCGTAGCGGTCATCGACGCCGATGGTTGCGTCGTTGTGGCCGAACTGGACCATGAGGTAATCGCCGGGGTTGATGACGCGGAGAATCTCGTCCAGGCGGCCCTGGCTGATGAAGTTCTTGGAGCTGCGGCCGCCGATTGCGTGGTTGTACACGGGGACTTTGTCGTCCAAGTAGCGGTCGATCATCTGCCCCCAACCCGCCTGGGGAGCGTAGCCGGGGTCGTACGTCTGGACGGTGGAGTCACCGGCTAGATACACGCCGGGGTCCGCTGTTGCGGCGCGGGGAGCGCGGGCTGCGATGACCAGCGAATTGATCTTGGCGGCGGTGCCTGTGATGTCCAGATTGAGCTGACCGTCCACCAAGGAGATGGGGAACTCCATCTCCAGGAACTGGCCGGCCGGCTTGTCGGTGGCCTGCACTTTGGCCATCTTCTCGGCCGTGATGGCGATGTTCGTTGCCTCAGCGGCGTCGCCGGCGATGAGCTTCACTGTGTAGTCCCCATTGGGAAGGTCTACCTGAAAGGAGCTGCCCTGGGCTTGGACGAAGTCGCTGCGCAAGGCGTCCTGGGTGCCCCTGTCAGTCCCGGAGGTGACGGCGGTGTCCGTGAAACCGAACTTTGCGGTGGGGCTATAGGCGCTGCCTGCGTTGACTTGCGTGTAGCCGTCGGCCACGACGCCAGGGCCGAAGTCGAGCTTGAAGCCGCTTCCGGTCGGGGGAAGTGACGTCTCGGCGTGCGCTGCCGGAAGCCCGGTTAAGGCCAGGGCGGCCGAGGCGACGGCGGCAGTCAGGGCTGTTGCGCCTGTTCTGACCGCGCGTTGAGGGGGGTGTTTCACCGAACATCTCCTTTGATGACGCATGGGGTGGGTACCAACCACGCGGTCGGACTTTGTATCGTTTCATTTACCGGGAAGACGCATCCAAGGTGATGTGACGGTGGAAGGCCGCCGGCTGAGGGATGTGAGTTGAGCTGCTGGAAAACGCTTGCCCGGTGGGACATGTTTACCAGTGTTTGAAATCGCCAGTCAAGGAATTGACGGGAGTATTTGTTGTTTTGTGTTCGATGTCGTGAAGTATGACTGGGCCACCTGGCGTCGATTTGCCACATAAATGAGAATCAATATCATTAACTCATGCCTCATCACCCCACCTTCATGTCCCCTGTCCCCTCCGCGCGAAGGCGCCGCCTCCGCGCCCGGCCGATTGCCGCCGTCGGACTCTCTGCCCTGCTGCTGACCTCCTGCGCCACACCCGGCGGCTCAGCCGGCAATGCAGTTGACGCAACGCCTTCGGCCGCATCGTCGCCCAGCGCAAAGGAGGCCAGCGCAAAGGAGGCCGGCGCGCCGACGCCGCGCCTCGTTTTCACCCACGACGCCGGCATTTCAGTTCTCGATGCAACCTCGCTTGAGCAGGTGGGAAGTGCGGAAATGTCCGGATTCAACCGCCTGAACCCCGCCGGTGACGGCCGGCACGTCTTCGTCTCCACAGGCGACTCCTTCCGTCTCTTCGACGCAGGCGCCTGGACCGAGCCGCATGGTGATCACAGCCACCACTACGTGGCTGAGCCCAAGCTGACTGAGCTCGCGTTTACGGCGGACAAGGCCGGTCACGTGGTGCTGCACGGAGGCAAGACCGTGCTGTTCAACGACGGTTCCGGCAAGGTGGAGAGCTTCGAAACCTCCGCGCTGGCTGCTGCCGTGGAGGACGGAAAGCTTCCTTCGGCCGACGTCTACACCACGCCCGAGGCGCATCACGGTGTGGCTGTGGAGCTTGAAGACGGCAAGCTGCTGGTGACCCTGGGCAACGAGGAAGGCCGCTCAGGAATCGCAGTCCTTTCCGCGGGCAAGGGCCAGGACCGCACGGAAGTGGTGCGCAATGAGGAGTGCCCTGGTGTTCACGGCGAGGCCGTAGCCGCCAACGAGGCTGTGGTGGTCGGATGCGAAAACGGAATGCTGATTTACAAGGACGGCGCCATCACCAAGGTGGCGAGCCCTGACGCCTACGGACGGATGGGAAACCAGGCGGGCTCAGAAAAGTCGCCCGTCATTCTCGGTGACTACAAAGTGGACAAGGCCGCAGAGCTTGAGCGGCCTACCCGGATCTCGCTCGTCAACACCGAAACAGCCGCGCTGAAGTTGGTGGACCTTGGGGCCAGCTACTCCTTCCGTTCCCTGGGTCGCGGACCGGCTGGTGAGGCGCTGGTGCTCGGCACTGACGGTGGCTTGCGCGTGATCGATCCGATCGCCGGAGCGATCACCTCCACCATCCCCGTGGTGGGCGCTTGGGAAGAGTCCACCACGTGGCAGGACCCGCGCCCCACGCTCTTCGTTCAAGGCTCGACGGCGTTCGTCACCGAACCGGCCACCAGCACCATCCATGCGGTGGATCTGAAGTCGGGCAAAGTGAAGAAGTCCGCTCAGCTGGAGCACGTGCCGAACGAGCTCACCGGCGTCAAAGGCTAATTCTCTCTCACGTCCCGATGCTTAAACGCCAACGGTCTCTCACTTTCCTGAAGGAAGTGAGAGACCGTTGGCGTTTAGGGGCTATTCCGTGAGAGAGCGTCGGTGCGGGCGCGGCGGACGCGGGGGGTAGCGCTTAAGCCAGGACGCGCAGCTTGGAGTTGGGGCGGCCGAACAGTGCGGCGTCGGCGGAGATTCTCCCTGCGCCGGCCAATGCGAGGGCCAAGGCGGCGCCCGCGAAGAGCAGCACCAGCTCATACCCCCCGTTGCCGACGAAAACGCCGGCCGGGGCGTGCACCAGGAAGAGGGCGCCGAGCATGTTGACGGCCAGGAGGGCGGCGAAGACGCGGGTCAGGAAGCCGATGATCAGCGCGATGCCGCCCACCAGCTCGAGTGTTGCCACGATGGGGGCTACTGCCGAAGCGCCGGGTACGCCCATTTGGGCGAACGATGCCTGCGTTCCGGCAATGGTGAATTCGTTGAACTTCTGCCAACCGTGCGCGGCGAAGAGAAATCCTGCAATAACACGCAGGATGGTCAGGGCTGTGGTGGTCAAGCTGGACTTGTTCATAGCTTCAACCATTCCGGAGGTAAGTTGAAGTGTCAACTAATTGCGGCTCTTTATGACCAAAACCTCAGCTGCCAGGCTTGTGCCCGCGCTTCCTGCGGGGCTTCGCCTGAAGCCATGGCTGCAGGAGCCGGGTGGTGATGGGCAGGAAGATGTACGTCATCAGCGGCGTGAGGATAACGATGTTCAACAGGACCGCGAACACCAGCGGCCAGTCCTGAGTCAAAGGGTGCAGCAGGAAATTAGCCAGCAGGCTCAGCGGGAAGAACGGCAGGAAAATGCTGACGGCTTGCTTCCAGCGGGGCGGCACCACCGTTTCGGGCACCACCACCGAGACATCTCCCGGCCGCGAGAACCAGCCCTCAATCCCCGTGTGCCGCTCCACCCGAGTGGTCTCCATCATGTCCCTGGCGCTATCGATCCACCAGCGCCGCTCCTCGGAGTCCTCCCACCCCTGCAGCGAATCGGCATCAGCGAAGCGGTACAACATGTGCCATTCCGTGGAATCCACCCCATTGCGTACCCAGCCCGAGCCCAAATATCCAGGCCATTCACGGGCGAGCTCCTGGCCGGCATGAGCCCAGGCGTTGGCTTGCCGGGTGTACCCGGGAAGGATGGTGCGGGCTACGGAAACGGTGACGGGATGCTCATGTGACACGGGCCAAATGTACCCGGCCATCGGCGGACTAGGCTTGTTTAGTGCCTCAAACCACAACCACATCCACCCGCTCCAATGCCCGCGAGATCCTGCGCCTGGCCGTCCCCGCCTTCGGTGCGCTCATTGCCGAGCCGCTGTTCCTCCTGGCCGACTCCGCCATTGTGGGGCACCTGGGCGTAGACCAACTGGCAGGCGTCGGCCTCGCATCCACCATCCTGCACACCGCTGTGGGGCTCATGGTGTTCCTTGCATATTCGACGACGCCGGCGGTGGCCCGCGCTATCGGTGACGGCAAACTGGGGAAGGCTTTGGCGGCAGGGCGCGACGGCGTGTGGCTGGCACTGCTGCTCGGAGTGGCGCTCGCCGTGGTTGGTTTTGTGGCGGCCGAACCCCTGGTCGGCTTCATGGGAGCCACTGGAGACGTTCGGCAGTTCGCCGTCGATTACCTGCGATGGTCCATGCCTGGCCTGGCCGCGATGCTTCTCATCTTCGCCGGCACCGGCGTCCTGAGGGGATTGCAGGACACCCGGACGCCGCTGGTTGTGGCAACTGCGGGCTTCGCCGTGAACATCGTCCTCAACCTGTTCTTCGTGTACGGGTTGAATATGTCCGTGACTGGCTCCGCGATTGGCACGAGCATCGCACAATGGGCCATGGCCGCCGTCTATTTGGTGATGGTCAGCCGGAACGCACGGCACCATGGGGTGTCCCTCAAGCCCGACTGGCACGGTATCCGGGCCATGACCAAGGTGGGTTCGTGGCTCATGCTGCGTACGCTGAGCCTCCGCCTGGCCATTCTGGCGACCGTCCTGGTGGTGACCGCACAAGGCGCCGTGAACTTGGCCGCGCACCAATTGGCCATGACCATTTTCTCCTTCCTCGCCTTTGCCCTGGACGCACTTGCCATCGCGGCACAGGCCCTGATCGGCAAGGAACTGGGCGCCAGGAACGCCCAACGCGTCCGTGAACTAACCCGAACCATGATCCGTTGGGGCCTGGGGTTCGGGGTGATCACCGGCGTACTTCTGGCCATTGCGGCACCGTGGGCCGGGTACCTCTTCACCTCCGATGCCGGTGTCCGGTCCGCTCTGACGGTGGCCCTCTGGGTCCTCGCGGTGGGACAACCGCTGGCAGGCTACGTCTTCGTCCTGGATGGAGTCCTCATAGGCGCCGGCGACGCACGCTACCTGGCGATTGCCGGCGTCGTAAACCTCGTGGTCTATTTGCCGTTGCTGGTGGCGATCAATCAGACAAAGCCCGACGGCGAGGCGGGGCTCTTTTGGCTGTGGGCCGCGTTTGCGCTCGGCTACATGCTGGCCCGCGGGGTGACTTTGGGGCTGCGCGCCCGGACAGATCGGTGGATGGTGCTGGGTTCGCACTAAACTGGACGGGTGACTCTCCCAGCGACTCCTGCCCAGACTCCCTCTGCCACAGTGGACGGACTCTGGAAACCCGTGCTGATCCGCGCCATGGTTGCGCTGGTGTTCGGTGCGATCACCATCTTCTGGGCTGCTCCGTCCGTGCACGTCCTGGCGTGGGCCGTGGGCCTGTATCTGCTCGCAACCGCAGCGGCTGTGTGGATGTCCCGCGCTTTGCCTGTTGCAGTTCCGGCGGCTGTTGCGCTCGGAGGTATCGGCGCTTTGGTCACGCAATCTGATCAGGGGGTTGCACTCTCGGCCATGTTTGCGCTGCTGGTGCTGGGTCTCCTTGAGTTTGTCCATGGCTTCAGGAAGCGGGATACGTTGGCGCGCGACTGGCTCGTGTCCGGCGTCATTGCAGTGGGCACGGCCGTGCTGCTGCCATTCTTCACGTCACTGGGCGCGCACGCGCTGTTGGGTGTGGCCGGTGGTGGGGCCATCATTTCCGGCGTGCTGTGGATCCTGTCCGGGCTGACGCTGCGGCACGAGGCCAAGACCGCTTCCGGCGGACCGGCCCAAGCTGCTGCTCCCGGCGCTTCGCCCGAGGCCGTAAACTAGTAGCTGGACGTTCTACTCGTTGTAGAACTTTTGCTGACCGGCGGAGACCAACCGCCATCATTGGAGGAATGACCGTGGCAGACCAGACACCAGGAGAACCGCGCAAGATGCGGACCTCGGTCAAGGGACCCCTCATGTTCTCCGCGTTCTTTGCCGTGCTGGCTTTCGTTGCCGTGCTGATCTTCGCATCCGGCGGCAGCGCAAAGGCCCCGCGGTTTGATCTCGCCTTCACTGGCGCGGGTATCGCTTTCATTGTGAGCCTCGTTGTAGCGGCCATGTTGTCCATGAGCCACAAGGAGAACGCCGATCACCTCGGCAAGGGTTCCGGCGTCAACCTCAGCTCCAAGCGTCCAAGCCACGGCGGCCCGGGTGCTCCGGATGACGGGCATGAAACGCCCGACGCCGGCCACTAACCATCAAGCGCTCCCTCACCGTGGATGGGGGAGCGCTTTTTTGTGGGCTGACCGGGCCCCGTACGCGTCACGCCGTGCAGACTCTGGCCGGCGAATGCGGGCTACCGGAGCAGTGAGCCGGCCAGATCCTCGTCATGGGTGGGAGCAGTGTCTGCGGAGCGGGTTTTGCGGGGGTGGGTGACAACAACCATAAGAACCGCGGTGCCAACGAGGGCCAGTGCCCACCAAGGGAATCCGGGGTCCGACGCCTGGCTGGGCAGTGTTTGGGATGAACCGGCGGCTGGAGCGTCAATGCGCTCGCCACGTACCAAAAGCCTGTGGCTATTGACCCCTGTGGGCGTGCACGTCACCAGCGTGATGTAGTCCTTGTCCTGGACTTTGCGGAGATCGTCCGTTTCCTCCGGCAGCACCGTTTTGATCTGGTCCACCTTGTAATAGAAGGACTCGCCCAGCACGGTAACCGAGAAGACATCGCCATCACGTACTTGGTCCAGGTCATCGAAGAGAGTTGCGTTGACGAAGCCGGAGTGGGCAGTCAGCACGCTGTGTGTTCCAGTCCCGCCAACTGGCAGGCCGGAGCCGAAAAGATGCCCGGCGCCTTTGGAGAGGGTTTCCTCATCGGTGCCGTGGAAGATGGGCAGGTCCGTGTGGATGGAGGGGATGCTGATGCGTCCCATCATTCCTCCGGGTCCGACGGCGAGCATCTTTTGGTAGGCCTCCGAACCCGCTCCGATGACGGTCTTCTCGCCCCGATCGTTCAACGAGTACGGGTCGCGAAGCGGGCCGGATGGCAGTTCCTTGTTGAACTGCCGGGCCTCATCCAGAAGAGTCTTTTGGGCTGATGGGGAGAGGTTTTCCACGCTGTCCACATAACCGCTGATCTCCGTGGCATGAACCCGGTCGGAGAACCACGCGGCGGCAGTGGGGTACAGCAGTATTCCCACGCCCAAGATGGCGACGACCACGATGATAATGCGCTGGGCGCTCCACCCCGCGCGGAAACTTCGCTGCGGCCGGAGCTTGGAGTCTTGGTGCTTTGACATGAGAGTCCTGGGGAGATTTGTGCTCTGGGGGAACACAGCGGGGAAGAGCGCGTGTTCGGCGTTCTTCCCCGCTGTGTTGTTCAGACTGCGAACCTTTGCAGGTTGGCAGCTACTAGCTGTTGGTGCTGCGGCGTGAACGGACGAAGAGGAGTCCGGCGCCGGTGACCAGGAGTGCGCCGGCTACGTACAGCAGGCCGGTTCCCACACCACCGGTGAGCGGCAGCTCGAAGCCACCGTTGGACGGGATGTTCTTGACCTCAAGGTCAACACCCACCGTGGTGCTGGTGGAGTTGATCAGGAAGGAGATCGGCTCTGCGAGCAGCTCGTAGCCTTCCGGTGCGGTGGTTTCAACCAGGTAGTACGTGCGGAAATCGGCTGAGCCGGGCAGTACTGCAGCGCCGTTGGCCCAGTCGGAGTAGCGCAGACCGGAGACAGTCAGGGTTCCATCGGCAGCAACGGTGAAGGTGCTCTGGCCGTTGAGGACAATAGCGTTGGTTCCGGCCAGGGCATCAGCCTGGTTGGCGTAGACCGAGAAGGAAGCGCCGGCAAGGGCAGCGCCGTTCTCGTTCGTCTTCAAGAGAGTCATCTCGCCCCACTTGGTGACAACCGGGGGAGTAACGATGGGTCCGCCGGGCTGGCCGGGAACGGTGGTGAAGCTGCCCAGGTTCGGGTAGACCATAGCGTCGTTTTCGATCTCACCGATGGTGTTGACGGTGGTGTTTACAACAACCTGTACCTTGGTGTCGTTGTGGGCAGCCAGCACTGCGAGGCCTGCAGGGGTGAAGATGACGGAGACCGTGTTGGTGGCGGCATCGAAGGCAACCGTGTAGTGGGTGCCTTCGGTGATGAGAGTACCGTCAACCAGTGTGGCCGTGGCGCCAACGTAGGTCAGCTTGGCGTCCAGCGCGTCCACGATCTTGTAGCCATCAATGACGGCTTCGTTGGGGATGTCGCCGGTGATGGTGAAGTCAATCTGGTCGCCGAGCTTGACGTCAGGAGCGTCAGTGACGGTCTTCTCTGCGCCCGTGATGGAGTTCTTGGGGTAGACGTGGACGTTGTAGAGCCAGTTGTCCTTGTTGTCCGGGTCCGTCAAGGGGACAGAAACCAGGAACGGAGCCGACGGGGTGACGCCTGCCGGGTAGTTGGTTTCCGTTACCAAGTACAGGCCAACGGGAAGGTTTCCGAACGATGCGGTGCCCGCGGCGTCGGTGACCTGGGCGGTGCCGGTGCCAAGAGTGAAGCCTGCCCCTGTGATGGATCCTGCAGGATCGGCGGGGGAGAAGACGCTGCTCAGGTTATGAGCTGCGTCCCAGCCGGCATTCGTGGCGAGGTCGATCGTGTTGACCTGCTGAATGGTGAATTCGATTCCGGCAAGGGCGGTCAGTCCCGTGGTGTCCACGGCCGTACCGTTGTTGGGCAGGCCGGTGGGGGTGTCCGGACGCTCGAACTTGTGGACGGTGATGGAACCGATCTGGTCTCCGTCGACCAGCGGAGCGGCTGAGGCCGGCGCGGCGGAGAAGGACATTGCCAGCACTGCTCCTGCAATGGTGGTGGCGGCGGCCTTCCAAAGGCGCCGGGAGCTTTGATTACTCACTTTTTTCCTCTTTCATGGGGTGGTGATGCGATGCTCGGAGTGAACATTTTCTGGGGTTGAGCCTGCCGCTTTTGCTGCAGGCCGGGGGAATGACGTTTAGGAGTGGTTGCGGGTGCGCCGGGCGCTGTTGGCGGTAAGGGCCATCGCCACCAGAAGCAGTGACGTTCCTGCGGCCGCAAACGGCCACCAGCCCACGCCGCCGGATTCAGGCATCTTCAGCGCAGGTACATCGCGCACGGTGACCAGGAAGATGCCATTGCCGTCGGCGTCGCTTGTTGTCACGACTCCGCCGCCGCTTCCCTGACCGAGCGTCACGGCGCCGTTGGCGGCCACTGTGAACTGCACGGCTTCGGCCAGCAGGTTGAAGCCATCCGGAGCTGTGGTCTCTTCGAGCCAGTACACGCCCGGCTGAATGCCCTCAAGTTGGAACTGGCCGGTTTGGGACGGGATGGGTGCCACTGCGACGCTGGTGTTGACTGCGCCCGGGGCTCCGGCGGCGTCATTGTGGATGGCCCAGGTTGAGCCGGCCATGGGAACCCATTCCTCGGTGGAGGACTCGCCCAGTTTTTCAATCAGGATCTTGGCCGGAGTCAGGTGGGTTGTGGTGCACTCCGGCGCCAACGGCGTGGTGCTGGTTGCGCAGCGGACGGGCGTGACACTACCGGCGCCAGTGACGACGTTGACCAGTTGCGCGCTCCAGGCGTCTGCCTTGACGGTGACCTTGTAGCTGAGCGTTGCAGTCTGACCGGCCGGAAGCGTGAACGGCTGAGTGGTCAAAGTGGTGGACGGGGATACAGGATTCGCGACGGCGACCGGGGCCGCGGCGCCAATGGTCAGGACTGCCGATCCCGGAACGAACGTACCCTGATCAAGGACATCGGCGAGGTTGTCCGTGAGGACAACGTTGTTGATCTGGCCGCGGTTGCTGGTGGCTGTCACGGTGTAGGTGATCGTGTCACCAGGCTTGACCCATTGGCCGTTCGAGGACGTTCCGGCAACCGTAGCGGTCTTGGCGATGGTCCATTGCGGATCCACAGGTGTGTTGACTGTTGCGGAACATCCAACCCCCGGCAAGGGCGGGCAGGCCGGATCCACGGTGGGAACCATGGTGGTTGATCCGGGAACCGGAACGATTCCACCGCCGGGCATGTTGGGAACAGCCGTCTGCGCCGCTGGTGCGATGGTGGCCGTGTTGGTAATGATGCCGGTGGTGCCCGGCGCCACGGTGCCCTGGACGGTGTACGTCAGGGTTCCCCCAACGTTGATTCTTACGGTGCCGGAAATGCTGCCCGTTCCGCTCGGGGCGTTACAGGTGGTGGGTCCGGCCGGCGGGAGATTCGAGGTTCCCGCGACCGTGACGGCACAGGTCCATGTTGCACCGGTGATGGATGCGGGCAGGGGATCAGTGAACACAGCGTTGACGGCGTCGCTGGGGCCGTTGTTGTGGACTACCACCGTGTACGTGATGGGCTGGCCCGGGATGTAGGCGGTGATGTTGGCACTCTTGGTGATGGACAGGTCCACTACCGGCCGGACGGTCAAAGGTGCCGTCCCGGGGGAGTAAAGACCCGTGATCGTGGGGAAGTTGTTGGTGCAGTTGGGAATCGCCGTACCGTTATTGGCCAGGCACCCTGAGTTGTTGTACACGCCCGGGGTGTTGCTGGTGACGGTTACCGTGATGGTGCATGAGGCGCTGCCCTGTGCGAGGTTTCCGGCGACGTCCACCGTGCGGCCGGAGACAGTGCCCGCAGTACGAACGCAGGTGCCACCGAGGGGGCCAACTGCTGTAAGGCCAGTGGGCAGGGTGTCAACGAAGTGCCAGCCATTTTTAGCCATCAGGTCACTGGTGTTGGTGACTGTGTAGGTCAAAGTGGTGTTCTGGCCCTGGAAGATGCTGGTGGGGCTGAAGGCCTTATCCAACTGCGGCGTCACGTCCACCAACTGCGGAAGGTCGAATCCGACGTCGTTGCCGGCGCCTGTAGCCTGCAGGTTCCTTACACGGATACCGAGCGTGGGCGTGGTGCCGGTTACGGGCACCTGGATGGCGCCGGACTGCAGCTTGGCCACACTGAATTCGGTGGCGCTGACGTTGAAGACTTGACGGCTGGGATCCGTGCAGGGATCCAGGTTGGTTCCCACCACAGTGGCCACTCCATTGACCAGAATGGAGAATTCCTGGCGGGCGTGGTTGGAGAAGCAGTTGGTTTCGCCGAAGATTCCTGAGATTGCATAGTAGTGACCGGCGATGGTGGGAATGGTGTTCTTGGTGGTCTGAAGCTGCAGGCCCGCAGCTTGGACTCCGTTGGTGCTGTTGGTGTATTCACTAAGGATCTGGTTCTGTGCGGCCTGCGCGTCAGTCATGCCCTGGTACTTGCCCATGGCGTAGGCCATGTTGCCCAGGATGCTGAAGGCATCGTTTCGGCCGCATTGATCATTGTTGGTGATGGTTCCACCATTGACCGGGATTGGGGTGCCTTGCCTGAGAATCCAGCCGTTGCATGCCTGGGCTCCGGGAAGCCAAGCGGCATCTGCCGTGTACTGCTCGGTCTGAGCGGCAGCACCACCGGTATAGGCACCCAACCGGATCGGCGCAGTGGCCGCACTCTGGTTGGAGAAGTCTTCGCTGTAGATCAACGTGCCAGGCTGGGTCACACCGGGGGAACCGGGCAGTGCGGACACGGGCGTAGGAACGTTGACCACCCCGTAAGCGGTCATTCCCACTACTGCGAGAAGCACGCTCGCCATGAGTGCGAGCAGAGATCTGCCACCGCGTTGCCGCCGCCTGCCCCGATCGTGGGCACATTCGTGCTCAAACTTCTGCCGCATGGAGTCCCTTTTCCTAATTCCCTGGCCAACCAACCCCCTCTGGGAGGGTTGCCCTTAATCCGTTACTGAGGAGTAAGTACGGTCAGACTGGAAATCGTGATGCGACTATGAATGTGACGCTGGTCACGTTATGAAAGGTGCGTTGAAACCCGAGTGGTGACTGCTAGGAACTGGCGCGGTTCGTCCAACGCAGCGGCAGCGACGCGTTGACCAGGAGCAGCGCCAGAAGAAACCAACCGCCGCAAACGAGGGTGGGGTCCGGAGTCAACGCGTCGTAGGGAATTCCGTCCATCTCACCAAATTGGCGCACGGTTTTGACGAACCCGGCCGCAATGAGGCCTGCGGAAATGGCTGCGATGGAGATGTAAGCACGTCCACTGCCTGCCCACCAGCGGTTTAGTGCGGGGATCAAGCGAAGCGGTAAGCCGAGGGTGATCGCTGCAACAATGGCCACAACCGGCACAATGACGCTTGCCAGCATCAGGCCAAACATGCTCAGCAGCCCGTCGTAGGCCACCATGAGGGATGCCTGCAGGATGAGCCAGCTGGGCGCGAGCACGGCGAAGGCCAATGCCAGTTGTCCGGCCGGCGCCATGACCGGGCTGCCGTAGCGCTTGCGGCGAATGGTGCCCAACGTTTGAGGCGGCTCGGGCAATGGAGGTGGTGCGACGAAGCGGTGCCGGTCGGCATGTTCGTACTGCGATTTCGGGTCGACGGGGTACCGCGGGGGTCCTTGTGGGACTGGCGTGGGGTCTGCTTCGTATTCGGTCACGTCAGCCCTTTGCCGGTCTTGCGGGTGGCGCGGCGGCCAGCGTTGACTGCGAGGAAGGTGAGGGCAAAGCAGCCAGTCAGCACGAAGCCCGGGTGGGACGTTGTCACATCAAAGGGAAGCCCGTCCATAGTGCCGATCTGACGCTCCGGCGTGTTGAAGCCTGCAATCAGGAGTCCCGCCCCGGCGCCTGCTATCAGAAGGTACATAGGCCAATTTCCCAGCCACCACAGGCTGAGCCGGCGGTTCAGGCGGAGAGGAAGCCCGAGGGCTACGGCTACCCCCATGATGAAAGTGGGACCGAACATGAGGAAGATGACCGTACCCAGGAATTCATAACCAGGGCTGGTGGACAACACCCCGACGAGCCATAGAGCTGCCAGGAAGGGGTATGCGATGGCCAGTTGGCTGACGGGAGCCATATCCGGCATGCCGGATGGCCGCACCCAGGTGTGTGGTTCCGGCACTCGCGCGTCCGGATTCCCTCTCAAGCGTGCATGCGAATCTGCCTGTTCCCCCATGCCGTCATTATGCCGGTATTACTCGCCCTCGGCGGCCTTCCTTGCCCGGTACGCCGCGACGTGGGCGCGGTTGGCGCAGTTGCCGGTGTCGCAGTAGAGCTTGGAGCGGTTGCGGCTGAGGTCCAGAACGACGGCGTCGCAGTCGTCCGCCGCGCACACGCGCATGCGGTCCATTTCCTTGCTTCGGATCACATCGATGATGGCCATGGCAGCTTCGGTGCCCATTCGATCCGCCAGGGGCGCCTCCGGGGTCGTGGCGTGCAGGTGCCAGTCCCAGTGATCATGTTTGACGAGCTGGGGGAGGGCCTTGGCGTCGGCGAGCAGCTTGTTGACGGACTTTGCTGCCGTGTCCTCATCGGAGCTCCACAGGGCTGCCAATTCGCTGCGCAGACGCTTAACGCTGTCCAATTCGGCTGGCGTATTTACGCGTGATCCTGTGAATTCTTCGGCGTCCAGGAAAGAGTTGAGGTCCTGCGCAGTGACCAGTGCTTCTTCGCCGTTGGCTGCAGTGTTGATGAGATTGACGGTGCTGCGGAGGGCCACCTCGGTGTCAGGCGCAAAAAGCACTTTGACTCCTTACATATTTCGGGAGTACTGTCATGACCATAAGCCCACTTTACTCCTGACAGGAGGCTGCTGTGTCAGCTCCAACGACGAAGGCTGATGCAAAGAGTTTCCTGGCATCAGGACTCGGCATCGCACTTTTTTCCTCCGCTGTTTTCGGCACGTCCGGCTCGTTTGCCAAGTCGATGCTCGAGACCGGCTGGTCGCCCGGGGCCGCAGTTGCCGTGCGACTGACCGGCGCCGCGCTGATCCTGTTGATTCCCGCCGTCGTGGTTTTGCGCGGCCGCTGGCACCAACTCAAGGACAACTGGCTCACCATCCTCTTGTTCGGGCTCATTGGAGTAGCAGGCTGCCAGCTTTTCTACTTCAATGCCGTGGCCCGTTTGTCCGTGGGCGTAGCCCTGCTGCTCGAGTACCTGGCGCCGGTGATGATTGTGCTGTGGCTCTGGATTGCCAGCCGGCGCCGGCCGCGGGCTCTCACCGCGAGCGGTGCCCTGTTGTCCTTGGGCGGCCTGGTTCTGGTGCTCGATCTGACCGGAGCAGTGAAGGTGGACTTTGTTGGCGTTCTCTGGGGCATGGCCGCCGCCGTCTGCCTGGTGATCTACTTCTTCATCACCGCCAAGGAGAACGAAACCCTGCCGCCTCTGGTGCTCGCTTCGGGGGGTCTCCTTGTGGGAGCGCTGGTCATGTGGCTGGTTGGCCTGTTGGGGCTGCTGCCCATGACGTTCAGCACCGCAGACACAACGCTCGGGCCCTGGACAACCCCGTGGTGGGTCTCCGCGATGGGGCTCATCATCCTGGCCACAGTGCTTGCGTACGTCAGCGGCATCATGGCTGCCCGCAGTCTTGGATCCAAAGTGGCGTCGTTCGTTTCCCTGACCGAAGTGCTTTTCGCCGTGATCTGGGCTTGGCTGCTCTTGGGTGAACTCCCGGGGCCGATTCAGCTGCTGGGCGGTCTCCTTATTGTGGGCGGCGTAGTCCTGGTTCGCGTCGATGAGCTGCGTGGGGATCGCAGGGCGGCCCAGGTCGCTCAGGAAGCTGCCCGCGTTTTGGATCACCCGAATGACGTTGAGCCCGTCCCCTCCGGGCAGGCCACCAAGGCGCCGCGCGGGTAACACGTTTGTGGGGCCTGGTCTGCGTCCGCGATGTGTGGAATAGCGCGCAGAGTAGGCCTCTCAACGGGGGGGATTACACCAGGTGCGTTAAAGGCGAAAACCCCGGACGCTGTTGCGTCCGGGGTTTTCCCAACTGTCTTAGTTGGAGGCCTGCTGCTGCTGCTCAGCGTTCTTCTGAGCGCGATCGCCGGCTTCGCGAAGTGCGTCGGCAACCTTCTTCAGGTTCGAAGCGTGCTGGCTGTCCCACTCGCCGCGGAACTTGTCAGCGTCCGGGCCCTTCCAGTCGGTGCCGTCAAGTGCGCCCTTGAGCTGTGAACGCTGCTGCTCAATGTTCTCAGCACCGGCCTTCAGCTTGTTACCGAGCTGACGAAGCTGATCAACATCTGCACCCCAAATAGCCATGAGATTCTCCTTCATTTTTCGGACCCGAGCTCTTCGGCATCCCCAGCGGCCTCCGGCTCATCCGGAAGATCCAATAACTAAAACCTATCCCGGGAATCCAAAAACCGTCGATGGGCACCCCTCCCCATGTAGCACTGCCCATAGTTAGCATGGGGTTATGTGCCGCAATATCAGGACCCTGCATAACTTCGAACCGCACGCCACGAGCGCCGAAGTGGAGGCCGCTGCCCTGCAATACGTAAGGAAAATCAGCGGATCCACCAAGCCCTCCAAGGCCAACGAGGAAGCCTTCGTGGAGGCCGTCCACGAGATCGCGCATATTACGCAGCATCTCCTTGACTCCTTGGTGAGCCATGCCCCGGCGAAGAATCGTGACGAGGAAGCCGCAAAAGCCAAGGCCCGAGCTGCGGTACGGTTCGGGGCTGCTTAGCCTCGGCCCTCACAGCAGACAGTAGTTGCAGGTGTTCCGCGGCCCGGAACACCTGCAACTACACCAGCCAGGTCTACTTCCCGAACGAGCGCAGCCTCAGCGAGTTGGCAACCACCAGCACAGAGCTGGCCGCCATTGCTGCGCCGGCGATCATCGGATTCAGGAATCCTAGTGCTGCCACCGGTATGCCAATCGCGTTGTAGAAGAAGGCCCAGAACAGGTTGGTCTTGATGGTGGACAGGGTCTTGCGCGACAGCTCAATCGCCTGCACCAGCTGGCCTAGATCACTGCCCATCACGGTCAGGTCCGAGGCTTCGATGGCAACGTCAGTTCCCGAACCCATTGCTATACCAAGGTCCGACTGGGCCAAGGCTGCTGCATCGTTTACGCCGTCGCCAGCCATGGCAACCGTGGCACCGGAAGCCTGAAGGTTCCGAACCGCCTCAACTTTCCCCTCCGGCAGGACGCCGGCGAAGACATCTTCGGGTGAAATTCCGACGGCGGCGGCCACTTGGGCGGCTACTGCGGCATTGTCTCCGGTCAGCAGGATGGGGCGGATTCCCAGGTCCTTCAGCTTCTGGATTGCTGCTGCTGAACCGGGCTTGATGGTGTCCCGCAGGCTCACGATCCCCGCAGCCTCGCCGTCCACGGCAACCCAGATGGCTGTGGCGCCACCGTTTTCCTCCGCCGCCAGTGTTTCCCGTTGGGTCGAATCGAGCGGGATGCCGTTCTCCTCAAGCCAGCCGGAACGCCCGACCACCACGGTCTTGGAGCCTCCCTCAAGTGAAACGGTCCCCCTCACACCGCCGCCCGGAGCGGAACTGAAGCCGTCAACACCCGGGAGGGTCCCGGCGTCGGGCATGGCGTCCTGTGCCGCGGCAGCTATCGCATGCGCGATGGGATGCTCGGAGGCTGATTCAACAGCCCCGGCCAAGGTCAGGACGGTTGCCGGCGCGTAGCCGTTCAAGCCCAGGGTGTGGTCCACGGCGAGCTTGCCACTGGTGACGGTACCCGTCTTGTCCAGCAGGATGGTGTCCACGTGGCGGGTGTCCTCAAGAACCTGCGGGCCTTTGATAAGGATGCCAAGTTGAGCTCCGCGGCCCGTCCCTGTCAGCAGCCCCACCGGAGTGGCCAAGCCAAGGGCGCAAGGGCACGCAATAACCAGAACCGCGACAGCTGCCGTGAAGGCAGCGTTGAGGTCGCCCGAGAAGAAGAGCCACAGAACAAATGTCACCAGGGCGATGACCAGCACGATGGGTACGAAGACAGAGCTGATCCTGTCCGCGAGCCGCGCGATAGGTGCCTTGCCCGTCTGCGCCTGACTGACCAGCCGGCCCATCTGAGCGAGTGTCGTATCCGAGCCCACGCGGGTGGCCCGGACCAGCAGCCGGCCGGAGGTGTTGATGGTAGCGCCCGTCACCAGGCTGCCCGGCCCAACCTCCACCGGCACCGATTCGCCCGTGACCAGTGAGGCGTCGACGGCGGATGAACCGTCAGCGACCACGCCGTCAGTGGCGATCTTCTCACCAGGGCGGACAACAATAACGTCGTCCACAAGGAGCTGATCGGCAGGGATCTTCTGCTCAACGCCGTCCACCAGGATGGTTGCGTCCTTGGCACCAAGATTCAGCAGTGCCTTGAGCGCATTGCCTGCTTTGGCCTTGGCGTTCGCTTCAAGGTAGCGGCCAAGCAGCAGGAAGGTTGTGACCACGGCTGCGACCTCAAAGTAGAGGCCCCCGCCGGACATGCTTTCCATGCCGGGATGCTCGGTCATGCGGGGATCGGCGAACAATTGCCATGCCGAGTAGAGGTACGCAGCAATAACGCCGATGGAGACGAGAGTATCCATGGTGGAAGCGAAGTGCCGGGCATTGATGGCAGCCGCCCGGTGGAAGGGCCAAGCCGCCCAGCTCACCACCGGCAAGGCCAGCACGCCGGCAACCCATCCCCAGTTGGCGAACTGGAGGGCGGGAATCATGGAGATGGCAAACACTGGGACAGTCAGCAGCGCCGCGACGATCAGGCGGGGGCGCAGCGTCGAGGCAGCGGGGCCGTGCGCCATGTGATCAGAGTGCGGGTGCTCGGCGTGTGTGGCGTGCTCGGCTTGCGCTGCTTCCGCGGCGACGCCGGTGCCGTGCTCTGCATGCTCGGTCGTTCCTCCCTTAGACGCATGCTGCCGCACGCCACCGGAGTCGCCGCTCCCGGGGCCCCTCAGCTCCGTTCCGTGATCCTGGGTCGGTTGCGAGGAAGTGTGCTCGTGGGTGTGCTGAGTGGGAGTGTGTCCGGGGAGTTCTCGGGTGTGCGGCGGTGGGGCGTGGCGGACCGTGGCTTTGTAACCCGTCGCATTCACGGTGTCCACAATTTGCTGGTCGGTCACGGTGGCCGGGACTGTCACATGGGCTGATTCCAGTGGAAGGTTGACGCTGGCCTCCACGCCCTCAAGTTTGCCCAGTTTCCGTTCCACTCGATTGACGCACGAGGCGCAGGTCATGCCCTCGATGTCCAGTTCGATAACCCGTTGTGCGGGTTGGTTGAAAGTCTCCTGGCTACTCAAGACGACTCCTAAGCTTCGTTGGCTACCACCAGGTAGCCGGCTTCTGCCACGGCCTCGCCGATTTCCGACGGCGATAGCTGCTTGGTTGATGTGATGGTCACGGTGGACAGGCCGCCGGGATTGAGGTCCACTGCAACGTTTTCGACGCCGTTGAGTGACTCGAGTTCTTCGCTCACGCTGGAGACGCAGTGGCCGCAGGTCATACCTGATACGTGGACGTTGGTCTGGATGGTCTGGCTCATGGCGGACTCCTTGGTGGTGAGTTGAATGGTGTGGTGGTTGTTGGCGGAATTACCGCAGCAGGCGCCCGATGGCATCGGTGGCCTCCTTCACTTTGGCGTCGATCTGTTCGGCGCGGGCTTCCGGGTTGGGCTCGGAGGCGGCACCCACGACGCAATGGCCGATGTGCTCCTCTACGAGTCCCAGGCTGACGGCATGGAGGGCCTTGGTGGCGGCGGCTATTTGGGTGAGGATGTCGATGCAATATTTGTCATCCTCCACCATGCGGGCAATGCCGCGGACCTGCCCCTCGATCCGTTTCAAGCGTTTGAGGTATGCGTCCTTATTGCTGGTGTACCCATGTGGCGCTGCGTGCTCCAGGTCCACCTCGATGATGGGTGCGTCCGGATGGCTCATGCTCAGGTCTGGCGTGCTCATAGTTCGAAACTATACCCATAGGGGGTATGTCGTCAAGTACCCCCAGGGGGTATGTGCCACCAAAAAAGCACTGGGCGTCATGCTGACCGCCCAGTGCTTCGATGTGTATCTAGAAGACCGCAG
Source organism: Arthrobacter sp. MYb23 (assembly GCF_002979775.1). GTDB lineage: Bacteria > Actinomycetota > Actinomycetes > Actinomycetales > Micrococcaceae > Arthrobacter. The sequence goes on from NZ_PCPR01000004.1 coordinate 296,901, forward strand.
TGAAAGCGCCCCAGCCCCAGCCGACGGCCGAGGAGCCTTTCCAGGCACCGCAACCGAGACCGCAGCCGTTGATGCCCGTGCCATTGCCCCAGTACATGGTCATGGTGCCTTTGGCATCGATGCCGAAAACATCCGGGCTTCCATCGCCGTTGAAATCGCCAGGGCCGCCTGCTGTGATTGCCGAATTCCAACCTGTACCAACGGTACTGACGGGCATGTCCGCAAATCCCTCTCTGAGCCCGTAATAGACCTTGAGCTCGCCAGACGAAGTCTGGGCCAGGATGTTGGTCTCGTGATAGCCCATCCACCACCCGGGGGTAATGAGTCTGGAGAAGCCACCCCATCCCCAGCCCACTGTGACGGGCGTCCTCCAGCCACCCGCGCCGTCGCCGGGGTACAAAATCAAGCGGTCGGCCTGATCCTTTGCGAGGAGGTCGTTTGCGCCATCGCGGTTGAAGTCGCCGGGGGCCACGATCTCCTTGAATCCCTGCCACCCTTGGCCGATTTGCCGGCTGCCCTTCCAGCCTCCGGTGCCATTGCCGGAGTAGAGGAATAGCTTGCCGGATCGGTCACGCCCAATGACATCGGTGGCGCCGTCGCCGTCGAAATCGCCGGGAGCCAGGAGAGTGTCAAAGATGCCCCAGCCGCGGCCGATGGTTTGGGCGGGCAGCCAGCCGCCCTTGCCGTTGCCGGGATAGAGGAGCAGATCTCCGGAAGCCGTCCGGGCGAAGAGGTCCGCGGTTCTGTCGCCGTTAAAGCCCTCGCCCCGTGGGGCAAGTGGTACAGGGACCTCCGTGGTGACGGTGGTTTGAGTGAGTGGCTCGTACATGACCGTTACGTCCACCGTGAGAATATGTCCCAAGTCGGCTTTAGTTACGGTGTAGATGGCGTTCCTTGCGCCCGGAATCACAGCCCCGTCTCGTTTCCACACATAGCTGTATGTGGGTGTGCCGCCCTCGGGATAAACCGTTGGTGGCATCGACCATTCCGGATACACCTGACCGCCCAGGGATGCTTTTCCCCTCATGAACATGAGGGCGGTGCCGAGTTGCCTCGGCATGGGGCCGATCGGCGGGGACGTCACCGTTGTGGGGAGGCGGTCGGCAGCCCGGGCGGTCACTCTTAGGGTGAGAACGGAGCCTCCAATGGGTCCAGCGAGGAGCGAAATGCCGTCGTAGAACTGCTCCACAGGTTGGCCGTCCTTGAACCATTCGTACTCCAGTTTTGCGTCGGAAGGTTCGAGGCCGCCCACATCGGCCGTCGGGTAGGTTCCCAGAGCGTAGTCGGTGGCAATCTTGACGCCGGAGGGGAAGGAAATAGGCGTGAGCACCTTGTGGGGATTAAGCACCTGGAAATCACCCTCTTCCAGGGCTGACCACGTCTCCGGGAATGGCTTTTCGGACCCGGATCCGTCATGTCGACCATCGCGATAGTAGGTGACGAAGGAACCGCCGAGATAGGTAACCCGGGCTTGCGTCAGTGTGTATCCGCCGTCGAACGTCGCTGCCGTGACAGGTCCTGTGGCCGTTCCGCTGGCGGGAGACGTCGACGCCGGACCACTCCAGGTGAGCGTGACATCGGATGGTCCGGACTGGCCGGAATCGTTGATGTAGCGCAACTGCACTTCTTGGGCGGGCAGGCCTAGAGCGAACTGCACGGCGGCATTCTGTCCGGGCTCAACGGGGCTGGAGGGCCCGGAAAGCATTGTCAGAGCAGGGGCCCTCCGAGGGAGCGCGGGATTGGAGACAGCGAAATCGAAAGCCGAGAGTGGCCCTATGGAATTCGCTCCACCGCCCGTTGTGCCGTAAGAGAAGACCGCTCCCTCGCGCAGGAAGGAGATGGGGTACTGCATTCCGGCGACCTCGACACTAACGTTTTGGATAGTCGCCTTACCTTCCGGCCATTTTTCCGCCGGTATCTGCAGTGCGACAGTCCCGGAGGTAGCCGGTGTCGAAGATGTCCACACGCCGGAGTAAAGGCGGAACTCGCCGTGGGCGTCTGAGGCAGTGACCTCCACGCGGCTCACCGGCTTCGAAGCCGTGAAGTCGAACAATGCGGGCTGCCCTGCCTGCGCCGTAAATGGCGTTGTGCGCTGGAAAGTAAACACCAGCGGATCGGCTGCCGCAGCTGGCTTGCCTGGTACCACCAGAAGCAGCGCTGTCATCACAACGGCGATGACGACGGCGGCGTAGCGCCGCACGCGGGCAGGCGAAAATAAGGAAGAGCGAGAGTCCACGAAATCCCCCAAGAAGCGGCCGGTGCGTCGGCCGGTGAAAGTGATGGCTTAGTTTACCAACGCCGGAGCCGGGGCATTCAGTTCGCCGCGTTCCAGCGCCTCAGCGCCATTTCCGGAGTGTTCTGGTCCAGCCCCGAGGGCCGGACTACGATGAGTTCCTGACCCGGCTCAACGGCTCACACTTGGCACGGCTTCATGCCATGGGTGTTGAATACCGGCCTTTGTCCGGCCCCGTGCCGTGGTAGCTGAAGCCGGGGACTGATGGTTGGAAACGGAATGATGACGCCGAGCAGCTCGTGAGGAACTGAGTGACTACTGAAAGCAAGGACGCCCACATTTTCTTGGGGCTCGTATGAGTATCAGCGCAGCCGACTATTTCCGCGCCAAGCTGCAATGCGAGATCGACGTCATGGAGGTGGCTGAGTCCACGCCCGGCTCGTTGGTTGTGGTGGACACACGCCGCCAATCCTCGTGGGACCACGGACATATTCCAGGAGCCGTACATCTTCCCACAGCTCAAATACCGGCCCTCGGACGGGAGCTTGTTCCTGCCGGTTCCCAAGTGGTGGTCTACTCCTGGGGTCCAGGATGTAACGGCAGCACGTTCGCTGCGCTCGCCTTCGCAGAACTGGGTTACGCCGTGAAGGAGATGATCGGTGGCATTGAGTATTGGATCCGGAACGGGCTCCCGGTGGAAACTGCCGCGGGGACCGTTCCAAGTACGCCGGATGCCCTGGTGACAGCACACAAGTCTTGGACAGAAATGGGTTAGGTGGGAAGAGATGACGGTTTTCGTGCTGATTCACGGTGGCGGTTCAACAGCGTGGGACTGGCATTTGGTCAACCCGCTGCTCGAAGCATCCGGGCATGGAGTGGTGGCCGTGGACCTTCCCATCGAGGATAACGACGCCACACTTGAGGACTATGCCCGTGCAGTGACGGAAGCCGTTGGCGACGCTAAGCACACTATTGTGGTGGGGCACTCGCTAGGTGGCTTCACGGCGCCATTGGTCTGCGAGCAACTCCACTCCGACGGGTTGGTGTACCTCTCGGCAATGATCCCTATGCCGGGCGAGACCTTCGGCGACTGGTGGACAAACACAGGGCATGACCGCGAAACCATCCCAGAAGAGGCGTTTTTCAACCTTGTACCGGAAGAGTTGGCCCGGGAGGCTACCAGCAGGGAGCGGGACCAGCAGGGCGCTTGGATGTCCGGCCCTTGGCCTGGCCGGCATCCGGAGGTGCCCACCTTGGCGATTCTGTGCCGTGACGACCTGTTCTTCCCGGCTTCGTTCATGAGGCGACAGGTTCAACAGCGGCTTGAAAGCGAACCCGTGGAAATCCCCGGGGGCCATTATGTGACGCTAAGCCATCCCGAGGCTGTAGCTGCGGCCCTCAACGACTTTGCCCAAAGGGCCACGCGGGAACGGGACGCCCGGGAGCGGCCCTAACGAAAAAGCTGTTAAGCAGGCTTGACGTACTCAGGGTCGATTTCTGCTGGCTTTGCCCGGACGACGTTTTGGGCGTCGGTGACAGTGGACGGCTCGGGGGCGGGCACGAACATTGCAAGAGGCGGCTTGGCGGTACTGCAGTCCAGATCGGGAAGTGTCACTACGCTGGTGATCCGTAGTTGCCCGCCTGCAAGGTGTTCCATCCGGAACATCACCCCGGTGGCGCTCAGTTCGTCCGGGATCTCACCTGTGTCGGATGCCCAACGCACCACGCAACCGTGCACCTCTCCAGTGCCGGGATCCCGGCCGGCGTGGGCCGTCAAGGGGAGGAACGGGTCGGGTCCCGGGCGGATGTCCGGGCGCCGTTTCTGTGCGACGTCGTTCAAGGGAATCCTTGAAAGGCGAGTGCGAAGTTCCAGGCCCGTGGTCGCCTCCAACTCGGGCAAGGTGAAGTCCGTAACATTCTGCGCGACAGCCTGGGCCTCGAGGGACTTGCGGGCCGCTATGACCCACGGATCATCTTCTATGGCCTCGCTGGGCGCAGTTCCTTGCCATTCAACTGCCGGGTAAGGCGGTGCGGGCTTTTTCTCCTCGCGGCAAGCTGAGAGCCCGCCGGTTGCGGTGACCAGCAGCAGCGAGGTGGCAACAGCATTGAGATACCGCGGCCGGGATGTCCTTGCATGGCTCATGATCAACCCCCTTGGTTGCGTTTTTTCGCCTATCGAATCTACCACGGGCGGGTCCAGGGTCAGCGATCAGGTGACAGTAGCCCCAGCGCATAGGCTTGGATCATGCTGAACCTGGTCCTTGGACTTCTCTTTGCGGGGCTCTTCCTTGCCTCGTTCCAGTCGGACCGGCGTCGGCTTCGCAACGGCGTGTTCCTGCTGGTGGCGGCGTGGTTCCTCCTGCAGGCTCTTCTGGACTTCCTCATTGACCTGAACCCGTGGTTCGAATGGCTGAGCCTGGTGGTGATGGTGGTGCCGGTGGTGAGCATCTTCGTGTTCGCCGGCTTCCTGATAGCCAACGGCGTCACCATGGTCCGCAGGGAAGGTGCCGGAATCACCAGTTTCCTGCCCATCGCGGTGGGGCTCGCAGTATTCCTCGCACCGGTCATCGCGTTCCTTTTTGTACTGAGCGGGCAGCCGGTGCTGGCCGGCGTCGCCGCCCTCGCATTTTTCCTCTGCGCTTACCTGGGCTGCGCCTTCGTGGTGTTCCTGGGGTACGCAATGGTGTATTCCCGTATGCGCTTCAGCCCCAACCCGGCGGCCGTCATTGTCCTCGGCTCCGGCCTGATCAATGGCAAGGTCCCGCCCTTGCTCGCCGCGCGCTTGAACAAGGCCCTGGAAATTTACGACGGCGGCGCCCCGGCCAAGCCGGTTTTGGTCCCTTCCGGGGGCCAAGGCCCGGATGAACCCCGGCCCGAGTCCGCCGCCATGAAGGAGTACTTGGTGGCGAAGGGAGCGGTTGCCGCGGATGTATTGGAGGAGAATCAGGCCACCACCACCCGCGAAAACCTTGCGTACTCCGTAGCCCTGCTCGCTGACAAGGGAATCCAGGGACCGCTGCTGGTATGCACCAACAACTACCATGTGTTGCGCGCGGCCCTGCTGTCCCGGCGCCAGAAGATCAACGCCGAGGTTGTGGGTGCCCCCACTGCCAGATACTTCGTCCCCAGCGCTTTCCTCCGGGAGTTCGTGGCCGTGATGAGGGACAACCGCCTCACCAACATCATTCTTTGCCTGCCGATGTTCGGGATTGCCCTGCTCATCACGGTCGCACTGATGAACTCGCCGGTGGTTTAGCTCTTCCTAGGACTTGGGGAGTCCGGTGGTGAAGGTGTGTGTCCACTCGGTAACGGAGCCGTCGGTGAAGACGTACCCGGGCCGCCGTTCCGCTGTGACGGTCACAGTGCCGGAAGGCTTCCTGTAGCTTCCGGCGGCGACTTCCTTGCCGTCAATCTGGTATGCAACACCCGGGACGGAGGGGATGGTGTAGCTGTCCTGGCCATGACCCGGGCGGTCCGTGAAGGTGACTGGGACCGGCGTCGTGGTTTGGTAACTCAGCCCGAAGCCCAACGGCAGGAGGACACCGCTGGCATCGGCCTTGGGAACGTTGACGGGCAGCTTGCCGCTCGGGTTGACCGCACCTGAGATGGCGCGGACGGCACCGTGGAAATTGACCTCTTTGACTCCATAACTGTTGAGCACGGCGTCGGCGCCAGGGAAGACGTTGATGTCGTAGGGGTTGCGGGTTGCCACAACGATGACCGGTGTCCCGGTGGCGGCGAGGTCCGCAACCATCTGTTGCTGGGCAGCGTTGCTGGTTGCGTTGTAGGAAGCGAAGACGACGGCATTGGCGTTGCCGGCGGCAGCCACCGCACGTGCGCGGTAGGCCGCTGAGGGCGAGGCCCCATCCTCGTAGTCTTCAGTGACCGTGAATCCCTGATCCTTCAGCAGCGGACCTGCGAGTTCCGGCCACGCGGAACCGGCGCCCACCATGAGCACTGAGCTGCCGGACTTGAGCGGCAGGACCTGGCCTTCGTTGCGAAGCAGCGTGACTGCGTGATCGGAGATCAGCTTTGCGGTGGTCAGGTTTTCTGCCCTTCCCACCGAGGTGTCCACGGCAGCGGGGTCTGCCATCGGCTGCTCGAAGACTCCACGCTTGACCTTCCATTCGAGGATCCGTCGAATGGACTCATCCAGGCGGGTCTCGGTGATCTCGCCGGACTCGACGGCGGCGCGAACCCCGGCGAACGACGCGTCAACATCCGGGGAGTTGAGGAGGATGTCAGAACCGGCCTGGATCGCCTTGACGGCGATTTCTTCCTGGGGCCATTCGGCAGCCATTGCGGCCATATCCAAGGCATCGGTTGTCACCAGTCCCTTGAATCCCATCTCATCACGAAGCAACCCGGTGAGAACCTTGTGGGAGAGCGTACCTGGCATTTCAGGGTCAATGGCCTCCACAATGATGTGCGCCGTCATCACCATGTCCACGCCGCCGTCGATTGCGGCCTTGAATGGCTTCAGGTGCTCATTGAGTGTTGCGCGATCGTAGGTGACTGTGGGGAGACCGTAATGGGAATCCACCGAGGTGTCGCCGTGGCCGGGGAAGTGCTTGGCGGCCGCGCCTACGTTGTGCGCTTGAATGCCGTCGATTTGGGCAACACCGAGGGCACTGACCAGTGCCGGGTCCTCGCCCATGGACCGGATTCCAATCACAGGGTTGTCAGGGTTGGAGTTGAGGTCCAGGACCGGTGCGAAGTCAACGTTGATGCCCATGGCACGCATTTCGGAGCCCAGGATTTCACCTTGGGCCTTGGCCAGGCCCGCATCTGCCGTGGCACCAAGGGCCATGTTGCCCGGGAGCACAGTAGCGGGCGGTCCGATGCGGGCAACCAGGCCACCTTCCTGATCGATGGTGACGGCTAGTGGAATGCCGGTCCCGTCCTCCCGCAAGGCCGTTTGCTGCAAGCCGTTGGAAAGGCCCGCAACCTGCTGAGGGTTATTAGTGTTACCGGACCACGCAAAGTACAGAACGCCACCGAGGTTGTACTTTTCCACTACCTCGGCCGGGGAGTTCACGCCGTACCGCTCTTGATTCTTTGCCGCCATGGAGGCGTCGTCCGCCGACGAGCCGTAGACGTGGGTCCACGTCATCTGGCCGATCTTTTCGTCCAGAGTCATACCGGCAATCATCGCCTCGATGTCAGGCGAGGCGGTGATCGTCGTCGTACTTCCCGTGGTGGTGGGTTGGGCGGCGACGGCCGTGCCAGCCGCGGTGATGACCCCCGCGCCCGTCATGAGCAGCGCCGTGGCGGCCGCCGTCATGAGTGATGCTCGTTTTCTTTGCATGTGAATCCCAATCCCATCGTCCTTGTTGCGGTTGAGGTTTGCGTTCGTCTGCGCGACTAGCGCTTGCCGTTATAGAGGAGGTACGCGCGGGTATCGCGCACGAACTGGTCCAGCTCGGAGCGCCAGCTGTCCATGATGGTCCTGGCGTCAGCGCCGGCGTCGAGCTGTCCAGCAAAGCGGGCCGAGCCGCTGAGCAGGCCCATCCAGCGGCCGGCGTCGCCGCGCCACCCGAAGCCGGGGTAGAGACGCTTGGCCTCGACCAACATGTGGGTGCCCACTTCCAGGGCTTCCACCCGGGTGGGATCGGTGATGTGAATCTGCACGCCCCCACAGATGAGGCCTTGGTTCTTGGAAAGAGTCGGCTGGAAGTATGCCTCCCGGAAAGTGACGCCTGCCAGGCCCTTGCTGTTTAGAGCCTCGGCCCAGCGGTAGTCCACGTATGGCGCGCCGATGAGTTCGAAGGGCCGGGTTGTTCCGCGCCCTTCTGACATGTTGGTGGCCTCGAACAGTGCGGTGCCTGGGTACAAGGTGGCGGTTTCGGGTGTTGGCATGTTGGGGCTTGGCGGAATCCATGCCTCCCTATTGTCAGGACCTGTCATTTCACGCCGCCACCCTTGGACCTCCACTACGTGTAAGTCCTGGATGGGTGTGAGGCCTGCGGCTGGAAGATGGACCGCGTTGAAGTATGTGGCGAGTTCCCCCACCGTCATCCCATGCTGCAGGGCAATACCCAGCTGGCCAACGCCGGACTCGAACCCCTTCTGCAGCACCGGTCCGCGCGCCTGTCCGCCGATGGGGTTTGGACGGTCAAGGACAACAAACGCGGCACCCGTCTTCGACGCAGCTTGCATGGCACCCCACATGGTCCAGATGTAGGTGTAAAAGCGGGCCCCCACATCCTGGATGTCGAAGCAGATGGTGTCCACCCCGGAGCTTTCAAAGAAGCGCACGTAATCGGCAACACCGGCACCGTAGGAGTCATAGACGGTGATACCGGTCCGCGGATCCACGGACGTTCCTTCGCTGGCTCCGTCCTGGGCGGTCCCGCGGAAACCGTGTTCGGGGCCGAAGACAGCTCCGACCTCCACGCCCTTGGCTGCCATGTCATCCACGATCGAGCGGAAGTTCGCCAGCACCCCGGTGGGATTGGTGATGATGCCTACCTTGCGGCCAGCGAAGATGCTCCAGTTATTGGCGGCAGCCAAGTCTGCGCCGTTGACGAGGGTCCCCGGTTTTCCAGGCCGGGTCTGGTGGGGGGTGGCGGTTGCGCTGG
>NZ_PCPR01000040.1 GCF_002979775.1 Arthrobacter sp. MYb23
TGGCCCCTATCCCAACGTCCCCCTTCCCCGTTTAGAAGTACGGCGTGGTGATCAGCTCCAGTGCGTGGCCGGCGGGATCTTTGAAATACACGCCGCGGCCGCCGTGTTCCGTGTTTGTCTCGCCCGGACGGGTCATCTGCGGATCCGCCCAATGTTCGACGCCGGTACTTACCAGACGCTCATAGGCGCGGTCGAAATGCTGGTCATCAACCAGGAATGCGTAGTGCTGCATCTGGATCTCGACCGGGGGCTCGGCGAATTGCAGCATCACCCCGCCAGCCAGCGTGAGGTTGGTGAAAGGCCCCCAGCTTGGGGCTTCCTCAGCTTCAAGGATGGAACGGTAGAACTCGGCTGAAACAGCGCGATCGAAGGACGCGATGATGGTGTGGTTGAACAATGCGGGCATGCGGAACTCCTTTATATGTGGGGGTATGTCGATGGTCTTGCTCGTTTCATCGATCCACAGGGAGGAGCCCGAGGGGCGCCGGCGCCACAGCTGCAAAAGCCTACGCGCGTCAGAGGTCGGCCGGGTAGCCGATCCGTGCAGGGCCGAAGCCCGATCCGGTCATCACGTCCGCAAGTCTAGCGGAGGGGCCCAACCCAATGACAGGATGGGCCGCATGGCTATCGAGGTTCGACCCGCAACGGTGTTCGATGACGTGAAGACCATGGTGGGGCCCAAGAGCCCCGATTCCAACGTGTGCTGGTGCCTGAGTTACAGGATCCCGTCCAAACTGAATCAGGAACTCCAGAAACAGGAGCGTGGAAAGTTCGTAAAGAAGCTGGTGGCCGAGGACCCTCCTCCTGGTGTTTTGGCCTACGACGGCGACGAAGTGGTGGGGTGGGCAGCGGTCCACCCCCGCGCGGACACGACTTTCGCGAAGAACCGCAAGATCCCCCATGTGGATGAAAGCAATGTGTGGTCTGTCTGGTGCATCCGCGTGCGGCCCGGGCATCGCGGCAAGGGCATCTCCCATGAACTCCTGCGCGGGGCAATCGACTTCGCGAAGAGCCACGGAGCGCCCGCCATTGAGGGTTATCCCGTGGACAACAAGGGCGGCAAAGTGGACCTGACCATGGCCTACGTGGGCACCCGCAGATTATTCGAGAAGGCGGGCTTCAAGAAGGTGACCGAGACGACGTCGGTCCTCAACGGCTTCCCGCGAGTGCTGATGCGCCTGGACCTCCGCTCCCCCAACTAGGTAGCATTTGTGCGCGTTTTGAGCGGCCTAAACGCGCACAAATGCGACTCAGTTGGGTGAGGCGCCCTGTAACCGCGCGCTCATTCGGTGCGCTTCCTCGAGCAGCAGCTTGCCCAGGAAATCCTGGCGGTCCGGGCGGAACCTGGGTTCAATTCCCGTTAAGGAGAGAGCCCGCGCCGGCCGCCCCTGTTGGTCAAACACGGCGGCGCCCATCCCCCAACTACCTTCCAGGATCAGCCCGGGGTTGACGGAGTATCCCGTCAGCCGGGTCTGTTCCAGATTCCCCCGCACCACATCTGCAGGATGTCCCACCGCGAACTCACCGGTGTGTGCGGGCCAGTCGTCCAGCAAGGACTCCTGTTCTTCGGGAGGCAGGAAAGCCATGATGGCTGTTCCGGCAGATGCCACTCCCAACGGGAAGCGCACACCTTCATGCAGCACGAAGGACCGCACCGGAAACGAGCCTTCCTCGCGCAGCACGCACACGGTTTCGTTGCCACGGCGGATGGAGAAGAACGCGCTCTCCCCCGTCTCAGCAGCTAATCTGCGCAGCGAAGGCCTGGCGATGTCCTCCATGGGGAACCGTGCCGCAGCCACCGAGCCCAGCAGGAAGATCTCCGGCCCCAATACCCACTTTCCGGAGGCGGAATCATGTTCCAGCAAACCCTCCGCTGCCAAGGACGTCAGCAGCCGGTGAACCGTGGGCCGGGTCAGCCCGGATTCACGCACCAAACCCGCCAACGAGGTTCCCTCAGGCTTACGTCCCACCAGCCGAAGCAGCAGGGCCACCCGGCCTACCACTTGTGCTCCCTGAACCACCACGGCACCCTCCGGAAGAGATTTCATCCACAATATGGACACCTTCCATCGTACCGTCCACACCCTGAGTAGCTGGACTTCACGGCCGTTGACGGCGCCAAGCGACGAAACCTAGGCTCAATCTCAAGAGCCAACGCAGTCCACAAAGTGGATACAACACACAAACTCAAAGAGGAGCACAGCATGGCCAAGATCCAAGAAAGCGCAGCCCAAGCGCTCCATGACCTCATGGCAGACGGCCTGACCATCGCCGTCGGCGGTTTTGGCCTGAGCGGCATCCCCGCGGACCTGATCGACGCCGTCCGGGAGTCGGGCGCCAAGGACCTCACCATCGTCTCCAACAACATGGGTGTGGACGGCAAGGGTCTTGGCGTCTTGATTGAGTCGGGCCAGGTTCGCAAGGTCATCGCTTCCTACGTGGGCGAGAACAAGCTCTTCGCCGAGCAGTACCTGGCCGGGAAGCTGGAGGTCGAGTTCACGCCGCAGGGCACGCTCGCCGAACGTCTTCGGGCCGGCGGCGCCGGCATCCCCGCGTTCTACACCCGCACCGGCGTAGGAACGTTGGTTGCCGAAGGCAAGCCGCTGGAAGAGTTCGACGGCGTGACGTACGTCCGCGAGCGCGCCATCACCGCCGACGTCGCCCTGGTCCATGCCCACACCGCCGATACCGACGGCAACCTGATCTACCGCTACACGGCCCGGAACTTCAACCCCGTGGTGGCTACCGCGGGCGCCGTGACCATTGCCGAGGCTGAGGTCATTGTGCAGCCGGGCGGGCTGGACCCCAACAACATCGTCACTCCTGGCGTGTACGTGCAGCGGCTGGTTCAGGCTACGGACCGGGTCAAGGACATTGAACAGCGCACGGTCCGCCAGCGGGCAGAGACAGACGGCACCGGGACACAGCGCGCCGAAGCACTGACGGTCTAAGGAACAAAGGAGCACATCACCATGGCATGGACACGTGACCAGATGGCCGCCATCGCAGCCGAAGAGCTGAACGACGGCGACTACGTCAACCTCGGCATCGGCATCCCCACGCTGGTGGCCAACAACCTGCCCGACGGCGTGCGGGTGGTCCTCCAGAGCGAGAACGGCCTGCTCGGAATGGGCCCTTTCCCCTATGAGGGCGAGGAAGACGCGGACCTTATCAACGCCGGCAAGCAGACCGTCACCATCACCCCCGGTGGCAGCATTTTTGATTCCGCTACCTCGTTCGGCATGATCCGTGGCGGGCACGTGAAAGTGGCCATCTTGGGCGCCATGCAGGTGTCCGGCTCTGGGGACCTGGCCAACTGGACCATCCCCGGCAAGATGGTCAAAGGCATGGGCGGGGCCATGGATTTGGTGGCCGGGACACCGCGGGTGGTGGTCCTCACCGAGCACAACGCCAAGGATGGTTCGGCCAAGATCGTCACCGAATGCACACTCCCCCTCACGGGGCTCAAGTGCGTTGACCGGATCATCACGGACCTGGCCGTTTTCGACATTGAAGACACGCACGACGGCGGCACTCGCCTGCTGCTGACCCGCCTCGCCCCGGGACTCACGGTGGAGGAGATCCGCAGCAAGACCGACGCAGAGTTCACCGTGGCACTGGCGTCCGAGGGACCCGCGTCTGAGGAATCCGAGTCTGAGGACCACACGCTTGAAGGAGCACACTCATGAGCCTGAAAGACCAGTTTGGAAAAGACATCCTGCTCACGGGGTGGGGCCACAGTAAGTTCGGGAAGCTGACTGATGACACCCTGGAATCGCTGATCGTCCAGGTGGCCGGCGAAGCCATCAAGAACTCGGGGCTGGACCCCAAGGACATTGACGAGATCTACCTCGGACAGTTCAACGCCGGCATGCAGCCTCTGGGATTCACGTCATCGCTGGCGCTTCAGTTGTCCGCGAACCTTGCCAATGTTCCGGCCACGCGCACTGAGAACGCGTGCGCCTCCGGATCGGCCGCGTTCCAGCAGGGAGTCAAGTCCGTCCTCGCCGGAACAGCGCGCAACGTCTTGGTCATCGGCGCCGAAAAGATGACCGACGCCGGCGCGGACGTTGTGGGGGCGGCACTCCTCGGTGCTTCGTACGAGATGGCGGGCAAAGCGTCGTCCACCGGGTTCACGGGCCTGTTTGCAGAAGTAGCCAAGCACTACGGGAAGCGCTACGGGGCAAGCATCCCGGGTGAAACGCTCGGCGACGTCCTGGGTTCCATCGCTGCGAAGAACCACCACAACGGCATGGACAACCCCTACGCCCAGATGCACCGGGACTTCGGCGTGGATTTCTGCCGGACCATCTCCGAGAAGAATCCCATGGTGGCCGAGCCCCTGCGCCGCACTGACTGTTCGCCTGTCTCCGACGGTGCTGCCGCCGTCGTGCTTTCCACCTCGGCTACCGGCGGCGCAACTGCACCTGTGCGCCTGGCTGGTTTCGGTCACGCCAACGACTTCTTCCCGGCGGAGAAGCGCGATCCCACAGAGTTTGCAGCCACCAGGGCTTCGTGGGAGCGCGCCCTGGGCATGGCGGGCGTCGGCGTCGAGGGCTTGGACTTCGCCGAGGTGCACGACTGCTTCACCATCGCTGAGCTGATCATGTACGAAGCCATGGGCCTCACTCCCCGCGGCGAGGGTGCGCGGGCCATCCAGGAGGGCTGGGTTTACAAGGACGGCAAGCTGCCCGTCAACGTTTCCGGCGGTCTCAAGGCGAAGGGCCACCCGGTGGGTGCCACCGGCGTATCGCAGCACGTCATCGCGGCCATGCAACTCAGCGGGACCGCGGGCGATATGCAGTTGCCCACGGCCCGCCGAGGGGCTGTGCAGAACATGGGTGGCGTGGGCATCGCGAACTACGTGAGCGTTCTGGAAGCCGTCTAACCCAAGTAGGTCGCAGCACTGCGCGTTTTGAGGGCTGAAAACGCGCTCTGCTGCTACTTACTTGGGTCAGCGGGACCGGATCAGCGCCGCGATCTGCGTGAACCCGAGCCGCTCTGCATTTTGCAGGGCGGTTCGGCCTTGGGGGTCGCGGATGTCCGGGTTGGCTCCTGCCGCGAGGAGTTGCCGGACCACGTCTTGCTGATTCGGCCCGCCATTGTTGAGCAGGATGGCTTCCTGCATGGCGGTCCAGCCGAGGTTGTTGACGTGGTCCACGGGCACACCCGCTGCGATGAGGATCCGCACAGTTTCCGTGTGCCCGTGTTCGCTCGCCGGGATCAACGCGGTGCCGCCGTACCTGTTGGTGCTGCGAACATCCGCCCCCGCAGCCAACGTCAATTGCAGAACCTCATTGAAGCCCTCGGCGCCCGCATAGAGGAACGCGGAGTCTTGGATGTCGTCCTTGGCGTTGACGTTGCCGCCGGCCGCGATCAGTTCGCGCACCCTCACAGCGTCGTTGGCTTTCGCGGCAAGGATCAGGAGTCGGTCGGTTTCCAGTTGGGCCTCCGGGGACAGTTCAGCCTCCGCTGATTGTTGGGCCGGCGAAGCAGCCGACGACGACGGGCTGGGGCCCGCGCTCGACGCTGACGGCGTCGGGCTGACGGAGGGTGTCGGGGCTGGGCTGGAAGGCGACGCTGGGCTGGCAGGCGGGGACGCCGCCGTCGTACATCCGGACAGCAGCCCGAGCACCAGCACGCCCGCCCCCACCACCCGCGTTTTTGTACAGATAACGCCCCTAAAACGCTCCCACAAAGGCATTATCTGTACAAAAACTCCCCGGGGGTTCATGGCTACTTCGCTGCCACGGCCAAGGCATCAGCGCCGGCAGTTGCGCAGGCTTCGTCGAGGGCACCGTCGGGAGCGCCACCAACTCCGATCCCTGCAACGGAAACGCCGTTGACCTTCAGCGGAACGCCGCCGGCCAGGAACAGGGTGCCCGGGAGGTCGGCGATGGAGGGTCCGTTGCCGTTGATGCGCTTGGCAAGCTCGCTGGTGGGGGCGCCGAAAGCTGCGGCCGTGTAGGCCTTCTGCTTGGCGGCTTCGATGGTGTGCTCGGCGGCGTTGTCACCGCGAAGGAGTGCCTGGACGGTGCCGAAACGGTCAACCAGTGCCACGGTCACGAACGGCAACTTGTCCGCCTGGCACTTGGCGAGCGCGGCGTTGACGGCTGCGCTCGAGGCGCCCACGGAGATGCGGTTCTGGGCTACAACGTTCTCAGGTGCCGGCTGGACTTCTGCGGCAACCTTCACGGGTGCGGCGGCCGGGGCGGCTGCCGGCGCTGCAGCGGGCGACACTGCGTTGGCCACGGCAGTCACACCGCCGGTGAGCAGCAGTGCTCCGGCAGCGGCGGCGGCGATCATTTTGTTGGACTTCTTCACAGGGTTCTCCTCGTAGTCAGCATCGGGTACGTCTCCATGCTTTCGCGAACGGTCCCACGCCACATCGGCCGGGCGCCGTTTCCGGACTCAGCCATTCCGCCACCGGTATCAGCCAAAAGGTGGAGAGACCAATGACCGTGCGGGATCTAGCATGGAAAGAACGCCTTCCACCGATACCCGGAACGGGAACCACCCATGCCAACTGCTCGTCCACGGCCAGAGCCCAGTAATGGGACCAGCACCCCGGCCAGCACTCCGGCCAGCAGCCGGATTGATGGCCGCATTGATGTAGTGGTGCATTTGGGTTTTGCCGTCCTCATGGTGTCCTCTGCAGTCCGGTACGTCATGCGCCACTCCCCCACGGACAACGTGTGGACCGTTGCTTTGGCCGGGGCCGTGTGCGCGCTGTATGCGGTAACCGCCGTGCTGGCCCACCGCCAACCGCTGGCCCACCGTCAGCCACCGGGCCAGCGCGCCCAGCAGCTGTGGGTTCCGTGGATGGTGGCTTTGGTGGCAGCGTGGGCCGCGCTGGTGGTGGTCGCTCCGAGCTTCGCCTGGTGTTCCTTCGCCATTTTCTTCCTCACGCGCACGGCTTTCCGCGGCTGGGCCGGCTTTGTGGCGGGAGGTGCGACGGCGGCCGCCACCGCCGTCGGGCTCTTCCGGATGAGCGGTTGGACGGACATCTCCATGCTGCTGGGTCCTCTGGCTGCGGGCGCGCTTCTCACTCTGATGTACAACAAGATTGAGCGCGACGCGGCAGTGCAGCGCAAACTTTTCGACGACGTCACCCAGGCCCAGGAGCAACTCGCCGCGAACCAGCGTGAAGCCGGAATCGCCGCCGAACGCGAGCGCGTTTCCCGTGAAATCCACGACACCGTCACCCAGGGCCTGGCCAGCAGCCTTCTCCTCCTTGAGGCCGCCCAGCGCTCGTGGCCCGCTCCAGCGGCTAACAATGACGTGCGTAAGGCAACAGATTTGCTCAGACGAAACCTCGCCGACACCCGCAGTCTGGTTCACGAACTCTCCGCCCCGGGCCTTGAGTCGGGGCCGCTCCCGGATGCCCTGGAACACGCGGCACGGCAGTACTTTGAGACCGTCAGCATCCACGTCACGGGCGAGCCGCAACCCCTTCCGTCCGAGGTGCGGCACGCCCTGCTCCGTGTCACCCAGAGCGCCGTGGCCAACATCAAACTCCATGCCGGCGCGGACCACGCCAGCGTGACACTGGGGTACCTTCCGGACGCGGTCACCTTGGACGTGTTCGACGACGGCCGCGGCTTTGATCCCGCAGCGGTACCGCCGGCATCGGCAAACGGAGGATACGGGCTCCGCGCCATGCGGCAGCGGGTTGAACAGTTGGGCGGAGAATTGTCCGTGGAGAGCTCGCCCGGCGAAGGAACCATCATCGCGGCGCAGTTCCCACTGACCCGGGCTGCCGATCCGGCAAACGCGCTGAAGGAGGCCCTGTGAACACCATCTCAGTGCTCCTCGTGGATGACCATACGGTGGTTCGGAGCGGACTCAAGGCGCTGTTGGGCACCCAAAGTGACATCGCCGTCGTCGGGGAAGCGTCCTCCGGTGAGGAAGCCCTGGAAGCAGCCCAAGAGCATTCGCCCGCAGTAGTCCTCATGGATTTGGCCATGGGCGCCGGAATGGATGGCATCGAAGCCATCAAGCAACTCCGTCAGCGGAACCCGAAGCAAGCCGTCATCGTCTTCACCACCTACGACTCCGATGCCGATATTGTCCGAGCCGTGGACGCGGGCGCCATGGGTTATTTACTCAAGGATGCTGCGCCGGAAGAGATCTTCGCAGCCGTCCGCGGTGCGGTGCAGGGCAAAAGCGTAATGAGTGCCCCTGTGGCCTCGCGTTTGTTCCAACAACTACGGAATCCGGACGAAATCCTCACCCCACGCGAAGCCGAATTGCTCAGTCTCCTGACCGAGGGCCTCAGCAACCGGGACCTTGGAAAACGGCTCTTCATTTCCGAAGCTACTGTCAAAACCCACCTCGCCCACATTTACGCCAAACTCGGCGTCGAAACCCGTGCCGCAGCAATTGCCACAGCTATCCGGCGCGAGGGGATGCGGTAATGGCACGTGGTTGGTTACGCTGAGCCGTATGCACGACGCAGCGGATCGCAAAATGTTCAAGAGCCCGGGAACTGCTTTGCTGGTCCGGGGAGCCCTATCCATAGTTTTTGGCCTGTTGATCTTTGTTCTGCCGAGCGCCACCGCTTTGGTGGTGGTTGTCATGTTCGGCGTATTCGCGATCATTGACGGCATTACCAGCGTGGCTCATTATTTCTACGACCCCGCCGGCCGTTCCCGCTGGACCATAGTGGGTGGGCTCATTTCCATCGCAGCCGGCATTGTGGCCATTGCCTTGCCGGGAATTACGGCGGCAGCAATAGGTGTGCTGATCGGATTGTGGGGCCTGGTCCTGGGTCTTTCCCAAATCATCCTTTCTCTTGCCGCGAGGAACTTCGTCCGAAGCTGGGGCATCTGGCTCCTGACAGGCCTGATCACCACTGTGTTCGGGATTGTGGTGCTGGTGAACCCGGGCCTGGGCATCCTGGGCCTGGTATGGATGCTGGCCGGGTTCGCGATCGTGACAGGGTTGCTCCTGATCGCCTCGGGTATCGGGCTCCGCAAGCTGGCATCGTCCTCAGCGCTGTACGGTCACTGATCTTTGGACTCCGCCCGGTAGTAATCCTCCGTCAGGGGATGCGCTCAGCGCCAAGTTCGGTAAGTTAGAGGCTGTGAAGATAGCTACCTGGAATGTGAACTCCCTCCGCGCCCGTGCCGACCGCGTTGAAGCCTGGCTTGAGCGCAGCGACTGTGATGTCCTGGCCATCCAGGAGACCAAATGCAAGGACGAAAACTTCCCGTGGGAGCTCTTTGAGCGCATGGGTTACGAGGTTGCGCACTTCGGTGTGAACCAGTGGAACGGTGTTGCCATTGCTTCGCGCGTGGGCCTGGAGGATGTGCAGCGCACGTTCCTGGACCAGCCCGCGTTCGGCAAGGCCGGCAAAGACCCTGCCCAGGAAGCCCGCGCCATTGCCGCCACCTGCGGCGGCATCCGCATCTGGAGCCTCTACGTTCCCAACGGCCGCTCGCTGGACGACGAGCACATGCCGTACAAGATCAAATGGCTGGACGTCCTGCAGGGCCACGCAGCAGAGTGGGTCAAAGCCGATCCGAAGGCCCAGATCGCCCTCATGGGTGACTGGAACATCGCCCCGTTCGACGACGACGTGTGGGACATCGAACTGTTCCGCACCAACAACTACACCCACGTCAGCGAACCCGAGCGCGCGGCCTTCCACGCCTTCGAGGCCGCCGGGTTCACCGACGTCGTTCGTCCCTACACTCCGGGCCCCGGCGTCTACACGTACTGGGACTACACGCAGCTGCGCTTCCCCAAGAAAGAAGGAATGCGCATCGACTTCTGCCTGGCATCCCCGGAACTGGCCTCACGGGTCACCGGTGCCTCGATCGACCGCGAGGAACGCAAAGGCAAGGGCGCTTCGGACCACGCTCCCGTCATTGTGGAGCTCGCAGACTAAGTACAGGCTCACTGACGAAAAGGGCGGTTGATATGACTGGAAACCTGTATCGGGGCCAGGCAGGTCTGCCGTTCTCTTCGTCGCTGCGCATTTACGAGCCACTAGAGGCGTTCCCGCCCGAGCAGCAGCGCCAACTCGTGGCGGAGGGCACCAGGAACGGATCAAGGGCCGCCGTCGAGAATGCGGAGCTCCAAGCCTCCCTGGGACGCATAACGCGTTCCGGCGGTGATCCCTTTCCCACCGGCCACACGGACTTGGTCCGCATGACGCGCGTGCCCACCGGACGGCACGCTGCGGCGTCGGACACAGAAGATCACGACGCCGGAAGGCTGCTTTACTGCCCCAGCCAACTGGTGATCAGGGCCGGCCTGGCAGCCAATGCACTCATGGACGGCGTGCACAGCCCGCTGGCCGATCTCCTCATTCCGGTCTCGCAGCGGGACAAGCACCAGGCCAGGATCGATCGCATCAACGCCGGGGAAGCCGCAAAACGGGTGCACACCCGCGCCTCAACGTGGGGCATCCCGTTCAGCTGGTTCTCGCTCTTCAGCGAGTCGGACCGTAAGGACGTGGTGGAGTCCGAGGGCCGCATTCTGACCGTCCGGGTATGGACACCGCTCACTGAAGCCCTGGACCGGGCACGGTTCGCCGTGGCCCATTTGGCGTTGGCCGCGCCGGATCTGGACATGCTGGATGACCTGACACAGCTCACGGAATGGCTGGAGCTTTTCCACGTCCAGTCCATGGTGGAGCTGGATTATGGGGCTGTGGCTGACAAGGTGTATCCGGACGAGTCCCCCATGGATGTCCGGCTCGGCATCGAATGCCTGGCTGAAGGTGACATGACCGGCGCGGCCGCTGCCTACCGCAGGCTCGCCTCGCGGTGGATCCCCATCCGGCAGCTGGCCCGCGCTTCCTAGCTGGGTGTGGTTCTTCTCTAGCGTTCCAGGACTCTAGCGCTCCAGGACCACGTCTTCGGTGTTGGGGAAGAACATTTTGTAGGTGATGCCTGCAATGGCTGCCCCGATAATCGGCGCCAGAATGAATAGCCATACCTGTCCCAGGGCTTCAGGCCCTGCGAACCACGCCACGCCCAGGGAACGTGCCGGGTTAACGGACGTGTTCGTCACCGGGATGGACACCAAATGGATCAAGGTCAGTCCAAGCCCGATCGCAACGGGCGCAAAACCCTTAGGTGCCCGGGAATCGGTGCTGCCCAGGATGATGTAAAGGAAAATTGCGGTCAAGACGATCTCAGTCACCAAGGCAGCTACCAGTGAATACCCGTCCGGGGATCTCTCGCCATAGCCGTTGGAGGCGAAGCCGGACGCCGCGGCATCGAATCCGTCCTTACCGGAAGCAATGGCAAAGAGGGCCAGGCCGGCTACCGACGCAGCGGCGACTTGGGTGATGATGTACGGGCCAACGGCCTTCCATTCAATACGGCCTGCCAGAGCGGCACCAATGGTCACCGCGGGGTTGAAGTGTCCGCCCGAAATGTGTCCCACTGCGTAGGCCATGGCAAGAACGGCCAACCCGAAGGCCAAAGCTACGCCCAGGAAGCCGATTCCCATATTGATCCGGTCCTCGGAGAGAACTCTCGCAGCCAATACTGCGCTGCCACATCCACCGAAGACGAGGACAAAAGTCCCCAAAGCTTCGGCCCCAAGCCGGGACGGAAGTGATGTATGCATGATCTCTCTTTCATTTGACTGGTGTCTCCGGGCCAAATCCCTACGTTTGCTCCGTATCCGGAGTCGTCCGTTTCCGGAGTTGTCTGGTTTCGGAGTCGTCGGGCATGGTCGCGGCACAGTAACTATCGCGTCACAGTAGCTATGTGCTCCGCGGGCGGGATTCGTGACGGAGATACCCTCTGCGCGCCCAGTCTCTCTTTGCGCACCCAGTCTTCTTCCCGGCCTGCCACTTCAGGCCCGGCGCGGGTTCCTAGCGTCGTGTTGGCGGGGCCGTTGTCTCGCGCACAATCAGCTGGTGGGGGGCCACCTCTGAATGGACCGCTCCCGGGTTACCGTCCAGCTCATCAAGCAACATCTTGGTGGCCAGCTCCGCCTGGTTGTCGGGCCGCTGCCCCACGGTGGTGAGCCCGAGCGATGAAGAGAAGTCGTGATCATCGATCCCGATGACTGAAAGATCCTGCGGCACCCTGATGCCATGCCGCCCGGCCTCGAAAATGACGCCCATCGCCATCTCGTCCGAGGAACAGAAGATGGCCGTTGGCTTGCGGCCGGGTTGGCTCCACAGCCGGTTGAACGCCTGCTGCCCGCTGGCCACCGTGAAATCGCCCCATTGGTCCCATTCGGGGCGGACTTCCAGTCCGGCGTCGGTCATGACTTCCTGGAAGGCGCGGATACGCACCCGGGGAACGTCGAAATTCAGGTCCGTTTCATCGTCGCCGTGGAGCAGCGCGATGTCTTTGTGACCCAAGTCCAGCAAATGCCGCACGGCGGTGGACGCGGCGTCGTAATCGTTGATGCCTATGTAAGCGCAATCCTCAACGTGTCCGCCCACCACCACCAGCGGAATGTCGATTTTGTGGAGGTGTTCCAGCTCTTCCTCGGTCAAGGACATGCACAGCACCAGCAGTGCGTCGATCTGCTTGTAGACCATGGTGGAACTGAAGAGCCGCTCACGATTGCTGCCGTGGCCGCCCAAGTTAAACAGCGAAAGGTTGTACTTGCGCGAATGAAGTTCCCGGTCCGCGCCCTCAATGGCCTTGGAAAAGAACCAGCGGCTGACGAATGGGGCCAGGACGCCAATGGTGCGTGTTCGGCCCGTAGCCAGCCCCGATGCCGACGACGAGGCCACGTAGCCCAAGGAACTGGCCACCTCGAGGATCTTTTCCCGGGTGGCGGGAGACACCCGGGGTAATCCCCGGACGGCTCGTGAGACGGTGGCAGTCGAGACTCCAGCGGCTGCCGCGACGTCCTCAATACTGACGCCGGTATGGCCACCGCGCTGGGATCTACCCGTTGTTTTTGACACAGGCTCCCCTCTCCGGCCGCCGTTGCTCCGCCTTCAAACCTTAGGTGTGTATTTGTGGATTGCGGCCCTCGGTTACGCAGCCACGTAATGCGCTGCGCAACCGAGGCCGCGGTTCCTACCCCTTAAGGCCACCGGAAAGCAGGCCCCGCACGAAGTAGCGCTGCAAGCCGAAGAACACCAGGAGCGGGATGATGATGGAGACGAATGCCGCCGCCGGGTTCAGATAGTCCCTGGCGCCACGTGTGCCGGAAATCTCCGCCAAACGCTGCGTGATCGGCGCTACGTCTGCCGTTCCACCCGAGAACACCAGAGCCACCAGAAGGTCGTTCCAGACCCACAGGAACTGGAAGATCGCCAGAGATGCCAGTGCCGGAACGGAGAGCGGCAGGATGATCCGCCAGAAAATGGTGCTGTGTCCGGCACCGTCCACCCTTGCCGCCTCAATGACTTCACCGGGAATCTCGGAGATGAAGTTATGGAGCAGGAAGATGCCCAGCGGAAGGCCGAACATGGTGTGGGCAATCCACAGCTGAGCGTACGAACCCGCCGGGAGCTGAAGTGTCTGCGTGAAGAACTGCAGCAGCGGAATGAGTGCCATCTGGAGGGGAATGATCTGCAGGGCAAAGACGAAGATGAAGAGTCCGTCGCGGCCCTTGAACTTCCCCCACGCAAAAACGTAGGCAGCCATGGACGCCAGGACCAGCACGAAGATGGTGACCGGGACGACGATCGCAATGGAGTTGACGAAGTACTGCGAGAGGTTGGCGGACTGCGATCCCGCCGGGACCAGGACGTCCGCATAGTTCTTGATCGTGAACTGCCAGTCGACGAAGGCATTCCACCAGCCGTCGGACCGGGGACCCACCTGCTTGGCAGCAGGACGGAATGAGGTGACAAAGAGACCGAACGTCGGGACGGACCACACGACGGCGATAATGATCGCTGCCGCTGTTGCCCACTTGGACGTGAGCTTGGTCTTCACCCGACGCATCATCGGCTGAGCGTCCTCCGTGGGATCAGATCCAGGACGCTGCCGGGTGGCCTTCGAGGCCTCTTTCGGGGCTGGCGTGGCTGTCAATGGATCTCCCTTTGCTTGCGAAGGACTCGAGCGTTGTACACGACGATCGGCAGCACCATGAGGAACAGGATCAGGGCCAAAGCGGCACCACGTCCCGGCTCACCGGCGCGGAAGGCCTGCGTGTACATTTCGTTGGCAACTACCGAGGTGTCGTAGTTGCCGGCGGTCATGGTTCTCACGATGTCGAACACCTTCAGCGTGGCGATGGTGATGGTGGTCAGCACAACCACCAAAGCTCCACGGATACCCGGGATGGTGACGTTGCGGAACTGCTGCCACGCGTTGGCGCCATCCAGGCGGGCTGCCTCGGTGAGTTCCACCGGCACTCCCTTGATGGCTGCCGACAGAATCACCATGGCGAAGCCAGTCTGAATCCAGACCATCACAATGATGAGGAACATGGTGTTTCCCGGTGCGTCGAGGAGGAACTGCTTAGGTTCCATCCCCAGGGAGACCAGGAAGAAGTTGATCACACCGGTTTGTTCGATGTTGGGACCGCGGTAGTCGTAGACGAGCTTCCAGATGATGCCGGCCCCCACAAAGGAGATGGCCATTGGCATAAAGACGAGCGACTTGAGTACTTTCTCGCCACGGGCCTTGTCGATGAACACCGCGTAGGCCAGTCCAAAGCTCGTGGAGAGCAGAGGAACCAGGACGGTCCAAATCACGGTGTTGCGCAGCGTGGTCAGAGCCTCGGGCTGCGTGAACATCCACACAAAGTTGTCGAATCCGTTGGCATTTCCACCGGCATCCGTGAAGGCCAGCGTTGACGTGCGGATGGCCGGATAGACCAAGCCCACGACCATCAGGATGGCGGCCGGAGCAAGGAAGCCGGCCACTGTGACCTTGTCCTTGATGGACTTCGGCGCCCTGTCCACCAGCAACATGATGAGGCCGATAACCGCTGCGAAAATCGCCAGGGCTATTACTACTTGAAGGAGTTTTTCTCCAATAAATTCCATACCCAACCTCCGGGGCGTGAGTGAATCACTAAGTTCCGGGAAAAGCACTGCCTCCCCGGCTGGGGGTTCCAGTCAGGGGAGGCAGCACTTTGGGAGTTAGCTCTTAGGCCAGCTGGATTCGATGCTGTTGGCAACATCCTGCGAGGACGTGCCGTTGATCCACTGCACGATGCCCTTCCAGAAGGAGTTGGATCCAACTGCACTCGGCATCAGGTCCGAGCCATCAAAGCGGAAGACGGTTTCAGGGTCCTGAAGGATCTGGACGGTCAGCTTGTCCAGGTCAGACTGTGCGTTGTTTGGATCCAGGCCCTTGTTAGCACTGACCACACCGCCAAGCTTGACGCGGTTGTTGGCAAAGTCGGCGCTCGCCAGGTAGGCCAGGAACGACTGAACTTCAGCGGTGTCCTTGTAGGCGCCAACCATCTCGCCGCCACCGGTAACTGCCTTACCCTTGCTTTCGTCGATCGGCGGGGTGATGAAGGCCCATACGTCGCCATCCTCGGCAACGTTGGTTCCTGCAGGCCAGTTAGCAGCCTGGAAGTTGGCCTGGTGGTGCATGGCGCAGGTACCATCCAGGACCGGCTGGCCAGCCTGGGCGAAACCGGTGCTCAGGATCGTGCGAACGTCGCCGAAGCCACCGTTCACCATCTCCGGGTTGAGCAGGATGTCGCCTGCCTTGTTGAAGGAATCAACGATCTTGGGGTCGTTGAACGGGATCTGGTGAGCTACCCACTGGTCATAGACCTCGGGTCCGTGGGCGCGAAGAACGACGTCTTCAATCCAGTCCGTGCCGGGCCAGCCGGTAGCTTCGCCTGACTCGAATCCGGCACACCACGGCTTCATGTTCTTGTCATCTGCCGCGATCTTCTTGGACAGATCGATCATTTCGTCCCACGTCTTGGGGACTTCCCAACCCTTGTCCTTGAACGTCTTAGGGGCGTACCAAACAAAGCCCTTGACGTTCGCAAGCATCGGGGCCGCGTAGTACGTGCCGTCCACGGTGCCGTACTTCTTCCAGTCCGGGGACCAGTTCTTGTCCACAAGATCGGAGACAGTCTTCGGAGCGGGCTTCAGATAGCCTGCCCGTGCCTGGGTGGCAAGAAGGCCGGGCTGCGGGAAGATCGCTACGTCAGGGGCGGTGCCGGACTGGGCACGCACACCGATCTGCGTTTCGAATTCCTTGCTGCCCTCGTACTTGATGGTGATGCCCGTGCAGGATTCGAACTGCTTCCAGGATTCCTCGAGGTTTGTGGCTTCAATATCTACGATGGTGGAGTAGACGGAGACGGTTTTGCCGTCATGCTTGCCATAGCTTTCGTAGGCGGAGCAATCATCCGATCCGGCGGTTGATCCCCCACCGCCACCATCCCCGCTACAGGCGGAAAGGGTAAGTGCCAGAACACCGGCGGCTGCGACCGGTAGCAGGTACTTGGTTTTCTTCATGCTAAAGACTCCTCGCTGAGTACTAAGATTCGGCGGCGCAATTGATGTGGTGACGCTCACACTAGCCATGATCGCCCAATCAATGCAAGCGCTTACACATAACGTGACCGCATCGATACCAAGCAACCTGACGTCCCTACAGGTGGCGGGCTTTATGCCCCTGCACGGCCGCTTGAGGCCGGACGCAGCAAGGCGCGATGTGCCGCTCTGATTTGATTGCCTACTATTGCCTATGGAAAAGTAGGAATCGTGGATGAACTTGAAGCACTGCAAACTATCGGCCGCCTGATCAAAGAAGAACGCTTGGCTCAAGGATTGAGCCAGGTTCAGTTGGCCAAGCAGGCTGGCACCGCCATCAAGACGGTCCGCACACTGGAATCCGGGACCCGCCGAACGCAGGAAATCAACCAGCGCAAGCTTGAGCACGCTTTGGGATGGAGGGCAGGTTCAGTGTCGGAAGTCCTGAAAGGTAAGTCCAACTTCGCTCCGGAAATGATCACGCCCGACGACATGCGCTCCGGGGACGAATCACGGCAGGGACCGCCCCGCGTGACGGTACCCAGCGCCCCCATCGCCCGGGCCTCGCACCTCTCCGACGAAGAGCTGCTTGCCGAACTCACCTATCGGATGATGCACCGCAACCGAGGCTGATGAGCCGTGGTTCACGGGCTAACGCCCTACGCTGACTGACGCCGCACCATTTCATTGATCCAGTCCGGCGCGAACGGCGAGGTGCAGTTGGGCGGCGTGGGATAGTCCTTGAGCACTTCCAAACGCTCCCCGATTTCCAAGGCCCTGGCCCGGTGCTCCGGAAATTCGATCCCGATCTGCGCCAGGCAGTGGTTCATGGCCCACTGAAGGCGGTCCGGGGCTTCCTTCATGTGCGCCTCGATCTGGTCCAGCAATTGCGCCAGGTCCAAGCCCTTGGGATTCTTGACAACGCGTTCGGAGGTCAGTGCCCAGCCGGCACTTGCCACCACGGGATCGGAGTCGGGGAACCATGCCACCCTTAGGTCTTCGGAGTGCGGGCTCTTCTTGACGACGTAATTCACCAGCCAGTCCTGCACTTTAGGAGTCCGCGCCTCCCGCAACATGCCGTCCAGCTCATCCTGTTCGAAGGCCTTGGGCCGGCAGATGAGAAGAGCCAGCAACCGGGCTGCAGTGTCACCGGTGTCCCACAACTCACGGGAAAGATCCTGCTGGGTCTTCAACCTCTTCGCGATGGCACGCAGCTTGCTGAGGTTTACCCCATGGTCATCGCCATGCTTCTCGTTCACTTCGCGAGCCCGGGGTTCTTCCAGTGCGGCCAGTTCCGCCATGAGACCGGACACCGTCGTCTCAAGCGCCAAGTTTCCAGCCGCCGCCGTTTTCGACGCCGTCGTTTTCGCCGCCGTCGTTTTAGCCACTGTCGTTCCAGCCACTGCGGCCTCCTGTCCTTCGGGTACGGAAATCAGGCTACCCGCTACTGAGAGCGGAATGGCAGCCCCCTGCAGTGCGGTAGTCCGCACCGCTGTGAGCTGCCATCCCGTTGCCTGCGGTAAATTGCTTGCGGTAAAGGAGACTACTTATCGCCCTTGAAAATTCCTGCGATCTTCGAGCCCAGGCCCTTGACGTTTTCCGCTACGTCTCCGGCGATTTCCTTCGATTTCTCCGCGACGTCACCCGCCAATTCCTTGGCATTTTCTCCGACGTCGCCCGAGAAGAATTCTTTGACGTTCTCGGCAGCGTCGCCAGCAAATTCCTTGACGTTCTCGGCGGCATCGCCCGCAAATTCCTTGACGTTTTCCACAGCCTCGCCAGCGAATTCCTTGGCATTCTCAAGTGCTTCGCCTGCACCGTCCTTTGCGTTCCCTGCCGCGCCGTTTACCGCTTCGGCCCCCGTGGTCTCTTCACTCATAGTGTTCTCCTCTGTGACGGTGGATCTGGTTATCGGGTGGATTTGTTTTTACGCGGATCTGGAAATTGCGAGCCAAGGAGCCTCCCCCTTGGCAGTCAAACTCAGGGCATCCGGCGTCCACACTGTCAGCGGACCCTTTCGGCCTTGGTAAACCTTGCCCGGGCACCGGAAACCATGTGCACCAGCACGGGAGTTTTCTGCCCGATGACAAGATCCAACGCTTCAACCAGCTGAGAGACTTCTGCAGCAAGGACGTGGGGCGCAACCCCTTGCCTCGGCTGGATGCGAATGCGCAATCCCGGCTGGCCTTTCACTTCAAGGGTGGCAACAGAAGCGCCGGCGAGGTCTGTCCTCTCGGACAGGGCTGCCCTGAGCGCCTGCTCGGCCACCCCGCCGCCGATCCGGACTTCACCGTCCACCGCGCTGTCATCATCGCTGGCCACCAGAAGGTTGGCCCGGCCCTTGCCTTGCTGGGACAACCAGGCGATCATCGCGATGATGATGGCCACCAGGACTACACCGGCCACAATCCACAGCCAGCTCTCTTCGCGCCCGGGGAGGTGTGTCTGCCTGAAGGCATTTTCAGCGCCTGCCCATACGGAAGCCGACCAACCATGCCACCACGTGGCCACTGCCGGCACGGTGGCCAACAGCACGAGAAGCAGTCCGACGGCCAGCAGTTTCGCGCCGATGATGAAGAGCAGTATTCGGTTGAGGGTCCGTGGTGTGCCGTTCACGCTCCGATCACCCCCGACGACGCCAGGTTGACCCTGACTGCAGGCATCGGTACCGGTGACATT
Organism: Arthrobacter sp. MYb23; assembly: GCF_002979775.1. Classification (GTDB taxonomy): domain Bacteria; phylum Actinomycetota; class Actinomycetes; order Actinomycetales; family Micrococcaceae; genus Arthrobacter. Next base: position 19,073 of record NZ_PCPR01000040.1, read on the forward strand.
TCCTCAAGTTCGGCCTGTACAGCTGTTAGTACTGCTTCTTCGCTGACCCTGCTGCCGGAAGTTGGCCGCACATTCACCACCACCAATTGCCTCGAGACAACCACCATCACCTGTTCCTGGGTGACGTTCGCGGCAGTTCGTGCACGGCGTGCCAGCGCCGAGGCCAGGACCTCGTCATCAACCACGACGGCGGTGCGAGGGTCCCGGAGTAAGTGGCGGGCCCGCCTGCCCGGCAGGACAGCGTGCAGCAGGAAGAAAAGCCCCACCATGGCGATGACGGCACCACTCGCCCCAAGCAACAGCGGCGAGATGCCTTCCGGGAGAGCGATGATGCGCTCCGCGGCAGTAGTGGGGTCGATAATCCAAGGCGGCTGCCCAACGGCGCGGACTCCCGCTTCGAGCAAAGCGTAGGCGCAAAGAACTATTACCAGAACGGCCGCTATCACGGACGCTCCTGCACGGGACGAATGCGTCTCACGGCGCAGGATACGGCTCATCTTCGGGTCTTCCCCGGCCACCGGGCTGGTTACCGCGTTAGGGTCCGCTGCGTTCACTTGCTGTGTTTCCTGATCCTGGGTCACTGGACGCGGCCTCCCTCAGTGACGTGCGCTCCGCTGATTCTGATGTCCACCCTGCTGAGTTGGGAACCACTGAGCTGGGTCACTGTTTCAAGAACCAACGCCTTGGCCGCCACTGCACGGTCCCAGATGGAGCCCCCGAAGCCTTGCACCCGCTGCGGATCACGCAGCACCTCGGTCAAAGATGGGACGCTGATAGGTGCCACGATGGACAAAGCCAACAGGCCGTCGTCGTCCGCCCAATCAGCGCGGATGTCGCTGGCGTCAACGCCGAGCGCCTGCGCTGCGGCGGCCCGAGCCAACGATGTCAATGCCTGGGTACTGATCCGGTTATGGCCGGCCAGGCTGGTGGTGTAGTCCACAGCCTCAGCCACGCTCATGACGAAGAGCGCCGGCCCGTAATGGCATCCAGCACACTGCGAAGATCCAGCTTGCCCTCAGCCGCGCGGCCAAGCAGGGCACCTATGCCCATGAACAAAAGGGAGATCAGGAATCCCCAGAGGCCGAACGAGAAGGACATGAAAGCCACGAAAGCGCCGATAGCGATTCCCACCACGGTCATGCTCATTGAAGTGCCTCCCTTTCCACTACCACTGCCTTGCTTCCGGCGGGTTTGGCCGGCGGTGCAACGAAGACGTCGGTGATTTCGATATTGACCTCAATCACTTGAAGACCAACCAGTTCCTCCACGGCGCGGTACACAGCAGCCCGGACCTGATTGGCGACCCCGTGCAGGGGATGACCGTAGAGCGCAACCAAAGTGATGTCCACCGCCACTTGGGTCTCCCCGACCTCGGCACGGACGCCTGCTGCATGGTCCGAGCTGCCGACGGCATCGCGGATAGCACCTAGCGCACGGGACGGAGCGGAGCCCAAGGAGTAGACGCCGGGCACTGTGCGGGCAGCAATGCCCGCAACTTTGGCGACGGCCGCCTCGGAGATGATGGTGCGTCCGGTACCAGGGATTTCGCCCCCGGGCACGTGATCAAGCTGCACATTCTGGTCTTCCATGGAGCACTCCCCTTCTCTTGAGTACCACCCTAGCGTCTAGCTCCGACGCTTTGGGAGAAGCGTCGGAGGGAAGGGAACGCGCCCGACGCCGGCTACTTGCAGTTCTTCTCGGTCCAGTCCTGGATGGGCTTCATAAGTTCTTCGAACTGCCCGTCGCCGTATTTACTGAAGTCCGAGCCGGCGGACTCCGTGAAGGCGCGCAGTTTCTCGAACGCAGGCTTCAGTTCTGCGGGCACTTTGCCCTCCATCTTCGACAATTCCTGCTTTGCCTTGTCGATGTCTTCAGACTTGCCGCCCGCCATTGCGGCCAGTGGCAGGATGGTGACGCTCAGCATGGTGGCGCTTACCGAAAGACAAGCCTCGGACATGGAGGTGAACTCGCCGTAGACACCGCCGGTTCCCGTGGATGCAGCGGGGTCCGCGCTGGCGTCGGCGTTTGCGGACACTTCCGCGGCGGGCGCCTCAGAGGTTTGCGCCGCAGTGGGCGTCGATTCCGAAACAGGCGCCGGGGAAGAGCAGGCACTGAGCGTCAGCATGCCGGTGAGCAATGCTGCCAAGAGCAGACGCCCGGACATGGACAAGCGTAGGCGTTCGAACGTGGACATATTTCCCCCAATAAGATGCGTGCGATGACAAGCTGGCGAGGCAAGAATACGCCGGGGACGTTGCGGAGACCATAGGCAAGTTATCCACAAGCTTCAATTCCCGGCTGGGCCGTGGTTGTTTGCCCCACCTAGACTGGCCGACACATCACCCAAAACAGCTGCTGGGGAGCCTCGTCATGCCGCGCCAAACGTTCATGTCCTTATCTTTTGTTCGCACCCGGTTAGCGGTGGCGGCTCTTGCAATTGCGATGCTTCTGAGCGGCTGCCAAGGCGGCACCACACCCGGCAGCCCCGCCTCGCCAACAGGCTCGACGACGGCGACGCCCACCACGAGCGCTGCGGCTCCGGCGGTTTCGGTTACTCCTGTTGCCCCGGCCGCGTACAAACCTGCCGATGCGCAGGGAAAAGCACAAAACGTGACCGTTCCAGTGATGCCGGAGCTGGCGAAAGAGAACTCGAAAGCGGGGCTGGAAGCGTTTATTGGGTACTGGTATGCGCAGCTGTCTTATGTAGGCGAGACCGGCGACATGTCGGCGTGGCTACCCCTGATTTCTCAAGACTGCAGGCTTTGTCTTCGTCTCCAAGAGTCCGGCGAAGATGGATACGTCCATGGGCGCTGGTTGGCGGGCGGCAAGATCTCGGTGCCAACCATCGAACTTCAGTGGACTGCCGACGCCCTCAAGTCGGCCAAAGTGCAGGTCATTCAAGAACAAATCGACTACTACAACGCGGACGGAAGCGTCGGACGAGCAAGGTCGGAAGCATCAAATGATGCGTTCGCCTTCTTCGCCAGGTTTGCAGACGGCGCCTGGACGGTGGTGGACCTTGGCGTCATCGGGTAGGTCTTTCGCGCGAGTGATCCGCTCGTTCCTTGGGCTCGCATTTGGGCTTTTAGTGTGCTGCACTCTGGCACCGACATCCGCAATAGCTGACGACGCTTGGGCTACAAACAACGCAGGCGATCGAGGAATTGATGTTGGTGCGCGGTTCAAAATCGACCCTTCGACCGGACAGCTGGCACCCAATCTCGGGGGAACATCAACCTCACCCGCAGCCGACGACCCGAATCAGTACTTGGCCGATACCCATTGCCGGGCGGACGGACCCGACACGAAGGACCCCGGCTGCGACGCCCTCAAATGCCCGGCCACCACAACCGGCGGCCAAGAAGGCACCCCGGTCATCTGGAAAGAGGCCCCCAAAGCAATCACCAACCCGGGCTTGACAGACTGGATCCCGGTCAGCGGCCCCACCTGCCTCTACGACCCCGAACCCGAGAACGTCCTGGCCAACATCGCCGCCCGGATCCTCACCGACTTCCGACAACTCCC
>NZ_PCPR01000041.1 GCF_002979775.1 Arthrobacter sp. MYb23
CCATTGCCGACCTTCTCCACGGCGTCGGCGGCCAACACGCGAACGGTGTCAACTGCCTTCTTGTCCAGATCGGTCCACAGCAAGGTTCGCGGGTCCAGAATTGTCGTGTTCATTTTGGTTCTCTTTCATTTCTGAGGGTTCGGAGCAAACGGCCCTTCGACTGCTCCGAGGAATGGGGTCACGATATTTTTCGTTTGAGACGTTGTCATGTCCGACCGGGTTCCAAACGAAGTCGTCAGGATTGAGCCACGCAAGCCTCTCCTTGAACTCATAGGCAAAACCTGGCCAAAGCAGTGTTAGTCGCTTGTTTGCTTTATCCAAGTACCAACTGTCACATCCTCCACCGGTCCATACCGTGCTCATGGCCTGTTGATCAATATATTTGGTGTAAAGCTCTTCCGCTGCAGGTCTTACAGAAAAGACATTGCTGTGAGATTGATTACGATAAGCGATAACGTTTTTGATGTATTCGATTTGTGCTTCAATCATGAAAATAGCGGAGTTATGTCCGAGGCTGGCATTTGGACAGTTAATGAGGAGCATATTGGGAAAGTCACTCACTACCGTGGAGAGGTGCGCTTTCATGCCTTGCTTCCAGTGCTCTGAGAGACTCTTACCGTTGAGTCCGAGCACTCTGCCTGCAAATGGTGGACGGCTGGAGTGGAAACCCGTTGCGAAGACGAGGACATCCAAATCATGTTGGGCACCGTTGGCAGCTACGGCTGCTGTTCCGGATACTTTGCGGAGGGCAGCCGGCTCAACTGTCACGTTGGGACTCATCAGAGCGGGGTAGAACGTGTCTGAGAGGAGTATTCTTTTGCATCCGACTTCATATGCCGGGATTAGCTTTGCGCGGAGGGCGGCGTCCGGAACCTGCTGGTGAAGATGTTCCAAAGCACGCGCCCGCAGATGCTCCAGGTATAGGGGGACGTTTGCGCGTGCCGCAAATCCCATCTCAGCCTGCCAGAAAAGGCGGGATCGGAGTCTTTCTCTTGCACTTGGTATGCGTTGGAAGGTTCGCTTTTCAGCTTCGCTGTATTGTTGATCACCTCGCGGCATAACGTACGGGGGGGCTGCGTTGGAAAACAACGAGCTTCCGGGCAATTCCGGTAAGGTGAGGGATGATTTGGATCGCAGACGCGCCGGAGCCGATCACACCTATACGCTTTCCCTCCAGATTTATGTCATCGTTCCAGCGCGCTGAATGGAAGGATACCCCTTGAAAATCACTTAGTCCCGAGATTTCCGGCACTCTAGGTTCTGATAGGCGCCCTGGTGCGATGATCAGAACTTCACATTCGTAGAGCTTTCGGGGGGTTTTTACCTGCCATCTGCCTTTTTTCGAGTTCCATTTCATTTCGAGAGCTTCGGTATTCAGGTGGAGATGTGCTGTTAAGTCCCATTGTTGGACGCAGTCCCTGAGATATTGGTGTATCTCGGGCCCGTCCGCGAAATGGCGGGACCAGTCGGGTTTGGCGTGAAATGAGTACGAGTAGAGGTGCGAGGGGATGTCGCAGGCGACTCCTGGGTAGATGTTGTCTCGCCAAGTCCCGCCGACGTCGTGTCCTCTCTCAAGGATGAGGAAGGATGTCATTCCGGTCTTCTTGAGCTGCATGCCCATGCCGAGGCCGCTGAAGCCTGCACCCACGATGAGCACCTCGACAAAGGTGGATGTTTCCCGCGATGGCGCTGTCCTGTGTGGATGGCCAGGTGTTTTCACGTGAGGTCCCGGCTGTGTCTTGCTGGTGTGGCCGTGGGGAGAAACCCGGTGATCAGGCTCAGAAGCTGTGCTGGCCGTTCTACTACTGCTGCGTGCCCGCTGGGAATTTCGGCGAAGGTGGCGTTTGGAATGGCGCCAGCGAGGGCTTCGGATTGTTCGAGTCCGGAGAGCGCGTCAGCGGAGCAGCCGATGACCAGTGTGGGGGGCGTTATGCGTGCAGCAGTTTCCCGCAGGTCGGCTGAACCGATGAGCTGCAGGTGAGCTTCCGAGATGGGGATTGCACTAAACGGGAACGTTTGGGCGAGGTCTTCGGGCTTGCATTCGTTGATGAAGGTTGGGCTCAAGGCGATCAGGCGTGCGAATTCCCTTTGAGCAGGTTGATCGTTGCGCAGGCGCCGCCATAGTTTCCCGAAGGTCTTGTGTGTGGGGCTGGAGTGAAGCCACCCTGCAATCAGAATCAGACGCGAAATGGAGGTATGTGAGGAAGCCACGGTTGCAGCAATGAGGGCTCCCAAGGAGTAGCCCAGAAGAAAAATGGGGCGCTGTGGAAGGATACTGTCGATGGCTGAACCGACTTGCCGTCCCAAGTCCTCCAAGGTCAAGTCCCGGCTGTCGCCCGCGGCGCCAAGGTCGATGGCAAGAACGGTATAAGTTCTCGCCAGCATTGGGAAGAGGAAAGGAAAGTCAGTGTCTGTTCGGCCTCCGATACCGTGGATCATGACGATGGCTGGGGCGTCGTCAGATCTGTCACTGAGGTGGCAGACGAATCGTGTATGGCCCACGGTCAAGCTCTTAGTTGTGACCATGGGAAGACCCTGGGTCGTTGGGATCGGAAAGGGTGCGCTGCTCGCTGAAAGGGCCGTAGTTAGTGGTCCTTTGTCGGGTGGGTCGACCAATCTCTGAACAGAGCTGGGCGACGTCGGTTGGGCTCACTGTTCGGTGCGCTTCGGGTCCGGCTTCAGGGTTTAGCCGTCCATCGAGTAGAAGCCCTCCGAAGTCGTTGGCTCCGCCCTGGAGTAGTTGCTGGGATAGGGCAAACCCGTGTTTCGTCCAAGCGGTTTGGTGGTTGTCTATGCGGCCGTCTAGCAGCAACCGTGCTACGGCGTGAAGTGCCCTCGTTTCGGGAACTGCGGGTCGTTTCCTCGCGGCGTCTGGCAGTTGAGCGGGATTTTCCGCATGAAGGTAGGGCATGGCTATGAACTCGGTGAATCCACCAGTCCGGTCTTGGATGGCGACCAACGTCCTAAGATGTTCTATCTGTTCGGCCGGGCTCTCGATGTGGCCATAGACCATGGTTGCCGTCGATTTAAGACCTATCATGTGCGCTGCTGTGATTACGCCTATCCAGTCGCTCACCGGCGGATCAGTCTTGTCACTGAGTGTGTTCCGTATGCGGTCATTCAGGATTTTTGCTCCTGTGCCAGGAACACTGTTGAGTCCTCGGCTTTTCAGCTGCTCCAAGAAGTCAATAACTGAGATTCCCAATCTCGCGGCTCCGTCCATGATTTCGGACGGACGGTAGGCGTGTATGTGCATATGGGGCTGACAACTACGGATGGAACTGATCAGTTTCAAGTAGTCGGCGGCGTTGTGCACTGCACCCTGGACGCAAACTTCGGTGGCGCCCAGTAAGACTGCCTCATCAAGGAGCCCAGTGAGGACCGGGATTGAGATGTGATTGACTTCCGGAAGGTCCTCCCTGGCTGGCCCCGACGCGGGGGGACCTTTTAGCTGGGAGAGGAACATCGAGGCATCGATGTTCCTATTGATGACGTAGGTGACGTCGTCACCTACAGTTTGTTTCCGCACGTCATCAGCTACCTGGCAGAGCGCTTCAAGGTCCGAATGCTCTGTAGCCAGGAGTTGGACGTAGTCTGCGTCGGAGAGCCCGGAAGGATTCCGGGTGGCCCGTCGAAGGATCGAAGAGATGTCGGGTGTGATCTGGCCGGTCTTTGGTGCTTCGGACCTCCAAGGCAGGCCTAGGACAGCGGCTTGTTCATTGGCCAGACGGCTCGGCTGATCGGTCAGTGCTTTTACATGGGCGTGTAAGCGGGTGTCGATCCAGGTCGTCGGGTCTGCGACAAATTTCGGGTGGGCCGTGAGCCGCTCACGCAATTCGTAGCCTGTTTCGAGGGTGAGTTGCGACAGGGCCGTAAGATTTGGCCACGGGCGCTCCGGGTTGACGTGATCTGGAGTCAGGGGGCTGACACCGCCCCAGTCGTTAACCCCGGCCTTCACCAGCAAAGCGAGTTCAGCTTCGTCCGTCAGGTTGGGTGGGGCCTGGATGACTGCTTCTGGCCCCATGACCAACCTCGCAACAGCGACGACGGCCGCGTACTCATGTAGCGCGAAGTCAGGTTTGTCGCGCATGGCCGTCCGGCCCTTCGCGCGAAAATTCTGCACGATGATTTCCTGAATGTGACCATATCGTTCGTGGGCCCCGCGGATCTCAAAGAGAGCATCGACCCTTTCCGCATTGCTTTCGCCGATGCCCAGCAGGAGTCCCGTTGTAAAAGGAATTCTTGAGCGGCCAGCGTCATCCAAGACGCGCAGACGGAGTTTCGGCTCCTTATCCGGCGAACCGTAGTGGGGTTGGCCCTTTTCGGACCACAACCGTACGGAGGTGGTTTCCAGCATCATGCCCATGGAAGGAGCGACAGGGCGAAGTTTTTGCATCTCTGCCCATGTCATGACTCCCGGATTTAGATGAGGAAGCAGCCCGGTTTCTTCCAGGACCAGGACGGCCATCGCTTTTACGTAGTCAAGCGTGCTTTGGTAGCCGCGTTGTGCCAGCCACTCGCGCGCTGCGGGCCAGCGGTCTTCGGGCCTGTCTCCAAGAGTGAACAGAGCTTCCTTGCAGCCGAAGCTGGCCCCGCGCCGGGCGACGTCCAAAAGTTCTTCCGCTTCCATGAACATCGGTTCGCCCTTGGAGGCCAGTTGACCAGGCGTTTCAACGAAAACACAGTAGTGGCACCGGTCCCTGCAGAGTTTTGTCAGCGGCAGGAAAACCTTCTTTGAGTAGGTGATGATTCCAGGGCGTCCAGCCTCCGTGAGACCTTCATCCCTGAGCCTGCCTGCCAGGTGCAGTAACCGGTTGAATTCGTCTCCGCGGGAATGGAGCAGAATTTCAGCGTCTTTCCTGTCGATGGTTCCGGTCGACTCCACCCGCTGTAGAGCATCCCTGATCTGCTTGGTGGTGCATAGTGGCGCTGTCTTCACGCTGACTTCCTTTGCGGTGTCAAACCATGGAAACCTGTGTGAGCGATCGCTGCGATTTCCGTCGTGCGGGGACCGAGCCGGCGGGTCACCATCAATTCCTGCAGATGCTCCAGTGTGTCGACGTCGCGGCGGAGACCTGAATACGGGTGCACACTAAGTTCCCTGTAACCCAGGGCTTGGTGCATGAGGCGTGAACGAGCGCCAAAGGACGGTCGATGAAGTTTGGACCCGGACGCAGTCAGAAGGACAGTCCCAGTTCCCTCAGTATCAGAGACCATGGCTTGCTTCAGCTGCCCGGCTTGGGCCAAAGCAGCGGTCAGCTCACTTGCCGTAAGGGCCGGCAAGTCGCCCAACATGATCGCTACCGGTCCGGGCGGGCAGACTTTGAGCCCCGCATCGATTGCCGCATTCAAGCCTTGGCTTGGATCTTCTACGAATTGTGCCCCGAGATGTTCGTAAAGAGGCCTGGCCGCAGGCGTGGTCACTACAAAGACTCTGGCAACCTCTAAAGCAATGCTTACAGTATCGAGGGCAATGGCTGAGGCCAATTTGGGGGTGGCGTTCAGACGGGATTTGGCGTTGGAGGTTCCCTTGACGGGAATAACGATTGTCCAGTTACTGGCCAAGGAGGCATGGCGTCCCTGCCGGGAGGAATTACTTATTGGCATGGTTTGCTCTGCCTTCTTCGTAGCCTTGGGCCCATGCTTCGTCAGTTCCGAGTCGAAACATGTCCGCTTCGGGGTCTCGAATCAGTACACGGGCACCAGGGGCCGCTGGATCCAGAAGGTGCGCCAGACCCCGGATGACAGCCACCGGCAAACCGGCGCTTTTGCCCTTGACGAGTTCTGCCGCGCCCGCAATTTCATCGCCGACCGCTGGTGCAGTCACATCAAGCGTTCGGCCGTGGCCATCGAGAGTTCCTCGTAGGTCAGTCAGCAAGCGAACACCGCTGCCGCCGATGGCGACATCGGTCTGCCCTTCGCGCCACGCTCTGCCCAGAGTGTCTGTAATGATGACCCCCAAACGGATATTGAAGACCCCCTCCAGGCCTCGCCGTATCCGGGCGGCTGAAGCGTCGGGGTCAGTTGGGAGCAGGAGGACAGTTCCCTCGGGTGTATTTGAGGCGTCGACCCCGGCCGCTGCACCGACAATGCCAAGACGGTTTTCTACGATCCGGGTCTGGCCGGATGCGTGGGTTTTCGTTGCCACGATCCGGACTGTCTCAGTAGTGATAGCGGCTTCTCTATCCGCGGAGGCAACGATTCGCCCTTCCGCCTTGGACACAACTTTGCTTGTGATGGCGAGGATGTCACCGTCCTGAAGCTGGTTACCCGCTGAACGGGCGATGATCGCCTGAAGGTCATCGCCGCTCCCGATTTCGGGAATATCTGCCAAGGCAAAGACAGTCAGCATTTTAGACTCCACTCATTTGAGCTACGGTAGAGGCCGACTCGATGCAGCTGCGGACAATTTCTCCCGTAGCCTCCGGATCGGTCATAAGCAGAGGGACTTCCTTGACTTGGACCCCGGGGAAGGAGAAACCGTCTCCCGGTGCGACCAAATACGCGTCCAGAAGGCCACCCTCGGAGCGGGCTCCGTAGTGCTTTCCGACTCCTTCAGCAGTGCACGATACGTTTATGGCAGCCAAGCAGGCGTCGGCGTGGCCTCTGACGGGCCTTCCTCCGATAATCGGTGAGACCCCGACGATAGGAGCTTGGGCTTTGCGCAAGGCCTCCGGAATGCCAGGGACATTGAGGATGGCACCGATAGAGACCACGGGATTGGACGGTGCCAGGAGGATCAGGTCGGCGTCATCAATCGCTTCCACCACTCCAGGTGCAGGGTATGAAGTCCGCGATCCTTGGGTGCTGATACGACGCGGCGGCAGAGCAGCGCGGTAGCGCACCCACCATTCCTGGAAATGTAGCGATACCCGGGAGCTTTCCGCTTGTGTTGCCATGAGCGAGACGTCGTTGCCTTCGTTCCCCGGCAGAGGCAGATCGACATCGACGATTGTTGTTACCGGGTCGTCGCTCATTGGCAGAAGGCGCACCCCTGTTCCGCGCCGGCGTGCCAGAACCTCCGTTGTTTGAGTCAGCGTTCTACCGGCTGCCAGCATCTGGGTCCTCACCAGATGCGTGGCGATGTCCTTGTCACCTAGAGAGAACCATGGCGCGTCAGCCCCGTACTGATCCAGTTCGGCCGCGACGGTCCAGGTTTCATCTCGCTGACCCCACCCTCGGTCGTGATCAGCGTTGCCTGAGAGCGTGTACATGCAGGAGTCCAAATCGGGACAAACCTGGAGGCCGTGCACAAAGATGTCATCGGCGGTGTTTACCACAGCTGTGACATGATCCGATGATTCAGCCGGACCCTCTCCGTAGGCGGGCCAGCCCAAGGCGGTCTTGACACCAAGAAGGAACCTGGCTCCGCCCACCCCACCTGTCAGAACGACAATTTTCACTACTTCCTCCGATGCTTTCTGGTGGGCCGCTAGAGATTCCGCAGACGCGGTGCGAGATCCGCGGCGAACAACTTAAGGAATCTGGCTTGGTCATGACCTGGTGCGTGCAGCACCAGGTGGCTGAAACCCGCATCGACGTAGGGTTTGATCATTTCAACGGCGTGGTCCGGATCAGAGGAGACAATCCAGCGCTTGGCGATCTGGTCAAGCGGCAGTCTGTCTGCTGCGGCTTCCATTTCGGCCGAACTCCCAATCGAATGCTTTTGCTCCGGCGTCAGCGACAGCGGAGCCCAGAACCGGGTGTTCTCAAGAGCAAGTTCGGGATCCGGATCATAGGAAATCTTGATCTCGATCATTCGGTCAAGGGCTTCGTGGTCCCGACCGGCTTGTGCTGCGCCTTCTGCCACGGCTGGCAGCAGTTTCTCTGTATAGAGATCCAGTCCTTTGCCTGAGGTACAGATGAAGCCGTCACCTACACGTCCGGCATACTTCGCAACAACCGGACCTCCGGCCGCAATGTAGATGGGAATACCAGTATCCGGGACGTCGTAAATGACCGCGTCTTTTGCTCCGAAGTATTCACCCTCAAAGTTCACGACTTGGCCGCTCCAAAGCTCACGGATGAACTGAACGGCTTCCCTCAATCGTCCAAAACGGTCTTTGAAATCCGGCCACGGGCCCTTGTGTCCGGCTGCGATTTCGTTCAGTGCCTCGCCTGTCCCGATGCCCAACATGATCCGTCCGGGGTAGAGGCATGCCATGGTGGCAAAAGCCTGGGCGATCACGGCGGGGTTGTAACGATAGGTTGGCGTAAGGACTGAGGTTCCGAGCTCAAGCCGAGAGGTGCGTTCCCCAACCGCCGTCAGCCATGCCAGTGCGAAGGGCGCATGCCCTCCCTTGTGGCGCCATGGCTGGAAATGGTCGCTGACCGTGGCTGAGTCCATCCCGTTTTGCTCTGCGAGGACGGCAAGTTCAACCAGATCCCTTGGGCCGAATTGCTCTGCTGATGCTTTATAGCCCAGTTTCAGCGCCCTGGTCATTGGCTGGCCTTTCTCGTCATTTGCCCTTGAAGAACGTGGCAATCGCAGGTTGTCGGGCGCTCAGTCATGGAGCGCCCCTTCCACCAGATGGCGGGCGACTTCTGTGAGTGCACGCAAGCCTGTGAGCATGTCTTCGTCTTTGGTAAATTCGCGTTCGCAGTGCGAGACGCCGTCAACACTGGGGATGAACATCATCACGGTAGGAGCGATGGTGTTGATGGCGACCGAGTCGTGGCCGGCCATTGTCTGGATCCGGCGGATCGATATGCCAAGGTCGGCGGCGACTTTTTCGGCCAGTATCAGCCCGTCCTCGGGGTAGTACCGGTGAGGTCTGATATCGAAGTCCCTGACATTGATGTGGATGTCATGTTCGATGGCCAGTGCCGAGATTTTTTCCAACAGAGTTGCCCGTGCGCCTTGAACAATATCTTTGCTGTCCGAACGAAGGTCGGCTACGAGCTTGACTCGTCTGGCCACAACGATCGGGGAGTTTGGCTCAACGAACATCTGCCCGATAGAGGAGACGAGAGCTTCCTCGTCGTAGTCGTGGGTGACCGCTTCGACCATAAGGATGATTTTGGCTGCTGCTGTCAGCGCATCGTGCCGGTCAGCCATGGCCGTGGCTCCGGTGTGCGATTGCTCTCCCAACACTTCAATTTCGAGTTTTTGGGTGTACCAGGAGCGGTCGACCGCACCCAAGGAGATGCCTTCGCGTTCAAGGATCCGCCCTTGCTCGATATGGATTTCGGCGTATGAGGCAACCTCGGGGCGCTCATCGTGGCCGAGGAATCCTATCGCGTCGAGAGCGTCGTGAACGGTGATCCCCTGCGAGTCCTTCACATCGAGCATTTGCTTTTCATCCATAAGGCCTGCAAACACCGACGAGCCCATGATTGAGGGGGCGAAGCGGGATCCTTCCTCATTGAACCAGTTTGCGACGGCGAGGTTGAATTTAGGTGGCCTTCCGCCTAAGACCTGGATTGCCCTGACTTGTTCGTTCAGTTCCTTGGCCGCGTGGAGGGCAGCCAAGACTCCGTAGGCACCGTCGAATCTGCCAGCGAGTGGTTGGCTGTCAAGATGGGAACCAATGAGGACATAAGGGGCCCCGGGGGTCCAGTCAAGAAGAGCGAACATGTTGCCGATGCCATCGACTTTTACGGAACAGCCAAATTCCTGGGCTTTGGTGGCAAACCACCGCCGAGTTTGCTGATCTTCGCGTGTTGCTGCCTGCCGGTCGACACCGTGATTTTCGGTGGCACCGATTTCAGACATTCTTCTGAAATCGGAAAGAAAAGCGTCATTGTTCAAGGGGTGCTCCTCATAGTGGATAAATGCTGGATGTGCCGTCAGAGACGGGCGAGGACCTGGTCTTTGAGCGCAGGAATGATGTGCTCGCCGTAGGCCCGAAGCGTCTCGTCCTTCCCGTCGTGTTGGAGGTAGCCGGCAAACTGGGTAACGCCCAAGGCCTTGAACTTTTCAAGCTTCTCGATGTGCTGTTCGGCGGTCCCCAGCAAACAGAACCGGTCGACAATGTCGTCCGGCACAAAGGAGGTGTGGGTGTTACCGGCACGGCCGTGCTCGTTGTAGTCGTAGCTTTCCCGTCCGGCGATATAGTCGGTCAGAGCCTGCGGAACGGAGGATCCGGCACCGTATTTGTTGACGATGTCGGCAACGTGGTTTCCGACCATGCCGCCAAACCATCGACATTGGTTCCGCATGTGCTCCCAGTCCTCTCCTACATACATGGGTGCCGCGACGCAGAATTTGACGCTCATAGGGTCGCGTCCGGCCGCCGCAGCTGCCGAGCGCACCGTGTTGATCATCCATTCGGCGATATCCAGGTCCGCCAGTTGAAGAATGAAGCCGTCACCGACTTCACCAGTGAGCTTCAGCGCCATAGGGCCGTACGCTGCGACCCAGATTTCCAGCTCGGAGTCTTGGCTCCACGGGAACTGCAGGGTGGTCCCGTTGTACTCGACGGCCCGGGAGTTGGCCAGTTCCCGAATGACGTGGATGGATTCGCGAAGAGCCTTGAGGGTAGTCGGTGAGCCGTTGCTCACGCGGACGGCAGAGTCGCCGCGGCCGATGCCGCAGATGGTGCGGTTGCCATACATCTGGTTGAGCGTTGCGTAGAGCGATGCGGTGACCGTCCAGTCACGAGTGGCAGGGTTGGTGACCATGGGACCGACCTTGATCCTTCGCGTTTCAGCGAGGATCTGGCTGTACAGCACATATGGTTCCTGCCACAGCAGGTGCGAATCAAACGTCCAGACATAGTCGAATCCGTATTCTTCAGCCTTCTTCGCCAAAGCGATGGTGCGGGCCGCAGGCGGGTTGCATTGCAAAACTGTTCCAAATTCCATGGGGTCTCCTAGATGAGGTACTGGCTGGGTGCGCGGTGTACGTATTCGCCGTGGTTCTTGTCGCCAAGGTAGGTGTTTTCGTTGATGATGATCCGTCCTCGGGACAGGACGGTGTCGACGTGCCCGTCGATTTCAAAGCCCTCCCACGCCGAATAGTCCACGCGCATGTGGTGGGTCTTCTCCAGCCCGATGCTGGTGTGCCCCCGAGGGTCATAGATCACGATGTCGGCATCGGCTCCCGGCGCGATGACGCCCTTTTTTCCGTACATGCCGAACATGCGGGCAGGGGTGGTGCTGGTGATCTCCACCCAACGTTCCAGGGAAATTTTGCCGTTGACGACACCTTGGTACATGAGATCCATCCGGTGCTCGACTGTGCCCATTCCGTTGGGGATCTTCGAGAAGTCGCCCAAACCTAGCTCCTTTTGGCCTTTCATGCAGAACGGACAATGGTCTGTTGAGACCATTTGGAGGTCATTCGTCCGAAGGGCACGCCACATGTGTTCCTGGTGATTTTCGTGTTTGGATCGCAGGGGGGTGGAGCAGACCCATTTGGCTCCCTCGAAACCTGGTGCCCCGAGCTGATCTTCGAGGTTGAGGTAGAGGTACTGCGGGCACGTTTCACCGAAGACGTTTTGCCCGTTGTCGCGCGCTGCGGCGAGTTGCTCTACTGCCTGCTTCGCAGAAACGTGGACCACGTAGAGAGGAGCGCTGGTCAGGTTGGCCAACATGATGGCACGGTGCGTCGCTTCTTCTTCCATCTGCCATGCCCGAGCGACGCCGTGGTAGTACGGATCAGTCTTGCCTTGGGCCAAAAGTTCACCGACCATGGCGTCGATGGCCGGCCCATTCTCCGCGTGCATCATCGTCATGAGACCGGTTTCGGCGCCCACGCGCATAGCCTTGTATATCTGGGCATCGTCACTGTAGAAGACGCCGGGATAGGCCATGAACAGCTTGTAGCTGGACACTCCTTCGTCCACCAAGCTGCCCATCACCTTAAGGGAGTCGTCGTTTACGTCACCGACAATTTGGTGGAACCCGTAGTCGACGGCGCACTGCCCGGCCGCACGCTCGTGCCAGGCCGCAAGGGAATCCATGATCCGTTCTCCGTGGCGCTGGATTGCGAAGTCAACGATCGTGGTGGTTCCGCCCCAGGCAGCGGCTCGGGTCCCCGTCTCAAAAGTGTCGCTTGCTTCTGTCCCTCCGAAGGGCATTTCCATGTGAGTGTGGGCATCAATTCCCCCGGGTATTACGTACTTTCCGGTGGCATCGAGTAAGTGATCAACAGAGGACTTGAGATCAGTGCCAAGAGACTTGGTGCCTGGGGCCAGGACCGCCACGATTGTTTCGCCATCAATCAGGACGTCGGCAAGGGCTTTGCCAGTGGAGCTGACGACGGTACCGCCGGATATTAGCGTTGTTGGCATACGAATACTCCCTGCAGGTGGTAACTGAGGTGGCTGGCACTACGCTCCGTCGTGCCGATGACTGTTGGACCGGCGCGGAAGCGGTGGTGCCTGCCTTGCTGTCTTTTTGATCTAGGGGGTTTGCTAGTGGGCTTTTTCCATGGAGGCTCCTGGTGATCCAAGAACCTTGGCTGCTGTGGCGTGCCCGACGACGCAGGCTTCCCAGAGGTGACCGCTTTGCAGGTATCCGGCCAGGAACCCGGCGGCGAAGGCATCGCCGGCGCCTGTGAGGTCGCGGATGTTTTCGACCGGCGCGACGGGGACGGCGATGGATTCCCGCCCGGGGATGTGCACGACGGTGGGTTCGGGACCGGCTTTGGCGATGACCACGGTGTGTGGCAGGCGGTTGAGGTTCGGTCCGGGGGCACCTGCTTCGGAAAGGCCCAGAATTGCTGCTTCGCTTTCGTTGGCGATGAGGAAGTCCGGCTTTAGCTCAGCCATCAGGGCCAGGAAAGCTTCAACCCCGTAGTGGGTCAGCATCCCGGTCGATGATGCGTCCACTGACACCTTTCCGCCCTGCAGTTTCATTCGTCGGATCAGGTCGCATGCGGTGTGCTGCAGTGGTCCTCCGTCAAAGGAGTAGGCAGGAACATGCAGTATTTCCAAACCCTCCAGCCAGTCGTCGCTGACGTTTTGCAGCAGCAGCGAGGCCCCGCGTTGCGGAAGCATTGTCCTTTCCCCGGTTTCGTCGATCAGGATCACAATGGTCCCGGACTGGCCGCGGTACTGGACTTTGACTTCCGCCCCGGTTGCTGAGAGGTCCTCTACGAGGAAGTGGCCAACATGGTCGTCTCCCACGCACCCGATAAACCGCGTCGGGTACAGGGAGGCGGCGAAGCCTGCAACGTTCGCTCCGCTGCCTCCCCGGGTGTGGAAGATCTCCACTTTGCTGTCGGTGCCGTGTTGTACCGGCTCACCGAGCCACACGATTACGTCTTCAACGAGGTCTCCGACTACACCTAGCATCGTCATATCTCCAGGAACTAGCGGGTAAGTGCCGTGGCGACTTCGCCGCCAAGAGCGATGTTGCCGCGGTACACATCGACGTTTACGGTCAGGCTACGGCCATTGGTGTCGCGCTGGATGAAGTCCAGCAGGAACGGGGTGGTGTCGTTGCCGTTGATTCCGGACTTCTCCGCCTGCTCCCAAGCGCGCGAGAGAATGTCGTCCAACTCAGCCGGGGGCAGCTGCTTGTCTTCAGCAACGGGGTTGGCGAGCAGGAGGGCCGAGTCGATCTGCAGGGCATCGCGGGCGCTGGAGATGGCAGCAACCTCGTCAGCGTTGTTTGCCTGGTACTCGATTTCGAATCCGGAATCGGCGACGTAGAAGCCTGGGTACTTCTTGGTCTTGTAGCCCACAACCGGAATGTTCAGGGTTTCGAAGCGCTCCAAGGTGGCAGCAACATCCAGGATGGACTTGACACCGGCGCTGATGACGATGATGGGCGTGTGCGCCAACGTGGTCATGTCAGCGGACTCGTCAAAGGTGGTCGCCGCTCCGTGGTGAACGCCGCCGAGGCCACCGGTCGAGAAGACCTTGATGCCGGCACGGTGGGCCAGGAAAGCCGTCGCGGCAACGGTCGTGCCGCCATGAAGCTGCTGCGCCGCCGCTACCGGCAAGTCCCTCAAGCTGACCTTCGTCACCGAATCCTCATTGGACAGGGCAGTGATTTGCTCAACGCTCAAACCAACCGTCGGAACGCCAGCGAACACACCAATCGTCGCCGGCACCACTCCCTGGCTGCGGAGGGACTCTTCGGCCTCCAGCGCGACCTCAAGATTACGCGGGCGGGGAAGACCATGCGTGAAAATAGTCGATTCCAAGGCAACGACAGGACGCCCCTCGGCAACAGCCGCGGCCACCTCATCGGAGACATGGATAGCAACATTCGTACGGGTGGATGACATTACCGGGTCCTTCTGTTGAACAGGATGTGATTGTTAAGCATGATCCAGGTCACACTCATGAACAAGAATCAATTTGGACATAATTGATAACTAAGGTCTATTAATCCCCGCGTGAATCATGCTTTTGTCTTTGGTTCGTATTTGGCGTTCTGGCTCCGGTCGTGGACCCGGACCCCGCTGGCTCGTTTCGGTCGTGTCCGCTGAGACAGCGGCCGCGCAGCTGGCTGCTGCTTGCTGTTTCTTCACGACGCTGGCCCCTCCGAGATCGGGAGCGTTTGGGTTTTTGGCTTGAAGGACACCGGGGCGCGAAAAGTAGGCCCCGGCCCAGGAGAATCCGATGCCCACGACGTTCATCACGGTGGCGCAGATGAAGGACGAGCCTGGGTTTCCAGGGGCAAACCCGAAGCCCCCCATGTGGGTCGCCAGGACCGTCGAGAATCCCACAAACATGCCAGGAACCACGGCGAAGGTTTTGAAGCGACCCATAAAGATCATCAGGGGATTGATCAGAAGGATGGCAGCGGCTGTGGCTGCCCATTCGGGCATCGGCATGGCGGTTTGTTCCATGAGCAGATCTTGGATCAACAGCGTTGCCAGAGCGCAGCAGGCGCCGAGGAAAAGCGTGCGCGTGATGGCACCCATTATCGCCCGGGTGGCCTTCCCGCACAGGGATGTGGCGGCCCAGCCTAGGAAGATGCCCCAGGTGGGGAGGTTGAGCGTCGGACTGGAAATGAGGATCGTGGACAGGGCCAGGAGCGTTGCTGTGGCTTCCATGGGCAGGGGTGATCGCATTTCTTGTTCCTTGGGAGGCGTTTCCACATCCGGTGCAGAGTTGGAAACCCGCACAGTGGTGGCTACTCTTCGAGTTCGGCGTTTGCCGGTTTGGGGATTAATAGGGACATGAGGAAAGCTGCGAGGGTAATTCCGGCGCCGACCAGCATCGCCAGGGAATATCCGCTTAGGGTAGAGGCTCCGGCGCCAAGCTGTACTGCTGGGAGAATTGCAAAGCTGAGACCGGCGCCCAGACCGAAGCCGGATGCGTTGAATCCGGGGAGGAAGCCTGGGTTTTCCTTCGGCGACAGGACTATGCCAAGTCCATTGAGCATGATGTTGACCATTCCCGCGTAGGTCAGGCCGAGGAAGATTGTGGCGCCGACCAGAACGGGCAGCGAGTGCACTCCCCAGAGCGCCAGCACGGTGATCCCCGCGACGCTGCCCATCAGGCCGATTCGCAGGACCGTCCGGTATCCGATGATCGGAGCCAGACGCCCCGCGAGGGGTCCGACGATCCAACCGATCAGGGCGTAAGGGGTCAGGATGAGCAGGGAAGCCGTGTCGGCGTGCAGGCCGAATCCAGCCGATGCGTTTTGTGCCAACGACATGACCACGCCGTTGACGGTGGCGAAGATACCGGTCATGGTCAGAACTGTGGTTAATACCATGGCCCAAGTTGCCCGGCGCTTCAGCATGGCGGGGGAGGCCAAAGGCTGCGCCGTGCGTCCTTGGAGTTTGTAAAACAGGAATCCGAATCCTAGTCCGGCGAGGATGAAGAGTCCTATTTGTGCCCAGTTGGCGTTGCTTAGTTTGCCTGTCTCATTGACGGCCAGCTGCAGGAACAGAATGGCGGCTACCAGGGGGACAACCCCCCGCCAGTCCATTTTGGTGCCCGCGGAGGGACGCGAGTCGGGAGCGAAACCAAAGACGAGAACTGTCGCCAACACTCCGACGATTGTGATCACCAGGAAGATCGAGCGGAATCCAAACGTGGTAGCCAGAAAGCCGCCGGCCAATGCGTCAACACCTGCGATGCCGCCGTTGACTGCAGCGACAACGCCCATTAGCGTGCCATATTTCTTCCGATCAGTGACTGCCGTGCGCAGCATGAGCAGGCACACGGGGATGATCGATCCGGAGACGCCCTGGGCTGCCCGAGCCACCAGGAGGGTCTCCATGTTGGGGGCCACGGCCGCGGCGGCCGCGCCGAGGGTCATTCCTACCAGCATGAGGAGCATGACTTTGCGGCGGCCGACAATGTCGCTCCATCGTGGAAGGAAGAGGCCAAAGAGGGCCGTGCTGGTGAAAAAGGCTGTTTGGGTTAGCCCGACGCTGACTTCGTCGGCGTTAAATTCCCGGGCCATGGTCACCAACGCGGGGCTGAGCATGCTCGCGTTGAGTTGGAACGCCGTGCAGGCTGCCAGCAGAGCAACCATGAGCGTTCCGGAGCGAACCTTGGGGGGGTCAACATATCGGGTTGAAGCAGCCGCAACCATTGGGACCACCTTTCTTACAAAGAGACTTGAATTACCGGGCACATTAAGGCCCTGAAGGTGCGTGAAAGTTGCCAACTCCCACGCACCGGGGGGTTTGCTAGTGGGCTTTTTCCATGGAGGCTCCTGGTGATCCAAGAACCTTGGCTGCTGTGGCGTGCCCGACGACGCAGGCTTCCCAGAGGTGACCGCTTTGCAGGTATCCGGCCAGGAACCCGGCGGCGAAGGCATCGCCGGCGCCTGTGAGGTCGCGGATGTTTTCGACCGGCGCGACGGGGACGGCGATGGATTCCCGCCCGGGGATGTGCACGACGGTGGGTTCGGGACCGGCTTTGGCGATGACCACGGTGTGTGGCAGGCGGTTGAGGTTCGGTCCGGGGGCACCTGCTTCGGAAAGGCCCAGAATTGCTGCTTCGCTTTCGTTGGCGATGAGGAAGTCCGGCTTTAGCTCAGCCATCAGGGCCAGGAAAGCTTCAACCCCGTAGTGGGTCAGCATCCCGGTCGATGATGCGTCCACTGACACCTTTCCGCCCTGCAGTTTCATTCGTCGGATCAGGTCGCATGCGGTGTGCTGCAGTGGTCCTCCGTCAAAGGAGTAGGCAGGAACATGCAGTATTTCCAAACCCTCCAGCCAGTCGTCGCTGACGTTTTGCAGCAGCAGCGAGGCCCCGCGTTGCGGAAGCATTGTCCTTTCCCCGGTTTCGTCGATCAGGATCACAATGGTCCCGGACTGGCCGCGGTACTGGACTTTGACTTCCGCCCCGGTTGCTGAGAGGTCCTCTACGAGGAAGTGGCCAACATGGTCGTCTCCCACGCACCCGATAAACCGCGTCGGGTACAGGGAGGCGGCGAAGCCTGCAACGTTCGCTCCGCTGCCTCCCCGGGTGTGGAAGATCTCCACTTTGCTGTCGGTGCCGTGTTGTACCGGCTCACCGAGCCACACGATTACGTCTTCAACGAGGTCTCCGACTACACCTAGCATCGTCATATCTCCAGGAACTAGCGGGTAAGTGCCGTGGCGACTTCGCCGCCAAGAGCGATGTTGCCGCGGTACACATCGACGTTTACGGTCAGGCTACGGCCATTGGTGTCGCGCTGGATGAAGTCCAGCAGGAACGGGGTGGTGTCGTTGCCGTTGATTCCGGACTTCTCCGCCTGCTCCCAAGCGCGCGAGAGAATGTCGTCCAACTCAGCCGGGGGCAGCTGCTTGTCTTCAGCAACGGGGTTGGCGAGCAGGAGGGCCGAGTCGATCTGCAGGGCATCGCGGGCGCTGGAGATGGCAGCAACCTCGTCAGCGTTGTTTGCCTGGTACTCGATTTCGAATCCGGAATCGGCGACGTAGAAGCCTGGGTACTTCTTGGTCTTGTAGCCCACAACCGGAATGTTCAGGGTTTCGAAGCGCTCCAAGGTGGCAGCAACATCCAGGATGGACTTGACACCGGCGCTGATGACGATGATGGGCGTGTGCGCCAACGTGGTCATGTCAGCGGACTCGTCAAAGTTGGTCGCCGCTCCGTGGTGAACGCCGCCGAGGCCACCGGTCGAGAAGACCTTGATGCCGGCACGGTGGGCCAGGAAAGCCGTCGCGGCAACGGTCGTGCCGCCATGAAGCTGCTGCGCCGCCGCTACCGGCAAGTCCCTCAAGCTGACCTTCGTCACCGAATCCTCATTGGACAGGGCAGTGATTTGCTCAACGCTCAAACCAACCGTCGGAACGCCAGCGAACACACCAATCGTCGCCGGCACCACTCCCTGGCTGCGGAGGGACTCTTCGGCCTCCAGCGCGACCTCAAGATTACGCGGGCGGGGAAGACCATGCGTGAAAATAGTCGATTCCAAGGCAACGACAGGACGCCCCTCGGCAACAGCCGCGGCCACCTCATCGGAGACATGGATAGCAACATTCGTACGGGTGGATGACATTACCGGGTCCTTCTGTTGAACAGGATGTGACTTGACTCATTCAGCATCCCGCCTGAATCCTGTCCAATCAAGAATCAATTCCGACATAGTTGATAGTCTAAGTCTATGAAATACACATTGAGGCAACTCGAAATCTTCCTGGCTGTCGCGAAGGAGATGCACTTCGCCCGTGGGGCTGAGGTACTGCACATTTCCCAGCCGACAGTGAGTAAGGAGATTCGGCGGCTGGAGCATGCACTGCGCGTTAAGCTTTTCGAGCGGACCACCCGGTCGGCCCAGCTGACGAGAGCTGGTGAGGCGCTGGTCGAGGACGCGACAGATCTGATGGTGGCGGCGGCGAGGTTGGGGGAGAAGGCCCTCATGTTTTCTCCCGAGCGCGTCAAATCATTGCGGGTCATTGCCTCGCCAAGCATTGTGAACCGGCTGCTTCCGGAAGTGATCAGCCAGGCTGAGCGGCAATTGCCCAGTCTGACGATCGAGGACATTCCAGTGGACACTGGCAGCGTCGCATCACGGCTGGCATCTGAGGGCGGTGACATTGGTATCGGACGGTTTCTTGAGACACCGTCGGGATTTAATAAGCAAACGCTGGTTCACGAACCAGTTTTGGTGGCGATAAGTGCCATACACCCGTTGGCGGGGCGTAAATCGATCAGCTTGCCTGACCTCGGAGACCTGCCCTTGCTTCTTTGGCCGAGGGATTTGAACCCAGACTATTACGACTACCTAATCCAAATCTGTCGAGACAGCGGATTGACTCCCCTGATTCTTGTTGGCCCGCCCCTCATCGCCGGCGCCAGGTCCTATCTGATCGCTGAAAATCGTGCCTTCTCGTTGATTCCTCAATCGGCTGCCAGCCATCTCTCGAACAGCTTGCGGACTGTACAGCTGAAGACTCCCGCCTACTTACCGCTGGAGATGCTGTGGATGAAACGGGATCCCCGGGAAATCGTTCCGGAGGTATTGGACATCATTCGTTTGAAGGCTGCGGCTCTTGCAGAAGCCGAAGATGGGTAAGCCGGGTACCACTTGTTGGCACTTGGAACTAGCGGCTGGTGTGGGCTCATTCCCGGCGGGCCTGGCAGCGGCGTAGCTCGGAGCACCAGTAAGACAGGCAATGGTGACGTCAAGTCCAGCGGCTTTTCCTTTGTTGTGCGTATTCAGGGGTGACGGAGTCAGAGCGGGAGGGTCGAGCGCTGCCTCCGGCGGCCTCCCGCGGGTGGCTACGCTGTCGTTCAGGCTCCGTGGCGGTCCACTTCCGGTGGGCGAAGCTAGCTGGCGGAAGATGTGGAGCATTGCAGAAAGGGGTGGCACTGAGCACCAGTGCCACCCCTCTTTCTGTAATGGTTCTCAGAGTTGGTTCTTCGGTGTCATGAGCGCTTCTACAATTGACGGCAGGAGCGCTCTGAACGCTTGGCCGCGATGGCTGATGGCGCTCTTTTGTTCCGGCGTCAGCTCTGCGCAGCTAAGGTGCGCACCCGTCGGGCGGAAAATCGGGTCGTAACCAAAGCCGTCGTTTCCATGGGGGCCACGAAGCAACACTCCGGCAAGCCGGCCATGCCGTACTGTCCGTGAAACAGTGCCGTCGCTGCCAGGCACGGCAAGGGTAGCGGCACAGACAAGGGCAGCGCCGCGCTGTTCATCGGGCACATCGGACAGCTGGGCAAGAAGCAGCTGAAGGTTCGCGGCGTCGTCCCCGTGTCGGCCGCACCACCGTGCCGAGAGGATGCCTGGTGCTCCGCCAAGCACATCGACTGTGAGCCCCGAATCGTCGGCGATTGCTGGAATACCGGTGGCCTGAGCAACAGCAAATGCCTTCAGCCAGGAGTTCTCGGCAAAGGTAACACCAGTTTCGCTGACTTCCGGGGCGTGGGCCTGTTCGGCATCGATAACCTGTGTGTCGACGTCGAGATCAGGGAGATGACCCCTCAAGAGGTTTCGAAGTTCGCGCAGCTTGCCTTTATTGCGTGTAGCCAAGATCAGTCGGGGCGTGGTTTCAGAGCTGGGGGATAGGGGGCCCACTGGTCTTTTCATCCTTTCACGTACGGTATGCCGCTTGCGGCCGGTGGCCTCGACTTACCCACCAAACCGGCGACGGCGAAGATGGTCACCAA
>NZ_PCPR01000042.1 GCF_002979775.1 Arthrobacter sp. MYb23
TGGGGCTCATCGTGGGGGTGGGTCAGTCACAGCATTTCACGGGTGCTGCGTCCCCGGCACGTGAAGCCCGAAAACTGAAACAAAAGGGCACGAAAAAGGGCGGCACGCGAGGTGCCGCCCCTCTTCTTTAGAACGTACTACTTGCTACGTGGCTGACTATGCAGTCGGCTGATCGAAACGCTGGCCGGCCGGGTTGGACGGCAGGAGCGAGAACACGAAGAGCGCCAGTCCGCCCAAGCCGGGAATCAGGCCGAGAAGGACGAGCCACCCGCTGAAGTTGCCGTCATGGAGGCGGCGCACCAGCAGGGCGATGGACGGGACGAGGATCGCCAAGTAGAAGACGAGGGCCAGAATAAGGCCGACGACAGAGCCCGGGCCAGGCGTGGTGGTTCCGCTTGCAGAAACGGTGGCTCCTGCACTGCCCAGAACCAAAGTGAGGATCTGAATGGCGAATCCGATGACGCCCAGTACAAGGGCGACCCACCAGTATTCACTGCGGCTGGCGCGGCCTGAGAATGCGGCGTACTTCTTGAAGAAACGCTTGACGGCTGCACCAATCGGAGCGCCGTAGTACGGAGCCCACAGCGGCGGCTCGCCGGTCTGTGCAGCGTACTGTTCGGTTTGTTGCGGTTGTTGCGGGTAAGTGCTCATTGGTATATCCCCCGGGTTAGGTGTGAGTCGTGATGGAGCTTCGTGCTCAGAGTGAGTCGTGCTTATCGTAATGCCCCAACAGCGAATTAGGCAGTTCGATGGAGGAAGTTAACCCGGATTTAGCCTGGTAACGCAATATTTCGTGGGTGGGACTTTTCATGAGACAACATTTCCCGCGTTCTAACTCACTGTGAACACGTCGATTTCCACCGAACCAGGCCGGCGCCGCCCCGATCCCACCATGACCGTGTGGTTGAGCCAGGCCCACTCAGGCGAAGCGGTGGAAAATCGCGGGCTGCACCGGAAGTAGATCAGCGCAGGGTCTACTTCCTCTCCGCTGTTCAGCCTGGCGATATCTTCCGCGGCGCCAAAGCGGAGAGCCGCGTTATGCACATACACCACGGCTCCCCCTTCGAGCTCCACCGCGTATCTGGCGTCCAACTCCGTCAGCTCGGCGTTCCGGAGAATCTGGTAGTCCGCACCGGCCGGCAAAACGCGACCTTGGAACTGCGGCCCGGACACTGTTCCCCCAACAATGGGTATGATGCGCCGGTGCCCCTCCGGAGTGACACCGGCGTCAATCGGCTCGCCTACCTCCACGCTCAAGGTGGCGAGGAACGTCAATGCTGGCGGCTCCGGATTGAGCGTCACTGCGCGTAGTCCTTCCGGAGGTCCATCTTCCGGATCTTCCCACTGGCGGTTCGTGGCATTTCCTCAACAAACACCACGGATTTGGGGATCTTGTACCGCGCCAACCGGCCTTCCAGATGCGAGCGCAGTTGTTCCTCGGTCAGGGATTCTCCTTCACGCAAAGTGACGATGGCCCGGGGCACCTCTCCCCATTTCAGGTCATTAATTCCGATCACGGCCACACTCCCCACGGCTGGTAATTCCGCGATGGCCGCCTCTACCTCAGCCGGGTAGATGTTCTCGCCGCCGGAAATGATCATGTCCTTGATGCGGTCCGAAACGAACAGGAAGCCCTCCCCGTCTTGGTAGCCCATGTCCCCGGAGCGGAACCAGACCGACTCGGAATAGCTTTCGGCGGTGGCTTCGGGCCGGTTCCAATACTCCTTGATCACGTTGGGGCCGGAGATTTGGATCTCCCCCACCTCGCCAAGGCCTGCGATGCCGCCCAGTGGATCGGCAATCCGCACGTCAGTGAAGAAGTGCGCCAGCCCCGCGGAGCCGGCCTTTTCCTTGGACCGTGAAGCCGGCAACATGGTGGCCCCCGGCGCGGTTTCGGTCATGCCATAGCAACTGGTGAAACCTATGCCGCGCCGCTCATACGCATCCAGCACCCGCTGCGGAACGGCAGAACCGCCGCAGGTGAGCTTGTCCAGGGAGCTGAGATCCGCCGTCGACCATCCGGCATGGTCACAGAGCATCTGGAAGGTGGTGGGGACACCGTTGAGCGTGGTGACTTTGTGCTGCCCCACCAGCTCCAGCACCCGGCCGGCGTCGAACTTGGTTTCAAGCACCACGGTGGCACCCTTGAGCAGCACGGGAAGCAGTCCCATATCAAGGGATGCCACGTGGAACAGCGGTGAGATCATGAGCGCAACGTCGTTGCGGTTCAGGTCCATGTCCACCACCGTGTTGAAGCAGTTCCAGGTGATGTTGCCGTGTGTCAGCAAAGCCCCCTTGGGCTTGCCGGTGGTGCCGGACGTGTAGAGGATCATGGCGCCGTCTTCCAACGTCACCGCTACATCCAGCGTCGCCGCGGGTGCAGCGTCGAGCACCTCACCATAGTGCTCGACGCCGGATGGCAGCTTAAGAGCCGAACCGCCAGTGACGTCGTCGGCCGCCACTACAAGACGGTGCGTTACCTCGGTGTCGAGGCAGGACTCGGCGGCGACGACCTCCAACGATGCCGCGCTGATGAGGGTCCGCGCTCCTGAGTCCTGCAGTTGGAACTGCAGCTCCGGGGCTGCCAAGCGGGTGTTCAACGGGACGAAGATGGCGCCCAGCATGCCGCAGGCGAAGAACGTCTCCACAAAGGACGGGTGATTCTCACCGAGGTAAGCCACCCTGTCGCCCTTGCCCACGCCCCTGCCTTTAAGGGCGTTGGCCAGGCGGTCTGTCCGTTCTGCGAGTTCCGCGTAGCTCACAGTGTGCTCACCGGAAATGATGGCAGTTTTGGTACCGGACTTGATCCGGCGCCGGTGCAGCCAGGATCCAACTCCGTTGTTGTCCATGGTGCGGTACTCCTAACTGACCGTAGAGAGGTCGTTGTTCTTAGACTCCCGCGTCAGCAGGATGAAGACAATCGATACCAGCGACATGACGGACAGGAACACCACCACGGGGACGATGCTCTGGCCGGAGTCCTTATAAAGGCCCGCCACAATGCCGGGTGTGAAGCCCGCGCCGATCAGGGTTGCCAACTGGTAGCCGACTGCTGCGCCGGTATAGCGGTTAGTGGTGCCGAACTGCTCGGAAACGAACGCTGCAAGCGGACCATAAAGGGACGAATGCAGAACCAGCGCCACGGTGAAGGCCAGGAAGACCACCGCAATGTTGCCGGAGCTGAGCATCCCGAACATTGGGAACAAGAAAAGGATGAACAAGGCCAGGCCGGTGACCATGACCGGACGGCGGCCAAAGCGATCCGAGAGCCTGCCTCCCAAGAGGACGAACAGGATGGAGATGGCCGAGGCGCCTGCGAAGGCATAGAGCACACCCTGCTGCGGTGCGCCCTTGGACACTGCATAGGTTACGGAGAACGTGGGCAGCACTACCTGGAGGCCGAAGCCAGCAGCTCCGGCGAACATGATCATGATGAGTGCCTTGGGGCGCTTCAATACTTCCACCAACGGGATTTTGCGCTTGGTGCCCTGAGCGCTTTCCTTGGCCACAGCTTCAGCGAAGATCGGGCTCTCGGAAACCCGCAGCCTCACGAACATACCCACGATCAAGAGCACGAAGGACAACAGGAACGGCACTCGCCAACCCCAGGCCAGGAACGCGTCCTGGGGAAGGGCGGAGAAGATGCCCATCACGACGGTGCCGAGGACTGCACCCGTCGGGGCACCGGCATTGACGAACGATGCCGCGAACCCGCGCCGCTTGGGATCCGAATGCTCCAAGGCCATGAGGGCGGCCCCGCCCCATTCACCGCCCACAGCGATTCCCTGGCAGACACGCAAGACCACCAGGATCACGGCACCCCACGGACCAATGACGTTGGCTCCCGGAACCAAGCCAATCAACGTCGACGCGATGCCCATCACGGCCATGGAGACGATCAGCATGCCCTTGCGGCCGATCCGGTCACCGAAGTGTCCAAAGATGATGCCGCCCAAAGGCCGGGCAACATATCCGGCAGCGAACGTGGCGTAGGCGGCTACGACGCCCACCCACTCGTCAGTACCGGCGAAGAACACTTTGGGGAAGGCCACCGCAGCGGCCGTTGCATACAGCAGGAAGTCGTAGAACTCGATGGTGCTGCCCAGATAGCTGGACATGATGACCGTGCGCGCTTCTTTGCGCTTGGCGGCCGTGCTCGACGGTGCGAGCGCAGTGTGTCCTGACATGGCTGTTCCTTGGGAGAGGAGGGAGGGGTGGGTTTATTTGTAGAAGCGGGCGAGGAATTCGGCGACGACGGCGGGGCGTTCCTGGCCTTCGATTTCGATGGTGGCGTTGACCTTGATTTGGGCGCCGCCTTTGACTTCGGTGACCTCGGCGATGCTGCCGTTCATGCGGACCTTGGAACCGACCTTCACCGGTGAGGTGAAGCGGACTTTGTCCAGGCCGTAGTTGACCTTGGTGGTCACGCCCTCGACATCGAAGAGTTCGCCCCAGAACGGGATGATGAGGGACAGGGTGAGGAAACCGTGCGCGATCGGGGCACCGAACGGGCCGTCCTTGGCGCGTTCGGGATCAGTGTGGATCCACTGCTGGTCGTCCGTCGCATCGGCGAACAGGTTGATCTGCTGCTGGGTGATTTCGCGGTAATCGGTGGTGCCGAGGTCCTTACCGGACATGGTGAGCAGGGTGTCGAAATCGACGACGAGATTGGGCATCTTTGCCTCCTGTGGTGTTTTTGTTTGAGTACTGGTTGTTGCCTGAAAGCGGGTGGTTAGTTGGTAAAGGCACTGGCACCGGTGAGGGCGCGGCCGATGATGAGGGCGTTGATTTCGTGGGTGCCCTCGTAGGAATAGACGGCTTCGGCGTCGGCATGGAAACGCGCGACGTCGGCGGCGAGGGTGATGCCGTTGCCGCCCACCACTTCGCGGGCCAGGGCGACGGTTTCGCGCATCATCAGGGACGTCTGCATTTTGGCCAGGGCCGAGTCCTGATCCCTGTAGATCCCCCAGCCCTGTTGCTCGGTCAGCCGCACCACCAGGGATAGTGATGCCGTGATGTTGCCGAGCATTCGGGCCAGCTTCTCCTGGACCAGTTGGAACGAACCCAGCGACCGGCCGAACTGCTGGCGTTCCCTCACATACGCCAGGGCTGCTTCGAACGCTCCGGCCTGGATGCCGGTGGCGATCCAGGCGACGTCGGAGCGCATGGCCCGCAGCATGGCGGCGACGTCCTTGAAGGAGTCCACGTTGTGCAGGCGCATGGCCGCCGGGACGCGGACGTTGTTCAAGGTGATGTGGGCGTTCTGCATCATCCGCAGCGAGGTCTTTCCGTGGATCTTCTCCAGGATTACTCCGTCCGCGACTCGGTCCACGAGGAACGCTTTGACCTGACCATCGGCGACGTCACGGGCGAACACACACAACACATCCGCCGTGGAAGCTCCCCCGATCCACCGCTTGGCGCCGTCCAGAACCCAGCTGCCGCCGTCGGGCTCTGTCCCAGGGCCTGGTTCGAAGCGCGCGGTGGTGGAAAGCCCCCCCGCGATGTCCGAGCCATGCTCGGGTTCGGTCAGCGAGAAAACACCTTTGAGGGAGAAGTCGATGACCTTGGGCATCCACTCCTTCTGCTGCTCGTCGGACGCCCCCACCCGGATCGCGGTCCGGAACAAACCAGCCTGCGCCGTGTACCAAGTAGCCAGGGAAGCGTCAGTGCGGGCGAGTTCGAAGATCCGGAAGCCGTGGAAAATCCCCCTCGCTGGGGCATCGACGGTGAGATCGGCTGGTTCCATCAGATCAAGGTCGATCAACGGCTGCGCGAGTTGTTCAGGGAATTCGCCGCGCTCCCAGTATTCGGCCAACAGAGGTTTCGCTTCGGTCTCCAGGAAGGTCCGCAACCGGCCCAGCACCCGGCGCTCTTCGGTACTGAGCAGCGCCTCGGCGTCGTACCAGTCCGCCACGGAATACAGCCTTTGAGCCACAACAGTTGCGGTCATCTCAGCCACCCAGTCCCAGCAGCCTGACGGCGTTGTCCTTGAGGATCTTGGGACGGACGTCGTCCTTCAGCGGCAGGTCCGCGAAGGCACCGAGCCACTTTTGCGGGGTGATCAGCGGGAAGTCCGTGCCGAACAGGACCTTGTCCTGCAACACCGAATTCGACAGACGAACCAGGGATTCCGGGAAGTACTTCGGCGACCACCCGGACAAATCGATGAAGACGTTGGACTTGTGCGTCGCGATCGAGTTCGCCTCGTCCTGCCACGGCACCGAAGGGTGGGCCATGATGATCTGCAACCCCGGGAAATCAGCAGCCACCGCATCCAGCAACAACGGATTCGAGAACGCCAGCTTGATCCCATACCCGCCCGGAAGCCCAGCACCCATGCCGTTCTGGCCCGTGTGGAAAATACACGGCAACCCCAACTCCTGCAGGGCCTCCCACAACGGGTAGAACGTCTCGTTGGACGGATCAAATCCCTGCAACGACGGGTGGAACTTGAAGCCGCGGGCACCGAGCTCAACAGCCTGATGCTTCGCCCCCGCGATCGCGTCCTCCCCGGTCCTGGGGTCAACACTGCCGAACGGAATGAGCACATCATTGTTCCGCGCAGCTCCGGCAATCAGCTCCGGGATGCTGTTGGGCTCATGCTTGAGCTGCGTCCGGGCATCCACCGTGAAAACGACCGCGGCCATGTTCAGCTCCCGGTACACCTCCGCGATCCTGTCCAGCGACGGGGTGCGGTCCTCGGACTTGAAGTACTTCGCAGAAGCTTCCGTCAACGCTTCCGGCAGCGAGCCGTGCCCGCAACTGTCCACCTCGAGATGGACGTGCATGTCAATCGCATCCAGCCCGGAGGCGTCGATGCCTAGTTCGTAACGGTCGGCCATGATCAGCGTGCCTGAACCGCTTCAGATTTAGCCGGTTCGGGCTGCAACTCCGCGGGCAAGGGCAGGAATTCCTCACCGAAGCTCTGCAACGCCTCCGGGCCAAACAGCGAGCCGGCGTTCTCCTGCAGTGCCTCATAGCTCCAGCCGCCCTCGCGGTACTCAGTGCTCGCCGCCGTCGGGTGCGTCCACACCTGCAACCGGTCACCACCGGCACCAATCGCCTGGCCCGTGATCCCGGCGGCCTCATCAGAGGCGAGGAAGGCAATCAGCCCGGCAACGTCGTCGGCCGTTCCAAAACCAAGATCGTGACGGAAGAACGACGGCATCGCCTCGCCACGCTCGTCAGCCTCGACAGCTTTCTGGAAATACGGCACCGTCTTGGTCATTGCTGTTGCCGCCACCGGAATCACCGAATTCACCGTCACACCGGCCCTCTTCATCTCCAGGGCCCACGTGCGCACCATGCCGACGATGCCGGCCTTCGCCGCCGCGTAATTGCTCTGGCCAAAGTTGCCGCGCTGGCCGGTCGGCGAACCAATAGTGATGATGCGGCCGGGGATGTTGTTCTCCTTGAAGTACGCAAACGCCTCACGGACACAGGTGAATGTGCCTTTCAGGTGGACGTTGATGACGACGTCAAAATCCTCATCCGTCATCTTCAGCAGGCTCTTGTCCCGCAAAATCCCGGCGTTCGTCACCAGAATGTCCAGCCGACCGAACGTTTCAACAGCACCCGCCACCAAAGCCTTCGCAGCATCAGTGTTGCCCACCGGAACCACCACGGCGGTGGCCCGGCCGCCGTCGGCCTCAATCAGCGCAACAGCCTCCGCAGCAGTCTCAGCATTCACGTCGTTAATCACGACGGCGGCACCCTGGCGGGCGAGTTCCCTCGCGTAAGCGAGTCCAAGACCCTGTCCACTCCCGGTGACGATTGCAACCTTGCCGTTCAAGCTCATGGCGTGCTCCTTCGCATGCAGTAACCGGCCGGAGCCGGTGAGGCCGATCCCACTGCAACGTGAGATCCTTGTCATGATCAATGAGAATACGGATCATTGAAAAAGTCAACGATTGTTTTTCATTACTATTGGAGTTGTCATGGGCCCGCAAAGCACCGAAGTGGAAACCCCGCGCCTCGCCGCAGCAAAAATCGGCAGTGACGTGGGCCTGTTGCTGGCCAAACTGCACGCCACCGGTTCACTCCTGAACAACAAAGCGCTGGCCGACTACGGCCTCCGCGAGCGGTCATTCTCCGTGCTGACACTCGCCTGCAGCGGCTTGGAACCCACCCAACGCGAACTCGCCGATTTCCTCAGCCTGGACCCCAGCCAAGTAGTCAGCCTCGTCGACGACCTCGAGCACCGCGGACTGGTCAAACGAGCCCAAGGCAAGCAGGACCGCCGGGCCAAGATCATCGTCTCCACCGCTGAAGGCCGCAGGATCCACAACAAAGCGCGGGCCGGACTCGAAGAGTGCGAGCGGACACAGCTCGCGGCACTCAGCGAGGAAGAGAACGTGCAGCTGAGGGCACTGTTGAAGAAGGCGCTCTGGGGGTAAGGTCGTCCCCCGATTGGGCGCAATGGATGGACATCTGCACAGCAGCCCCCGGTTACCGTATGCACCTGTCCATATCGGCATCGTAGAGCTTCTGACAGGATCGGAAACTATGAGCTTCCCCCTTTTCCACGATCCCCTGCAGGGCGCCGTCACCGTCGACGCACCCGTTCGCGATCCTCAAGTCCACCGCCAAACCCGCGCTTCCAACCGGCCGGTCCGGCAGGCAACACATGGATCAAAGCCTGTCCGCACTTCAAGGCAGCGTGAGGTAGCCAAGGTTGCCGAAGACCTCCAGGCCTTAATGGCGAGGACCAGCGGACGGCACTAGGAAAGTCGCCAGACAGGCACTTATCAACAACAGGCCTTGTTGACTTGCTTCGCTGTCCGGCACCACGTCTAGGCTGGGTCCCATGACTGAGCTGACCTTCCAAAACATCGTCGACGACGGTGCCATCCTTTTCCTCGAAACCCATCACATGCAGGACGATCGTTTTGAGGAATGGGGCTACGAGCGTTGGCACACAGCCGATCAGTTCACCAGTGTGGAATTCCACTTTCCCGGGAGAAGTTCAAAGCATTTGCAGACTGCTTTTGTGGGAACGTCCGGCCCCGGTCCCAAGAGTTTCCTGTGGGGATGGGCGAATCCGAATGTTGCGGCCACACCTGCCCAAAAGGAAGTCTTTGACCAGGTAGTGGCATTCGGCCGGCACTACGGCATTGAGGAACTGACCAATGGTGAGGTTCCCTTCACCAGCATCGTCCCAGCGTTTGCGGATGAGGAAGTCAGGCTCAGCGCAGAAAAGGCAGGATCAACCTTGGTGGCCTTCAAGATTGCCACCGCAGTGAAAATGATTACCGGCCGGGCGAACCACTTCACATCCGACATCGGCAGGGGCTCCATGGCCGTGGTCGCCTATAACCACGGCAGCCTGGAGCTGGGGCCGCCATCAGCCCTCACCTTCCAGATGCGCCTCATGGAGGCGGTGGCCGCCGGCATGATCGAGGACCACCGCCGAGCCGTGGAAAGCTACGCCCGCTTCCGGCTTCAGACACCGGTCACCGAACCGTCTCCGGGCACCCTTGAGGTAACGTTCGACGACGGGAAGGCCACTATCGCGTTCGACGAAAACAACAGGCTGAGCACCGTGAATGGATCATTGACCGGTTCCAAATAGCAGGTTGGCTGGACCGGCACAGGACACGTGACATGACCCGCCATGCCTACCCCGGCTAGTATCACTGGTTGGAGCGTCACCAAGATGCGTAGCGGAATATCGAAGGGTACAGCGATGGAACTGGGGGCCACACGCGTCGAAGTGTTTGCCGACGGCAGGGTAACAGTAGGTGGAGAGGCCATCTCTCCGCCGGAGGGAATTGATCCTTACTCGGCTGCAATAGCGGTGCTTGCTGACTATGCCAAGTCGTCCGGAGCTCCGGTTCTGGCGGATGCGGTAGACCATGTCAAGGGCCAGGAAGGCCGGTTCCACGTGCATCCGGACGGTCGCGCCGAAGCGGTGACAGGATTCCCGGGTGCCGTAGACAGCACCCCGGCAGACTCGGCAGAAGCCCCTGCAGACTCGGTGGTGGCTCCTTCGACAACCCCAAGCTACGGTTCGACGCACCTTGAGACACAGTTCGTCCGGCCGGACAGGCCACGTCCCACCACGGGCTTCCGCGGCGCCCTGTATTCGGCTACGGGTGGTTTCGTGAACCTCGGCCCCAGCGCCAGGGACCAGGACGAGGCCGAGCTGGAACGCCGGATCGCCCGTCCGCTCTCCGGCAGCTTCAACACAGCGGTCCTCAGCCTCAAGGGCGGAATCGGCAAGACCTCCACCACCGTGGGCGTGGGCATGATCCTCGCCGAGTACCGCGGCGACCACCCGTGCGCCATCGACGCCAACCCTGATAGCGGGGACCTGGCCGAACGCGCACTCGGCGAAATGCTCTATCAGAAGGTCAAGCCGCGTACCATCACGGATATTGTCCGGGACATCGAGAAGATCACGTCGCTGACAATGCTCACCGACTACATGCATCACGCCAACAGACTGCATTTGGTGGCAGGCGAGCAGGATCCCGCGTTATCCGATGCCCTGACGGCTGCTGAATACCTGAAGATTAAACACTTGGTGTCCCAGTACTACTCGGTGACTCTCACTGACTGCGGCACGGGCGTGTCACATCCGGCCATGGCCGGAGTGCTCCCCGAAGCTACCAACTTGGTCATCGCGTCCGGCTATGCCGTGAGCGGTGCCAAGCGTGCCCGCAATACCCTCCAGTGGCTTGCCGACCATGGGTATGAGAATCTGGCCAGAAACGCCATTGTGGTGGTCACGGACAAGGACCAAGTTTCCAGCCGGGTCAATAAGCGTGCCATTGAAGAGCACCTCGCAGGCTTCTGCCGGCAACTCATTACAGTCCCGCACGATCGCGGCGTCGCCGATGGTGACCGCATTTCGTTGGACAAGATTTCGGCCGGGACCCGCAGGGCCTATAAGGAGATAGCCGCCGCGATCGTGGACGGCTACATCTAGGCCGGCTACCGGCCCTGAGGGTTACCCTGTGCTTTTGCCCTGCGCCGCTCCGAAGATGAGCGCCTGGGTGCGGCGGGCTTTTCCACCATCCCAGGTGGAAGCCGTCGGGTATCGGACGGCCAGATGCTGGAAGGGGGCGTGTCCACGGAGCGCCGCGGCCGCCCCGGCAGTATCCAGTTCCACCGCTTCGGGAACACCTCTGTGCAGCGATGGCCCCAGTACCAGCAACTGCGGAACCCTCATGGCGTCCCCGCCGACGGGGATGCTTAGCCCGGAGGCGCCAAGGTGTAGTTCCACGGTTAGTTCCTGTGCATTGGCTTCCACGGCTGCAGCCTCAAGGGTTACAAGATCGGGAAGAGCACTGCTGGAAGGGGCTGACATCAATACATCGAACGCCTCCACCACTCCTGAATCCGTACGGTAGGCCGTTACTACTCCCGCGAAGCGCTGCCCGGACAGCACGGCAATCCCCAAAGGCATGGTTTCGCGCAGCCAGGCAGTAAGCGCCGCTTCATTCCACCTCTGCTGAAGCGGCTCTGCGGGACCCAGATACTCCGGAGTGCACCCGGCCGCTGTCAACATCCTGGACGTAAAAGTTCCCAGTATCAGGTCACCAGAGGCAGCATGCAGCACGCTGCCTCGGATCACGACGGCGGGACTCACCGCAGGCGGGCCGCTCGCCGCAGCGGTGTCGCTGAACTGAGCGGCGTCGGCCGCCGCCAGGGCGTCGCGCACCTCACCGTTGGGGTCTTCCGCAAACCATGGGATTCCCGCGGCTTTGAGAAATGCCAGCAGCGGGTAAGTGATGGCCGCATCGGCTCGTGTCTGAAGGGCGACAATGCCGTTTCCCGCCGACGCAGCCGCAGCTTGCTGCAGGTCCCTGCGCAGCGTCCTGCTAAGCCAGGGACGGGCCGCTGGAGTTGGAACGGGCACCCACGGTATTGAACTCATGCTCCCCACTCCGCGTTGATGACCTCGTTGGACTGCGGATCAATGAGAAGTCCTTTGGTTCCGATCACCGTGATCATGAGGAAGGCGCGCACGGCCTCAGCGGTGTCTTTGTCATAAGGGCAGTTGACCTCAGAGACCCAGGCGTCACCGGCAAGCTGGTGGGCCACCTCCTCACCAAAGACCCGGCGCACTTCAGAATTCGGCACGTTCACGGGAACGCTGATGAGCCCCAGATCTTCTCCCGCGAGGTTCACCACAAGGTTCTCGGAGCCCTCCACTGCGTTGACAAAGAACTTGTTTTCGAACTCGCCGCACGCATACTCAAAGCGACCTTCGCGAGGGTCTTGATCGCAAATCAGGTGAAAGTCATAGCTCATGGTGAACAACCTCATGATGGTGGTGGAAGGTCTGGACGGTCACAGGGGGGCGGCTTGTGCGAAGAATTCTTGCCCTGCCCGCCGGTAGCGGAACAGGACGTTCACCGTTGGCGACCACTCCTTCTGAGCGGTCGCCCGAGAACAGGATGACGGGGGCGCCGGCGGCCCGGAGACTAGCAATGAAGGAGTCGTGCATCATCATGCCGCTGCCGGTGGTCCTGCTGGTGACCATGGCGAAAAGTCCAATGTCGGCACCGGAGGGAAGGTAGCTTGCCAAAGCACGCAGGGGCTGGTTTCCGGTCGCCGCCAGAATGTCATAGTCGTCCACCAAGAGCACGATCTTTGGCGAACGCACTGGTGCCCTGCTTCCGTCCCCTAACCTGTCCCGTGCCTGCCCCGCAACGAACTCGGCCAGCTGGGCTGCCTTTTGCCCGTTGGAGGCATACTCGCCCAGATACTCGTCAGGGATGAAGTCCTGCAGCTGTTGGCGAGGATCGAACACCGCAAAGGCCAGTTGACCCGGTTCGTGGGAGGCCATCAGCTGTGAGGCCGCAGTCCTCAACAGGTTGGTCCGGCCGGTTTCGGGGTCACCAATCACCACGGCTCCCCTGTCCGTGCCCAACAGATCAAGGTTCTCAATGCCGGCGTCGTGCTCCCGAACGCCAAGCGCTATGCTGCCGCCGCCCAGACTGTGATCCGGCGAAAGCCGCGTCAGTGCAGGCAAGACGCGTACGGGAGGCGCGGTCAGCGGGCTGTACTGGCCCAAAACCCCACCGAGCTCGGCCAGTTCCTGCCCGGCATTGTCCCGATCCGGGGTTGGGGACAACGACGGAAGGGCAAAGTGACCAATGGTCTTATCCATGGTCAGTGCGCGTCCCGGACGGTTTGCCCCAAGTGTTGTTGCGAGGCGGCGGTCCAGGGAATCCGCGGGATCGGCAAGGTGCAGCTCAATCCTTGTTCCCAAAAGTGATTGCCGGGACATCCGTACCTCGGACCAACTCCGTAGGCTGACCAGGACGTGGACGCCCAGAGTGCTGCCGCGGGTCATGATGTCGTGGACCGAGTCCTCCAGTTCAGGGAACTCGGAGGTCAGGCTTCCAAAACCGTCGATGAGAAGGAAAGCATCGGTGCATGCCAGCTCCCCAAGCCCACCCCTGGACCGGAGCGCACGCATCCCTTGGAGTGAATCCAGCTTGTGGTGATCGAACACGGATTGCCGGACATTCAGCAGGCCCTGAACCTCTTCAATGGTCCTCCGAAGCAGCTCCCTGTTGCCACGGCCGGCCACCCCACTGCAATGCGGCAGCGCCGCCAGCCCTGCGAGCGCATTGCCCAGGAGGTCCACCGCGTAGATATTGACGTCCTCCACCCCATGGCTCAAGGCCAGCGATGCCGCGATGGTGCGCAGCGCGGTGGACTTGCCGCTTTGCGGGGCACCGATGATCGCGAGGTTGCCGCCGCGGGCAGTGAGATCAAGGTGCCACGGTCCTTGCCACTGCCGGGCCGGGTCATCAAGGATCCCGATTGCGGGGCTGAGATATTGCGGTTGGCCGAGCCTCGGGCCTGTGGACGTGAGCTCCAGTGAGGCGCCGGTTCCCGCCAGGGACACAGCAACCGGCAGGGGCGGAAGCCACACCGGTGGCGTTGATCGCGGTTGCTGTGCGGCGAAACCCACGACGGCGGAGAGGATGGTGGCACTTTCTGCCTGGCTTGAGGGGCGCTTGCCTTCTACGGGAACGCCCCGCGTCATGGCGCTGTTTATCAGGACCGGATCGGGCACCTCGTTAACGGTTTCTTCTGCCAGGCGGAAGGTCTGCACGGGAACTGACTCCGTCACTGAATCGACGTCGTCGTCCTCCGCCAGGGGCAAGGCGCCGGAGACGTAGGCTGCGCGGAATCGCTTGAACACGGTGGTGTCCACTTTGAGGATGCCGTGGCCCGGGGTGCTGGGCAGGTGATAGGCATCGGGGACATCAATGATGGTGCGGCTTTCGCTTTCCGAATTGGTGTGAAGTGCTATCCGGTAGGCCAGGTAGGTATCGAGGCCGCGGAGCATGCCTTGCTCC
The DNA here is from genome assembly GCF_002979775.1 of Arthrobacter sp. MYb23. GTDB lineage: Bacteria > Actinomycetota > Actinomycetes > Actinomycetales > Micrococcaceae > Arthrobacter. The sequence goes on from NZ_PCPR01000042.1 coordinate 14,328, forward strand.
ACTTTCTGGGAAGCCAAGAGCAGGTGGATGCCGATCGAACGCCCAATCCTGCCGATGGAGAGCAAGAGATCGATGAAGTCAGCACGTGCAGTGAGCAATTCCCCGAACTCGTCGATGCACACGAACAAGTAGGGCAGCGGCTCAGCAAGGGCCGGGCTGTCCGGGGTCCTGCTCCGGGCGCTCCGGTAATCGTTGATGTGGGCAAAGTCGCCACCGTTCTTCAGCAACTCCTGCCGACGTTTAACCTCTCCCGCGAGGCTGGAATAGATTCTGTCCACCAGGCTGGCATCGCTGACCAGGTTAGTGACCAAACCTGAAACATGGGGGGCGGCCTCGAACGGGGCGAACGTTGCGCCGCCCTTGTAGTCCACCAGGACCATGCTGAGGTCCTCGGGGGAATGTGTGGCGATCAACGACAGGACTATTGTGCGCAGGAGTTCGGATTTGCCCGAACCGGTTGCTCCCACGCAGAGCCCGTGCGGTCCCATGCCTTGCCGGGCCGGTTCCTTTAGATCCAGGTGGACCGGTGTTCCGTCCTCGTCTTCTCCGATGGCAACCCTCAGGAAATCCGAGCCTCGTTGGCTCTTCCACAACTGGAGCATGGCCTCGGCCGTGTAGTCGCTCAGACCGAGAGCCTCTGCGTAGCTCCGCGAGGACTTGTGCTCGCCGAATTCGTGGGACAACTCCGAAAGACGCAGCGGAGCCAAGGCCCTGGCTACGGATTCAGCAACCACAGGAGACACGTCATCAGCAACGCCCTGCATGGTTTGGCCGGTGGCAGTAGCTTCCATACTCAGTGCGTCGGGCGAGACCATCAGACGGAGGTCAACCCGTTCCGGCTCTTGTTGCTGCTCAGCCAACACATGGATCCGGGTCACCGCAAGCTTGGTTAGGGGAAGGTCAGCAGGCACTCCAGGGAGCGCCCCGGCGTTCTTCCCGGGAAGGTCCGTGATAATAATCAGCCTCGGAAGGGCATCCGCGGGAACTTGCTGGAAGTTGCGGGCGGCGCTGTTCACCACGGTGAGCCGCGCACCCATGGAACCTTCCAGCAGGCCGGCCAGCTCAGCCAATGAACCCGCCCTTCGCAGGGTTCCCCGCTCCTGCAGGTGGGGCAGCCATTTGGTCCATTCCCAGTCCTCCAGCTGGTCATCACCAACAACAATCGCCAACTCCACATCCTCGGGAGATTGTGCGGCAGAAAGCTGGCAGAGCAGGCTGCGGCAGACCATTAGTGCCGTTTCCCGGTCCCCCACGATTGATACGTCGGACACTGCAGCCAGCGGCAGCGTCAGCGGCATATCCGGATTGCTGCCAAAGCGTTGGCGAAGCTGTTCGGCTTCAGAGAGCATGAAGGCGTCCGGACGTTCAACAGCATCGCCGCTGTCCTGAATCGTGATGGGTCTGCGCGGAACACTGCCGGTGCCGAACCGGGTGACCAGGAAGTCAGGACTCGTCCTGCGACGTTCCCAAAGCCGGTGGGGATGGTTGACCACGCTTTGCACCAAGCGGCTCACCGGCGGATGCGCAGCATTTGCGCCAGACCGTGCACGCTGTTCTTCTGACTCAAAATCAGAGCGGCGGCGCCTGAGGTAGTCCATGTACAGTCTCCGCTTGGCCGCCCTTTGACGGGTGGCCTTGCCGCGCTGGGAAAACATGAGCACAACCGAAGCAAGGACCGTGGCCACCATCATGATCGCGCCAATGCCGGCCAAAGACGAGCCCCGGAAAAGCATCATCACCGTCACCGACGTAGCAGCTCCCAGCATGGGCACCAGGGCAAGGAGGTTCATCCCGCCTGCTCCCCCGGCCAGCTGCGGCGGGGCATCCAGCAGTGCAGCTTCAGGCGTCTTTTCAGGAAGTGTGGTCCTGGCAGGGCGGTGGACGATCCGTGTGGTCATGCGCTCATGCCCTGTTCGCGGCCATCAGGGCCTTGCCGGTCAGTTCCGTGGCGGCGATCCTGGTTCGGGAGCCCAGACGGCTGAGTTGAAGGCTGCTGCCACTGGCCAAGTGCCGGTCATAGGGCAGCACGCCGTCGCGCACTGCGGCATCGTGACTCTGGCGGGAACGGACCACCGCGGTCACCTGTTGGACGTCCGGGAAAGTGTTGTTCAAGGACTCTTGAATGGATGCGAGTTTTGCGGCCTCCGGGTTACCCGGCGGTGCAACCAGCACCACGGCGTGCGCAGTCTCCAGAAGCGCCGCCGCGTGTCGGGACAAAGGCGAGGCGCCGCCGTCGACGATTGTTACCGCCATAAAGCGCGAGAACCTAGATGACACATCTGTCCACTCCTGTAAGCCGAGCGGTTGGTCCGCCAAGGCAGGAACGTCAGCCCTGCCCGCCGCGAAAACCTGACTGCCGCAGGCTGCTGCGTTCTTAACGGCATCCGGAAGCGTCCGCACGGGTTCTGTGCGGAATTGATGCATCAGCTTGGCCAACGGGGCCACCTGCGATGCACCGAGGTATCGCATCAAATTTCCACTGTGATCAGTGGCGTCTATAGCGATGACGGGTTCCTGACGGATGCTGCCGAGCAGTTTTGCCAACATCGCCGCAACGGTGGTGGTTGCCACGCCACCCGCCGTGCCCAAAACCACTATGCGCCGCCCTGTGGTGATGGGGGCTTCAACGGCAGAGCTTGCCCTGATGAGCCGCTCAGACAGCGATCCGGAGGTCACTGCATCGGTCACCTCGAAGCGGACGCGTTCCCACCAACTGTCGCCGCTTTCACGGCGTGATGTGGCCACCCGTGTGGAGCGCGGCTCAAGGGCAGGAGGGGTCGACGGCGGCAGCTTAGGTGGGACTGGCGTTGTCGCCTTGGTGGCGGCTGCTGGTGCAGCAGCTGGTGCGGCAGGACCCGCCCCGGTCACGGCTGGCGCTGGTGCCGCGGTGCTGCCCATCCCCGGGAAGCCGCCCACCGGCGTCGTGCTTGTCTCGTCAATCGGGAATCCGGAGCGCGGTTGTTCACCCAAAAGTCTGTCCTAGCTGTGTATAGGCTCCTGAAAGTCCCAGAACCAAGGGAATGGTGGCAAGGACGCAAAGGAGCTCGAGCCTTGAGGCGATGACTCGCAGCCTGGCGGCCGTCTGTTCCCTGACCTTAATTACAGAGGCCACCAGCACGAGAACTGCCAACGCTGCTGCAACAGCAAGCCAGAAAGGCTGTTTGGTAGCCAAGGCAAAGACCTGCGTGGCACCCCAGCAGGCACCAGCTGCTGCTACGTAGACTCCGGCGCGCTGCGCAAGCAGCGGCAACGCCAGGCCCCTGAACGTCAAGGCGCCCAACAGCGCCACCGCAAGCAGGACCGCCCACACCGGCCGGTTCTTCGCGGTCGCAACCACCACCACCGCAACTCCAGCCACCAATGCTGCAGTGAGCGTCCAACCGGTCAAAGTGGCGTGTGCTGCGTGGACGGCATCCAGCGTTGTGCTGCGGGTGATCCGCTTACCTTGGCGTTGATCGTCATCCAAACCGCTAAGGCCAGTCAATACGGTGGCCAGCCTGGGTGCGACACCCAACGCGAAGATAGCCACGATTCCCGTGATACCGGCTGAGAGCGGCTGATCTCGAGTGCTGAAGGCCAGCACTGCCCACAATCCACCCAGAAGGAGGAGCAGTCCGGCACTTGAAAGGAAAGGGATGTACTTACCCGTTGCCATGCCCGAGGCAACCACGGCCAGGACCAAGGCCGCGGACAGGAGAAGAGCCCCGGTAGCGAAAGGCGACACCATAAAGGCCGTGGAACCGGCCGTTGCCAGCCCAGCGGCAACCAACGCGAGTCCGCCAGGGACGGAGCGTACGCGTCCGGCTGTGGCGCCGAGCAACATCAACGCTGCAGCAATCGCGATGCCGATCATGGCGGCATCCCTGTTCCCGGCTCCGCGCAGAAGCACAACGAACGACGAACCGGCAGCAGCCATCAATAGACCGGCAACGGTCGCTAGGCCAACAGTCCGCAGCTGCCCGGCCCATAAAGCCGGGAGCCGCTCTGTTGATTCGGCCGCGAAGGAGGGGACGTCATAAACATCAGGCGCTGCAGGGACATCGCGTTCGTCGCGCAGGTAGAGCATGGAGCCATCGGAGATGCCCGCTTGCCGCAACGTCAGTGAACTTTCCAGGGTGATGCCCACGCTGGTGGTCAGCACGGACGACATAAGGATTGCGGTGCTGGCTCCGGTGATTGTCCGGGTGCTGGTGGGCTCGTTCATCATCAGGCTCAGAATTTGCGGCATGAGCGATGCGATGGGTTCATCGGAAGGGAGCCTTACATCGAGATGCCGGTGCGCCGCGATAATGGTGACCCGGCTCAAGGCCATACTCATAGGGTTCCTTTGATGAGAGTTGCTGATGCTGACGTCACTGCTTGTTTGGCCGCCTGCTCACTGAGCAGATGTTGGACGAAACTGAAGCCAACACAGATTGCGGCGATGAGCGCTGCGACCAGGAGTGATTGCATGAGCCGCGTGGTGGCCGTCTTATAGCTACGTTCCTGTGGGTTCTGCCCAAACAACAAAGAATCGTCGAGTCTATGCTTCCTGACCCGGGCGGACTCAAGCAGCCGGGAATCGTAGTCTTCAGCCATGTGCGGCCCTCCCCATCAGGCTCCTGTACGGCGTCATAGTGCCATCAACCCTAATCCATGGGTCGGTTTCAATAACGGTCCAGACCCTAGCATCTGCCTGAGACAAAGTTTGCTCCCGGGCTCTGATCCGGAGCTTGCGTCATTCGCCCTTGCGAAGGTGAACTTTTCTGGTCTTTGGCACCGGAGTACCTAGTTGATCTTTCCGACCACTCATTTTGGGTGTTTTTAGCACCTATTTGGGTCCGATTCAGCACCTAGTTGGCGCCTTTTGACTCTGTGCGCGCCCTGTTGCGGGCAAGGTGAAGTTCACGGGACTGCTTTCCGTAACCTGCGCGGATTGTGACGCACGCTGTCACGGAGAGCTTACTTCCTTGTTACTGCATCGACTGGACTTAACATGTTGTGTTCGCAATGCTGTTAAAGTGCTCCAGCACAACCATCTACCTTTGGGGGAATCAATGGCTATCTTTGACATGGGCGCCGAAACACTCGGGAACCTGAGCAAACAAACCGACGCGTCCCACCAGGACCTCGGCGCACT
>NZ_PCPR01000043.1 GCF_002979775.1 Arthrobacter sp. MYb23
CGAAACCGCCAGCCTTCGCACGGTCGATCATCTCGGAGTAAATCTCTGGGGTTGCAATGGGCATGGTGACTCCTATGGTGGGCTTCGTCGAAGCAAATGGTTTGTGGGCGGATCAGCCCGTGGGGTTCGAGGCAGGACGTAGGTTTACATACTTGCGGCGGCGAACATCAGGGACATCGTCAAGGCAGCCCCCGCCTCATAGGAACGCTCAAGAATGACGGGAAGCGGCCGGGACGCCCGCCTTAGGCGAGGCACTCTTCCAGTCCGAAGACCGGCCGCGATACGCCGTACAGGCAGCAGCCATATGAGGACGGCGAGTGCGAAAAGGACGGCGAGAAATTGCGCGGCGGGCTGCATCCACAGCGCGCTGACCGCGGGCCCTGATGCGACAGCCGAACTCAGCGCATGACCGGCATGTGAACCACTCGCGGCGTGATTGACAGCAACGGTTGACGTTTCCTGGAGAGCCGCTGAATGGGGAAGGAGCAGCATGAAGACCATCGCTGCAAGCATGGCGGCATGATAGAAACAGCCGATACGCCCGGAACGGGTGTGGCACAGCAGTGAGAACTCGGCCCGGGATACCGCCTGCAGCAAGAACCAAAAAGAGGCAACGCCGAACAGCAGCAGCTGCGGTAGAAGTGGCAGGTCGACGCCGTGCCACACCATGCCCAGCATCCCCAAGGCCATGAGCGCGTGAATACCGTAGTTCCATCGGGGTAACCAGGTGCGGCCCCGCATTGCCTTGGTGAGGCAAAAGATGGTGCCGGCAGCAAGAAACAGACTGACAGGGATGTTGAGGAAAGGTGCCAGCACGGGGATCTCCTTCGGAAAGGACGGGTTGGTACGGAGCGGGGTTCTGAGCAGGGGTTCTGAACAGGGTTCTGAGCAGGGGTGATCCGGGCGCGGCCGGCATGAACAAGAAGCTTGCCTGCCGGCCACGCTTTGGACCTGCTGGAGGCTGGTGCCGTTAGCGGGAATCGGCAACCAGGATTGCGGCATCATCTTCTGCCAGGTCGGCTGAGGCACCAGGAGTGACGCCATTCTTTTTATGGCGCCGCAACTCATGCTGGGTATACAGCCAAATGGGCAGATACAGGGCCAACACAATGAACGCGACCCACGTTGGGGTCCAACCGATTTCCAAGCTGTTGACGTAGACCACGCCGATCACGCACAGCGGAACGTTGAACAGGCCAAAGATCAGGCCCATGATTTTCCAGTTCTTGGGTGCCTTGAAGGGCCTCTCCAAGCCTGCGTATGCAGGACCATTGGCTTTCACGTAGGCGAAGAGGCTGATGCCGTGGGCCACTGTGTAACCAATTGCCGAGGCTCCGAGGATCGCGGCAGCGCTGTTCATGGAAATAAATGCCAGGTTGAAGGCTGCACCAACCAGCATGGCAACCCAAGGAGTTCCCCTGCTGTTGGTACGGCCAAGAATCTTGGGAAGATTACCCTCTACCGACATGGAGTGCATGGCACGGGTGGAGCCCAAAAAGGCGGTTTGGATGATCAGGATCATTGCGGCGATCAGCATGATGATGGTGACTATGGTGCCGGCCCGGCCGAAAACAGCTTGGGCAACGGGGATGAGGGGCGATACCCGCTCCGCGATCACACCATCAACACCCAGGACACCGATCACGCCCGCTTGGAGCATGACATACAAGAACAGGCAGATGATGCCGCACGCCAACAAGGCTTTGGGGACATCCTTGGACGGATTCTTATATTCCGGCCCGTAGATGGCTGCAGTTTCCCAAGCGCAGGCACTCCAGTGTGCGATCCCGAAGATGCCGAAGAGGATCAGGATATGGTGCCCGTCCCACGCCCAGTCCGTCGGCCACCAGTTGCCGGTGATGTTGATCATCTCAACGTGGCCCGTTGCAAACGGTGCCACCGCCAGGACTACCAAGGGGATCAGGGAAATAGCGGCCAGTACGTAGCTGAGGATTGCGCCATCCTTGAGACCGAACCAGCTCACGGCGAACAACGCCGCGAAGATCACCACACCAGCGATCAAAGCGAGCTGATATTCGCTGAACACGTTGCCCAGCGCCGGAAACAGCCCATGCAGGTAATTGCCTACCTGGATCGAAAAGATCGCCATGATGGGACTCCAGCCAAACCAGTAGCTCCAAGCAGTGAAGCCGCCGATCAGCTTGCCCTTGTCATACTTGCCCTTGTAGTTTTTGGTGCGAAATACGTGCTGTGCAAATCCTGGCAGACCAGAGACCTTGGGAAAGGTGGTGGCCATTTCTGCATAGGCGGCATTCTGGATGAAGCCCTGAACCACGGATAATCCCCAGATAAGGATTGCTGCAGCAGAAAGATACATCGGTATATAGCCCAGGGACGGCAAAATAAGCAAGGGAACACCCAAGGCGATGGCCATTCCCTGTTTCCAGTTAATGGACCGTTTCAGATGATCGGCTTCATCCACATTATTTTGGCTCATGGCAATCTTCCTTTGACAACGTTGTCGGATACGTAGTGACGCCGGCAGATGGCCGGCGCATGGGACGGATCCCCCGCACGCCCTTCGGAGCACGCATGTAAGTACGGGGAAATTCCCGTTTGAAGATGGAAAATCAAGGCCACACATGGGGCGATTGCCCGGTGCACGTGGGTGGGATTGCCCGGTGCGCTGCTGTGCGAAGGCGTGCGCTGCCAGGCGAAAGTGTTCGCTGAGCCGAACGGGGCACAGATGACTGCCGTGCCCCTTGAGGTGCCACGGAGCTGGGCTGGGAATGCCGGGCTGGGAGCGTGCTGGCCGGAAAACGGTACTAGGTAAATAGGGGGGTGAGGACCCGGAGACTGGCAAGGCGGCCCTGCCTGCCTCGGCAGCCTCCGGGGTCTCGGTGAAACGTAGAGCAGTCCTGCTTATTGGTTGGTGGTGTGGCAGCAGGTGTCGTCGTTGGTGGTGGTGGTTGGTGTGGTTCCGGTGGGGAGGTTGAGGGTGGGGTTTTGGTTGAAGAAGCCGTGGGGTTCGAGCATGAAGCCGATGTTTTGGCGTGGCATGACGGGCCAGTCTTCGAGTCGGACGACGTGGTGCATGCCGAAGGTGTACCAGATGACGAGGTCTTGGTCCACGATGTTCCGGTTTTGTTGGGTCCAGATGTGGAGGCCGTCGTCGGCTCCGGTTGCTTGGTTGGGGTATTCGCCGGCGGCGAAGCGTTCGGTGCGGTTGTAGGCGGTGACCCAGAGGTTGTTCCGGGCGAATTGGGCGCGTTTGGAGACGTAGGATTCATCTCCTGCGGCGAGTTGGATGCCGTTGGTGGGGATCAGCCGGTACGCGACGGGTTCGTTGACGAGGTTTGTTTTGTCGCGGTTGGCGATTTTCCAGAAGCGGTGTTTCGCGGAGTCGGTTTTGCGGATGGCCTGTTGTTCGGTTTCCAGGAGCCGGTCCACGGCTTTGAACGCGGTGTGGGTGGGGTTGTGCTCGGGGTATTCCATGTCCACTTCGTAGACGGCGTTGTTGGGTCCGTCCAGTTCGAAGTCCATGCGGACGTTGAACATGTGTTGGTGGATGGGTGCGTAGAGGCCATCGTTGTTCAGGTTCTGGCCGTAGGGGTTGTTTTCCCCGGGGTTCTGCCCGGCGGTGGAGAGGATGCCGGTGGCTTTGACGAGGAACTCGATGGAGCCGTCAAGGAACAGGTGCCAGTAGAAGGCGTATTCGTAGTTCGCGACCGTGGCGATGAAGGAGATGACCAGTTTCCGGGACCGGCGGGTTTCGGCGGTGCCTTCGCGGAAGTCGAAGTGCTTCCACAGGATCGAGTCGTCTTCTTCGTGCATGCAGATCGCGTTCTCGATGGTCCAGGGGTTGCCGTGGGAGTCCACGCTGTTACCGTCGAAGTACTTGATCTCGCCCAGGCAGTCACAGCCCAGGGTCAGGGAGTTGGCCATGTTGCCGATGTTGTACTCACCGGAATCGAACGCGTTTTTCTTGGCCTGGACCGGTGCGGTGTCACCGTAAGGGACCACCATTTCCGAGAGGGAGGCCCGGTTGATGACCGGCCGGTCCACGCCCTGGTCACGGAACTTGAGCTGGTGCAGGACCAGGCCTTCACGCGGGGTGAACCCTACCCGGAAGGACCAGTCAGCCCACCGGACGTGGTTACCGGTGACCGTGAACGAAGCCCCTTCGGGCTGGGTGATGTTGATCGGTTTCAAGTCCGTGCGGGCTTCCCCGACGTACTTGGGCAGGTAATTACCCCGGGCCGGGGGCACCGGGATCGCCTGGTCATCTTCAAGCCGGACAACCTTACCGGCCGAAAGGTCATAGAAGACGATGAAGTTCTCGATCGGGTGCGCGTACGGGCTGTCATCGGCCTCGTCACGAACGAACACCAACGCCCGCATCAACCGCCGGCCCTGGGCGTCCTCACCGAAATACCCCACCGACCACGGCTCGAAACACACCAGGTCCAGGTCCGTCAGGCCACGCTTGGCCAACGCCGCGATCACCTCGGGATCTTTCCGGCACGCTTCCTCGCACTCAGCGAACTCATCCGGCATGAACGGCGGCTGAACACCAGCAGCCAACTGCACCCACCGCTCCACCGTGCCCGCTTCAAGATCAACCACAGCCTCGAACGAACGCCCCACAGCACGATCAACCAGCACCGCGTCAGCCTCACGAGCCACCCGCACACCATTGCGCAGATCCTCCTTGGCCGGCTCACGCAACTCAACACTGATAAAACGGAACGACTCCGCCGCCGCAGGACCCTCCTTCAAAACAGCCACAACACGGGAAATCTCCTCCCGCGACAACGGATCCAACGGATGCGAAACACCCAAGTGGGCGTGGGTTTCTGTAGTGAGAGTCATGATTTTCTCCTTGGTTGTCCAATGCTGCAGGGCATGTCAGCCATTACGTTCCGTGGCCGCGCTCTTGAAGAGCGTCCTGCTGTGTAAAGACGGTGCTGATGGTTACCCCGGACGACCCTGTAGAGCCGTGATGCCGGTCACTTTCACTCCGTCTGCTTAGAAACCTACGGCATCCAATTCCTTCAGGCGAGACTTCTTTGAACAATGGCGTGAGAACTTCCAGACCCTGATTTCTCAAGGCAGTTAACATGTTGGAAACATTTGAATCTGGATTTTTTGATCCTCAATGTGGGCCGGCGATGCTAATGTTTGGCATCTTGGATGGATGACTTGCGATAGGCGGGTGAGGTTGCCCGGCGGAGGGAAACATGGTGTCTGATGTCTGCCCGCGGTGACCGTTACATCACCGCAAAATCTCCGGTGGAGGGCCTGCGGCGGCGGAGACTTTCGTTCTTACCGGTCTTTGCACAAGCAGTTGCCAACGTGGCACCCGCTGGCGCCATGTCAGTCATTCCGGCCCTGATCTTCCCCGGTCTTGTCTTTGGAACGTCCGGTCCCAACCTCCTGATGACTTTCGGCGCAGCCATGGCGGTCATCGTCCTTGTTTCCTTCTGCTTGAGACCAATGGCCCAGCGCATGGCGGCAGTCAGCGGCCTCTATAGCTACACAGCCAAGGGACTGGGGCCGAGGACCGCCATTTCCGCAGGCTGGTCGGCCATCTTCGGGTACGCCCTGGTGGCCATGGCCAGCTTGCTGGCGGTTGGCACCTATGGCGTTGAGTTGTTCATCAACCTTGGTCTGCAGCTGGCAGATTCGAGGGGCCTCACCGCCCTGGTAATCCTCGTGGCAGCAGCCGGCGCCTGCCTCCTCATGGTCCGGGGAATCCGGCTGTCCGCGTGGTCCACCTTGCTGATGGAATCCATTTCCATTGCGATTCTCACGGTGGTTCTCATCGTCTACTTCGCGTTCAATGCCTCGAGCGTGAATCTCGATGGTGTGTTTGCCTGGCACGGAAATTTTGATTCCCTGTGGATCGGCATCGTGGTTGCCGTCAGTGCCTTTGTGGGGTTCGAAAGTCCCACCACCCTGGGCGGAGAGGCCCGCAGGCCTTTCGTCAGCATCCCGCGGGCCATCACGTGGACACCCATCCTGGCAGGCGTCTTGTATCTCATTGCCGCGACCGCCCAAGACGTAGCCCTGGACGAAGCTTCGCCGAGCATCATTGCCAGCTCCACTCCGTTATCCAACCTGATTTCCAGCACGTCCCCCATGGTGGCGGCAGTCCTTGACTTCGGGATTGCGGCATCGTGGTTCGCGTGCGCGATCGCCTCCGTGAACGCTTTGTCGCGGATACTTTTCTGCATGGGCCGGGAAGGCGTGGCCCTGCGGGCAGTTGGTCGAACCCACCCCGCGTTTCGCACTCCCTCCACCGCAATCATGATGGTTATGCCTGTCATCGCTGCTGTTCCCATCGCGGCGATTCTCTTCGGAGTCAGTCCTGGACTGGCCCTGACAAACCTGTTCACGCTGGGAGCCTATGGCTACCTGGGCTCGTATATTCTGGCCAGCGCTTCCTTGCCGTTCTTCCTGCGCCGAATCGGAGAAAACACCACAGCCAGCTGGATCCTGGGTTCTGCTACCCCGCTGATCCTCGCGTTTGTGCTCTGGGCCGCTGCCACGGTTTCGGTTCAGGCGGGCAACCTGCAGAGCTTCATTTATGGGGCCGTGTTCTTGGCCAGCGTCCTCTACGCCACGTTCCTGCACTACCGGAGGCCCGGGCGGCTGGCATCCATCGGCATCTATGACGAGACCCGGGATTCGGACCTGTTTCATGACAGGTGGACCCCGTGAACTACAGGCCGTCATACGCAGGAACCGGCCCCGCGGCCACCTCCCTGAGGATCTTGGAGGTGGTGGCACGGTTCGGTACCGGGACGACGGCGAAGGAAATCACCGAAGCGCTCCAGATACCCCAGGCAACCGCCTACCGGGCTCTTAATGCGCTGGTCGCAGACGAGTATCTTGCCCGCACGTCCAACCTCCGTGGCTTCGCGCTGGGACATGCCATCACAGGTTTGATCACAGCTGCTGCTCCTCCTGCCGTTTCAACAGCAGCCCGCAATGTGATGGAGCGGTTCCGGAGCGGTAACCGTTTCGCAGTGCACCTCATCATGTACCGGAATGCTTCTTTGAGAATCGCCGATGAAGACCCGGACTATCCCCTCCACGCAGCCTTCGAAATGCTGCGGTACCCACACGCCTCGGCAGCAGGGAAACTCATGCTTGCAGAACTTGGCGACTCGTCCGGATCTGTCCCGATGCGTCCGCTGAGCAAGTTGACTGAGTACACCATCACGGACAGAAGTCAGCTGGAGGCGGTTCTCGCGGAGGTCAGGGCCACCAAGCAGGCTTCCGATGTCAATGAGCTGGAAGAAGGTTCCGCCAGCCTGGCGTTCCCCATCACAATGCCGGATGGCAACCTCGGCGCAGCCCTCTGCCTGTTCGGTCCCTCAGCACGGTTTCCCACGATCTGCGAACAGCAGGAAGCAGCCCGCGAGCTGACAATGCGGATGGCACCTCTGCTGTTTTGACCGAGAGTCCTGAGCACACAACTGCGCCGTCGCCCCTCAGGACGACGGCGCAGTTGGCCATGAGTGTTGCTTGAAACCCCGGAGCTAGTCGGAGAGGACTCCGGTGGTTTCGTAGCTGGCGATCTTGGCGATCCTGCGCTCATGGCGTTCAGCGTTGGTGAACGGCTCGGCCAGGAAGGCTTTGATGAGCTCGGTGGCCTCCTCCACAGTGTGCTGACGTCCGCCGACGGCCACCACGTTTGCGTCGTTGTGTTGGCGCGCCAGTACTGCCGTGTCCAGGTTCCACGCCAGGGCGGCACGGACACCCGTGACCTTGTTTGCGGCGATTTGCTCGCCGTTGCCCGAGCCACCCAGCACAATTCCCAAAGCGTCCACGCCTGCGGCTTGGTCATTGACGACGGCGGTGGCGGCCTTGATGCAGAAGGCCGGGTAGTCGTCTTCCGGGTCATAGGAGGAGGGCCCGTGATCCACCATCTCGTAGCCCCTCGCCGCCAGCTCGGTGATGAGGTGTGAACTGAGTTCCATGCCTGCATGGTCTGTTGCGATGTGAACGCGCATGTGGGTGGTCCTTTAGGCTTTCTGGAGTTCGTCGTCGATGGTCCGCCCTGCGAAGGCTAGTTGCCCGTTGGTCCGCAAGGACTCAATGGCCTCGGCAGGCGATGGCTTGCCGTAGACGGCGGAGCCGGCCACGAAGACGTTGGCCCCGGCTTCTGCCGCCCGGAAGATTGTTTCCTCGGTGATTCCGCCGTCAACCTGGATTGCGACGTTCACTCCGGAGCCCTCAACTGCTTGGCGGGCGCGCCGGATCTTGGGCAGTACGACGTCCAGGAAGGCTTGGCCTCCAAACCCCGGCTCCACTGTCATGAGCAACAGCATGTCCAACTCCGGCAGCATGTCCAAGTACGGCTCCACCGGCGTGGCCGGGCGCAAGGCCATGCCGGCTTTCGAGCCCCGCGCACGGAGTTCACGGGCGAGCTTGATGGGTGCCATGGCCGCCTCCACATGGAAGGTCACCGAGTCCAGGCCGGCGTCGGCATACAGCGGGGCCCAACGATCGGCGTCGGCAATCATCAGGTGCGCATCCAGCGGTACCGGGCTGACCTTCTGCAGCCGCTCCACCACCGGCAACCCAAGGGTCAGGTTCGGCACGAAGTGGTTATCCATGACATCGACGTGCACGGCATCCGCATTGCTGATGCGCGCCAGCTCTTTTTCGAGGTTGGCGAAGTCGGCGGAGAGAATGCTGGGGTTGATACAGCATGTCAGAGGTGAAGTGGACATGATGCCTGCCTTTCAGTAACGGTCAGAGCTTGCAGTTGAGGGCGTGGAGGACGTCCGGGATTCAGGCGGCCTAGCGCGCAGCGGCGAGGGCGCCTTCGACGTCGGCCAGGAGTTCCTTCCAGCTGGCAACGAACTTCTCCAGTCCTTCGGACTCAAGGACCGAGACCACCAAAGCGTAGGAGATGCCTTGGGCCTTAAGGGCATTCAGGACCTGGTGGGCTTCGTCGTAGGTGCCGGTGATGGTGTCGCCAGTGACTACTCCGTGATCGAACGTGGCATCCAGCGTCTTTTCCGGCATGGTGTTCACCAGGCCGGGGGCTGCGAGCCCGGTGACGTAGAGGGTGTCCGGAAGTGCAGGGTCTTTCACGCCGGTTGATGCCCACAAGGGACGCTGCGGGCGAGCTCCGGCGGCGGCCAGGACGGACCAGCGCTCAGTGGAGAACAGCTCTTCGTAGACCTGGTAGGCCAGGCGTGCGTTCGCTACGCCGGCCTTTCCCTTGAGAGCCTTGGCATCAGCGGTGCCGATGGAGTCAAGGCGCTTGTCGATCTCAGTATCCACGCGTGAGACGAAGAACGAGGCCACGGAGTGGATCGTGGAGAGATCGTGGCCGTTGTCCTTGGCCAGTTTCAGTCCAGTCTGGAAGGCGTTGATAACAGCCCGGTAGCGTTCCAGAGAGAAGATCAGCGTCACGTTCACGCTGATGCCCTCGGCCAAGGTTGCCGTGATGGCGGCCAGGCCTTCCAAGGTTGCCGGAATCTTGATGTGAACGTTGTCCTTGTCAACCTTCTTGTAGAGACGCTTCGCCTCGGCGATGGTTCCCTCCGTGTCCCAAGCCAGGCGGGGGTCCACCTCGATGGAGACGCGACCGTCCACACCATTCGTGGCGGCGGCGATCGGTGCGAAGAGATCGCAGGCATCAGCCACGTCCGCGGTGGTGATTTCAAAGATCGTCTCTTCAACGCCGGCACCGGCCGCCGCGAGCTCCGCGATCTTTGCCTCGTAGTCCTTGCCTGAGGTGATGGCCGCTTGGAAGATGGACGGGTTGGTGGTGACACCAACAACGTTCTTTTCGTCGATGAGCTTCTGCAGGCTTCCGCTGGAAAGCCGTTCGCGGGAAAGGTCATCCAACCAGATGGAAACGCCTGCGGCGGAGAGCTGTGCGGTGGGTGTTGCGTTGGTCATGGCTAATGTTCCTTCGAAAATTGAGGGATGCGGCGGCGGGTGTTGTGGGACGCCTCAAGGGTGTCCCACAACACCCGCCGCACTGCAGTTTTGGAGGTGTTAGCTGCTTGCAGCAGCCAGGGATTCCATGGCAGCTGCGGTCACGGCTTCGGTGGTGATGCCGAATTCGTTGAACAGGCGCTTGTAGTCGGCCGAGGCGCCGAAGTGTTCCAGGGAGATGGAACGGCCGGCATCGCCAACAAATTCACGCCAGCCCAGCGCCAGGCCTGCTTCAACCGAGACACGGGCCTTCACCGAAGCAGGGAGTACGGCCTCGCGGTAGGCCTCGTCCTGCTTGTTGAACCACTCAACACACGGCATGGACACAACGCGGGCTGCGATGCCTTCACCCTGGAGGGCTTCGCGGGCCTGCACTGCGAGCTGGACCTCGGAACCGGTGCCGATCAGGATGACCTGCGCGTCAACGGTTTTGCCGTTCTTGGAGGCTTCGGCCAGCACGTAACCGCCCTTGGCCACACCGGCAGGTGAGGCAAAGACGTCTCCGGAAGCTGCGCCCTCGCCGCGGGCGAAAGTGGGAACGTTCTGGCGGGTCAGGACAATGCCGGCAGGATTCTCGTGGTTCTCCAGGATGGTCTTCCACGCGATACCAACTTCATTCGCGTCACCGGGACGGACAACGTCCAGGCCCGGAATGGCGCGGAGCGAGGCGAGCTGCTCCACCGGCTGGTGGGTGGGGCCATCTTCGCCCAGGCCGATGGAGTCGTGGGACCACACGTAGATGGACGGGACACCCATCAGCGCGCCCAGACGAATTGCGGGCTTCTGGTAGTCGCTGAAGATCAGGAACGTACCGGAGAACGCACGGGTGCGGCCATGAAGGGAAATGCCGTTCACGATGGATGCCGCGGCGTGCTCACGGATACCGAAGTGCAGCACCCGGCCGTACGGGTTGCCCTTCCAGGCATCCGTGGAACGCGACGCCGGAATGAACGACGGCGAACCTTCAATGGTGGTGTTGTTGGACTCGGCAAGGTCGGCCGAACCGCCCCACAGTTCCGGCAGGACCGGACCGATCGCATTCAGGACCTTGCCCGACGCCGCACGGGTGGAAACGTCCTTGCCGGCTTCGAACACGGGAAGAAGGGAGTGAAGGTCCGCAGGAAGCTGCCTGGCTTCAATGCGCTCCAGTAGGGCAGCACCCTCCGGGTTGGCGGACTGCCAGGCGCTGAATGCTTCGTCCCACTGCCCTCGGGCCACCGCACCGCGGTCCAGGACCTTACGGGCGTGAGCCAGAACCTCCTCGTCAACGTCGAAGGACTTGGCCGGATCGAAACCGAGCACAGTCTTCACCGCCGCAACTTCCTCGGCGCCCAGTGCGGAGCCGTGGATCTTGCCGGTGTTCTGCTTCTTCGGTGCCGGGTAGCCAATGATGGTGCGCAGCGAAATGATGGACGGCTTTGAGGTCTCTGCCTTGGCTTCGAGCAGGGCTGCGTAGAGCTCCTGCAGGTCCTCGACGTAGTTGCCTGTCTTGGTCCAGTCCACGCGCTGGGTGTGCCAGCCGTACGCTTGATAGCGCTTGAGGACGTCTTCGGTGAAAGCGATGTCGGTGTCGTCTTCGATGGAGATGTGGTTCTCGTCGTAGACCACCACGAGGTTGCCCAGTTCCTGGTGGCCGGCAAGCGAGGACGCCTCAGAGGTGACGCCTTCCTGGATGTCGCCGTCGGAAGCGATCACCCAGATGGTGTGGTCGAACGGCGACTCGCCGGCGGGAGCATCGGCGTCGAACAGACCGCGTTGGCGGCGCTGCGAGTAGGCGAACCCCACCGAAGATGCGAGCCCCTGGCCCAGCGGACCGGTGGTGATTTCCACACCCGCCGTGTGCTTGTATTCGGGGTGGCCGGGGGTCAAAGCACCCCAGGTACGCAAAGCTTCAAGGTCCTTCAGTTCCAGCCCGTATCCGGACAGGAACAGCTGGATGTAAAGGGTCAGCGAGGAGTGGCCCGGGGAGAGAATGAAGCGGTCACGGCCGATCCATTCGGGATCACGGGGGTCGTGGCGCATCAGCTTCTGGAACAGCAGGTACGCTGCGGGGGCGAGGCTCATGGCAGTGCCGGGGTGGCCGTTGCCCACCTTCTCCACGGCGTCGGCGGCCAACACGCGAGCGGTGTCGACGGCACGCTGGTCCTCGACCGTCCAGTCGAGTATTGCGGGTGCAGTATCTGCGTTGCTGAAGGTCAGCGCCGCACTTGCTGTCGGATTCACGAGTTATCCCCTTTGATATGGTGGTCGGCCGCAGTGGCCGCATCCATGCTTTGTGGTTGATTCCCATGCTCCCGAAATAAACAGTCCGGCGAAACACTGTTTTCTGACAGTTTTTGACTACACTTTAGGACAGGGAATTCACCCGGTAGGTTTCGCATCGTCGCGCAACCACACTCATGAGCCCAGCAAGGAAGCTGCTATGTCCCCTTCAGACCACCCTTGGCCGCTGTTGCGTTCCGTGGCAGCACTGGCCGACGCCCCCTTGTCCCAAATCGCTGAAAGGCTGCGTGACGCCACGCTCCCCTCACTCGGGAGCAGCGCACTGGTGATCTTCACCGAAGACTGCACGGGGCGGCCGCAGAAGAAGGCGGGCTCGGAAGACATCATTTCCAAGGTGTCCATCGCCGAACTGGACACGCTCCGTGCCGCCCTCCCGGACGACGGCCCCTGGTTTGGTGACGCTGAGCTTGCGGGACAGTCCCGGCAGGCGATGGCACTCAAGCATGCCGCCACCAATGCACTCTTGGTGATTACCGACCCCGTTCCCGCCCATCCTGGAGAAGCAGGGCTGGAGCTGGTGACCTATCTCTGGAACATCACCGCCCGGCGGATCCAGGAGAAAGTGGCGGACGCGCCGCCGTCGTACTTGTTGGAATCCCGTGCGGCATCAGCCGAACGCATCCGCGTGACGGCCGAACTGACCGATCTGCACTCCACCACTCTGGAAACCCTCCTGGCTGCCCTGCGCTCATCCTCCATGGACGACGCCACGGCGCGCACCACGGTCACAGACCTCGCCGCCAGGGCACTGGTGGGCCTCCGCACGCACAGCGACCGCACCACAGATTTGGTGAAAGAACCGGTGGCCAAAGCCTTCGAACGCCTGCGCGAGGACCTGCGCCCGCTCACGAGCTTCAGCGGCATCGAAGTCCAGTTCATCGAACCTCCCCTGAACGGCAGGGCCCTCCCCGGAGAAGTTGCGCACGCAGCACGGGCAATCGTCCGCGGGCTGGTGTTGGTCATGATGGAACAGCCGGATGTCACCAGGATCCGGACGCACTGGGACTGCGACGGCGAAAACCTGTTGATCAACGTCCGTGACGACGGCGGCGGCGCGCTCACCACCGAAGATCCGAGCATCAGCCGTTTGGACCGCAGGGTCCAAGCACTCACCGGACAGCTCCGAATGGACGTCATGTCCGGCTGGGGTGCGGATGTCTTCGTCTCGCTTCCCTTGGACCTTCCGGCACGTCCGGCCGGCGATGTCGCGGGATGGAACCTCGCTGCCCGCGAACTCGAAGTGCTGCAGCATCTGGCCACCGGACACCGGAACCGCACCATAGCGTCGTCGATGGGCATCAGCGAGAACACGGTCAAGTTCCATGTCCGGAACCTTTTCAAGAAGCTCGACGTCGGCTCCCGGACCGAGGCGATCGCGCTGGCCCACAGCCACGGCCTGCGGCAGTCGTAGCGTACTGGCAGCCGCAAACTACTCGAAGGAATGGGTGCGGAGGTAGTAATACAGGTAGCGATCAGGGCTTAGCGCGCCTCGGCAAGACTGTCATCCACCTGGCTGAGTGCGGATACCAAGGCATCCACATCCACACCGCCACCACGGTGGAGGCCCTCGTGCCGGACACGGGACATGTCGAAGCCGCGAACCGTTTCTCCGAAGACTTCGTCGGGGTCGAGCCGGCGAAGCTCTTCGGCGAGGCAGTCCTTGAGGCTTCTGCGGGCGAGGGTAATGCGCTGGGCTGGTTGTCCTGGTTGGGTCAGTTCGGCCACTGTATGGCCAGGCCTGGACAGCCGGATGGCACCGGCAGCAGTCATGAGCCGGACCCCGCGGATGCCAGTACCTGGCGGGTCAGCCACTATGGTCACAGGCGCCTGCAGCGATCGGCCCAGCCAGCTTGCCAGCAAGAGGGTGCTGGGGGAATCGGAAGCACCTTCCACAGTGATCCCGGTAATCGTGGCCGGATCCACATGATCCATTGCAGCGGCGAGTTGCATGCGCCAGTTGGTCAGGCGGGTCCAGGCGAGGTCGGTGTCGCCGGCTTTGTAGGTGGCGCGGATGTTCTCCAACGCCAGGCGCGGGTCCGGTTCGTTCGCCGAGTCGGTGATGCGGCGGTGCGCGATCCGGCCGATGGAGGTTTCGCAGGCGCTTTCCGGGGCGCCGTGCGGCCACCACGCCACGATCGGTGCGTCCGGCAGGAGCAGGGCCGCTACCAGGGATTCGCTTTCGTGGGCCATGTGCCCGTGACCGCGCAACACGATGACTTCCGAAGCGCCGGCGTCCCCACCCACCCGGATCTGGGCATCCAGGCGGTCCGGTCCTTCAACACCGGCGTCGGCCAGGACAATGATCCGGCAGGGGTGTTCCCGGCTGGCTTCATTGGCGGCCTCGATGGCTTCTTCTTCCTGCCCGGACTTCGTCACCACCACCAAGGTCAACACACGACCCAGGGCGATCACACCGCCTTGCTCGCGCAGGGACATGATCTTCTTGGAAATCTTGGAGGTAGTGGTATCGGGAAGATCTACAATCATGGCCTTCTCCAGGTT
>NZ_PCPR01000044.1 GCF_002979775.1 Arthrobacter sp. MYb23
CCTTCGCACCAGTCGTCAAGACACCTTCCCTTCCCACCCTTCCTGCTCAGTAGCAAACTTAAGCAGTAGCAAAGGATCGATCATGGATCAGCCAGTAGCCTCAACGCGACTCGCGCAAGAGCAAAGCAAGCATCTGCAAAAATCCCTGGGCCGCTTCGACATTCTGTTGTTGGTGGTTGCAGCCGTCATCTCCGTGGAGGTCCTGGGCCAGGTTTCCGGCTTCGGCGGGGAGACTTTCACCTGGACGCTTATTCTGGCCGTCACGTTCATGGTTCCCTACGGGCTCATCTTTGCCGAGACCGGCGGCGCTTTCACAGAAGAAGGCGGCGTCTACGTGTGGACAAAGATGGCCTTTGGCCGCGTGGTTGCAGCCATCACGTCCCTTTTCACCTGGGTGACGCAGCCCGTGTGGGTGGGCGGGGCCATGGCCTTCGTCGCGGTGGAAACGTGGTCCGAGTATGTGGGCCACGTGGACGCCGGCAGCCCGGTGGATTACTTTTTCAAGCTGCTCTTCATCTGGATCACGGTCACGTCAGCAATCATCAGCCTGAAGCACGGCAAATGGCTGCCCTCCCTGGGCGCCATCCTCAAAGTCGCGTTTCTGACGTTCTTCATCATCGTCACCATGATTTACGGACTGCAGCACGGTTTCAACGGTTTGGACCTGGGCTTCTTCTCGCCAACCCTGGCCGGTTTCCTGGGTGTCACTCCACTGCTGCTGTTCTCCTTCCTTGGTTTCGAGTCCGGGAACAGCGCCGCAGGAGAAATGAAGAACCCCGCCAAGGACGTTCCCATCTCGGTGGCCCGGTCCTCCATGATCGCCGCCGCGAGCTACCTGCTTCCCATCCTTGCCATCCTGCTGGTGGTACCGCTGGACAAGATCACCGGCATTGGCGGGCTGTTCGGGGCGATCGCCACCGTCTACACAGTCTTCGGTCCTGCTGCTGAGATCATGCTGTCGGTGTCCGCTGTAGTCTTCTGCTTCATCCTGGTCTCGCAAGGTGCTGCCTGGATGATCATCAGCGACCGCATGCAGGCCATGGCTGCGGCAGACGGCTCCTTCTTCGGTGGATTCTTTGGCCGCTTCCACCCCAAGCTGGGCACGCCAATCCGCGTCAATACGCTCTCCGGTGTAGTGGCCACGCTGTTCATGCTCGCGGCCATGCAGCTCAGCGGCACCAGCAGCGCACTGTTCGGGGTGGTCCTCTCCATCGCGATCTCGACGTTCCTGCTCAGCTACCTCATGGCAATCCCGGCAGCAGTGAAGCTCCGGAGCAAGTACCCCCATGTTGACCGGCCGTTCAAGGTGCCGGTCTCCGATCTGGGTTTCCGTATCCTCGGGTACATCTGCTTCGCGTGGATCCTCATCGGGTCCTGGGTGGCAATCTTCCCGGGCACACTGGATGTGCTTTTCGGCTTGCCATACGACTTCGAGGCAACGTGGGGCGTCTCGCAATTCACCTTCGAAGCCTTCGCCCTCGGCACCCTCGGTTGCATCCTTGCCCTGGGACTCGTGGGATACGCACGCGGCAAGAAGGTGCGGGATGCGGTAGCGCCGGTCAGCGAGAGGGCCGAGCTGGTCAACGACTAGCTGCGAGTTCGCCGGAGATGTGCGAAATCGCCGGAAGGGCCCAGCGATCTGGAGCCTTTCCGGCGATCTCGGTGCACGGACGGCGATCTCGACGGCGGCCGCCCCCACCGTCGCGCTCGGGGGACCCGGTCTAGCGGGTTTCGAGATCCTCGAGCGATTTGCCCTTGGTGTCCGAGGACAAGAGGGTTGCCACAGCGGACACAGCGCAGATGCCAAGCGTGGTCAGGCCAATGACCAAGGGGATGTTGGCTGAGCCCGGGGGAGCGATCGCCGTGAACAGGCTGGGGAAGAAGGAAGCGATCATGAGGCCGATGTTTTGGGAGACGGCGAAGCCCGTGACCCTCATCCGCATGGGGAACTGCTCCTGGAAGAACGTGGCGAAGGTGGCGTTCCACATCTGGAAGAGGATGCCCTGCACGATCACGACGCAGACGAACACCAGGGGCAGGCTGCGCTGTTCGATCGCCCACAGGTATCCGACGGTCAGCAGACCGCCGGCGATGCCACCGGCCACCATCAGGGAGCGTCGGCCGATTTTGTCGGAAAGGGCGCCGAATAGCGGGATGGTCAGCACTGCGGCCACGTTGGCGGCCATGGTCACCCAGAGGAACTCGCTGCTGGAGAATCCGATGCCGTAACCCTTTTGGGTGGCGAAGGAGACGCCGAAGATGAGCGTGGCCATTCCGATCACGTTGGTGAAGGTCATGATGACGCAACGGACCAGAACCCAGGGGTGGGTGCGCAAGAGGTCTACCAAGGGGAAGCGCCGTTTAGCGGTGGCGTCGTCGGACTGGGCCAAGTATGCCGGCGGCTCTTCCACGCGGCGGCGGATGACATAGCCTGCGATGATCACCACGGCACTGAGCAGGAACGGCAAACGCCAACCCCATGAGTGAAACTCCTCGTCAGGGAGGAGGGCAGCGAGCGGAATCAGGACAGCTGTGGCCAGGATGGATCCTACTTGCGTACCTTGCAGGCTGAAGCTGGCGAAGAAGCCGCGCTTCGCATCAGGAGAGTGCTCCACGATCATGGCGCTGGCGCCGCCGAGTTCTCCGGCGACGGCGAATCCCTGGATCAGGCGGAGGATCACCAGGAGCACAGGGGCGAGGAGGCCCACCTGTCCGTACGTGGGCAGGAGGCCGACAGCGAAAGTAGCGAAGCCCATGAGCAGCATCGCGAAAACGAGCACTTTCTTGCGCCCGTGCCTGTCACCGTAGGCGCCCAGGATCACGGCGCCGAGCGGGCGGGAAACGTACCCCACGGCGTAGGTGGCCAGTGAGGCGATGATGCCGACGGTCGGGTTCTCCGTGGGGAAGAAGATGGTGGGGAACAGGAGCGTGGCCGCCAGTGAGTACAGGGCGAAGTCGTAGTACTCCAGGGCGCTTCCGATCCAACCGCTCATGGCGGCTTTCTTTGGATCTTTGTGGCCGCTGGCTGGTTCGGTCCCGGCGGTGGGTTCGGGGGAGGTGCTGAGATCCCTCCGGTGCGTGACTGTCACGTCGCTGTACTCCTCTGGCGTCGTTGGCAAGGAACAAGAACTCTTCCCATCCAGGACTGAACAAAGTGGTTATTCAGTGTGAGGAAGGTTACATCTTGAATCGATTCATAAAGCATAGGACGTGACGTGCGCTACGTCAACGCGCGACGGCGGCAGCCCACCCTTGGTTCCGCTGGAACCAGGGCGGGCTGCCGCCGTCGTGCTCGTTTTTAGTTGTGTTTATTGAGTCCGGCGGCGGTTACTTGGCAAGGAAGCGCAGCAGGATGTCGTTGATTTCAGCGCCGTGCGTCCACAGCATGCCGTGCGGCGCGTCTTCAATTTCCACGTACTCGGCAGATGGCAGGCGCTTGGTGAACTCGCGGCCGGTGGCATCGATCGGCAGGATGCGGTCGTCGGTGCCGTGGACGATCAGCGACGGGACGGTGACCTTCTCGATGTCTGAGCGGAAGTCCGTGAGCCAGGAATCCACCACCGCGAAGGAGGCGTACCAGGACGAGCCGGCGGCCACGTTCCAGGAATTCCGCAGGGCTTCTTCGCTGAGGCGGTTGCCCAGGAAGTTATCGGTGTTGAAGAAGTCGTTGTAGAAGTTGGTGAACCAGGCGTAGCGGTCCTCGATCGCGGCGCTGCGGATGCCGTCGAAGACTGACGACGGAACGCCGGTGGGGTTGTCGTCGGTCTGGAGGAGGAACGGTTCGAGGGAGGCGAGGAAAGCGGCCTTGGCGATCCTGGCTTCGCCGTAGGTCCCAAGGTAGCGCCCAACTTCCCCGGTTCCCATGGAGAAGCCCACCAGCACTGCGTCCTGCAGGTCCAGGGTCTCAAGCACGGTGTTGAGGTCGGCTGCGAAGGTGTCGTAGTCATAGCCGGTGGTTGGTTTGCTGGACTTTCCGAAGCCGCGACGATCGTAGGTGATGACGCGATATCCGGCATTGAGGAGGGCTGCCGTTTGCTTTTCCCAAGAGCCGCCATCCAGCGGGTAGCCATGGATCAGGACAACAGGCTGACCTGTTCCGTGGTCTTCATAGTAGAGCTCAATATCCGTGGTGTTCTCCGTGCCGACCTTGATGAAGCCCATGATGTGTCCCTTTTCTCGAAGTGGAGAACGATCGTTCTCCCTCTGTGTCCTCCATCGTAGAGAACGTTCGTTCTCATTGCAAGTAGAATGGGAGTATGGATATTTCCGAGGTTCGCGAACGCATCGTTGCTACTGCCGACGAGCTCTATAACGCCAAGGGAATCCAAGCCGTTGGCATGGACGAACTCCGCTCGGCGGCAGGGGTCTCACTGAAGAAGCTCTACGGAGAATTTCCCTCAAAGAGCAGCATCGTCATGGCCGTCCTTGAGCGCCGGCATGAGTCCTGGGCTGAGGGGCTGGACTTAACTGTTCAACAAGCGGGGACGCCGCAAGGGCGGCTCCTCGCCATCTTTGACTACCTGGCGGGATGGTTCTGTCAGGACTCATTCCGTGGCTGCGGCTTCATCAACAGCTTCGCCGAGCTTGGGGCCATCAGCCCCGAGGTCGCAGAGTATGCGCGGAAGCACAAGGAATCGTTCCAGGAGTATGTGGCGCGACTGGCGGCAGAGGCCGGCGCCCCGGCCTACTTGGCGCCGCAACTAGCCATCCTGGCGGAAGGAGCCCAGACTACGGCGGCCATCGCTGGAACATCCGATGCCGCCGGGCAGGCACGGCAGGCAGCCGAAGTTCTGATCGACGCAGCGCTGAGTGCTGTTTCGACCACATAGGCCTTGCCGCTTTCGTGCCCGTCCCGGGACCGTACCATTAGCGATGCGTTGAATCGACGGTGAAGTCCTGCACCAGCTGGGGGACATTGCGCTGGCCCCCTCTCGTAAACCACTGGTTGACCGGGTAGGAGAGCCGAATGACGAAGTAGTTGAAGTACTCCACCACTCCGAAGGCCCAAATTGCCAGCACCAGCAATGTAGCCCCCGTGCCGTCGGGTCTCCACGCCAGCAGTCCAGCCAGTCCCGCTGCCAGGAGAAGGGGGTTGATGACCCGGAACGCCCGGTAGGCGCCGGCAATGTTCGACGGCATCGGCGCCCTTTTGACCCAGCCGCGCGCCAGTAGCCAATAGACGCCGGCCTGTACCAGAATGACGAGGAGCGGGATCAGGGCTGACCATAAGGCGAAATGATCGCCAGGGCCACTCAGGCGTGGCATCACAATGGTTGACGCGACCAAGGCAAAGACGCATGCAGCAACCAGCTCGCCCGTCCCCAGTTTCAGGTATTTTCCCCGTAATTCCTGACGGCGTTTCTCCAGCATTTACGTACCCTAGCAGGGGGCGCTCACCGCGATTCGGCCACACAGTTGTCAGCCGGGGGGCCTCGCCGTAGGGTGATAAGTAGTCTTAGCTTTTATCCTGTAACGTGCGGGCGGACGAGCTACTACCACGCGCTACTACCATGCGCCGTCCGGCTCGGCAGGAAGAGGGCTATACGTGTTTGAAGTCCCCAGCATCTTGTTCCTCTCGGCAGGCGTTGCGGTATTAGCCGCGGCAGTTCTGCCGAAATTGCTTCGCAATATGCCGCTTTCCATGCCCATGGTCTTCCTGGGCAGCGGAATTCTGGCTTTCACCCTGCTTCCTGACCTACCGGACCCGGACCCCGTCCTGCACGCAGATTTTACGACGCACCTGACCGAGGTGTGCGTCATCATTTCCCTCATGGGCGCCGGACTGGCCCTGGATAGACCGTTCCGTTGGCGTGGATGGTCCACTACCTGGCGTCTGCTCGGAATCGTCATGCCTTTATGCATTCTGGTGATGACGTTGCTCGGGCTGTGGGTGTTGGGACTGAGCCTTGCCGCTGCCATCCTGGTGGCCGCGGCGATTGCCCCCACAGATCCAGTACTGGCCTCCGAAGTCCAAGTAGGAAAGCCTGCAGATGCTGAAGAGGACCCGGACGAGGACGAGGTCCGCTTCGCCTTGACCTCCGAGGCCGGCTTGAATGATGGCCTTGCCTTCCCGTTTGTGTACCTGGCCATTCTCATCAGCCTCGTGGGGGCATCTCCGAGTGCCTGGTTGGGGGAGTGGGTTGGCCTGGACGTTCTGTGGCGGATAGCTGTGGGTATTCTGCTCGGTTTCGGTACCGGCAAACTTCTCAGCCTGATCTTCTTCTCCGCCAAGGTCAAAAGCTTCCGGTTGTCGGATCACTCCGAGGGCTTCGTAGCGCTCGCTGCCACTTTCCTTGCGTATGGAGTGACTGAACTGGTGGAAGGCTATGGATTCATCGCCGTCTTCATCTGCGCTGTGACCATCCGCTCCTCTGAGCGCCACCATGCCTACCACCAGGTTCTCCACAGTTACGTAGAGCAGCTCGAGCGCCTCATGACCATTGTGATCCTGGTTCTCCTTGGCGGTGCCATAGCCCGTGGGCTCTTGGAGGGGATCGGTTGGGTGGAGCTGTTGGTGGCTTTGGTGTTCCTCTTGCTGGTCCGCCCATTGGTTGGATGGCTCGGGTTGATGGGTGGCAAGACCGGCCCGCGGGAACGCCTGGCCATCTCCTACTTCGGCATCCGGGGGATCGGCTCGCTCTACTACGTGGGGTACGCCCTGACTCACGGAAACTTCGACGCCGAGGCGCGCGAGCTGTGGGCCTTGATCGCGTTGGTGGTGACGCTGTCCATTGTGGTGCACGGGGCCACCACTGCGCCGCTGATGAATCGTCTGGACCGGCTTCGGCTCGCTGCGGCCCGCAATCAGCATGGCGACGAAGGCCGGGCGCCCACCACCGCTGTTTAGGTGCCTGCTGGCCCGACTGTTCCCCCCGTTTGTCTAATTTCTGGATAAATTATTCGTGACTTTAGGGAGTGCCTTGGCAGTCAATAATCAGCATCCTGATGGTTTGAGCTGGGGCGATGCTCATTCGGCTGCGGGCACCCGCAAGATCATGCGCTCCCAGCCGCGTTCCGTTGCCCTGACCTTGCCCTATGCGCGCGGTGCTTCCGGGCGTACAGTCCGCTGTATAGCTCCCTCACATCATGTTGGGCAGTTGCTTTGGGGCGTTTGCCCCGCCGGGGGAAGGAACTGCAATGCGCCACAGTTCTGCGCAAAGAAATCCAGAGAAACTATCCACGGGATCGGGCCGTCGCGGCAACACCGCATCAGTAGGAGCGGCCTCAGGGGTTCTTCTCCTTGCAGGGGCCATCATGTTGCAACAGGCTCCTGCCTTCGCGGCAACACCGGTCAACTTGGGTACGGCGTCGTCCTATTCCGTCCTTGGCGCCACAACCGTGACCAACACAGGACCCACCACTCTCCAAGGCGACCTTGGCCTGAGCCCGGGCACTGCGATCACAGGATTTCCGCCGGGTATCGCCGCTGGAACCACCCATGCAGCGGATGCGGTGGCACTGCAGGCCCAGTCTGATCTGACCACCGCCTACAACAATGCCGCGGGGCAACCACTCACAACCAGCGTCTCCGGAGACTTGGTGGGCCGGACGCTCGTTGAGGGCGTTTACAAGTCCACGTCCTCCTTGGCGCTTAGTGGACAGCTCACGCTGGATGGCCAAGGCAACCCCGGCTCGGTTTTCGTCTTCCAAGTTGCCTCGACCCTGATTACGGCCTCAGCCAGCAGCATCGTCTTCATCAACGGCGCCCAAGCCTGCAACGTGTTCTGGCAAGTGGGCAGTTCAGCCACCCTGGGCACCGCCTCGAGCTTCAAGGGAACCATCCTCGCCTTGACATCCATCACCGCTCAAACCAACGCGGTAGTGGAGGGGCGGCTCCTGGCCCGAAACGGGCAGGTCTCCCTCGACACCAACGTGGTGACCACCCCGGTCTGCAACACGACACCCACCACCTCGGCGCCCCCCGGCACCGGAACCGCGACACCGACGGTGACGCCGACTGAGACGACGACGGTGACTCCGACGGAGACGACGACACCGACGGTGACGCCGACTGAGACGACGACGGTGACTCCGACGGAGACGACGACGGCGACGGTCACTCCGACTGAGACGACGACGGCGACCGCAACAGTTACGCCGACTGAGACGACGACGGCGACGGCAACAGTTACGCCGACTGAGACGGTGACTGCGACGGTTACTCCGACAGAGACGGTGACGGTGACGGCAACTGCCACTCCAACCGAGACGGCCACTGCCACCCCAACCGCGACGTCAACATCCACGAATCAGTCAGTTCCCTTGGCCGGAACGGGCAGGAACCAAGGCGCGAACGTGGACACCGCCCTCGCTATGTCCCGTACAGGCTCCACGAATCAGGCATCAATGCTAGGAACACTCTTCGTGGGCCTTGGCGGGGCGGGCATGCTCTTCCTTGCTACTCGGCTGTTGATGAACGGGCGCAGGGGAAGCCAGCAGGAGTAGTGCCGTGCGGCGCCACGCTGTTCAGCGGGGGAGGCATCGCCGCAGCATTGTTTCGGCGGGGCTAGCCGGGCAGCGGTGGGGTAGGGCGGCGCTCGTTGCCCTCCTCGCCGCGGTCCTGCTGGCTGCGGGGCTTCCGGGGTGGTGGTCAGCGCGGGAAACCTCCAGCAGCCCCGGTCCCGTAGCCGTTGGAGCGGCACCCAGGCCGGCTACAAGCACCAAGTACTCCCCGCTGCCAAGTCCCTCGGCCATACCGTTGGAGTCTGCTCCGGAGTACCAAGTGCCTGGCGAGGTTACTGCAGCTGAGGGGGCCGGTGCTCCTCCGCTGCACATCAGCTACGACGCAGTGGGGCTTGACCAGGGCATACTGCCTTTGACGCCGACACCGCAGGAGCTGGCCCTGAACTCGATCGTTCCGCCCCACACTCCGGACGCCTATTGGCTTAGCCCGTACGGCATGCCCGGCAAGGGGTCAACGAACACCACCTATGTTGTGGGGCACAGCCAGGAAGGCGGCAGCTCGCCCTTCAATAACATCAGCGCCCACGCGAAAGCGGGTGATCTCTTGACCGTCACCACAGCTGTTGGGACGCTGGACTTCAGGGTGGACGAGGTCACCACTGAGTACAAAGAGACTCTGCGGGACAGCAAGATCTGGGACATCGTGCCGGGTCGGCTCATTCTGATCACCTGCTATGCGGCCGATCTTTGGGGGAAGAACATCATTGTCCAGGCGAGCCCCTTGCCGGGAAGGTAGCCACTTCACAGTGGATGGGCTCACTGCGGTAGGAGGCCGGGCCGTGGAAGACTGGACGCATGTCTCCCCGCCCCATGAAACCGCGCCCCCAGTCCGACGCCGTTGACAAGCAAGGCCCGACGCCGCTGAGTAAGCCGCTGAGTAAGGGGCGCCGTCACCTCGCCATGAGGCTCGACGACGCGTGGCTCGGTTTTCAGACGCGTCTCGCGATCCGTCGTGGCCGGGTGGAAACAGTCATCCCGTACACGGGCTATGGGAGCACGT
Source organism: Arthrobacter sp. MYb23 (assembly GCF_002979775.1). GTDB lineage: Bacteria > Actinomycetota > Actinomycetes > Actinomycetales > Micrococcaceae > Arthrobacter. The sequence continues at coordinate 9,464 of NZ_PCPR01000044.1, forward strand.
CCTGGGTGCGGGTCCTGGCGCGTGTGGTCCGCAGTGACCCCCGCGACGCCGCGGGTCACGCCAATCCGTTGCAGGAAAGCATGCGCGGCTGGCGCAACTTCACCAGTGCGCCCGTGGCCCACGCCCGTGTGAACGTGACTGTTGCCGGCACGGTTTTCGATGTGCAGGCTGACCGCGGCGGCGTGGTGGATGCGCGTATTCCGGTAGCTCTCGACGCCGGGTGGCACACCATTACGCTTCAGTCCGGAGAGTCGGAAACCGTGGAGGCTCCTTTGGAGATCGTCGCGGACGACGCGGATTTCGGCGTCGTATCTGACATTGACGACACCGTGATGGTCACTGCACTGCCGCGTCCGTTCCTGGCAGCGTGGAACACTTTTGTCCTCAACGAGCATGCGAGAACCCCCACGCCGGGCATGGCGGTGCTGTACGAGCGGATTGCCCGGACGGCGCCTTCTGCTCCAGTGCTGTACCTGTCCACCGGGGCCTGGAACGTCGCACCGACCCTGTCCCGGTTCCTGTCCCGCAATCTGTATCCTGCCGGGCCCAAGCTTTTGACCGACTGGGGTCCCACTCCTGACCGCTGGTTCCGTAGCGGTCAGGAGCACAAACGGACCTCCCTGGAACGTCTCGCGGAGGAATTCCCCAACATCAAGTGGCTGCTGGTGGGCGACGACGGTCAGCACGATGAGGCGATTTACTCCGAGTTCGCCCACCGTCATCCCGCCAATGTCAGGGCAATCGCCATCCGCCAGCTCTCGGCGGGTGAAGCGGTGCTGGCCGGTGGACGGTCAAAGTCCGGAGGCCAGCCCACGCCCGGTGTCCCGTGGGTTTATGCGCCGGATGGGGCCGGAATGTCTGCCCGGCTCGAGGAACTGGGCGTCATCAGGAACGAGGTCCGGTCCGCCGACGATCCCGAGGAAGGCGACTTGCACGCAGCCTCGGAGTGAGCACTACGCGACGTCGATAAACACCGGATTGGCGTAGAACCAGGTATCCGTCCACGGATCCGCGTCGCCGAGGTTGTCACCGTGGCGGATGGGGCCGGCAGGATCCACGGACGCCCCGTAGTATCCGGCGCCGTGGCGGTTTCCGTCGCTCCCGCGAAGGCGGAAGTAGCAGGACTTTTGCACGTCCTTGATGATGTGCTTGATGGTGAACGTTCCGGTGCGCCCGGACACGTCGATCTGCTTCCAGACCGCCGTGCCAGGGGCCTTCAACGTGTCTCGATCTGCCGCGGCACCAGTCACAGCGCCGCCAATCACATCCACGTGGGCGAGCTTTGGCATGATGCCCGCGAAGTTGCGGTAGTTCGTCGTCGTGATGGTGATGGAAATTTCGACGTCGGCACCTCGCCTCACCTGCAGGCGGGAACCCAAGGTGACGCCGTTGCGTCCGTTGCTGTTGCCAGCGCCGTTGCCGCGCACCTCGCGCACCCGTACGTCGAGGCCCTGGAGCAGGTGGCCGTGGTCAACCCACATGCGGCCATTGCGCATGGCTTCCAGGACGCCGGTGTAGGAACGCTGGGTGACTCCGGTGTGGAGGCGGCTGAACTGACCCGGCCAGTAGTCGCTGCCGCCCTGCTTTTCGCCGCTATCGAAGGGGTCGGGACGCTTGCCGGTGACGGCCCAGCGATCGAATTCGTTGGGCAGGCTGAGGTATGGCTCCTCAGCCGGGTAGGGGCCGGTTTTCCACGTGTCCTTGACCGTGAGGTGGTTGTCCGAGTTGGACGTGATCCAGAACGGCAGGCCTTCGGCGAGCATGGAGTCCCACACGCCGCCCACGGTAGCGGTGGCCCAGTCGAAACCCCCGTAGGGGCGGAAAGCATCCGCCGGGTAGCCCGGGAAGCTGTATTGGGTGGGGTTGTTGGTGTATTCGCCGCGTTGGTCGCCAGCCCTGGAGAACTGGCTGACCCCGGAACCTTGTGCGCCGGGCGCACCTTCCATGCCGATCATCACCTCGCGGGCGGCGTCGCGCCAGGCCCGGAGTTCGTGCGGGGAGTCGATGCCCAGCCGCATGGGATGGTTTGCCAGTGCTACGACGTCGTCAATGTAGCCGGAGAGTCGCTGGTTGGCCAACCAGGCGATGGCTTCCACGGCCTTGCGCTCGAACGTTTCCACTTGGGCCGTTCCGGGGGTTGGTTTCTCCCACTGGTTCAGCTTCCCGTCCCACACCAACTCGAAGGTGCGCAGGAGGTTCACTTCGTTGGGGCCCGGAGCAACAAGGACCGAGGCGTGCTCTGCACCCGGGATGTACCACTCGAGCCCTTGGAAGATCAGCAGCTCAGGGCGGGCAGCCCGCTGGGCCTTGATTTCCTTGTTGGCGTTGACTGCCCCGCCGTTGTTGGCGTGGCCGAAATTGCTGTGCTCGGTCAGGGCTATCCAGTCAACGCCGTAGGCCTGGGCCGTGTCCAATTGCTGCTTGATCATGTACTTCGCATCATGGCTGTACTGGGTGTGAACGTGGTGATCACCCACCAGCCATTTCAGTTGGGGGTCGTTCCCGCCCGGGTTCGCCATCGCAGGCCGCGCCATTGCTGCCGAGGCGGCAGTGCCGGCTGCCAGGACGCCGGCCGACTGAAGAATGCGCCGGCGGCTCAGCCCCATGATCTTCAGCTCAGCGTCGGCCAGTCCCACACTTCGGCTGTGGGTGGTGGTTTCTTCTTCTGCGGTGCACATAACGTCTTCCCTCTGTTGATTCCGGTCCCCCAGCGGGATCACAGTAGGGAAGCGGCATGGCGCGGAGGTTAACCGGGCGGGAACGATTGGGTGTGCCCTGCTAGAACAGCGGTATCTGGACTTCCTTGATCCATTCGCCTCGGCGGAAGTCGCGTGCTCTGACTATGACGCAGTCGTTGTAGACCTCTACTTGCAGGCCACTGGCTTCGCGGCCATCGAGGGCGCGCTCGCCGCCTGCGCCATTGTCTTCCCAGAGGGTCTGGACGGCGCCTGTGTTGATGACCTGGAAGCCCTGGAGGTTGCCCGTGCCGGGAACGGTCCGGCGAACTTCCCAGTCAGCCAGCTGAAGTGCCCAGTGGGTGTGGGCAGTAAAGACGAAGACGTTCTTGTACTTGCCAAGAATGCCCAACAGCCGGTCCACCTGCAGGTAGTCCTTTTTATAGAGGTTGTTGCGGGTTCCGGAAACGGTGTCCGGGAACGGGTGGTGGGTGAAGACCATCACAGGCTGGCCTTTGCGAGCCCAGTAGGCCAGGCGCTGCTCGAACCAGATGATCTGTTCCTCGCTGAGCCACACCTCGTCCCACAGCGTGGTGTCGTGGTAGTGCATGTACTTTTCAGTGCCCAGGATCAGGCCGGGAACACCGCCGAGGTCAATTTCGGTGTAGACCTTGTCCCGGCCGGTGAAGTTGAAGAAGCTCTGGAAGAGGGAAGCTTCGGTGGTTCCATTGGGCCACGTGGCTTGGGCTAGCGTGCTGGGGTTGGAGTACTTGGGTACGTAGAACTCATGGTTGCCGATTGCCCAGTGGACATTGGCCGCGTGGGTGTTGGCATCCAGGACCTTACGCACAGCCTCGTACTCAAAGTCGTAGCCCCGTGGGGTGATATCGCCATTCACCACCAAGCCCGCGCTCCGTTTGCCGGGGTTGGTTTGCTCAATGTCCTTGAGCGCCAGGTCAAAGTCGCCCAGATCTCCCTGGATATCGCTGATGACGGTGAAGACGGTGGCCTTTCCGGAGGGCCGGTTGCTGCCGTGCCCGTTTCCGGTGGCCTGCGCCGGAGACGCGACGGCGGCCGTGGCACCGATGGTGGCCAACCCTGCGATTGATGCTGCGATGGCAGAGCGGCGGCTGGGAGAGGACATGATGGAACCTTTCACTCAAAGGGATGCGTTGACCCTCAGAATGTAGGTTCGCCCGATGAATTGCCGGCAAATGGACCGTGGCCAACTTGTCATGACAGGTTGGCCATTTGGTGCTCTCAACCAAGCGCGAGGCGGCTGATTGCTTGAACCGCGGCGCGAAGTTGTATAGCTAGGCCGTCCACCCGTTCAGCAGGTCATGGTGCCTTTGAGGGGCTTACCCGTCCAGAAATTGTTGGAGCCGGGGACCTTGTAGTAACCGCGGATTTCGTAGCTCCAGGTGCCGATGATCTCGATGCCAGAACTGTACGTTCTTCCCGCAGCCTGGCTGAGGTCGCCGGTGAACTCGAGCTTGCCGGAGCGATCGTAGACCTTCACCTCGTAGTAGTTGGCATTGGCCACCGTTCCGTAGGAATTCACGGTGACTACGGTTTGCAGGCCGAAGGTGCACCGCATGGTCACGTTGGCAGTGGCTGGAGCGGGAATGATTGCGGCCGAGAACTGTGGGGTGGCGTGCTCACTGTCGGTGAAGGCAGCCATAGCGGCCGTAGGCCCGGATATCAGGCCAAGAATGACGACGGCGACGATCACCAAGGCACGGAGGAAACTGTTCCGCGGTGTCATGGTGATGGTTCTCCGTTCTGGTGAAGTGAGTGTGCTTGACATGATGCTCGCCGGGCCTGATCGGGCTGGGGGGGAAAGGAACCGATCAGACCCGGCGGGGTCGGCGGTGTTGTTTACTTGGTGGTTTCGGTGCGCTGGGTGCCGGTGAAGGCGAAGGCGATGGTGGACGTCGCGCCTTGGAAGTCGTTGTTCGCGGCGGCCGGCAACGCGGTGGTGACCTTGAGGTTGTCGGTCTTGGTCGAGGCCAGGGAGGTGAGGTTGTTCAGGGCCTTGTTCGCTGCGATCACGGGTCCGGAGGCCAGGACGGTGGTCTTGGTGCCCGCGCAGTTGTAGGGGGCGGTGGCACCGGTCCAGGCCACGGAGCAGTTTTCGATGGTCAGCTGCAGGCCATTGGTCACGTCGGTGGTGAGCAGGGAGGCGGTGGCGCCGGCGGAAGTGGTGAGGGTGACGTTGTTCAGGTCCGAGTTGCCGGTGTTGGC
>NZ_PCPR01000045.1 GCF_002979775.1 Arthrobacter sp. MYb23
ATCGCACCCGTAGGAACCGGCGCGCAAGGCGGAAATAGGTGCGACGCCCACGCACAAGTGGTGCGCGAGGCGGAAACGGGAGCGGCCCCCGAACACAAGTGGCGCGAGGCGCGTTTGCGGCTCAAACGGGCGTCCTAGGCTCGGTTGCTTGAGCCCACGCACCCTTTCCCGCCGATCGCACCCGTAGGAACCGGCGCGCAAGGCGGCAACGGGCGCGACCCCTGAGCACACGTGGCGCGTGAGGCGGAAACGGGAGCGGCGCCTGCCACAGGTGGCGCGCCAAGCGGAAACAGGTGCGACGCCCACGCACAAGTGGCGCGCGAGGCGGAAACGGGAGCGACGCCCGAGCACAAGTGGCGCGAGGCTCGTTTTGCGGCTCAAACGGGCGTCCCAGGCCTGGTTGCCAGAGCCCACGCGCCCTTTCCCGCCGATCGTACCCGTAGGGACCGGCGCGCAAGGCGGAAATAGGTGCGACGCCCACGCACAAGTGGCGCGAGGCGCGTTTGCGGCTCAAACGGGTGCCTAGGCTCGGTTGCTTGAGCCCACGCACCCTTTCCCGCCGATCGCACCCGTAGGAACCGGCGCGCGAAGCGGAAACAGGTGCGACACCTGAGTACAAGTGGCGCGCGAGGCGGAAACGGGAGCGACGCCCACCCACAAGTGGCGCGAGGCGCGTTTGCGGCTCAAACGGGTGCCTAGGCTCGGTTGCTTGAGCCACGCACCCTTTCCCGCCGATCGCACCCGTACGAACCGGCGCGCGAGGCGTCAACGGGCGCGACGCCCACGCACAAGTGGCGCGCCAAGGGGAAACAGGTGCGCCCTCTGAGAACAAGTGGCGCGAGGCTCGTTTTGCGGCTCAAACGGGCGTCCCAGGCTCGGTTGCTTGAGCCCACGCACCCTTTCCCGCCGATCGCACCCGTAGGAACCGGCGCGCGAGGCGGAAACAGGTGCGACGCCCACCCACAAGTGGCGCGCGAAGCGGAAACGGGAGCGGCCCCCGAACACAACCGGCGCGCGTGTGACAGGCCGTCGGACAACGCTAAAGTACTTAGCAGGCGGACATCAGACAGAAGGTTGACATGGCAGATTGCTGTAGCCCAGGCGCCGACGCGCGGGTGCATTCCGAGTTGGGGCGGCCCCTCTCCCTGCGGACAGCCGGCGATCAACAGACGACGAGCACCGCCGTCGAGCCTCCAGCGGATGCTTCAGCAGCAGCTGGTCCAGCAGCAGATGTTTCATCATCTGAGGTTCGCGCAGCTGAAAGTGCGACGCCCTCAAGGGAGACAACCGACGTCCGGATTCCCGGCGGAACGTTCTCCATGGGAGATCCCTTCAACGAGGGCTACGAGGACGACGGCGAGTCACCTGTGCACGAAGTCCTCGTCTCACCTTTCCGCATCAGCGCCACCACTGTGACCAATGAAGAGTTCGCTGCGTTCGTCGAAGCCACCGGGCACCGCACCGAGTCGGAAATTTACGGAACGTCAGCGGTGTTCCATCTGGCGGTCAAGGCGGAAAAGAACCAGATCCTCAACCGGGTCAGCAACGTCCCGTGGTGGCTGAACGTCCGTGGAGCGGATTGGGCGCACCCGGCCGGGCCACTCTCAAGCTGGTCGGACATCCCCGATCACCCTGTCACGCATGTGTCCCACAACGATGCTCTGGCGTACTGTGAATGGGCCGGCCGCCGCTTGCCCACGGAAGCCGAGTGGGAGTACGCCGCGCGGGGCGGATTAGGCGGGCAGCGTTACCCGTGGGGCAACAACCTCCACAACGACCAATCAGGCGCCGACGCTCACAACTGCAACATTTGGCAGGGCGATTTCCCGTCCCGCAACTCGGTGGACGACGGCTACCTCACCACTGCGCCTGCAATGTCCTTCCGTCCCAACGGCTACGGGCTTTACCAAACCAGCGGGAACGTCTGGGAGTGGTGCAGCGACTGGTTCCTGCCCAAGTACTACAAAACGTGCCTGGCCCAAGGAACCGTGGAAGACCCACAAGGCCCCAGCATCGGACGGGGTCGGGTCATGCGGGGCGGCTCGTACCTTTGCCACGACTCCTACTGCAACCGATACCGGCTGGCAGCCCGCAGCTCCAACACGCCGGACTCAGCCAGCGGAAACCTGGGCTTCAGGACAGTGGCCCTCTAAATACAGTGGCCCTCTAAATGCTGCCCGGGCCTTGGTACCAATGAGGGCGGCGGTACTACTGGGGGCCGTGCCCGCGCTTATGCCCGTGGCCCTTGGTACCGGCCGGCAGTTCGCCGGACACCACCTTCGTCGCCGTCACCGTTTCGCCGTTCTTGGTGCCGCTCACCCGCACTGTGTCCCCGGCCTTGAGATCAGCAGCGGTCGCTGACGGCAATGACGGCCTGCCTTTGCCGTTCCGAAGCTCCGACAGGTTGGCTGGGACTTTCGCGATGCGAGTCTCTGCAGTAATGGCGTAGCGCTGGGTGAAGCCGTCTTCGCTCTTGACGGTCACCTCGGAGCCGCTCACCGAGTCGATGGTTCCGGTCTGCGTGAGAACAGTACGGTAGCTCCCGTCCAGTTGCTTGACCACGTGCTCGCCGTGGATCGCCTTCCCACGGCCCTCCGTGGACTTGGCTGCTCCTGACCCGGACGGGCTGGGCGAGGCAGAAGGGCTCGACGGCGAAGGGCTGGGTTGGGTGCCCGCCCACACAGCGGCGGCACCGCCACCGGACAGTGCGACGGCAATCGCACCGGCCAGAAGGCCCCGACGAAAGCTTGGTTTGAGAGTGGCCATGCATCCATTGTGCGCCCAAAGCAAAGTAGGCCGCAGCAATAACTGCGACCTACTTTGATGGGAAAGAAAACTGGCTTTTAGCCCTGGACGCCGAGCTTCTCCAGAATGAGTTCGCGGACGCGTCCGGCATCTGCTTGACCGCGGGTGGCCTTCATGACACCGCCAACAATCGCGCCAATGGCTTGGACCTTGCCGCCACGGATCTTCTCCGCGACGTCCGGCTGTGCTGCCAGTGCGGCGTCGATGGCTTCCAGAAGGGGACCGTCGTCGGATACAACTGCGAGGCCGCGCTTCTCAACGATGTCAGCCGGGGTACCTTCGCCAGCGAGCACGCCGTCCAGGACCTGGGTTGCCATCTTGTTATTGATCTTGCCGTCTTCGACCAGCTTGTTCAGCTCCACGATGACCTGCGGCGTGACACCGAGCTCGGAGGGGTCGACGTCGGCAACCTTGGCGCGGCCAACGATCTCGCCCATCCACCACTTACGGGCAACGTCGGCAGACGCACCAGCTGCGATGGTTTCCTCGATGGAGTCCATGACACCGGCATTCACCACGTCGCGGAATTCCAGATCCGAGTATCCCCAGGCTTCCTTGAGGCGCTTGCGGCGCTCGGCCGGGGGCTCGGGAAGGGTGGCCCGGAGTTCTTCCACCCATTCACGGGAGGCGACGACGGGAACCAGGTCCGGCTCCGGGAAGTAGCGGTAGTCATCAGCGTCGGACTTGGGCCGGCCCGACGTCGTCGAACGCGTGTCCTCGTGCCAGTGGCGCGTCTCCTGGATGACCGGTTCGCCGGAATCCAGGACGGCGGCGTGCCGCTGGATTTCGTAACGGACGGCATGTTCTACGGCGCGCAGCGAGTTCACGTTCTTGGTTTCCGAACGGATACCGAACCGCTCGCGGCCGTGCGGGCGCAAGGAAACGTTGGCGTCACAACGGACGTTGCCGCGCTCCATCTTGGCATCGGAAACACCGAGATTCTTCACGATCTCGCGCACGGCGGCGACGTAGGCCTTGGCCAACTCAGGCGCGCGGCTGCCGGCACCCTCAATTGGCTTGGTGACGATCTCGACCAACGGCACACCGGAACGGTTGTAGTCCACCAGCGAATAGTCGGCGCCCTGGATACGGCCTGCTGCGCCACCCATGTGGGTCAGTTTGCCGGCGTCCTCTTCCATGTGGGCGCGCTCGATCTCCACGCGGAACACCGTGCCGTCCTCAAGTTCAATGTCGAGGTAACCGTCGTAGGCGATCGGCTCGTCATACTGGGACGTCTGGAAGTTCTTGGGAGTGTCCGGGTAGAAGTAGTTCTTCCGGGCGAAGCGGCACGTCTCGGCGATCTTGCAGTTCAGAGCAAGGCCTATCTTGATGGAAGACTCCACAGCGGTCTTGTTCACCACCGGCAGGACGCCAGGCATGCCCAGGTCAACCTCGTTGACGTTGGTGTTCGGCTCATCACCGAAGACGTTGGGAGCCGAGGAGAACATCTTGGTCTTGGTGTTGAGCTCCACGTGGACCTCAAACCCCAAAACGGGATCGTACTTCTCCATGGCCTCTTCGAAGCTCAGAGTTGCATCGACGGACATTAGTTGGAACCTCCGGCGGTGGTGGTGGCAGAACCGAGGACAGGTGCCTGCGCAAGCATCGGGCCGCCCCACTTCTCTTCAAGGATGGACTCGAGGACCGCACCTACGCGGTAGAGGCGGGCGTCCTGGCGGGCAGGAGCCAGCAGTTGGATACCAACGGGCAGCCCGTCTTCGTCAGCCAGGCCACCCGGAAGGGACAGACCCGGGATACCGGCAAGGTTCGCCGGGATGGTGGCGACGTCGTTCAGGTACATTGCCAGCGGATCGTCCAGCTTCTCCCCCAGTTTGAACGCGGTGGTGGGCGCCGTCGGGGAGATCAGGACATCAGCCTTGGCGAATGCGGCGTCGAAGTCGCGCTGGATCAGCGTACGGACCTTCTGCGCCGAGCCGTAGTAGGCGTCGTAGTAGCCGGCGCTCAGCGCGTAGGTACCGAGGATGATGCGTCGCTTCACTTCGTCACCGAAGCCGGCGGCACGGGTAGCACCCATAACGCGCTCAATGGTCATGGGACCGTCCTTGGGCAGGACGCGCATGCCGAAGCGAACGCCGTCGAACTTGGCCAGGTTGCTGGACACCTCGGACGGCATGATCAGGTAGTAAGCGCCCAGGGCGTACTTCAGGTTGGGGCAAGAAACCTCAACGATTTCAGCACCGGCATCCTTCAGCAGCTGCAGGGACTCGTTGAAACGGTTCTCGACGCCGGCCTGGTAGCCCTCGCCGTGAAGTTCCTTGACGATGCCGATCTTCATGCCCGCAACGTTGCCCACGCGGGCAGCGGCAACAAGGTTGTTGAACGGGTCTGTCAGGGACGTGGAGTCAAAGGGGTCATGGCCACCGATGACTTCCTGGAGGAGCGCCGAGTCCAGCACAGTACGGGACACCGGGCCGATCTGGTCCAGCGAGGATGCCATGGCAATGGCACCGTAACGCGAAACTGCGCCGTATGTCGGCTTCACGCCAACGGTTCCGGTCACAGCGCCCGGCTGGCGGATGGAACCGCCGGTGTCCGTACCGAGCGCCAGCGGCGCTTCAAAAGCGGCGACGGCGGCAGCGGAGCCACCGCCGGAACCACCGGGAATCCGGTCGAGGTCCCACGGGTTGCGGGTGGGGCCGTAGGCCGAGTGCTCCGTGGAGGAACCCATGGCGAACTCGTCCAGGTTGGTCTTGCCCAGGATCGGCATCTTGGCGGCGCGCAGCTTCTTCACGACGGTGGCGTCGTACGGGCTGTGCCAGCCCTCGAGGATCTTAGAACCAGCCGTCGTGGGCTGGCCGATGGTAACGATGAGGTCCTTCACGGCGATCGGGACACCAGCAAGGGCGTGCAGCTCTTCGGCGGCGGAACCGCCAGCGGCGCGGGCAGCATCAACCTCGGCCGCAACAGCCAAAGCCTCTTCGCTATTAACGTGCAGGAACGCATTAACCTGGCCGTCGACGTCGGCAATGCGGTCAAGATGCGCCTGCGTCACTTCGACGGCGGTAACCTCGCGGGCAGCCAGCTTCGCAGCGAGGTCGGCAGCAGAGTGGCGGATGAGTTCGTTCTTCAGTTCAGTCATGTGATTAGCCCTCATCCAGGATTGCCGGGACCTTGAAACGGTTCTCGAAGGCATCCGGAGCGCCGGACAACGCCTGCTCAGCCGTAAACGTATGGCCCACGACGTCCTCACGGAAGACGTTGGTCAACGGAATGGGGTGTGACGTCGCCGGGACGTCCTCCCCCGCAGCTTCGCTCACGCTCTTCACCGAATCCACAATGACAGCAAGCTCAACGGCCATCCTGTCCAGTTCTTCGGCACTCATTTCAATGTGAGCCAGACGCGCAAGATGCGCGACGTCGTCACGGTTGATCGCAGCCATGGATCTCCCCTGCAAAGTTCAAATGGTTTTCCGAACCAGTCTACTTGGGTTGGGTGTGCCGGTCAGACGGGAATCCGGCAGCCCAATTTTTGGATTCTTCGTCACGTTTAGAACTGATAGCCCACTCCTAGATATATATTCATGCCCGAATTAGTCATTTCGATCGATTTACAGGGTTTGGGGCGACATTTTGGAGGCAGTTGTTTTGGTGTACGACATTGATACTGGCAGGTCGCTTGCCGTTGTGGCTGCGGCGAAGCAGCGTACTGGCGGCCTCGGGCCAGCTCAGGCAAGGTTGCGGCATATCTGTGATGAGGTCAGCGGGGCCCTCCGTGAGGGTCCGGTTTATGTGGCCCTCCAGCTCTGCGGGGAGACGGTGTTGATGCCTGGCTTACAGGGTTTGGCGCAGCGGATCGCGAACATTTTTAGTGGGGCGCAGGCAGCTATTGCAGCGTATGTTGCCGGTGATGAGCAGATGGCGGCCACGTCCTCGGCGCGGGCTGGAAGCGTGGTGGGCGGGTCGGCGTTGGGTTTGCGGGTGGACCGGTTCCGTTCGTTGCCGGTGAGTTAGGGGGCTGGCCGTGCATGAGATTGATGTCTGGGTGTTGGATGGGTGGCCGGATCCTGGGGCGCTGGAGGAAGCAGCGGTTCCCTTGCTGGAACAGGCTCAAGGCATTGTGAATGTGGTGCAGGCTGCGGCGTCGGAGTGGTCGGGCCTGGGTGATGCTTACCGGGCTGCCGAGGCGGCTGAGCTGTTGGCTGTTTTCGGGACCCCGACCCGGGTGAGTGAGGGGCTTCGGACCGGTTTGGCTGTCGTGTACCGGGCGTTGATGGGCTATGCCGATACGGTGCGGGATTTGAAGCGGCGTCGGGGTGTGCTGTTGGAGGACATCAAGGACTTCCGGCAGCGTACGCAGTTGCATCTGGGGGAAGCTGCGGTTTTTGATGGAGTTCCGGATCGGCAAGCCTTGGGAGGCAGCTCTGGCGCGTCGGTGGCGCTGGAGCTCGGAGAGTTAAGGCAGCGGGTTTCTTCACTGGCGGCCGCGCATGAGCAGGCCGAGCACGACTGCGCCAGGCTGATTGATGGTGTGCGCCCGATTGATGGGTCGGTGCCGGTGTATTACGACGGCGGGATGGTCACCGACGCCACGGTGGAGCGGACCCGTTCGCGTTTGAAGGACTTGGAAACCGCTGAAGTAGTCGGTGCTGCCAGGTCGGTGGAGATGCTGGAGTTGTGGAAGACGTTGACACCAGGGCAGTTGCTTGATTACGGGATGGCCGAGTCTGATTTCCTGCGGTCGGGGTTTACTTCGCCTCCACTGGTGGGGCAGGTAAGGGACTGGTGGGCGGGGTTGTCCGCGGAGCAGCAGGCGGCGTTGCTGGTCGCCGCACCTGGGGTGATCGGCAACCTGAACGGTGTCCCGTACAAGGCCCGGGCGAAAGCAAACCGGGTGAACCTGGATTCAGTATTCAAGGACCCCCGGACCAGTGACGCGGACAGGGCTGCGTTGGAGGTGATCTATGACGCGCTGGAGCCCCGCAAAGGAAACGATGAAGATCCCGCGGCGCCACGCAGTATGGTGTCCTTCACTCCGGAGGAGAACGGCAAGCCACTCGTCGCTGTTGCGATCGGGGACCTGGACACGGCAACCAACGTGACCTGGAACGTCCCGGGCATGAAAACCACCGTGGCCGACGGGCTCGAATCATGGACGAAATCGGCGCAGGATCTATACGACGGACAAGTGTTCGCTGACCGTGCCAACGGTGATACCGAGTCGAACGCGGTTGTGTCGTGGGTTGGGTATGACAGCCCGGACGCGCCGCCCAGTACTGAGGTGCTGTCAACGGAGTTGGCCAAGGCCGGCGGGGCTAAGTTGGCCGAAGCGTTGGACGGCTTCACCGAAACCCGGGCCAATGCAGGGGATGACGGCGGTGGGCCGCAGTTGAATGTGCTGGCCCACTCCTTCGGGACCACCACGGCTTCCTACGCGCTCAAGGCCATCAAGCACGAGGTTGCCACGGCGACGTTTTTCGGTTCCGCGGGTATCGCCTGGCGGGATATCGGCTCGGCGGCGGACCTTCACGTGGCCAAGGACCCTGCTGGGCAGCCGGAGGTGTATGTGACCGCGGCAGGTCATGACCGGGTGGCACCGTTGGGGATCGTCGGTAGCGGGTTGCGGGGACGGGAGGGCCGGTGGAACCCGTCTGATGACTGGTTCAGGGGCAAGAATTTCTCCTCCGAAGGCGGCTACGACCCCGAGACCGGCAAGGTCTACACGCGGACTACCGGGCACGACGCCAAAGGTTGGGCTGCCGAGGGTAGTGCGGATTCGGTGTTGGCCGCCACCGGCGGCCACGGCTACCTGGACCCGGACACCGAGTCAGCGAGGAACATTGCCCTGACCTCCACTGGGCGCGGTGATCTGATCCAGGAACTGATCCCCCTCCGCCGCGAGGAGAAGCCCGGATTCGGAGGTATGGACTTCCCCAAAGGGCCCTTGATCGATCGTGATCTCACCTCGGAAGAACTCCGAGAGGAACTGCGCAAATGACCAAGACAAAACCCAATCGCAAGGTGTTGTTGGTATCGATAATGCTGGGGTGTTTGATGATGACGGGGTGCGGCATGAACTCAACAAATGGTGAGCGACAGGGTGAGCCTGGACCTGGAGAGCGTAGCGCCGAGGAGGTGTTTACGGAATTCCTGGATGCCATGGAGGACACCGTCCAGCACTCAGGCACGTCGTGGCCAGGGTGGGATCGTAACGACACAGCAGATTACGTGTCTGAACCCTGCGGGGTACACTCGCGGGCCGACGGCCGGTTGTATCAGCGCCAAATTGAGGGCGGCCCGATTGATGATCCGCAGGCTGCGATGGTCCGGATGAAAGCCCACTTGGAAAAGAAGGGCTACACCATCGGAAACATCTACGACAACGGCAATCCAGCCACGGGGGTCCAGATAAACGCACGAACGCCCAGAGGCCTGCTGGTGCAGTTCTCACCCACACCCAACGGGAGCCTGATCAAGGTGATGGGCGAGTGCACCTTGGATCCGGTGGCTCGAAAGAAGACCACCTAGGTGGCCGCCTCGCCCCAATCCCGCGCACCAGGCAGCAGACATCCGCACGGCTTGCAGCAGTTTTTGATCTCGCTACTCACAGCGGGATGTTTGATGATGACGGGGTGTGGCATGAACTCAACGAATAGCGGACAACCCGACGAGCCGGGTCCTGGAGAGCGGAGCGCCGAGGAGGTGTTCACGGAATTCATGGATGCTATGGAGGACACGGTCCAGCACTCAGGGGCTAACTGGCCCAACTGGGACCGCCAGGACACATCCGGCTATTTCCCTCCCCCGTGCTCAGTTCGCACCCGGGACGACGGCCGTGCCTACCAGACACAGATCGAAGGCGGACCTGTTGATGATCCACAGGCAGCGGTGGACCACATGAAAGCCCACTGGAAATCAAAGGGCTACACGATAGGAAACATCTTCGATGACGTGAACCCCGCAACCGGAATGCAGATCAACGCACGAACGCCCAGGGGCATGCTGGTCCAGTTCTCACCCACACGCAATGGGAGTCTCATCAAAGTGGTTGGCGAGTGCACCTTGGACCCGGCCGCCAGGAAGAAGACCACCTAGGTGGCTACTTCATCCCGATCCTGCTCACACGGTCCCAGCCAGGCCTCTACGCCAAATCGCGGGTCCGCTGCACAATACGCCGTTGCTGAACGGCGAATTGGTAGCGAACCCGCGAACTCGACACCGAGATGCTCGGTTTGAGATGAGGCGTTGGCTGCTTAGCCGATGCCGATTGCTCCGGTCAGGACTCCCACGGCCAGCATGACTACCGAGATGACTGCCGTGCGCCAAAGAACCTTCTTGTGGTGATCGCCCAAGTCCACTTTGGCGAGGGAGACCAGCAGGAGGATCGCAGGGACCAGCGGGCTCTGCAGGTGGAACGGCTGCCCGGTGATGGAAGCACGGGCCATGTCCACTGCGTCCACGCCATAGTGCGCGGCGGTTTCGGAAAGGACCGGCAGGACCCCGAAGTAGAAGGCGTCGTTGCTCATGAAGAACGTCATGGGGATGCTCAACAGGCCGGTGATGACTGCCATGAACGGACCCATCTCCGCGGGAATGATCTGGACCAGCCACTCGGACATCGCCTTGACCATGCCCGTGCCGTTGAGGACGCCTGTGAGGACTGCGGCGGCCATGACCATGCTGACCACGGCCACGATGGACGGTGCGTGGGCAATCAGCTGGGCGCCCTGGTCCTTGACCTTGGGGAAGTTGACCAGCAGGGCAATCGCGGAGCCCACCATGAACACGAACGGCAGCGGAACGATGTTTGCCACCAGGACCACCATGACGGCGACGGTCAGGCCCAGGTTGAACCAGAACAGCTTGGGCCGCAGAGTGGTGCGGTTGGGGTCCAGCGCGGTGTCAGCCATCGCGGTGTCGTGATCGTCCACCAGCGTGGCTGGGTCTTCGAGAACCGCGACGCCGGAACCTTCGCCGGTGCCCGGTTTGACTGCAGTGGTGCCCGGCTTGCCCGAAGTTGACGTTGAGCCGTTGCGGCCAAAGCCGAAGCGGCCTGCACCGAAGCCTGAACCTGAGCCCGAACCGGCGGCGACGGAACCGCCGCGGCCAGTGCCGCCGTCGAACGCGTCAGAAGGATCGGCGACGTCGCCCCAGATCTCGGGAGCGGTGGTGCGGAGGCGGTTGCGTTCCTGCAGGCCGAGCAGCCAGGCGAAGACCAGAACGACGATGAGGCCAACGATGAGTGAGGGGACCATGGGCACGAAGACGTCGTTGACGTCGAGCTTGAGCGCGGTTGCTGCGCGGGCGGTGGGGCCACCCCACGGCAGGATGTTCATGGTGCCGTTGGCGAGGCCGGCAACGCAGGTGAGGACCACGGGGCTCATCTTGAGCCGCAGGTACACCGGGAGCATTGCTGCAGTAGTCAGGATGAAGGTGGTGGAGCCGTCGCCGTCCAAGGAGACGGCCGCCGCCAGGACGGCAGTGCCGAGGACAACCTTGGCGGGGTCGTTACCGAGCTTGCGCAGGATGAACTTCACCAGGGGGTCGAAGAGTCCGACGTCGATCATCAGTCCGAAGTAGATGATGGCGAACATGAGGAGCGCGGCCGTGGACGTCATGGACTTCATCGAGTCCATGACCATGTCGCCGATGCCGAGGCCCGCCCCGGCGAAAAGGCCGAAAACGGTGGGGACGATGATCAGCGCCAGGACTGGCGTCAGTTTTTTGGTCATGATCAGGACCATGAATACCGCAACCATTGCGAATCCAAGCAAAACCAGCACGGCCGGCTCCTTACTACTGTGAATGGCGCCACGTCGGTGTGATGCGCACTACAGACAATATGGTGGTGCCCGTCACTGGCCGGGGTTTCCGGGAATTGTTGGGAATACTGCTCGTTGCGAACGTTTTGCGCATTGTGCTCAGTGATTCAATGGTTCAGGAGGAAAGGAGCGAAGGTGCCGCGCAACAGTCGTATCAGCATGCGTTTCTCCACCCAAACCCTTCTCCTCCAGTTGGGGGTGGTCCTGCTGGTTGTCCTGTTGAGCGGGACTGTCCATGCCTGGCTGGTGTACGAACGGATCGGCACCGAAGCCGAGAACCAGGCGCTCACCCTCGCCAGGACAGTCGCCGCGGATCCCGATATCAGGTCCGGCGTCCAAGCCATCAGCAAAGAAGAAGGTACGCCTCCCCCGAATGTCCTCGCGTCCGGTCCCCTGCAGGCTGCGGCCGAATCCGTCCGGATCCGCACCGGAGCATTGTTCGTGGTCATCACGGATGAAACTGGCCTGAGGCTGGCACATCCGGAAGTCGCCCGGCTCGGGGAACGAGTCAGCACGGACCCCTCCGTGGCACTTGGCGGCGAAGAAATCACCACCCGCAACACGGGAACACTGGGACCATCGGCCGGGGCGAAAGTGCCGGTGTATGCGCCCGGGAGCTCCGAGACCATTGTGGGCGAGGTCAGCGTTGGCTATTCAGTGGAATCGCTCAGCAACAGCTTGGCCCGCGACATCGTGCCGATCGCCCTCACTGCCGGCGGTGCCCTGCTTGCCGGTATCCTTGCGTCCTTCCTGCTCCGGCGCAGGCTGCAGCGGCTCACTCTCGGTTTGGAACCCGAGGAAATCAGCACCTTGGTCCATGACCAGGTGGCGGTGCTCCAGGGTGTGGATGATGGCGTGATTGGCATCGCCGCGGACGGACGTATTTCGGTGTTCAACGCCGCCGCCGCACGGCTTCTGGACATGCCGGACGCGACTGGTCAGGACTGGGCATCCGCAGCGGTTCCCCAACAGCTCAAGCAGCTCACGCAACCGGCAGCCCGCGACGCCGAAGCCGTGGAAATCGTGGTTGGCGGACGCGTGGTGGTGGCCAGCGCGCGCAAAGCCTGGCACCGGCAAGAGGACCTCGGTTGGGTGGTCATGCTGCGGGACCGTACGGAATTGCAGCAACTCACCCGTCAGCTCGACGCCGTAGGCACCATGTCCACGGCCCTCCGCGCCCAACGCCACGAATTCGCCAACCAACTACACACCATTGCCGGGTTCATGAGCATCGGCCAGCACGACGCCGCCAAGGAGTACTTGGCCAGAATCTCAGCCACAGGGCCCCTGAAGTTCCCGGTGGAACAAGCCGAGCTGCTCCAGGACACGTACCTTCAGGCTTTCGTTGGCGCGAAGGGCGTGGAATCCTCGGAGCGCGGAGTGACCCTCCGGATTGGCCCCGAAACCTTGGTCAGGGGCCACGTCGCCGATCCCCAGGACGTCACCACAGTGCTCGGCAACCTGATCGACAATGCGGTGAGTGCCGCCGTCGCAGGCTCTTCAAGGGAACGCTGGGTGGAGGTTGAGCTGCTGGACGACGCCACCACAACCGGCGGGACCCTCCACATTGTGGTGGGCGATTCAGGCGACGGTTTGGGGAGCCTGGAACCGGAAGAGGTTTTCGCTGAAGGATTTACGACGTCGGAACAACCGGTACGCTCGGGGGCTGGACAAGGTTTGGGGTTGGCCCTGGTGCGGCAGCTTGCGCGGCGGCGTGGCGGAGACGTCCGCGTCCTGGAGCCCGGCACCAAGGGTGGTCCGGGCGCCGTGTTCATGGCCACCATCCCTGGCGTCATGGACTCCGCGGAGCCCACCGGAGTAAAGACCGACTCAACGTTGAGGAAGGACAGCAATGGCTGAGGATTTGCGGGTGCTGATTGTGGACGATGACTTCCACGTGGCAAGACTCCACGCAGCTTATGTGGATTCCGTAGCCGGTTTCATGGCCTTGGCGCCGGCGGGATCCGTTTCCCAAGCACTGCAGGCCATCCACAGCCTGCGTCCCGATCTGGTGCTGTTGGACGTGTATCTGCCGGATGGCTCCGGCTTGGACCTGTTGGGTCAGCTGGATGTGGATGCGGTGATGCTGACGGCTGCCTCTGATGCCCAATCCATCAAGGTTGCCTTGCGGCGCGGTGCCTTGGGCTACATGTTGAAGCCCTTCACCGCCGAGTCCTTGTCTCAACAGCTCAGATCCTACGCACGGTATCGCCGTATCCTCGGTCAGCAAACAGCGGTTGACCAGATCACCATTGAGCGCGCCAAACGGTCTCTGATTCCGGGCGATGTCACACCGTCAGCGAAGCCCCGTTCAGCTACGGAAGCCGCAGTGCTGGAATCCTTGCTTCCCGGCGAACAGTATTCAGCTGCCGAGGTGGCCGAAAGGGTTGGCGTCTCCCGGGCCACGGCGCAAAGGTACCTGTCCTCGCTCGCGGACGATGGCGCCGTCGACATTCAACTGCGGTACGGAAGCACGGGCCGCCCGGAACACCGTTACGGCATCCCCGCCTGACCCAAGTAGCTCGCATTTGTGCGCGTTTTGAGGGCGCTGAATCATGCGGTGATCGCAACACCTGATCATTGAAGGGTGTCGATTGCCATGGTGAAGTTCACGAATCGTTTA
>NZ_PCPR01000046.1 GCF_002979775.1 Arthrobacter sp. MYb23
ATGACCGAGTTCGGCAAAAGCGACCTCTTCACCGTGGACCAGCTTCAAACCGTCGGCGTGAACATGGTCATCTACCCCGTCACCCTGCTCCGCATTGCCATGGGCGCTGCAGAGCGTACGCTGGAATCGATCAAGGCTGCGGGGACCCAGGAAGCGCACGTGGAAAACATGCTCACGCGTGCGCGCCTCTATGAACTCGTGGACTACGAGGCCTACAACCAGTTCGATACCGGCGTTTTCAACTTCCAGGTTCCTGGCAACCGCTAGGACCCGGATTCATTCAGGGGAAAGCAGGCAGTCCGGGGCTTCCGGACCGCTTGCATTATGAACGAAGGAGGGCAGCATGGCAGCTGTTGATATCAAAAAGGGCCTTGCCGGCGTCGTGGTGGATTACACCGCCGTCTCAAAGGTCAACCCGGACACCAACTCGCTGCTGTATCGCGGCTATCCGGTCCAGGAGCTGGCCGCCAAATGCAGCTTCGAAGAAGTTGCATACCTGCTGTGGAACGGTGAACTGCCAGCTGACGCGGAGCTTGCGGAATTCACCGCCCGGGAACGCGCAGGCCGCGCCTTGGACCCCGTGGTGAAGTCCGTGGTGGATTCCTTGCCCACCACCGCCCATCCCATGGACGTATGCCGCACGGCAGCATCCGTGCTCGGCGCCCGGCACGAGTTGGCCGAGGATTCATCACCCGAAGCGAACATGAAGAAGGCAATCGACCTCTGGGCTGCCATGCCCGCCGTGGTCGCCTATGACCAGCGGCGCCGCCGCGGCCAGGAGCCTGTTGAACCCCGCGAGGACCTGGACTACTCGGCAAACTTCCTGTGGATGACCTTCGGCGAAGAGCAGGTTCCGGAGGTGGTGGAGGCCTTCAACGTCTCCATGATCCTTTACGCGGAGCACTCCTTCAACGCGTCCACCTTCACAGCCCGTGTGGTCACCTCCACGCTCTCAGACTTACATTCGGCCGTGACCGCTGCCATCGGTGCCCTCAAGGGCCCGCTGCACGGTGGAGCCAACGAGGCCGTGATGCACACGTTCGACGAGATCGGCATCCGCAGCGAAGAGTCCCTCGAGGAAGCGGCCACCCGTGCCCGGGCCTGGATGGAAGACGCCCTGGCACAGAAAAAGAAAGTCATGGGCTTCGGACACCGCGTCTACAAGCACGGCGACTCCCGCGTGCCCACCATGAAAGCCGCCCTGGACAAGATGATCGCCCACTACGGACGGCCGGAACTCCTGGGGCTGTACAACGGGCTGGAGCAGGCCATGGACGAGGCAAAGGACATCAAGCCCAACCTCGACTACCCCGCCGGCCCCACCTACCACCTCATGGGCTTCGATACCCCCACATTCACCCCGCTGTTCGTCGCCAGCCGTATCACCGGCTGGACTGCGCACATCATGGAACAGGTAGCGGCCAATTCCCTGATCCGCCCGCTGAGCGAATACAACGGTCCCGAAGAACGGCACGTCCCCTAACGCTTCTGGTTCTCAACGAGAAGTACGACGCCGGGCCGGTCACCGAAAGGCGACCGGCCCGGCGTCGTTCATTCTTCGCTCCCGCTACAGCTGAGGGTCCACCCACTCAAGGGTTCGGACGTCAGCCACATTTTCGTTGTCCGCGGCCAAAGCCACCCGCACGGCGATGCGCTGCCCGGAGATCATCGCCGGCAGCCAGTGTTCGGCATCCGCCCACATCCGCTCCACAGGAAGCTGTGCCACGGGGAACCACTCCGGTGCGATCTCGTTGCTTTCGGATGGTTCCCCTTCCCAGACACGGGCCAGAAAAACAGTGGTGGCCATATCCCAGTCCGGCCTTGCCGGAAACACAAAGTCGACTGTTCCGGCAGGAATCAGGTCCTGCGCCCGCACTATGACGTTGGCTTCCTCCATGACCTCCCGGCACGCTGCCTCTGGCGCCGTCTCCCCCGGTTCCACATGGCCGCCGACGCCCACCACCTTGCCCCGGCCAAAGCCTGTCTTCTTGGTCCCGAGCAGGACCTGCTCGCCTTCCGCGCCGTCGCGGAGCAGGAAGCATAAAGTCACATGGGCTGCAGTCATGCTGCCTACCTTAACCTGATCTCCCCCGCTGCGGCCGCCATTGCTACAGTGAGCCCATGACTGAAGGTGGGGGTGACGCGCGCGCCACTGCGGCCGCCGTCGACGACGTTGAGGACGCTTCGTCCAACGTGGACGAGCCGTCCAACGTGGATGAGCCGGGCGATGAAACGCCTGCCGCCAGCAAACCCGAACGGGACGCCTGGCTTCCCCGGTGGCTTGTTGCGCACCCGCTCTACGCGGGTTGGGCCTGGACCGTTGTGTGGGCCGGGCTCATCGTCCTGGATGAAGTGGTGGACCTGGCCGGATGGACCTGGTATTTGCTGGTCCTGGTGGCCGCCCTCCCCACGCTCATTTCAACACTGGTGGTGCTGCATGCCACGCCGCGGAGTCACCTCAGGGCTGTAGACGCGACGGTTCTTGGCCATTTTTTTGTGCGGTTCCTGGCGCTGGTCGCAGCCTTCATGGTGTGGGCCGCCTCCGTGGTGATGAGCGCATCAATTTCCACAACCGTCCAGTCAGTGATCGGTGATTCAGAGAAAGAAGTCACGGCACTGGGTTTCAACCTCATGCTGGCCGCGGTTCCGCTGGTGCTCTCCATCCTGTGGATGGCATTCATTGTCCGTTGTGCGTGGTTCCTGCGGCGACTACGAGGCTGGCGGCAGGTTCCCGTCAAGACGCGCGTTCCCAAGAAATTCCTCAAAGGACGTCCCCGCCTCAAGCGTGTGGTGGTGGGACTTGCCCACCCAGGCCTGTTGCTGGTGGCTGGGTTGGGGACGTCCCTGCTGGCCCTGTTTGTCGACGCCGTGGAGCTGACACTTAACGTCCTCGGATAGCAGGCCTGCCGGCTGAGCTCAGGCGATCTACCCCAGAGCCCTCGGGTGTGCCGCGGCGTACACCTCGCGAAGCGTGTCAGCGGTGACCAGCGTATAAACCTGGGTGGTGGTCACGGACGCGTGGCCCAGCAGCTCCTGAACCACTCTCACATCAGCGCCACCTTCCAAAAGATGGGTGGCAAAGGAATGGCGCAGCGTATGCGGCGAGACGTCCTTGGTGATATTGGCCTTCTCTGCCGCCACTTTAAGGATGGTCCAGGCGCTTTGCCGGCTGATACGTCCGCCCCGCGCATTGAGGAACAATGCAGGCGTGCCCTTGCCTTTGGACGCCAAGAGCGGCCTGCCACGGACAACATAGGCCCCGACGGCGCGGGCTCCGTAGGAGCCGAGCGGCACCAAACGCTCCTTGGAACCTTTACCGAACAGCCTCACGATGGCGGGATCGCCGCCAGTATCTTCAAGGGAGACATCATCCACGTCCAAACCGACGGCCTCGCTGATGCGGGCCCCGGTGGAGTAGAGGAACTCCAGCAGTGCCCGGTCTCGAAGGCCTGTAGCGGTATCTGAGCCCGCAGCTTCCAGGATGCGCGTCACTTCGCCAACGCTGATGGCTTTGGGCAGTCTCTTGCCCGGCATGGGTGGGTGGACGTCGCTGGCGGGGTCCGCCGTCGTGGTTCCCTCAAGAGCCCAAAACTTGTGCAGACCACGGACGGCCACCACCGTCCGGGCTGCTGAGCGGACACCCAGTATTGCTGCGCCGTCGGATCCATCTGACAGCGCCTGAACGAAGGCCGTCACATGATGGCGCGTGATGTTACCGGGGTTCTCTACGCCCTGGGAGGCGAGGAAGTTTGAGTATCGGGCCAGATCACGGCGGTACGCGGCCAACGTGTTGGCAGCCAATCCACGTTCCACACCAACATGCTGCAGATAGTCGGTGATGGCACGGTCAATCCCATTGACCGTGCGGGTGGCGGCTTCGGTCATGCTCAGCGCTGGCTCGGATGTGCCGGCCAAGGTGCATTGGCGGGCCGCAGGCTGGTGAATCCATCAGCCTTCGCAGCTGCGGCAGCCAGGATGCCCACCACAGCCGAGGGATTGTGCAGCCTGCCCTCAAGCACGGCCCGCACGGCATCATCCAGGGGAACCCAGTGAAGCTCGATCTCCGCTTCCTCGTCGGTCCGTGTGTGGCGGTCCGCTTCAGGCACATCGCTGAGACCGCGCGCCAAATAGATGCGGATGGCCTCACTGGACGAGCCCGGAGAGTTGAAGAAGTCCGCCAGGACGTTCCAGGTGGCGGCATTCAGGTCCGCTTCCTCAGCGAGTTCCCTGGCAGCCCCCACCACGAAGTCCTCGCCTTCCACGTCCAACAGGCCCGCCGGGATCTCCCAGAGATCCATGCCGACAGGATGCCGGTACTGCTTGAGGAGAAGAATTTCGCCGTCCACGTTCATCGGAAGAACCGCCACTGCACCAGGATGGTCGATGTAGTCGCGGACCAGAGTGTCAGTGTCTTCGCTGAGCTGGAACGAGTCGCTGACGACGTCCCAAATGCGGCCTTCGTAAACCTTGTTGGTAGACAAAAGACGGCGCGGGCTCGGCATATCCGAAACCTGCCTTGAAGTGCGGGGGGTTTCAGAAATACCGGGCATCGCGCCGTCCTTCGTTAGTTCTTGCGTTTACTTGGCAGCTACCGCGCGGGCATCGGCCTTGGTGTCCACGGCAACGCCTTCACGACGCTCCAGGGCAGCCTTGACCAGGCCTGCGAACAGCGGGTGCGGACGCGTCGGACGGGAGCTGAGCTCCGGGTGCGCCTGCGTTGCCACGTAGAACGGGTGGACTTCGCGGGGAAGTTCCACATACTCCACCAGCTTGCCATCGGGAGAGGTACCGGAGAACACCAGGCCCTTGGCAGCGATCTGCTCGCGGTACTTGTTGTTGACCTCGTAGCGGTGGCGGTGGCGTTCGCTGACCGTGGTGGTGCCATAGGTCTCGGCAATGACCGAGCCCTCGTCCAGCTTTGCTTCGTAGAGGCCCAGGCGCATGGTGCCGCCGAGGTCGCCCTTGCCGTCCACGATGTCCAGCTGCTCTTCCATGGTGGCAATGACCGGGTACTTGGAATCGGGCTCGAACTCGCTCGAGGAAGCACCTTCAAGGCCAACCACGTTGCGGGCGTACTCGATCACCATGCACTGCAGGCCGAGGCACAGGCCAAGGACAGGGAGCTTGGATTCGCGGGCGAACTTCAAAGCGCCAAGTTTGCCTTCGAGGCCACGGATTCCGAAGCCGCCCGGTACGCAAATGGCGTCCACGCCAGCCAGGGACTTGGTGGCACCGGCGAGCGTTTCGCATTCGTCCGAGGGGACCCAGCGGATCTTGACCTTGGCTTCGTTGGCAAAACCACCGGCACGGAGTGCCTCGGTGACCGAGAGGTAAGCATCCGGGAGGTCGATGTACTTGCCCACCAGGGCGATCTCGACCTCGTGCTTGGGGTTGTGGACAGCTTCAAGCAGCTTGTCCCACTTGCTCCAGTCCACGTCCTTGAACGGCAGGTCCAGTGCACGGACGATGTAGGAGTCCAAGCCCTGGGAGTGCAGCGTCTTGGGGATGTCGTAGATGCTGGGGGCGTCAGCGGCGTTGACCACGGCGTCGATGTCGACGTCGCACATGCGGCCAATCTTCTCCCGCATGGCGTCCGGCACTTCGCGGTCCGAACGGATCACGATTGCTTCCGGCTGGATGCCGATGGAGCGCAGGGCTGCCACGGAGTGCTGCGTCGGCTTGGTCTTCAGTTCCTGGGAAGGACCGATGTACGGGACCAGCGAAACGTGGAGGAAGAAGACGTTGTTGCGGCCCACATCCTGGCGGACCTGGCGGGCCGACTCCAGGAACGGCTGCGACTCGATGTCGCCCACCGTGCCACCGATTTCGGTGATGATGACGTCCGGAGCGTTCTTGCCTTCGGCAGGCAGGCGCATGCGGCGCTTGATTTCATCGGTGATGTGCGGAATGACCTGCACAGTGTCTCCGAGGTATTCGCCGCGACGTTCCTTGGCGATAACGGTGGAGTAGATCTGGCCTGTTGTGACGTTGGCCGAACCTTCAAGGTTTTCATCGAGGAAGCGCTCGTAGTGTCCGATGTCGAGGTCGGTTTCGGCGCCGTCGTCCGTCACGAATACTTCGCCGTGCTGGAAGGGATTCATCGTGCCCGGATCCACGTTCAGATAGGGATCGAGCTTCTGCATTGTTACAGACAAACCACGTGCCCGCAGCAGGTGACCGAGGCTGGAAGCCGTCAGACCCTTACCGAGCGAGGACGCCACACCACCGGTGACGAAGATGTGTTTGGTCGTCTTGGACGAGCCCGGGAACCGGGAATTTACACGGGAATTTGATCGCTGCACCACGGAATTCGAGCTTATCATCAATTACGCCTTCCAAGCGTCTGTTCGGATTCCCCAAATGGTCAATAGTTGCTCACCACCGCATTCCAGGCAAGACCCGGGCGGATTTAGTGCTCCGATGTGATGGTGCTCGCACTCCCCAGCCGCGCTGCTTTCACTGCCCAGCCGCCCCGCCCGCAACGCTAGGCACGCTGCGGTAAGAGTTTCGCGTCGTCCAGCAGTTCCTGGGCATGAGCTTGTGCGCTCTCGGAATCCTCTTGACCGGCCAGCATGCGGGCAAGCTCCTTGACGCGCTCATCGTCGCTCAGCAACTGCACGTCGCTGGAGGTGAAGCCGGTGGTCGTCTTCCCATCAGCTCCGCGCACGGAAGTCTTGGTCACGCGGATGTGTTGATCGGCGAAGGCTGCTACCTGTGGCAGGTGCGTCACCACCAGGACCTGGACGTGCCGGGCGAGCATGGCCAGCCTGCGTCCGATTTCCACGGCGGCCCGCCCACCCACACCGGCGTCCACTTCATCAAAGACAAACGTCGGGACGGGATCTACGGCGGCAAGCACTACCTCGATCGCCAGCATGACCCTGGACAGTTCACCGCCGGAGGCTCCCTTGCCCAAGGGTCTGGCCGGAGCTCCGGAGTGGGGTTGGAGGAGGAACGCGATCTCATCGGTGCCCCAGGGGCCCAACGCGCCGCTGCCATCCACCTCGATGATCAAGGTGGCATCGGCCATGGCCAAGGCCTTCAGTTCGGTGCTGACCCGGGATGAGAGGTCCTTGGCAGCTTTGAGACGGGCTTTGGTGATGGCCGACGCCAGCTTCCGCAGGGCCGCCTCCGCAGAAACCACCTCGGCGTCCAAAGACTCAATACGGCTTGAGTCGTCCTGCAACTCGTCAAGGCGTGTCCTCGCAGTAGTTGCCCACTCCAGCACTTCATCAATACTCGGCGCATATTTGCGGATCAGTTTGGCCAGGACAGCCCGGCGATCCTCGATTTCGGAGAGCCGCTCAGGGCCCTCTGTGTCCAACGTAGCCTGGTAGCTGGACAGCTCGGCGGCGATGTCATTGAGGAGGAAGCCCACCTCCGCCAGCCGTTTTGCCGCGGAACCAAGCTCCTCGTCGTGTTCCGCCACGTGCTCCAGCGTCCGCTTGGCCGCATCCACCATGGTGGTTGCATCGCCGGCATCTCCGAACTCCTCGGCAATGAGCGACTCGTGGGCAGCAGCTGCCGCCAAACGCAGCTCTTCGACGTTTGCCAGCTTTACAGCCTCTGCCTTGAGCGTTTCGTCCTCAGCCGGCTGGGGATCCACCTCGTCAATTTCCTTGAGGGCAGCATCCAAGGACTCAGCCTCCCGCAAACGCTCGCGGGCTTCGCGGCGCAGCGTCTCAAGTTCAGACTGGATGGCCTTCCAGTGGTTGAAAAGCTCCTGATACTCCCCCAGCGTCTTGGCAAGGGGGGCTCCGGCAAACCTGTCCAAGGCGTGCCGCTGCGCGGTGGCGCTCTTGAGCCGGATCTGGTCCGACTGGCCATGGACCACCACCAGGCTTTCGCCCAACTCGGCC
Source organism: Arthrobacter sp. MYb23 (assembly GCF_002979775.1). GTDB lineage: Bacteria > Actinomycetota > Actinomycetes > Actinomycetales > Micrococcaceae > Arthrobacter. The sequence continues at coordinate 7,860 of NZ_PCPR01000046.1, forward strand.
AATACCCCCACCGGTGCCGCGCGCCCGCCAACGTAGGCACGGCTACGCCCGTCGGCACCAACGGTGCGAGCCAGCAGGAGTTCAGCAACGCCGTCGAACTCTTCCGCCTCGCCGCCGGCCTCCTTGGCGCGTTCCACAGCACTATGCGAGGGATCAAGCTTCAACACAGCCTCTGCCGACGCGGATTTGGCTCCGCTTCGAACGGCGCCAGCGTCCGAACGGGCACCAAGAAGAAGCCCGACGGCGGTCACCACCATGGTCTTGCCCGCACCGGTCTCGCCGGTGACGACGCTGAGGCCCGGGCCCAAGGGCAGGGCGGCGTCGGTTATGACGCCGAGGTCACGGATTCGGAGTTCTTCGAGCATGGTTCACTTCGCATTCGAGGGGTCTGATGGCTCACCGTACCCCAGGTCCTGGGACGCTTCGGAGTCCCGGGGACTGGGCAAAGGAGCCGGTGACAAGGTCCGGATGACAGGAATGGGACCGGTGTGGACTTCGCTGCTCCGAGGAGCCGGGCCGCGCCAACCATGGATAGGAAGCTGAAACTTGCGGACCAGACGCGCCGAGAACGGAGTCTTGTGGGTCCTTGCCAGCCGCACCGGGGTGGCAGACCGCGTTACTTCAACGCGCGCGCCAGGCGGCAGATCCACCGAACGCCGGCCATCGCACCAGAGGACCCCCAAAGCGTCGGTCCGGTTCATAATTTCCACGGCCAGCTTGGAACGCGGGGATACCACCAAGGGCTTGGCAAAAAGCGCATGTGCACTGATGGGAACAATGACCAGGGCTTCAACCTCCGGCCACACCACGGGACCTCCCGACGAGAAGGCGTAGGCCGTGGAACCCGTCGGCGTAGCGAGGACAACACCGTCGCAGCCGAACGACGTCAATGGACGTTCATCCACCTCGGTGACAACCTCCAGCATGCGTTCTCGGTTGGCCTTCTCAATGGCAGCCTCGTTCAAAGCCCACGTGTGCCAAATCTTCTGGCCTTTGACCCACACCTGGACATCGATGGTCATGCGTTCTTCCACCGTGTACTGACGGCTGGCTATCCATTCCACTGTCTGGGCGAGATCTGCGCGTTCACTTTCCGCAAGGAAACCCACGTGGCCAAGGTTGACACCCAGCAGAGGGACATCCACCTCACGGACCAGTTCAGCAGCGCGAAGGATGGTGCCATCGCCGCCCAGGACCATCACCAACTCCACGTCCTCCAGATTGACGTGGTCATTGAGGATCTCGATGGGCGTATCAAGGGCACCGAAAAAACGTTCGATATCCGCGAGTTCGGATTTCTGCAGCACGGGAACCAGGCCTGAGGCATGCAGTTGCGTACAGGCATCCCACGCAGCGCGGAGCGATTCCTCCCGCCCTGTGTGGGCAAGGACAAGTACACGCCTGCTCATCAGATCTGCTTTCTAGTGGTTCGGCCAGAGTTTCTTGATCAACGCAGCAACGTCCTCGTCCCGCTCTTCGATCTTAGGCAACACCGTGGACATCCTGCGCTTCATCCACAGGAAGTATTCAACATTTCCGTCCTGGCCGGGAAGCGGGCTGGCCGCCAGGTCCTGAAGTTCAAGGCCGGCATCCACTGCTGCGCGGGCCACCTGGGCCACCGCCCGGCGTCGTTCATTCTCTGAGGACACCACGCCGGTTCGGCTCAGTCGTTCCTTGCCAACCTCAAATTGTGGTTTGACCATGAGGACCATATCGCCGCCCGGCTCGGTGCACTGCGCAAGCGGCCACAGGACCAACGTCAAGGAAATGAAGGACAAGTCGGCCACAGTCAACGTTGCCAGGCCGCCGATCTGCTCCGGAGTCATATACCTGACGTTGAGGCCTTCGTGGACCTCCACCTTGGGATCATCCCTCAGCTGCGGGACCAGCTGGCCGTGCCCCACATCCACGGCCACCACTTGGGAGGCACCCTGTCGCAACAGAACATCCGTAAAACCGCCTGTCGAGGCCCCTGCGTCCAGACACCGCTTTCCGGAAACCACGACGGCGGGGAACGCCTTCAGCGCACCGGCCAGCTTATGCCCGGCACGGCTGACGTAGATGTCCTCCAGATGCGACTCGACAGCCAGCTCCGTCTCAGCATCCACTTGATGGGCAGCTTTGCCGAGGACATGGCCGCTCGAGCTGACCTTGCCATCACTGATGAGTTTCGCGGCATGCGTACGCGACCTCGCCAGCCCACGGGTGACGAGTTCCTGATCAAGTCTTGGCATGCGTTAACTGTCGCCTTCCGGGCGGGGGTTGCTTTGAGGTGGTGCCGGAAGTCCGGGTTCCGCGTCCAATGCTTCCAAGAGCCCATCATGGACGCCGGCGTACAGCTCCCCATGGTCTGGGACCGGCGAATCGACGACGCCATCCAGCAGGCTAAGAGCCCTGTCCACCAAAGAATCCCCGGTAGGACTCGGCGCCTCAGGCCACTGCACTGAGGGACGTTCAGGTTCAACAGCTCCCACCTTTGCAGGTGAGGACTCGGAATGTTGGGGCTCGGTCATCGCACCAGTCTAGTGATTTCGCCATTCCAGCTGCGGCGCATGCGCCACGTCCGTGTCGGGAACCGCAGACCACCACGCGGCACAGGCTGCACGCCAAGCGTCGAGGTCGCCCTCGTCTCCCGTGACGGTCACCGCACCGTCCCCGGCAACTGCTGAAGCTGTACCGCAACGGAACGTTCCGTCGTCGCTGGTAACCTCCGGGTACGGCGCGTAAAGACCCGCCAGGTCAGCCAGAAGGTAATCCGGACGTTCATCAGTCCGCGCCGCAAGGATGGTGTGGGTGGTGTCCACCCCGGTGAGGACGGCCGCCGTCGCAAATCCTGCACGGTTGCCACCCAGGATGTCCGTGTCCAGGCGGTCGCCAACCACCAGCGGGCGATCAGCCTTGAGCCGTTTCGCCGCTGCATGGAAGAGAGGCGCCTCCGGCTTGCCGGCAACCAACGGAGTCTTACCCGTAGCGGCTGCCACGGCAGCGACCAAAGTTCCGTTGCCGGGAGCCATGCCGCGGGCCTGCGGAATGGACATGTCCGTGTTGGTAGCGAACCACATGGCTCCACCAGCCACCACGTACGAGGCCTCCGCGAGGTCCTTCCAGCCAATCTCAGGGTTGAACCCCTGGACAACGGCCACCGGGGACTCTGCAGCACTGTGCACCGGCGTGAGTCCCACCAGTTCGATCTCATGGGCCAGTGCTGCGCTTCCTGTGATCAGGACGTGCGCCCCCGCAGGCAGCATGGAAGCCAAAAGCTCCCCTGCTGCCTGGGAGGAACTAACCACTTGATGGTCCTCTGCCGGAGCGCCCAGCTCACGCAAGTGCGCCGCAACCTGGGCCGGCGTCCTGGACGCGTTGTTGGTGACATAACCCAGACCAACGCCCACAGTTTCGAGACGCCGCAACGCCTCCACCGCACCAGGGATGGCATGTGGGCCTGCATAGACCACACCGTCCAGGTCCGAAAGGACAGCATCAAAAGAAGAGATCAGTGAATCAGCCATGCTGGGAGTCGGAACCCTCGTTCTCGGCATCTTCGTCTTTTGCCTCTGCGTCGTCTTCAACTGAATCGACGTCAGATTCTGCGTCATCGGACTCGAAGTAATCCGATTCCGCATCATCAAGCTCAACCTCATCATGCTCGACGTCGGCGGCTGCAGCCTCAACAATGACCGTTTCCGTTTCCGGTTTCATGACCTCGGCGTCACGCGCCGGCTTCTCGAAGCGCGGCTTCCGCGCGGCTGCCTCTTCCTGCTCGTCCCAGCCAAGGTCAAGAATTTCGGGCTCAGCAAAGTCGCCCACACCCAAGGCGCTCTCGGCAACGAGCGCCTGGCGGGCCCACTTATCGGCTTCCTCGGTACGACCAACCGCACTCAAAGCTTCAGCGTATGCGCGGAAGAGGCGAGGGCTGTAGGAGAACGCCCGGTTGATGTCCAGCTGCGGGATCTCAAGCTCGCTGACAGCAGCATCCAACTGCTTGAGGTCAGCACGTGCGCCGGAGGCAACAATGGCAAGCTCAACCTTGCCCGGAGCGTCAAGATCCTGGGCTTCCGGAGAGCGGACCATGTCCAGAGCACGGTCAGCGCGGCCAAGGCCACGCTCGCAGTCAGCCATCACCGGCAAGTGCACGTTGGACCCACTGATGCGGCGGTACGTACGGAATTCACGCAGGGCTTCACCGTAGTGGCCGGCGGCGTAAGCCGTCAGGCCAACCGCTTCGCGGACTACAGAGAGGCGCCCACCGCGGCGGCTTGCAGCAAGGGCGTGCTGGAAGGCGAGTTCGGGCTCAATGTCGATCAGCCGGCCAGCCATGACCAGGTGCTTCGCGACCCACCCGGCGCTCTGCTCCTCAAGGGTCTTGATCTGGTGACCCGTAGCGCGGTCGAGCTCCTTGCCCGTGACGTCCTCATCAATTTCAGGGGAACGTTCACGGTCAGGACGGTTGGCGCTGCGGATGTCCTTGGCGTTGGGAACCCGTGCAGGACGCTCTTCCCACGCGCCGCCGCGTTCGTTGCGGTCACCACCAAAGGAACGACGTTCGCCGCCGCGTTCGGGCCGATCGCCCAAGGGCTTACGGTCGCCACGGTCGCCGAAGGGCTTGCGGTCACGGTCGCCGCCGAAGGAGCGGCGGTCATCGTTGTCGCGGCGGGGGCCATCAAAGTTCCGCGGTCCACGCTCGGGCCGGTCGCCGAAAGGCTTGCGGTCACCACGATCGTTGTTGAAGGGACGACGCTCGCCATCACGGGCGGGACGGTCGTTGCGATCGCCGAATGAACGGCGCTCACCGTCACGGGCGGGACGGTCGTTGCGATCGCCGAATGAACGGCGCTCACCGTCACGGGCGGGACGGTCATTACGGTCGCCGAAGGGCTTGCGGTCACGGTCACCCCCAAAGGAGCGACGCTCGCCATCACGGGCGGGACGATCGTTACGCTCGCCAAACGGCTTACGGTCACGGTCACCCCCAAATGAACGACGCTCACCGTCACGGGCCGGACGGTCACCACGGTCATTGTTGAAGGGACGACGCTCACCGTCACGGGCGGGACGATCGTTACGCTCGCCGAAAGGCTTACGGTCACGGTCCCCGCCAAAGGAACGACGCTCGCCATCACGGGCCGGACGGTCACCACGGTCATTGTTGAAGGGACGACGCTCACCGTCACGGGCCGGACGGTCACCACGGTCATTATTGAAGGGACGACGCTCGCCATCTCGGGCCGGACGATCGTTACGCTCGCCAAAAGGCTTACGGTCACGGTCCCCGCCGGAATTGTTGTTGGGGCGGTACGAACCGCGGTCGTCCCGGTTCCCGCCGAAGTTTCCGCGATTACCGCCGCGATTGCCGCCGTTGTGCTCAGCCATGGTGGATTCCTCCTGTTGCGAGCCGACCACTGGCGCGTGCGTAGTCGCTCATAACCCTTATTTCGTTGTCACGCCGCCAGCAGCGCTCAGCTGCCGACTCGTATATCTGTTTCAATTCTATTCGAACCCGCCACAGCGACAGAACGCTGAGGACCCCTTTGGGCCTCTCGTGGCAAGTCTCACAAGCGCGAAGCCTCCCAGCTGACTCGCACCGGCGGCTCATAAATCATGGGAGCCGCCACCATCCCCAGGCAGCGGACTGTGTCTTTGGTCAGTTAACGTGTGTTTTGGTTGTTAAATGCGGGGAGCCCCGACCGTGTGGTCGGGGCTCCCCGTGAATGGTTGTCCGGCGGTGTCCTACTCTCCCACACCCTCCCGGGTGCAGTACCATCGGCGCTGTGGGTCTTAGCTTCCGGGTTC
>NZ_PCPR01000047.1 GCF_002979775.1 Arthrobacter sp. MYb23
CGTACTCCGCAACCTGACCAGCCAGCTCAAGAGCAGCCTCGGTAGTGAGCAAATCAATAGCAACCTGGAGTTTCATGGTGTTTTCCTTCTGTTGTTACTTCAATGGGGTGTAAAAATCAGGGTTTGGTGCTCTGGGGACAGCGTGTTTACTCAAGGTTGGCGTGACGCAGCCAAAGCTTTTCTGCCGGCTGCGCATCGCTTTCCCACAGGGACTGGAAGATGGCTTCGGTGGCCAGGAACAGTGCTTGCTCGAAAAGCGATCCTGCATACTGCCTGGAAACGGCGGAGCCATGGTCGGTCTTCTGTGCAGCCGGAATGATGACCAGAGCGTCGGCGAGCCCGGCAAGCGGCGAATCAGCGTTGGTGGTGAACACCGCGATGCGGGCACCGGCCTTGGCTGCTGTCTCTGCTGACTTGACGACGCCCGATGTGGTTCCGGATCCGGAAGCCACCAGGAGCAGATCGCCCGATGCGATGGCAGGTGTGGTGGTATCGCCAGCGATGTGGACTGTGAGACCCAAGTGCATCAATCGCATGCCGGCCATGCGCAGCACCAATCCGCTTCGGCCGGCGCCGGCAACAAAAATGCGGCCAGGGTGGCTGATGTGACTCGCGAGGCGGGCCATCTGCTGTTCATCAAGCTTTGCTGCGGTGCCCGTGATCTCGTCCCTGACGAGGGACAGATTGCGGACAATATCAGATGCTTTGGTGTGCGCGGCAGTCGTCGCGCTTGCTGTCGTATTCACGATTTGTCCCCTTCGGTTTCAGTCCTCGTCCTGCGGGGGGTCGAGGAGTTCTTTCGGTTGAGAACCATGTTTCCGAATCAAAAGGGGTGGGGTAACACTGTTTTCTGACGGTTCTTCCTACACTTAAGGAGTGGTCCGCACGGCGTTTGAAAATTTCAGCCGGAGTCAGAGCATTAAAAAGGCTCGATTTGAGTGAGACTTTCAAGTAACTCTCGTCTGTAGTATTGAAGCCACCCGCAGTCCAACTTTCGGAGCGCAGATTCTTGGCATCGCCGTCCTCTTTTCAGTCGCAGATTTACCGCTCTTTGCCGGAGATTGAGCGCGCCGAGGCCATCGTCGACAGAATCTCCACGGCGATCTCCCTCGGCCTGCTGAAAGTGGGCGAACGCCTGCCAGCCGAAGCAGCGCTCTCGGAAATGTTCGGAGTTGGCGGCGCTACTCTTCGCGAAGCCTTGACTGCGCTGCGGGACCAGGGAATCGTCGAGACGCGCAGGGGCCGGAGCGGCGGTTCTTTCGTCGTCAAGCAGCCGCAAACGCAAGCGGACGCCATGCGGGCGTGGTTCCTATCGACGTCGATCTCGGAGATCCGGGACATCGGAGACGAACACGCGGCCATCGCGGCCGCAACCATCAGGCTGGCCTGCGAACGCGCAGAGGCTCACGACTTCGAGCGCCTCCAGGAGCTCGCACGTTCCTTGGTACTCGCCCACTCCCCCGAGCACCGCGCATCCGCCGATAGCCGTTTCCACGTCGAGCTGGCCGTGGCAGCTCAATCACCCAGGCTCGCCAATGCCGAGATCAGGCTGCAACAGGAGACGGTCCAGCAGTTGTGGACGCCCCTTGCTGTAGCATTTGACCCCGAAACGGCAACCGCTGAACACTTGGAATTGGTTCGGGCAGTTGCGCAAGATCAGCCCGAGAAGGCCCAGGCATTGGTGCTTGGACACATCAGGCGGAACATTTTCCATCTGATTGATACGAAGCTAACAGTCGGATACGCCCAATCAAATCAGGATGCCCAATGAAGCTCGACAACGAAGTCGTACACGCTGCACATGCCTTGGCCCATTGGACCGGCGGCGTCCTGGCCGAGATCAATCACCTCGCCCGAAACGTTGCCGAACTGGTGGAATTGAACCTTGCCGGCCGCCCGAAAGTGGACGAGTCATCACTGCTGGGACTCGAAGTGCTCTCACGGGAGTTCCTCGCTAAAAACACGTTCGCCGTAGGCGCGGGAACCTTTTTCGCAGCCCAGTCCGTCGAGGCCGAGGGGCACATTTTCGAGTGGTGGTCCCGGGGGCAATCGGGCTCCATTGCGAAACTCGATGCAGACCTGACTCCAGGCAGCAACCGCTACTACGACTACGAGAAGCTCCCGTTCTTTTCCACTGCAGCTTCCACCGGCGAACAGACTCTTTGGGGCCCGTATATTGACTACCTCGGCTTCGAGGAATACATCATCACTCTCACAGCGCCCTTCTCTCTCCACGGCACCTTCGCCGGAGTGGCGGGCTGTGACATCCTGGTCAAGGACCTGGAACCGCTGATCATGCCGGACTTGCGCGCCATCCCGGACAATGCGGCGCTGGTGAACGCCAGCAATCGCGTCATCATGGGAAACTCGGGGATGTACTTGGTGGGCGAACGCATCAAGCCCGGATCTCCCGAAGACCAGCAGCGCATGGACTTGGACGTCCCGCATCTGGGCCTCTCCCTGGTCTACGGCAGCTAGCACCGAGGCCTCCCCGGGCACCTTCTCAAATTCATTTCAATAAAAGCTGTTGAAATGAAGGTATATGGAGGTAACCTCTGAAGTGATCTATTTCACAGAAAGCTCGGAACGGTAAGCGGAAGGCCTGCCCCACAGCCGCAGGCGCTTCATCATCACTCTTCCGTTGACGGCACCTCGCCTGGTCCGTCGCCAGTTCACCTCCGGCCGCGCCACGCTGACGACCAGCAGCAGCGCGCTCGTTATCCGGATCCACAGCTTCGTCCATGCCTCGACGCGCGGGGAAAAAGACGCGCACTCTGAATGTGAAGACATAACTTGCCGTGGAGTTCGCTGACCCGTTTTTAGGGGTTTCAGCGGGGCTATTGGGGGCGGCAAGTTTATCCAACTGAAGAAGACGGGCCCTTAGTTCAGTCAAGGGAGATTGCTATGAGTGAGAACCGTTTAGACAAAACCAACAGCCAAACAGACGGCTTGGCAAGGTCAATCGATTGGAAGCAAGGACTGGCCATCGCGTTGGGTGTGCCCCTGCTGATCCTGCCATCCTTGGGCTATCTGCCCATGTATTTGTCGGCTGGAGCCATTGTTGTCTGGGGATTATCGGTGGTGCAGGGCTTCTTCCAGAACGCCGCCTACGCCGAGTTGGCCACCACTTTCCCAAAAGCCTCCGGCCTGCCGGGCTTTGCACAGCACGTTTTCCGCACTGAGAATTATCAAGGCAGGTACGACAAAAGCAAGCTGCTGGGCGGTTTCAGCGCCTGGAGCTACTGGTTCGCCTGGACTCCAGTCCTGGCAATCTTTTCCATACTGGTAGGGAGCTACCTTCATGGGCTTTTCCCGGTTCTGGCCGAAGTATTCAGCGTCAACCAACTCGCCCTGATGGCGGGGGCAGTGATCATCGGCGGCTTGTTCGTGGTGAATTGGTTCGGCCTCAAGGATGGCGCGAAGCTAGGCTACGTCCTTGCCGCGTTTTCCCTGATACCACTGGTGGTACTCACCGTGGCTCCGTTTGCCACCGGGCATGTTGACATGGCTAACATCACCGGAAATTGGCTGCCGGCCGACTGGTCCTGGGATATGCACCACATCCTGATCCTCTTGGGCATCTTTGCGATTGCCCAGTGGAGCGCGTGCGCTTGGGAAACGGCCGCCATCTACGGCCCCGAGTACAAGAACCCAGGTAAAGACGTATCCAAAGCCCTCTTTGCCTGCGGCATCATCTGCTTCTTCTCGTTCGTGCTGGTTCAGGCGGCAGTCATAGGCGTGCTGGGAGTCGAGGGAGTCCGGGCGGAACCCGTCTCCCCCCTGATCCCGGTTGCCAGTGCAGTTTTCGGAAGTATCGGCTCGCTGGTCACCATCATCATGCTCATTGCCGCCATGGTCCTGATTATGCAGACGGCTTACCTTGGCTCCTCCCGGGCCATGCACTCCATGGCCATGGAAGGCAACCTTCCCCGGTCCCTGGGCAGGACCAACCGCAATGGCACTCCCTTTGTGGCCATGCTGGTGATCGGCCTCTTCAATCTGGTACTCATCTTCATGGGCAACCCCGCCGCAATCGTCGCCGCATCGGCCATTGGATACACCTGCGCCAACGGCATCAGCCTCTTCGCCTACGTAAAGGCCAAGAAGAACCCGGCGTTTGCAGGGCTTGAAAGGCCCTTCAAAGCGCCCAAGGGCTGGACAAACGTCGCGCTGCTGTTCGGCTTGTTCAATCTGCCTCTCTGCCTGATCGGCGTGGTCTATTTGAACAGCCTGGAGATCGGCTGGACGCCGACGTGGGTGGGCTTCATCGTCCTCGGGCTATACCTTCCCATCTGGTTCTATTCGCAGCGTGAAGCGGCGCGGTCCCGGGAGAAGGCAGCTGCCGCCGTCGAGCTTTCAGGTCACCACGAAGAGGACTTGGAGGGCGTCACCCGCCTCTAGGCTGCAGAAAAAACGCCGCCGTCCGCAGGCATCATTACGGAGAGAAACCATGCCCGCAGGGGGCAGGGCCGGTCAGCCGGTCCTGCCCCGCTGCTATTTTCACGGCGATTCCGGCAGCGGGCTGCGAATTGGAGCCGCTTGAAGTCGCCCCCGGAAACTCGTCATGAAGTTTTTACAAAAAAGTCTGGACTATAAGTATTAGCTCGAGTAGCTTTACTTATGGAACGAGAGAGTGATCCGAATCACAAGATCGCAGGTGATGTTGGAATCACATCTACTCCCCAAAACAAAGGGCTTTCAGGGATAGCATCCCACCCACCCGGGCCAATCGCCCACCTTTCACTCAGTTGCTAAATGCATTTGAAGTGAGACTTTTCTACACCCACCATTACTCACTCAAAGGAGAGACCCATGGACACGCTCGTAGGAACACTCAGCAAGGCCGGATCCATTCACAAGGTGGAAGGCGGTTATGTCGGAATTCCGTCAATGGACCTCCCTGGAAGCGAAGCCTTCATCGGTGACGCCCTCCACAACCCCGAAGGCTCGGTAATGAGCGCCGGCTTCTTCGAGCTCAAGGCGTCAGAGCCCGTGGTGTACACGTACACGTACGACGAAATGAAGGTAGTCATCCAGGGCGAGTTCATCCTCACCGACCAGACCACAGGCGAAGTGACCCACGCGAAAGAGCGTGACGTGCTGTTCTTCCCCAAGGGAACAACCGTCAAGTTCGAGACACCCGAGTACGGCCTCGGGTTCTTCGCCGGCGACCGTTCGTTCGCTCCGTAGGACCCCGCCGTGCGTTCCGCGTCAATGCCACCGGCAGGCACAGGCTTGGAACCCGGTTTTCGCGGTGTTATCTGCGCGTCTTTTGGCGCAGGTAACACCGCGGAACTACCTGGCAGTGGTCAACCCAAGCACGATCTACGATTCGACTCCGCAACCCCTGAAGCCCTCTCGGAGCTGCGGTGGGCACTCGGAAGTTCGAAGGTAGGCGTCCGGCTCATGCTCGCCGGCCCAACATCGGACATTCGTGCGGCGGCAGCAGTCGCCGCAGAATGCGGAATCCAGCAGGAGGAGATGACACTCCTGAGTGAAGAATCCGCACCCAGGGCTATCTACTGCCCGCATTGCCACGCCACCACCCCAACTCTTCGGGTGGCCGGCTCCGAGGTGAAGTGCAAAAGTTGCGGCACCAACCTCACCACCACTGACCACTTTTCCCGCCGGATGGGCGCGTATCTGGGGTACCAAGCCAATGTAGAGGAGGCATCATGACGGTGACGGCGCTCCCCATCAGTCCCCATCCGGCAGTGGACGGAGGCCTGCAGCTTGAGGTGACAAACATCAAGCCCCAGACGGACTCGATTGTCAGCATCACGTTGGCAGACCCGTCAGGAAGGAACTTGCCGTCCTACGTTCCGGGCAGCCACTTGGTGGTCCAGTACGGTGAGGAAGGAGTCAATGCCTACTCGCTGACGGGTTCCGGCAACGCCCCCTCCGAATACACCATCTCCGTCCTCCGGGTGGAGGAAGGCACGGGCGGCTCCGTGGCCATGCACCGGCTCATGGTAGGTGACAGGGTCTTCGTGTCGCGGCCCCGCAGTGCCTTTGCTCCTGCGTCAACAGCCACTCACCATCTCCTTGTTGCTGCTGGCATTGGAATCACGCCAGTTCTTTCCCATGCACGCGCCGCCGCTGATCGAGGCACCACATCGTCACTGATCTATGTCTACAGGCCCGGCGCGGGCGCGCATGTGGAGGAGGCCAGGCAACTACTCGGACCTGCCCTGACCGAGTGCCGCAACCGCGAGAGCTTCCAGCAGGTCCTCACCGGGCAGCTCACAACCCAAGGCGTTGGAACCCACCTCTACGTCTGTGGCCCGATTGCGTTCATGGATTCAGTCTTGGATCTGGCACGTGAACTGGGCTGGGCATCGGCCAGGTTGCACTCTGAAGCCTTTGGAGCAGCCGAGCTGGATGACGGCGAGCCGTTCATGGTGAACCTTGTCCGGAGCGGGCTCCGGCTTGAGGTGCCAGCCGGCATTTCACTGCTGGACACCCTGGAAAAGGCGGGCAAGAGCATCCCCAACATGTGCCGCAAAGGCATCTGCGGCGAGTGCATCCTGCCAGTCCTTAAGGGAACCCCACAGCATAGGGACCTTTACCTCACCGATCAGGAGAAGGCCGAGAACACCACAATGATGTGCTGTGTTTCACGCAGCGAAGACCCGGAACTGGAGTTGGACCTTTGAGCACCACCATAGACAACGACACGGATATTACCTCCCTCCCGGACCGCATCCGGCGGTTCCCTTTCCCCTTCAGCGGCGATACCTACCGCTACAGCGCCAACGTCCAGCCGGCCAATAACCCCGCGGCCACTGCGGTGGGCTCCTGGGGTGCCGGGGTAATAGACATTGATGAGTTTTACCTCGACGAAATCGCCGACCGCGATCGGATTCTGAGGCGCGACCCGTCACGCATGCAGGTCCTGCCGCACATGCGCCCTGCAGTGTGGGACACGGTGGCCACCCTGCTGCCCACCATGGCGGAGGAAAACCCGGAGATCATGTCCTTCCACCGCGAAGGCAACAGCTGCCGATGGCAGAACAAGCTCCAGGACCTGGAGATCGAGTTCACAGTTGGCGACGACGACTCGCTCCCCATGGGACCCCTGCGTTTTCTCGGCACTCAGATCCAGGACGACATCGTCCTCCTGGACGTCAGGGATAACACTATGTGGCTTGACGCCGGCCTGGTCAGCTTCGCCGCAGACTGGTCCTTCGGTTTCGACGTCGGAATGAGCTTCCAGGAGATCCATCACCCTGTTCCGCGGGTCAAGGAAGAACGCATCATCAGCCGCGCCGAACAGTTCCTCCTCCGGTTGCAGCCCGGTGAACAGTTCCGGCGCACCAACTGGACCATGACCATCGGCAGACGGCTGGATACCTCCACGGAGACGTACCCCGAGTGGGGGCCTGACCGCGCCACCATTGCCACCGATCCGGACATGCCGGACAAGCTTCATCTGCGAGTGGAAGTCCAGCACCTGATTCGCCTCCCCCACACGGGAACCTTGCTGTTCCTGATCCGCAGCTATCTCCTGCCCCTGAGGGACATTGCACAGGTACCTGCCTGGCGCGAAAGGTTCGGCAAAGTCCTGGCCGAACTTCCGGAAGACATGGCGGAATACAAAGGCATCATCCGCTACCGGAAGGCAGCCTCCGAGTGGCTGCTTGCCGGCTAATAACCATCGATCAATCGACATATCAAACACATCGAATCAAAGGAGTTCATCGTGACTTTGAATATTGAAACTGAGGCTCTTGTGGGTGTTTCGCATCCGTTGGATCCGTTGTCGCGGGAGGAGATTTCCCGTGTTGTGGCTGTTTTGAAGGAGGGTCCT
>NZ_PCPR01000048.1 GCF_002979775.1 Arthrobacter sp. MYb23
TCGGCTCGGTGTATCCACCGGGCTGATCGAGACCATCGAAGACGAGATCGTGTGCCGCCAAGAAGGCACGGTCGTCATAGTTCGGGCCCATCGGCGAGTAGCCGTCAGCGGCCTGCTGGGCATCCACGACATCGGCCATGCGACGGAAGGCGTCCTCGACCTCGGCCAGTGTCACGACCCCATGATGCAACCAGTTCGCCACGTGCTGGCTCGAGATGCGACAGGTGGCACGGTCCTCCATCAGCTGGACTCCGTGTATGTCGGGGACCTTTGAGCAGCCGACCCCGTCATCGATCCAGCGCTTGACGTAGCCGAGGACACCTTGGAGGTTGTTCTCGACCTCGGCGGTGCGCTCCGGCTCCGTCCATTCGGCCGACGCGTCGAAGGGGATGGTCAACAGCTGCGAGAGGGTCGTGCGCCGCTCGCCCACTAGTTTCTGCTGCACCGCCGCCACATCGACTTCGTGGTAATGCAGGGCGTGCAGTGTCGCGGCGGTGGGGGACGGAACCCAGGCGCAGTTCGCACCCGCTCTTGGGTGCCCGATTTTAGCCTCAAGCATGGCGGCCATGTTGTCGGGCTGGGCCCACATGCCCTTGCCGATCTGCGCTTTGCCGCGGAAGCCGCACGCGAGGGCGACATCGACGTTCTGCTCCTCGTAGGCCCGAATCCAGGCGGTGTCACGCATCTCGGCCTTGGGGACCATGGGGGCCCCGAGCATTGAGGTGTGCAGCTCGTCGCCGGTGCGATCCAGGAACCCGGTGTTGACGAAGGCGACGCGGCCCCTCGCGGCGTGGATGCACGCCGCGAGGTTGGCTGAGGTGCGGCGCTCTTCGTCCATGATCCCAAGCTTGATCGTCCCCGTCGGCAGCCCGAGGAGGGCTTCGACGCGCCGGAACAGTTCATCCGTCAGCGCGACCTCCTCCGGACCGTGCATTTTCGGCTTGACCGCGTACATCGATCCCGTCCGGGAGTTGCGCAGGTCCCCGCGCCCCTGGATGTCGGATAAGGCACACAGCGTTGTGATCGCGGCGTCGAGAATCCCCTCGGGGACCTCGACACCGTCGTGGAGGACCGCATCGGTGGTCATCAGGTGACCCACGTGCCGGATCCACAGCAGGGACCGGCCAGGCAGCACGATCTCCCCTTCGGGGCTGTCGTAGACACGGTCGGGAGCCATGTGACGGGTGTAGCTCTCCCCGCCTTTGCTCATCGACGCCGTCAGCGTCCCCTGCATGAGCTGCAGCCAGTTGCGGTAGCCCGCTACCTTGTCGGCCGCATCCACGGCTGCCACTGAGTCCTCGAGGTCCATGATCGTGCTGAGGGCAGCTTCGACGACCAAGTCCTGGACACCGGCGTCATCCGTGCTCCCGATCGAGCCGTCACGATCGATGAGGATCTCCACGTGCAGACCGTGGTGCTCAAGCAGCACGCCCTGCGGAGTGGCAGCCTCACCACGGTGACCCTTGTACTGGCCCTGGTCGGCCAAGCCCGTCTCGCCGGCTTCCGACGAGACCACCAAGCGGTCGCTCTCGACGCGGTAGCCGGTGGCACTGCTGTGCGACCCTTGCGCCAGGGGAAAGTGCTCGTCGAGGAAGTGACGCCCGCGGGCGATTACCTCGACACCGCGCGTCGGGTTATACGAGCTGCTCTTCTCGCGTCCGCCGTCTTCGGCGATCGCATCGGTGCCGTACAGGGCGTCGTAAAGCGAACCCCATCGAGCGTTGGCAGCGTTGGCGGCGAAACGTGCGTTCAGCAGGGGCACGACCAGCTGTGGGCCGGCGACTGCAGCGACCTCCCTATCGACGTTCTCCGTGGTGATCTCAAACGGCTCAGGCTCATTTACGAGGTAGCCGATCCGGTTCAGATACTCCTCGTAGGCACCTTGGTCCACGGGACCGGGATGCGCCGTGTGCCATTGGTCGAGTGCAGTCTGCAGTTCGGCACGTCGCTTGAGTAGGCGCCGGTTGACGGGACCCAGATCACTCACGATCTCCTCGAAACCGCCCCAGAAGGCCGCTTCGTCGATGCCGGAATCCCGAAGCGCCTCGTCTCGCACGAACGCATGGAGCTCGTCGGCCACTTGGAGTGCCCCTATTTGTACCCGGTCGTTCATCTGAATCCTTTTTTCGTATCGTGGAATTATGTTCTTACCCATTGGAATCATAACAAAGAGTGGACACAGTGACCATAGAAAGTCAACAATGTGACCAGAGGTAATTCGGTGTTGATTTGACAAATTGGGACCGAAGGTATCCAGTCCGTGGAGTCGGGATTTGCCCTCCTCAAGGCGATTTCTCGCCGCGTCAGGGGTCCGGAGTCACTGAGCTCGCAGAGGACAGCAGGTGGCCCCTATGCCGTGGGCTCAGGGTTGATCAGGCCGCGCCCGCAGGCACCCTCCGGAGTTGCCGCATGGTCCCTGCCACTGCTGACCGAGCTGCTGGGCCAGCTGGGCGGGGCCGTCAATCTCGCAGGGCTCAGCCGTGAGGAGGTTACGTACATGTCCCATGTGCTTTCGGTGCAGTCAAGCGCATGTTCATGGAGCTCGGCAGCACGGTCCCGGCACACAGCACTGGCGTGGGGACGGCGTCGGGAAGGCCATGCTCGCCCAGCTTAACCATGACTATTTGCGGGCACTGCTCACACGCACCGGGATGCCCCCGCTAGGTTGTATCCATTTCCGGCCCGTTCTCACGAGAGCCGTTCCGCCCGTCACACGCGCCGTCACGACTATCTTCGAGGAAGTCAGTCGTGATGCCCGGTGTGGCCGCCGCGGCGTCACCCCTTCGCGTCCATCCTCGAATCGGCTTCACGTGTTTCGTGGCCCTGCTGTGAGAGGTCTAGGAGACATCCACGAGAAGGAGGACCTCGAGCTGTGAATGGAGCTTCTCGGTCGACGGTGCCGTCGAGGTGATGTGGGCCAAACGGCGCTGGTTCTGCATCTCGAGCCAGTGCACCTAGAGGAACGTTCGCGGAGTCGACCGAGCAGGTACCGCGTATCGCGCGCTCGGCCCAGCGGTTGGAAGGGACGGTGGTCTCGGCAGTGATTGACTGCGGCCGTCGCCTTGACGCGTGGTGGAGGATGGGCCTCCGGTGGGCGCGAGCCCAGCGAGTTGGGAGCGCGAACTGTTGCGTCAGCTGATGCAAACGACCTGGACCCTGCGCCCGCTGCGTGAGCAACGCGTGTTGCGCGATACCAAACAGGGGCCCACACTCGGGTGGAGGCCTGGCCAGCAATGCCAACTACCAACGATCTTCGGCGATGTGCAGGTGACCCGGCAGGCCTATCCTGCCCGCGGGGCGCAGGACGTGTATCCGGGCGGTGCGGTGCTCTACCTACGGTCCGATGGGCTCTCGCACGGGCTACGCCGCTTGGCTGCGGTAGGAGCAGCACGATGCTCCGTGCTGGGGTCGGGCGAAAGCCCGAGCACAGGATCCGCAGTCAGCAGATCCGGCTGTCGATGACGTCGTAGTACGTGGTTTGGTTGCAGACGAAGCGCTCCCTTGCGATTGGTGCGCAGCCGGCAACTTAAGCCGTGCCGGTCGCGCTCAGTCCTGCAGCCGACGGGTTCGAGCACGTTCGACGCCTCGAACCAGCAGCCGAAACAGACGTCATCGATGACCCCGGCCGGATTGTCGGCCGACCACGACTAAACGCACGGAACTCGACCTGGGGGTCGAGTTCCGTGTGTTTAGTCGTGGTTCTTTGCGGCCAGCGGGCGGGCGAACGCCTTACCGACAGCGGCGGCGAGGACAGCTTGTCCGCGTGCCGTCGTGGCACGACCGCGCAGACCGCTAAGGCCGGGTCATCGCGGGGTTACTGCCGCTGTCTCTGCGGTCTCCCGCAGGGACAGCACGACATCGGCCACCTCAAGGGTCCACTCTTGCACCTGATAGGTGTCGGCGATCGAGCGGAACAGCTCGCCGTCTCGGAACGCCTGCAACGCCTCCGGCGAGTCCCACGTGTATACGGCGCCGTGCTCCCCGTTCTCGTAACGCACGTAATGCTTCTGCAAAAGGCCGGGCACTTCCCTGTACCTGGCCATGCGTGCGGTGTACAACTCTTTGATGCTCTCGTCCGATAGAGCGGACGTGAAGTGCACGATGTGCATGATCATAATTGTCTCCTGATCTGTTTGGTTCTCGTTCAAAGTTTGGGCCGGGTGCGTAATGCGCGGCTGTAGCCGTGCTGGAGCGCGGCGAGTCCATCCGGTGTATGAACTCTATGAAGCAGTTATGGCGCGGTCAAGGTGTCGACGAGACTCACAAAAAGTGCCCGCGAATTGCCCTCAGTGCCTCACGAAAAGTGCCCGTGAACCGCCCTCGATGCGTCACGACAGAATTGCCCGGGAAATCTTTGGATGCTGCGGGAGCATGGAAAATCAGGCGTCGGTGGCCACTCGTTCCGAGGTGAAGCACAAGTACGCAAAGGCGTACGCAGGTCCGATCAAAAGGACCAGAATGGGATGCCCGAGGAGGTGCTCTCGGTGACCGGCTGGTCCCGGGAAAACGCCCGCCGGCGGCTCGTCGCGGTGGTCAAGGCGCTGCCAGGGCCGGGCCGGGCGTTGGCCACGCCGATACGCAAGGCACAAGGTGGCCGGGCATGTCAGATCTTCTGCGTATGGGAGTGCTCCGTGCCGCTTGAGGTCCCCGCGACCGTGAAGGCATATTCAGCCATCGGCTAACCCGAAAGGCTCGCGGTGACTGGGTGGACTGGACGGAGATGATCATCTGTCTGACGGGCGGGATGACGATCCGCGACATCCAGAACCAACTCGCGGCCACGCTGGGCACCGAACTGTCGCACGAGACGATCGGCAAGATCACCGAGGAGACCTTCGTCTAGCAGCGGCGCCCGCTCGAAGCATTCTGTCCGCTGGGGGGGTCCTGCACTGAGTGTTTGGGAGAATCTACTTGAACGCTGGTGGTGACGGTCCGCGACGCGTCGTACGCAATCAACAAATCCGCACACATCGCCTACGGGGTTGACATGGACGGCGTCAAGCACGAGCTGCGGATCACGGAGTAAGTGGCGGAATCCGGGCGGCGATGCGATTAGTGAATATAAGGACCGCAAAGGCGATTGCAACGGCCTTCCCGCCAATCGGCACCGCCGTCGAAGCAGACAAGGCGGAGTTCGAAGCCTTCAAGAAGTCGCCGATGGGCAGGACTATCCGCACGCGGTAGACGCGTGGGAGCGGTCAATTCCCGTTCCTGGAGCTCCCGCCCAAGCTGTGGGGGGTGATCTCTCCCTCACCGCAGAGCGGCGGGAGTACCCCGGCAGCGTCGAGTCGCCGAACTAACAGCTGCGGAAGATCATCAAGAACCGCGTCCAGTTCCCCAACGACGCAGTTTTTGGTCAAGCTGCTGTGGCTGGCGATCAGCAAACATCGAGGACATGCGAGCGTGCGCCCGAGAGAAAGAACGCGGCCGAACAGTCGTCGAACGTATGGCACCCGACTCGTCGAATGCCAAGGCGTCACCAACTGCAACACGCCCTTGAGCAGATAGCGCTGGCTTGCCGTACCTGTGCGGCACCTCGGCACGGGTGGCTATCGACGACTCATTTTCCATACCTCGGCAGCATCCAACGATTTCGCGGGCAATGCTTTCGTGAGGCATTGGGTGGCGGTTCGCGGGCACTTTTTGTGAGTCTCGTTGACACCTTGACCGAGCCTTAACCGCTTCATAAGGTTCATAGACCGGATCGGCTCGCCGGTCACGGTCTCACCCGGCACCCACCGGGGCCCGCGATGCGAGGCAACCACGACACTACTCGTCGGGCTGGGGCGAAGCCCATTTAGATGTCTGTAGCACTGCCTGGCCGCGCTCCTGCACGGCTCCAGCCGCGCTCCATGCACCCAGCCCAAACATTTTCGAACGAGAACAAAACAGATCAGGAGACGATTATGATCATCCACATCGAGCACTTCACGTCCGCGCTACCGGACGAGCGCGTCCAGGAGTTGTACACCACGCGAATGGCCAACTTGGAGGCAGTGCCCGGCCTGCTGCAGAAGACCTACTTGCGTTACGAGAACGGGCAGCACGGCGCGGTATACCTGTGGGACTCGGCGGAGTCGTTGCAGGCTTTCCAGGACGGCGAGATGTTCCGCTCGATCCCCGACACCTATCAGGTGAGCGAATGGACCAACGAGGTAGCTGATGTCGTACTGTCCCTGCGGGCGCACGGGGCCCAGACGGCTACTCGCTGATGGGCCCGAACTATGACGACCGGGCCTTCCGGGCGGCACACGATCTCGTCTTCGACGGTCTCGATCAACCCGGCGGATACACCGAGCCGT
>NZ_PCPR01000049.1:0-3424 GCF_002979775.1 Arthrobacter sp. MYb23
TGTCCGGCGGTGTCCTACTCTCCCACACCCTCCCGGGTGCAGTACCATCGGCGCTGTGGGTCTTAGCTTCCGGGTTCGGAATGGGACCGGGCGTTTCCCCCACGCTATGACCGCCGTAACTCTGTTACCCGTCCCCTGTGCACGGTTTTGGGCCGTGGTGGGGTGGGAAATCTTTGGGTTACAACTGTGGTGCTTGGTTGTTATTTTGTTGTGTTGGTTCCTGGAACAAGGGTTTGTTGTTCGGGAACCACATAGTGGACGCGTGCAGTGTGTTGTGTGGTGTAAGTTGTTGGCCTATTAGTACCGGTCAGCTTCACGAGTCTTTAGTCCTCGCTTCCACATCCGGCCTATCAACCCAGTGGTCTGGCTGGGGGCCTCTCACACATAATGTGTATGGAAATCTCATCTTGAAGCGAGCTTCCCGCTTAGATGCTTTCAGCGGTTATCCCATCCGAACGTAGCTAATCAGCGATGCACTTGGCAGTACAACTGACACACCAGAGGTTCGTCCGTCCCGGTCCTCTCGTACTAAGGACAGCCCTTCTCAAATTTCCTGCGCGCGCAGCGGATAGGGACCGAACTGTCTCACGACGTTCTAAACCCAGCTCGCGTACCGCTTTAATGGGCGAACAGCCCAACCCTTGGGACCTACTCCAGCCCCAGGATGCGACGAGCCGACATCGAGGTGCCAAACCATGCCGTCGATATGGACTCTTGGGCAAGATCAGCCTGTTATCCCCGAGGTACCTTTTATCCGTTGAGCGACGGCCATTCCACAATGTACCGCCGGATCACTAGTCCCGACTTTCGTCCCTGCTTGAGATGTCTCTCTCACAGTCAAGCTCCCTTGTGCACTTACACTCGACACCTGATTGCCAACCAGGCTGAGGGAACCTTTGGGCGCCTCCGTTACTTTTTAGGAGGCAACCGCCCCAGTTAAACTACCCATCAGGCACTGTCCCTGACCCGGATCACGGGCCGAAGTTAGATGTCCAAAGTGACCAGAGTGGTATTTCAACGATGACTCCACCCGAACTGGCGTCCGGGTTTCAACGTCTCCCACCTATCCTACACAAGCCACTCCGAACACCAATACCAAACTATAGTAAAGGTCTCGGGGTCTTTCCGTCCTGCTGCGCGTAACGAGCATCTTTACTCGTACTGCAATTTCGCCGAGTTTATGGTTGAGACAGCGGGGAAGTCGTTACTCCATTCGTGCAGGTCGGAACTTACCCGACAAGGAATTTCGCTACCTTAGGATGGTTATAGTTACCACCGCCGTTTACTGGGGCTTAAATTCTCAGCTTCGCCCATAAAGGGCTAACCGGTCCTCTTAACCTTCCAGCACCGGGCAGGAGTCAGTCCGTATACATCGTCTTGCGACTTCGCACGGACCTGTGTTTTTAGTAAACAGTCGCTTCCCCCTGGTCTCTGCGGCCCACACCCGCTCACGGAGAGCAAGTCTCCATCACGGGGCAGGCCCCCCTTCTCCCGAAGTTACGGGGGCATTTTGCCGAGTTCCTTAACCATAATTCTCTCGATCGCCTTGGTATTCTCTACCTGATCACCTGTGTCGGTTTGGGGTACGGGCGGCTAAAACCTCGCGTCGATGCTTTTCTTGGCAGCATAGGATCACCGGATCCCCCCAAACGGGGGTCCCATCAGATCTCAGGATCGTGCTCGAAACACACAGGAACGGATTTGCCTATCCCTGACCCTACATCCTTAGACCGGGGCAACCATCGCCCGGCCCGGCTACCTTCCTGCGTCACACCTGTTAATACGCTTACCTCCCAGGATCAGATCCCGCGCTCGGCCAAAACCCACACACCACAAGGGTGCTAGGGCAGGCTCCGGGCGGTTAGTATCCCCCGCTTGGCATTGGCGGTTTTTCGCCGGTACGGGAATATCAACCCGTTGTCCATCGACTACGCCTGTCGGCCTCGCCTTAGGTCCCGACTTACCCAGGGCAGATTAGCTTGACCCTGGAACCCTTGATCATTCGGCGGACGGGTTTCTCACCCGTCTTTCGCTACTCATGCCTGCATTCTCACTCGTGTAGGCTCCACCGCTGGTTTACACCGCGACTTCACTGCCCACACGACGCTCCCCTACCACTCCACACCCCTGAACCACGAAGGCTAGGGCATTATGTGAAATCCACAACTTCGGCGGTGTACTTGAGCCCCGCTACATTGTCGGCGCGGAATCACTTGACCAGTGAGCTATTACGCACTCTTTCAAGGATGGCTGCTTCTAAGCCAACCTCCTGGTTGTCTTCGCAACTCCACATCCTTTCCCACTTAGCACACGCTTAGGGGCCTTAGTTGGTGGTCTGGGCTGTTTCCCTCTCGACTATGAAGCTTATCCCCCACAGTCTCACTGCTGCGCTCTGACTTACCGGCATTCGGAGTTTGGCTGACGTCAGTAACCTTGTAGGGCCCATCGGCCATCCAGTAGCTCTACCTCCGGCAAGAAACACGCAACGCTGCACCTAAATGCATTTCGGGGAGAACCAGCTATCACGGAGTTTGATTGGCCTTTCACCCCTACCCACAGCTCATCCCCTCCATTTTCAACTGAAGTGGGTTCGGTCCTCCACGACGTCTTACCGTCGCTTCAACCTGGCCATGGGTAGATCACTCCGCTTCGGGTCTAGATCACGCCACTACACTCGCCCTATTCAGACTCGCTTTCGCTACGGCTACCCCACACGGGTTAACCTCGCGACGTAACACTAACTCGCAGGCTCATTCTTCAAAAGGCACGCCGTCACCAGAATCAGACTGGCTCCGACGGATTGTAAGCACACGGTTTCAGGTACTGTTTCACTCCCCTCCCGGGGTACTTTTCACCTTTCCCTCACGGTACTGGTCCGCTATCGGTCATTAGGAAGTATTTAGGCTTATCAGGTGGTCCTGACAGATTCGCACGGGATTTCTCGGGCCCCGTGCTACTTGGGATACTCCCCAGGCTGTGCACAACATTACGGTTACGGGGCTCACACCCTCTCTGGCCGGCCTTTCAAGACCGTTCACCTATGCCTGCACCTCACCTCACTGGTCCGGCAGAACCAGAACGGAAAGTCCCACAACCCCGCCCATGCAACGCCCGCCGGCTATCACACATGGAACGGTTTAGCCTGATCCGCGTTCGCTCGCCACTACTAACGGAATCACTATTGTTTTCTCTTCCTGCGGGTACTGAGATGTTTCACTTCCCCGCGTTCCCCCCACGCACCCTATGTGTTCAGATGCGGGTCACACAATCACCTCACAGCGTTGTGCGGGGTTTCCCCATTCGGACATCCTGGGATCAACGCTCGGTTATCAACTCCCCCAGGCTTATCGCAGATTCCTACGTCCTTCTTCGGCTCCTAATGCCAAGGCATCCACCGTGTGCCCTTAAAAACTTGACCACACAA
>NZ_PCPR01000049.1:3648-5882 GCF_002979775.1 Arthrobacter sp. MYb23
AACGTGTGTGTTCTAGATGCTCGCGTCCACTATGTAGTTCTCAAACAACAACCCCGTCAACCAGACCACCACCCACCACAACCCCCACACAAGGAAGGGACTGTTAACAGTGACCGGAGGTACCGGAAGCAGGAACAAAAGAAACACCAGAAGATGCCCCCATGCATTGCTGCAAAAAGGTCCTGTTGCCTCAGGACCCAACAGTGCGCCAAACACAACCCCACACACCACGCCCCAGCCACGTTCCACACACCCCACCACCCCCGAAAGGAGCAACAGGATGCCGTACTAGCACCAGGACACAACCAGTGAAGGCCATGCCAAACAAGTTTGATTCGTTGATATTCCACCCATGAGCACCCACCGCAGAACAGACGCCTGCGCAATGGGCAACACTGACAACCACACGATCTCCGCATGCACGGAAACCAGCAATTGTTAGCAGCTCCTTAGAAAGGAGGTGATCCAGCCGCACCTTCCGGTACGGCTACCTTGTTACGACTTAGTCCCAATCGCCGGTCCCACCTTCGACGGCTCCCCCCACAAGGGTTAGGCCACCGGCTTCGGGTGTTACCAACTTTCGTGACTTGACGGGCGGTGTGTACAAGGCCCGGGAACGTATTCACCGCAGCGTTGCTGATCTGCGATTACTAGCGACTCCGACTTCATGGGGTCGAGTTGCAGACCCCAATCCGAACTGAGACCGGCTTTTTGGGATTAGCTCCACCTCACAGTATCGCAACCCTTTGTACCGGCCATTGTAGCATGCGTGAAGCCCAAGACATAAGGGGCATGATGATTTGACGTCGTCCCCACCTTCCTCCGAGTTGACCCCGGCAGTCTCCTATGAGTCCCCGCCATAACGCGCTGGCAACATAGAACGAGGGTTGCGCTCGTTGCGGGACTTAACCCAACATCTCACGACACGAGCTGACGACAACCATGCACCACCTGTAAACCGACCGCAAGCGGGGCACCTGTTTCCAGGTCTTTCCGGTTCATGTCAAGCCTTGGTAAGGTTCTTCGCGTTGCATCGAATTAATCCGCATGCTCCGCCGCTTGTGCGGGCCCCCGTCAATTCCTTTGAGTTTTAGCCTTGCGGCCGTACTCCCCAGGCGGGGCACTTAATGCGTTAGCTACGGCGCGGAAAACGTGGAATGTCCCCCACACCTAGTGCCCAACGTTTACGGCATGGACTACCAGGGTATCTAATCCTGTTCGCTCCCCATGCTTTCGCTCCTCAGCGTCAGTTACAGCCCAGAGACCTGCCTTCGCCATCGGTGTTCCTCCTGATATCTGCGCATTTCACCGCTACACCAGGAATTCCAGTCTCCCCTACTGCACTCTAGTCTGCCCGTACCCACTGCAGAACCGGAGTTGAGCCCCGG
Organism: Arthrobacter sp. MYb23; assembly: GCF_002979775.1. Taxonomy (GTDB): domain Bacteria; phylum Actinomycetota; class Actinomycetes; order Actinomycetales; family Micrococcaceae; genus Arthrobacter. The sequence continues at coordinate 5,037 of NZ_PCPR01000049.1, forward strand.
TCTTTCACAGCAGACGCGACAAACCGCCTACGAGCTCTTTACGCCCAATAATTCCGGATAACGCTTGCGCCCTACGTATTACCGCGGCTGCTGGCACGTAGTTAGCCGGCGCTTCTTCTGCAGGTACCGTCACTTTCGCTTCTTCCCTACTGAAAGAGGTTTACAACCCGAAGGCCGTCATCCCTCACGCGGCGTCGCTGCATCAGGCTTGCGCCCATTGTGCAATATTCCCCACTGCTGCCTCCCGTAGGAGTCTGGGCCGTGTCTCAGTCCCAGTGTGGCCGGTCACCCTCTCAGGCCGGCTACCCGTCGTCGCCTTGGTAGGCCATTACCCCACCAACAAGCTGATAGGCCGCGAGTCCATCCAAAACCACAAAAGCTTTCCACCACCATGACATGCGCCAGATGGTCGTATCCGGTATTAGACCCAGTTTCCCAGGCTTATCCCAGAGTCAAGGGCAGGTTACTCACGTGTTACTCACCCGTTCGCCACTAATCCCCCAGCAAGCTGGGATCATCGTTCGACTTGCATGTGTTAAGCACGCCGCCAGCGTTCATCCTGAGCCAGGATCAAACTCTCCGTTGAAAAACAAAAATCAAACAGACACAACCACACCCACCGGAAATAACGGTAGACACGGCTGCACAAAATTCGAAACCAGCTGAAAACCAGACCACCACACACGGGGGTGCGCGACAATCCGGCCATAATTTCAACCAATCAATAAAACAATCGGCATCAACAAACTTGGCACACTATTGAGTTCTCAAACAACAGACACACCCGGCACCACCAAACCCCCACAAAGGGACAGGATCGCTCCGGAGCAACTTTTCAAACTTACC
>NZ_PCPR01000005.1 GCF_002979775.1 Arthrobacter sp. MYb23
CGCTCCGGGGGGAGTGGCGGCGAGGAAGACGAACGCGCCGGGGACCTGCTCGAGGACCAGGGAGAAGTCCTCCGAGGCCGCGAGGGGATGCGGCATGGTCACGTGCCGGTGGTCGCCGAAGAGGTCGACGGCGACTTCCCGCGCTGTACTGTGCTCAGTGGAGTCGCTGAAAGTCAGCGGGAACTCACGGCGGTATTCGACGTCGGCGGTCATGCCGTGCGCGGCCGCGACGCCGTGGATGAGCTCGGGGACGATCCGCTCGAGCCGGTCGCCGGTCTCGCGGCTGAACGAGCGGAGGCTTGCCTCGAAAGTCGCAGTGTCCGGGATGATATTTCGCTGCGTCCCGGCGCGGAAGACGCCGACTGTGAGGACGGCCGGGTCGAAGATATCGATGCGGCGGGTCAGGAGTGACTGGAGTGCAGTGACCATTTCCGCTGCGACGGGCACCGGGTCCAGCGCCGTGGAGGGCTTCGAACCGTGCCCGCCGGCACCCCGGACGGTTACAAAGAGCCCATCGGCAGCGCCCATCGTCGCACCAGGGCGGGACATGACAGTACCGCACGGCGCGAGGGCGCTTGTGACGTGTACACCGAACGCCGACTCGGCGCGGCGTCCAGATGCGTCGAGGACACCCTCCTCGATCATGATGCGGGCGCCGTCGTGGCCTTCTTCGCCGGGTTGAAACATGAGGACGACATCGCCCGCCACCTCGTGGCGGCGGTCGGCCAAGAGTGTCGCGGCGCCAGCGAGCATGGTCGTGTGCAGGTCATGGCCGCACGCATGCATGGCACCATCAATCCGCGATGAGTAGGGCAGGCCGGTGGCCTCCTGGACCGGGAGGGCATCCATGTCGGCCCGCAGGAGGACCGTGCGCCGCGGTCCGGTGACCTCAGCGGTGCCGCGCAGGACGGCAGTGACCGAGGAAAGGCCCTTGCCAGGAATCAGCTCGTAACCGAGCCCGTCGAGCCACGCCAGGACACGTTCCTGGGTGCCCGGCAGGTGCAACCCAATCTCAGGCTGGGCGTGTAAGGCGTGGCGCAGTTGCGTTAGCTCGGGCTGGAGCGCGGCAGCATCTTTCGTCAGAGAGGACGTCGTAGGTGAAGACAGGTGCAAGCTCAAGAGAGTTCCCGTTCGTCGAAGTAACCGGTTCCAGTATTGAGTGACCAAACACACAGCACCCGAAAAATTCACATAAAGTTGCAGCCAACGGGTGGCATGAGTGCATTAGTGTGCAGCTATGATGCTTAGCGCCGAAGATCTGGAACTACTCCATGCCCTGCAGATTGCGCCTCGGGCACCGTGGTCGTCGATCGCGCCGGTCCTCGGGCGGCATCCAGCCACCCTCGCGTCCCGATGGTCGCGCCTCACCGAGACCGGCAGCGCTTGGGTGACTGCGGCCCTCAGCGGCCGCCCGGAACAAACGTGCCTGGCGTTCATCGACGTCGAGTGTTCGCCGAGCACGACGGCGACTGCGATCGAGACGTTCTGCCAAGACACGAGGGTGAGCAGCGTCATCGAAACCTCGGACTCTTGGGAGCTCCAGCTCACGGTCCTCACCCTCGAATGGCTGGAGCTCGTCCGCTCCGTGCTGCCATGGATCCAATCGGTTCCCGGCGTGCTGCGTACGCGGCTGCGTGTCACCACCGCGATGCACATCCGCGGCGGCCATCTTCGGCTCGACGTACTCGACCGGGTTCAGGCGGCCGAGCTCGCCCAACTCAAGATGACCGCGGACCGACCAGCTGCGATAGCACCGTCGGATCTCCCTGCAATCCTCGGGGTCCTAGCCCACGATGGCCGCGCGACAGCAAGGGAGATCGCTGCGGCCACAGGCATGCATCCAACGACGGCGGGACGTCACCTCACGGCTGTGGTCCGGATGGGACTCGTCGACTTCCGCTGCGAGGTGGCCCAGGCTCTCGTGGGATACCCCATCAGCTGCCAGTGGTACGTGCGGGCCACGCCCGCGGCCATTCCCCAGACCCTCGCGTTCCTCAATGCACAAAGGACTCTGCGTTTCTGCGCTGAGGTCAGCGGCGATGCGAACCTCACTTTCATGCTCTACCTGCAGAGGCCAGCCGACATCGCCGAGTTTGAGGCACGCCTGCTCCGGACAGTGCCGGAACTGCGGGTCGTGGACTCGGCGCTCGTTGTTCGGACACACAAGATGGTCGGCTGGCGGATCCGTGAAGACTCGTCCACGGGCGGCCCGGTCGTGGCCCGCACTGGGGGTGACAACACGCCATAAGCACTCACGAAGGCCGGGAGCTGGCGGCGCTGGAGAATAGGGTGTTTGGTGCGGTGCAGGTGGTCCAGGACTCGAGGCTCGGGCACAACGTTCAGTTGTTTGACTGTTGGATCCACGCTTCAACGTCATCGGCGGTGCGCGGAATTGCAGCCGAGAGATTTTCTGCGCCTTCTGCTGTTACCAGGATGTTGTCCTCGATGCGCACCCCAATGCCGCGTAGTTCATCCGGCGCGGTGAGGTCATCGGGGTGGAAGTAGAGTCCCGGTTCGATCGTGAAGACCATGCCTGGCTCAAGGATGCCGTCGAGGTACATCTCCCGGCGGGCCTGTGGGCAGTCGTGTACGTCAAGGCCGAGGTGATGACTGGTGCCATGCACCATGTAGCGTCGATGCTGTTGGTTTCCCTCTTCCACTGCTTGCTCGACGCTGACCGTCACCACGCCCCATTCGACGGTTTTGCGGGCAATGACCGCCATGGCGGCGTCGTGGATGTCACGGAACCTGATGCCGGGACGGGCGACGGCGAGGGCGGCGTCTGCTGCTTCCAGTACAGCCTCGTAGACTTTTCGTTGCGCCGGAGTGTAGGTTCCGCTCACGGGAAAGGTTCGGGTGATGTCGGCCGTGTAGTAGCTGTCCATTTCCACGCCTGCATCGAGGAGTACCAAGTCGCCGTTCAGAGCGGGGCCGTCGTTTTGGGTCCAATGCAGAATGCACGAGTGCGCACCGGCTGCTGCAATCGTGGTGTAACCCACGGTGTTTCCTTCCACCCGGGCCCGGCTGTTGAATACTCCGTCGATGAGGCGCTCGGCGCGGGCATGGCCACGGATGCGGGGGAGCTCGGCCATGACGTCCGAAAATCCTAGGGCGGTGGCGGCGACCGCCTTCCGAAGTTGCTCTACCTCGTAGGGATCTTTGACGAGTCGCAGTTCGGAAAGGTCGCGTACAAATTTCGTGTTGCGCGTGACCGCATCTGGGCTCCATCCGCCAACAACGTCGGCCAGTTCCGGATCTGCTTCAGGTATGGTCACGGTCGAGTGTGTGGTCGTCGCTTCTTTCCCTGAGTCCTGGTGAAGCAGCATGTCAAGATTGGCGATGTCACGCGTCTGGAGCCCGAGGTCGGCGGCGACTTGCCGAAGGGAAGGCCTAGGACCAATCCAGAACTCGCCGATTTCGGGGTCCGCGTAGAACTCGTCCGTTCCGCGTCCGGCGCGTTCGCGGAAGTACAGTGTTACCTCGTGGGTGTCGCCTATGGGTTCAAACACGAGCACGGCTCCGGGCTCGGAATCGCTGCCCCATCCCGTGAGCCACGCAAAAGCGGAGTGGGCCCGAAACGGATAGGTCATATCGTTCGCGCGTTGTTTGAGGCGGCCGGCCGGCACCAGCAGACGGACGCCTGGGTTCAGCTCGGAGACGCGCCTGCGTCGTATTGCGGCAAATGCGGCCTGTTCCCGGGGCAGCGGCAGAACTTCGAGATGGCTGGCCCAGTTTTCGCCAATGTACTTCTTAAAGTATTCGGAATTGGGTGTAGTTGAGCGGTTCGACGGGGAAGCCGCGCGAAGTGGAATTGTGGTTTCTGAGGGGGTCATTCGTCCACCTTGAGGGAGTGTGGGGCGTGCATGAATCACGTGTGGAAGGGCGCCCCGCCTGCCGCGCCCTGAAAAGTGCCGTGGCTGGAGCAGTATCGTAAGGCGTGGCAGGCGAGGCGGTGGTCGTTCTCTTGGTGAGCGCTTATTCCAGGCCGAAGCGGCCGATGCGTTCGTAGAGGTGGGGTGTGCGGTACCGCATCCACAGGGCGCGGGCAACGCCGATCCCTAGGACCACGAGGTTGACGCCGGGGAGGATCCAGTTGATCGGGCCGGTCTGGGCGGTGTAGAACTCCATGTTGGCCAGAACCAAGTACACAACTACTGCCAGGGCAACTGCAGCCAGCGATGGTGCCACATATACCGTCCACGGTGACTGACCACGCCGGTCTCTGATGAAGAACGCGACGACGGCGATTGCCGTGAGGCATTCCATGGCAGGAATGCTGACGGCTACAGGCACGCTGCCCAGGACGAAGAGGTCCAGATAGGGGTCGAGTCCTGCGACGATGCAGAGCAAAATGACCACCAGGGTGAACGTGCTGTGGGCGAGGCTGGCCACCCATGGTGCATTGGTGCGGCGTGAGCGGCGGGCAAAGACGGCTGGTATGACTTCGTCGCGTGAGAGTGCGTGGAGGTATCGGGTTGTGGCGTTGTGAAAGGCGCTGACGGAAGCGAACCAGCTGCAGACGACGAGGATTGAGATGAGGTTGGCGAACCAGTCGCCGACGTACTGTCGTGCTGCGATGGAGAACATCTCGGTGGGCGTTGCGTTCGCGACGTCCACTACCGTCGAGCCGAAGGCCTGGACGATTGACCAGGCGACAAAGGACTGCAGCAGGGCGATGACGGCGATTGATCCGAACGTTGCACGGCGCAGCGTGCGCACGGGATGTTTGGCCTCCTCGCGGAACAGCGCTGTTGCCTCGAATCCGGCGAAAGCCGCGAAGACGACGAGAAGAACGACGCCGATTTGCCCTGCGGCTATGGCACTTGGGCTCAGGGCATCGAGTGATAGGCCGGAGGCCCCACCTTGGGCGACGATGGCTACGCCAAGGACAGCGAGGACCGTAACTTCCGCAATCATGAAGAAGCCCAGCACCCGGAGATTGAGCTCGACGTTCAGCTGTCCCAGGATGCCCATCACCAGGACGCCTCCGATTGCCCAGACGGGCCAGGGAACCGCGACGCCGAAGAGTGACTGGCCTGTCTGTTCGGCAAATACTGCGAACGGTCCCACGGCCCCGGCGGACACCAGGGCGTATGCCAGGGCAGCGACGAATGCGACGCCGATGCCGAGAGGTCGGCCGAGTCCTGCCGAGATGTAGGAGAAAAGTGCTCCCGCATTGGGGACGAAGCGTGTCATGGCCACGTATCCGACTGCGAACAGTGCCAGGAAGCCGCCGGCGATGAGGAACATAGCGACAGTGCCTATCCCGCCGCGGCCTATGGCCAAGGGAATCGATCCGACGGCGAACCCAAGGGGCGCTGCAGCGGCGATCACGAAGAAGACGATGTGGCGGGCGCGGAGAGTTCCGGGCTGTGCCGCTTGCGGGCCCTGTCCGCCGGGGGCCGTCGCAGTATTCGATGACCTGTCGGTCATGGCGTTCCCTTTCGATGAGAAATACCTGGTGTGATTTCTGGTGGCAAGAATATGTAGCGGGTAGTGCTGCGGGGTCTCATGGTGCTCATTCGGGAGTCCCGAAGCCGCCGCCGCCACCTGTCAGGATCTTCAGCTCATCGCCTGCAGAGAGCTGCAGGCCATTGACCTTGAGCAGGTCCGATCGTTGGACGCTGCCGGAGATTTCCACGCGGGGCGGTTTGCCGGGGGAGCCACCGTTCAGTCCCCAGGCTGGGGTGAGGGAGCGGTCGAGCCAAAGGAACAGTTGCGTTGGTTCATCGAAACGGTAGCTTCTGACGATGCCGTTGCCTCCGCGGTGCATGCCCGCACCGCCGGAGTCGTGCCTGATGGCGTATTGGGTGACCGTGATCGGGTAGCGGGATTCCAGCGCTTCAATGGGAGTGTTCCGGAAACTGCCGTTGAGGACGTTGATGAGTCCGTCTGCTCCATCCGATCGGCTGGACGCGCCCCAACCGCCGGCGTGGGCCTCAACGCAGAGGTAGTCCGTACCGCGCAGGTCCTTGCCGGCAAAGTAGGTAATCATCGAATCACCAAACTGGGCCGCGGTGACACGTCCTGGCAGGACTTCGGAGAAGGCGCTGATGAAGAGGTCCACCAAGAGTCCCAAGGTGGTGTAGTACCAGCCGCAGGCCGCTGGTTCCTCTGCATGGTGGACTGACCCCGGACGCGTCAGCACCTCGACGTTACGGAAGCATCCGCCGTCGAACGAGCGTTCCGGGGCGAACAGCAACTTGTAGGCAACGCGGATGGCGGCAACGGCTTGGGCGCGGCCGCAATTGATGGGCCCTGTAGTTGATTCAGGGCTTTCCGTTAAGTCGACGGTGAGTGTGTCGCCGGAGACAGTGATCTTGATCGGGATCCGGACGGGCTTGTCCAGAATGATGCCGTCGTTGTCCATGCAGCCGGCTCCGGTGTAGACGCCGTCGGGTATGTTGCTGACGGTGTCCCTGTCGGACTCCTCGCTCTGACGGAAGATTTCATCGCGGGATGCTTCGATGACGCCGATGCTGAAGCGCCTGACGATCTCAAGCATGCGTCGCTGGCCGATCCGGCACGAGGAGATCATGGCGTTGATGTCGCCAACGATCAGCTCTCCACTGCGGCTGTTGCGGCGGATGATGTCGATGATGTCCTGGTTCGGTCCGTGTGCTGTGCAGATCTTTACGGGCCCAAGCAGGAGACCCTCCTGATATACCTCTGTGGTCTCGGTTCCACCACCAGGATCTTTACCGCCGACGTCGGTCACATCGCCACGGACGGCGACGTAACCGATGATCTCACCCCCAGAATGTACGGGTGCGAAAAGGGTGACGTCGTTGACGTGCGTGCCCTGGATGTAGGGGTCATTCAGGATGACAATATCGCCTTCGTTGAGCCATGCGGTCCCGCCCCGGCGCCTCAGTGTCTCTTTGATCGCTTCATCGAGGTTTCCCAGGAACAAAGGCAGGCCGCTGGACTGACCCAGGACGTCTGCGTTGCGGTCAAGGATGGCGACGGCAGCGTCCTCGTTTTCGTAAAGAAGGGGTTGGAAGGCCGAGCGCACCAGAGTGGCATGCATGTCTTCCGCTGCTGACAGGAAGAGGTTCCGGATGATCTCCGTGGTCACTACGTCGGTGCTCATCAGCCGACCTTTCTAAGAATCATGGTGTCAAATTCGCCGCGCGTAGCCTGCCACGATGGGGGGACCAGAGTGGTGGAACCGTCTTCCTGGATGATCGCGGGACCGTTAACCGCCGCAACACCAAGTGCGCTCCTGTGCACAACCCGGGCATCATGGGTGACACCGTCGATCCGCACTTTCCGGGTTGATTCTTCGGGGGCATCCGGGCCAGGGCCTGACGACTGAGCCGGAGCCGAGCTGATACGGCCAACAGCCGCGAGCCTTACATTGACGAACTCGACCGGTGATTCGGGCATGCTGTGCCCGTAGCGGCGCTGGTACGCGCCGTGGAAAAGACCAACCGCATCGTCCCCGGTGGCAATTTCGACGGAGATTGCATGCTCCTGACCGACATATCGCATGTCCGCCGAGAACTCGAAGGTCTTGTCGTCGTCCGGGACGCGCTCGGTGTCCAGCAGTATCGATCCGTGGGCTTCCAGTTGCTGGCGTGTCTTATGGAAAGTCTTCAGCACCTCCGGGTCGTCCGCCAGACCAGACAGTGGCGCGGAGACGTCATGCCGGATGACTGCGTGCAGCATCCCCCAAGCCGAAAGCACACCGGTAGCGAAAGGGACAATCACTTCCTGTATCCCGAGTTCGTCCGCCAGTGCAGCCCCATGGAGGGGGCCCGCACCGCCAAAGGCCACGAGGGAGAAATCGCGGGCGTCAATACCGCGCCGCATGGTGAGCGTGCGGATCGCGTTGGCCATCATGCCGTTCGCCACCGCGACGATGCCTTCGGCGGCGGTCTCTGGCTCGATGTCCAAGGCTTTGCCCAGCCTGCCAACGGCCATCTCCGCGGCGTCCAAGCTCAACTTCATCCTGCCGCCCAGGAACCAGCCAGGATCAATCCGGCCCAGGACCACCTGGGCGTCGGTGACCGTGGGCTCCGTACCGCCCTGTCCGTAGCACGCCGGGCCGGGGTTGGAGCCGGCGCTCTTGGGACCTACGCGGAGGCCGCCCGCTTCGGCGCGGGCCATGGAACCGCCACCGGCGCCGATGGTGTGCAGTTCGACCACCGGCATCCGCATCACTTGGCCGGCGATCTCAACTTCTGTGGCCAGTGTCATCTTGCCGTCAATCACCAAACTCACATCCGATGATGTTCCGCCCATGTCGATAGCGATCAGGTTTGGCCGGACGAGGGAGCGGGCGAGAGTCTCGGCGGCTACGACTCCTCCAGCAGGTCCACTGAGGATTGTCTGGATAGGTTGGCGGGCGACGAGTTTCGCTGAGCATATGCCACCGCTGGACCTCATGACCTGCAGAGGAGCGCTGCACTGGCGCCGGTCCAGTTCAACTGTCAGTGCTGCGAGGTAGCGGTCAACGGTGCGCGCCACGTAGCCGGTGGCCAGCGTGGTGGAAGTCCGCTCGAATTCTCCTTGTTCCGGAGCGACTTCGTGAGACAACACAACGGATGCGTCAGGTACAAGGGTGCTGAGGCGTTCGCGCAGGGTGACCTCGTTGGAGGGATTCCGGTGGGCGTGGAGAAAGGAAACCGCGACGCTCGTGATGCCCTCCGCCAGCAGCCATTCTGCAACCCGGCGGACCTCATCTTCCTGCAGTAGCCGTTCCACGTGTCCGTCAGAGCGGACCCTTTCATCCACAGTCATGATGTCATCTTCAGCGACGAGCGGCTTGGGCCGTTCGGGCGTTAGGCTCCAGATCTCTTTGTTCCCACCGCGGCCCAGGACCGGAATATCTTCAAACCCGGCCGTGGTGATGAGCGCGATCCGCTCACCAGTGCGGGAAAGAAGGGCGTTCAGGCCTGCGGTTGTCCCGTGAACGAGGAACTCTATGTCCTCTGCGATGCCAAGTTCGTTCAGGCCGCGGAGCATTCCGACGCTGGGGTTGTCCGGTGTGCTGAGGACTTTGTGGAGGAGCGTGCTGCCGTCGCGCTTGTTTTGCACGACGATGTCGGTGAAGGTTCCACCGATGTCTACTCCTACCCGTAGGTCTTTCTTCATGACGTATCCCTTTATGGTGTGAATTTGATGTCGATTTGCTGAGTCAGCCGACGGTTCAGCTGGCAGTTGAACCGGGACGCGCAGCCCTGAAGTCGTGGATGACCGAGATTTCGGCGTCGCCCAAGTGGTCCTCCGCGTTGTCCAGCAGAGCGTTGAGATCCTTGGCAGCGGTGGCCCGTTCGGGGTTTCCCACCCAGGACTGGTAGGCAGATTCGGATTCCCAGACTGCGCTGACGACGACGTAATCCTGGACGGGAAGCGGTACACGTATCTCCGCTGCCAGGCACCCTGGTTGGGCGAGGGACCTTGCGAGGATGCCACGGTCCGCATAAAAGTCCAGAACACCTTGGACGAGGCCAGGACGGGTTTTCAGAGGCAATTGAGTCCTGATCATTTGGTTCCTTCCGGTCGGACGGATTGATGCGGGTGATTCCTGAACCAGGACTCCCGCACCATGAAAGCGCCGGCCATTGCAGCAGTGCGACTTCTTCCTGAGTTGGTTAGTGCAGCGAAGGTCCCGCAGCCCTTGACCTTCAAGGACGACAATTCCGTCCCGCAACCGATGGGGGATTGCCTCGTCGATTGTTGTGGCGGGGGTAAAACTTCGCTTGTCTGAGCGTCCCACTTGGAACAATACCTGTCAAGCGATAGGTAGTGTATTTTTGAAGAAGTAGACACCGTCCCGCTGGGAGGCTGTGGAGAGTTGCAGGGTTCCCGCCGGCATCTTGTGAAGCCTCAGGGTCTGGGGCGGAGACGGGCCCGCTCTGCCCGGGTACTCCGGGGTCCCGCGTGAAAGGATGGATTCATGTCAACGGAAACAAGGCCGGTACGTACCGGTCGTCCACGTAGTATTCCGGCCTCGGACACTGAGCACTCGCCGCGGGAACAGATCCTGGACGCCGCTGCGGCGCTCTTCGTCGAGAATGGGTTCACCGCCACCCCAACCCGCGCGATCGCCGAGCGGGTTGGCATTCGCCAGGCGTCCCTTTATTACCACTTCGCGAACAAAGAAGAAATGCTCGACGAGCTCCTCACCGCATCCGTTCGGCCCGGTCTGGAAGTTGTTCGCAGCCTTGAAGCACTCGTGCCCGCGTCAGCCAGCGCCGCCGGTGCCCTCCACGCTGCCCTGATTCTGGACACCACTACCCTGATCAAGGCCGCGCACAATTTCGCCATTCTGTGGTTGCTGCCGGAGGTCCAGGGCGAGCGCTACAACAGCTTCCGCACGGAGCGGCAAGAGCTGCTCCACGTCTACGGAAGACTTGGAGGCGCCGCTGCAACTGAGGCCGTAGCGGCTACCGTCTCGGAGGAACAGCTGGGTGCCATCATCATTCACCTGACGGAGCTGATCAGCCATTTGCGCAGGACCGGGGAACCGGACCCCGTCTACTTGGAAGTGATTGCCGCAACCGTGCTACGCGCGTGTGGACTGGACGCCGCCGCCATCGAAGCCGCGATCGCCGAATCCCAGCGACTCCGCATGTGACTCGGGAAAGCATCGGCACAGACCAGTGTGGTCGGTTATCTGCCAGTCGGTGCGGGTGGGCTCAAAGCTGCCCGAAACGAGTTCGACGTCGGCACTTACCTAAGTGCCGACGTCGAGCGTTGCTGGGATGGAGGGCTCACCTGAGGGTGGCGATTTCGCAAATGTGGCAGCCCTAGGGACGAACACCTGCAGGCGCGGTCCTGTTGCGGGGCCGGTTCCTCGCCGGGATCCGGGTTACGGCCTCGCGGCGTTCACCCACGACGTTTTCGATCGATCCAATGCCCTCCACGGTCATTCGTACAAGGTCGCCGGTCTTCAGCGGCGGGGGAGTCTTGGACCCGTTGCGTCCCCATAGTTCAGCGAGGCATCCGCTGCCGCAGGTTCCGGATCCGAGAACGTCGCCGGGGCGTACCACCGAGTCCTGTGATGCGTACGCCACGAGCTCGGCGAAAGGCCACCCCATGTTGGACAGCAGATCCTGGCCCATCTGTTCGCCATTGACCTCCACGGCCATGGAGATCGGCAGGAAGCCTTCGTCGTCGTGCAGGTGCTCGAACTCGTCGGCGGTGACGATCCAGGGACCGAGGGTATTTGCGAAGTCCTTGCCTTTGCAGGGGCCCAGGCTGACCTTCATCTCGCGGCGTTGCAGGTCGCGAGCCGACCAGTCGTTGAGAATGGTGTAGCCGAAGATGTGCCGGTGAGCCTCCGCCGCTGACAGGTTACTGCCGTCGCCTCCCGGGACATGTCCGACGACGGCGGCTACTTCGGTTTCGAAGTCCAGTTCGTTGCAGCCCGCCGGAATTCCGATTACCTCAGCTGTGCCTGTCACCGTGTGTGGGTTGGTGAAGTAGAACGTGGGCGCTTCGTACCATTCGGCCACCACGCCCGCTACGCCATCGATGCTTTTGCGCACACCCTCCACGTGTTCCTCGAAGGCTACGAAGTCCCGAATGGTGGCCGGCACCAGCGGAGCGAGCAGCTGCACCTCAGGCAGGGGAACTTCAGGTGCCGTGCGGAGAGTCTCCGCGGCGATCTCCAGAGTGGCGGCAAGGCCGGCAGCCAGCAGGTCGTTGACGGTTTGTCCCTGTGGCAACGCAAAGCAGCCGCTGCCATCCACGAATCCGGAATACGTACCGCCGTCGTGATTCCAACGGGCAATCTTGACCATGTGTGCTTCCTTAGACGGTGGGTCGGTCGGCCAGGGCGGCCGCGGCGGTGATGCCGAGGCCGGCAGCGTTCCCCGTAATGACCTTGGCGGCATCGGCTGTGGTGAGTCCAGCAGCTTGGACTTCCGCGACGGGATCCTCGGCGCCCATGTCGAACGGGTAGTCCGAGCCGAGCAGCACCTGCCCCGGGCCGGCCGCCTCCACGAGGGCGCGCAGCTCACGGGGGTTATGCACCAGGGAGTCGAAGAAGATCTTTTGAAGATACGACGACGGCGGTTCTGCGCACCGCTGCGCCTCGGGGCGAACCTTCCATGCGTGATCCGAACGGCCGATGGTGGTGGGAAGGTAACCCCCGCCATGTGCAGCGAGCACCTTGAGCGTGGGGTACCTGTCCAGTACTCCGCCGAAGATGAGGTGGGAAAGAGCCACGGCATTCTCTGCGGGCTGGGAGACGGTGTTGGCCAGGTAAAAACGGTCCAGTCGTTCGTCTAGGGAGCAGCCGAACGGGTGGAGGAAAACGATGGCGCCCAGTTCTTCTGCCCGGCTCCAGAACGGCTCAAGCCGCGGATCGGAGAGCTCCACGGTGCTGTGTTCGGGGTCTGCCGGCGTGGCAGCGAAGGACCCAATTTCCACACCTAGGAGTCCACACTCGAGTACGGCGTGTTCCAGTGCCTCAACCATGTGCTGCGGGTGCTGGAGGGGGACGAGGCCAAGGCCGTTGAGCCGCTCGGGTGCGAGGTCCACGAAACCGCGAACCGCCTCATTGGCATGCTTGGCGAGCTCCAGGGCCAGCTTTTCGCCAGCAAAGTAATAGAAGTGCGACGGCGACGGCGAGACGAGCTGGACATCCACTCCTTGGGTGTCCATGTCAGCCAGGCGACGATCCAAATCCGTGAGCTGAGGCCAACGTTCCTTGATCATGCGTCCCGATGCAGCGAGCGACTCCGGGCCGTTCCGCCGCATTTCCAAGGCTTGGAGTGCAGCGAAACCGTCAGGGTCGGCCTCCGCCACACGTTGCTGGAGGGCCGGAATCAGGATGTGGGCATGCACGTCGACTGTAGTTGCCGGGGCTTCGGAGGGGAGAGTGCTCATGCGGGTTCCTTCAACATGGTGGAAAGCGAGTTCATCAGACCGGGAACATTGGCGTCGCGCACGCCATCCAGCATCCATTGACCAAGCTGGACTGAGGCTTTGACTACCGCCGTAGCCCTCTCCAATCGGCGATCGGTGAACTCTTTCCAAAGGGTTTCCGTGAGGTGGTCGGCTGAAATGAGAAGTTCGGCGAGCACCGCAGCGTCCTCGAAGGCCATGGCGGCGCCTTGGGCGACCGTCGGCGGGCAACTGTGAGCGGCGTCCCCGATGATCACAGTGCGCCCGCGGTTCCAGGGTCCATCCACCAAGTGCGTGGTGAACCAGGTGTAGTTGATGCGCGCGCTGTGGTTCAGATTGGCGCGGATCTCGTTCCACGGTCCGCCATAGGCTGCCGCGAGTTCGGTCATGATGTGCGGACCGTCCTCGTGCTTGCGTTCCTGCGCCCTCTCTACAAGGTAGGCGTAGATGGAGTCCGGGCCGGTGGGGCAGTACCCGGCGATGAAGCAGGGGCCGCCGTAGGTGAGATCGGTCCGAACCACGTCCTCGGGGCGTTCCACGAAGGCCCGCCAGATGCCCATGCCGGTTGGCTGGGGTTCGACGTCGATGCCGATTGCCTTGCGCACTGCGGAATGAAGCCCATCGGCACCGATGAGGAGGTCGTAGCGGGTGCTGCCGCCGTCGGAGGTACGGACGGTGACGCTGGCGCCGTCGTCCTCTATCACTGTGACCGTCTTGCCAAAGGTGATGCGGGTGCCGGCCCGCAAGGCGCGTTCACGCAGGATCGCGGTCAGGTCGGGACGGTACATTCCGAGCGTGGCCGGAAGATCGTCACCACCGGTCCGGATGTCTTCCAGCACGGCAATGACACTTCCGGCCGGATCGGGTGCACGCAGGCCCAAGGTACTGAACGGGTAGCCTTTCGCTTCCACCTGCTCCCAGACGCCGAGTTCGCGCAGGATCCTCAGGGCATTGCCCTGCAAGGTGATGCCCGAACCCAGCGTCTGCGGCTCGGCGGCCTTCTCCAGAATCTCGACGTCGATTCCCGCATCGGCGAGGAGGATGGCGGCGGTCAGTCCCGCAGCTCCCGCTCCGACGATTCCAACCTTTTGTACTGCTGCCATCTTTGACTCCTTTGTGGTGACGGCGTTACTGCCTATTGTGCTGCTGTCTGTGGCTCCGGGACCGTCGTTGGCCCTCAACCTGACAATCGGACCTGCTACCGGACGGCGATGGGATTGACCGGTGAACCGACAGCCCCGGTGATGGGGAGCGGGGCTGCCGTGAGCATGAAGTCGTACTTGCCGTCGGCAGCACATGCTTCGGCGAGTTGGTCAGGATCCCACATTTCACCCAGGAACAATCCGAGGTTGGGGATGGCGATCTGGTGCAGAGGCTGGAAAGCGCCCTCGAACTCGTTGGGACGGACCTCGAAGCCCCAGGTGTCCGTGGCGATTCCCGCGATCTCCGAGGCGTGCAGCCACGCCGCCGTGGTGAAGGAAAGGCCCGGAGCGGACCCTCCAGCATAGTCACCCCAGCCTTCACGGCGGACGCGGGTGTACTGCCCGGTCCGGATCACCAGGATGTCGCCTCGGCGAACGGCGGAGCTGGGGCCCTGACGTTCGATGGTGCGCTCCAAGTGCTCCGGGGTGATCGCAAAGCCGTCGGGCAGTTCCCCGTCGCTGTGTCCCAGCTCCGGGCCCAGTGCGCGGCCGACGTCCAGGAGCACGCCACGGGTAACGATCTTGGCCGCGGCGGTTTCGATCCCGGTCACGAGGTCGCCCTCTGAAGTGACCACGTCCCCGGCGGCCCGGCCGTTCCAGGCTTTGCCGCGGTCAAAGATGTGGCCCAACCCGTCCCATTGCGTAGAGCACTGCAAGGGCATGGCGATGACGTCATCAGCCCCTCCGAATCCGTGCGGGAAACCTTGGTTGCCGCGTTCGGCATCGACTCCGGTGTCGGTCATGGTGTGCACTGGGTTGGTCCGGCGCCGCCAACCCTTCTGCGGGCCGTTCGTGTCGAACGGTTGCGACAAGGAGAACGCCTCGCCCGTGGTCACCAGAGCGGCGGCCTCGACTCGTTTTGCGGCGTCGATAAAGTTCAGCGTCCCCAGGACATCGTCCTCGCCCCAGCGGCCCCAATTGTTGTATGTTTCCGCAGCCGCAGCAATGCTGGCCAGCGGATCCGTACGCTGGATCGGTGCCGAATCTACGGCGTCGGTGGTCACTGTTCGTCCTTGCAGTGGATGAGTTGGGTGCCGAGTCCGGTGATGGTGCCTTCCATGACGTCGCCGTCCTGGAGGAGCCGTCCCCAGTGCTGGCCGTTGCCCGCGGGGCTGCCGGTCAGGACCAGGTCTCCGGGGCGCAAGGGCATGATCTGCGATGCTTCACTGACAAGCTTGGCGACACCGAAGATCATGTCCTGAGTCGATTCGTCCTGCATGGCTTTGCCGTTGAGCTTCAGCGTGACCTGGACATCCTGTGGGTCTCCGAAGAACTTGGTTGGCACCAGCAAAGGACCTGTGGGCAGGAAGCCGCGGGCGTTCTTAGCGCGGTACCAGTCCGATCCGATGGCGGGCATGTCCTTACGGAACACATATTCGCGGGTGGTGATGTCGTTGACCATGGTGTAACCAAACACGTGTTCCAGCGCTTGCTCGGGCGTGACGCGGAAGGCTTCCTTACCGATCACGGCCGCGAGTTCCAGCTCCCAGTCGTGGGATTTGCTGTATCCAGGCAGGGTGAGATCGTCCGTGGCGGATGCGATCGCCGTCGGGAGGCCGATGAAGAAGTACGGTGTTCCCTGGCCTGCCCGTTGGTCCATCATCGCAGCGGTCTTGGAGCGCACCTCTTCTGCGTCCTGGCCGGCGTCGCGGTGTGCCACGGCCAAGTCGATCACGTGCTTGCGGTAGTTCGCGCCGGTCTGCAGGACCTGCGCCGGTTCGACCGGGGCAAGGACCTCGACGCCGGACACCGCCAGGCCTGTCTCCTCACTGGCCGATGCGGCCAGTTGGTCGAGCTCACCTTCGGTGGTTTCCCAGTGCTGGATCAGCGAGTTGATGTCACTGTCCAGGGGCAGGACTCGGTCGCCGACCAGCAAGCCAGCCCGCGGTTTAGCTGAACCCGGTTCCTGGAAGCGGACCAGTGCATAGTGTGGCTGCGTCATTAGCCCCGGCCCTGCTTTGCGTAGGGGTTCAGGAGGGCTTCCTTCATTTCAGCGGAAGCACCTTCTTCCGTGGCAGTGAAACCTTCGGCGGGCGGGAAGGACTCGGTCATGGAGTGCGGCATGGCGCCGTTCTTGTAGAAGTTGTTGGATCCTTCAGAAGGCTTCCAGGTGTTGGCGTCCCAGTCCGGGACGTAGTTGCGGTAGCCGCCGGAGTTCAGCTCCACGCGCAGGCCGGAGGGGTCGCGGAAATAGAGGAAGTTCTGCTCGCCCACGCCGTGGATGGACGGGCCGTATTCCATGGGGGTGCCGTTTTCCATCATCACGTCAGCAGTGCGGAGCAGGTCCTCGGTGGCGTCCACCCAGAAGGCGATGTGGTTGACGCGGCCAGGGCGGTTGGACGTGTCAAGGACGACGCCGAGGTCATGGGACTTCTCGTTAGTGGTCAACACCGAGAAGACCGTGATGGGTGCTTCATCCAGGTCCACGAAGGCCATGACGCGGAAGCCCAGAGCCTCGTTGTACCACTTGGCAAAGCCGCGGACGTCTGAGGAAGCGACCGTGACGTGGTCCAGGAAACGGGGGGCGGCGGCGTGGCTGCTGCGGCGCTCAGGACGATCGGGGTAGGTGGATTCGAAGCCGGGCTCGGCGACGAACTTCTCCACGTCATAGAACAGGCGCATGTGGTGGCCGTAGGGGCCGGTGAACTCGTAGGCCTTGCCGAAGCCGTGGCCACCGGCAGTCCAGGTGCCCTGCACGCCTGTTGCTTCAACGCGGGCTGCTGCGGCTTCCAGCGCGGATTGGGAATTGGTGCGCCACGCCATCCGACCCAAGGATGCCTCGGGTCCTTCCGTGATGACCAGGCTGTAGCGGTAGTAGTCGCCCCAGCAACGCAGGTATACGTTGCCATCCACGCGGTCGATGATGCGCATGCCGAACTTCTCCTCGTAGAACCGGGCCGAGGCGTCGACGTCCGGAGCGGTGATCTCGAGGTGGGCAAGATGGGAGAGGGGAGTTTCCACGTTGAATTCCTTCTATGTGCTGATGTCTCGGACAGATCTCTGCAGGTCCTGTAGTAACCATGAGTCACGTCACGTATTTGGGGAAGGGCAACTGTCTGATAGCAACTATCCGCCGCGCGAATACCAAAAGTTGCCTTCCGCGGCGATCTAGCCGGGCCCATGTCACCAACCATCAACCGAACAAATATCAGCTATACCGAAACCGCTATTCTCCGCCCGCGGGCCCCTTGCCACAGTGAATGCAGTCCCTCCCGGCACTTCTGCCACTCTCCGGGGATCATCTTCAAAGGCGAAGGAAAACCTATGAGCACCATGGATCCAACTGCTATCGAGACCCGCCCACCAGCCTCCAGTCGAGCGGCCGGAAGGACCCAGGCTGCGTTGCTGGTTGCCGGTAGTTGCATGCCCGTGCTGGGCGCGGTCCTGCTGGCACCCGTCCTCCCTACTCTGAACCAGGTCTTTGCCGATACCGCTGGTGTCGCCATCTTGGTTCCCTTGGTCCTCACCCTGCCGGCGTTGTTTGTAGCACTGTTCTCGCCGCTGGCGGGCTACGTCGCGGACCGGATGGGGCGCAAGCAGCTGCTCATCTATGCGATGTTGGCGTACGCCCTTTTTGGGACGGCACCGTTGTGGTTGGATTCCCTCGGCGCCATCGCTTTCTCGAGAGTCGGCGTAGGGATTGCCGAGGCAGCCATCATGACCTGCTGCACCACCTTGATCACCGACTACTATTCGGGACAACAGCGGAACAAGTACCTCGGTCTCCAGACCATGGTCAGCGCGCTGGCGGCCACCGCGTTCTTTGCCTTGGGCGGCGCCCTGGGCAGCATCAGTTGGCGGACTCCGTTTTGGCTCTACGCGGTGAGCGCCGTGCTGGTGATCCCCATGGTCCTCAAGCTGTGGGAGCCTGCAAAAGTCGCACCTACAACCCCGACGAAACAGCCGGTGCCGTGGCGGCAGATTGGTGCCCCGGCAGCTGTGACGTTGTTCGGTGGGATCGTGTTCTACGCGCTGATCGTCCACCTGCCGTATGTCATCACAGATTTGGGCGTGACGGATACTGGGCTCATCGGAGGTGCCGCTGCGATCGCCTCACTGGCCACTGCGGCAGGCGCCATCTCCTTCCGATACCTTGCCAAGCTCGGCACCCGGAAACTGCTCATCGGCGCTTTCGGACTGGCCGCCGTCGGGCTTTGCCTGGTCTCGTTGGCCGGGAACGTGCCGCTGGCGATCGCGGGCGCCGTTATCGCCAGTGCCGGTACCGGAGTGCTGTTGCCGACACTCCTGACGTGGGCGGTCAACGGCCTGGACTTCGCCCAGCGGGGACGCGGTACCGGCATCTGGACCGGGACGCTGTTCATCGGGCAGTTCCTTACGCCGATTGTCCTTGGCGCAGCTGCTGCTGGCCTGGGGAACCTCAGCCTTGCACTTGGGGCGTTGGGCATGGCTTGCGCGCTTGCCTTGGTGGCGATCCTGGTCCGGGGGCCGCGGTTGGTCCAGATCAGCCAGTAAAGTTGCCGGCGGCTGGATAACCTAGGGAAATGAAGAACCTGGACTTGAACCTGTTGCCCCAACTGCAGGTCCTGTTGGAGCTGCGGAATGTTTCCCGGGCAGCGGAACGGCTCCAGCTCAGCCAGCCGGCCACCAGTGCGGCGATGGCCAGGCTCAGAAGGCATTTCGACGACGAACTACTGGTACGTAATGGCCGCACCTACGATCTCACTCCCTTTGCACAGTCGTTGGTCCCGCTGGTTGATGAAGCCATGCTTCATGTCCAGCGGGCCACTCGCATTCGATCCGGCTTTGATGCCGCGACGAGTGAAAGGGAGTTTGTCATTGCTGCGTCCGACTATGCGGCCGCGCTCATTGTGGGGCCCCTGCGCGGAATCCTGCAGCAGGAGGCACCGCACGTGGTGGTGGACTTCGTACCCACATCCGGCCTGCGGGGTGACCTGGCTGAGTACTCCCGGATGGACCTGTTGGTGGGACCCACCGGTTACCGCATGAAGGGTGATTCCAAGCAGCTCTTCCGTGACAGCTTCGTGGCTGTGGCAGACGCGGGAAATCCGCTCCTCACCTTGCCCGCACTGACGTTGGAGGACCTTGTTGAAGTTCCCCACGCCGTCGGGTATTTCGGTGAGGGCATCAGCACGCCGGCGGACAAATTGTTTGAGTCCCGCGGGGTCCGCCGTCGCGTGGCGGCGGTGGTGGCTGGCTTCTTGTCGCTGCCGTTGTTGGTTGAGGGCACGGACTTGGTGGCCTTGGTTCCGCGCATGCTGGCTTCGAGGGCGCAGCGCGGGGCATCTATTGAGGTCCTTGAGTTTGCCGAGGAGTTGGAAGCCGCTTTGGTGGAGGCGATGTACTGGCATCCGTCCCAGACGGAGGATCCCGCCAGCGTCTGGCTTCGCTCTGTGGTGCAGCGAGCCTGTTCGCAGCTTCATGAGATCTTTCCGGTGGAGGCGCATCCCGTCAAGGTCATGGCAGGTTCTGCCAGCTGAGATGGGGACTATTCACCTCATGGATAGCTCGTATCTGAAACGGGCCATTCTTCAATAGTTCCCCTGACCGGAGGATGGAGGCATGACACCCGACAGCACCGCACCGCCGCTCCGACTCGCAGGAAAGATAACGGTGATCACCGGCATCGCGTCAGGGCAAGGCCGGGCGGCAGCCATACTGTTTGCCCGTCAGGGAGCAACCGTGGTGGGGTGCGATCTAGATCTTGAAGGGGCAAAGGCCACGGTGGAAACGATCCGTGCCGAGGGTGGCCAGGCGGATGAGGCTCACGGTGTTGACCTGACCAACGAGGCTTCCGTGCTCGAATGGGCGAATTTCGTGCTCCATGAGCATGGCCGCGTAGATGTGCTTTACGCCAATGCTGCCGCCACTCGCTTCGCGGCCTTGGAGGACATCAGCTACGAGGACTGGACGTGGAATTTCCGGCACGAGGTAGACGTCGTCTTCCTTCCTGTGCGGCACTTCTGGCCGCTGCTCAGCAAAGCCAGCCAATCCGCCGTCGTACTTGTCGGCTCGACAGCAGGAGTGACCGGCTCGGTCACCAATGGTCGGCTGGCGCACACGGCAACCAAGGGTTCCGTCGTTGCCATGACCAAGCAACTCGCTGCGGAAGGGGCACCCCGAGGGATCCGCGTGAACTGCGTCAGCCCCGGCATGATCCGTACCCCGGCCACCGAAGCGGACCTTCTGGCCGGAGACCATCCCATGCGGCGTATCGCTGCCCACATTCCCCTCGGACGGGTAGGTGAAGCGGGGGAGGTGGCCGCATGTGCGCTGTTCCTCGCCTCAGATGACGCTTCCTACGTCACCGGCGCGAACCTCATGGTCGACGGCGGCTGGTCGGCTGTTCTGCCCGGCTGACACTTCTCGGACAACAAAGGACAACTCTGCAGTGATAGACATGACTGACCGGATCGTGGTGATAACGGGCGCTAATGGCGGTCAAGGCCTGGCTGAAACCTTGATGTTCGCTAGGGCCGGAGGTGTAGTGATCGCGACGGACCTCACCGCCGAACCGTTCCCTGCCGTGGCGGAGGCGGTGAAGGAGCACGCCGGGCGCATCGTGTACCGGCAACTGGACGTCAGGCTGCCCCAAGAATGGGTGGCCTTGAC
Source organism: Arthrobacter sp. MYb23 (assembly GCF_002979775.1). GTDB lineage: Bacteria > Actinomycetota > Actinomycetes > Actinomycetales > Micrococcaceae > Arthrobacter. Next base: position 20,655 of record NZ_PCPR01000005.1, read on the forward strand.
CCGGTTCATCCGTGATGAGCACGGCTGCCTTGATGGTTTGGTCAACAACGCCGGCATCACCCGCCGCAGCCGCCTCCTTGACGCCACCCCAGCAGACCTTGCCGCGGTATCGGAAGTGAACGTGACGGGTGCCCTGCTGGGCATGCAGGCCTGCGTCCCCTTAATGTCGTCCGGGGCTTCGATAGTCAATGTAGGCTCGGTGGCAGCCCTCAGCGGGCACTATCCGGTGGCCTACACCGCCAGCAAATGGGCTCTCCGGGGACTCACCATTGCCGCCGCAACAGAGCTCGGGCCGCAGGGAATCCGGGTCAACTCGGTTCATCCAGGATTCATCGAGACCCCGATGACGGCAGGGGCAAACCCTGCGTTCAGGGAAGCGACCATCGACGAGACCCCACTTGGCCGCACCGGAACACCCGAGGAGGTGGCCGCCGTCGTGCTTTTCCTCCTCAGTCCCATGGCAGCTTTCGTCACCGGTGTGGACCTCCCGGTAGACGGTGGTCAAAGCAGCCACGGCGGGGCGAAATCAGTCTCCGACGCCCTTCGCTGACCGCCGCGGTCCTGGGCGGAAACCCCGTACCTCTCGCTCCTAATGCGCGTTGAGAGCAGGGACGTTCCAACTGGCGAGTATCCGCATGGCGTCTGAGGTTGGGGAGCCGGGCGCCACGGTGTAGACCAGCATGACTAGCCCTGGGTCTGTGGAAAGTTCGAATGATTCATACCCGAATTCGAGGTCTCCCACAGTTGAGTGGGTGAGCAGCTTTTGCCCGGACCGGTACTTGAAGACATCGTGCGAGGCCCACAATGAGCGAAATTCTTCACTTTGCGTTGAAAGTGTCCCGATGATTTCGATCAGCTCTCTGTCATAGGGGTCCAGGGCTGTTGCGGCGTGAAGCAGCGCCACGACATTGTGTTTTGCCGTGTCAAAATCCCGATGGAAGCGTGGGGCGCGGGAATCCAGAAAAAGGTAATGAGCGTAGTTGAAACGGTCACGGGAACCGTCGTCGGGGAGCGAATAGAGTGCGCGGCCGAGTCGGTTGGACGCCAAACGGTCGAGTCGCGCGTTTTGTATGAACGCCGGGGTGTCGATGGAATCCAGAACACTCTGTGTCCCAGGACGGACGGTGGTGCGATTGGAGGGTTTCCGGCGTGGCGGGCGCCGTTGCGAAATTCGGGTGAGATCAAGAAGATGGTCGCGCTCGTCTTCATCGAGCTGCAGGGCGCGGGCGATGGCCTCGATAACTTCACGGGATGCGCCGGAGATTTTGCCGCGCTCGAGTCGGGCGTAGTAGTCCACACTGACACCGGCCAGGTGGGCGACTTCCTCCCGGCGAAGGCCAGCTACCCGGCGGGCTCCGCTGTAAAGTGGCACGCCTGCCTGCTCGGGGGAGAGTTTGGCGCGCCGGGACGTGAGGAAGTTGCTGATCTCGGACTTGGAATCCATGTCTCCTAGGGTATGTCTCGTGTTGTGGGAACTGGGAGGACCTGTTAGTACCATGCTGGTCCGTGGTTGACGTAGGGAGCCTCGAGTTCTTTGGCTTCTTCGTCGCTTAATGTCAGCGACAGCGCTTCAGCGGCCTGCTGGAGGTGGTGTGGCTTGGTGGCGCCAACGATGGGCGCTGAGACAGCGGGATTTCGAAGCACCCACGCCAAAGCGATTTGGGCCATGGTGACGCCGCGGGCGTCGGCCACAGCTTGCACGGCGTTGATGACGGGCCCGTCGTAGTCGTTGTCGAACGCCTGAACCACTTTGTCGGTGGTTGAACGGGTACTTTGTTCACCCAATGGGCGGGCGAGCCGACCTTTCCCGTTGGGAGAGTAGGGCACAAGTCCGACACCCATGTCAGCGCACATGGACATCAACTCGGGCTCGTCCTGGCGACGCAAGAGGTTGTACTGGTTCTGCATGGACACGAACGTGGTCCATCCGCCACGTTCTGCTGCGTGCTGGAGCTTCGCAAACTGCCAGGCATACATGGAGGACGCGCCGATGTAGCGGACTTTACCGGCCTTGATCACGTCGTGGAGAGCTTCCATGGTTTCTTCCACCGGGGTGTCATCGTCAAATCTGTGGATCTGATAGAGGTCGATGTAGTCCGTGCCCAGGCGGGTCAAAGAGGCATCGAGCTGCTCCAGGATGGCCTTGCGTGAGAGGCCTTCGCCGCCAGGGCCGTCATGCATTCTTCCACGAACCTTCGTGGCGAGGACCACGTCTTCACGCCGTGAATACTGCTTGATGGCGCGCCCAACGATCTCCTCGGACGTGCCGGCCTGGTAAACATTGGCCGTATCCCAGAACGTGATTCCCAGCTCCAGTGCCTGACGGAAGAACGGTCCGGCCGCATCTTCGTTCAAGGACCATGGGTGGGAATTCTCCGTTGAGGGGTCACCGTAGCTCATGCAGCCAAGGGCAAGGCGGCTGATCTTCAGTCCGGTGCTGCCGAGTCGTGTGTATTCCATGGCAAGTCCTGCTTTCAGGTCGGTGGATGTTTGTCTCCTTCGAACCTAGGCGGGTTCCGCATTTCGAAACAGGACCTGTCAGACCATGTCTGGCGGGTGCTCTTGACTCAGATCCACGTCGGTGCGGCTGGGACGGTAGCGGTTGCTGCCCCCAAGGCAGCGATCCCGTTTCTGCCGCGGCCTGTGGCCCATTCGACGACGGCGGGAAGGGGGCCGGTGATGATCGTTGGGTCTGTGGCGGTGGTGTCGCCGAGCGTGAGGTCGGTGCCGTTCCCGGCAGTGTTGGTGACTTTGATGAGGAGTCCGGTGTCTGTGCCGCGGGTTTTCCAGGCGCTGGTGATGTCGCCCAGGAGTCGTTCGAGGACTGTGGTGGGGATGTCGTTGAAGGTGGCTCCGTTGGCCAGGTCAATGGAGTGGATCCATACTTCGCGGGTGCGCATCCACACTGTTTCCGTCGCCAGGACGTTGCGGCCTTGGGCGGTGCGGACTTCGTTGGCCCAGTTCGCTTCCGGGAGGTCTCGCCATTCGACGGACAGGTGCACGGCGGAGTGGTCGAACAGGTTCCTCAGCGCGATGGGAGACAGCGTGGCTCCGAAGTTGATTTCTTGGTTTCGTGCCTCGGCGGAGGGGTACATGGGCGTCTCCACTCCGGTGGCAGCCCATTCGACCAAGCGAGCGATCGCGCGGGCGTTGTAGCCCACGTGCGCAATGACGTGGCGGCGGTTCCAGTCCGGAAGGAGGGTGCCGCCGTCGAGCTCTGCATCGGTGAGTTCGTTCAGTTTGCGGGCGAAGAACGCGGTGCCTCGCCGCGCCTGCAGGAGTTCTTCCTGCAGGCGCGGATCGGTGGTGAGGTCGTGGCGGGCTGCCATCAGGCTTCCTTGACCACGCGGTTGTTCAGTTGGCCCAGGCCCTCGATGGTGGTGACCAGAATCTGACCTTCCTGCAGGTACCTTTTGGGGTCCTGGGCGTGGCCCACACCGCCGGGCGTGCCGGTGGCGATCACGTCACCGGGGTTCAGGGTGATGATGGTGGAGATGTAGGAGACCAGGAACTCGGGGGTGAAGACGAGGTCGCCGGTGGGGGTGGACTGCTGGATTTCCCCGTCGACTGCGGAGGTCATGAGCGGGCCGGCGGTGAATTCGTCCTTGGTGACCAAGGCCGGGCCGAACGGGGTGGAGTTCTCCCACGTTTTGCCTTGGAGCCACTGGATGGTGCGGAACTGGTAGTCCCGCATGGAGATGTCGTTCAGGACCGCGTATCCGGCGATGTGCTCGGCGGCGTTGGCCTCGGCGATGCGGCGGCCTTCCTTGCCGATGATCACGGCGAGTTCGGCTTCCCAGTCCACGGTGTCCGATTCCTGCGGCAGCGCCAGGTCATCGTTCGGGCCGATCAGCGATTCGTTGTACTTTGCGAACAAAGTGGGGTGTTCGGGGATCTCGCGGCCCATTTCCTTGATGTGGTTGCGGTAGTTGTGGCCCACGCAGATGATCTTGCCCGGTGACGGCACGACGGCGGCGAGGTCGGCGCCGTCGAGGGCGTGCGTTGCGCCGTTGGCCGCTTTCGCAGTGGTTTCCCAGGCGGGGTCGGCCAGGAGCGCGCCGACGTCGGCGAACCCGTCAATCTCGGTGAGGGTGTCGCCGTCCTGGCGGACGGCCTTCGTTCCAGCGGGAGTGCGGAGGGTGAGGAGTCTCATTACTTGCGTCCTTTGGTGTAGCTGCGGTTGAAGTTCAGTCGTTCGAAGATGGGGGCGTCGCTGAAGCGGAACAGATCAAACCCAGGCTGGTCAGCGTCGGCCGTCAGGGACCATTCCTGCCAGGACGGGACCACGAACAGGTCGCCCTTGGCCAGCTGCTTGGTTTCACCGTTCAACACCACGGTGCCGATGCCCTCGAAGACCTGCCAAACACTGGAACCAACCTCACGCAACGGCTCGGTGGAAGCACCGGCGCGGAGGCGGTGGAACTCGGCCCTGATAGTGGGCATGACGTCCCCGCCGGTGGTCGGGTTCGAGTACCGGACAGCGGCATGGCCCTGTGACACCGTGGCCGGGTGACCCTCGTCCTCCAACAACAGCTGCTCACGCAGGGCGGCGTCGGTGTGTTCCCAGCGGTAAGCGGCGATGGGGGAGTTGGTGGTGTCATCCAGTCCGGACAGGGGGCGGAGGCCCGGGTGCGCCCAGAGCCGTTCGGAACGGGAAATGTCCGGGGTCGCTTCATCGGTGACGCGTTCGGTGCCGAACTCGAAGAACCCGGCATCGGCGTAGTGCACGAACGGGATGTCGAGGCCGTCGATCCACGCCATAGGCTGGTCGGTGTCATTGTGGTGGCCGTGGAAGTTCCAGCCCGGGGTCAACAGGAAATCACCGCGGCGCATCGCTACCGGATCCCCGTTCACCACCGTCCACACGCCTTCACCCTCGACGACGAAACGAAACGCGTTCTGGGAATGGCGGTGCTCCGGTGCCACTTCGCCTGCGCCCAGGTACTGGATCGCGGCCCACAACGTCGGCGTCGCATACGGGGTGCCAGCGAGGCCGGGGTTCGCGAGGGCTATGGCCCGCCGCTCACCACCCCGGCCCACCGGAACCAGATCCCCGGCACGGGCAGCCAACGGATACAAATCATTCCAGCGCCATACATGCGGGACAGCCTTCGGCGTGGGCACCATCGGCATCAAATCACCGATCTCCGTCCACAGTGGGATCAGGTTCTCTTTGTCGAAATCCTTGTAGAGCTGCTCCAGCTGTATCTGCTCCTCGGGGGTCGGCTCCGGCAGGGCGTGGGTGGCGGCCACGGATTCGTGAGTCGTGTTCTCGGCGCTGATTGACACGGGTGCCTCCTCAATAGGGTGCGAACAGCTTCTTGTTTAGATCGACCCTAGGAAGGCTTGGCCAAGACTCCCAGAAGATTCTGCTCTACAGAATTTACTGCTCCGCATCGGCCGGGTTGGCTGCGATGTCGATCTCCAACTGCCGGCAGGTTTCGCGCAGGGCGGCGACCAATCCGGCGTCGAACACTTTCCGGAACCGCGTGGCAGGCGTGGCGACGCTCAAAGCTCCCACCGCTCTTCCTTGCCGGTTGTGGACGGCGATGCCCAGGGCGCTGACGCCTTCCTCGGTGCCTTCAAAATTAGCTGCGAATCCTCTGTTCCTGGTGGTCTCCAACTCGCGGAGGAACGCTGGAAATTCGCTGTCGGGGACGGTGTCGCCGCTGATCTCAGCGTTGTGGCTCCGGAAGAGTTGCTCAATCATGGGCGACTCGAGCTCGGCTAGCATCGCCTTGCCGCCTGACGTCTTGTTGGCTGGCATCACCGTGCCTTGGCGATCCCCGATCCGCAAAACGTTGCCGCCCTCCACTGTGGCAAGGAAACGGACCTTGGTGCCGACGCGGACCATCAGGTTGACCGTCTCATCAAGCCGCGATGACAGCAGTTCCATATGGGGTTGCGCGAGGTCCCGCAGCAGCCGGGTCCAGCTAAGTCCGGCCGGCCCCACGCCCATTGCCGGGCCCGGTACATAGCGGCGGCTCTCATCCTGCACGGCGAAGCCCCGGTAAACGAGCATCGCCAGGAGCCGGTGAGCCGTTGACGGTGCCACCCCAAGCTCTGCCGCTGCGTCCTTGAGGCGCAGCGCGCCACCGTCCCGGAGCAATTGAAGGAGCTGCAGGGCGTTGTCTACGGCCTCGATGGAATACGTGGGCCGCTTCTGCAGCGGCCTCCGACTGACCTGGGATCCCGGTTTGTTCTGCACAACAGAATTGTATGGCCCTTCGCTTGTGGTTCACCTGAGAGTGATGGGATGAATCACACACTTCCCGCTGCAGAGTCGCGGCGGTCATCATCCGGAACGGTCGCCGCCGATGTTCCCACTACTCACGGCGACCCGCGCTTCTCCAAGGGCTCGGCACTTGCCGTCCTGGTGTGCTGGCTGCTGGTGGTCTTCGACGGCTACGACCTCATTGTCTACGGCACGGTGCAGTCCTCCCTGATTTCCGACACTGGGTGGGGGCTGAGCAAGGCTACCGCCGGGACCATTGGCTCCATGGCGTTCCTGGGCATGATGATCGGTGCAATCTTCGCCGGTCGTATGGCCGACTCCTGGGGGCGTCGCAAGACCATTCTCGGATGCGCGATCGTCTTCTCGATCTTCACCATCCTCTGCGCCTTTGCACCCAATGCGGCCGTGTTTGGTGCTCTGCGACTGCTCGCCGGCATCGGGCTCGGGGGCTTGGTGCCGTCCGCCAACGCATTGGTGGCCGAGCTGGTTCCCGCCAAGTGGCGCTCCACTATTGCCACACTGATGATGTCCGGGGTCCCGATCGGCGGCTCAATCGCCGCGCTCGTTGGCATCCCCCTTATTCCCGCGTTCGGTTGGCAGGCCATGTTCCTTGTGGCCGTGCTGGCACTCGTGATCGTGGTGCCGCTGGGCTTGAAGTACATTCCGGAGACACTGGCCCGCCTCGGATCCGCAAGCAAAGTGTCCAAGAACTCCGCCGGTTTCGGCACCCTGCTCCGCGCACCCTACCTGGGCGTCAGCATGCTATTCGCGTTGGCCACCATCGCTACGCTCTTCGCCTGGTATGGCTTGGGCACGTGGCTGCCCAACCTGATGCAGCTGGCCGGCTACAACCTGGGATCGGCGCTGACGTTCGCACTAGCCCTGAACCTCGGTGCCGTCGCCGGATCGGTCCTCACAGCGTGGGCCGGCACGCGCTTCGGTCCGATTCCGACGGCGATAGCGGCAGCCGCCGTGGCCGCCGTCGGACTTGCTGTCCTGCTGGTCAGCCCACCTGTCAGCGTTGTCTATCTTGCTCTGGTCCTCGCCGGCGTCGGAACCCACGGCACGCAGTGCCTCATCATCGCCGCAGTCGCCAGTCACTACCCCGACCATTTGCGGGGGACCGCACTCGGCTGGGCGCTCGGTACCGGCCGCATCGGCGCCGTCGTTGCGCCGCAGGTGGGAGGCCTCCTCCTGGCCGCCGGGCTGGGCGTCAACTCCAACTTCCTGGCGTTCGCCGGTGCCGCCGCCATCGCAGCGGTCCTGTTGGCCGCCGTCGGACTCAAGATCAAATCCACCAACTCCCAAGGAGCAAACAATGCCTGAGTACACCACGTCCACTGATGTCCTGGTTGTGGGAGGGGGCATGGCCGGCCTTGCAGGTGCCCTGGCCCTCCGCGAAAACGGCGCCAACGTCACGCTGGTAGAGCGGGCGCCCGAGTTCGGCGAGGTAGGCGCCGGCCTGCAGATGGCACCGAATGCCTCCCGTGTCCTGAAGCGCTGGGGCCTGCTGGAAAGGGCGCTGGAGATCGGCGTGCAGCCCAAGCACTTGGTCTTTCGTGACGCGGTCACCGGCGAGGAGCTCACCCGGCAGTCCCTGAGAGGCGAGTTCGAGGAACGCTACGGCGCCCCGTACGTGGTCATTCACCGCAGTGACCTCCACCGCGTCCTGCTCGAAGGATGTGAAGCTGCCGGGGTGAAGCTGATCAACGACGTCATGGTGGACAGTGTGGAAACCGTGAACGGCCGCGGCGTAGTGCACACAGAAGCTGGTGTGGATTATGAAGCGGACGTGGTGATCGGAGCCGACGGGCTGAAGTCCACGCTTCGTCCATTGGTGGCTTCTGACGAGCCTGTTTCCTCGGCCTACGTTGCCTACCGCGGAACCGTGCCCATTACCTCGGAGACTCCGGCGACCGACCTTGAGGACGTGGTGGTTTACCTTGGCCCGGATTGCCACTTGGTGCAGTACCCGCTGCGTAAGGGCGAGTTGCTGAATACCGTGGCTGTTTTCAAATCGCCATCCTTTGAACGCGGGGAAGAGCAATACGGCGGAGTGGACGAGCTCCAGGCCGCCTACAAGGACTGCATCCCGGCTGTGCAGGCGGCACTCGCGAACCTCGGCACCGGCATCCGCTGGCCCATGTACGATCGCGACCCGATCGAAAACTGGGTCGCCGGCCGCATGGTCCTCATGGGCGATGCCGCCCACCCCATGCTCCAGTACCTCGCGCAGGGCGCCTGCCAAGCACTCGAAGACGCCGCCGTGCTTCAGGACGTCACCGTAGGTACCGTCTTTTCCGCCGAGGGCACCAACCCTGCGGCGTGGGATGAGGCTATTGCCGCGTTCAACTCCGCTCGCGCCGCTCGTACCGCACGAGTCCAGCGTTCCGCCCGCGTGTGGGGCGAGTCATGGCACGTTTCCGGCCTGGCCCGGACCCTGCGCAATCTGCTCTTCAAGAGCCGGACGGACAACGACTTCCAGTACAACGACTGGTTGTATGGCCAGGCCGGTGAGGGCTTGCCGGCACAGGAAGCGCCGCGGGTCGCCAGCCAACTGCCTGCCTGACGCTGTTCTCAGGCGGGTTCATAGCTCAGCTTGACGACTAACGGCCTGTAACGGGTCGGGCACGGCAGGTGACCGGGGGGCTGAAGGCGGCATCGATAGATCGATCCTGGCGCCGCTGACAAGGATTGTTGGTGCGATTCGTTCGAGATGCGATCGCGTCTGGGATAAGAGGTCGATGGTGCCGCCGCTAAGCACCCATTGCAGCTGGAGGCCGTCTGCCACGGCGACGCATTCGCGGGCTAGCTGTTCGTAGTCCACGTCTGCCCTCAGGGTTCCTGCGTCGACGCCCTCCTGAAAACCATTACGGAGAGCCGCGATGACCCTCTCATACCGCGCAACGAAAAGGGCGTGGGCTGGGGTTGTGGGATCTGCCGCCGCGGAGGAGATCAGGGCGAAGAGCTCAATGAGCCCTGGTCTGGAAAGGAGCATCTCGGCCAGATGGAGCATTTTCCTCAGGGGGCGGGTGCCGTCCGTAATTGCGCAGTCGTCAGTCGCCCAGTCGCTGAGGATGTCAAAGCGTCGTTCCGCTGCGGCAACCAGCAGGTGCTCCTTTGATGGGAAGTAGTGGGACAGGCCGGGGCCGGTCAGTCCCACATCGGCCGCGATCCGAGCCATCGACGTGCGGGAGTAGCCCACCTCTTCAAAGTGAGCGATGGCGGCGTCGAGAATCTGGGCTTTGCGCGCCACGCCAACGGAGTAACTGCCGCGGGTACGTTGTCGTGTCATGGGCCTAGGTTACGCGGATCAGAACGGACCCGCGGTCTAAATCCTTGCACCAAAGGTTTTTATTTTTGAAAACCTTGTATCAAAGGTTTTTGTCGACTACGTTCGTTACGGCCATAGAGATCTCAGCAAAGGAGCGGTCGTGCCAGGGTGCTACAACCTCAGAGTCGAATACGCCGAACGACCCCATGCGGTAGCCGTCCCCCGGCCGCGTTTCAGCTGGTTGATCGGGGCGGCCCAGCAGGCCTACGAGATTGAGGTATTGGCCAAGGACGGGAACGTTCTGTGGCGGTCCGGTCGCGTCACCGGTGCGAAGTCCTCGCTCGTTGAGTACGAGGGCTCAGACCTGACGTCGAATACTCTCTACGTTTGGCGTGTCCGTGCTTGGACCGATGTGAGAGGCGACGGGCCCGCCGATTGGGTGGAGAGCGAATTCACAACAGCTTTGCTCGATGCGTCCCAGTGGCGTGCGCCGTGGGTCCGTCCCGCGCAGTCTCCGACGCAGATTGAACGATGGTCGTTGATGGACTGGATCACCGGCAGAGGACCCGCGGAGCCGCTATCGGACAGGCTCCGACCCGTTCAATTGATCACCGAAGGGATCAGCCTCGCCGCGGGTGTTACCAGGGCCCGTCTGTATGCCGCGGCGCAGGGGATCTACCAGATCGAGATTAATGGGGTCGCGGTAGGTGATGAGGTCCTTGCCCCTGGTTTCGACAGCTATCAGCACAGAATTTCCGTGCAGTGTTACGACGTCACGGATCTCCTCGCTGAAGGCCGGAACGTGCTGGGCATCGCCTTGGCGGATGGTTGGTGGGCCGGCCGAATTGGGCTGACCGGCTCCAGCGCGCAGTTCGGTTCCGAAACCAGCGTTACCTGGCAGCTGCACCTGGATTTTAAGGATGGATCCACGAAGAAGGTCCTAGCCTCTGACAACGCAGTTAGCGCACCGGGCCCGTGGGAGTACTCGGACCTGTTCATTGGCGAGAAGTTCGATCGTCGCCGGTTGCAGGAGGGGTGGAGCGCGCCCGGGTTCGACACCGCTGGGTGGGCCCCGGTCTCCACGGCCGAGACGGACCCGGCAGTGCTCGTTCCTTTCACCGGGGAACCGGTCCGCCGCGTCGCCACACTGCCGGCGCTGCACATCAAGAGGGATGCAGAAGACGGATGGATCGTGGACTTCGGCCAAGTCATCGCCGGGCGGATCGCCATTTGCTTCGATCCCCTTGAGGCCGGCCAGGAAATCACGATTGAGCATACGGAGACGCTCGGCGCGGACGGGGCCTGGTTCCAGAACATTGACGGTATCAATAAGCAGCAGACCGACGTCTACGTCGCGGCCGGCCTGGCGGAAGGAGAATCGTTTGAGCCTTCCTTCACGTTCCACGGTTTCCGATTCATCCGGATCAGGGGACTGGCCGACGCGCCGAGCCCTCGGGATCTGACGGCGATCGTCCTGTCCAGCGACCTTGAGGTGACAGGATCCTTCACCTCGAGCGATGACCGCCTGAATCGACTCCATGAGAACGTGTTCTGGAGCCAGCGGGCGAACTTTCTTAGCGTGCCGACCGACTGTCCCCAACGCGAGCGGGCTGGCTGGACGGGGGATTTGCAGGTGTTCGCACCCGCTTCGACGAACAACGCCCAAGTAGTTCCGTTCATCAGCCGCTGGCTGGCGAATCTTCGTGCTGATCAGCTCGAGGATGGGCAGGTCCCTATCGTGTCACCCCGTTCACCCTTCGATGCGGAGGCGAACGCCGCGGCCACTGATGTTTTTGGCAAAATGGTTGTCTCCGCCGGGTGGAGCGACGCAATTGCCTTCGTCCCGTGGGCGCTCCATGAGCGCACGGGTGACACGCGGGTACTTGCAGAGAACTACGAGGCGATCCTCCGCTGGGTTGAGTATCAGCGCATCGCAGCGCACACTGAGCTGCCGGTGGCACTCCAGGGCGTTGTGATGGACCATGACCAACGTGAACGACAGGCCTTGCTCTACAACAGTGGTGACCACTTCGGCGACTGGCTCACTCCGAGCACCCTGGAGGGACGCCCTTTCCACGAGGGTGTTGGCATCGCTCCGGCGCTGACCGGCGAGATCCTTGCTCCGATGTTTCAGGCCCAAACGCTCACCATCGCCGCTGGAATCGCGGAGGTCCTTGATCGTCCAACGGAAGCGGTGCAGCTGGCGGAACGAGCTGCCGCTGTTCGAGCCGCCTTCGCGCAGGAGTACGTCTCGGACGACGGACACTTGCCGGTGGAACTCCAAGGCCCCTATGTGATCGCGCTCGCGTTCCGCATGATTCCAGAACACGTACGCGTTCAGACGGCCGCGGAACTGGCCCGTCTTGTGGAGGCTCGGGGGCGCCGTCTGGACACCGGGTTCCTCTCCACCCCCTACCTGCTCGACGTTCTGTGGGACGCAGGCTATCGCGAAATTGCACGGGACCTTCTCTGGCAACCAGCGATGCCGTCTTGGCTATATCAGGTGGACCGTGGAGCCACCACGGTTTGGGAGTCGTGGGACGCCGTCGATCCGGAGGGAAACCCGCGTGCTGTTTCGCTGAACCACTACGCGAACGGCAGCGTCGACGATTGGCTCTACCGGCGCATCGCGGGAATCCAGGCGACCGCACCTGGCTACGACAGTGTCCTCATCGCACCGGACACGGGCTGCGGTCTCTCGCACGCCGCCGCAACGATCGGCACACCACACGGCCCGCTATCCGTGCGTTGGACCCGCGCAGCCGAGTTTATAGACATCGACGTCGAGATCCCCTTCGGAATCGATGCTCACTTGGAAATCGGGTCGGAACGCACACGGCTCCGCCCGGGGCCCAGCACTCATCGCACAGCAAGGCATGCACACCACTAGCGTTCCACCGGCTGAAGAAGCGGACCGAAATGCTCCAGTCACCGGCTCCCTTTTATGTTGCCGTGAACGTCCGGGTGACGCGTGGGTACTCGGAGGAGTCTGAGCAGAGCAGGAGGTCTGCCCTGAGGCCGGGCACCAGTTGTCCCCGATCGTGGAGGCCTGTGGCGGCGGCCGGCGCAGCGGTGATCATGCCGATGGCCGCGGAAAGTGTGGCGTGGCCGAGCCTGGCCAGTTCGAAGGCTGCCGGCAGCAGGCTCGAGGGCAGGTAGTCGGATGCCAGGATGTGCAGGACGCCGTGTTGTGCCAACTCTGCGGCAGAAACATTTCCTGAGTGGGATCCGCCCAGCAGGATATTGGGTGCCCCGGCTACGTTGGCGACGCCCCGTGCGGCCGCATGCCGGGCCGCCAGGACTGTGGTGGGGAACTCGGCGATGGTGGCGTGCCGGGCGATGAGGTCATCGATTTCGTCAGGAGATGTGGGGTCGTGCCCCATGAGCTTGATGGACCCGTCCGCGGCCAGGCTGCTCAGCCACCCCAGGGTCTGCTCCCGAAGGGGAATTTGCTCATCCCTTTCGGCCACCAGCAGGTCAACGTGATACTTGGCGCTGGCCGGCGTCATCTGTTGGGCATCCTGCAGCCACCGTTCCATGACCGAGCGATCCTTGTACTGGCCTTGTCCTGGCGTGTGATCCTCATAGGACACCAGCGGGGTACCGGGTTGACCGGCGAGCTGTTCGCGGAAGAGGTCAATGCCTCCGGGGCACCGAACGTCCAGCCGGTGCAGGACCCGATGGTCCATTCTCGGTTCGGGGTAGGTCTGTAAAGCGTGCTGTATTTCCGGTGCCTGCGGGGACTTGATGGGAATGCCTACGGCTGACTTCAGCTGGAAGGACATGGCGTGGAAGGCGGTGGTGACCCCTGCCGCGAGCAAGTTGCTCTCGGCGGCGTGGAGCGCCAGAGGAACGGGAACGACGGCGCCGGGCCGGGGGCGGTATTCCCTCGCAAGGGCGTCGCTGTGGACGTCCACCAGGCCGGGCAGGCAGAGCAGTCCGCGTCCATCGACGTCGGCCCGTGTTCCGTTGCGGTGCGGGCCGATGTCTTCGATGACGCCGCCGGATACCCTGATCAGCTGGTCCTCGAGGATGCCCTCGGGTGTGACGGCGCGGACATGTCCTAGCGTGTAGCTGTTCAGCATTGGCCCAGTTCCGTCACTACATCGAAGACGTCCGGCCTGAGGTAGCTCTCCACATATTCCAGTTTTTTCCCGGACTCCGAGCAGGAGATCAGGCCGCGCAGAAGGATCTGCGGCGGCCTTCCTCTGAGTCCGAGGGTCTCGGAAATTTCGTTGGGGGGCGATGAGAGGCGGCTTTGGCTCCATTGGCGGTGCGGGAAGTAGCCGTAGTGCCGGCGAAGGACGCCATCCAACGATCCATCGACGGAAAGGACGGCGGCCAGGCGGGGGACAGCGGCGGAAGGAAGCACTGAGATGGCCGTACTGACGGGCATGTCGTCGATGTACCGGACCCGCTCCAAAACCGTGACTTTGGAACCTGCCTCCAACCCCAGGATGTCGCGTTCCTCAGGGCTTGCCTGCCGTATCACCGGTTTGGAGTTTATGGTCCGGGGGTCCGCGCCAGCGGCTCGAACTGTCTGTGTAAAGGACGGGGCCAGATCGCGGCTGATCCGGTACTCAAACCGCTGGGTACGGAACGTGCCGCTTCCCTTCACTTTGCGGATAAGCCAGCGTCGCTCCAGTTCGTCCAATGCGGCTCGGATCGTTTGCCTGTTGACCCCGAAGATGTTGCCAAGATCGTGCTCCGACGGCAGGGCACGATTCGCCGGAACATCGGAGAATTGCTCCATGATCTGTTCGGACAACTTTAGGTAGATAGGTTCGGACTGCATGGGCCAATCATAGCCTGCTTGCACGCAAAGTTCGTTGAAAAATAAGGGATTAATGACTGATGAACAATCGGCAAACGGTCCAGAATCTGTCTATACAGATTAATTTTTAAGGGCATGCTGGATGCAGCTGCACTGCGCATGGCTAAACATCCCAGGACCAAACATTCAGGAGTCCCAACAATGATCAAACTTGTGTGCCTCGATATGGCCGGAACAACAGTCCAGGACGGCGGCGTCGTCAAGGAATCCTTCCTTTCCGCGGTCACCGACATGGGCCTCGCAACTGGCTCGCCGGCAGCGCGCGATGCTGTGCAGTACGCCTTGGACACCATGGGACAGAGCAAGATCGATGTCTTCATGGAGATCTTCGGCGGCGACTCAGAGGCTGCCGGGAAAGCCAACAGCATGTTTGAGGCAGCCTACGAACGGAACATCGCCTCCCTGGGAGTTCATGCGATCTCCGGTGCCGCCCAAACCATCAGCCGTCTGAGGGATGCCGGGGTAAAGGTTGTCCTCACCACCGGATTCTCGCCTGTCACCCGGGACCGCCTGATCACCTCCCTCGGATGGGAAGAACTGGTGGATGACGCACTTTCCCCCGCCGATGCGGGCAGGGGACGCCCGGCACCGGACATGATCCTGACAGCGATGCTGCGTTTCGGGATCGACGACGTCCGCGAGATCGCAGTGGCGGGCGACACCACCAGCGACCTGCTGGCCGGAACGCGCTCTGGAGCATCGATAGTGGCCGGTGTGCTTACCGGCGCCCACACCAGGGAAGACCTCCAGACTGCGCCCCACACCCACATTCTCAATTCCGTCACAGAACTGCCCGGCGTCCTGCTTTCCTAGGCCGGGCCCCCTCACCAACCACCAGAACAGGATTCCCCATGAACTTCAAAGCCCTCACCGCCTCAGTAGTTGGCTTGGCGAGCGTGGTGCTCCTCTCCGGATGCGCCTCAGCCAGCGAACCGCAACCGTCAAGCGGGTTCCCATCGGAGATCGTCATCGGTGCGATCCCGAATGAGAACTCCACCGACCTCACCGGAACCTACGAGCCCTTGATCAAGATGATCGAGGCCGAAACCGGCTCCAAGGTCAAGCTCCAACAGGCCAGCGACTACGCCGGAATTGTTGAAGGAATGATTGCGGACCGTGTGGACATAGCCTTCCTCGGCCCGTTCTCCTACGTGATAGCAACAGCCAACAAGGCGGACATCCAGCCGCTTGGCGCCCTGACCAAAGCCAAGGACACCCCTGCCGGTTATTATTCGCTGGGGATCACCCAGGGCAGCAATGACGCAGTGTCCGGAATCGAGGACTTCGCGGGCAAGGACACCTGCTTCGTTGATCCGGGCTCAACCTCCGGCTTCCTCTACCCCTCGGCCGGGCTGATCAGTTCGGGTGTGGCCTCCAGTGGTAAGGAAGCCGACATCAGCAAAGCGCTCAAACCGATCTACGCAGGCAGCCACGACGCCTCAGCTTTGTCCGTCAAGAGCGGGCAGTGCGAGGTGGGCTTTGCCATGCAGTCCATGGTGGAGGACACCCTCCCCGGCAAGGGGGAACTGCAGGCCGGGGAGCTCAAATCAGTCTGGAAATCCGAGATGATTCCCGGCTCTGTCTTCGCGGTTCGCAACAAGCTCGGGGATGACGCTGTAGCCAAGCTGACAGCTCTCTTCACGGAGAAAGCCAACGCCGACTACTTCGAGTCCCAGGGATACTGCACCGGCAAGGAATGCCTGATTACCGGCGAACATGCCTGGGGTGTTGTGAAGGCCGGCGATGCCGATTACGACGGCATCCGTAACGTCTGCCTCACCACCAAATCCGAAAAGTGCGAGCCGTGACCATGACCCAGGCTGCAGCAACCGCGGGCTCGGACGCTCAACCCGGACCAGCCATCCGCGTCCGGGAGCTCCGCAAGGACTTCGGACCGGTCACTGCACTTCAGGGAATCGACCTGGAGGTAGCCCCCGGTGAACTCACTGTCCTGCTGGGACTTTCCGGCTCGGGCAAATCGACCCTCCTTAGATGCTTGAATGGGCTGAATCCCATCACCGCCGGCGAGGCCACGGTCCTGGGCCAACCGGTCCATGGGATGACCAGCCGCGAGATGCGCAAGCTCCGCTCCAGAATTGGCTTTATCTTCCAGCACTTCAACCTGGTGGGCAGATTGACGTGCTTGGAGAACGTATTGATCGGAGCGTCCGGCCGGATACCAGGACCACGTTATGGAATCCTCAGCTACTCCCGCGCCCAGCGGCGTGAGGCGCTGACACATCTTTCGCGGGTGGGGTTGGGACAGCATGCCTTCCAACGAGCGGATTCCCTGTCCGGAGGGCAGCAACAGCGCGTGGCCATTGCCAGGGCACTCATGCAAAAACCCGAACTGATCCTGGCTGATGAACCAGTAGCGTCGCTGGACCCCGAGAACGCCGCAAACGTCATGGACCTGCTGTTCCAGATCTGCCTTGAGAACAAGATCACCGTCCTGTGCACGCTTCATCAAGTGGACCTGGCAATGCACTGGGCCCACAGAATCGTGGGACTTCGTGACGGCGAAAAAGTCCTCGACTCCACCACCGCCACCCTGTCCCGCGAAGACGTCCTTAACGTATACCGGCAACTCCAGCCGGAGGCAGCCCCGGACGGAACCACTGCATGAAAACCGCAATAAAATCCGCGGCGGAACCAGCTCCAATCCCCGGCAACCAGGCGAGAGCGTCCACCAATGACGCCCTACGACCACCGTTCAGCAGGGAAAAGGCTGTTCTCTGGGTCGCTTTGGCTGCAATCGCCGGCCTGACGGTCCTTAGCGCCCGCCAGATCGACGTCGACCTCCGCGCGCTGGGTGGCGGATTCGACGACGTCGCCAACCTCCTGGCACGGATGCTTCCCCCCGAACTGGACGATCCCCCACGAGTGGGTGAGCTTCTGGTCGAAACACTGATGATGGCACTGCTGGGGACAGTCCTGGCCACGTTCATTTCCATTCCACTGGCCTTCCTTGCGGCATCGAACACCACCCCGCACCCGGCTGTCCACCACGCGGCCCGCATGATCATCACCATGTGCAGGGCGATACCTGACCTCGTGTTCGCAGTGCTGTTTGTGCGGGCCTTGGGGATCGGCGTACTGCCCGGCATCCTGGCCCTGGGACTGCACTCGGTAGGGATGATGGCCAAGCTGTTCGCGGATGCCATTGAGCAGATCGATGAAGGGCCCAGGGAAGCAGTACGGGCCACCGGCGCCGGACGGCTTGCCGAGTTGGTCAGCGCGGTGCTGCCCCAGGTCACGCCGGCGTGGATCGGCACCTTCATCTACCGGGTGGACATCAACCTCCGGACCTCAGTAGTCCTTGGCTTCGTGGGCGCAGGAGGCATCGGCTTCGCCCTGCAGGACGCCCTACGCGGTCTGATGTACCAGAGCGCCATGGGCATCATCCTGATCATCCTGCTCATCATCGCTGCCATGGAGTACCTTGCCAGTGGCTTGCGGCGGACGCTCCTCGATCCAGCATCCGATGGAGCCGCCCTGCCCGCGATGCCCGGCCCCTCCCTTCGGCCACCCTGGACCAAGGGGCGAACGATTCGTGGCCTGTGCGCAGCGGCGACCGTCACCGCCGTCGTGGTTTCCGTCATTTACCTGAACATCGACCCCTTGGCGCCCATCAAGCAATTCCCGGACCTTGTTTCCGTGTTTGGGAGGCTGATGCCGCCATCGGTGGAGGGTGTACAGAACGCCTTGCTGAAAGCGGTGGGAGAGACCCTGGCCATCGGTCTCGTGGCGACAGCAGCCGGAGCGGCGGCGGCCATCCCTGTTGGGATCCTGGCCGCCCGGAATGTCTCGCCATCCGTCTACACGTACCACTCGGCCAGAGCCGTCATCCTGGCCGTTCGGGCCATCCCCGAGCTCATTCTGGCCGTGATTTTCGTTGCTGCCATCGGACTTGGACCCATGGCCGGCGCCATGGCATTAGGGGTGGGAACCATCGGATTCCTCGGCAAGCTCGTGGCCGATTCGGTGGAAGAAATCCCCGGCGGGCCGCTGGAGGCGGTCCGTGCGGCTGGAGGGAGTTGGTGGGACGTGCTGTTCGCTGCCGTCATCCCGCAAACACTGCCGCAACTCACAGGCCACTGGCTATACATGCTGGACGTAAACATTCGCACATCAACGGTTCTGGGGATTGTTGGCGCCGGCGGCATCGGCTTCCTCCTCATGGAGTCCGTCCGCACACTCAACTTCGACATCGCCGGCAGCATCATCCTGATCATCTTCTTCATCGTCTTCGCGATCGAAAGGCTCTCTGCATGGATACGCAGACTCTTCCGCTGACAGCGTCCGCCCAGGTCTGGACCGGTGGAAGCGAGTTCCGCAACCTCAGGGTGGACCTGCCCACCCTGGCCCATGGCGAGGCGCTGGCAACCATTGATCTCGCTACCATTTGCGGCTCAGACATCCACACGATTTCGGGCCGACGTCCCGGACCCCATCCCGGCATTCTTGGGCACGAGGCCGTTGGCAGGATCACCAGTATTGGCATTGGCGGGGTGAAGGACTTCCGTGGACGGGAACTCCAGCCAGGTGACAGGGTGATCTGGAGCGTTACTGTCTCCTGTGGTCAGTGCGCCAGATGCCGGGCAGGCGTCACAGCGAAATGCGTTGAGCTGCTCAAGACCGGCCATGAACCGCTCGACGGCGTTTGGGGCCTGTCAGGCGGCTACTCGTCCCACATCCATCTTCGCCGCGGCATCACCATGGTGTCGGTCCCGGAGACGGTGAGCGACGCAGCGGCAGCACCCGTCGCCTGCGCCACCGCAACGGTGATGGCAGTGATGGAAGCCGCCGGTGTCCTGGCTGGCAAACGCGTCCTCATCAGTGGTGCAGGAATGCTGGGAATCGTTGCCTGCGCTGTCGCCCAGCACCGAGGAGCATCAGCCGTGCATGTCCGGGACATCAATCCGGAACGGCTCGCGCTGGCCCGGGAGTTCGGAGCGACCGACGCAGCCGCACCCAACGAGGACCGCCCGGGCCTTGCCGTGGACATCGCCGTGGACCTGTCCGGCGCGACACAAGCAGTGGAGTCAGCCTTCGCATCCCTGGACATCAAAGGACGCATGGTCCTCGCTGGGTCAGTCTCACCCGGACCGGCCGTGCTGCTGGACCCCGAACGCATGGTCCGATCCTTGCTGACCGTCACCGGCGTCCACAACTACGAACCCAAACATCTTCAAGAGGCCATGGATTTCGTCCATGAAACACGGGACACCTACCAGTGGGACGTGCTGGTGGAGGAACCCTGCGCCCTCGCAGAACTCCCGTTCCTCATGCAGCCGCCCACCGGGCGATCACTCAGGAAATCTGTAACCCCCAACGTTGGAACAATAAGGAGAACATCATGACCACCCACACATCAGTTGGACGACGCGGCTTCCTTGGCGGAGGCCTCGCCACGGCCGGGTTGACCATCGCTGCGACCGTCCCGGCGTCGATCCCGGCGCACGCCGCTGGTGGTGCGCCGATCCGCGCGGCAGTGCTGGAGTTCAACGATCCCTGGACCAAAGCAACCGGCCTGGGTGAGCTGTTGCGGCGGGCCGGGGCAACCGTGATCACTCTCGATCCCAGCCTGCCCGCCACATCGCAAGGCGTCGATGTCATTGCCTTCGGCACCTTCACCAACAACGCGCCCACCTACCTTGACTATGTAGCAGCGCAGTCGGCATCCCTGCGGGACTTCGTCGCAGCCGGTGGCGTGGTGCTGGACATGGCCCAGTCCGACCAATACTCACCCAAAGCCACATACCTGCCCGGGCCACTGAGCGCTACCCGCGCGGACCCGGACCACGACGCCATCTATGCGATGGCCCCGGAACACCCGCTCGTCTCGGCGCTGAGGACGGGGATCGACGGCAGGGTCCTGAGTGATCGGGCTTCGACGATCCGTGTCAGCTGGGAGACGTTGGTGGACTGGGAGTCCATGCGGGTGCTGCTCTCCTGCGCCCCCGGGGGTAACCCGAAGCCTCCCGCGCTCCTGGAGGGCGCGCACGGAAAGGGCAGATTCCTGGTCACCAGCCTGACCATCGACAAGTGCTTCAACGCCGCAGGTACAGCCATCCAGCCTGCCGCCGCCGTCGGAGACAGCGAAGCGTTCTTTGCTGCGCTGACCAAATACGTCTCCTCCGTCAAGGCAGGGACCGCTCCGGCTGTGGTGCCCACGCCCAAGCCCAAGGACCCGGCCGCCGGACCGATGGTGGGTCACACCACGGATCGGACCACGCGCATCTGGCTTCGCCCCGGCCGGGACCACCACGCCATTCCACGGTGGGAATGCACGGTCCGTAACCAGAAGGGCAAGGAAGAACGGGTCCAGGCTACCCTCACCAGTGCGAACGATTACAGCCTGATCTTCGAAGTGGACAAGTTGCACCCCGGAACGCGGTACACGTTCACGATCGTTCCCGTCACCGGCGATCCGGAGTTCACCCCACTGATTGGTGCTTTCACCACTGCCCCGTCCGATAACTCCAAGGCCAAGGTGGTCATGGGCGTCGGTTCCTGTGCCCCGTCAGGCTCGGACGCCGTCTGGGACCGCATCCTGGCTGAGGGTTGCGACAGCTTTGTTTTCATGGGGGATACCCCGTACATCGACTCCGTAGACCTGCAGTTCGCCCGGCAACGTCACCGCGAGTTCCTCCAGGTTCCCGAGCTGGCACGGATGGTCCGCTCCATTCCGACCTGGGGCACGTGGGACGATCACGACTTTGCGTTCAACGCCAGCCTGGGAGATGTGAAGGGCAAGGTCAACACCCGGACGGCATTCGTCGACTACCGTGCCAACGCCAGCTACGGTCACACAAGTGCTGGCGAACAGCAAACCAGGCGCGACGCCGGCGAAGGCGTCTACACGTCCTTCCGGCGCGGACCCGTGGAAGTGTTCCTCCTGGACCCCCGGTGGTTCAGCCGGACCGAGGCAAGCTGGGCCGACGTCGGACAGCCAACATGCCTGGGTGCGACGCAGTGGCAGTGGTTCCAGAAGGCCCTGCGTTCCAGTGACGCCACGTTCAAGCTGGTTGTCAGCGGAATGATCTGGGATGACAAACAGAACGCGGAATCTGACGACTGGGGTACCTTCCCTCACGAACGCGAGGCGATGTTCGACTTCATCAAGGACGAAGAGATTCCCGGCGTCGTCCTTCTCAGCGGCGATATCCACGTATCCCGTGCCTTGAACTACGGGCCCCGCGTCGGATACGACCTCTGGCAATGGATCGTCAGTCCACTGCACGACCGCACCATCGCGAGCCTCAACGTGCCGCATCCCGCGCTGGTGCACAGCGCGGTTGAACCGAATGTCTTCGCCCGGATCGAGGCTGACACCACTGTGAAGCCCGCAACTCTGAAAGCCACGTGGATCAACCGTGACGGCGAACGGATCTTCGAGGTCGCCACCACCTCCACGCAGCTCGGGCACCGCCACTAGCGGTCTGGGGGCGGGCAGTGGAACTAGCTGCTGTCCGTCCCCGGCCGCTGCGGCCTTGCTCGTGTGGCTAGGGGTCGAGCACGAGGTCCAGTTCTTTGTTCAGGATCCGGGCGAGATGCTGGACTTCGTCTTTTAGTAGCTGGAATGGCATCCCGGTACTTGGCGCGAAGGGTTTGACAACAACGGTCTTGGCGCGCACGCGCCACGTTGCTATGGCACGGCCCGCTGAGATGACCAGTGGGTAGCCATTGGACGCCTTGGCCCGTTGGGTGGTGGGGATGAGGCGATTGTCTGCAGTGCCGGGGCCGAAGAACCAAGGGTCGAATGCTGGCAGGAGCCTGAGGTGTTCTGTCGAGCGAGCGGTGAGGATGGAGTCCACGTCTGCTGTTAGCGCCAGTGAGTCCACGCCATCGACATCGATCGTTGTGATCTCTGAACCGAGGTCCTGGATCCAGGACAGAAGTCGCCGTTTGGGCACGCCGAGCCCTTGGGTGAGCCAGTAGGTAAGACTTTCGAAAGTGGCGGGCGCGTAGGAGTGCAGGTAGGCGCGAATGGACCTTCTGCCGGCTTCATCGACGGCGGCGTCGGTAGGCTCGTCCCGCTGGTGCCAGGCGCGTTGGAATGTCGCTTCCGTGCCGTGTGGTGGGCCGAAGCAAATGTCGCCCCACCAGTGCAGTGGTTTGTACAGGCTGTCAGCACCCGCTCCCAAAGCCGCCGGCGCGAGGTGGCGTAAGCCGGGGATCCTGTGGAGGCTTTCGCTGATCTGTGAGCGAGTCATTGGCCCGCCGTCGAGGATTCCGCGTAGTGCCTCTCGTAACGGCTGCCAATCGCTGATCGTGAAGCCGCCTTGTTCCTGCCACCGCTTTGTTTCCCATATCCGGGTCACGGTTCGTGTCATCAGCAGATCGGTGGCGGTAGAAGGGGTGAAGATGTAGGAACCGCCGCGGAATGCGTAGCTTCTTACCAAGGTCCTGGACTCCAGCGCCTGGTTCAAGGCATCGAGCTTTGGGTCGCGATGCCGTAAGGCGACGGTCAGGTCTGCCGCTTCCGCGGGCCAGGCCCGCGTTGCGACCACGCGTTCCACCACATCAGTGACCGATGCGGCACCTTCACCAATAAGTGCGTGCCTGCCGAGCCTCCACTCGAGTGCGTCCACGAGATGAATTCTCCTGCTGGTATTGGCAGTAGTTGGTTTCATGCGCTTCGTGTCTCCTCAAGTGAGCACTACCGTACAGCAGCCTCATGAGAGACCGCCGGGGTGGCCGAGGAGTATGCCGGTGGGACGCTCCCCGCTACATCGGGCCGGCACCATCACTCAGCAGTATGCCCGGGTTGTGCACACGTACGTACTCGGCGATTTGCGGTGCAATCCCGGTGAAGGTTTCGGGGCTGACGGGAAGCGTGAGATTGAGGTGCGCGTTGCGACCGTCGGTGAGTTCGACAAGGATCCTTCGGGTGCCGTCACGCATCCCCAGTCGCAGGCCTGCCGTTCGGTCGAGACCCTTCTTGGTCACGAGACCGAGTTGGTGACCGCTATCGAGATTTGCGAGGCCGCTGGATCGTCGCGCCTGCGGCGCCCGGCCCTCAAGTCGGATCGACCGGATGTCACCCCAAGCGATGGGGTCGTCGCTGTTACCGGCTCCACGGCTGCCGACCAGCACGAGTCCGGTGATCCCCACAGAATCAATGGACAGCAGCGGAGCGGTTTGTCGCGACCACCGGATGATACGTGTGAGAACCTCGGCGCAGCTCACAAGCGACGCGAGCGCCACGAGAATGAAAAAGATGCCAAACGCGACGCCGATAAAAATGCCTGCAGCCTCCATCTGAAGGAAGCTGGCCACGATCATCCAGACACCCAACGCGGCGAGTCCGATCATGATCAGAGTGGCTGCGCCGAAGCCGATCAACTGCCGAGTTGCTCGCCCGGGGTCATACCGGACCGTCAGCGCTGGCGGCGTCCCGGGTGGACGGGCGTTGGTGGACATCGGTTACCTGCCTTGGTGGTCGGCGTGCGCTGAAGTGTTGTCGGCGTGATCCGGTTGATTGAAAGTGAGCCCGAGCAAAGCGTTTTCGGTGACTTCGGGTAACGCGGGATGGATCCAGTATTGCTTGGCTGCGAACTGGCGGACGTCGAGGTCGAAGGCCAGGACGGTGATCATTTGCTGGATCAGCGTCGATGCTTGCGGGCCCATATAGTGCGCACCGAGGAGTTTACCGGTGTCCTGATCGGCAATGAGCTTGCAGATGCCGGTGGTATCTTCCATGGCCCAGCCATAGGCCACGTCCCCATAGTCCTGGACTTTGACGGTGACGTTATGGCCGTGTTTGCGGGCTTGGGATTCGGTCATGCCCACCGTGGCAATCTGGGGGTGTGTGAAGACGGCTGCGGG
The DNA here is from genome assembly GCF_002979775.1 of Arthrobacter sp. MYb23. Classification (GTDB taxonomy): domain Bacteria; phylum Actinomycetota; class Actinomycetes; order Actinomycetales; family Micrococcaceae; genus Arthrobacter. The sequence goes on from NZ_PCPR01000005.1 coordinate 44,832, forward strand.
GACATGGCTGTGAGGCATCTTCTGAAGATTTCCCGGGTTCAGCAGATTGTGGCGCACAGCGCGCATCTCGGCGTTGGCTACGTGCTTGAGCATGTAGGGCGAGGAGACGTCGCCAAGAGCCCATACGCCCGCGGCGGAGCTGGACCGGCCGTACTCATCGACCTTGACGCGCCCGTCGTTCGTCATTTCGATCCCACCGGAGGGCAGATCCAACAGGTCTCCGTTGGGGATGCGCCCGGCGGCTACCAGCAGTACCTCCCCGGTGGCGGAAGAGCCGTCGTCGAGCCTGACGGTGATACCGTCCTCCGTCTGATCGGCGCCGATGGTGGTCCTGCCGAACCGGACATCGAAGCGGTCGGCAGCCAGTTTGTTGAACGGGTCATGCAGGTCCTGATCGAGGTTCCGCAGGAGCGTGGAGCGGGCAACGATGGTGACGTCCGTGCCAAGGGCATCGAAGACGTGGGCGAACTCCATGGCAATGTAGCCTCCGCCAATGATCACCAAGGACTTGGGCAGCCGCGGAAGCCGCATGATGTCCTCGTTGGTGTGGTACCGCACGCCGGAGGCAGCGATGGCCTCGGGGATGACGGGCCGGGAGCCCGCGGCGATGATGATCTGGTCACCAGAGATGGTTTTCTGGTGGGCCCCTTGGCCGGTGCGCAAGGTGCGTTCTCCGACGAAGACGGCGTGCTGGTCGTAGACGTCGATGTTGGGGGTCTTTGGGCCCCGGCGATATTCTTCACCGGCAGCGGAGATGGCGTCGACGCGGTTCTCGAAGATGCGGCTCACTATGCCCGCCCAGTCGACGGAGTTGACCTCGGCCTCCAAGCCCAGCCTTCCGGACTCCGCGGTCTGCAGGGCGACGTCGGCGGTGTGCACGTACATCTTCGTGGGGATGCAGCCTACGTTTAGGCATGTCCCGCCGAAGGAAGCCTTCTCAACGATGGCGATCGATTGGTCCTCGAACTCAGGCCCGGGAATGGAGTTCCCGGATCCGGTGCCGATGATCACCAAGTCGTAGTGCCGGTCTACGGCAGTCTTGCTGGCAGGGGTCTGCACGTGGGTGGTCCTCACTCTGGGGTCTTCTCCACCCTACTAAAGCGGCAGGGCGTGTTCTGGATCACACGCAGACCCATCCGTTCGGCGAGCAGTCTCGAATGTCCTGTGACCCCAATCCTTGGGGTGCCAACATCACACTCGTGTGTATGAGGAGATTTTTCAATGAATAAGACACTCCGCTATATGGCAGTACCAACCCTTGCTGTGGGCGCGCTTGCCCTTTTCGGTTCTCCGGCGATGGCTGCTGACAACTCCTACCAAGCTACCCTCGGCCAGATTAATGGCAGCGCAGGCGCCGCCAACATCACAGTCGATGTCACTGGCAACCAAGCCCACGTTGTCCTGAACGTTTCAGGCATGCCGGCGACCTTCATGGACGCCCCGTACCCGCACGTTCAGCACATTCACGGTGGCGCCTTGGGCGTATGCCCGGATCCGTCGGCTGACAAGGACGGCGATCAGGTCATCTCCACTACCGAGGGCGCCCCCTCCTACGGCGGAATTGTTACTACCCTCTCCACCAGCGGTGACACCAGCCCGGCAGCCGGCCTGGATTTGAAGGTAGGCGGGCAGGGTGCGGCCTACACCGTTGACCGCACGTTTGAGCTGAACACCGAGACGAAGGCAGCTCTGGAAGCCGGTACTGCTGTGGTGGTGGTTCACGGTCTTGACCCCGCTACGCTCAGCGCAGCCGGACAGGCAGCCAAGTCCGATCTTGCCCCCACGCTTCCGCTGGCAGCAACATCGCCGGCCCTGTGTGGAACGTTGAAGGCAGGGCAGATGAAGATGCCGGCGGGTGGTGCTGCTACGGGCATCACACAAGAAGCAAGTAATGACGCAGGAACCATCGCTCTGGGCGGGGGACTGGCATTGGTGGCAGTTGCCGGTGGTGCCTATGTGGTGCGCCGCCGCCGCAACGCCGGATCCGAAGCCAAAGCATAGATTGAGCGGATCAGCAGCGTGACAACCACGAAATCCACCTACCGCGGACGGCTCCTTGCGGCCGTGGTGGGTGGACTTCTGTTCCTTACCGGTTGCGCCGCGGGAAACCCTGGTGAAGCCACTCCCACGACGAGCAGTCCGCCAACCACGGCAGCAACGCCTGCACCTTCGACCGTGCCAATGCCACCACCTGCGGCCTCGGCGCCTACCTCTCCGGAGGAGCCCCTCCCGGCCATGCTGCCGGCGTCCGCACCTGTCACCCTGACCATTCCCTCGATCGGTGTCAGAACCGAACTGTTGCACCTGGGTTTGGAGGAGAACGGATCGCTCAAGGTGCCCCAGGACACCGGCCAGGGAGCGCCTGCAAGCTGGTACGACGGTTCCCCAGCACCAGGAGAAACGGGGCCGGCGGTAATGCTTGGACACGTCAACGCACTCGGCGGAAACAAGGGTGTCTTCGCAGACCTTCAAAAACTCCGGGACGGCGAGCAGATCACCGTGATCAGGAGCGACTCCAGCACAGCCCTCTTCACCGTTTACCGCGCCGCCCGCTACAGCAAAAATAATTTCCCAACGTTCGAGGTCTACGGCAACACTGCCGGATCCGAACTGCGCCTGATCACGTGCGACGGTTACAACTCCGCCACCGGAGAATTCGACGACAACTACGTCGTTTACGCGAAACTCACCGTCTAACCACGGACAACGCCCGCAAGGGACAGTTGAAGGATGGACACGACATGAACAAACGCCACCCCTTGGCAGGACTGGCCCTGACCTTCCTGCTGCTCTCCGGCTGTGCAGCGAATGCTGGACCCGAAAGCCAAGGTATTCCAAGCGCCGGCACTGTGCCGTCCCCCGTGAGCGAAGCCGGCCACGCTAACGGACATGGTCAAAGCACCCCCAAAAAGGGAACCGCGGCTGCTGACGGCCCTAGCGAGGCATCCCTAATGGTCTGCGGAGACCAACCAATGGACCGGCTCGTGTCCATCCTGAAACTGGACTCCAAGCCCAACACCGAGACCAGCTGGGCCGACAACACCTTCACCTGCACGTACCTCTTAGATGGAGGCGCCCTGAAAATCTCGGTCAAGGAAGCAGAGGACCAGAAGGCCGCCCTGGAACACTTCACTGTGGAACAGGCCTTGGCGAAAGATGCCAAGCCCATCGAGGGCCTCGCAAATTTAGGCTTCCCCGCCTACGAGACCGTCGACGGTTCGGCCGTCTTCCAAAAGGACAGTTTCGTCCTGCACGTGGACGCCTCAGCCATGCCCGCCACCATCGGGCCGGAGAACATCACCCGGAACGCCTTGGCCTACCAACTCTCCACCACGATCCTGGCCTGCTGGATTGAACACCCTTAGTCCTCGGACGGGGGGTGGAATCTCTTCACGGAAGGGCCGGGGCACGGTGCCTTAAGTACGGTGCTGGAGGAAGAACCTCAGTCAAGCCCCGGACCGCTGGCAGGCCACATCCCCTGGCCGAAACAGCAGCCACATGAGTAGATGTGACGGGAACAGGGTATACAGTGAGTCCGTGCACCAGCGGTTGAAGGGGGAAAACGGCGCGAAGGGCGTCGGACCGGTCCTCGCCTGAAACCAGCGAGACGGCGGACGGCGGGATGCTGAGGCCCAGCCCAGCGGCTTTAAGGACTGCTTCTTTGGCAACCCACTGACGCATCCTTGACGGCACGTCAGACTTGTCCATGATGGCCGTCGCCCGAGGATCAAGAACGTAGTTGTCAAAGCCGTCGAAGAGCTCTGGCGGGACGCGTTCAACATCTGCGCCGACGCTGGCCGAGGCCGGTCCCACTGCCGCCATCACCATGCCGTGGCTCCGGGACAGGCTCAGCGACATGCCAGGCAGGACCGTCCGCCCATGGTCGGTGCTTCCACAGCCCGGGCACCGCCGTGTGATGTTCAACGCCGGGGCAGCCAGCGGGTCCAGTCCCAACTGATGCGCGGCCAGCAGTCGGAGCAGAACATGTGATGCACCGTAGTCCTGCCTGTCCGCAACGTTATGGAACCGTCGTCGGGCCGCCTTCTCATCCTGGGACAGGAAGCGGTCCAAGCCGCCGACGCCGGAACACGCCGATTCGACGACGGCGGATGGCAGGATCAAATATCCGACGCCGAGGGTTCTGGCATGGGTGGTCACAGCTTGCTGATGCGGCGGTACTTTGCGATGGCCAGTGGCGCGAACACTGCGATGATCACAAGGCTGCACATGACGGCGTACAACAGGGCATTGTCGGCCGGCCATCCGCCGGGCGCAATGAAACCGGACGGCGCGTTGTTTCCGAAGAGCTCACGCACGGCGGTGGCCACCGAGGTCACGGGGTTCCACTCGGCGATGGTCCGCAGAGGACCCGGGAGGGAAGCCGTGGAGACGAAGGCACCTGACACGAAGGTGACCGGGAACAGCCACACCAGACCAAGGCTCTGCGCTACTTCCACGCTGCGGGCCGTCAGTGCGATCAGTGCCCCGATCCAGGACACGGCGAAGGCGAACAGCAGCAGGATGCCCAGTGCTGCCAGCAACTCAAGGGCTCCGGTGTTCATCCGCCAGCCAACTGCCAGACCGCAGAGCAGCGTCACCGCTACGGAAATGACACTGGTGTAAAGATCCGAGGTGGTGCGCCCCAGAATGACAGCCACGCGTGACATGGGCAGGGACCGGAACCGATCGATCAGCCCCAATTGCAGGTCTTTGGCCAAATACACCGCTGTAAACGAGGCATTGAACGTGAGGGTCTGGGCCAGGATGCCTCCAATGAGGAAGCTGCGGTATTGGTCGCCACCCAACGACCCGCCGAAAACGAAGCCCAGAAGAAGGACGAACATGACCGGCTGCACGATTCCTGTGACCAGTGCGCCAGGGGTGCGGAGAACGTTGAGCAGGTTGCGGTGGGCAATGACGGAGCTGTCCCTGACAGCAGCGGTGATGACGCTCATGCGGGTACCCCTTCTTTGCTGTCGCTTCTTCGGTTTTCGGGCAGCGCGCTGCCTCCGGTGAGCTGGAGGAAGACGTCATCCAGGGTGGGGCGACGCAGGGCTGCTTCGGTGACTGGCACGGATCGAGCATCCAGTTCAGCCAACACCCGGACCAGCAGGGTGTGGCCTCCGGGAGCGGCCACCGAAACCCTGAGCGCGGCCGGGTCCACTTCTGGGGTTGCCAACCCTGAGGTGGCCACCGCCAACACCGAGGCGGCCGCTTGCAGATCGGATCCGTCACGCACAGTGATGTCCACACGTTCGGAGCCGGCGCGGTCCTTGAGCTGGGTGGCGGTGCCTTCGGCGATCACACTGCCATGGTTGATGACGGCAATGTGATCTGCCAGCCTGTCGGCTTCTTCGAGGTACTGGGTGGTTAGTAGCACAGTGGTTCCGTCTGAGACGAGGCCAGCCACCACGTCCCAGGTGTCCAACCGGCCTCGCGGGTCCAGGCCAGTGGTGGGTTCGTCCAGCACCACCACTTTTGGCCTGGCTACAACAGCCCCGGCAAGGTCCAGGCGTCGCCGCATGCCACCGGAGAACGTCCCGGCCCGCTTTCCGCTCACGTCTGTAAGGCGGAAATCGGCTAGCAATTCGTGGGCCCGGGCTGTGGCATTCCGGCGGTTCATGCCGTACAGCCGCCCCACCATATGCAGGTTCTCAAACGCCGTGAGCTTCTCATCCACGGCGGCGTATTGCCCGGACAGGCCCAGATTGCGTCGTACCAGTTCAGGCGCCCTCAGGACGGAGTGTCCGGCAACCCAGGCATCCCCTGAATCCGGTGCCAGCAGCGTGGTGAGGACCTTGACCGTGGTGGTCTTGCCGGAGCCGTTGGGCCCCAACAGCCCCAACACTGTCCCTTCGGCGGCATTGAGCGTCAGGCCGTCGAGGGCCCTGAAGGCACCAAAGGATTTGCGGACATTGTCTACCCGGATCACTGGCTGGCGGCAAGTTCGGCAACCCTGCGGGGAGCCATGTCTGTCCACGTCTGCGACACATAATCCAAGCAGGCTTCGCGGCTGTCCGGGCCGAACATGGCAACCCACCCCTTGGGAGTTTGCGCGAACGAGGGCCACAGTGAATGTTGCTGGTATTCGTTCACCAGGACGGAGAAGGTTGCTGAAGTGTCATCAAACGGGTTCGTCACGAGGATTGACCTTTCGGGTTGTTCCGGCGTTAACAGTGCCCCGGGTTCCGAGGCGTTGTAGGTCATTCGGACTCACCCCCCAAGCTGGATGGCCAACGCCGGCATGATTGTGGCGAGAGCTGTGTCACTTAACATCCGGGAGTGCCTGTCCGGCACCTCGACGTCGACGATGCGCCCGGTGACGAAGGGCTCCCAGGCCTCAGCTCCCGGTGTTCCAGCAGGAACGTCGGCAGTCGCACGGAAAAGCAACAGTTCGCCGTCGAAAACCGCAGGCTTTTGTTCCCGGATCAGACGTGCCAGCACCGGGAAGTTTTCCACCATGGCTTCCACGGCATCCAGCGGAACCGTGCCCAGTGGATTGTGGTTCCGGCGCAGGATCTCCTGGGCGCGGACTGCATCAAGTCCCACGGTGTCGGCGTCGTCGAGTGCATAGCCCTGCGCCTCCAAGTAGGCGGCCCATATACCGGAACCGTTTCCGACGTCGTCGTTGTTCTCCTCGGTTCCGGGAAACGCATCGAGGATGGTCAGGGACGCAACCTTTTCACCGAGTTCCTGGAGCCTTGTTGCCAACCGGTGGACCAAGTGGCCGCCAAAAGACCAACCCAGAAGATGATAGGGGCCGGAGGGCTGGACGCTGCGGATACTGTCGATGTAGGCATCTGCCAGTTCCGTGAGGCTTACAGCAGTCACGGGATGGGTTGCACCCGGTTCCATCCCCGGCATCTGGAGTCCAATCAGGGGCCGCTCAGGATCCAAAGAACCGAGCATCGAGGCAAATCCCCACGCTATCCCCGACGCTGGATGGACCGCGAACAGGGGAGCCTTGGTTCCGGTGGTGCGCAAAGGCAGTATCTGCCGCAGAGTCTCCGCTGCGTTTTCCTCCACGCCGCGGGAAGCCTCCCGAAGCAGCCCCTCAACTGTTGGAGACCGGAACAGCGATTGGACCTGCAGGGACGTACCCAACGCTGCATTGATCCTGGCTATCAACGGTTGCGCCAGGAACGAATGCCCACCCAACTCGAAGAAGGATTCGTCCACTCCCGCCCTGTCCAGTGACAACACATCGGCAAAGATCGCAGCCACGGTTTGCTCACGCGGCGTCCGGGGGACTTTGCCGGATGTGCGGGGGGCGCTTGCGGCGTCCGGCAACCCCGCAGTGTCTACTTTGCCGTGTTGCGTCAGTGGAATCTCGGCGATGGTGACCACAGCCGAAGGCACCATATAGTCCGGCAGCAAACTGCGAAGGTGCGAACGAACTCCCTCGGCAAACGCGGCTGCCTCGTCAGGAGCATCAACCACGGTTCCGTCTATCGGGACCACCCAGGCCACCAGGCGCATACTGTCATCGGACGGTACCGCCCTGACCACGGCCGCCTCGACATCCGAGGCGTCAGCGGCCGCCTGCTCGATCTCACCGGGTTCCACACGGAAACCACGGATCTTGACTTGCTGGTCGTTCCGTCCAGAGAAGACGATGCTCCCGTCAGCATGCCGCACCACGAGGTCGCCCGTGCGGTACATCCGCCCACCATCAGAGCCGAACGGATCCGCAACGAAGCGTTCGGCAGTCAGCCCTGGCTGGCCGCGGTAACCGTTGGCCAGTTGGCGTCCTGCGATGTACAGCTCGCCGGGAACCCCCGGAAGTGCCGGCTGCAAAAGGCCGTCGAGGACATACAACCTGGTCCCTGAGGTTGGCGCTCCCAGTACCGGGGCAGCGTGATCCCGGACGCGGGCCACCAGAGTATCCACCGCTGACTCAGTGGGGCCGTAGAGGTTCCATGCGGTCACGTTCTCTTTGCCTGACAGCTCATCCCAGAGGGTGGCGTCGAAAGCTTCGCCACCCAAGGCGAGGTTGAATCCGGATTCCGGCGCTGCACCGACACCATCCAGCATCCTGGTGAATGCGGGTTCTTTAAGAAGCTGCCGCGCGTAACCGGGTGTTGTTTCCCACACACTGATTTGATGGACTTCGAGGTAACCAGCCAGGGCTGCAGGATCTCGCCGGATGGCGTCGTCCACCATGTGGAGCCGATGACCGGAAATCATCCAGAGAATGGGATCCCACGAAGCGTCGAAGCCGACTCCGGTGGTGTGGGCCACGTTTTGCTGGACTCCGGTGATGGCGGGATCGAGCCCAGCGAAGAGCGTCTCCCGATGGGATTCCAGCAGGGCACCCAAGGCGCCGTGGCTGACTTCCACGCCCTTGGGCCTGCCTGTGGAACCCGAGGTGAACATCACATAGGCGAGGTCGCGGCCTGCCGGTTGGCGTTCCTGCAGTTCCCGGGCTGATTCGAGCCCTTGGCCGGAATTCAACCCTTCGCCGTGTGAATGGCCAAGGAGTTCGGTCATCATCACCAGGCGGGGAACCTCACGTGCAGGGTTCCGGGCTGCCACCCTGGACAGCAGCGCCGCCATGCGTTCAGCGACCGGCCCGGAGGTGACAACCACAGAGGGCGCGGCGTCTTCCAGGATCGCCACCACCCTGTCGTCGGGATATTCGGTATCAATCGGGTTGTAGACCGCGCCTTTGGCAATCACGCCCAACAAGCTCTGGATGGTTCCCGCGGACCGTGGCAGGAACACTGAGACAACGTCGCCCGCGGCGACCCCGTGCTGCTCAAGCCCGGTGGCCAGGGCTGCCACCGAAGAGGCCAGCTCCGCAAACGTCTGCTCATCGCGCCCGGTTACCAGCGCCACAGAGTCCGGAACTGACATGACGGTAGCTGCGAAGGCGGCCAGGACGCCGTCGGCCCCGTCCGTTTGATGCCCGACGGCGGAACGTCGTCCCGCTGTGAGCGCCTCCAACGCGGCAGCCTCCTCAGGGTCAATCAACGTCAGCTCTGCTATGGGCGTATCCGGGTTGGAGGCGCCGCGCTCCACGAAACGCACCAAGGTGGTCACCAAACGTTCAATGGTCGCTTCCTGGAACATTGCTGCGTTGTACTCCAGCGTTGCCGAAAGCCCTGTGGTGCCCGGGCGGAACGTGAAGGAGAGATCGAACTTGGCTTCCCCGGAACCGCTGCCGGGCAACGGCCGGACCACGGCGCCGGGGAATTCCGGAACGGCGGCAGGGGAGTTGTCCACGGTGAGCATGGTTTGGAACAACGGGTGCCGCCCTAGTTCACGTTCAGGATTCAGCGCTTCGACCAACCGCTCGAAGGGGACGTCGTCATGATCGAAGGCGGCCAGGACGCTGGTCCGGGCACGGTTTACCATGGCCTGCAAGGAGGGATGGCCGGCAGCACTGATCCGTAGCGGCAAGGTGTTGACGAAGAAGCCCACCAACTCTTCCAACACCGGATCAGTCCGTCCGGCCGTTGGGGAGCCAATGACCACGTCATCGCCGACTCCAAGGCGGTGCAAGAAGCCGGCGAGTACGCCGTGGAGCGTCATGAACAGGCTCGCGTTCGAGCGGGCCGCGACGGAGTTCAGTGCCTCGAGCGCTGAGGCACTGAGCTGGAAGCTGTGTTGCTTGCCCGGCTGACGTGTCTCCCTGGGACGGCGCTGATCGGCAGGGAGGTTGAGCTCCGTGGGTATTCCTGAGAGGGCCTCCCGCCAGTCAGCAATTTTCCGTGTGGACGTGCCGTCTTTGCCCAGTTCCTCCTGCTGCCACGCGCTGAAGTCTGCATAGTGGATGGCCAGCGGGGCGCGGCTGCTGGTTGTTCCCTTGAGCGCGGCGGCGTAGGCCTCCGAAAGGTCACGGGCCAGCGGCGCGAGGGACGCGCCGTCGCTGGCGATGTGATGCAGCACTAACTGAAGCACCCATACCGAAGCCTCTCCGTAGCCACGGCGCAGCAGGACGGCGCGCAGAGGAAGATCGAGGGTTACGTCGAAGCCCTGGCCTTCCTCCTGGGCCAGGATCCTTGATTCTTCCTCCTCCGAATGCACCGGGACGATCCGCAGGAGGCCCCGGGCCTCCTCTGCCGAAAGGATCTTTTGGTGCGGTGTGCCCGCTGTTGCAGGGTAGCTCGTCCTGAGGATTTGGTGCCGGGCCACCAAAGCGTCGATAGCGGTGGAAAGGGCATTCTCGTCCACCTCGCCCTCCAGCTCTGCAGCCAGGGAGATGTTGTAGTCCGCCGAACCCGGATCCAGTTGGTTGAGGAACCACATACGTTGCTGGGCGAAGGAGAGCGCGGGTTGCTCCTGACGGGCTGTACCGCGTGTGGCAATCCAGTCCGAAAGTGCGGTTCCCTCAGCCTGAGGCGAGTCATCAGCGTCAACTTCCGTGCCGCCGTCGTGCGTTGAATCGTGCGGCCGTTTGGACGCGACCGCCGCCAGCAAAGCGGCTGGCGTGGGTAGGTCGAAGAGCGCCCGCAACGGAAGTGTTGTGCCGAACGCTTCCCGGATCTTGCCCATGATGGTGATTGCCAAGAGGGAATGACCTCCCATGAGGAAGAAGTCGTCGTCCATGGCAACGCTGTCCAGCCCAAGAACCTCAGCGAAAATAGCGGCAATGACATGTTCTTCGGGCGTTGCCGGAGCTTTCCCGCTGCCCGCGCCGGCGGCCGCGGGCGCCGGGAGGGCTGCGCGGTCCAGCTTGCCGTGAGAGGTTAGGGGCAGCGCCGGGATGGACATGAAGACGGCGGGCACCATGTAGTCAGGGAGTAGTTCAAAAGCGCGCGTTCTGAGTTCAGCAACGTCCACGTCGCCAACAACGTACGCGATGATCCTCTGGGCAGGTTTGCCATCCGGCACCGCAGCGACCTGTAACACCTGGGGATGGCTGGCCAGTGCCGACTCCACTTCACCCAATTCGATCCGGAATCCGCGCACCTTCACTTGGTCATCACTCCGGGTGAGGAACTCCAGCACGCCGCTGGCGTCCCGCCTCACGACGTCGCCCGTACGGTACATGCGGGAACCGTCCGATGTGAAGGGATTCGCCACGAAACGCGATGCGGTCTCGGCAAAGCGCTGGTCGTATCCTTGCGCCATACCCGCCCCCGCCAAATACAGTTCGCCGGGAACTCCCACCGGGACAGGCTGTAAGTAGGCATCCAACACCATGGCCGACGTGTTGCCGGCCGGCCGCCCAATTACTGGCCTGCCTCCCTCGATATCCGCCGTGACAGAGTCAACGGTGAATTCCGTAGGGCCATAGAAATTCAGGGCTCGAACTGAAGGATTGGCGGCCAGACGTTCCCAGAGGGAGCCTGAGACTGCTTCACCGCCGAGAATCAGGATCAGCGGTTGTTCGCGCTGGTGCTCCAACAGGCCGTACTGCAGCAATTGCGTGGCAAACGACGGTGTGGTCTCCAGAACGTTGATGCCGTGGTCGAGGCAGTAACGGGTAAGGCTTTCGGCGTCGCCCCGTTCTTCATCAGCCACCAGGTGCAGCTCGGCACCGGCAACCATCCAGAGCATGGGATCCCAGGCAGCATCAAATCCGAGGCCTGCAATGTGCGCCACGGCCACGGGCTGATCCGCGGCGGCCGCGAGGCGAGGGGCAAACAGGGTGCGGTGGTGGTGCGCGTAAAGGTTGGCCAAAGCGCCATGCGTTACCGCAACACCCTTGGGCCGTCCGGTGGAACCCGAGGTGTACAAGACATAGGCAAGGTCATCCGCTTGCGGCGCGCGATCCGCTTGGTCGCCGGCTACGGCCGTTGCGCCGCTTGCCAGGAGGCCAGCAAGGGTCACCGCTTTGTCAGGTTCGACGCCGGTAGTCGCGTCTGCGTCGACGATCACCACTGCGGGGGTGCTGTCTTCCAGGATCATCCGGATCCGTTGCGTCGGATAGGAGAGGTCAATGGGGATGTAGACGGCACCTGCCGCGAGCACAGCAAGGGCGGCAGCGACGACGTCGCCTGATCGCTGGATGGCGACCGCCACCCGGTCGCCGGGGCGTACACCGTGAAAGATGAGGCCGTTCACAATGGTCCTTACCCGCTTCTCAAGCTGGGCGAATGTCCAGGAAGACCCCGCAACACCCGTCCCGGCCGCCACCGCAATCTGTGATGCCCGCAGCGTGGCCGTCTCTGAGAATGCGTCCAGGATGGTGGCCCACTGGACGTCCTGCTCGGTGGCGACGCTGCTGGCCAGCGCAGCTGCGTGGTCGGCTGGGCTCTGTATCCGCAGCCGGTCCAGGCTCACGCCGGAGTCCGTGGCGAACTGCTCGGCAACCAGTGAAAAACCTGCCGCCAGCCGCTCCACCGTGCTGCGTGTGAAGAGGGCAGGGTTGTAGGCGAGGGATCCGGCGATGATGTCACCGTCCCGTTCGGCGCCGTCCCGTTCGGCAAGGTCCAGGAGCAGGTCGAACTTCGTACCGCCCGGCTCCCTTCCCAAGTCCGCCGATGCGTCCAGGCCGTCCATAGCCAGCACAGCGTCAGGGGTGTTTTGCAGCGTCAGCATCACTTGGAATAACGGGTGGCGGTGACGTGATCGCGTCGGATTGAGTTGCTCCACCACGCGTTCGAACGGGGCGTCCTGATTTCCGTAGGCGTGCAGGTTGGTGTAGCGGACGCTCTCCACCAGCTCTGCGGCCGTAGGGTTGCCTGACGTGTTGGTCCGCAGCACCAGAGTGTTGACGAAGAAGCCCACCAGTTCGTTCAGCTGGGTATCCGTCCGCCCGGCAACAGGTGTGCCGAGCGGGATGTCCTCGCCGGCGCCCGTCTTCGTCAGCAGTGCCGCCAGGGCGGCCTGCAGCACCATGAAAAGACTTGCGTTGTGCGCCTTCGCTAATGCCTTCAAGCCCGAGGAAGTCACGGCGTTCAGTTCCAAAGGAATCGACGACGCCGGGAGGTCGCCTTCACGGGTTCCGCGTGGAAAGTCGTAGGGCAGCTGCAGCTCCTCCGGAGACCCCTTGAGTTCGTGTGCCCAGAATTCCAACTGACGCGAAATCGGGCTCGATGGGTCATCTTCCTGCCCCAACGCCTCGCGTTGCCACAGGGTGTAGTCGGCGTACTGGATGGGCAGGTTGACGGCAGGTGAAATTGCTCCGCGAAGCCGCGCAGTGTATGCCTGGGAGAGGTCCCGGGCGAGAGGTGCCAGGGACCATCCGTCCGCCGCAACATGGTGCAGCGTGATGGCCAGGACGTGATGGTCCGGCGCAAGCTGGAACAGGACTGTCCGGACCGGAAGTTCGCTGGTGATGTCAAAGCCACGCTGTGTCTCTGCCCGCAGTGCGGGCTCCAGGTTGCCTGCGTTGCACTGAATGGCCATCAGTTTTGCGTGCGCTGCATCCGGGGGCAGGATTTCCTGGCGTGGTTCGCCTTGCGACCACGGGAAGATGGTGCGAAGAGTCTCGTGCCGGGAGACGACGTCGGTCAGTGCTCCCTCCAAGGCATCCACCTCCAGACGACCTTTCAAGGTTAGGACGATCGGGATGTTGTACGCGCCGGACTCGTGATCAAGCCGGTTCAGGAACCAGAGCCTGCGTTGCGCAAAGGATAGGGGGACCCTTGTGGGGCGCTTCTTCGCCGTGAGTTCAGGAATGGACGTTCCGTCGTGTTCCAAAGCCGCGGCGAGGCCGGCCACTGTAGGTTCCTCGAAGATCGTTCGCAGTGCCGGAGCCGAACCCGTTGCGTCCCGTAGGAATGCCGCCAGCCGCGTGGCCAGGAGTGAGTGGCCGCCGAGGTCGAAGAAGTCGTCCTCACGTCCCACGGATTCCAGGCCCAGGATCTCGCGGAACGCCTCTGACACCACACGCTCGGTGTGGGTGCGCGGCTCGGTGGTTGCTGCCTCCGGTTCATGAGTTGGCAGTGCCCGGGTATCCAGTTTGCCGTTGGCGGTCAACGGAAGGTAATCGATGGTGAGTACTGCAGCGGGCACCATGTAGTCGGGCAGCGTCCTGCGCGCCTCCTTGCGGATGGCGGATGAGTCCAGAGGCTGCGGGGCAGTCATGCCTTCGAACGTGCGGCTGTCTTCGAGCCCGGGCTCAGTGTAGGCGGGCGTGACGTAGGCGAGCAGTTGGTCGTAGCCCGCTTTGTTCTTTGTGACCGTCACTGCCGCTTGGGCTACCCCGACGATGCCGCGCAGGACTTCCTCGATCTCGGCCAGTTCAATCCGGAAGCCCCGGATCTTGACCTGCTGGTCCATACGGCCAAGGAACTGCAAGGTGCCGTCATCCAATCGGCGCACTACATCGCCCGTGCGGTACATACGCGAGCCGTCCTCCACAAACGGATCAGCCACGAACTTCCCGGCGCTCAGCCCGGGTTGGTCCAGATAGCCGCGTGCCAGGTTGGGGCCCGCAACGTAAAGTTCTCCGATGGCATTGGCCGGTACGGGGTTGAGGCCCGAGTCAAGGATGTAGTGCCGGCTGTTGGCCACGGATCCTCCCAGAGTGACATCCGTGCCGCGTTCCATCACCGCGGTGAGTGAATCCACCGTGGTTTCGGTGGGGCCATAAAAGTTGTAGGCCACTACGCCATCATGGGCAGCCAACTCCCGCCAGGTGGCCGGGTCCACGGCTTCGCCACCCAGGGCCACAACAGATGGATGGGCGTCCTGGTCGAAGAGTCCGCCGGCCAGCAGGGCCTTGGCGAACGAAGGCGTTGTTTCGATTGAGTCGATGAGTTCGTCCGCCAGGAACAGGCTCAATGCCTCGGGGTCGCGACGGGTCTGGTTGTCCACCATGTGCAATTCGTGCCCTGCCAGCAGCCACAGAATGGGATCCCAGGAGGCGTCGAAGGACAGCCCGGCCGTGTGGGCTACGCGCAGCGGCCGGCCGAGACGTCTTTCCGCTGGATCAAAAATCCTGTCGCGGTGGGAGGTCATCAGATTCAGGAGTGCCAGATGTTCCACGCCGACGCCCTTGGGGCGGCCAGTGGACCCTGAGGTGAAAATGACGTAGGCAAGATCGTGCTGTCCAGCGCTGGGAGGCAGGGGCGTATGGTCATGGCTTTCCAATGCTGCCGTAGTCCCGGCGGAATCCAGGACAGTCACCGGGACCTTGGTCTGCGGCCTGCCTGGATCACTGTCTTCGGCTAAGGCAGTCTGCGTCAGCAAGATGATTGGTTCCGCATCCTCCAGCATCCCCTCGACCCGGCCCGCAGGGTAGTCGGGGTCCAGTGGAACGTAGGCCGCTCCGGCCTTGAGGATGGCCAGGATGGCAACGGGAAGCAGGACGCTGCGGTCCAGTCGAACGGCCACGGTGCGGCCCGGGCCGGCCCCACGCCCGCGCAGGAAGCGGGCCAGCTGGTTGGAGCGGCGCTCCACCTCGGCGAAAGTCAGGCAACCGTCGGAAGCAACCACGGCGGTTCGCTCAGGAGCCGCTGTTGCCACCGACTGGAACTCCTCAACAACCGTGTGGCCCGGCAGGTCCACGGACTCGGCGTCTCCCGTGGCGAGCAGCGCCTGTTCTTCGGCCGTCGTAGTCACGGACAGGGCCGCCGTCGGATCTTCCGGACTGGCCAGAAGCGAGCCCAGCAGACGGACAAAACGCATCAGGTGTTCGTCCAGGCCAGCCTGGCTGTACAGATCGGCGTTCGCCGCAAACTGAATCGTCACCTCGGCCCTTGGACCCTGTCCGAGGCCATGGACAATGATCGACAAGTCATCAATGGGCCCGGTGGAGAGAATGTGCATGGCTCCGGTTGCCTCGCCAAAGGAGATATTTTCGAGTACCGGAAGGATGTTGACCGACGGACCCGCATAGCCGTCTTGGCCGCTCAAGGATTCGAATCGTGTGCGCTGGTGGATCAAGGCCCCACGCAGCTTTCCTCCCATCGTTGTCACCATGTCCTGGACAGTGGCCCCGGGAGTGATGTCCATTCTGATCGGGACGATGTTTGAGAGCATCGAGGGCGTGGACTTGGCCAGCCTTCCGCGTCGGGCCGTTACTGGCAATGCGAGGGATACATGTTGTTCCCCGGTCATCCTGTGCAGGTACATGGATGCAGCAGTCAGAAGCAACGCCGGGGCCGTGCCGGATGCTGACTCCAGTGCTTCTACAGCGGCCGGAGAGAGACTCCGGGCGGAGCGTAGCAGCGAGTCCGCAGTGCCCATGGGGCGGCCTGCCAATCCGGCGGGGGCCTGGTGACCTTCGAGTTCCCCTGCCCAGTAGGCCGCGTCTGTGGCCGCCGCGTCGGAGGACAGGTAGCTGTGGTCATCCGCGATCAATTCCTGGAGCGGGGCAAAGTCGAGGCCCGCGGTGCAGCCCATATCTTCTGCAGCGCCGAGTGCCTCGTAAACTGCGGCGACGCGCCGCAGGACCACCACAGCGGAGTATCCATCGACCAGCAAGTGGTGGACACGCTGGTAGAAGAAGTGCCTGGTCCCGGTGATCCGGATGACCTCGGTGTGGAGCAGCCCGCCGTCTTCCACGCTGCGCGCTTGTGCCATGTCCGCGTCCATCAGTTCTCGCGCGGTATGTTCGCGAGCAGCCTCGTCCCCGCACTCCCTGAGGTCGGTGAACTGCACGGCGGCCACTGCCGTTTTTGCGTACTGGTAGGGACCGTCGTCGTCTTCGCCGAACGCAAGGTTCAGAGCCGGTGTCTCCGCAACGGCCCGGGCCACAGCGGCCTCCAGCCGGGCAACGTCCAACGGTCCGGCGATCTCGATGAACTGCCCAATCTGATACATCGGGCTGCCGTGTGCCAATTTTTGCGCGTACCAGATGCCTCGCTGGGCGGCCGTCAAACCCATCCGGGCTGGTGCCTGGTCCTCCGGAATGCCGGGCTGGTCAGGGGAAGCGGGGATAGGGGAGTTCATAATCCTTCTCTGCGGTGGGGAAGCGTGGGAAAGCAGCGGCAGCCCTGGGAAGCAGGACTGCCGCGTCATGGTTGCGCGTGCTCACGTCAGGGACGGAGTCGCGCTCGTGTGTTGCTAAGGTGCGGAACTGGCCGCTGGCAACCGGCCGTTACTGGAACTGGCCGATCTGGAGTGGACCCAGCACATCACCGTCCAGGAGGGGACCGTTGATCAGCGGGCCGTTGATGATCCCACCGTTCAGGATGCCTCCAGCCAGGAAATTGTTGAGAACATTTACCCCGGAAGCGGCCGCGGTTGTGTTGGCGGCCGTCGGGGTGTTCGCAGTGGTCGCTGCTTGTGCAGGGAGAGAAGCAAAGGTGAAGGCGGAGGCGGCAAGGACGGTTCCGGCGGCGATGCGTACGGCGTTCTTGTTTGGCTTGTTCACGGGATCTTCTCCATTACGTAGCTGATGTTGTCCGCGCGCCACAGTGTGCCGCGCCATCAGTGATTCGGAGCTGCCACCCTTGTGGATGGGATGCAGTTCAATCCGGGATTCGGGCGCGGGCGCAGCGGCCGGTGAAAGCACGACGGCGGCGAGCAACTTTGCCGATGACGCCACCCCGAAGTCAGCGGCGTGTGGCGGCCGGCTGGAGGCTAGCGCCGCTTCGGCCGATAAGTCCGCCCAAAACTACGCTCGGCGCCCTCGTACATGTGGACGAGCTCCCAGTCGTAGCGGCGCCCTCCGGGGACGTCGAAGATCCGGGTACCGTCGCCGAGGAACACTGGTGCTACGAAGACCTGCAGTTCGTCGATGAGGTCGTGCTCCAGTGCTTGGCGCGCAATGTCGGCGCTGATGATCTGCACGTCCTTGTCGCCGGCGATCTCCTGGGCGCGGCGGACCGCCTCCACGATGTCGCAATTGAGCGCAATGATGGTGGGGTCGTCGGCGATCTCCTCCGGCCGGTGGGTGAGGATGAACTCGGTGCCGGACCAGGCGCCGCCATACGCCTCGGCGGTCATCTGATCCCTGTCGTCTCGTTGGGCTTTCGCGGCGTCATAGCCGTCCCTGCCGGAAATGATCACCGCGACCTCGCCCGCCGTACGCTCCGTGGTGCCGTTGTCGAGTGGCTCGGCATCGGATAGCCAGCTCATGTCGTGTCCAGGCCCAGCGATGAAACCGTCGATGGAGCACGTGAATCCCCAGGCTACTTTGCCCATGTCTGTTCCTCGCGTGGGAGGTAGTCTGCGTTGCTCAATGATTACCTGCGGTTGAGTGATGGCTCGACTGTACTCCAGGATGAAATTGATGGGCTGCGACAGACCAACCTGCCGGCAGTTTCCCGGCAGTATTTCGTGCCATTCAGGAGAGCCGCCGGGGGCGTCCGCGAAATGCGAACGCCCCCAAACGAGTCAATGCTCAGATTGTGCCCTACGAGATGGCTGCGGGTGGTTGTTCCCCGCTGAGCACAGCGAGGGCGTTGTCGGCTGCGAGCATGGCCATGGCGGTGCGCGTCTCCACCGTGGCCGAGCCAAGGTGTGGCAGCAGCGCAACATTGTCCAACTCCAGAAGGCCGGGATGGACGCGGGGCTCGTGCTCGTAGACGTCAAGTCCGGCTCCGGCGATGACACCGTCTCGAAGGGCCGCAGCGAGTGCATCTTCATCGACGATGGGTCCGCGCGCGGTGTTGACCAGAAACGCCGAGTTCTTCATTGCCGCGAGTTGTTCGGCCCCGATCAGGTGATGAGTGGCGGGACCGTAGGGGCAGTGCAGTGAAACGACGTCGGAAACGGCCAGCAACTCGTCCAGATCGACGCGTCGTGCATCCAGTTCCGCGGCGATTGTTGGGTCGATTTCGCTGCGGGACTGGTAGACGATCTCCATGCCGAAGGCTTTGGCCCGCCGCGCGGTTGCCTGGCCGATGCCGCCCATGCCGACGACGCCGAGTGTCTTGCCCTGCAGGCTGGACCCGAGCAGGAAGAACATGCCCCATTTCCAATCCTGGCCGGAGCGGATGAGTCGTTCGCCCTCGCCGAGCCTCCTGGTGGCCATGAGGATGAGGCCGAAGGCGATATCGGCTGTGGCGTCGGTGAGCACGCCGGGTGTGTTGGCGGCGATGACGCCACGTTCCACACAGGCGGGTACGTCGATGTTGTCATATCCGACGGCGACGTTCGCGACGACTTTGAGCTGGGGGCCGGCGGCGTCGAGCAGTTCAGCATCAACGCGTTCGGTCAGCAGGGACACGATCGCGTCGGCGCCAGCCACGCGACGCAGGAGTTCCTCGCGTCCAATGGACTCAGGGCCGCTCCAGGCATCGACGTCGTGTTCTGCGCGAAGCTTTTCAAGTGCAGCGTCGGGGATGCGTCCCGTGACGACGACGCGGCTCATGCGGTCACGATCCAGTCGCGGAGGCGGCCGAGTCCGTCGCGGATGTTGGCGACGTCGATGCCTGAGTAGGCGAGCCGGATGTATTGCCGTTCCTCGCCGGGTTGGCGTCGGCCGAAGTGCTCACGTGTGCAGAACGAGACGCCGGTTTTGTACAGTGCGTCGCTGGCGAAGTCACCGACGGCGGTGTAGCCCATTTTCTCCATGACATCGGTGACGTCGGGGAACAGGTAGAAGGTGGATTGGGGTACGGCGACGTGCATTCCAGGGACGGAGTTCACGAGTTCGCAGGTGGCATCCCGGCGCTCACGAAGGATGTCGAGCATTTGCTGCACGGGCTCCTGGGTGCCGCGGAGCGCTTCGATGCCTGCCCACTGTACGTAGTGCGTGGTGCATGACTCATCGTTGGTGTTGAGTGTGCTGAGCACTTTCGCGATCTCCAGTGGCGCGACTGCGCAGCCTAGCCGTGAGCCGGTCATGGCGAACTTCTTGCTGAAGGTGTAGAGAATGACGGTTCGCTCTGCCATGCCGGGAATCGAGGTGATGGAGCTGGAGACTCCCTCGTAGCGGGTCTCGAAGTAGGCTTCGTCAGAAAGTACCCACAGGTTATGCTCCTGGGCGATCTGCGCGATGGCTTCGCGCTCGGCCGTGGTGGACTCCGCCGAGATGGGGTTCTGCAGGTCGTTGTAAATGATCGCGACCGTGTTCGGGTTGATGGACGCGCGCACTTGATCAAGGTCGATCGAGAAACCCTGGCTCGTGGGGAGGTAGCGGTAAGGTACGGCTGTGCCTCCGAGGTATTCGATCTGCGATTCGTAGATCGGGAAGCCGGGATTAGGGTAGAGCACCTCCTGCCCAGGGTTCATGACTGCCTGAAGGAACTTCGTGATGACGGGCTTCCCGCCAGTCATGACCACCACGTTGTCCGGGGAGAGACTGATGCCGCGGCGCGAACCGATGTCCTCGGCGAGGGCTTCGCGAAGCTGTGGGATGCCCGGGCCGGGGCAGTAGCCCGTGTAGCCGTCGGCGATTGCCTTGGTCATGGCTTCGACGATATTCGGGGCAGTGGGGATGTTGATATCGCCCAGGTGGAACGGGTAAACCAAGTTCCCCTTGGCCTTCCAAGCGGCCGCAGCTTGGGCGACGCTAAAGGCGGTTTCGGTGCCGAGCCGTTCGAGTCGATGCGCGAGTTGCTGCATGCTGTTTACTCCTCGTTGAGTTAAGAGTCTTTCGTAGACATCTAATACCTAACTAATATATCAAAGGTGTTGGAGATCGTCTCGCTGCAGGTCGAATTGGGCATTTGCCCCGCCGTCGCTGTCTTCGTCAGGGCCGCTGTTCGATGAGGGTGAGCTGGGTACCGTCCGGGTCTATGAGGAATCCTGCACGTAGACCCCACGTCTGCTGACGGACGGGGTGGAGGCGCGGCATGCCGGTGGTGGTTACTGGCACGCCGGTTCGGAGTATGGCGTCGTACAGTTCGTCGACGTCGGCGACGCGCAGGCAACACATGAAGCTGCTTGAGTACGGATCGAGGTCCGGGGAGGGAAAAAACTCCAGTTGCAGTCCGGCTCGGGTCAGGATCATCCACCCTTGATCGCGGAACAAGCGCACAAAACCGAAACCGCCGTAGAACAGTTCGGTCGCGTCGAAGTCTCGCGAGGGGAGATTTGGGACAGCGAGATCGCGCGCCGGGGCAAAGGCCATGGACCAATGGTGACATATGGCAACCTCGACTCCCTTGATCCGGCAACGTAGGCTTGCACCGTCCGTCGTCGCAGACGAAATTGGTGGCTTATGGACACAAAGTCCGGCCAAAGCAATTCCTTGACAACCACAAGAAGGAGGCGTGAACAGGATGTTCACTAAAAAGGGTGATGAGGCTGTTCTCGCCAAACTACGGGGAGCGCCCGAACCATACAGGGCGATCGCGGAGCGCCTCCACAGCATTGTCCGGGAGAGCGCACCCTCATTGGAGCCGATCGTGCGATGGGGACTGCCCTTTTACGTGAAGGACGGCCAGGATGTTTGCTACATCAAGCCGGATAAGGAATACATAGTGTTCGGCTTTGGCGAAGTTGTGAACCCGGCACGAGAAGAGGGCGCACACATGCACCCGGTCGCTTGGACCATAACTTCGCTGGATGAAGAGACCGAAGCCAGGATTCGCGGACTCGTTGAGAAGGCAGTCTCATAGCCCATGCTTGTTTAGAGTCCGCCATCTCATCGATGGATCGGCAGGGCAGGAGGGGACGGAGCTTTGCCCTTGCATGGCTTCATCCTCAACTCTAGGGGGATAGGTCCTTAGAAAAGCGGCCAAGGTACTGCCGACATCTCACCGCTCGGTGCCGGAAAGCGCCCAGACGAGCGCAACCGGGCGCAGCGCGTGGCGAGCGATTCCATTTCTTCGGCACTGATCAAGTCAGCCAAGTCCCGCCCCAGCCCACCGTCCAATCCTGCGATGACACGATCGATGCCTTCGCGTTCCCCGGTGGTCAGAGGGTCTCCCAGCCATCCCCAGAGAACCGTGCGTAGCTTGTGGTCCTGATGGAAGGTCAGCCCATGGTCAACGCCGTGCCGATGTCCGTTCGTCATCGCAAGAATATGGTTGCCTTTGCGGTCGGCATTGTTGACCACCGCGTCGAAGACCGCCATGCGTCGGAGCGCTGGCGAGTCTTCGTGAACGAGGGAGACCATCTGACCGTTCTCGTCCTGTCCTTCGAGAACCTGTTTCCAGCCTTCCTCAGGCACGTGGTCCGTTGGCACCAGGTCCACGGCGTGTTGGGCGGGGTCCTGCTCCTGCCAGAGCTGCACCATTCCTTCGCCCAAAGGACCATCGCGCAGCCAGGTGTGTGGCACGATGTCCCAGCCGAAGGCCTGCGAGACCAGATAGGCGGCGACCTCCCGTTGTGCCAATGTGCCATGGGGGAAGTCCCACAGCGGGCTTTCGCCTGCTATGGGTTTGTAGACGACTTCCATGTCGCCGATGCTGCCCAGGAATGTAGCGTTGGAGGCCGTCGTGATCCGGCCCGTCAGCGCGAGGTCGGCGGTTAAGAGGTCCGGCGCTGGCATTAGACCTCGGGAGGGGTGCAGATGTGCCCGTCGGCGTCTATGGGGAATCCGCAAAGCGGACATGTCGGACGACCAGCCCCGACGATTTCACGGGTGCGCTTGGCGAAGGCGCGTGCGGTGCCGACCGGCATTCTCACCAGCACCATTTCGGGCGCGTTAGCGTGGTCCTCATCTAGGAGATCGTCGTCATCAGCATCCGTGAGGGGGTACGCCTCAACCACAACCTGGGCCGTGGTTGGATCCCAACCCAAGCTCATTGCGCCGGTGCGAAACTGCTCCTCAACGGCCTCAAGGGGATCGTTGTCCACCAGCTCAATGGGAGTACTGGTGGGTATGCTGAACGGGTTGCCGTCGACCGTGCCGAGCTGGTCCAACATCGCATCAATCTTCTCTGCAAGCAGAGCCGATTGCTGCTTCTCCAAGGAAATACTCACGATCTGAGTCCCTGCGCGCACCTGCAGGTAGAACGTGCGCGACCCTGGAAGGCCAATGGTGCCAACTACCACTCGATCAGGCCAGGCAAACTCGTGAACACGTGTAGGCATGACTGTATTTTAGGCACATAAGGCTCATGGCGCCTTATGTCCTGCACCGCCACCTACCGGCGCATCGCCTGAGTGGATGCCGTTTGAAAGCCACGACAGGTCACCGGCGTCGGTGTTGGTGGCGAAGACACTTGGCCGATTGGGGCCGTACCGCACGATCGATAGGGAGGCGGGCCCTACGTTAAGACGCTGGAACAGGTCTAGGTGCATGCCCAGCGCATCGGCCAGGATTGACTTGATGATGTCGCCGTGACTCACCGCCACCCACACGGCCCCCGGCCCATGCTGGGCTTCGAAGGCAGCGTCGTTGCGTCTGATCGCCGCTACGGACCGGGCCTGCATCGCGGCCATGGATTCACCGCCGGGAAAGACGACGGCGGACGGTTGCGATTGGACAACCGACCATAAATCTTCGGTGGCGAGATCACTGAGCGCGCGGCCTTGCCACTGGCCATAGTCGCACTCGGTGAGATCGGGATCCACCGGTGCGTATGGCGTGCCGGTCTGGCGATTCATGATGAATTGGGCCGTCTGCAGGCAACGCTCAAGAGGGCTGGATACCACCCCGGCCACTGGCACGGATGCGAGACGGTCTGCTGCCAGGGCCGCCTGTTCGCGTCCGGTGTCATCCAGGCTCACACCGGGCGCCCGCCCGGCCAGCACTCCGGTTGCATTGGCCGTGGTGCGTCCGTGCCGCACGAGAATAACTGTTGCCATCCACCCAGCCTAACCAGTCGTCGTTCCCGGTGAGACCGCACAAGGCCCGGCCCGCGTGCATGCTGAGGGTGCAGAATGGGGTTCATGAAGATGGCTGCGGGCTTACGGCGCCGCGAACGCAAGAGTCGGAATTGATGGACACGACCGCGGTGACGGGCAGCGCGTACGACGATGCAGTCCGGGCAGTCCGTGCGGGTGAGCTCAACGCGGATGACGCGGCGAACCAGCTGATCGGCCTGATGACGGACGGGGAGATCCTCGGGCTGCTCGACGGCGACTCGCCCAGGTGGCTGCTTCCCTTCATCCCGGTACTGCTCGGAAGGCGCCCGTTCGTGGCGGGTGCAGTCAGGCGACTCGGCATACCGGGCATTAGGTTCAGCGACGGCGGCCGCGGCGTGGTGATCGGCGCCTCCACGGCTTTTCCCGTGACTATTGCGCGGGCAGCCACTTGGGATCCATCGCTGGAGGAACGGGTTGGGCTTGCGATCGGTCTCGAGACCAGGGCAAGGGGAGCAAACTACTCGGCTTCAGTCTGCGTGAACCTGCTTCGCCACCCTGCGTGGGGCCGGGCGCAGGAGTGCTACGGAGAGGACCCCGTACTCACCGGCCAGATGGGATCGGCCCTGACGCGGGGCGTTCGCGTGAACACCATGGCGTGCGTGAAGCACTTCGCGCTCAACTCGATGGAGAACGAGCGCTTCGAGGTGGACGTTGCGGTGGAGGAACACGCCCTTCACGAGGTGTATCTACCGCAGTTCAAAGCTGTGGTGGACGCCGGCGTCGATTCCGTGATGAGTGCATACAACCGCGTCCGAGGCGAGTACATGGACGTCAACCGCGCCCTGCTTACGGATGTGCTGCGCAAGGAGTGGGGGTTCTCCGGGTTCGTGACGAGCGACTGGGTGTTCGGGACCCACGATGCAGTGGTCAGCCTGGAGGCAGGAATGGACGTGGAGATGCCGCTCCGGCTGCTGCGCGCCCGTGAGCTGCCGGCCGCGCTGCGTCACGGTGACCTGGGCCGAGCAACAGTTCTGCAGTCCGCGCGCCGTATCCTGCGCACATGCGTGCAGCATGCCGCAACCCGGGAGATGGAGGCTCCGACCCGCGCCGTCATCGCTTCCCCTGCGCACCGCGCTCTTGCCCACCAGGCGGCCGCAGAGTCGATCGTACTGCTGAAGAATGAAACTGTTGGTGCGGCGCCGCTACTGCCATTGGCTCCCACCACCGGACATCTCGCGGTGATTGGACGACTCGCCGGACTAGCAAACCTCGGCGATCATGGCTCGTCACGTGTCCGGCCTCCTTCCACGGCCTCGCCGCTCCAAGGCCTGCGTGAGGCGCTTCCCGGAGTCCGGATCACCACCACTACGGGCCAGAATCAGGGCCGAGCGGCAGAATTGGCAGCCGCGGCGGAGACTGCGATCGTCGTCGTCGGCCTGGACCAGCACGACGAGGGTGAATCGGTGGTTACCGGAGGTGTGGATGTTGGCGTGCTTGGCAGGACCTTTGGTTCAGGTCCCCTCCGTCGGGTTCTCATAGGACTCGCACACCTGGCCGCACGCTTCGTCCGAGGTGGCGACCGCAGCTCGCTTACCCTGCGCCCCTCCGACGAACGGCTCATTCAGGCGGTCGTCGCCGCGAATCCCCGGACCGTGGTGGTGCTGATCGGCGGCAGCGCGATCCTCACGGAGACCTGGCGGGACAGCGTCCCAGCGCTCCTCATGGCTTGGTACGGAGGGATGGAGGGTGGCCGCGCTCTCGCGAGCGTCCTGACCGGTAGTGAGGAGCCCGGTGGACGTCTGCCCTTTGTGCTGCCAACGGACGCCGCGCATCTGCCATTCTTCGACTCCGCGGCAAAATCCGTTGAATATGACGAGCAATGGGGTCAGCGCCGGCTCGACGGCGAGGGGCATAGGCCCGCGTTCCCGTTGGGGTACGGCCTGGGCTACACGACGATCGAACACCGCCTCCTTGAGCACACCTTGGACGAAACCGGTGGCCATGCGGACGTGCTCGTCACCAACACAGGCGACCGCAAGGGATCCACCGTCATTCAGGTGTATGCCGCGGACGTGTCTGTTCGCAGACCAGTCGCTCAGCTCCTGGGCTTCCGGAAGGTGACTATGCAGCCCGGCGCGGAGGCCACTGTGCGGGTGGTGCTGGACGCGGGTCCAACCTTGCAGCGTGATCCCGCCACTCGGCGCTGGTCTCCCCGCGCGGGGGAGTGGGCCTTGCTCGCCAGCCAACACAGTCCAGCCAGCTGGGAGAACGCCGTCCCCTTGCATCGCACGGAGGGCCTGGCGAACGAGGAAGTCATCACAGACGGCCAGCAGGCCTGATGTCCAGCGGGGGGACGCGACCCATTACCCCGGAAGATCGCGGGACGGTTCCGCCGGCCCTTCGACACGGACAGGCAGTGCGTCGTCGCCCCGAAGCATGGCACGCAGCAATCGGCGTTCCTCCCAATGGCGAAGCGGGGACGCCTGGCTGCGCCGCAGCACCAACTCACCGTCCGGCGTCGAGTGTCGCTTCTGCAGATCCGCCAGCTCCTCCTCTTGCAGCAGTGCAACCGTGCTGCCCGACGCCTGGTCGACCAAGCGGACCAAGGATGAGGGCCCCGTGAGATCGGTCGCGACGAAACGCTGCTCGCTGGCGGCAAGAATAGTTCTTTGCGCCGCCCGCGTCACCACCAGTGGACGGGACGAGCCGCCCAGCAGCTCGTTTAATACGTTAGCCGCGGCGTCAGGGCGGCCTGTTCTCAGAGCCGCCGCCTGCATCATCTGTAGGCGGCCGGGCTCGCGCAAAACCTCATCGATCTTCCAACCGATGGTTGCGGCCGCGTTGCAGCGAACTGCTGCCCCCTGCTCCATCAGGTAATCGCCGTTGCGTACCTCCTGACCAGGGATCGGGTTCACAAGCACCATGGGGAGCCCCGCAGCCATACACTCCGACGCTGACAACCCGCCCGGCTTGCCCACGAACAAGTCTGCCCGCTGCAGCAGCTGTGGCATCTCGGTCGTGAAACCGAGGACGCTGTAGCGGTCGCCAGCCGACGCCACCAGTGCCTCGATGCGCTGCCGCAGTGCATCGTTGTGTCCGCAGACGATGGTGGCCGTAAACTCCGAGCGCATGTGCATTGTCTGGCGCACCACCGAGAGGGCGTAGTCGCCACCGCTCGCGCCCGCCGAGATGAGCAGCATCGGTGGCTTGGTGGAATCGCGTACAGGCGCTGGACTGAGCTGTTTGTTAATCGGGATTCCCGTGGCAGCCACACGATCGGGAGGAAGGCCGAGCGCCATCAGCTCCACCTTTCCCTCCTCTCTGGCCACAAAGATCTTGTGGAACGCTCCCGACAGCGACAGTCCTTGGAAGTCGTAGTCGGTGGTCACCACAGCAGTCTTGGCATCCACCACGCCGCGAAGAAGCAGTGAGGCCAGCAGCTGGGCCGGCAGGAAATGTGTGCACACAATCGCGGTGGGGCGGAACCGTTTGATGGCACTGACCACGGGACTGGAGTTCACCCGCGTCCAGGGGTCGATCGGGCCACGGCGCCGGAACGGCGGGTTGCTGATGTCATAGCCCCACTCGACCAACCATGGCAAGTCTTCCACCAGGACGAAGTAACCCTTGCCCAGGAGCGCGCGGTAGAGGACGCTGCTCACTTGCAGTACGTCCAGCACCTGCACCTCGGCAATGTCCGTGCGTGCGGCGCAGGCTTGCTCCACTGCCGCAGCGGCGCTGTTATGCCCCGATCCCACGCCCGCGGACAGGATGAGTACGCGCTGTCCACTGGCCCTTGCTTCGGCTTGGGCCGACGTTGTGCGCATGAGGAGAGGCTAGCAGGCTGCGTCACCTTGAGGACCGCCGGCTCCACTGATTCGGGTTTGCATGGCGTCCGGTGGACGTACTACTGTCTTCTGAAACCGCCATGGGCGATAGGAGCCCTGAGTGGTGGAGCGCATCATCGCTGACCAATCCGGGCACTCCTTCGCCTTTCGGTTGAAAGCCCCCAGTGAGGGGCTTTCCCATGTCCGGTAGTGGTTCCGTCCGTGAGGAGTAGTTCATGGTCAGCTTTCGGCCCTTGGCCCGCATCGCGTCGGTTTTGACCACCCCGTTGGCGCCGGAGGATGTCCTGGCGCTCTTTAACCCGGTCTATTCGTCTCGTCAGTTGCGTGGAGTCGTCACTGAGGTCATCCACGAAACAGCCCAGTCAGCCACTATTTTCTTCCGACCCGGTCGCGGCTGGCATGCCCACCTCGCCGGTCAATGGGCGAGGATAGGTGTGGAGCTGAACGGGGTCCGGCAATGGCGGTCCTATTCCCTGAGTTCGCCAGCCGGCAAGGACCCGGCCATCACGGTCACTGACGTTGGATCCGTCTCCGGAACGTTGGTCCGCGAGACCAAAGTGGGTGATGTCCTTTTCCTGGCTCCGCCCCAGGGCGACTTCGTCCTCCCTGAGCATCCCCGTTCACTGCTGATGCTCACTGCGGGGAGCGGCATCACGCCCGTCATGTCAATGATTCGGACACTCGTCCCCAGCCGCCCCGACGCAGACGTTGTGCTGGTCCACTCCTCCCGCGGGAAAGGTGACAGCATCTTCCGCGAGGAACTTGCTGAACTTGCTGATCAATTTCCCAACTTCCGGATGGTGCAATGGCACACCAGTGGTCGTGGCCGCATGAACTTCTCATCCACGGCGGTTCTGGAAGACGTTTGCCCGGACTGGCGGGACAGAGCAGCGTACGCATGCGGTCCTGAGTCCTTCCTGGATGACACGGAAGCTTTGTGGAAACAAGCGGCGCTGGCTGGTGCCGCCACCTCCGGCAAGGAAGCCAGCAGCGGAACCGGGCCGGGACCGCTCACTATTGAGCGGTTCAGCACCGATCTCCGGGGAGGAGAAGGAAGCGAAGGTGGTTTGGTCACGTTCGAAGCTTCCGATCGCGAGGTAATGGCCGACGGCGGTGTCCCCATCCTGGACGTCGGAGAGGACGCTGGCGTGCTGATGCCCAGCGGATGCCGCATGGGCATATGCCACAGTTGCCTCACGCCATTACTCGCCGGCAGAGTCCGCGATCTGCGCACCGGGGAAATCCACGGGGCGCCGGGGGAACTAATCCAAACGTGTGTCTCGGCAGCTGCCGGACCCGTCAACCTCGAAATCTGAGGAGTACAACCGCATGTCAGTAGTTTCAGCCAAAAGCTACGCCACCGCCGTCGGGCCCAAGACCCGTCCTGGGGCGCTTGCCGAGGCGGGGAGACCCACGGTCCGTCCACCTGCGGCAGCACATCTGAGCGATGAGCAAGTAGCCCAACTGGGCCGTGAGCTCGATGCCCTCCGTGACGGGATCCTTGCCAAGCGGGGCTCCAGTGATGCCGCCTACATCAGGCGAATGATCAAGATCCAACGGACCTTGGAAATCACCGGCCGCGCCGCGCTGCTGGTGGGCAGGAACAAGGCCGCCTGGTTCACGGGCACAACCCTCCTGAGCGTGGCCAAAATCCTGGAGAACATGGAACTTGGCCACAACATCCTCCACGGCCAGTGGGACTGGATGCGCGACCCGGACATCCACTCCACCACGTGGGAGTGGGACTTCGTTACCCCCTCACGTTCGTGGCAGCACACGCACAATGACCTGCACCACCGCTGGACCAATGTGGTTGGCAAAGACCGCGACGTCGGCTACAACCTTCTGCGCATGGACCCCGATCAGGAGTGGAAGCCCTTCAACCTGGGCAACCCCCTGTACAACGCTCTGCTCGCGCCCGTCTTCGAATGGGGGATAGCCATTTATGACTTGGAGATCCCCGAGTATAAGGAAGGCCTGAAATCGAAGGAGGCCATGAACAAGGACCTCAAAGCGCTGGGGCGGAAGGCTCTCAAGCAGTTCTCCAAGGACTATGCAGCCACTCCGGCCCTGGCCATGTTGTCGGGTTCGGGGAAGCAAGCCCTCTATGGCACACTCACTGCCAACGCCATCCGCAACGTCTGGGCCCATGCCGTTATTTTCTGCGGCCACTTCCCTGAAGGAACGGACACCTTCACCGAGGAAATGGTGGAAGGCGAAACCCGCGGCGACTGGTATGTACGTCAGATGATCGGGTCGGCCAACATCTCGGGGTCACGGTTCATGCACCTCATGACAGGGAACCTGTCGCACCAGATTGAGCATCACCTCTTCCCGGATCTGCCATCCAACCGCTACGCAGAGCTTGCTCCCAAGGTCCGTGAAATATGCGAGCGTTACGGCCTGAAATACACCCATGGGCCCCTGCTGAAACAAGTGGGCTCTGCGTGGGCCAAAGTCTTCAAGCTCGCCCTGCCTTAGGAGTGAAGCCCAAGCGCGCCGTCGTCGGAAATCGGGTACTACAGTTGATGTATGGCTGCAAGCCGCAATCCGCTCGATGACCTGCGCGAAAACATTGGCCATCTGGCCAGTCAACTCAAGTTGTCAGGTTCGGAGCGTGTCGAAGACCTCGTAGGCGATGTGATCGGTGTGAGGCCGGGCCCGGCACGGCCGCTGTCCGAAGTGCAGGCCGAGCTGGACGCCCTGGTGGGACTGGAGACCGTGAAGGAACAGGTGCGGGCCCTCGTGGCACTGCTCCGGGTACAGGCCCGTCGTAAGGCGCATGGCCTGCCGGAGGTTGCCACGTCACAGCATCTGGTGTTCCTCGGAAACCCCGGAACGGGCAAGACCACCGTGGCGCGGCTACTGGCCGAGATGTACCGCGCAGTCGGTTTGCTCCAAAAAGGACATTTGGTTGAGGTGGACCGATCGGGCCTGGTGGGGCAGTACGTCGGTGCGACCGCCATCAAGACGGACAGGGTGATCCGGCGTGCGCTGGACGGTGTCTTGTTCATCGACGAGGCCTACGCGTTGGCCCCGGAAGATGGCCGGATGGACTTTGGTCCCGAGGCAATCGAGGTCCTTCTTAAGCGGATGGAGGACCACCGTCACCGCTTGGTGGTGATCGTGGCCGGGTATCCGCGGCTCATGGACGCGTTCTTGCTCTCCAACCCTGGACTTCGCTCCCGGTTCGCACGGGAGATCACGTTCCCTGACTACTCCGTCGACGAGCTTCAGACGATTTTCCACCAAATGCTGTTCCAGCACGAATACACATTGGAGCCGGGAGCGGACCAGATGCTGCGTCGCATCCTCACCGGGCTTCACGCGGGCGAGGAGTCCGGTAACGCGCGGTTCGCCCGGACGTTGTTCGAGCAGTCACTCAACCGGCAGGCCCTCCGGCTGTCGCTCGATGAAGAACATAGTCTGGACGCACTCGATCGTGAGGCAGTCATGACCCTCACCGGAGATGACATCGTCGAGGCGGCGCTGGCCTTGGGTGAACAGCCGGAACCTGAACCCACTCCGGAACCGGAGCGGTCACGTTGGTGGAGCTGGTTGGTCTGACCGGATCCCTTAACATGCGATCACCTACAGTGGTGTTCCGATCAGGTCCAGGAGAATGATCAAGGCTTTGGCTAGCTGCTGATCAGCAGGCGATCACGTTGACGGCGAGGCCGCCCCGGGACGTCTCTTTGTACTTGCTCTTCATATCGGCGCCGGTCTCTCGCATGGTCTTGATGGCTGTGTCCAGGGATACGTGGTGCATGCCGTCGCCACGCAGGCTGATCCGTGCGGCGTTGATGGCTTTGTTGCTGGCCATGGCGTTGCGTTCGATGCAAGGAATCTGCACCAAGCCACCCACGGGGTCGCAGGTCAGGCCCAGGTTGTGCTCGATCCCGATTTCGGCGGCGTTCTCCACCTGCTCAGGGGTTCCGCCAAGGATCTCGCAGAGCGCTCCGGCCGCCATTGAACACGCTGATCCGACTTCCCCTTGGCACCCAACTTCGGCCCCGGAGATTGAGGCGTTCTTCTTGAACAGGACTCCGATGGCAGCTGCGGTGAGGAGGAACCGCACCACAGCTTCTTCGGAGGCTCCGGGGATGAACATCATGTAGTAGTGCAGTACCGCGGGAATGATTCCGGCGGCGCCATTGGTGGGGGCCGTGACAACGCGACCGCCTGTGGCGTTCTCTTCGTTGACCGCCAGGGCGAACAGGTTGACCCAGTCCACGGCGCGCAAAGGATCGCTGCTGTCGTCTTTGGCCTGCAGGTCCGCCAGGAGGCGGGGCGCACGACGGCGGACCATCAGGTTTCCGGGCAGGTGAACTTCGGTTCGGCTACAGCCGCGGGAGACGCACTCCTTCATGGTTTCCCAGATGTGGAGGAGCTTAGAACGGGTTTCCTCTTCGCTGCGCCAGACGCCTTCGTTGGCCAGCATGACGTCGCTGATGGATAGGCCGTCCCTGGCGCAGTGAGCCAACAATTCCTCGGCGTTGGAAAACGGGTAGGGGAGCTGTACCGTATCCGGCTGCTCCTTCCCCACAGCGTCCTCGTCAACAACGAAGCCACCGCCCACCGAGTAGTAGACACGTTCGGCCAGGATGTTCCCCTGACCGTCGAAGGCCTGGAACCGCATGCCGTTGGGGTGCGCCGGAAGGGACTGCCGCAGGTGGAGCACCACGTCTTTGGCTCTGTTGAAGGAGATCATCCGGCGCCCCGCGAGCAGAAGCTTCCTGGCCTCTGTGGCTTCGTCTACAGCACGGTCCGCCGTGAGTGTGTCCACGGATTCCGGGGTCTCTCCCATGAAACCCAGGATGACCGCCTTATCTGAGCCGTGCCCACGACCAGTAGCCCCCAGGGAACCGAACAGTGCGGCGTGGAGCCGGTCAACGGCGTCGAGCTTTCCTTCGCTTTCAAGGATGCGAACGAATGAGTGGGCCGCGCGCATCGGCCCCACGGTGTGGGACGACGAAGGGCCGATTCCGATCGAGAACAGATCAAGGGCACTCAGGGCCATGGGATACCTCCGGGGTGGAAAGTGGTTGGGATCTCCTACCAGCTTGGAGGCGAATGCGGTCGGGCGTCTATCGGCATCTTTTGAACAGAACCTCAAGCAAAACTTAACGGTTTCGTTCGCGTACCAATGAAGTCATGCTGTGGCTCGTGCGTCTGTACCTTTCCGTAGTTCACTGACGACGGCGGCAATCGCCGGCGATTCACGGCTGGCAGCGCGGTGCAGGACGATGATGTTGCGGCCGTACCCCGGATCCACGCGGCGTACCACCAGGTCCTCGGTCTCGCGTCCGAGGTTCAGCTCACTCATCAGCGCTACGCCCAGGCCGCCGCGAACCAATCCGAGCATGGCCATGAGGTTGCGGCAGTTTGCTACGACATTCGGCTCAAATCCGGCATTCCGGCAGGTTTGGCGAACGAACTGCTCAAAGACGCTGCCTTCCTGGTCCAGGATCCAGCGTTCGTCAGCGAAGTCTGAGAGTGTAGCGTCCGTGGACACCTGACGGTCTCCAGGGAGGCAGAGGATGATCTCGTCCCTGCCCAGGATGGTCTTGACCAGCCCTTCATCCTGGATATCGTGCAGGTCATCCACCACAGCCACATCAATGTGCCCGGCCCTCAGCTGGGCCACACTTTCGAATGGTTCCAGGTCCGAAACCGTCAATTCCAACCGTGGATAACCGGCGTGCAGGGACATAAGCGCCGAGGGGAGCACTGTGCTGCAGAAACTGGGGAAGGCGCTGATGGACAGCCGCCCGCGCACGTCTGTCTGAAGCTTCTTCAGGTTGGCCTCTGCCGCCTCCACCTCGGTGGCGATCCTGGCATAGTGGTCCACCAGCATTGCACCGGCCTCGGTCAGCCGTACATTCCTTCCGGCGCGGACCAGCAGTGCCAGTCCTGCCTCTCTTTCAAGCACGGCCAACTGCTGGCTTACCGCCGATGTTGTCATGTGCAGCTTGGTGGCAGCGGCGGTCATAGTTCCCTCGAGCGCAAGGGTCTTGAGGATTTGCAGCCGGCGGATATCGAGCACGGGGGCCTCCTTTGGTTTAGGACCACTTAACCTTAGAAGCGCGGCTCTAGCTACTTGCCGACGACGGGTGGATGAATCCCAGCGTCGCGGCACCTTGTTCGTCAATGAGCCTGCCCAGGTGCTTGCTCATCCTGAACACTACGCTCCGGTCAACGATTCTGGCACTGGGCACGGCGGCTTCCAGAGCGGCTTCGAAGCGCATCACGTCCGACATTTCCCGTAGCCATACCGCCACCACGAGGTTGTACTGACTTGCGACTGCCAGCGCTGTGCGTGCTTCGGGAATCCGGGCCATGAGTCCCTGCATTTGTTGGATGTGCTTGGCGGCAGTCCGCATGAAGTACCAAGCGTAGACAGGCCAACCGGTTACTGTCCGGGCCACGTCCGTTCGGATCCGGAGCATGCCATCTGCGCGCATGCGCGCGAGCCCGTCGGCGACGCGCTGCTCGCTGAGGCCGTGCTCGGCAGCGATCCGGCTGACTGGACGCCGCCCGTCTTCAGTCAGGCAGTGGCGGAGAGCCGCTTCGACGTCGGGGTGTACTGCCCGCGGGGCCCTGGCCCGAGGCGGGCGGGGGCGTGGGATCTTCGCGGCGTCCTGGGAACTCAGGGCTCGCATCCTCCAGTCGGAGGCCTCCATGACTATTTCGGTGACGAGGTGGGTTTGGGTGTTTCTGACGCCGTCCAAAGCACCAATGCTGTTGGTGACGATATCCCAGATGGACAGGGGACTCTCAGCCAGCATGGTGGCCAATAAGTCGCGCCCGCCCGAGGTGTGGTCCAAGGTGAGCACTTCCGGGATCTGTGCGAGGTGGCGGGCAACCTCGCTGATCTGCTGAGGGTGGCAGGTGATGTCGATCAAGGCAGAAGCGCCGCCAGGGAAGATGCCGGTGGTCCAGGCCAGTCCACGTTCCCTCAATGACTCCCACCGCCGGGCCAAAGTTACGGCGTCCACGCCGATCACAGGTGCCAGTTCACTCCAAGGTGCCCGGCCTTCTATTTGAAGAGCATGGATGATGCGCTCCTCAAGGGGATCAAGCATGTTTTTCGACATGAGATGAAGCATATCCATGGAAAACTGCAATTTCATCAATCGGAAACATGTGGATTCCATGATGTTGTGATCCCGTTCACTTCTCATCACATCGGAGCGCTCATGCGTACAACTGCGCAGAAATCCACCACAGCGGCTGGTGCCGTCGGCTTCCTGGTGGTCATGGAGCTTGGCAGCGGCATCCTTCAGGGCTGGCTGAATCCTCTGTTCTCAACCATCGGTGAACACTACGGAGTCTCAGCTGCGTCCCTTAACTGGATCAGCGCCTCCTACCTCCTGGCGACGGTCCTGGTTGTTCCCCTCCTGTCCAAGCTCGGCGATATCCACGGCCACAAGCGGATCCTGATGATCGCCACAGCAATCGTGGCCGCTGCGTCCGTCTTGGTGGCCTTCGCACCCAACTACGAATTGTTCCTCTTGGGCCGGGCAATTCAGGCACCACTGGCTGTTTTCCTTCCCCTCGAATTCGCCATCGTGCACCAGCGTGACTCGGCGCGCTCCGGGAGAAGCATCGGCAGGCTCGTCGCGGCGCTGACACTTGGAGCGACCATAGGTGGCCTGCTCTCCGGAATCGTGCTGGACGCCGTGGAGAGCTTGTCCATCACCCTGCTCATGCCCGCGATTTTCATGGCGCTATGCCTTCCCGGGATCGCGATCTTCGTCAAAGAGACGCCGCTACGCAGCAAGGGCAGGGTGGACTACTTTGGCGCCTTGCTGCTGGGCGGCGGTTTGGCAGCCCTGCTTGGCGGCGCCTCCAACCTCTCAACATGGCCGCCCATGAACACAGCGATCGCCATGCTGGCTGGTGTTGCACTCCTCATTGGTTGGGTGGTTTCGGCCCGCCGGACGGAGCACCCACTGGTGGACCTAACCATGCTTCTCCGTGGCGGCATCGGGCTGCCCATCGTCGTCGCTTTCCTCTATGGCGCTCAACTCTTCGGTGCACAAGCGCCCATCTCGGTCTATCTTCGCTCCGACCCCGCTACGTTGGGCTTCGGCTTTGGCGCTGCAGCATCGGCAGCAGGAACCATGCTCAGCATCATGGCATTGGCAGCATTTCTGGGGGCTTCCCTCAGCGACCGGGTTGCCCGTGCGCTCGGCGGTCCGCGCAGCGTAGCTCTAGGCGGTGTCCTGAGTGCTGTGGCCTACGTCTTCATGATTCTGGCGCCGGGAAGCCTGATCACCTTCGCTGTATGGCTGGTGATCGCAGGCCTTGGTGCCGGCTTGGTCAGCGGCACCTTGCCAACGCTGGTGGTCCAACGGGCGGCCGCAGATTCGGTGGGAATCGCCTCCGGTCTGTACAACACTGCACGCACTGCAGCCGGTGGCGTGGCGGGAGCACTTTTCGCACTGCTGATGGCTGCACTGGCCACACCCACAACGGCCGGACCGAGGGCCGCCACCGAGCTGTCTTTCCACGCTGTCTGGTGGATCTGCGCAGGATTGTCCGTTCTGTTCGCCGTGGCTGTCCTCTTCATTCGGCCTGCGAAGCCAACCGCAGCATCCGTCGCTGCATCGGCTGATGCCGATGCCCTCGAACCCGTCAACTGACATCCCACCCAACGAAGGAGTATCCAATGACCGTTTCCATCGACATCACTTCCAAGGCCGCCCTGCGGGAGGCTGTGCAGGACTCCGTAACCGCCGTCGGGGCTTCCATTCTGGAACTTAGCCACAAAGTCCACGCACTGGCGGAGATCTCCTGGGAGGAGCATCAATCGGCTGCTGCCGTGGCTGAAGTCCTGCGCGAAGGCGGCTTTGACGTCACGGAAAGCGCCTATGGCGTCCCGACGGCGATCGAAGCAATCTACGGTAGCGGGGAACTGACGGTAGTAATCTGTGCTGAGTACGACGCCCTCCCCGAGGTGGGTCATGCCTGTGGCCACAATATGATCGCCGCCGCCGGCGTCGGCGCAGCATTGGCCCTCAAACGGGTTGCTGACGCTGCCGGACTTCGCATCAAACTGCTCGGCACCCCGGCTGAAGAGCACGGTGGTGGAAAGGTGTCCCTGCTGCAGGCAGGTGCCTGGGAAGATGCCGCGTTCTCGTTGATGGTTCACGGGATGACCGGGACGGAAAGAAGCGCGTCGGCATTCACCATGGCGGCCGTAGAGCGCTTCGAAGTCCACTTCAAGGGAAGTGAAGCCCATGCAGCCGGTGCGCCGGACAAGGCTATCAACGCGGGCGCGGCGGCAAGCCTGGCACTGATGAACATGGCCGTTCTCCGGCAGCACCTGCCGGAGAACGCCAATACCAATGCCTTCATTTCTCACGGTGGAGGCGCAACGAATGTCATTGCCGGTGACGCGACCGTCCAAGTGGAAGTCCGGGCCGGCGACGTGGAAGTGTGGCGGAACCTCAAGCGGCGCGTACTCGCATGCTTCGAGGGTGCGGCAATCGCCACCGGCTGCACGTGGACGCATCGGCAGACAGAACATCCCTACGCTCCCCTCGAGACCCACCGGGGCCTGGGTCGTTTCTGGGATCAGAACATGGAGGCTGTGGGGAGGCCGGTGGACACGACTCCGGTTTTCGGCGGGGGATCCTCTGACATGGGCAACGTCTCTCAAGTGGTCCCGTCCGTGCACGGGATGGTGGTGGTGCGCAACAGCACGGCCGTTCCGCACCACCCGGACTTCACCGCCGACGCCATCACTCCCGAAGCGGACCAGGCAGTACTCGACGGCGCGGCTGTCCTGGCCCTGACAGTCCTTGACGCAGCTCTGGACGCCACCCTGAGAAACGAACTGCTGGAACTGCAGGGTGGCCGTCGCCCTGGCGCCACCACGGTAACCCTGGAGGCGTGACCACAACAGTCCCCAACATCAGAACGGCACCCCTTAGGCGAAGCCTGAAGGGTGCCGTTCTGAGGGTCCAGCAGTGACTGTGCGGTCAGCCGCCAGCTTGCTAGGAGACTGGATCTTCGGTGTGATTCGTGGGCTTGTGACCGGCAATAGCGGCGCGGACGTCGCCTTCCTCGTGCCCTTCCTTCTTCTTGCCAAAAGGCAGCACCTTGAGCAGCGGGTGCAGGATCAGCATGATGACCAGGCCCCAGACGGCACCCAGGATGGCTGAGCACAACGTGTTGACCAGCCAAGCGAGGAAGCCGCCCACCACAGGGATCCCGGCGAAGGGTGTCTCGAGCACATGAACAAGATCATAGGGGCCGTGCCAGCCGAGGTCGTGTGCACCCTGCAGCATGATGTGGCCGCCGACCCACAGCATGGCGATGGTCCCGATCAAGGTGATGGCAGCCAGTACGGCCGGCATTCCCTTGACGAGCAGGCGGCCGAAGCGCTGGGAGCCCTCGTTGTCCTTGGTGGTCAGGTGCAGGCCGATGTCGTCCATCTTGACGATGAGTCCCACCGCACCGTAGACGAGGACTGTGATCACCACCGCTACGACTACCAGGATGAACGCCCTGACCCACAAAGACTCACCGGCCACCTCGTTCATGGCGATGACCATGATCTCGCAGGAAAGGATGAAGTCGGTGGTGATGGCGCCCTTGGTCACCTTGGCCTCGGCCTCGGGCCCGCGTTGGACAGCCGGTGCTTTTCCTGCGTCGGAATGGCCGCGGAGTTTGTGCCAAACCTTCTCGGCTCCCTCGTAGCAGAGGTAGGTGCCGCCCAACATGAGGATGAACGGGATAACTCCCGGGATGAAGGCGCTGACAAGCAGCAACGCCGGGAGGATGATCACCAGCTTGTTTCGCAGTGAACCCCAGAAGATCCGCTTGATCATCGGCAGTTCCCGGGACGGGTCCGCCCCGGACACGTACTGAGGAGTGACCGCGGCGTCGTCTATCACCACGCCCGCGGCTTTGGCCCCGGCCTTGGCGGCCCCTGCGGCGATGTCGTCCACGGATGCTGCCGCTATGCGGGCCAGAGCTGCAACGTCGTCCAAAAGCGCTACCAGGCCGCCGCTCATAGAACTACCCCGTCCAGCTCGTGGGCGGACAGCAGAGTATGGCTACCGGAGTAGAAACGCGTTATTGGCATGCTCGGATTATATGCTGGCGACGTCGGCGGTTCTGAGTTCCAGGCGCGGGAGTCCACACCGACGGCCGGGTTCGCAGGTAGCCCGGAGATCGTCGGACGGCCCCCACTTGGGGGCCGTCCGGATCAGTGTCAGCAGACTAGTGTTCGGTGTCCGCAGCTTCCTTCTTGGCGCTCTTTTCCGCGTCCTTCTCAGCACGCAGCGCCTCTGCCTCGTGCTGTTCTTCGGCCTTTTCCTGGTGGATGACCTCGGCGAAGAGCTTCTCCATTTCCTTGGCGACGCCTGCCGCTGAGGCTGGATTCTGGCCGGTTACCAGGCGCTCGTCCACCGCAACTTTCTCTTCAAAGACACCTGCGGAAACGTGGCGTGCACCTTGTTCTTCCAAGCGGTCTGCCAGGAAGAACGGGATGACCTTGTCCTTGCCGGCGGCCACTTCCTCATCATTGGTGAACGCGGCAACGTCCCGTCCTTGGACGAGGCGGAACCCGTTTTTAAGTTCCACATTCAGCAGTCCGGCGGGGCCGTGACATACCGCGCCCACCAGGCCGCCGGCGTCGTACACGCTTGCTACCAAACGCTGGAGTCCTTCACTGTCCGGGAAGTCCCACATTGTGCCGTGCCCTCCTACGAGGTAGACGGCGTCGTATTGTTCGGGATCCACGACGTCCACCCGGGCAGTGTTGTAGAGCCCGGCGCGTGTGGTTTCGTCCTTGGTGAAGGCAACCTGGATGGGATCATCGGCGTCTACCTCGTCGCTGGGAGGCTGGCCGCCCTTGATGGAGGCAAAATCGACGAAGTGACCTGAATCTTTGAAGACCTTCCAAGGATGTGCGGCTTCGGCGACGTTGTAGCCGGTCTTCTCGCCTGTATCGCCGAGTTCGGAAACGCTGGTCAGTACCATGAGGATTTTCTTCATGAAGTGCTCCTTTCGTCCACGATCCACACTACGCCCCACACATTTCCGGCCTCGCGGACGTGCTGAAGGAACCGACGAGTCGTCTAGAGAATGACGGGGTCAGGCGAAAAACGTGCGGCGCGGGCAGTGAACTCGCTGCCTTGCCGCTGCGTCAGGAGGGTGTAGAGCTCCGGCCTGCGTCCGCGGATCCACCGGCGGCCGGTGGAAAGGGGGATCAGGCCGAGATCGAGATCGGCGGTGACAATCGCTTCGGCAGCCACCCAGGTTTCGGCGATGATGGCGCCGTAGGGATCGATGATCATCGCATTGCCCGTGCGGATCTCATCGTCGTCCTTGCCCACGCCGTTGCTGAAGAGAATGAAGATTCCGTTGTCGTGGGCGCGGGCAGGTAGCCAGCGCATCAGCCACTGGCGTCCGTGCGGGCCGCGGAAGGCGGCTTGGATGGCCTCGGGATCTGTGGCGCGGTTATCCCAGAGGGCAGCGGGGAGGGGCTTCATTCCCCGCGGGCTGCGGGAGTTCGTGCCACCGGTTTGGTGAGGAGCCAGGAGCACCTCGGCGCCCAGGAGTGCGGTGGCGCGGACGTTTTCCACGAGGTTGTTGTCCCAGCAGATGAGGATTCCGATCCTGACACCCCAGGGAGTGTCGAAGACCGTAAAGTCCGAGCCACTGTGGATGGCCTCGTGTTCGAAAGCATGAATTTTTCGGTGCGTGTGTCGGGCGCCGTCGGGTAGGCACACGGAGTAGGAGTTGTAGAGGCGGCCGTCACCCCCGGCTTCCAGGTATCCGATGCCGATACCCACGCCCAATTCCCGGGCAAGTTCACCGACCGCGCGGATGCTGACGCCGTCCTCTGGCTCGGCAAGTTGCTTCAAACGCTGAGCAGTTTGCCTGCGTAGGTGCCAGTAGCCGACGAGGCACATTTCCGGGAACACCACCAGCTGCGCTCCTTCCTCTGCGGCGATGCTTGCCAGCCGGCGAATGGTCTTCAGATTAAGGTCCGGCCGGTTGGGGACAGCCTCGAACTGAAGGGTCGAGGCGCGAAGGGTTGCGGCGCGAGGGGTCGGGAGTGCTTGGTTGGGCATCGGGTCTCCTGGATGGGGTATTTGACTCCTCCCATGGTTCTCAGTCCAATGCATTCTGTCTATTGAATTATTTCTATCTTTCGATTCCACCAAGGAATGTAATTGGTGAGAACTTCTGTAAGGTGGCGGAATGGAACTTCGCTTGTTGCGCTCATTCATAGCGGTTGCCGAAAACCGGAACTTCGGGGCCGCAGCGAAGGACCTCATGACAACCCAGTCCGCCCTCACCAAACAAATTCAGGTACTTGAACGGCAGGCGGGAAACACGCTGTTCACCCGGGGGCGCCACGGTGCTGCGCTGACCCCTGCCGGCAGGGCTTTGCTGGCAGATTCGGTTGATCTGGTGCGCAGGGCGGACGCCCTGGCTCACCGCATGCAGCGCGTGGCAATGGGTGCCGAAGGTGTGCTCAACGTGGGGTTCGGGATGTCCGCCCTTGACGTGGCGCCGCGCGCAGTGGCGGTCTTCCGTTCCCGTCACCCTGGTGTCGACATCAAGCTCGAAGACATGTCTTCGACTGCCCAATTCGAGGCTTTAGGTAACGATTCCTTGCACGTTGGCTTCGTTCGGCTCCCGGCTCCGCCGGAATTTGGCGCACGCGTGATTCGCCGAGACCAGCTTGCCCTTGCTGTTCCCTCCGGAGTGCCGGTTCCTGGACTTGATCGCGAAAGTCTGCGGGAATGGCTCCGGGGCCGTCCACTGGTTCGCCTGCTGCCGGTGAGAGGACCGGGGCTGGCGGCACAAACCAGCCAGCTCTTCACCGATCTGGGATGCAGCCCAACGGTGATGTACGAGACCTCGGACCTGCTGACAGTGCTGGCGCTCGTGGCCGCAGGAACAGGTTCCGCGGTGGTGCCGGCCAGCGTTGCGGCGATAGTCCCTGGGGGAGTGCAGCTCATTCCGATTGACTTAGAGTCTGCATTCTGGAGCATCGGCATTGCCTGGCTCCGCGGGAGTCAAAATTCCCTGGTTCCGCTGTTCCTTGCGTCAGCCGAAGCTGCCACGAATGACCAGGGCTGATGGGTGGGGGCGCTGGCAGAGCGTCGTCACTCGAGAATGCTTTGCGGGTGCCAATTCGGCCTGTTGACAGACTCGAAGTAACGCGGGTAACCTAAGTCACATGCCCATCGGGTAACGCGCGTTACCAATAGCGTTACCCGCCGAGCAGCCAGACAATGAAGCACTGGCATCACCCTCGGATCAAACAAGAGCACCCGGAGCATTCAATGGCGAAAACCAACCCTGACGAGTCCGTACCCGTGCGGCAGCGGGGAGTCACCATGAAGGACGTCGCCAACCACGCCGGCGTCTCCCGGACTGCAGTCTCGTTTGTACTGAGTAACCGCGAAAACGCCAGCATTTCCGAGGAAACCCGAACTCGGATCAATCACGCCGTGCAGGAACTGGGCTATCGACCCAATGCCGGTGCGCGTGCGCTGGCATCCCGACGCAGTGATTGGTACGGGATCGTCACTGAGATCGTCACGGCCCCGTTCGCCGTCGACATCATCAAAGGAGCCCAGGACCAAGCGTGGCTTGACCGCCGGTTCCTGCTCATCGCGCCCTCCGACCAGGCCGATGCTGTAGGACCCAACGAGGGTCTGGAAGATGCTGCAACTGAAAAGCTGTTGGAACAACGAGTGGAAGGACTTTTGTACGCAGCCACTTTTCACCGGAGCGTCCACGTTCCGAAAAGCGCCAATGAAGTACCCACCGTCCTGATCAATTGCTTCGACGCCGACGGGAAGCTGCCCTCGATCGTTCCTGACGAGCGCGGGGGCGGACGTGTGGCCATGGAACGATTGCTGCAAGCCGGCCACACCCGGATTGGCGTCATCAATCTTGATCCGGATATTCCGGCTGCTGTGGGGCGTTTGGAGGGTGCACGCGAAGCACTCGCCGGCGCCGGGCTGCAGCTTGACCCGGAACTTGTGGTGTCCGGATACGCAACGGCTGACGGGGGCTATGAAGCCACGTGCCAGATCCTGGACCGCTACCCGGAAGCTGGCAGGCCAACGGCGCTGTTCTGCCTCAATGACCGTATGGCGATGGGCGCGTACGACGCCATCAAGGAACGGGGCCTGACCATCCCCGGGGACATCGCCGTGATCGGCTTCGACAACCAGGAACTCATTGCGGCCTACCTTCGGCCAAAACTGACCACGGTTGCGTTGCCGTTCGAAAAAATGGGCGCCTTGGGCGTCCAAACGCTCGCCGCTCTGACAGCAGGACAGCCGATCCTTGCCGACCAGCAATTGGTCGACTGT
This sequence comes from Arthrobacter sp. MYb23, assembly GCF_002979775.1. Classification (GTDB taxonomy): domain Bacteria; phylum Actinomycetota; class Actinomycetes; order Actinomycetales; family Micrococcaceae; genus Arthrobacter. Next base: position 87,529 of record NZ_PCPR01000005.1, read on the forward strand.
CCGCTGCTAGAACGCTCTTCGGTCTGACCGCGAAATCAACGTCGAAGAGCAAACCCTTACCCACCCCTTCACCTTGGACGATGAAGATAGGAAAGAGATAACCATCATGACACAACCCCGATACTTCCGGGCTGCCCGGATGACGGCGGCAAGCCTAGCAGTGGGCGCCATGCTGCTCACCGGCTGCACCGCAAATGTCAACAAGACAAGCACCTCCGACGCCGGCGCCAACGCCAGCGCGTTCCTCACTATTCCGCGTGAGGACATGGGCACGTTCGTGCAGAACTTCAACCCGTTCGCTCCCACGGTGAACCCGATGGTTCAGCAGTCAATTTACGAATCTCTCCTGATCTTCAACCCGGCAAAGGGAGACACGGTGCCGTGGCTGGCCACCGAGTGGAAGGCGGCAGAGGACGGCAAATCGATCACCTTCACCCTTCGCGACGGCGTGAAGTGGTCCGACGGGCAGCCGCTCGTAGCTGACGATGTTGCCTACACTTTTGAACTGCAGAAGAAGATCAAGGGCGGCTTCGAGTATCTGGATACCGTCGCGGCCGAGGGCAATAAAGTCACGTTCAACTTCAACAAGCCGTGGTCACCTGCGCTCTACGACGTAGGCCAACTCATCATCCTGCCCAAGCACATCTGGTCCGCTTTGCCGGATCCGGAAAAGGATGCGAACGCCAAGCCGGTGGGTACCGGACCGTACACCGAGGTGGATACTTTCCAGGCCCAATCCTTCGTGCTGAAGAAGAACCCCAAGTACTGGCAGCCTGAGAAGCAGAAAATTGCCGGCATCAAGATGCTCGCTTTCGCAGGAAACGACGGCGCCAACCTCGCCGCCGCGAACGGCGACGTGGACTGGGCTCCGCAGTACATTCCCAACATCGAGAAGACGTTCGTTTCCAAGGACAAGGAACACCGTCAGTTCTGGTTCCCTGCCACCGGTGCCATGATCAACTGGCAGCTGAACACCACCAAAGCGCCGTTCAATGATGTTGACGTCCGCAAAGCACTGAGCATGGCCGTGGACCGCGATCAGGTCACCAAAATCGGTATGAGCGGCTACGCCAAGCCGGCTGACTGCACAGGACTCTCCGGCAACTATGAGACCTGGAAGAACGCCGCGGTCAAGGACAACTGCACGTGGACCAACCATGACGTGCAGAAAGCCAACGAGCTTCTGGACAAGGCGGGCTATCCCAAGGGAGCTGACGGGAAGCGCACGCTCAAGGACGGGAAGCCCTTCGAGTTCAAGATCTCTGTGGGCGCAACGTCTTCCGATTGGCTTTCCGTGGCCAACGTGATCGCGCAAAACCTGGCCGAGGTGGGTGTCACGGCCAAGGTGGAGTCCCCAGACTGGGCTGCAGTTGTTGCCGGCTACGAGACCGGCGACTTCGACTCCGGGATCGTCTGGAGCGCCAACGATCCCAGCCCTTACAAGTACTTCAACACGTCCATGGGCACCGCCACTGTGAAGCCGGTAGGGACCAAGACGTTTGACAACTACCACCGCTTTGGCGACACGAAAGCCGATGCCCTGCTGGCCGACTTCGCCGGGGCAGCTGACGAGTCCAAGCAGAAGGACATCGCCAACAAGCTCCAGGAAGAGTACAACGACGTCGCACCACTGGTGCCGCTGTTCTCAGGCCCTGAATGGGGAGCCTTCAATGACACCCGCTTCACTGGCTGGCCCACCGAGGATAACCCGTACGCCACCCTCTCCGTACGCTCACCTACAACAGTGCTGATCCTGACCACGCTGGAACCGCGCAAGTAATCCCCAACCACCACCGCAGTAGGGCCCTGGCAGGCCCCACCGCACGCCCGGCGGCACTCTGCCGCTGACCCGGCCAACCCGCCGGGCGTGCCCCACAATTTCCGCAATTCCCGAATGGAGGGAAACCGTGCGCTTCATCCTGCGCCGCCTGGGTTTCTACCTGATCGCCTTCTGGGCATCCATCACCCTGAATTTCCTGCTCCCGCGATTCATGCCGGGCGACCCAGTGTCCCGCATGTTTGCCCGCTCCCAGGACCGAATGCAACCTGAACAGATCGAGGCCCTGCGCAAGCTGCTGGGTGTTGATGATCGGCCCATTTGGGAGCAATACATCAACTACATGCAGAACATTTTCACCGGGCAGATGGGTGTCTCCATCTCCCGTTTCCCCACCCCGGTCACTGAGGTCATCTCGTCCCAAATCGGATGGACACTCCTACTGGGCGGAACCGCACTGGTGATCGCCGCCGTCGTGGGTAACCTGCTGGGAATCCTGGCCGCTTGGCGCCGCGGCGGTGCGATCGACTCCGCGCTCCCACCGGTGCTGGTTTTCATTGGCTCGTTCCCGTACTTCTGGCTTGCGATGGGTGCGCTGTACCTGTTCGGCGTGGTGCTGGGATGGTTCCCCATCCGGCATGCGTTCACCGACGGTTTGGAGCCGGCGTTCACCTGGGAGTTCATCGGCGACGTCGGTGCCCACCTTGTGCTGCCCGCGTTGACCATTGTGCTGGTCTCGATAGGCGGCTGGATGCTCGGCATGCGAAACACCATGATCGCCACCAATTCCGAGGACTACATCACCATGGCCGAAGCCAAGGGACTCCGCCCGGGCCGCATCATGCTCCGCTACGCAGCCCGCAACGCCATGCTCCCCTCGGTAACGAGCTTTGGCATGGGACTGGGGTTCGTGGTGGGCGGCGCCCTGCTCACGGAGGTGGTGTTCGCCTATCCCGGCGTCGGCTACCAGCTCCTCAACGCTGTCCAAGGCCTCGACTATCCGCTCATGCAGGGCTTGTTCCTGACCATCACCGCCGCTGTGCTGCTTGCCAACTTCCTGGTGGACATCCTGTACGTCCGCCTCGACCCGCGCGTGCGCAGCAACTAGAGGACTGACCATGACAACCGCACTTCTGAAGCAGCCAACACCAACACCGGCTGTCCGCAAGCCCAACCGCAGCTTCGTCCACGGCCTTATCAGTAACAAGAAAGCGCTGACAGGTATGGCCGTGATGGTCATCTTCATTGCACTGGCCCTGCTGGCGCCGGTGCTGTTTCCGGGCGATCCCTCAAGGATTACCGCCATGGCCTCCCTTGAACCTTCGGCCGAGCACTGGCTGGGCACCACCGCCAAAGGACAGGACGTGCTCGCCCTGACTGTTCACGGCTCACGTAGTTCTCTGTTCGTGGGACTGACAGTGGGCTTGGCATCCACCTTCATCGGCATTCTGGTGGGCCTGGCCTCGGCGTACTTCGGCAAGTTCATTGACGAAGCACTGTCCCTGGTCACCAACGTTTTCCTGCTCCTGCCCGGCCTGCCGCTGCTGGTCATCCTGGCCGCCTTCCTTCCGCCGGGCCTGGGCACCGTCATCCTGGTTCTGGTGGTGACCGGATGGGCCGGCTCAGCGCGCGTCCTGCGTTCACAGGCGTTGTCGATCCGATCCAAGGACTTCGTAGCTGCGGCCGTGGTGTCCGGCGAACGGGCCGGCCGGATCATGTTCCGCGAGATCCTGCCCAACATGGCCTCGATCGTCATGGGTACCCTCCTGGCCTGCGTGATTTACGGAATCGGCGCACAAGCTGGCCTGGAGTTCCTCGGACTGGGCGATGTCAGCACGGTCTCCTGGGGCAACAACCTCTTCTGGGCCGGCAATGAAGGCGCCTTGCTGACGGGCAGTTGGTGGGTCTTCGTACCCTCCGGCGTCTGCATCGCACTGGTGGCCTTCGCCCTGGCCCTGATCAACTACGCCGTGGATGAAGTCACCAACCCGCGGCTGCGAAAGATCAAGACCCCCAAAACAACACCCGCTAATGTCGAAAGGAGCGCCGCCAAATGACCATCTCCCAAGTTTCCTTCGGCTCCCACGAACCTGTCCTGGACGTCAAGGACCTCACGGTCAAGTACATCGGCGACACCCGCTCCACCACCGCCGTCGATCGCGTTTCCTTCAGCATTGGCACCGGTGAGGTGTTCGGTCTCGCGGGGGAGTCCGGCTGCGGGAAGTCCACCATTGCCAACTCGATCATGAGGCTCCTGAAGGATCCTGCGAAGATCGCCGGCGGCAGCATTTCCTTCGGTGGAAAGGACGTCCTGGCCTTGAGCCCGGAGGAGCTGCGGCGTTTCCGCTGGCAGGACGTGGCCATGGTTTTCCAGTCGGCCATGAACTCGCTCAACCCGGTGCTGACCATCGGCGAACAGATTGTGGATATCTTCACCACCCATGCCGGTTACTCCCGCAAGGAATCAATGCGGCGTGCCGGTGAACTGCTGGAACTGGTGAGGATCGATCCCGCCCGGCTTAAGTCCTATCCGCACCAGCTCTCGGGCGGCATGCGTCAACGCGCTGTGATTGCCATGGCGGTAGCACTCAAGCCTTCATTGTTGATACTGGACGAGCCCACCACCGCACTGGATGTGGTGGTGCAGCAGGAAATCATGGCGCAGATCAAGGATCTTCAACGCGAGCTTGGCTTCTCCGTCCTGTTCATCACGCATGACATGTCCCTCATGGTGGAACTCTCGCACCGCATGGCCGTGATGTATGGCGGGCGAATTGTGGAGACCGCGAAGGCCCAGGACGTATACGCAAACCCCCGCCACCCCTACACCCAGGCGCTGATGGGTGCGTTCCCGCCGCTCACCGGCCCCCGCCTTCCGCTGACCGGCCTGCCCGACGGCGTGAAGTTCCGCAACATCCCGGACCTCGCCGAGGCTGCACCCGGCCACTTTGTGGCACCGTTCGGTGCCGACGCTTCGGTTGTTGAGTCCGTAAATCTGGAAGGAGCCGCACGATGAGCCACTCACTGGTGACCCCACCGGCCGTGTCCAACACCGGCACCCCCGCCCTGGAGATCCGCGGTTTGGGAAAGACTTTCCCGATTGGCGGTTTGTTCTCCCGCGATTCTGTCCGTGCCCTGCACGGGATCGATCTGACCATCGCCAAGGGCGAAATTGTGGCGCTCGTGGGGGAGTCCGGTTCCGGCAAGAGCACCCTGGCCCGCTGTGTGGCGCGGCTCGAAAAGCCGAGCTCGGGGGAGATCCTGATTGACGGCGTCGACGTCCTCAAGAGGGACCGGTTCCAAGCGTCACGTGCGTTCCGAGCCCAACTGCAGATGGTGTTCCAGGATCCCTTCGGTTCATTGAACCCGGCCCACAGGATGGATCACTTCCTGCGGCGCTCGTTGGCCATCCACGGCAGGAGCGGCGGAACTGAGCAAGAGACCCAGACGCGGCTCGAAGAGCTCATGACCACCGTTGGCCTGCAGGCTGACATGCTGAACTCGTATCCGCACGAGCTCTCCGGCGGCCAGCGCCAACGCGTTGCGATCGCCCGGGCCCTTGCCGTTGAACCGCAGGTCATCCTGGCTGACGAGCCCACATCCATGCTGGACGTTTCTGTCCGGATCGGTGTGCTGAACCTGATGCGCAAGCTCCGCGACGAGCAGGGCATCTCCATGCTCTACATCACCCACGACCTCGCGTCCGCACGGTACTTGGCAGACAGGACCGCGGTCATGTTCTCCGGCGAATTGGTTGAAGAGGGCGAGTCCTTGGACCTTCTGGCCAATCCGGCGCACCCGTACACGCAACTGCTGGTTTCAGCTGTCCCGGACCCTGCCCGTGCAGGCTCATATGATCCGGTCCGCAGGGCCGAATTGCGGCAAGCGGTTATGGCCTCAACGCACTGCGCGTTCCACGGCGATCCGAACCAAGCATGCTCGTCCGAGGAACCTGTGCGCCATCAGGTGGGTGACCCCGAAAACCGTCACTGGGTACGCTGCCATCTCTACCGGCCGTGGGCTGCTGCCGGCAGTCATGCCTTGGCCAGCGAACCAATCCAAACCAGCCACCCGTCGTCGAACGCTCAAGAAGAGGCTTCCGCATGACTGAACTTACCCACCCGCTCGCCACCATTCCGCGGGACGAGTTGCTGTCGCGCGCCGAGGCCGACCCCCTTCGTCCACGATTCCACTTCGTCTCGCCGGCGGGTTGGCTCAACGATCCCAACGGGGTCAGCCAATGGAACGGCACCTACCACTTGTTCTACCAGTACAACCCTGAGGGTGCTTTCCATCACCGCATCCAGTGGGGCCATGCCACCAGCACGGACCTGGTTACCTGGACTGATCAGCCCGTGGCTTTGGAGCCTTCGGCGGGACCGGATGCCGAGGGTTGCTGGTCTGGGGTGTTGGTGGACGACGACGGTACACCCACCTTGGTGTATTCGGGACGGTTTGAGGACAGGGAACTGCCGTGCGTCGCCGTAGGATCACCGGACCTGCTGAATTGGACCAAGGATCCTGGAAATCCTGTGATTGGCGCCCCGCCGGCTGGCGTCGAAATTACTGCCTACCGCGATCACTGCGTGTGGCGCGAAGGTGGCAAGTGGCGGCAACTGGTGGGTTCAGGGATTCGGAACCTCGGCGGAACGGCGTTCTTGTACGAGTCTTCGGACTTGAGATCCTGGGACTACCTCGGACCACTGTTTATTGGCGATGCATCCCAGGGTGATCCTGCGGACACTGACTGGACCGGCACCATGTGGGAATGCGTTGACCTGTTCCGGGCAGGGCAAGGTTCGTTGGGGTCCGCACCTGCGGCCGACTCGCCGGATGTGCTGGTTTTCTCCGCGTGGGACGACGGCGAAACCCGCCACCCGCTGTACTGGACCGGCCGTTATGCCGGAGATACCTTCGAGCCGGCCGCGTTGCACAGGCTGGACTACGGAGGCCGCTTCTTCTACGCACCGCAGTCCTTCCAGGATGAGTCCGGCCGACGCGTCATGTTTGGCTGGATGCAGGAAGGGCGAAGTGACGCAGCAATGGTGGAAGCCGGCTGGTCAGGTGTCATGAGCCTGCCGCGCGTCACCACCGTGGCCAAGGACGGAACCTTGGCGTTTTCACCGGTTCCCGAAATCGAGAAACTGCGCAGCGATCACATCAGCGTGCCGGCCCAGGTGTTGGTGGGAGCCGGAACGTCCGTGACAAAGGGTGTGTCCGGCAACCAGCTGGACCTGGATTTGGACGTGCAGCTGGCTCCCGGAGCAGAGGTTCGGTTGGGAGTGCTGGCGTCCACGGATGGTGCTGAGCAAACGGAGATCGTGCTGAGCCGGGCTGCTGACGGAAGCCCCACCGGCACCCTTCGCCTTGACCGCACCCGCAGCAGTCTCAACCCTGCCGTGGATGTGGAGGACAAGTCCGGCCCGCTTTCCATGACGGATGGTCGTGTTCGCCTTCGCGTGTTGGTGGACCGGTCCGCCGTCGAAATTTTCGCCAACGGAAAGCCGCTCACGGCCCGTATTTACCCGACGCTGGGCGGCGAGCGCGTGACGCTGGCCGCAACTGAGGGTTCGGCGCGGCTCCTCTCCTTCGATGCCTGGACCATGGCTGAGATCTTTGAAGAGACCCGTAGCCTCCTGCCGGAAGGGAAGTGAAACCCATGGAAAAATCACCTTCAGTTTCACGCCGTGGACTTCTGACCGGTGCCGGTGCGGTGGCACTGGGCGGGTCCCTGGCGCTGTCCACCCCTGGTGGGCCCGCCGTGGCGGCGGGCGGCCCAGCCTCGAAAGGATCATCCCGGATGCGCCCGGTCTATCACTTCAGCGTGCCTGACAATTGGAAGAACGATCCCCAACGGCCCATCTACCTGGACGGGGAGTATCACTACTACTACTTGTACAACGCCGATTACATCAGTGGCGGTGGGGGCACGTCTTGGCGCCGGGCCACTACTACTGATCACGTCGCGTTCCGGGACCGTGGTGTCGCGATACCGAAGTTCAGCAACAGCAACGGTGATTGTTGGTCCGGGTGCATGGTGGTTGATGAGGGCAATACCGCGGGATACGGGGCGGGTGCGATCATAGCCCTGGTCACCCAGGCGCCGGAGGGCCGCCAGGCCCAGTACCTCTGGTACTCCACGGACAGGGGGCGCTCTTTCAAACCCGGTGGCCAGGCGCCCGTACTGCCCAACCCAGGGGTGAACGATTTCCGTGATCCCAAGGTGATATGGGATGAGGACCGTGGCCGGTGGTTCATGGCCAACGCAGAGGGACAAAAGCTGGGCTTCTACACCTCTCCGGACCTGCGTTCCTGGACCCGAGTTGGCGAGTTTCTTCGCAGTAACTTGGGACTGCTGGAGTGTCCTGACCTCTTTAGGATGACGGCCGACGACGGCACCTCCCATTGGGTGTTGGGCACCAGTGCCAACGGCAAGGGCCGTGGGCTTCCTGCGACGTACGCCTACTGGACAGGAGCTTTTGACGGTATTTCCTTTACCCCCGACCATGGCGAGCCGGAATGGCTGGATTATGGTTTCGATTTTTATGGCGCAGTGACGTATCCGCATCACGATGCATCGGGAGCGGAGGACCCCACCCTCCGACGCACGATCGGGTGGGCAAACTTCTGGGACTACCCCCACAACACGCCGACCCTTGCCACTGACGGCTATAACGGCGATGACATGATCGTCCGCGATGTCCGGCTCAAGCGCGGAAACGGCGCCTATTACCTCGCGTCCGCGCCCACTTCGGCGTTGGCGGACCACGTGAAGCGCACACATCGACTGGGCGATGTGGCGGTTGCGGGCACTCATGACCTGAAGATCCGTTCGAACGCCTACGATCTGAGCTGCGAGCTGGTGTGGGACCCGGCGGCGCCGCCCGCCAATCTGGGACTGGAGGTATGCCGTGCGCCGGGCGGAGGCCGGCATGTTGCGGCGGGTGCCTTCCTGCGTGGCCCGTTTACCTACGTCAACCGCCGCCCCACCATCAACCCCACGGCTGGCGAAACCCAAACCCCTGTGGACCCCTCCATTGGGAGACTCACGCTACGCATCCTGGTGGACCGTACCAGCGTTGAGGTGTTCGTTGGCGATGGGCGTGTGGTGCACTCGCACCGGGTGTTCCCGCTTGAAGGCGACGACGGCATCCGCCTCTACGCCCATGAAGGGGCGGCCACGTTCCAGAACCTGACCATCCGTGAGCTCAAGGTCACGCCCTAGCCCGCCCCTCGGAAGGAGAGACCTCTGATGGTTTACCTCAACACTGTCCCAGACCAACCGCATCCGGAGCTTGATGTGATGGTGGTCGGTGAAGCACTTATTGACGTGGTGACCACCGGGAGCCGCAGGGTGGAACACCCTGGTGGTTCGCCGGCCAATGTCGCCTACGGACTCGCACGTCTGGGGGTCACCACCGGTCTCCTGACCGCGATCGGCCCGGACGCCTGGGGGAGGCGCATTGAAGAGCATCTCACTGGCGCGGGAGTTGTGGTCCTGCCGGGATCACAGTCTCTCGCCAGGACCGCATCGGCCACAGCAACCGTTACGGCCGATGGCTCCGCCCACTACGACTTCGACATCTCCTGGGATCTGGCACCTCAGGCCCCCGCCTTTTTCCCGAAGATCCTGCACACCGGCTCCATTGCCACTTTCCTTGATCCGGGAGCCGGTGTGGTGAAATCCCTGCTGGGACAAGCCAAAGGGCACTGTGTGATCACCTACGATCCGAACATCCGCCCGGACCTTCTTGGCAGCCACGCGGAAGCGAAAGCGATCTTTGAGGACCTGGTGGCCTTCACCGATGTCGTTAAGCTCAGCGACGAGGATGCGCAGTGGCTATATCCGGGGATGAGCATTCCTGAGACAGCCGCTCACATCCTGGGGCTGGGCACTGGCCTGACGGTCATCACCAAGGGCGCCGAAGGTTCCTACCTCAGCACCCCGGGCTTGGACGTCACCGTTCCCGCCGTGAAAACCAGCGTGGCAGATACCATCGGTGCCGGGGACTCGTTCATGTCCGCCCTGATTCTGGGATTGCTCAAGCGCGAAACGGAAGGGTTCGCCCCCGGTGTTCTGGAGGAGCTTGGACGCACTGCGGTGGCGGCCGCGGCCATCACTGTGCAGCGCCCGGGAGCAAATCCGCCCAACCTTGAGGAGCTGAACGGACTACTCGAAAGCCAGCGGGTTGGGTGAGAGAAAACGGCGTTTGCTTCTCTTCCGTTCTTGCCTCAGTTCGTTCAGGCCTCTGGAATGACCATGGCGAAGCGCTCTTCGCGGGCTTCGTCCGGGTCGGGTCCACTCCGCACGCCGGTGTCGAGCGCGTTGATGCCGGCGAGTTCGGCTTCGGAAAGTTCGAAGTCGAACACATCGAAGTTTTCGGCGATGCGGTCCGGGTTCGTCGACTTCGGAATGGCCGAGCGGCCCTGCTGCAGGTGCCAGCGAAGCATCACCTGGGCAGGTGTCTTGCCACGGGCGTGGGCGATGGCGGCAATAGCCGGGTCCTGCATCACGTTCCGGCGGTCCTTTCCGCCCCAGCCCGGGTAGAAGGTGATTCCCCCGATAGGCGACCACGCCTGGGTGAGGATGCCGTGCTCGGAATCGGCTGCCTGGACCTCGTGCTGGGTGAAATAGGGGTGGAGCTCAATCTGGTTGATAGCGGGGATGACCTCCGTAGCATCGAGCAGTTGCTTGAGGTGATGTGGCATGAAGTTGCTGACACCGATCGCCCGGACACGACCGTCAGCGAGTAGCGTCTCGAGAGCCTTGTACGCGGAGATTGTTTCTTCGAACCGGTCCGGAGCGGGCTGGTGCAGGATGAACAGGTCCAGATACTCCACGCCGAGCTTGCCAGCCGCTTTGTCCCAGGCGTGCAGGGTCTGGTCGTAACCGTAGTCACTGACCCAGACCTTGGTCTCGACGAAGACATCCGAACGGCTCAGGCCCGAATTGCGGATGCCGTCCCCGACTTCCCGCTCGTTGCCATAGGCAGCTGCGGTGTCGATGTGCCGGTAGCCGGTGTTGAGCGCGACCTCGACAGCCGCCGTCGTTTCTTCAGGTGCGCTTTGGAAGACGCCGAGCCCTAGGGCTGGCATGGTGACTCCATTGTTGAGCGTGATGTCCATGTGATCCCTCTGTTGTAGGTTCTGTTTCAGTTTCCAGTGAACACCGGTGGTGGACCTTGTGGGAGTGCATGTCAGTACCCCCATGATGTGGCTTAGCGGACGTGCTCGACCTCTGGTGAAGGCGTCACCGTCCGGAGTGTCCTGCTTTGTGCGGCGAGCTCCGCGGGGAGTATCAGGGCGATGGTGGCAATTAATGCGAGGAGCAGTAGCACGCATGCGGTTGTGAGGGCCGTGCTGACCTGAGAGGCCATGTCCTGGCCGTCCCGCTCATGGGGAGTCACTCTTGTTCCGGGTAATGCCAGTCCCTCCCTCGGTCTGAGGCATCGGCGTAGCGTGGAAGCCATGACACACAGCGAGGATGTGCGGAAGTTCCTGACTACCCGGCGCGCCAGAATCACCCCCGATGAGGCCGGACTGCCCGCCTATGGCGGCAACCGGCGCGTCAAGGGCCTGCGCCGCGAGGAAGTGGCGATGCTCGCCGGAATGAGCATCGACTACTACATCCGCCTTGAACGCGGAAACCTTTCCGGCGCCTCGGACAGCGTCCTCGAAGCGCTCGGACGCGCCTTAAAGCTTGACGACGCCGAATTGGCCCACCTTTTCGATTTGGCCCGCGCCTCCACTGCAGCTCCGCGTGTACGGCGCAAGCGCAGTCCCCAGACGGTACGGCCGAGCGTTCAACGCGTCCTCGACGCCATCACTGCCGCCCCTGCCTGGGTCCGTAACGATCGTGGGGACGTCCTGGCCGCCAATGACCTTGGCCGTGCGCTGTATCTGGAATTGATGGCCGAAGAGACCACACCGCCGAACAGTGCACGGTTTACCTTCCTGAACCCGAAAGCACGTGAGTTCTTCGCCGATTGGGAACGCGCCGCAGATGACATGGTCGCGGTCCTTCGGTCAACGGCAGGGAAAAACCCTTATGACAAGGACCTCACAGACCTAATAGGTGAACTCTCAACCCGAAGCGAAGAATTCCGTAGCCGGTGGGCGCGCCACGACGTGAAGTACCACCGCACCGGCCGCAAGCGCCTGCACCATTCGATCGTGGGGGACCTCGACCTGAGCTTCGAAGCGCTCGAACTGGCCGCAGACCCCGGGCTCCGGATCAACATTTACACTGCAGACCCAGGGACACCCTCCGAGGACGCACTGAAAGTCCTCGCCAGCTGGGCAGCGACCCAGCGCCATGCCGTTGACGCCGCTGTGAGGGAGCGGAGCTAGCCCCTTCGAGGTCAGCACCCACGATTCGAGGCGACACAGTGAACAGCGAGACAGTGAACAAGGGCAGGACCACTGGTGGGTGGTCCTGCCCTTGCTGCGATGGGTCGCGCCCCTGCGCCCGTCGGTCGGGCTACCTGTTGCGATGGTGTGCTGGAGCGGTTCCTTACGCGTACCGAACGTGTTCGTCGGTGTCCGTTTACTCCTCGGAGCTACATGATGCCTGTAGGAACAAGCAGTGCCCAGGCCAGTGCCGGTGCCACCAGGACTACTCCTCCGGCGTACATCATCAGTTGCTTGTAGACGCGCTGACGGTCGTTTTCGCGGGCGTTGGCCACCACCAGGGCACCATCGGTGGAGAACGGCGATACGTCAACCACCGTGGCGGCGATGGCGAGGGCCGCAACTGTTCCCGATGCACTCAGTGAGCTGGTTGCCAGCAAGGGACCGGCCAACGGGATGAAGGCCGTCAGCAGTGCGGTGGATGAGGCAAAGGCTGAGCCGACGCCGATGACGTAGCAGAGAACCAGTGCAATGAGGAGCGGGGCTCCGAGTGCCAGGGCCTGTTCGGCGAGGGTGTCGATGACTCCGACGTGCTGCAGGAGGGAAACGTAGGTGATCATGCCGGCGACGAGCAGCACGGTGGACCAGGAGACGCCGCCGATGAAGGTCTGGTGCTCCTTGATGTTGACCAGTGCCAGCAGGAGTCCTGCCGAGAGTGCGACGAAGCCGATGGGCATGTGGAAGCCCAGGGCGCAGACAAGCATGGCCACGATGAGTCCCAAGGTGAGGATCTGCTGGCCGTGTGGCCGGGTGGCGCGGGCCTCGAGTTCGGCGTGCTGGCCCGCAGCGCCGTCGCGAAGTTTGCCCAGCATGGCGAACAGCACCACGGTGAGGACTGAGAGGATGAGATTCAGTGCGAAGCTCGCTCCAAAAAGCGCACCTTGGGAGATCGGGAAGCCGTTCTTTACAGCAATGTCATGCACCAGGACGCCGGCCACGGAGAGCGGGGAGAAACCCCCGGCGTGTGCTCCGTTGATGACGAAAGCGCCCATGAGAACCGGGTGGATGCGTGATTCGTAGGCAAGCCCGATCGCAGCCGGTGCCAGCAGTGCCACGGCGGCGGGGGAGAACGTGCCCAGGGCGGTGAGTGATGCTGCCAGGAGGAAGAATACCCATGGCAGAAGCAGCGTCTTGCCACGAACAAGGCGGACGCAGTTTTGGACGATGATGTCGATGGTCCCGTTGCGCTGGGCCATGCTGAAGAAGTACGTCACACCGATGATGGTGATCACGATGTTTGCCGGGAAATCAGCCAGGATCTCCTTGTCGGTCATGCCGAGCATGAAGTAACCAACACCGAACGAGGCCACGAGTCCCATGACGCCGATGTTCAACGGCCACTTGGTGGCCACGACGAACATCACCACGAGGATGACCAGCGGGATGATCTGGATGGCGGTCATGGTCGGCTCCGATTCAGGGGTGGCCGCCGGGTTGAAGATGGCACCCCCGAACAGGATGGCAGCCAGACCCAGGATGACAGAAGCGGCAACCGTTATCAGCAGGATACGGCGGCGGTTGTTCGGGCGCTGGGAACGTTCTTCCCGGATGTCGCTCTCAGCCTCGGGAGCTGGTTTGAAAATAGTCTTAGCCATGGTGTTCTCTCCTCATCGAGTGGCTGTTGCTAGTGAGGCTTCGACGACGTTGCCGAGAGTCTCCGGGAGGTGAATGATGCTGGAGGCGATGGTGCGCGCTGTTCGATCGACGCCCACCAGAAGGGACCCATCTTGTTCCTCGCTCCAGGTTTCGATGACACCGGCAGGAGTCCTGAGCTTCAGGACTGCTGCGGAGGTGTTTCCGGTGATGGTGTTCAACACTGTGCCGGGTGTGCGGGCAGCGAGCGTCAACGCGACGCTGCCGGTGATGGCCAGGGCAGGATGCGGTTTGCCCATGGAGAGCATCATGATGTTGACGTCACCTTCGGCGTCAGGACCTTCGGGAGGGCCGACGATGGCGAGTTTGGGAACAGCCCGCGCAGCTTGAGCGGGAGTGGCTGCCATTCCCATCCGCACCGCTGCCTGGCGACGTATCAGGTCCAGGGTGTCCAGTTGCAGTTCCACGCCGGCTTTCCAGGTGTCGTACCGGGCAATATCCAGTCCTAGCTCTTCAGCCCGCACCATGACCACTGGTGCGCCAGCATCAACCATGGAGACCGTCCAGCGGGTACCGCCAGCAAGGATCGTGTCAGTTGCCGAGCCGGTGGGAAGGAGATGTCCGGTGGTCTTGCCGGCCGGATTTTGGAAGCCGAGGCCCACCCGGTAACCCGGAAAGACGACGCCGGGCATCTGCGCGTCAGGGACGATCGGCAGGGCGCCGGAGGGAGTTGAAACCCTCTGAATGATGATCTGTCCAGTGTTGGTATTCCGGGTGACGATCCGGGTGGAATCGCCGTCGGGCACTACCCAGCCTTTCTCGATGGCGTAGAGACCCACCACTGCTGAGCAGTTCCCGCAGTTGCTACCCCAATCAACAGCGGCCTCCTCGATACCCACCTGGGCGAAAGTGAATTCGACATCCACCTCCGGATCCGCTGGCCGGCTGAGGATCATGGCCTTACTGGTGGTTGAAGTAGCTCCGCCTACGCCATCGATCTGCCGGGTGTCCGGGCTACCGAAGAGACGTGGCAGGAGATCGTCCAGGTTGGCGTTGGCCTGATCCAGGTTTTCAGTTTCAAAAACCCAGCACTTGCTGGTGCCTCCGCGCATCCATTCAGCTTCGATCTTCATTGTGCTTCCCTGCCTCTCGTGGCATCCTGCAAATTTGTTGCCTGTTACGAGGATGATCCGGATCACACATGAAGACAATGTTGGATAAATGAGGGGTGCTGTAGTGTTGCTTCATTCATTGTGAGGACATGGTCAGTAGCTGCCGTGAAACAGCTTTCGCGTCGACTTCTCCGGACAGGGAGCCCATGCAGGACAGGCTGCTGCATAGAATGAACCAACAACGGGTAAGGGTGAAGTAATGCTTAACGATGAGAGCGTGGATTTATTTGATATTCGGCGGCTTGCCCTTCTGGTGGAAGTGGTTGAGCAGGGGTCCATCACTGCGGCTGCCGACATCCTGATGTATTCGCCCTCGGCTGTCTCGCAGCAGTTGCGCAAGTTGGAACAAGAAGTGGGGCAGCCCCTCCTCAACCGCCGCTCACGCGGTGTGGTCCCCACGGAGGCGGGTCAGGTGCTCGCAGGACATGCGCGAAAGATCGTGGGCCAGATGCGTGCGGCCCGGTCCGATCTCGGCCAGATTGCCGGTTTGAACCGCGGCTCGTTGACAGTCGGTACGTTCCCCACGTTGGCGGGTTCGTTTTTGCCGCTGGTGATCCGTGCCTTCAAGAAGCGCTACCCGGCCATTGGTCTCTCGGTGCGCAGCGCCCGCTTCGATGAACTCGTCTCGGACCTTGAATCCGGAGTGACCGGGCTTTGTCTGCTCTGGGACTACCCGTGGAACCGGTTCAACGACGAATCCATTCGGATTACGGAAGTCTTCCAGGAGAGCACGGTGATCCTGGTTGCCAAGGGGCACCCCCTGGCTGATCGCGACGAGGTGACCATGAAAGACCTCCGAAAGGAGTCATGGATAGTCCGCGCTGAGGCGCACCCAGTAGTTGAGGTACTTCAACGCTCCGCCCACGACGCCGGCTTTGAACCGAACATCGGTTTTCTTGCCAACGATTACCAAGAGGCCCAGGCCATGGTCAGCGTCGGCATGGGCGTGGCGATGGTGCCCAAGACAGCGGTGGCCTTGCAGCATCCGGATGTCAGGATCCTCAGCCTTGGCGCTGACGCCCCACTGCGCAGGGTGCTTCTTGCCCAGCGGCAGGACAAGGTCTATGCGCCCGCAGAGGTAGCTTTCCACTCAACGCTTTTGGAGATTGCCCGTGAGCGTGGCGGCGACTATCTCTGAGGCGATGCCCACCGGAAGCCCGAAGTAGAGCTGGTTGGTGGCCACAAGGTTGACGCTGGCCGAAGCCTTCAAGGGCCACTGATGCCGGGTCCGGCCTGGTTTTTCAAGCGCAGTTCTGCCCGTTCCACGAGTTCGGTCAGCCACGGCCGGTGCCCTTGATGGAACACCATTCCCTCCGGCAGGCCCTGCACGCTGGGGATCGAACCGGCAATATCGATTGTCACCCTGCCTCCGGCCATGGGTGCGTTGGTGATGTGCAGATCGCCGTAAGAGGCCGGGAGCTGCGGATCCATCCAGAATCCCCCGTGGGACACGTGGGCGTCATACCTCATCAGGCTCGTGATCAATTGGATGGGTGATGTGGCAGCCCAGGCTTGGGGTGAGCAGGCGGTGGGGTAGGGAACTGGTTCGCTGTACTGCTTTCGGCTGAATCCGCAAAACAGCTCCGGGAGTCGGCCGTCGGAGTAGTCAGCCGCATCGAACAGGGCTGTGGCGATTTTTTGAGCCTCTTCCACGAATCCATAGCGCATGAGCCCCGCTGCGATGACTGCGTTGTCGTGCGGCCAGACGGCGCCGTTGTGGTAGCTGGCGGGGTTGTAGGCGCCCATGTCGGATGCCAAAGTCCGGACGCCCCAGCCGCTGAACATTTCGGGTGACATGAGTCGCTCGGCTACGAGCGGTGCCTTGTCGTTGTCCACCAAGCCGACCCAGAGGCAATGCCCCATGTTGGACGCGCACGCATCCACCTGGCGCTTATTGCCGTCCAGCGCAATTGCATAGTAGCCCCGATCCGGCATCCAGAATTGTTCGTTGAAGCGTGCTTTCAACTGGGCCGCGCGATCGGCGAGGTCGCGCGCCAAGGGTGCCTCACCGGCGTCGTAAGCCATCCAGGCGCGGGCCATATACGCGTCATAAACGTAGGCCTGGACCTCGCACAGCGCGATGGGCGGTTCGGCGAGCCGTCCGTCCGCGAAGTTGATCCCATCCCATGAGTCCTTCCAGCCTTGGTTGATCAGCCCGCGATCATTGAGGCGCTCATATTCGACGAAACCATCGCCGTCCTTGTCCCCGTAGTCCCGGATCCAGTCCAGGGCACGGTCTGCGTGGGGCAGCAGGGCGGCGATGGTGTCCTTGGCGAAACCCCAGCGGCTCACCGAACCAAGCACCACCACGAACAGGGGAGTGGCATCGACGCTGCCGTAGTAGACGGACTTCCCGCCCAAGGCCAAGCTGCTGGAAACATCCAAGCGGACCTCATGCAGGATCTTGCCCGGTTCTTCCTCCGTCAGGGGGTCAACCACTTGGCCCTGCCGCTCAGCCAACGTTTGCAACGTTCCCAAGGCCAGTGAGGGGTCAACCGGCATGGCCATTTCCGACGCCCACAACGAGTCCCGGCCAAACAGAGTCATGAACCACGGGGCTCCGGCCGCCACCACTACTCTCTCCGGGTGGGCAGGATCCTCAATCCGGAGGGCGCCGAGATCGTCATAACTGCGGCGCAACGTCCTCTCGATCGAGCGGTTGCCCATCTGCAGTGCGGGAATCTTGGCCACCCACTCCTGCCGGCGTCGATCGCTTCGGGAGAGTTCGCCGACGGCGGGATGCACCACTGGCGCTGCGGGCGCAGTGCCTTCAACGCCGGGGATCACGGCTAATTCGGTGCTCCACTGCCCCTGTGCCGGGATAGTTGTCCGGTAACTGAAACCTTCGCGGCCCGCTTCAACGAGATCGGAAGTTACGACGACGGACTTCCGGACGTCCTGCCATCGGGCGCGAATGGTCAGGGTGTTGGCGTGGGTCTCGCGGCTTTCTTGCCACTGCGTTTTTACGCGTGCTTCCTTCACCTCGAAGACATCGGCGAAATCGGAAGCCAGGGTGATCGCAATGAGGCATTCCACCGGCTTCATGGAGTAGTTGCTCACAGTGATGTGCTCCGCCATCCCTATGGTCAATTCCCGGGTGCGTTCCACGATGAGCGGGGTGTCCGCGTATCGGCCAGACATGGTGATGCGGCCGGCGAAGACGGCCCTGTACGGTTCCTTGGTTTGGGCCGTCAGGGGTTCTACCGACTGCCCGTTCACAGTCAAGCGCCACGCGGAGAGGATGCGCGTGTCCTGGAAGAACAGTCCGTGCGGATGATCCGGGGTGATGTCACCGCTTGGCAGTGAAATACAGAAGGAAGTGCCCTCAACCAAAGTGACTGTCCCGGCGCCCAAAGGACCGGCTGCGGTATCGGCATTCCATCCGGCCATTTTTCCGGCTCCTTCGGCGGTTCGGCTACGTCCTCGCTGTCCTGCTGTGTCGTCACAATGACGCTACTCTGGCCCAACCACCCGTGCCAGACCTGACCCGGATCAGCTTCGTGAGTCCGAAGGTGGGCCTGCATCATGGGCGAACGTCCGTCCTATGGATACTTCCGTCCCGAGCTATCGTCGATTGTTGACAATTGGTAGAATCGAAAGCGTGCCCTTCCAATGACGGCAGGCATATTCACAGGGGGCTTCGAGCCCAAAAGGAGCAGCAATGGTCAAGGCCACAGTCATGAAGAATGCAAATACAGAGAACCCGGGCGAACACCTTCCCAAGCCCACATCAAGCACTCCCGGCCAGACGGAAGTGTCCCTCCGCCTGTGGGCCCGGGAAGGACTCAAGACCGGCATTTGGGAGGCAACGCCCGGTGTGTCCACCAGTACCAGGCCGGGCTATGACGAGATCTGCCAGATCCTCAGTGGCACAGCGACCATCACGGAGGAAGATGGAACCAGCTTCGAAGTGGGTCCCGGCTCGTTGTTCGTCACGCCGGCAGGCTGGACAGGAACGTGGACCATCCACGAAACATTGCGGAAGATGTGGGTAGTAGCCGACCTCCCCAAGGACTGATGGTGAAGGTCCAATAGATCAAGGGAAGGGCCCGGTTCGGTGAACCGGGCCCTTCCCTTGATTCGGATATTTGACGATGACTAGGCGGTTATCCCTGTCACTTCCGGTTTGGACGTCAAGTCCTCCACGGCCTTCTGCATGTGACGCCTAATGGCGTCCTGGAGCCCGCTCCGGTCGCGTGCTTCGAGCAGGTCCAAGATCATTTGGTGCTCCTGTACCAGCGCGTCAATGCGTGGGTAGGCCACTTCCAGGCTGAGGATACACATCCTGGATTCGGCAGCAAGGGTCTCGTAGATCCGGATCAAGCGCGTGTTTCCTGTTCCGGACACGAACGCCGTATGGAATTGCATATCCAACCGGGCAATAGCCTGCCAGTCCGACGCCGCGACTTGCTTGGCCATACTTCGGATGATGCCTTTGAGTTCCCGGCAGGTATCTGCGACCTGATCCGACTCGGAATCCAAAAGTGTACTGGCGGCGGCCAGTTCCACAGCCTCGCGGACTGCGTAGATCTCCCTGACGTCGTCCGTGGAGAGCTCCAGCACGAAGACGCCACGGTTGCGCTTGCTCACCAGGATGCCTTCCTGGCACAGCCGTTGCAGTGCTTCGCGGAGCGGTCCCCTGGACGTACTGAGTTGACTGGCCAGTGCGGATTCGTTGACTTGCTGTCCAGGCCTGAAGGCTCCCTGGACAATCAGCTCCCGCAATTGGTCAGCAATCAGCTGCGCCGTGGGCCGGCCCTCCAGAACGAACATTCCCTCCGGTGCCGCCATTGACATCCCCTCATTCCATGATTCGGCAAGTTGGATCTATTAGACCGCTACTGCGGTGTACTTGTATTCCAAAAACTCTTCAATACCAATTTTGCCGCCTTCGCGGCCCAGCCCGGACTGTTTGACACCGCCAAATGGTGCGGCGGGATTGGACACCAAGCCCGTGTTCAGTCCCACCATGCCAACTTCGAGGTCTGCGGAGAACCGCAGGGCCTTTTCCATGCTCTCGGTGAATACGTACCCCACCAGGCCCCATTCAGTATCGTTGGCCAGACGCAGGACTTCGTCTTCGCTATCAAACGGCGTGATGGCAGCTACCGGGCCGAAGATTTCCGTGGACATCAACGCGGCGTTCGTAGGCACGTCCACCAGCACGGTGGGGGAGTAGAAGTAGCCTGGTCCTTCAGGGCGGCTGCCGCCTGTGAGGACGCGGGCACCCTTGGATATGGCGTCTGCAACAAGGTTTTCGACCTTTTCCAGGCCCTTCTGCTCAATGAGGGGTCCGACGTCGGTCCCCTCCAGTGCGCCATTGCCTACCTGCAATTCTGACATCTTTTTGGAGAACTTCTCGCCAAACTCTTCTACTACGGAGCGATGGACAAAGAAGCGGTTGGCGGCCGTGCAGGCCTCTCCCATGTTCCGCATTTTGGCCTTCATGGCACCATCTACGGCCTTCTCAATGTCCGCATCGGCCAGCACGATGAAAGGGGCGTTGCCACCGAGCTCCATGGACGATCGCATGACGTTGTCCGCTGCCTGCCGCAGGAGAACTTTCCCCACCTCGGTGGAGCCTGTGAAGCTGATCTTGCGTGCGATCCCGCTGTCCGTCCAGGTCCGGACAACCCCCGAAGCGCCCGACGTCGTCACCACGTTGAGTACGCCGTCGGGAAGTCCTGCTTCCTTGAAGATCGCAACGAGCGCCAACGACGTCAGGGGCGTCAGCTCTGCAGGCTTGAACACCATGGTGCAACCGGCAGCAACTGCCGGTGCGATCTTCCGCGCGCCCATGGCGAGCGGAAAGTTCCAGGGTGTCACCAGCACGGAAGGCCCTACAGGTTCCTTGGTGATAAGGATGCGGGTGTTGCCGTCCACGGAGGAGGTGTTGTCGCCGCCGATCCTCACGGCCTCTTCGGAGAACCAGCGAAGCATCTCCGCGCCGTAGGCAACCTCACCCCTTGCTTCGGCGAGGGGCTTGCCCATCTCGGCGGTCATAATCGCCGCCAGCCGGTCCGTGTTGGCGATGACGAGATCGTAAGCGCGGCGGAGGATGTCTGCGCGCTCACGGGGAGTGGACTTCCCCCAAGCCGCCTGCGCGCGTCCGGCGGCCTCTATGGCCAAAGCAGCGTCTTCAGCGCTGCCGTCGGCAACGCGGGCAATGACTTCGTTCGTGGCCGGATTTTCCACAGCAAAGGTGGCTCCGTTCGCAGCCTGCTGCCAGCGTCCATCGATGAACAGATCTGTCTGCAGTGAGCTGGGATCAAGTGAGGGGGTCATGGTGGCTCTTTCAGTGATCAGGGGGACTAGGACGTGGCCGACTTGAGTGCTTGCGAGAACCTGGAAAGGCCAAGCTGAATTTCATCGCTGCTGACATTCAGTGCGGGGATAAGGCGGATGACGTTACCGTGCGTACCGCACGTGAGGAGCAGGAGTTCTTCCTTGATGGCGGCCTGTTGGACGGCCAATGCTGTGGAGGCATCCGGGGTCTTGTCGGCAGCCGTGAATTCGACGCCCTGCATCAGGCCCCGCCCGCGGACATTGCCGATTCCCGCGAACTCGGTTTGCAGCTCCTCCAAACCCGTCCTCAGTTCGTCGCCGCGCAGAAGCGCATTTTCTACGAGGTTCTCTCGTTGAATGACGCCAAGGGTGGCGACGCCGGCAGCCGCAGCAACGGCGTTTCCGCCGTATGTTCCGCCTTGTGAGCCTGGCCAGGCTTTGCCCATGAGCTCTGAGGAAGCGGCGATAGCCGAGATGGGGAATCCGCTGGCGAGGCCTTTGGCGGTGATGACGACGTCGGGCAGGATCCCGGCCCAGTCGTGGCCCCAGAACTTGCCGGTTCGGCCCACCCCGGCCTGAACTTCGTCGAGGATCAGAACAATGCCGTGCTTGTCCGCACGCTCCCGGAGTCCTTGAAGGAAGGCCACGGGCGTGGGGATGTAGCCGCCGTCGCCGAGGACGGGTTCGATGATGAAACCGGCAGTATCGCTCGGGGCGCTGATGGTCAGCAGGAGGTGGTCCAGTTCCTTCAGTGCGAATTCGACGGCGGTAGCTTCGTCCCAGCCGTACCGGTACCAGTGCGGGAACGGGGCAACGTGCACTCCGCCCATGATGGGGGAGAACCCGGAACGGAACTTGGTTCCGGCCGTTGTCAGGGATGCCGCGGCGACCGTCCGGCCGTGGAACCCTCCCTGAAAGGAAATGATGTTGGGCCGGCCGGTGGCCATGCGCGCCAGGCGAATGGAGGCCTCTACGGCTTCAGAACCTGATGTGGCGTAAAAAACGCTATCCAAACCCTGGGGCAACACACTGCCAAGAAGTTCAGTAAGTTCCAGCAGCGGTTTATGCATCACGGTGGTGTATTGGGCATGAACGATCTTGCCCACCTGTTCGCGGGCGGCTGCCACAACATCGGGGTGGCAGTGACCAGTACTGGTCACACCGATCCCGGTGGTGAAGTCCAGGTATTTCTTGCCGTCGGTTGCGTGGATCCAGCTACCGGCCGCGTGGTCGACAACCACGGGGGTTGCCTGCTTCAGGATGGGGCTAAGTGTTGCCATGGCTTCATACTTTCTTAGGAACTGTAGATTGTCAACAATAGGCGATTTTGTTGGATTCTCCCGTAAGAGTGCGGAACTCGCTAGGACTCTTGGAACCGCTGTGGCCGCAGGAAATCGAAGCCTTCAAACAAACGCTTGCCAAGTGCTTCGGTAGCTGCAATCTCTCCGTAACCGGCAGCCATTTTGAAGCCGGCTCCCGAGAAACCGGTGGCGGAGTAGATCCGGCTGGACTCGCTGAAGAAGCCCATTAACGGCTGCGAGTCGGAGGTAAAGAGGTCCGGGAACGCGTCAGAGCGCACGATGCTTGGAACCAAACCAGGGAAGAACTCCGAGACCGTCTCTGTGGTTTCCGTGATCTCTGCCGGGGTGAGATCCCGGGGCACTGAATCGGCGGCCGGAGTTGGTGCCCCACGACCATCAAGGGTGGCTTTGACCGTAACGCCATCCACTGCCGGCGCACCGTACATGGAGCGATCGCCGGAAATCCTGATGAAGATCGGAAACTTCTCCGGCGAGAATTGTTCTGCGTCACGTGCGACGAACCATGAGAGGAAGATCCTTCTGGTTTCGGTGTGGGCCTTGAGGTATTCGGGCATGAGCTGTTTGGACCATGCCCCGGAGGCGACAATGACTCGTTCGAAGGTCCAGGAATTTGCGCCGGAGGTGATAACGACGCCATCGTCGCTTTCAGTAATGCTGTCAATTGGAGTGTTGGTGTTCACTGTTGCGCCGTTGGCCTCAGCTGCGGTGACGGCCGCGGTGATGGCACGATCTGTCCGCAGGGCGCCCGCCTTGGGATCGTAGACGGCGATGTCATCAGCACGGAGGTTGTGTTGGGGGTACCGGGAGGCCATTTCCTCACGGCTGAGGATCTGGTGGGTGCCTCCGGTCAATCGCGTCGTCTCGAGCAAGCTGCGGATGTATGGTCCGTCACTGGTGCCGATGGAGAGTCCCCCACATCGGGTGAGGATGTCTTGTCCGGTCTCCGCTTCGAGTTCTGCCCAGAGTTCGCGCGAGCGTTCCAGTAAGGGGTAGTAGGCAGGGTTGCCGCGGTAGATCATGCGGAAAAGCCGGGTGTCGCCACCTGCTGCACTGCGCCCGTGGGCAGGAGAGTGGGCTTCGAACCCCACGACGGAGTCGGTAAGCCGGGAGGCTTGCCAGAGGGCCATGCTGCCGATGCTGCCCAAGCCAATGACTGCGAGTTTCCCGTCCATGGTTAGAGGACCTGCTTGAGGAAGGCTTGGGTGCGGGGTTCTTTGGGGTTGGTGAGGACCTCGCGGGCGTCGCCGCGTTCTACGACGTTGCCTTCGTCCATGAAGATCAGGGAGTCGGCTACTTCGCGGGCGAAGCCCATTTCGTGGGTGACGACCACCATGGTCATGCCTTTTTTGGCGAGGTCTTGCATGACGTTGAGGACTTCGCCGACTTTTTCGGGGTCCAGAGCGGAGGTGGGTTCGTCGAAGAGGATGATTTCGGGGTTCATGGCCAGGGATCGGGCGATGGCGACGCGTTGTTGTTGGCCGCCGGAGAGTTCGGCGGGGTAGCGGTCACCGAAAGCGCCGAGGCCGACGCTGGTGAGGAGTTCCTGGGCTTGCTTGGCTGATTGTTTTTTGTCGGCACGTTTGACCAGGACGGGGCCGGCCATGACGTTTTCGCGGGCGGTCATGTTGGGGAAGAGGTTGAAGGACTGGAAGACCATGCCTACGCGGGTGCGCTGTTGGGCTAGTTTTTTGGGGGGTAGTGCGTGGTAGGCGGTGTCGGTTTCGTAGTAGCCAAAGTCTTCGCCGTTGACTTTCAGGATGCCGGAGTCCACGGTTTCGAGGCCGTTGATGCAGCGCAGCAGGGTGGATTTGCCGGAACCGGAGGGGCCGATGATGCAGCAGATTTCTCCGCTGGCGATGGTGAGGTCGACGTCTTTGAGGACTGTTTTGGGTCCGAAGGACTTCCTGATCTTTTGGGCTTGGATGGTGCCGTCAGCGTTCATCGTGCGATGCCTTCCGGTGCGGTGAGTGTCACTTTGCGGGTTTTGCGGGGGACCCGGGCGGAGGTGTGTGAGTACTTTTGTTCGAGCTTGGATTGGGGGTAGCTCAGGAGCATGGTCATGACGAGGTACCAAAGGCTGGCGACGATGAGCAGGGGGATGGTTTCGTAGGTGCGGGCGTAGATGAGTTGGGCGCTTTGGAGGAGTTCGGCTACGCCCAGGACTGAGACCAGGGAGGTGCCTTTGAACATGCCGATGACTTGGTTGCCGGTGGCGGGGATGATCGAGGGCATGGCTTGGGGGATGATGACTTTGCGCATTTTCATGGCACCGCTCATGCCCAGGGAGTCCGCTGCTTCGATTTGGCCTTTGCCTACTGAGGAGAATCCGCCGCGGATGATTTCGGCCATGTAGGCCGCTTCGTTCAGGGTCAAACCCACCAGGGCTGCGGTGATGGGGCCCATGAGGGCGTTGGTGTCGATCGCGGTCCCGATGTCGGTGAAGGGGATGCCGATGGACAGGTTCGGGTACAGGGCGGAGAGGTTGAACCAGAAGATCAGTTGGACCAGGACCGGGGTGCCGCGGAAGATGGTGATGTAGACCCCGGCGACGGCGGCTATGGGTTTGATGGTGGAGGCCCGCATGATGGCCAGGCCCAGTCCCAGAAGGGTACCCAGGGCCATGCTGGCTACCGTGAGGAAGATGGTGAGCATCAACCCGCGCAGGATCGATTCGTGCGTGAAGTACTTCGCCACAACGTCCCATTTGAAGTTCGGGTTCGTCGCGACCGAGCTAAGGACGCCGATACCGACCAGGATGCAGACAACCCAGGAAACGTACTCAAAAGTGCTGCGCCGCTTCAGCCGCGGTTTCAACGCCGAATCCAACCCGCTCATCACTTTGCTTCTTTCCATAGTCACTTGCTTCATCGGAAGACCCACTAGTTCAATTTGGCGTCGGTAATGGCTCCGGACTCGAGGCCCCAGTTGTCGAGGGACTCTTTGTACTCCGGTGTCTGAAGAACAGACTGGAGCGCCGTCTGGAAGGCCGGCGTCAAGGGTGAGCCCTTTTTCAAACCGATTGCGGTGAGGTCGCTGGCCCCCACATCAACGCGGCCCACCAGCTCGAAGGATCCGGGCTGCTGCTTCTCAGCCCACGCAAGTGCAGTTGTGTCGTACAGGATTCCGTCAATGCGCTTGGAGTGCAGCTGGGTCAGGGCGTCCTGGACGTTGGGCAACGTCACGCCATTGATGGCCGGCTGTCCCTTTGACGTGCAGCTCTGTTCGCTCAGGGCGGGCAGGCGCTTAAGCTGGCCAGTTGAACCCTGGGTGACGGCGATGTTCTTACCGCACAGGTTTTCCACGGTGAGTTTGAGCGGGTTGCCCTTGGGCACGGCCACGGAGTTGCCGGCCTTGAAGTAATCGATCATGTCCAGGACCTTGAGCCGCTCTTCAGTCTTGGACATGGTTGTGGCGGTGAAATCGAAGCGGCCGCCATCGAGTCCGGGAACAATGGTGTCGAATTTCGTGTCCACGAATTTCAACTTCAGGTCCAGCTTCTTTGCAATGAGCCTGGCGATATCCGGGTTAAGGCCGATCGCGGTTGTATTGTCCTCGGCAAGGAAGGTGGTGGGCGGATAGTGAAGGTCCATGGCGACCGTAAGCTCACCCTTGTCCTTGATCGACTGCGGCAACAGGGCCACGGCAGCTGAATCCGGCTGGACACCCTCGGAAATGTCTGTGGTGTCGGCGGTCTTGCTCTCTGGGGAGTCGCTGTTGGCGGCTCCTCCACAGGCGCTCAGCGCCAGAAGAACGGCTAATCCTGCAGCTGCGGTTTGCGCCTTGTTTCGAATCTTCATGATGGTTCCCTTCGAGGGGAGTCTGGTGGTGGGGAGGGAGAAGTCTTATGTTGAAATGTGATCCGGATCTCTCCGTCATCTAGTGCAATGCAACCCTCTCAACAGTAGATTGTCAACAATTTACAGAAACTTTTTCAGCAGATTCGTCTGATGAGAATGATTCCAGCTTTCACTCTAAAACTGTTGACAATTGACAATTTTGCGGCCTAGAGTCGACACAGTGGTCGGGCAGCACCGGCAGGCTTGACAGGATCTGCGGGCATCGAGCCTCACCCGAAATCAATGAGCGGCTGGTCCGCTCCCATCTCCCACAAGAAACGGAATCGACATGGCAGAGACCAACTTCCGGCCGAAGTACATCTCCTTTGACATCTACGGCACGTTGATCAACTTCGACATCGATGCGACTACGCGGCGCCTCTTGGATGGGCGCATCTCAGAAGAGCAGTGGCCTACCTTTAAGAAGCAGTTCCGCGGATACAGGTTTGACGAGGTCCTGGGGGACTACAAGCCGTATGAGCAGATCCTTCAGGACTCCTTTGACCGGGTCTGCAAGCGCTGGGGCATTGGCCCTACCGAAGGCGCCGGAGCAGCCTTCGCTGACGCTGTTCGCGGCTGGTTCGCCCACGAGGACGTGCCGGCCCCGCTGAAGCTCATGGGCGACAACTTCCAGCTCGTGGCTCTGTCCAATGCGGACACCAGTTTCCTGGACATCAGCATTCCCAAGCTCGGGGCTAACTTTCACTCCGTCCTCACCGCCGAGCAAGCCCAGGCATACAAGCCGCGCTACCAGGCATTCGAGTACATGTTGGACACCTTGAATGCAAAGCCCGAGGACTTTCTGCACGTCTCCTCCCATACCCGCTACGACATGCACCCGATGCACGATATGGGCTTCCGGAACCTCTGGATGCTGGACCGCGGTTATGACCCCATTGGCCACGGCTACGACCTCAGCACAGTTAAATCCCTGGACGAGATCAACAAGCACCTCGGACTCTAAAACGACCACGAGGCGAAAGGCCAACCCGTGAAACTTGTTCCCTACTGGCTTGATACTGCAGAGCCATCCGGCGATTACCGCCGCACGCCTGTCCCGGAGAACGTTGATGTTGCGATCATCGGCGCAGGTTTTACCGGGCTGTCCGCAGCCCTTGAATTCGCCAAGCAAGGCGCCACCGTAGCTGTCTTCGAACGCCACACCGTTGGTTGGGGTGCCTCAGGCCGTAACGGGGGCATGGCTACCACTGGTTTGGCTATCGGTTTCAGTACGGCGGTCAAGCGGTACGGTGCGCACCGCGCCGTTGAGATGTTCCGTGAATACAACGACGCCATTGAAACCATTGAGAAGCTGGTCTCCGACAACGGCATCGATTGCGACTTCAAGCGGTTCGGCAAGCTTTCACTCGCGTTCCACAAGTCTCATTACGATGGCTTCTTGAAGTCTCAGAAGTTGCTGGCGGAGCTGGTTGATCACCATGTCAAGGTCATTCCCCAATCCGAGATCCACAGTGAAATCGGAACGGACTTCTATCAGGGAGCCATGATGGACCCCTTGGGCGCGGGTCTGCATGTGGGCAAGTTCGTTCATGGGCTGGCAAAGGCGGCAGCCGACAACGGAACCCACATCTGCGAGAACGCAAGTGTCACTGAGCTGAACAGGGTTTCAGGTACGGTCCATGACGTCCACACCACCCGCGGTATTACCCGGGCAAAGCAGGTCCTTGTGGCCACCAGTGGCTACACGGGAAATGTCACCCCGTGGCTTCAGCGTCGCGTGATTCCTGTAGGCAGCTTCATCATCTGCACTGAGCCACTGTCCGAAGAGGTGGTAAACCGCATTCTTCCCAACAGGCGCCAAGCCTCAGACAGCAAAATGCTTACCTACTACTTCCGCATAACCCCGGACAACAGGTTGCTTTTCGGTGGTCGCGCCCGCTTCGCGCTGTCCAGCCCGGATTCTGATGTCAAAAGTGCAGAGATCCTGCACAAGGCAATGACCGAACTTTTTCCCTATCTGTCCAAGGCCAAGGTGGATTACATCTGGGGTGGCCTGGTGGACCTTTCCATGGACCAGATGGTGCACGCCGGCGTCCATGACGGCCTGTTCTACTCACTCTGCTACAGCGGACATGGTGTACAGATGGCCGCCCACATGGGCAAGAGGATGGCCCACTACATGGCCGGCGATAAGCAGGCGAACGTGTGGGAAGACCTGAAGAACCCGCCAGTGCCGGGCCACTTCGGCCCACCGTGGTTCCTGCCGTTCATTGGTGGAGCCGCGAAGATCATCGACCGCATCAAATAGGCAGGGTAAAGGATCCCATGAGTTCATCAACCAAAGTCGCTGCAGCGCGCCCGAAAACGGGGAAGGAGACTGCCTACCGGCGGGCAAGTATTGCCGCCCTGCCTGGCGGTGCCTTCCTGGAAGGCCGTTGGGCGACGGCTGACAGGATCCTTGAAGTCCGGGATCCCGAAGACGGCGTGCTTCTGGGCACAGTTTGTTCGTCCACTCCACAGGATGTACGGCGGGCGGTTGCCTACATTTATCGCCATCTTCAAGAAGATGATTGGGCCCTCCGGGAACGGCGGGAGGCTTTGGAGCGTGCTGCACTGCTGCTTACAGACCAGGGTGAGCGGTTTGCGGAGATCATTGCCGCAGAAAGCAGCAAGACCATTACCGAGGCTGAGCGCGAAGTGCGCCGCTGCATTGAGACGTTGCGACTATCAGCTGCGGCGTCCAGCGAACTTGTCGGAGAGACTCTGGCGTTTGAAGACAGTATCGCCGGGGCCAATAAGATCGGTTGGTACAACCGCAAACCCGTGGGCATTATCGCGGCCATCACCCCCTTCAATGATCCGCTCAATCTTGTAGCGCATAAGCTGGGCCCGGCGTTGATCGGAGGCAACGGCGTCGTGCTTAAACCCTCAGGACGCACACCGCTGACCGGGCTTGCCTTCATCGAACTGTTGTTGGAAGCGGGCGTTCCTGCCGGGCGCCTTGCCGCAATCGTTTCGGGACCGGGTGTTTCGGAGGCGATCGTCACCGACCCACAGGTGGATCTCATCTCCTTCACGGGCGGACCGAAGACTGCCGACCGTATCGCTGCCGCCGCGGGAGCGAAGAAGATCCTCTCCGAACTCGGCGGCAACAATGCAACCATCGTCTGCGCAGACGGTGACGCCTTGGCCGCCGCTGAGGCGATAGTGGGCGGCGCTTTCGGAGTAGCTGGCCAGAACTGCCTGTCCGTTCAGCGGGTCTACGTTCACATCTCCCTGTTCGATAAGGTCCTTGAACAGGTGGTCGCTGGAGCCCGGGCGCTTCGTGTCGGGGCTAAATTCGATCGCACCACGGACGTCGGACCCCTCATTACCGAAGCCGAAGCCCGCCGCGTGGAGGAATGGGTGGAAGAGGCCAAAGCACTTGGCGGCACTGTCCACGTGGGTGGCCACCGCCACGGCGCGTTCTACCAGCCCACAGTGCTCACGGACGTGCCCACAGATGCCTTGGTCATTCGCGAGGAAGTGTTTGGCCCGGTTGTCAGCATTATGCCGTTCATCCAGATCACCGATGCCATCCACGCCGCCAACGATTCCCACTACGGGCTCCAAGCCGGCGTCTTCACGGAGTCGATCGAGCTGGCCCTGGCCATAGCCGACAAGCTGCACGTGGGCGCCGTGGTGATCAATGAGACCAGCGACGTTCGAATCGACTCCATGCCCTTCGGCGGGTTCAAGAAATCCGGTGTGGGACGCGAAGGCGTCAAGCACGCGGTACGCGAGATGACCGAACCCAAAAGCACCATCATTAAACTGGCCGAACCCGCCACCCGCTGGCAGCAACTCAATGCCACCTCAGAACGGAATGCATCATGACCACCCACAAAATCGCAGTCATCGCGGGAGACGGAATTGGAAAAGAAGTTGTCCCCGCCGCCATTGAATGCCTGGAACGGATCGCCCGGATCCACTCAGTAAACCTCGAGTTCACCCACTTCGGCTGGGGCTCGGACTACTACGTTGAGCACGGGCGAATGATGCCGGTGGACGGGCTGGAACAGCTGGCGCAGCACGATGCCATCTTTTTGGGCGCCGTCGGATCACCGGAGGTTCCCGACGCCGAATCCCTGTGGGGACTCCTGATTCCCATCCGGAGGGAATTCCAGCAGTACATCAACCTTCGTCCCGTGAAAACGCTCGACGGCGTCAAGTCACCACTGGAGAACAAGGCACCGATCGATATTTTCATCGTGCGTGAAAACAACGAAGGGGAGTACTCGGAGGTCGGCGGCCGCGCGTACCGTGGGCTGCCCCACGAGACCGCCGTCCAGGAAACCATCTTCACCCGCCTGGGAGTATCGCGTGCCGCACACTACGCCGCTTCGCTCGCCTCATCCCGAAAAGGGCACTTGACCTCGGCAACCAAGAGCAACGGCATCATCCACACCATGCCGTTCTGGGATGAAGTGGTGGAAGAAACCACCCGTCTCTATCCTGACGTGACGCTGACCAGCGAACTGGTGGACGCGCTGGCTGCGCATCTGGTCCTGAAACCCTGGACCTTCGACGTGATCGTCGCCTCAAACCTCCTGGGCGACATCCTCTCGGACCTGGGCAGCTCCGTCACCGGTTCCATCGGCGTAGCCCCCAGCGCCAACCTCAATCCCGAAGGTGACTTCCCGTCCCTCTTCGAGCCGGTCCACGGATCAGCCCCGGACATCGCGGGCAAGGGACTGGCAAACCCTGTAGGTCAGATCTGGTCAGGGGCAATGATGCTGCAGCACTTGGGCCACCCGGAAGCTGCCGAGCACCTGCAGTTGGCCTTCGAGTCAGTGTTGCGCGAGGGCCTGGGCACCCGCGACGTCGGAGGACCGTCGTCTACGTCGGAATTCACTGCCGCCGTCCTGGCTGCCATCGATGTGTTGGACACTACTGGCTCGACAGGTGCCGGAGCTACAGCCGCGCCAACGGCAGCAGCGGCGTCGTCATCGTGACAACTCACGAAGGCAAGCGGCCCATCGTCGCTGTCCTGTACCGGGAGGCCCTGCCGCCCCGAGTGGACGAGATTGAGGAACTCGCCGACGTCCGCCTGACCAAGGCAGCTGGCCTTGGTGAAGCAATGAACGGCGCGGATGTTCTGTTCCAATGGCATTCCTTCTCACCCGCACTGCGGGAGAACTGGGCTGCAGCCTCATCACTGAAATGGGTCCACGTGTCAGCGGCGGGTGTCAGTCAGCTCCTGTTCGATGACCTGATCAAAAGCGACGTCACTTACACCAATTCGCGCGGGGTCCTGAGCCGGGCCATTGCCGAGTTCGCGCTGGGGTTTGTCCTGGACATCGCCAAGGATTCGCAGGGCTCGCTGCGGCTCCAGGAAGCCCGGCGTTGGCAGCACCGGATTACCCGGAAGATCCAAGGCCAGCGAGTGCTGGTGGTGGGGACAGGTTCCATTGGGCGCGAAATCGCGTCCTTGTTCCGTGCCGTGGGGTTGCGTGTCAGTGGTGCCGGACGCAGCAGCCGACCAGGGGATGAGTACTTTGATGACATCCACTCCTCCCAGGATCTGGCCTTGGTTCTCCGCGACTTTGACTACGTTGTCCTGGCCGCACCCCTGACCGATGACACCAGGCACATGGTGGACGCCGACGTCCTTTCCGCCATGAAGCCCACCGCACATCTCATCAACGTGGGGCGCGGAGAACTGGTGGACACCGATGCTCTGGTGGACGCACTGCGTTCGGGATCCATTTCAGGGGCCGCGCTCGACGTGGTGCACCCGGAACCTCTGCCGCCGGAACACCCGCTGTGGAGCATGGACAACGTCATCCTCACCCCTCACATGAGCGGCGACACCGAGGAGTACCTCGATGATCTTGGCAAGCTGTTCGTGGAAAACCTCTGGCGCTTCAGCCGGAGCGAACCACTGCGGAACGTCGTGGACAAAAAGCTCGGGTTCGTTCCCGGTTCCTGATGAAAGCCCTCCTCACGAAGAAGCAGTGAATCCGGACACATTGTTACGGGTCCCCGGTGTGTCATTTTCTACCCGGAAAGAGGTAAGGCTATCCTAAATAGTCTCCATTTTCCCCATGCCCACCCGTTCGGGCATAAAACGCAGGCGGTTCCCTTTGCGCACTCCCAGCCGATCCACGGCAGCCCTCGGGCTGGCAGCTCTCCTCACCCTTTCCGGATGTGGACTCAGCGGCGGCCAGCCTGCTTCCACCGAAAAGGTAGCCGATACCAACCAGCGCATCGTGGTGGACAACTTCCGCGCACCCGTGGCCAACTGGGCCCCCGAGTCCGACGCCGCATACATCCTGTCACTCTCCGGCTGCTTGGAGACCCTCACCAAGTACGATTCCGCCCAAGGGAAAGTGGTTCCATTCCTGGCTACGGAATGGAAGCAGGCCTCGCCGCTGGAATGGGACTTCACCATCCGTGAAGGCGTGAAATTCCAGGATGGCACCGATCTCACCGCAGAGGCTGTTGCCGCCTCACTGAATCACGTCCTCCAGGCCAAAGTGCCTGCCCGCGCCTTCAGCCCAAGCGTCGTCAGTGCTGTGAAGGCCACCGATGCCAAGACTGTTCGTGTGACCACACCCGTGGAGAACCCCCTGGTGCCGTTCCGCCTTGCAAGCGTGAACACCGGCATTCTCGCTCCTGCCGCCTACGGAGGTGCCACCGTTGATCCCTTCGGTCACTGCACCGGCCCGTTCACTCCGGTCTCGGAGAAGGCGAAGCAGTCCCTGACGCTGGATCGCAACGAAAATTACTGGGGCGGAGATGTTCAGCTTGCAGGTGCTGAGGTCCGCTTCATCACCAACGGCGCCACACGCGCTGCGCAGGTACAAACCGGTGAGGCGGATATTTCCCTGTCCATCCCAGCCTCTGCTTTGTCCACGTTGGAGAATGCGCCTGAGGTTTCCGTGCTGAAGGCCGACTCGCCGCGCACGGCCACGCTCTACATGAACAACGGCCGGGCGCCTTTCAACAACGTCGATTTCCGTAAGGCCCTACGCTCCGCACTGGACCTTGAGGCGTTGGCCGCCAGCGTTTACGAGGGCGCTGCGCTTCCGGCTGCGGGCCCCTACGCACCTTCCGAACCCTGGGCGTCCAGCGATGCAAGCTCACCCAAGCAGAACGTCGAGGAAGCGAAGAAGCTCCTCGCTGATGCCGGCTACACAGCCGCCAAACCGTTGGAAATCATCGCGATTGTTGAACGAGCAGAGTTTGCCGACGTCGCAACCGTGATCCAGGACAACCTCAAGAACATCGGTGTACCGGTGGCCATTCAGGCCAAGGAATACGCCTCCGCGGAACCCGACGTTCTGGCGGGCAACTACGACATGATCCTGAGTCAGCGTAACCGGCTCATCGACATCGCTGATCCCATTGGCTTCCTCACGGCCGACTACACGTGCAAGGGCTCATACAACCTGAGCCATTTCTGCAACGAAGAGTATGACGCGATCATTGCCGAAGCAGCCGGCACCTCCAACACCGAGGAACGCTACAAGCTGTATGCCAAAGCCGGCAAACTGCTGAACGACCAGGCAGTCAACCTTTGGCTGGTCAACGAACAAGCCACCGACGCCGTTCGCAGTAACGTCCTCTCTTACGTTCAGGACCCGCTGTCCCGCTACGTCCTGACCGCACAAACGGCCAAGTCCGGCTCCTAGCAACGAAACTGCGACCGACAGACAAACCGGCATGATCACGTTCCTTGCGAAGCGGACGGTGACCCTCGTGGTCGCCGTCCTGCTGTCGTCCTTTGCTGTCTTCCTGATTCCTTATGTCACTCCGGGCGATCCTGTCCGGAAGATCATCCGCTCCCGCGTCGCCGGGGATGTGGTGGATGACGCCACTGTTCGAGCTTTGGGCGAGAGCCTGGGCCTCAACGATCCTCTTCCCGTCCAGTACCTGCGGTGGCTGGGGGATTTCTTCACCGGGGACATGGGGTTGTCCCATATCAGCAGGACACCCGTGGTTGACCAAGTGATGCCGGCTTTGGGGATCACTCTCAGCCTGGTGTTCGTCGCCCTGGGCGCTGCGGTGGTGGTGTCACTGCCCTTGGGGATTATTGCGGCGCTAAAACAAGGCAGTAAGACCGACAAGTTGATCACCACAGTCACACAGTCCTTCATCGCCATGCCTGAATACTGGTTGGCGCCGCTGCTGGTGCTCGTGTTCGCCCTCAAACTGTCCCTCTTGCCCTCGGCAGGGTGGAACACGGCGTCTTCCATTGTGCTGCCAGCGGCAACACTGGCGTTGCGTCCCATTAGCTTCTTCACCTCCGCCGTACGGTCAGGAATGATCGATGCCCTCGACGCCGAGCACATCTCCGCCGCGCGCGCCCGGGGATTGAGCCACGTCCAGACCGTCATGAGGCATGTTGTGCCGAACGGCCTGGTGCCGTTGTCCACACTGTTTGCGGTGTGGTTTGCAGGTCTGCTGGGAGGCTCGGTCATTGTGGAGGTGATCTTCGCGATCCCGGGCATGGGCAGGCTCCTTTTTGATGCCGTGGTCAATAGTGACATCCCCTTGGCCCAAGGAGGCGTGGTGGTGGTTGTGGCATTGGCTGTCGCGATCACAACGCTTGCCGATTTCCTGCACCGGATCCTGAGCCCGAAAGTCAGTGGTGCCCTTGCGTAACCGTTCAGCGATCGACGCCGCCGCCGTCGTGGTTCTCGTCCTTATCGTCAGTGCTGTGGCAGCTGCGCCATGGCTGGCGCCGTTCCCTCCGGATGATCAGAACCTTGCCGTACGGCTTGCACCTCCCAGCGCTACGCACTGGCTGGGAACGGACCACCTCGGGCGGGACACTCTGAGCAGATTGCTCGACGGCGGCCGCTTCTCTTTGCTGGTTGCCGCGCTGGCCACCGTGCTCACCGGCGTCATAGGTTTGGTGATCGGCGTCCTCAGCGCCCGCCGCAAAGGCTGGCTGGATGAGCTGTTCACGCGCACCAATGACGTCTTGCTGGCCTTGCCCGAAATGGTGGTGGCGTTGTTTATTGTCGCTGCCATGGGAACCGGCTTCACATCACTGCTGGTGGCGTTGACCGTGACAGGATGGACGCCGTTTGCACGGCTGGCCCGGACCCTGGCCTATGACATCTCGGCACGCGGATTCGTGGAAGCGGCGCGGGTGGTGGGTTGTTCGCAGTCGTTCATTGTTTTCCGCCACATCCTGCCGCATCTGGCCGCGCCAATGCTGGGGCAGGCAACGCTGCGCTTCGGCCAGCTCCTGATCAGCGTAGGAGCCCTGTCCTACCTTGGGCTCGGCGTCCAACCGCCGCAATCGGACTGGGGTTCCATGCTGGCGGCGGCGCAACCCTACGCGGAAAGGGCGCCGTGGGGGATCATCGCTCCCGGACTCGCCGTCTTCCTGGTTGCCCTCTGCGTGACGTTGATCGGTCAACGGGCATCGCGCCGGGCCTCGGATCCGGTGGACGTCCTGGTAGTGGAGGGTCAGCATGCCTGAGCTGGTGGTTGAGGATCTGACAGTCCACAGCGCGGAGACAGGACGCCCGATCCTGGATGGTGTCAGCCTCACCGTGAAACCCGGCGAGTTCGTGGCGCTTGTGGGAGGCTCTGGTTCGGGGAAGACCATGACCGCGCGGTCCATCCTGCAGCTACTTCCTCAGCCCTTGAGGATTAAGTCCGGGTCCATCCGGCTCGGCTCCCTGGACGTCGCCGGGGCATCGGAATCAGAGCTGAACCGTATCCGGGGTGGCCGGCTCGGAATGCTCTTCCAGCAGCCAAAAAAGATGTTCAACCCCAACAAAAGCATCGGAGCCCATCTTCGGGAACCCCTCAAACTCCATGCTGGCCTGCGCGGCCACGCGGCAAAGGCGAAGGTGCTCGAATTGCTGGCCGAGGTGGGCTTCGAGGATCCACAAAGGGGCGCAAGCTCGTACCCGCATCAGCTTTCCGGCGGCATGGCGCAACGGGCCATGACTGCCATGGCCTTGGCCGGCCAGCCCGAGATCCTTCTTGCAGACGAGCCGACGTCCGCGCTGGACAAAGTTCTGGAACAACAAATCCTGGAGTTGTTGGACCAGCAACGGATCCAGCGAGGCCTGGGGATCCTCTACATCACCCATAACCTTGCCTCTGTTGCTGCCTTTGCGGACAGGGTGCTGGTGATGGATGCAGGCGTGATTGTTGAATCGGGCACCACGGAGTCGGTTCTCGGCAGTCCCAAGACCATGTACACCCGCAGACTCCTTGAAGCGTCCAACCTGGCGCCCACTGGTATCCCGGAGCCCCCCAAGCACCAGCGCAGTGCCCTGAAACTGACCAAGGTGGTCAAGCAGTTCGGATCCGGAAAGCGCAGCGGGCGCCCTGCCTTGGACTCGATCTCACTGGAGGTCCAACAAGGCGAAATCCTGGGCATCCTCGGCCAATCAGGATCAGGGAAGAGTACGCTCGCCCGGGCCATTGTTGGGTTGGAAGGCATCAGCAGTGGCAGCATCAGCAGGACGCTCGTGGCCAACGACGCAAGGGCAACAGCCGTGCAACTGGTGTTCCAGGAGCCCCACGATTCCTTCGATCCGCGCATGACACTCCGAGCCAGCCTTGAAGCACCGCTCCGATCCCACAAAGAGTTCTCGGCAGAGGAACGGTCCCGGAAGCTTACTTCGGCAATGGAAGAAGTGGAGCTGGATCCGGCACTCCTGGACCGGCGACCAGGTCAATGCTCAGGTGGTCAATTACAGCGGGTCACCATTGCCCGGGCGTTACTTTTGGAGCCCGAAGTTTTGATCTGTGACGAGGCAACGTCCGCCTTGGATGCGCTGACCCAGCGGACCATTCTTGACCTGCTCCAGCGACTCCATAGGGACCGCGCGCTGACGTTGGTGATCATCACCCATGACATGGACGTGGTGCGGCATATGTGCCAACGTGTGGCTGTTCTCTACCAAGGATGCCTTGTAGAGCTCACTGACACGGACAGGTTCTTTGCGGACCCGCAGCATCAGCACAGCCAAGCCCTCGTTTCGGCAGCCATTCCGTGCCGCGGCCTGCACCTCAAGAAAATCAGGGCCGCACTCCAAGTGAATTGACCCTCTTCGCTACTAACCAGGTCCGCTGACGTCCCGCCACAACTCATCACACTCAACCCCCTTGCCGCCCGCGGTCAGGGGGTTAGTTGTTGTTGGCGCACGGGAGGATTTACCGCGACGTGCTGTTCTTGAGCTCCAAGTCTTCGTTTGTTAGTATGACAGGACAAACTTAGGAGAAAAAACATGCCGCTTGTTCGAATTGATGTCAACCAGGGCCGCTCGCCAGAGCAATTGACCACCCTGAGCCGCGCGATCCACGATGCCATCCTTGCGGAGTATGGGATACCGGAGCGCGACTACTTCCACATCCTCACTGAGCATGCACAGGGTCAGATCGTTGCCCAGGATGCAGGGCTGGGTTTTGAGCGCAGCTCCGGTGTTGTGATGATCCAGATCTTTACCCAGGGCGGGCGCAGCCAAGAAGCCAAGGGCTCGCTTTTTGAAGCCATCGCCATCGGCCTTGCGCAGCTGGGGATACCCGGCGAGGACGTCTTTGTGGGCTACGTGGAGAACTCGCCAAGCGACTGGTCGTTCGGCTTTGGGCGCAGCCAGTACGTCACGGGAGAACTGGCCGTTCCGAGCAAGTAAAAGCACTCGGTGTCATGTTGTAAATATGTCAGTACAAACCTTTGACAGGACATTAAATCTGGTGCAAAGTAGTCATGTGGCCCCGCTCACTGAGGGGTGGCAAGGCATTGGGGCCCAGCGCTCAAAGGTTTAGAGTTCACAAGAGAAAGGTCAACGATCATCGTGACCCACGAACTGCTTACGATCGGGCGCATCAGCGTTGATATCTACCCGAACGACATCGGAGTGGACCTGGAGGACGTGACGTCCTTCGGCAAATACCTCGGAGGTTCGCCCTCCAACGTAGCCGTCGCCGCGGCGCGTCACGGCCGCCGCGCGGGAGTCATTACCCGCACCGGCGATGACGCCTTTGGAAACTACCTTCACCGGGAGTTGCACAAGTTCAACGTGGACGATTCCTTCGTCTCCGCTGTTAAGGAATACCCCACCGCTGTGACCTTCTGCGCGATTAAACCGCCTGAAGACTTCCCCTTGTACTTCTATGGACGCTTTCCCACAGCACCGGACCTTCAGATCAAAGCTGAAGAGCTGGACTTGGACGCGATCCGTGACGCGGGGATCTTCTGGTCCACCGTTACCGGCCTCTGCCAGGAGCCCAGCCGTGAGGCCCACATCAAAGCGCACCAGGCCCGTCCGCGTGCCGGGCTGAGGGAAGGTCAGTTCACCATCCTGGATCTGGACTACCGCCCCATGTTCTGGGCCACCGAAGAGGAAGCCCGGGCCGAGGTCGCCAAGGTCCTTCCGCACGTCACGGTGGCGATTGGCAATGATAAGGAATGTGCCGTTGCCGTAGGTGAGGGCACGCCTGACGAACAGGCGGACCGGCTGCTGGCAGCCGGCGTCGAGATTGCCGTGGTGAAACTTGGACCGGAAGGCGTCATGGCCAAAACCCGCACCGAGCGCGTGGTCTCCGCCCCTGTTCCGGTGGAAACCGTCAATGGTCTGGGTGCCGGTGACTCCTTTGGCGGCGCCTTCTGTCACGGGCTACTGTCCGGTTGGCCGCTGTCCGAGGTTCTGGACTACGCGAACGCCTCCGGCGCGATCGTCGCCTCACGCCTTTCCTGCGCTGATGCCATGCCGACGCCGGACGAGGTCACCTCGCTGCTCGCGGAACGCGGCCGCCCCATCCCTGGTGCAGCCCTTGAAGCCTCCACCCTCGAAGAAGGAGCAGTTCGTTGAGCGCCAACGATGATCCCCGCCGTTACGAGCATTTGAGCCGTATCAGGTTGGAGGACCCCGAGGCTGTGGCCCGCGCTGCAGCCACCCGCCGCCGTCACCCTGGCCTGAAACACAGCACGCAGAACTTCATCGTCGCTGCGGACCATCCTGCCCGCGGCGCCCTGGCCGTTGGTCCACAGCCCATGGCCATGGCGGATCGCAGGGACCTTTTGGACCGTCTGCAGATTGCCTTGGCGAACCCCGCCGTCGATGGCATCCTCGCCTCGCCGGACATCATGGACGATCTCCTGTTGCTGGGGGCCTTGGAAGGCAAGCTCGTCTTCGGTTCCATGAACCGTGGTGGACTGGCCGGCCTGGTCAACGAGTTCGATGACCGTTTCACCGGTCATACTGCCGCTGCGCTGGAAGCGCTCGGTGCCGATGGCGGCAAGATGCTCACACGGATCTGTCTCGGCGACCCGGACACTGTGGCCACTCTCGAAGCGACGGCGAAGGCCATAGATTCATTGGCCGAACGCAAACTCATCGCCATGGTGGAGCCGTTCCTCTCTGTCCGTGATGCGCACGGAAAGGTCCGCAACGACCTCCGCGCGGACGCCGTGATCAAATCGGTCGGTATTGCCGAAGGCCTTGGATCCACCAGCGCTTATACCTGGATGAAACTTCCTGTGGTGGCAGAGATGGAACGCGTCATGGCCTCCACCACCATGCCTACCGTGTTGTTGGGCGGTGACCCGGACGGGAGCCAGGATGAGATCTTCGCCAGCTGGCAGGCTGCTCTTGCTTTGCCCGGTGTTCGCGGCCTCACTGTGGGTAGGACGTTGCTCTACCCGCAGGACGGCGATGTTGCGGGTGCCGTGGCAACTGCGGCCTCGCTCCTGAACAACCCCGCGCCCGCGCCCGCGGCCGCCGCGCAGGAGCGCACCTTGTCTGACCGTATTCCAGTGAAAGTATCGGAGTAGCTAGTAATGGGTACAGCAACCCGTCGGATGACCGTGGCCCAGGCCGTGGTCGAGTTCCTTTCCAAGCAGTACACGGTGGATTCCATCAATGGCTTGGAGTACCGTGAGCGGCTGATTCCGGGCACGTTCGGCATTTTCGGCCATGGCAACGTTGCCGGTGTGGGGCAGGCGTTGAAGCAGTACCAGGCTGCGGACCCCAGCATCATGCCGTACTACCAGGGCCGCAACGAGCAGGCCCAGGTGCATCAGGCCGTGGGCTATGCACGGCATACCCGTCGCCGCCAGACCTTCGCCATCAGCACCTCGATTGGCCCGGGTTCATCGAACCTGCTGACGGGTGCGGCGTTGGCCACCACCAACCGTCTGCCCGTACTGCTGCTGCCCAGTGACACGTTCGCCACGCGTGCCGCGGATCCCGTACTGCAGCAGCTGGAGCTTCCGTATGCGTATGACATCACGGTCAACGATGCCTTCCGTCCGCTGTCCAGGTTCTTTGACCGGGTTTCGCGCCCGGAGCAGTTGTTCTCGGCGTTTCATCACGGGCTGCGTGTCCTGACAGACCCGGCTGAGACCGGGGCGGTCACTATTTCGCTGCCGCAGGATGTCCAGGCCGAGGCTTTCGACGTTCCCGAAGAGTTCCTGGCTGAGCGGGAATGGCGGATCCGCCGTCCCGAGGCCGAGGATGAGGACATTCGCCGCGCCGTCGAGGCCATCCGCGCTGCCAAACGACCCCTGATCATCGCCGGCGGCGGCGTGCTCTACGCCTACGCCAACAACGAACTTGCCAAGTTCGTTGAGCTGACAGGCATTCCCGTGGGCAACACGCAGGCTGGCGTCGGCGTCCTGCCGTGGGACCACAAGCACTCGCTCGGTGCGATCGGTTCAACAGGCACGACGGCGGCCAACGCCATCGCTGCCGAAGCGGACCTCATCATAGGGATTGGCACACGTTACGAAGACTTCACCACCGCTTCCCGTACGGCGTTCCAGAACCCGGACGTGAAGTTCGTGAACATCAACGTCGCCCCTATCGATGCATACAAGCACGGCACCTCGGTGCCGATCGTCGCTGACGCCCGCAAGGCACTGGTGAAGCTCAACCAGGCGTTGGGCGGGTACCGCGTCGGTGCTGACCTCGAACAGAAGGTCGCAGCGGAGAAGAAGCGCTGGAACGCCACCGTGGAGGAGGCTTTCGAGACCCGCTTCACGCCCTTGCCGGCGCAGAACGAGATCATCGGGGCCACCAATAAAGCCATGGATGACCAGGACGTCGTCATCTGCGCTGCGGGCTCCCTCCCCGGTGACCTGCACAAGATGTGGCGCATCAGGGACCCGTTCGGCTACCACGTGGAATACGCGTACTCCTGCATGGGCTACGAAATCCCGGGTGGCTTGGGCGTGAAGCGTGCAGCGCTGGCCGAGGCCGCGGCAGGCGGCGTCGACAGGGACGTGGTGGTCATGGTGGGGGACGGCTCCTACCTGATGATGCACACCGAACTGGTCACCGCCGTCGCCGAACGCATCAAGCTGATTGTGGTGCTTATCCAGAACCACGGGTACGCCTCCATCGGTTCGCTCTCCGAATCCCTCGGCTCGCAGCGCTTCGGTACGCAGTACCGGGTTCTGGACAAGGAACAGCACAGCTTCGACGCCGGTGAGAACCTGCCCATCGACCTCGCCACCAACGCCGAATCCCTGGGCGCGAGAGTCATCCGGATCGAACCGGGTGAACACGTCATCGAAGCCCTCGGCTCCGCTATCAAGGAAGCCAAAGCCGCCCCGGAAACAGGCCCGATCGTCATTCATATCGAGTCCGACCCTCTGCTGGACGCCCCGAGCTCCGAATCCTGGTGGGACGTTCCGGTCTCTCAGGTCTCCGACCTCGAATCCACCCAGCAGGCCTACACAACGTATACCGACCACAAGAACCGCCAGCGCAAGCTGCTCGGCTAGAAATCCCAAAGACTACAAAGGAAGTCCGCACATGTCGACGACGACCACACTGACCACCATTCACCACTTCATTAACGGTGCTGAAACCATCGGCGAGGGCGATCGCACCCAGCCGGTCTATAACCCCGCAACCGGCCAGGTTTCTGCTGAACTGCGCTTGGCCAGCGAAGCCGACTTGAACACCACCGTGGCTGCGGCGAAGAAGGCTGCCGAGTCCTGGGGCGACTTTTCCCTGGCCAAGCGCACCGCAGTCTTGTTCAAGTTCCGCGAACTCGTCGCCTCTCACGTGGACGACCTCGCCGAGCTGATCACCGCCGAGCACGGCAAGGTCCTCTCCGACGCCAAGGGTGAGATCGGCCGCGGCCTGGAAGTCATCGAGTTCGCCTGTGGCATCCCGCAGCTGCTCAAGGGTGACTACTCGGACCAGGTCTCCACCGGCATCGATGTCTTCTCCTTCCGCGAACCGCTTGGCGTGGTGGCAGGTATTACCCCGTTCAACTTCCCCGTCATGGTGCCGTTGTGGATGGCCCCGATGGCCATCGCCACGGGTAATGCGTTCATCCTCAAGCCCTCCGAGCGTGACCCCTCCGCCCCGATGCTCCTGGCCAAGCTCTGGAAGCAGGCCGGTCTGCCCGATGGCGTCTTCCAGGTGCTGCACGGCGGTAAGGAAACCGTCGATGGACTCCTGACCCACCCCGACGTGGACGGCATCTCCTTCGTCGGGTCCACCCCGATTGCCCAGTACGTCCACGAGACCGCCACCAAACACGGCAAACGCGTCCAAGCTCTGGGCGGGGCAAAGAACCACGCCATCGTGATGCCCGACGCCGACCTGGACAACGCAGCAGACCACCTCGCCGCCGCCGCGTTCGGCTCCGCCGGTGAGCGCTGCATGGCCATCTCCGTTGCC
Source organism: Arthrobacter sp. MYb23 (assembly GCF_002979775.1). Classification (GTDB taxonomy): domain Bacteria; phylum Actinomycetota; class Actinomycetes; order Actinomycetales; family Micrococcaceae; genus Arthrobacter. Next base: position 130,540 of record NZ_PCPR01000005.1, read on the forward strand.
GTCGCCGTGGGAGACGCAGCAGAGCTGATCGTGAAAAAAGTCGAAGAACGCGCCCTGGCCATCAAGGTCGCCAACGGCACCGAACCCGACGCCGACATGGGCCCGGTCATCACCCCGGCCTCCAAAGAACGCATCCTCAAGATCGTCACCGAAGCCGAAACCGCCGGCGCCGCCATGGTCGTGGACGGCCGCGACCTCGTAGTCCCCGGTCACGAAGACGGCTTCTGGGTAGGCCCCACCGTGATCGACCACGTGAAGACCGAAATGACCGCCTACACCGAGGAAATCTTCGGACCCGTCCTGGTCGTCGTCCGCGTCGCTGATCTCGAAGAAGGCATCGCGTTGATCAACTCCAACCCCTACGGCAACGGCACCGCGATCTTCACCTCCTCAGGTGCCGCGGCACGGAAGTTCCAGCGCTCAGTCACCGTAGGCATGGTCGGCATCAACGTGCCGCTGCCCGTCCCGGTGGCATACCACTCCTTCGGTGGCTGGAAGAACTCCCTCTTCGGCGACAAACACATCTACGGCCCCGAAGGCGTCTCCTTCTACACCCGCGGCAAAGTCATCACCTCCCGCTGGCCTGAACCCACCCACGCCTCCGGCGCCTCCTACAACTTCCCCTCCAACTGACCCCGTTTTCGTAGAGAAAGACAACGCCGTCATGACTGATGTCGAGAACAAGCTGATTATTGGTACTGCCCCGGACTCCTGGGGTGTATGGTTCCCGGATGATCCTCAGCAAACTCCGTGGGAGCGTTTCCTGGATGAGGTTGCGGAGTCCGGATACAAGTGGATAGAACTGGGCCCCTACGGCTACCTGCCGAACGACCCCACACGCTTGGCAGAGGAGCTCAAGCAGCGCGACCTTAAGGTCACCGCAGGAACGGTCTTCACAGCCTTCCACCGTGGCGCGAAGCAATACGACGAAGCATGGGAACCGGCCCGGAAGGTTGCTGAACTGACGGCGGCCATGGGTGGTGACCACATTGTTGTCATCCCCGCCATGTGGCGCGACGACGTTACCGGCGAAGCCGTGGAGAACGGTGAGCTTACCGACGAGCAGTGGGCCGATTTGTTCGCCGGTCACAACCGCATGGGCAAGGTCCTGCTTGAGGATTTCGGCCTGCACCAGCAGTTCCACTCACACGCTGACTCGCACGTCGGTGCCCAGAAGGACATCGAAACCCTGTTGGCCGCCACGGATCCACAGTACCTGAACCTATGCCTGGACACCGGGCACGCTGAGTACTGTGGTGCCTCCAGCTTGGAACTCATCAAGAACTACCCGGACCGCATCGGATACCTGCACCTCAAACAGATCAATCCCGAAGTCCTGGCCGAGGTCAATGAGAAGAACATGACCTGGGCAGCTGCCAACCTCGCAGGGGTCATGACCGAACCGCCCAACGGACTCCCGGACCTGCGCGCGGTCATTGAAGCCGTGGAAGGCCTCAACAGGCCAATCTTCGGCATCGTGGAACAGGACATGTACCCGATAGCCTTCGATGTGCCAATGCCCATCGCCAAGCGAACCCGCAACTACCTGCTTTCCTGCGGATCCCGTACCCGGGTTCACTAGCACAGCCCGCAACAGCCACCCAGAAGAACTTCACGAAGGACAATTAAAGTGACTAAGACTCTCCGCGTTGCCGTCATCGGCGCAGGCCGCATGGGTGCGGACCACGTCAAGCGCCTCAGCACGCGCATCCACGGCGCTGAAGTAGCCGCCGTCGTCGACGTCGACCTTGATCGGGCGCGTGCCGCCATTGAAGGAATCGACGGCGCCGTGGCGCTGGCCAGTGCCGATGAGGCACTGAACAACGGCGACGTCAACGCCGTGCTGATTGCAACACCGGGATTCCTTCACGAGGAAATCCTCTACAAGGCCTTGGAAAAGGACTTTCCGATCCTGTGCGAGAAGCCGCTGACCCCGGACGCCGAAAGCGCGTGGAAGGTGGTCCAGGCTGAGAAGGCTTTGGGCCACAAGCGCATCCAGGTGGGTTTCATGCGACGCTTCGACGCCGAGTACTCGGCTTTGGGTGCGATCATCCGCAACAGCGAATTGGGGGAGCTGTTGATGTTGCACCATCAGCACCGCAACCCGAGCACGCCCGAGGGCTTCACCAATGAGATGCTGATCAACGACTCCGTAGTCCACGAGTTCGATGCCATCCGTTACTTCACAGGTGAAGAAATCACGTCAGTCCAGGTCCGGCTGGGCAAGCCCACGCGAAGTGCCCCGCGCGGCCAGCACGATCCCCAGCACGTCCTGCTGGAAACCGAATCCGGTGTGCTGGCCGACGTCGAAATCTATGTCAATGCCAAGTTCGGCTACCAAGTGGCCACTCAGGCATCCTTTGAGGATGGCATTGTGAGCATCGGCGGGGACAACGGCCCGTACGTCCAGTCCGCGGGTAAATGGGGCGGCAATGTCACCCCCGGCTTCGAGGAACGTTTCGGTGCAGCGTACGACGTCGAGGTGCAGGCTTGGGTGGACGCCGCTCTTCGCGGTGAAATCGGCGGTCCCACCGCCTGGGACGGTTACGCCACCGCGGCTTGCTGCGAGGCCGGCGTCGAGGCCCAGAAGTCCGGCGAAAAGGTCAAGGTCCAGCTGAACACCAAGCCGGATCTGTACAAGTAGGGGACTGGCCACATGAAAATTGCACTCGATCCCACACCGTTCCATCACAGCCACACCCTGCTGGAGTTCCCAAGGGTAGCGGCCGATCTTGGCTACAAGTACCTGCAGATGACCCCGCATGCGGATCTCATCCCTTTCTATAACCACCCCAAGGCGGACGACGAGCTGGTGGGACAGCTGAAAGCGGCGTGTAAGGATGCCGGCGTCGAAATCGCCTCAGTCCTTCCGGTCCTGCGCTGGTCCGGTCCGGACGAGGACGCCCGGGAGGCTGCAGTCCGTTACTGGAAGCGCGCCATCCAGATCGCTGTAGACCTCGGTGTCCAAACCATGAATACAGAGTTCAGCGGCCGTCCGGAGAAGGCGGAGGAGTCAGAGCGTGCGTTTTACCGCTCCATGGAGGAGCTGCTCCCGATTATTGAGCGCGAGGATCTGGATGTTCTGATTGATCCGCACCCGGACGACTTCGTGGAGGACGGCCTGGCCGCCCTCCGCGTCATCAGGGGAGTCAACTCACCGAACATCGGGATGGTGTACGTTGCTTCCCACAGTTTCCACATGGGCAACAAGCCGTTGGAGATCATGCGGGCAGCAGGGGACAAGCTCCGCTTGGTGCACGTCTCGGATACCATGAACCACCACGCGTCCCACGGCCTTCGTTACATCACCAACCCGCCCGGCAACGCTGTCCGCGTCCATCAACACCTGAAGATCGGCGACGGCGACGTGAACTGGGACGAGTTCTTTGGCGGTTTGAAAGAGATCGGTTTCCTGGACAAGGAAAATACCGTGATGGTTTCGTCAGTCTTCGCCGAGGATGAAAACGCGGAAGATGTATCCCGCTACCAGCTGGAGACAATGAAGCAGCATATTCAAAAGGCCACGGCGTGAGTGTTCCTACACCTGCCAGTGGCCAAACGGGGCCCGTAAACCACAAGAGGGCTCTCCGCACCGTGACGATCATTTCGACGTTCGGGGGCCTGCTATTTGGTTACGACACCGGTGTGATCAACGGTGCTTTGCCCTACATGCAGGAGGACCTGGGCCTCACGCCCCTGACCGAAGGGCTGGTGACGTCCTCGCTGCTGTTCGGCGCAGCGTTCGGAGCCCTTCTGGGTGGACGCCTCGCGGACCGCCACGGCCGCCGCAGGATGATCATGGTCCTGGCCATGATCTTCCTGCTGGGTACGCTCGCTTGCACGTTCGCTCCCACCACGGAGGTGATGGTTGCGGCCCGGTTTGTCCTTGGCTTGGCCGTTGGCGGCGCCTCGGTCACGGTGCCCGTCTACCTGGCAGAAGTTTCGCCCAGTGCACGGCGTGGTCGGATCGTCACCCAGAACGAGCTCATGATCGTGACTGGACAATTGCTGGCCTTTATCTTCAACGCCTACTTGGGAAACAGCTTCGGAGAAGCAGGGGGAATCTGGCGCTGGATGTTGGTGATCGCAACACTTCCGGCCATTGCCTTATGGATTGGGATGAACTTCATGCCCGAGAGTCCTAGATGGCTTGCTTCCATAGGAAACTTTGGTGAGACGTTAAGCGTCCTGCGTCGGATACGTTCGCAGGAAGAAGCGCGGGTTGAGTTCGAAGACGTCAAAGCCATGGCCGTGGAGGACTACAAGTCCAAAATGGGTTCCTGGAAGGACCTTGGCATTCCTTGGCTGCGGAGAATATTCATGGTGGGTCTGGGGTTGGCTGTGATCCAGCAAATCACTGGCGTGAACTCCATCATGTACTACGGCACGCAGATCCTCGCCGAGTCAGGTTTCGGGAGGGAAGCTGCGCTGACGGCCAACATCGCCAACGGTGTGATCTCCGTTCTGGCTACGTTCGTGGGCATCTGGCTTTTGGGCAAGGTAGGGCGCCGGAAAATGCTCATCACCGGGCAGGTGGGCACTACAAGTGCACTGCTGTTAATCGGAATATTCTCTTTGGTTCTGCCGGAAGGTACTGCCCGGGGATTCGTCATTCTTGCTCTGACTGTCACGTTTCTTGCCTTTCAACAGGGTGCAATTTCTCCGGTCACGTGGTTGATGCTCTCGGAGATCTTCCCCCTCAAGATTCGAGGCCTTGGAATGGGCGCTTCTGCCTTCGTGTTGTGGATCGTCAACTTCGTGGTCGGCTTTGGATTCCCGCAATTGCTCGCGGCCATTGGCCTTTCCAACACCTTCTTCGTCTTTGCCGTCCTGGGCGTCGGGGCCATCGCGTTCGCCATGAAGTTCATTCCCGAAACCAAGGGCAAGAGCCTTGAGGATCTGGAGCATTTCTTCAAGAACATCGCTGGTACGGCCTCAGTGGGCTCCAGGAGTCGCTGAACCTTCCTGCAACCACACAACATCAACTGCTTGAGGGCAGTCCCGCTGAATTGAGCGGGACTGCCCTTTTGCATGCCCCGAAGCTGGGATTCACAGCCAAGTTACGTGATTACATCCTAATGTCAGGACAAACTATTGACTTATGTGCTGCAGATCACCATGATCTATGTAGGCGCAATCCGGTGGCTGCAAGGTGGCAGCCCGGAGCTGTAATCAAAGGAGATTCAAAGTGGGTAAATTTTCCTGGCGTAAAGCCACCCTTGTGGCGGCCGTTGTTCCGTTGCTCGCCTTGAGCGCGTGTTCCAGCAGTGGAGGCAAAACCGACGGATCGGGCAGCGGTGCCGGTGGCGGCCAAGTCGCCTCAACCGAACGCATCAAAGTGGCACTCATTACGCATGCTGCCCCCGGTGACACGTTCTGGGATATTCTCCGCAAAGGTGCCGAGGAAGCTGCTGCGAAGGACAACGTGGAATTGCTGTACACGTCCGACCCCGAAGGGGGCCGGCAGGCACAGTTGATCCAGCAGGCCATTGATCAGAAAGTGGCTGGCATTGCGGTCACTTTGGCTAAACCGGACGCGCTGAAGGACGTCCTGAAGAAAGCAGAAGACGCGGGTATTCCGGTGGTCAGCTTGAACTCCGGCGCAGATGTATGGAAGCAGGTAGGCGCCTTCACACACTTCGGTTCCGATGAGAACCTGGCTGGTGCTGCCGTAGGTGAGAAGCTCGCTTCACTGGGCGTGAAGCATCCAATCTGCGTGATCATGGAGCAGGGCAACGTCGCTCTTGACTCACGTTGTGCAGGCGTGAAATCCAAGGTCCCGGGGACGGAGAACCTGTTCGTCCAGGGCACCGATATGACACAGGTTTCCTCCACCGTCACGGCAAAGCTTCAGGCAACTCCAGATGCAGACGCCATCATTGGCCTCGGCGCTCCGTTCACCCTGACCATCAACAAGGCAGTGGAGTCGCTGGGACTTCAAAGCAAAGTCAAAGTTGCATCCTTCGACATGAACGGCGAACTTGCCCAGGCCATCATCGATGGCAAGGTGGCCTTCACCGTTGACCAGCAGCCGTGGCTGCAGGGATACGGAGCAATCGACGCGCTGTGGCAGGTCAAACGTGGTGGAATCCACGTGGGCGGTGGACTTCCTGTTCTGACCGGACCCTCAATCATCGATCAGTCTTCGGCTCCCGACGTCCTCAAGTTCGCCAAGGAAGGCATCCGCTAAGGATGCTCCCAGCGGGTTCCCGGGACTCAAGCCCGGGAACTCCGCCCTAGCAGGAGAAAGCCATGACACAGACCCTATCCAAAGCCCCCCTCCCCATACGCGATGAACGCATCGGCAAGCGCAATCCGCTCCAAAAAATGCTTGGCCGTCCGGAAGTCGGCGCACTCGTGGGAGCCATCGTCCTCTTTATCTTTTTCTCGTTGGTTTCCCCTACGTTTTTACAGCCCGCGTCATTCGCTACAGTCCTCTACGGAAGTTCCACCATCGGGATCATGGCCGTAGGCGTCTCTTTGCTGATGATCGGCGGAGAGTTCGATCTATCAACAGGCGTTGCGGTCATCAGTTCAGCCCTCACGGCATCCATGTTCAGTTGGTACTTCAGCACAAACGTCTGGGTGGGCGTTGGATTGGCCCTGCTGGTGTCGCTGGCTATCGGCTATATCAACGGCTGGATCCTGATGAAGACCAAGCTTCCGAGCTTCATTGTCACCCTGGCCACGTTCCTGATGTTGACGGGTCTGAACCTTGGATTGACGCGGATGATCGGCGGCGGCGTTTCATCGCCCTCCATCTCTGACATGGATGGTTTTTCATCAGCCCAGGCAGTATTTGCATCGTCCGTGAACCTGGGTGGAGTTGAAGTCAAGATCACCGTTTTCATCTGGATTGCCCTCGTGGCCGTCGCCACGTGGGTGCTCATGCGGACTCGCGTGGGTAACTGGATCTTCGCCGTGGGAGGCGACGCGAATGCGGCCCGGGCGGTGGGCGTTCCAGTGAAGGCCACCAAGATCGGACTCTTCATGGGCGTGGGCTTCTGTGGCTGGATCCTGGGCATGCACAACCTCTTCGCCTTCGACTCAGTGCAGTCCGGCGAAGGCGTGGGCAACGAATTCCTGTACATCATCGCCGCGGTCATCGGCGGTTGCCTTCTCACCGGCGGCTACGGTTCAGCAGTGGGTGGTGCGATTGGCGCGTTTATCTTCGGCATGGCCAACAAGGGCATTGTTTACGCACAGTGGAACCCGGACTGGTTCAAGTTCTTCCTGGGCCTGATGCTGCTGCTCGCCACCATCGTCAACCTCATCGTCAAGCGCCGCGCGGAACTCAAGTAAGGGGCCCCGGAAAATGAATGCGAAAGCCATCGATCAGGAAACGCTGCTTCAGAATGAGCGTGATCCCCTCACCCACACACCCGTCCACCTTCTCTCCCTGGAAGGAGTGGGAAAGCACTACGGCAACATCATCGCGCTGAGTGACGTCACCATGGCCGTGGACAACGGCCGCGTCACCTGTGTGTTGGGCGATAACGGCGCTGGCAAGTCAACGCTGATCAAGATTATTGCCGGCCTCCACCAGCACGACGAAGGCGTCCTGAACATCATGGGGGAGGACCGGAAATTCGGTTCGCCCCGCGACGCCTTGGACGCCGGCATCGCAACGGTGTACCAAGACCTTGCTGTGGTACCGCTGATGCCGATCTGGCGGAATTTCTTCCTCGGATCAGAGCTCACCAAAGGCTTCGGTCCGTTCAAATACATGGACGTCGAGCAGATGAAGGCCATCACGCTTAAGGAACTGGCCGAGATGGGAATCGACCTTCGCGATGTTGAGCAACCGATTGGACAGCTGTCCGGCGGTGAGCGCCAGTGCGTGGCGATTGCCCGTGCCGTGTACTTCGGTGCCAAGGTAATCATTCTGGACGAACCCACAGCGGCGTTGGGCGTGAAGCAGTCAGGCGTGGTCCTGCGCTACATCCTCCAGGCACGCGACCGCGGACTTGGCGTCATCTTCATCACCCACAACCCGCACCATGCGTTCCCGGTGGGTGATCGTTTCCTCCTGCTCAAGCGCGGTAAGTCCATTGGCTACTACGACAAGAAGGACATCACCCTGGACGAACTCACCGGCCAGATGGCCGGCGGCGCTGAACTTGCCGAACTCGCTCATGAACTGGAGCAGCTTGGCGGACACGGCGACGTTGTGAAAGAGGTCAAAGCCGAAGTGGCGGATGTTTCGGACAGCGTGAACGCCGGCGTCCCAAAGCCCGCGTAGCGGCAGCACAGTCCAGCCAGTGCGTTCAACAGCACCAGCGGGGTGTTCCGACAAATCGGAGCACCCCGCCACGCTGTGCGCACCCATATTGGGCCGCCTACGTGCAGCAGGCCCAGACAACGCAAACAGAAGGGAACGCCATGCCGATCAGGGTGGGTGTTATTGGCGCCGGAATCATGGGCGCAGACCACATCAGGAACCTTTCCACCAGCATTGGGGGCGCTGAAGTCACCTTTGTGGCAGACCTCGACGTGCACCGTGCCGCCGCGGCGGCACCTCCCACTGCACGTATTACCTCAGACCCTTCGGAACTGATCAATTCCAGCGAGGTGGACGCCGTCGTGGTTGCCTCTCACGATTCCACGCACGCCGGCCTGGTCCTGGAATGCTTCGAAGCAATGACCCCGGTACTCTGCGAAAAGCCGCTGGCGCCCACGCTTCTGGAAAGTCTGGAAGTTGTGGCAGCAGACGCGGACATCGTGGCCGCGACGGGTGCGTCGTTGCTTTCCTTGGGATTCATGCGGCGCTTCGATCCGGGCTACGTGGCTTTGCGCCGTTCCGTGCTGGGCAGGGAACAAGGTGAACCCCTCATTGTTCACTGCGTCAGCAGAAACGGCTTAGCAGCGCCGGGAACAACCGCAGAATCCGCTATCACCAACTCGGCCATTCACGAGCTGGACGTCATTCCCTGGCTCCTGGATTCTCCTGTTACGGAAGTCTCGTGGCAGGCCGGCAAAAGCACACGGCATGCCGAAGCCGGACTGCAGGACCCGTCGTTCATGATCCTCCGCACAGCGGACGGGACCCTGACGACGCTGGAGCTCTTTCTCAATGCTCAGTACGGTTACACCACTCGCTGCGAGGTGGTTTCCGAGCTGGGCACCACCTCCCTTCAGGAATCGTCCTTGCTGGCCATCGAACAAGACGGATTGAAGCAGACCCTCATCCCCGCTGACTGGCGTCCCCGCTTCGCCGATGCCTACCGGCTCCAATTGCAGGCCTGGATCCATGCCCTCGCCGCCGGAGAAGCGCCGCCCCTTGCCGGCGCTCAGGACGGACTCAATGCTTCGCTCGTTGCCCAAGCCATGATCCAGTCGCTGCACAGCGACGGGACGTCAAGCAAAGTCAGTTACTCGTGACGGCATCAACGCTCCCGCACTCCCGCGTACCGGAATCCCGTGATGCTCCAAGCCTGAGATGGGGGATCATGGGCCCGGGGTGGATTGCGGAAAGGTTCACGGAATCACTCCAAGCGCACACCAGGCAGGTGATAGCCGCCGTCGGGTCCCGTTCCCTGAGCCGTTCGAAGTCCTTTGCGGAGGCCTACAACATTCCTGCCGCGTACGGCAGCTATGAGGAACTCGCTGCAGCTCCGGACGTTGACATTATTTACGTGTGTACGCCTCATACCGGCCATCACGCAGCTGCTGTCCTGGCCATTGACGCCGGCAAGCACGTCCTGATCGAAAAGCCGCTTGGGCTCGACGCAGACCAGGCAAGGGACATTGCCGAGCGGTCGGAGGCTGCCGGTGTCTTTGCCGCCGAGGCCATGTGGACGTTTTTCCTCCCAAAATTCGACGTGATCCGGCAGATACTCGACGCTGGAACTTTGGGGACCATCACCACCGTTGTTGCCGAGTACGGTGAACATTTTGATCCGACGCACCGCATCTTTGATCCGCAACTGGCTGGTGGACCGCTCCTTGACCTGGGCACGTACCCCTTGGCCCTGATCACGGAGGTGTTGGGGAGTCCGCGCCGGCTCCATGCCCTAGGCCAGCCCCATGAGTCCGGGGTCAACGCCCAACTATCGGCGGTCATGCAGTTCGACGACGGTGCGCAGGCTGTGGTGAACGCTCACCTGCACAACTTCACGCCTACGGCGGCCACTATTGTCGGTTCACAGGCCACCCTGGTGATCGAGGGTCCGTTCAATATGCCCGGCGCGTTCGAGGTCAGATTCCCTGACGGGAGGCGATTACGCCACGAAGAACCATCCGGCGGGCACTACGAGGGCCTTCACTTTGAGGCTGCGGCCGTGGCCCGGGCAGTTGCCGCGGGCAAGATGCAGCTCAGCCAACGGACGCTGGCGGCCTCGATCCGCACCCTGGAAGTGGCCGATGAGATCCGCCGCCAACTGGGCGTGGTGTTTCCGAATCCAAAAACTCCTACCTTTGAAGGAAAAATATGAGTGATGTCATTCTTGGTCTCGTTGGCGTGGGACGCATCGGCGTCATGCACGCGAACAACATCGTCGCCCTCAAGGAAACGCTCGGAGGCAGGGGTATCAACATCCGCCTGTTGCTCACCGATGTTGCGGCGGACCACGCACGCTCCGTCGCAGCCGGCCTGGGCGCGGAGTTCCTGCCCTCAGTGGCCGAACTGTTGGAATCCGGGGTGGATGGCCTCGTTATTGCGACCGGAACGGCGACCCACCCTGAGTTGATTCGCGCCGGAGTGGATGCAGGTATCCCGGTCTTCTGCGAAAAGCCTGTTGCGCTGAACGTATCCGCCGCACTGCCGGTGCTGGACTACATCAGGGAAAACAATGGCGTGGTACAAATCGGCCATCAGCGACGCTTCGATTCCGGCTACGTGGAGGCAAAGCGCGCGTATCAGACAGGGGAGCTGGGATGGATCCATTCGCTGCGGGCCGTCACCTGCGATATGACGCCGCCCCCGGTCGAGTTCCTGGCGACATCCGGCGGGTTGTTCCGGGACTGTTCGGTCCATGATTTCGACATCCTTCGCTGGCTGACGGGCCGCGAAATCGTGGAGGTCTATGCCAAAGGTTCCAACAATGGCGACCCCGCGATTGGAGGTGTGGGTGATGTGGACACAGCGTTGGCCCTCATCACTTTCGACGACGGCACCGTAGGAACGGTTTCCGCCAGCCGCTACAACGGGGCCGGCCACGACGTCCGACTGGAAATCCAAGGCTCCAGCGGCTCGATCATGGTGGGCTTGGATGAAAAGACAGCTCTGTCCTCGGCTGAAAGTGGAGTCACTTTCCCTGATGGCGATCCGCATCAGAGCTTCGCAGGGCGCTTCGACCAGGCGTACCACTCAGAGATGGTGGCCTTTGTTGAACTGGTCATGGGTGAACGCGGGAACCCCTGCACCCCGGAGGACGCGGTGGCGGCCTCCTGTGTGGCGGACGCGGCCCAGGAATCGTTGGCAACCGGCTTGCCTGTCAAGGTTGCCCTCAAAGTGTCCAGCTAACTCCTCAGTCAAAAATGCCCTCCCCGCGTCCACTGGATGCGGGGAGGGCATTTTTATTCCGAAAGCTAAGCGCCGAACGGCAGGCGGGGGTCGATGCTTTGGCCATCCCAGCTTTGCCGTACCCAACCGTGGTGGGGGTCGTCGCTGATCAGCCATTCACGGACCGGACCCGGGCCTGCCATGACGTTGAGGTAGTACATGTCATAGCCCGGTGCTGCCATCGCAGGGCCGTGCCAACCATAGGGGACCAAAACGACGTCACCGGTGCGGACCTCGGCGGAAACGTCAATGGGCCGCTCATCCGAGGCATAAACCCGCTGGTAACCAATTGCGTCGGCGTCGGCCGGTGCGCCTGAACCCGCAGCTATCTGGGTCTCAAAGTAGTAGATCTCCTCGAGATGGGTCTCGCCGTCCTTTTCCTCATCGTGTTTGTGAGGGGGATAGGAGGACCAGTTACCGGCCGGAGTAATGACCTCGCACACAATGAAACGGTCAGCCTCCAGCGCAGCCGGTGTGCCGAAGTTGTGCACTTGGCGCGAACAATTGCCGGCCCCGCGCAATTCAACGGGTGTCTCGGCAGCCGAAACGAGCCGTGTGGGGTACGAGACATCGGCAGGGGCCGTTGCAATGGCGACGCGGCCGCCGTCGGACGAGCTGATGGTGACGGACTTTCCCGTCCCCGAGTACAGGACGTCGCTGGGTCCGTGGAACACGGACGCCCGCCCCGAGAGGGCACGATGGTGGCCGTCGACAGTAACGGTGAACGAACCGTTGAGGGGCACCACAATGCGCTCCTCACCAACAGCAGGGAGGTCGACGGCGGCGCCCGCCGCGATGGTGGCGACCTTCAGGCCTGTATGTGCCCAGCCGTCAATGGATATGGCCGAATCGGACGTGCCGAGCGAAATGTCCCACACGCCGTCGGCGGCGGAACCCAAGGGGTAAACCCAATTGGTCATGGAAGGGAAGTCCTTTTGTATTGGCTGTACCAGTTGCTTGGCTTTATCAGCGCTGTACGAGTGTCATTTCAAAACTGTAGGAATCGGCGCGGTAAACGTGGTGACCCGTCTCAACGTGGCGGCCGGTATCGTCCACAGCGGTGCGCTCCATGGTGACCAAAGCGGAATGTACCTCGGCTTCCAGGAGGGGCGCCTGGTAATCATTGGCGATCATGGCACCGATGCGTTGGGTGGCAAGACGGAAGTTCACGCCACCTCTGCGCAGGATTGAGTACAGGCCCTCAGCTCCGAGCATGGCTTCGTCCATGGTGGCGATGTCATCGCGCACCCAGTTCTCCATCAGGGCCAGTGGTTTGCCACCCACTTTGCGCAGACGGGTGAAGTGGTACACCTTGGAGCCGGCCGGCAGCTCAAGCGCCGCGAGGGTGGCGGCGTCGGCTTCCTCGTGGGAAAAGCTCAGCACGGTGGTGGTGGGCTTCTTGCCGTTGTTGGTCAGATCGTCAAAGAGGCTGGAGAGCTCCAGGGGGCGGCGGACCTGACTGGAGACCACTTGTGTACCTACGCCGCGTTTGCGGACCAAAAGGCCGGAACGGACCAGTTCATCCATGGCCTTGCGCATGGTTGGCCTGGAAAGGTTGAGCTGGGCCGCGAGATCGATTTCGTTCTCAAGCCGACTGCCGGGCTCCAGTACTCCACTGTGGATGGCGGCCTCGATACCCTGAACCACCTGATGGTAGAGGGGCACGGGGGAAGAACGGTCGATGTTAAGACCAAGTTTAGTAACCACTGGAATACCCCGGGTTTCAGGCTTCGCCCCTGGCCTCCCTGTGCGGGTGCCCGAGGTATGTAGCCATTTGTTCGCTTGATAGGACATACTTTCTGTCTCGATGTTAGCAGCCAGCATTCGATGGTCAAATGGCCTCCCCGCCGTGGCGGCCCTGAATCTTGATCCGGACACCCGCTGCCCATCAGACTTGTAACGCCCGAGGAAAACCGTGATGCAGGGAGATGGAGTGCCATGCCAAAGACCGGAAAGAATGATCACGCCCGCCAGGACGAGCTGCCATCCACCCTGCAGCGCTCGGAACAGAAAGCCCAGGACACTTTTGCCAAGACCTACGATTCGGCCATGGAGACCTATGACAACGATGCGAGCCGGGCTGCCCGGACCGCCTTCGCGGCACTGAAGCACAGTTACGAGAAGGTGGGTGACCACTGGGAACCCAAAGAGGAGCGCGGACCTTCCGACGACCACGCGGAGGAAGGGGTGGACTCCTCCAAGCCCACGGCCGGCGGAGTGGATGCCCATGCCTCCAAGGAGCACCTCTACCAGCGGGCCAAGGAAATGGATATCAAGGGCCGTTCAACAATGGACAAGAAGGAGCTGGTGGAAGCGCTGCAGAAGGCTAACGAAGCAGCTACCCGGAAGGCGCGCGAAGGTTAGCCCCCATAGTCCCGACACGTCGTGAGCCGGTCCGAGCTGCGCCCAAATATGCAGGAACGGGTCCGCACCGGCATAGTTAACGTCTTGGGGTTGCACTTTATGGGTACAGTCACCGCATGAAGGCAGGACAGAAACGAACAGGGGCTTAACTTGGCAGGGAATGCGACCTTCCGGCACAGCAACACCGCGCTGCTCTCGGTGAGCAGCGTAGAGGCTCCGAGGATAGTGAGCTCCACGGATTTCGACCGGAGATTGGCTTCGACCCTGCAGCGGCTGAAGTTTCCACCGCGGCTGCTGGAGCGCGTTGCAGGTATCACGCACCGCCGCTGGTGGGCCGCAGGGACATCGTTCGACGACGCGGCCGTTGAAGCAGGCGCAAAAGCCCTGGCTGAAGCGGGCATCGAAGCCTCGGAAATCGGATTGCTGATCAACACGTCAGTGACCAGGCGCAACCTCGAACCTTCTGTGGCGGTTAAGATTCATCACGAACTCGGCCTGCCGTCGTCGGCCATGAACTTTGACTTGGCCAACGCTTGCCTCGGGTTCGTGAACGGTCTGATCCTGGCAGCCAACATGATCGATTCCGGACAAATAAAGTACGCGGTGATCGTCAACGGCGAGGACGCTCAGGGCACACAGGAAGCCACCCTGGCGCGGCTCCAGCGGCCTGAAACCACCCGCGAGGACTTCAACCGCGAATTCGCCACGTTGACGCTTGGATCCGGAGCTGCCGCAGCGGTCCTGGGCCCTGTCGATGAGCACCCGGGTGCGCACCGGCTTGTTGGTGGCGTCATGCGTGCCGGCACCGAACATCATGAACTGTGTGTTGGAGGCATCGATGGCATGTCCACCGACACCAAAGGACTGCTCGACGGCGGCCTGCAGCTTGTGGTGGACGCCTGGCACGAGGCCCAGCCTGAGTGGGATTGGGCCAGCATGGACCGCTATGTCACTCATCAAGTCAGCAACGCCTATACCCAGGCCATCATCAACGCCATAGATCTGGACCCGGACAAGGTCCCCATCACGTTCCCGCACTGGGGCAATGTGGGTCCCGCATCGCTTCCCATGACACTCGCGGCCCAGGCACAGTCATTGACCTCGGGCGACCGGGTCCTGTGCATGGGTGTGGGTTCCGGACTGAACGCAGGAATGGTGGAAATCGTTTGGTAGCCGCCAACTGGCCTGGCGTGGATCCGGAATGGTCCCGGACAATCAGGGTGAGGTCCACGTCAGAGGTGGACGCGCCCGGCGCCGTCCGGCGCTGGCATGTGCTGGATAACGGCGCCCAGCTCACCCGCCGTGGTCTGACCCCGATCGGTACCTTGCTATGCGTGCACGGAAACCCCACCTGGTCCTATCTGTGGCGAACGTTGTTGAGTGCGGGAACAGACCCGGCACGTCCGTGGCGGGTTGTGGCCGTGGACCAGCTGGACATGGGCTATTCAGAACGCACCGGCACGTTCCGGCGCTTGGCTGACCGGGTCAACGATCTTGGCGACCTCACGGATGCCCTGGGCCTGGAGGGGCCGGTAGTAACGGTCGGCCATGACTGGGGTGGCGTGATCAGCTCGGGCTGGGCCTTGAATCACCCTCAGCTCCTCGCGGGCGTGGTGCTGACCAACACTGCTGTCCACCACCCCTCCGACTCGCCGCTCCCGCCAGCACTCCGGCTCGCCTTGCACCCCGCCGTGCATCGGTGGGGCACTACGACGTCGGATGCCTTCCTGCGTGTGACACATTCCCTGGCAAACCCGCCGCTGCCGGCGGACGTGAGGAGGGCTTTCATGGCCCCCTACCGCGGAGCCGGCCGCCGGGACGGGGTGGGAAATTTCGTCGCGGACATTCCCGCCAATGCCTCCCACCCCAGCTTCCCAGCGCTGACTCACGTAGCGGACGGCTTGCGCGGGCTGAAGGTTCCTGCCCTGATGCTCTGGGGCCCGAAGGATCCGATCTTCTCCGACCGGTACCTCAAGGACCTCATCAGCCGGCTTCCGCACGCGGATGTGCATCGATTCGAAGGCGCAGGACACCTCGTGGCGGAGGACAAAGACATCGCCGGGCCGGTCTTTGATTGGCTTGCTGTGCACGGCACGGACATCAGTGGGAGCGCCGTTAGTGGCGATGACTCCCGGTTGGTCGGAGCTAACGGCGCGCCACTGCTGCCAAATAAGCCTGCCGAGGAAGAGAAGACAGCATTCCGTCCCCTCTGGGACTCGCTCGGCCAGCTGGCCGCGGGATCGGCCAAAGAAGAGATCGCTGTAGCTGAAATGGCGCCCGACGGCACCGTAAGCCGCTCACTCAGCTGGCGGCAGCTGGACCAAGGCGTTCTGGATCTGGTGGAGGGACTGCGGGAAGCCGGCGTGGGACACGGCAGTCGCGTGAGCCTGATGGTTCCTCCCGGAACCGACTTGACCGTTGCGCTATACGCCTGCCTGAAGTTGGGTGCGATAGTAGTTGTGGCCGACGCCGGATTGGGAACCAAAGGCATGAGCCGCGCCGTAAAGGGCGCTACCGCCGACTTCCTGATCGGCATCGACAAGGCACTGGCAGCAGCCTCGGTGCTGGGGTGGCCGGGACGCCGGATCAGCGTTCAGGATCTCCCAACCGCCCGCCGTCGAATCCTGGGTGTTGAGACCTCGCTCCATGCCTTGGCAGAGAGCGGTTCACGAAGCGGCGTCGCACAAGGGAATGCCGGGCGTCGGGAAGATCATCCGTTGGTCATGGTGGACCCTGATGCGCCGTCCGCGGTGCTTTTTACCTCCGGTTCCACCGGTCCCGCCAAGGGCGTCGTCTACACACACCGGCAGCTTGCCGCGATGCGTGACACGGTTGCCGCTACGTTCGGGATACACTCCGGTGCCCGTCTCGTGGCGGGTTTCGCGCCGTTCGCGTTGCTGGGGCCGGCGCTGGGAGCCGTTTCGGTGACCCCTGCCATGGACGTCACTGCCCCCCGCACGTTGACGGCCCGAGCCCTGGCAGAAGCGGTCGCTGCCATTGACGCTACCGTGGTCTTTGCTTCGCCGGCGGCGTTGCGTAACGTCGTCGCCACCCGGGATGACCTCAGCGGCTCGCTGATGAGGGCTCTTGCAAACGTGGAGCTGCTCTTGTCCGCCGGTGCGCCCGTCCCCGAGCCCCTCCTTGCGGAGGTGCAACAGCTGATGCCGCAAGCTTCCTTGCATACCCCCTACGGAATGACTGAGGCGTTGCCGGTCACTGACATCAGCTTTGAGGAGATTCGGGCGGCTGGCGCCGATGTGGCTACCGGGGCTGTCCTTGGAGCCGGCAATGGGGTTTGCGTGGGCACGCCCGTGCACGGAGCCCGATTGGCGATCGTCGCGTTGGCGGCTGACGGAACGGCGCCAGGAGAGAACTGTGTGACCGAGGCGGGGGTGACCGGGGAAATCGTGGTCAGCGCGCCGCACGTCAAAAAAACTTATGACAGGCTCTGGCTGACCGAACAAGAGAGCGCCGGCCTGACCGGATGGCACAGAACAGGCGATGTCGGCCACTTCGACGCCGCTGGCCGTCTGTGGGTGGAGGGGCGTCTTGCCCACGTCGTGACGGCGCCTGGGGCTGTAGTGACTCCCGTCGGTGCCGAGCAATCCATCGAACGCCTGGACGCCGTGCGGCTGGCCGCCATCGCCGGCGTGGGACCAACAGGGACGCAGGCCGTGGTGGCCGTCGTCGAGACCGAGCCTCCTGTCCCTAAAGCGGGTCCCGCAACGCCGCAACTCGCTGGGCGTGTCCGGCGAGCAGCCTCCGAGGCCGGCGTCCACGTCAGCGCTGTGCTGGTAGTCCCGGCACAGCCCACCGACGTCAGGCATAACGCCAAGATCGACAGGACACGTCTGGCCCGATGGGCTTCGCGGGTGCTGGCCGGCGGCCGCCCGGGCAAGCCATGAGGGTCCTCGTCACAGGGGCCAGCGGGCTCCTCGGAGGGGACGTTGCGCGGCAACTGGTCCGTCAAGGACATAGCGTGGGCACGTTTCAGCGGCGCCCGTCGGGGGTCGACGGCGTGGAGGACTTCCGCGGGTCCATCAACGATGACGCGGCTCTCCGCCGGGCATTGGCCGGTGCGGAAGGGGTCATTCACCTCGCAGCCAAAGTGTCCATTACCGGGCGTGCCGAGGAGTTCGACGCTGTAAATGTTGAAGGAACCCGCCGGCTACTCCACCTGGCCCGCGAGGCTGAGGTACGGGACGTGGTGTTTGTCTCGTCACCATCGGTGGCCCACTCCGGCGCGGCCATCATGGGGCTGGGTGCGGAGCAGGCTGACCCACAGCATGCGCGCGGAGACTATGCGCGCACCAAGGCTGAGGCTGAACTGCTGGCCCTCGCCGCGGACCGTCCTGATTTCCGGGTGGCAGCAGTGCGCCCCCACATTGTGTGGGGCCCAGGAGACACCCAGCTGGTGGAACGCGTCCTGGCACGCGCCAGCCACAGCCGGCTGCCACTGCTCGATTCCGGCGCTGCCCTGATCGACACAACATATGTGGACAACGCCGCGTCGGCCATCGTCGCAGCCCTGCACCGTATGGAGCACGTCCATGGCAGGGCCGTGGTGGTGAGCAACGGCGAGCCCCGGCCAATTGGTGAGCTGTTGGCGGGCATTTGCGCAGCGGGTGGTGTGGCTCCGCCGTCGTGGTCTGTACCCGGTGGGCTGGCACGGGCAGTAGGAGCGGCAGTGGAAAGGGTGTGGACCTGGGCGGGACGCAAAGAGGAGCCGCCCATGACGCGTTTCCTCGCTGAGCAGCTCTCCACCGCCCACTGGTTCGACCAACGCGTCACGCGTGAGCTCCTCAACTGGACACCTGCTGTGTCGATTGATGAAGGACTGGCCAGGCTGGCTGAGCATTACGGTCCACGTGCTTCGGAGACCGGCGAAACGGACCGACTTCGCTAAGGCTGTTTCAGCTTTTCGCCGGACAGTGTTGCCAAACCCGGACCTCAGGATCAAAGTGAGATGAATCAGATCACTTACACGGTTTGAGGACCGTGTACGGGCCGGGGGTGGACCATGAGCACCACGTCAGACAACGCCTTGGAAGCAACACCTGCAGGTGAGGAGCCAGAGCTTAAACGCGTGCTGGGACCCAAACTGCTCCTCCTCTTCATTGTTGGGGACATTCTGGGGGCCGGGGTCTACGCGGTCACCGGGACCATGGCGGGAACAGTTGGCGGCATCGTCTGGTTGCCGTTCCTGCTCGCCTTTGTTGTAGCGACCCTCACCGCGTTTTCCTACCTTGAATTGGTGACGCAATACCCCCAGGCGGCCGGAGCAGCGCTCTACACGCACAAGGCCTTCGGGATCCATTTCGTCACTTTCCTCGTGGCGTTCGCCGTCGTTTGCTCCGGCATCACCAGTGCCTCGACATCGGCCAACGTCCTTGCCCAGAACTTCTTTGGTGGCCTTGCTATCAACGGCTGGATGGACGTGCCGGACCGCGGCGTGATCACCGCAGTGGCACTGGGTTTCATGCTGCTGCTGGCGGCGATCAACCTGCGTGGAGTGGGAGAGAGTGTGAAGTTCAACGTCATTCTCACCGCGGTGGAGGTCATTGCCCTGTGCGTCGTCATCGGGGTTGGCTTCTTCGTCATGGCGCAGGGGACCGGCAACGTCCAGGAAATCTTCGTGTTCACCGACTACCAGGACAAGGGATTGTTCCTGGCCGTTACGGCAGCCACATCCATTGCCTTCTTCGCCATGGTTGGTTTTGAGGACTCCGTCAACATGGTTGAAGAGACCAGGAACCCGGAGCGGATTTTCCCCCGCACCATGCTGACTGGCCTTGGCATCGCGGTGATCCTCTACATGCTGGTAGCTGTGTCTGTGGTGAGTGTGCTCACTCCGGCAGAGCTCGGCCAGATCAGGGAGGCCGAAGGTGCGGCCCTCCTTGAAGTGGTGCACAAGGGCTCCCCGGATTTTCCCATCGACAAAATCTTTCCTTTCCTGGCTGTGTTCGCCGTTGCCAACACAGCCTTGATCAACATGCTGATGGCCAGCCGGCTGATTTACGGCATGGCACGCCAGCACGTTCTACCGCGGTCCTTGGGACGGGTCCTGCCGGGCCGCAGGTCACCATGGGCCGGAATCGTGTTCTCCACCGTCCTTGCCCTGGGGCTGATCTGGTACGTCAGCAGCGATCCCTCAAGCAACATCGTGGCTAATCTTTCCGGGACCACGGCATTTCTGCTGCTGTGCGTGTTCACACTGGTCAACGTGGCATGCGTCGTTCTCCGCCGAAAGCGCGATCCTCACCGGAAGGTGTTCTTCACCTCTCCCGGACAACTCCCGCTGGTTGCCGCCGTGCTGTGCGCGTTCCTCGCTGGTCCGTGGGTGGGCAGGAACCCCATCCAGTACCAAGTGGCCGGCGGGCTGATGGCCATCGGCGTAGTGCTGTGGTTCGTCACCTGGCTGATTACCAGGAAGGCCAACACCGGCGGGGGAGCACAGCAACCGCCCCGGGACTGACTTGCCTTCAGGTCAGGGGGTCAAAGTCTCCCCGCGTCCATGCTGCATGCCGCTGTGCAGAGTCGTGCAGAATAGTCTTCGCTCCAGTGGCTATCACATTGTTGAAGTTGCCGTAGATCCGGTCGAACTCAAGCTCTTCCAGCTGGGCGGCGATACGTAACGCCACTGCGCCGGAAAGCGGTAAGCGATTGGGATAGCTGCGCATGAACGCAACCGTGCGCCGATCAGGATTGGGAAAGACGCTGTCACCGGTCAGGAGTACCCCTTTGCCGCCAGCACCGGCTGCCCAGTGCGCCACCGCGCTTCCCGGGAAGTGCCCGCCAGTCTGATGCAGGGTCAGCCCTTCGGCAATTGTCATGCTGCCGGTCCAGTAGGCGACGCTTGGGTCATTGCGGCCAAGCCAGTGGCGATCTGCCTCGGCCACCAGGACAGGGACGCCTCCAAGACGCCGCGACCATTCCACCTGCACGCCAAACATGTGGGGATGGCTGGCGGCGATCGCCACAACGGGACCATGCTCAAGGACCGATTTCACTGCGTTCTCATCGATGTAACCCGCGGGGTCCCACAACAGTGAGCCCTGGGGTGTCACTACCAGCTGGGCAGTCTGGCCGATACCCACCTTGGGCTCAGTCCTGATCCCTATGAGCCCGGGTTCATTGTGCTCCATCAGCGTGTGCTGGCCAGCCCGCGCCAGCTCGTCCAAGGTGAGCCATTGCTGTCCGTCCTCGGGGACGTACTGCCGTTCGTCGGCACAGATCGGACAGAGGTCCGGCACGGGTTCATCGCGTTCTACGGCGCAGGTAGCGCAGATCAGCATTTGGACGTCCTTCTCGCAGTACGGTATTCCGGCTGCTCCGTCGGGTGACCATAAATGATCATCATGCTTACTATTGTGGAGCAGTCGAAGTTGGAGAGGGACACCACACTAGGAGCGGACATGGCACTGAGCAAGGGAACACGCGTGGAGTGGAACACCCCGCAGGGTAAGACGCACGGGACAATCGTTGAAAAGAAGACCAGCAACTTTGAACTGGACGGAAATAGGCACGTTGCCAGTGAGGACGAGCCGCAGTACGTGGTGGAATCAGCGAAAACCGGCGCCAGGGCAGCGCACAAGAGCTCCGCGTTGACTGAGAAGAGCTAGCGGCATGGAACGCGCGCACGAGGTTGCCATCATCGGCGGTGGCAATGCAGGCGTGTCCCTGGCCGCCCGGTTGAAGCGGTATGGCGTCAAGGACATCGCCCTGATCGAGCCCAAGGAACACCACCTCTACCAGCCCCTGTTCTCGCATATCGCCGGCGGCCGGGCCGAGGTGAAAGAAGCCGTCCGGAGTCAGGAGTCCGTAACCCCCAAGGGCGTGGCATGGATCAAGGACAAAGCAGCGAAGGTGGACGCGAAGGCTAATTCGGTGACGCTCGCGTCCGGTTCCACGGTGAGCTACGAGCACCTTGTTGTGTGCCCCGGGCTGCAGTACAACTGGGACGCCGTGCCGGGGCTGGCGGAGGCAGTGCACTCACCGTATGGCGCCTCCCACTACGAGTTTGAGCTTGCGCCGAAGCTCTGGACACTCTTGAGTTCCCTGACATCCGGCACAGTCATCTTCACCATGCCCGCAGGGCCCGTTAAATGCGCAGGGGCCAGCCAGAAACCTATGTACCTGGCCTGCGACTACTGGAGGGAGCAGGGAGTCCTGGAGAACATCCGGGTAGTCATGGTCCAGCCTTATCCCACAGCCTTCGGCGTCCCCGAGGTGGACGTTGAGCTTGACCGCAAGATCGCCGAATACGGCATAGAACTGCGGACCAACAGCGAACTCGTGGCAGTTAACAATGCTGATCGCACGGCCACCATCCGTAACATCACGGACCACACCTCGGAGGACCTGCCCTACGATGTCCTCAATGCTGTTCCGCCCCAGTCGGCGCCGGACTGGCTCAAAGCCACGGACTTGCCTGCGGAAGGAGAACAGAACGGCTTCGTGGAGGTAGACACGGAGACCTTGCGGCATCCCAGGTATCCCAATGTCTGGTCACTGGGCGACGCCGCAGGTACTTCCAACTCGAAGGCCGGTGGGGCGCTCCGCCAGCAGACCAAAGTTCTCGCGAAAAACCTGCTTTCGGCACGCAAGGGCGAAGCCCTCCGCGCGAAGTACAACGGATACTCCGTTTGTCCGTTCACCGTATCGCGGAACACTGTTGTCTTTGCCGAGTTTGATGATCGGTACAAGCCCATGCCAACCATCCCGAAGGTGCCAACGTGGAAGGAAAGCCGGCTCGCCTGGTGGGTGGACCGGGATATGTTCCCCCAGGTTTACTGGCATCTGATCCTCAAAGGCCGGGCGTAGCGTCGCCAAGAGAGTACGGACGCCAAGAGACCGGCCAGGCCAATTGGCCCGACCGGTCTCTTGTGGTGAACTTTAAGTTGTGAACTTAGGCGGGTTGAATGTTTTCCGCCTGCGGACCTTTGGGGCCCTGCGTGATGTCGAATTGGACCTTCTGGTTCTCCTCCAGCGAACGGTATCCGCTCGACGTAATCGCTGAGTAGTGAGCAAATACGTCGGGGCCTCCATCGTCCGGGGCGATGAATCCGAAACCCTTTTCAGCGTTAAACCACTTGACTGTTCCTGTTGCCATGCCTTTATTTCCTTCACCCGGTCGCCGGTCGGTCCCGCTGGTCGGTTTGCCGTCCCTGCCACTCACGATACGAGCCTATGGGCCTGTTCCGCCTGGGGCAACACATTTGGCAGGGCAACACATCAAAAGGGGCTGGTTCAGAGCAGCCTCGCCGCCTCAGGCCTTCGGCGTGTGTTGCTTGGGGTCTGCCGATTCCGGGCGGCGCAGTCGGCGAAGCGCCAGCAACGGAAACAGGAGTACCGAGAGCATCCCCGCGCCGATGAGGGCGGAGGAGATTCCACTGGTGATCAGGCCATGTTCCCGGCCAACGGTGGTCACGGCCACGATGATGGGCAACGCTGTGGCCCCGAACAGGATGAGGGCAGTTTTTTCCGCTCGGCTGGATCCGCGGGGCGCTGCGAGTAATGATGGCAGGCCACGGATGATCAGCAGAAGGGCGAGGAACAGCGGGACCATAGCCAAGGTAATGGGGCTGGAGGTCAAGGCGCCAAGATCGAAGTCAATGCCGGTGTCGATGAAGAAGATGGGAACAAGAAACCCGAAAGCTACGGCGTCGATCTTTGTCTCAATAACCTTCCGGTCCACCTCGGGAGCGCGCGCTATGGTGACCTTCCAGAGGACCCCGGCAGCGAAGGCGCCCAGCAGCATGTCGAGCCCCAAGACCATGCTGAGCACCACCAGCGTGCTGAGAATCAACAGAATGGACCGCATGGCGAACTGGCTGCTGGTGTGCAGAGTGGCAGTGACTTGGGCGTGGAAAAGCGTGTGTCGGGCCTGGGAGGCCAGGTAGATTGCCACGCCGGTCAAGAGAACGAAGCCCAGAAGGACTCCTGACGCCACTCCAAGTTGTTTGCCACTGAAAAACAGGGAGATGGCTATCAACGGACCAAACTCGCCAGCAGCGCCCACGGCGGTAACGGCCACACCGATGGGCGACTTGGAAGCGCCGGCGTCCCGGAGGATCGGCAGCAAAGCACCCAGAGCCGTT
Organism: Arthrobacter sp. MYb23; assembly: GCF_002979775.1. Classification (GTDB taxonomy): domain Bacteria; phylum Actinomycetota; class Actinomycetes; order Actinomycetales; family Micrococcaceae; genus Arthrobacter. Next base: position 154,507 of record NZ_PCPR01000005.1, read on the forward strand.
GAGCACAGGGCTACGCCGATGATCACGGCAGCCTCGGGGGAGGGAACCAGGATAAGACCTGCGCCGATGCCCGCCGCCAAGGACATAACCCAGCCAGCAGAGGCGCGGTAAATGGGACGGCCGCGGATTGCCGTGAAATCGATCTCGTTGCCTGCCACGAAGAACAGCATTGCCAGTCCGAAATCAGCCAGTGTATCGGTGAATGCAGTGGATTGGACCCAGCCCAGAAGACTGGGACCCAAGAGGATGCCAAGGATGATCTCGAACACCACGATTGGAACTTTGACCCAACGGCCAAGGACCCGGGTGGCAAGAGGAGCCACCACCGCCATGAGGGCTATGAGGACCAGCGACGTGGACAAGCCTTGCATCGGCAGTGCCTCCGGTACCTCGGCTGCTTCAAGGAAAAGTACTCCAAAGCTACCGCCACCTCCCGCCGGGCGCCATAACCCTTGACCTGAAAGTCCGGCAACTCCCATCACCAGACCCGGGTTCCCCGCGCACCCGGGAAGCAGCATACTTATTCGAGGAAGACGCCACCGCCCCGCGGCATCCGGCCGCTACTCAGGAGAAGGAGTGCACCGTGGGAATCCTCACCGCCAACCTGTTCATTACCCTTGACGGCGTCTATCAAGCCCCGGGCGGCCCGGAAGAAGACAGGGAAGGCGGCTTTGAATTCGGCGGCTGGCAGGCAGCCTATTTTGACGACGAGACCGGCGAAGCCATCGGGGCGGGAATTGACCGAATGGACGCACTGCTGCTCGGGCGAAAGACCTACGACATCTTCGCGGGGTTTTGGCCCCACCAGGAGGATCACATTGGCACCACCTTCAACACCTTGCCGAAGTTTGTTGTGTCAGAATCCCTCACCAAACCGGAGTGGGAAGGGACCACCTCCGCGTCAGAAATCTCTGAGCTGGAGGACGTCAAGGAGCGGTTCGATGACATCCACATGTTCGGCAGTGGCCACCTTATTCGCTCGCTGCTTGAGGCTGAGCTCCTGGATCGACTGAATCTTTTCCTCTACCCACTCACCTTCGGCTCCGGCAAGCGACTATTTGCCGATGGCTCCGGAGTCCCCGCGGCCTTCCGGTTCGCCGAACCACCCAGAGCGTTCCCGAAAGGTGCGGTGTTGCTCTCCTATGAGCGTGCCGGCACGCCGATTACCGGAATCACCATCGGCCAGGACTAGCTGAACCTTCTCAGGTTTCCGGCAGACCTCAGGACGCAGGCAGGCCCGGCCATTCCTTGCCAGCCCACGGGTCATAGTCTGCGATCAACTCCTCCTGGGGCGGGCGCCGGTCCTCGGGGATGTTGTGAAGATTCACCCGTACCCGATACCAGAGGGAGCTCGATCCCCGCATCCCGTCGATGAGGACATCCGCCGGATGCAGCAGGGAAACAACGTCCACGTGCCGGTCCTTCCACTCCTCAAGTGCTGCCTCGGCCTCGGGCTTGGTCTTAGTCCGGGCCACCTCGATGAGCGGCATCACCGACACCCGGCGACCCGATCCATCTGCGCTCCTGGGGGCTTTCTCGGCGGGACCAAGCTCGGCAGCCAGAGTGAGAAGCCCGTCGAGCGAGCCGGCGGCGTCGTCGATTCCTGCGTGCGGGTCACCCAAGTCCGCGAAACGTGCGGGCACTGAGCGCACCGTGAACTGCTCGGGCCGTGCGGAGCGCACTTCTTCCCAGGTGAGCGGGGTTGAGACACGGGCGTCCGGGCGCGAACGTACCGAGTAAGCGGAGGCTACGGTACGGTCTTTGGCATTCTGGTTGAAGTCCACAAAAACACTTTCGCCACGTTCTTCCTTCCACCATTTGGCTGTTGCCAGTCCTGGAGCGCGAATTTCCACCTCACGGGCAAGGGTTTCGGCGGCGAGGCGCACCTCCTTGTAGGACCACCGTGGCTCTATGCGGACCAGGATGTGGAGCCCGCGGGAGCCGCTGGTTTTGGGCCAGCCCACCAGCCCGACGTCGTCCAGAACCTCCTGGGCTACATAGGCGGTGTCCACAATCCGGGACCACTCGACTCCCGGCATGGGGTCCAGGTCCACGCGGAGCTCGTCGGGGTGATCAAGGTCCTCTGCGCGCACCGGATGCGGGTTGAGATCCAGGCATCCCAGGTTCACCACCCATGCAAGGCCCGCGGCATCCCGGATCACCGTTTCCTCAGCGGAGGTACCGGAGGAATAGTGGAGGGTTGCCGTGTCAATAAAGCCAGGGTGGTTCTCGGGCACACGTTTCTGAAAGAACGGCTCGGCGTCGATGCCTTTGGGGAAACGCTTGAGCACCATGGGACGTCCGCCTGCACCGCGCAGTGCCCCTTCCGCGACGGCAAGGTAGTAGTTCACCAGATCGAGCTTGGTCAACCCTGGCTCGGGAAAAACCACCTTGCCCGGGTTGGAGATGCGGACCTCTTGGCCGGCGATATCCAGGATCTCGGCCGGGGGCTTCGACGGGTTCATGCGGCAACGCTAGCAATTACCAGCCCTCCCAGCCAGAGTGGCGGTGGAAAAAAGCATAAAAGGGCTGTGAAATCGAGTCGCTGAATTCGGTAACTGGCTTTAAAAATATAAGTAGGTATGGTGATGTCATAGCCAAATACCGAAGGAGCAAGAAATGTCCGGGAAATCGCCGAGTCGTGTCACTTCGAAGAAGACAGGTAAGACAATTCTCGAGAAACGTGCCGAAAAACGAGCCAAGGCTGAGGGCAGCGAAGTCCTCTTTTCCAAACCAAGGAAAAGCCAAAGGTAAGTCAGTGAGGGGCGACACGGCAGTGAAGGGACTACAGCGCCCAGGCCGCGCGCCATGTTTGCGCGAACGAGCGCCGGATTGTGAAAAGAATCGATAATTGAAGACCATGCAACAACAATTAGTTACTGTTCTGATCATCCCTGCCCGCCTCAGTGAGCGCATCCGGATGGAACAAATTGAACCCGCAATGGAAATGTGCCAATCAATCGTTGCGGGGAATGTAGAAGCCATCTCCGGCCGCGGATGGCATGTTCTCCTGAACGACCAGGCAATCCACATCCCGTTGCCTCTGAACCCGCGGGCAGAGGTCTTGATCCGAGAGGCAGGAACCCCCTTGGAAGACACCGTCAGCGGCACTGCCGTTTTCCTCGGTCATGGGAGAAGCGGCACGGACCAGGATGTGCCGGGCCATCTGCTGAGCTTGGCGGAGCGGCTGTTCCAGACTCGGCTGGCAGCTTAAGTACCGGGCGTTCCAAGGTGGGGCCGGGACAGGCCGACTATATTGGCCCTGTCAGCCCACCACCACCATTGAGGGAGCCTGCACACCATGGCCAAGGAACTTGCCACCCAACTCATCGAACAACTCCAGGCTGCCGGAGTGCAGCGCATCTACGGAATTGTGGGCGACAGCCTGAATCCAATCGTGGACGCTGTCCGGCAAACAGGAGGCTCCACGAAGGGCGGCATCGATTGGATCCATGTCCGTCACGAGGAAGCTGCCGCCTTTGCTGCTGCTGCGGAAGCTCAATTAACGGGAAAGCTGGCGGTCTGCGCAGGGTCATGCGGCCCGGGCAACCTGCACCTGATCAATGGGCTGTATGACGCCAACCGCACCGGAGCGCCGGTGCTGGCCATCGCCTCACACATCCCCAGCAAGCAGATTGGCAGCGGCTTCTTCCAGGAAACCCATCCGGACCGCTTGTTCAACGAGTGCTCTGTGTATTCGGAAATGATCAGTACCGCCGAGCAAGCACCTCGGGTGATGCACAGCGCCATTCAGAACGCCCTGGGTCTTGGGGGAGTTGCAGTGGTCACCCTGCCCGGCGACATCGCCGGGCTTGAAGCCACCGCCCCAACCCCGCTTCCGGCCACCTTCCGGCCGGCCTCCTTGATTCCGGATCCGGCAAGCGTCCGCGAACTGGCGGACGCCATTAACGACGCCGGCAAGGTCGCCATTTTTGCCGGCGCAGGTGTGGAGGGCGCCCATGACGAACTGATCGCCTTGGCTGAGCTGGTCAATGCCCCCATTGGCCATTCCCTGCGAGGCAAGGACTTCGTCCAGTACAACAACCCCTACGATATTGGGATGACCGGGCTGCTTGGCTATGGCGCGGCGGCTGAGGGCATTGAAGACGCGGACTTGCTGATCCTTTTGGGCACCGACTTTCCCTATGACCAATTTCTCCCTGACACCCGGACGGCGCAGGTTGACCGGGCCGCACAGCGGCTGGGGCGGCGGACCGACGTCGACGTTGCAGTCCATGGCGACGTCTTGCCAACACTGACGGCGCTGTTGCCGCTGGTGACGCCGAAGAAGAGCCGGCGCTTCCTTGACCAGATGCTGAAGAAGCACGACCGTTTGATGAACAAAGCCGTGGGCGCCTACACGCGCAAGGTGGAGAAGAAACAGCCGATCCACCCCGAATACGCAGCGTCGCTGCTTGACCAGGTTGCGGCCGAAGATGCCATTTTCACGGCCGATACCGGCATGTGCAACGTCTGGACGGCGCGCTACATCAACCCGTTGGGCACGCGGCGGCTGATTGGCTCTTACCTCCACGGGTCCATGGCCAACGCACTCCCGCACGCGATTGGCGCGCAGGTGGCTTATCCGGGACGCCAGGTAATTTCCGTATCCGGGGATGGCGGACTGTCCATGCTGCTGGGCGAACTGATCACCGTGGCCGCGCACCAGCTGCCGGTGAACGTGGTGGTCTTCAATAACTCAACCTTGGGCATGGTCAAGTTGGAGATGCTGGTTGATGGCCTTCCTGACTTCGGTGTGGACGTACCGGACGCCAACTATGCCGGGGTGGCCAAGGCCTTGGGCTTCCACGCCGTCCGAGTCACGGATCCCGCTGACATCGAAGCTGCGTACCGGGCTGCGTTTGCCCATCCTGGTCCGTCATTGGTGGAGCTCATCACCGACCCCAATGCGCTGTCCATCCCACCGAAGATTTCCGGTTCCCAGGTCATCGGCTTCGCCACTGCCATGTCCAAAGTGGTGTTGAACCGCGGTGCCGGGGAGGCTGTCAGCATGGCGCGCAGCAACCTGCGGAACATTCCCCGGCGTTAGCTACAGTCGGCTGGCGGCGGCGAGATAGGGTGCTGTCCGGCTCGCGTCGGAACCCGCGACGACGGCCGGCGGGCCTGCGACCATAATCCCGCCGCCGGCGTCGCCCCCGCCCGGACCTAAATCGATCACCCAGTCGGCGCCCGCGACGACGTCCATCTCATGCTCCACCACGACCACCGTGTTACCGGCGTCCACCAGCCTGTGCAACTGCGCCATCAGAAGTTGGACGTCGGCAGGGTGCAATCCGGTGGTGGGCTCGTCCAGCAAATACAGCGTGTGGCCGCGTTGGATCCGTTGCAGCTCGGAGGCGAGTTTGATGCGCTGAGCTTCACCCCCGGACAGCTCCGTGGCGGGTTGACCCAGCCGGAGATAGCCCAGGCCCACCTCGCGAAGGGTTTGGAGGCTGCGGGCAACGCCGGGGAGATCAGCCAGGAATTCGGAGGCTGCGTTCACGGTCATGCCCAGGACCTCGGCAATATTGCGTCCACGGTAGGTGACTTCCAGGGTTTCAGGATTGAACCGCGATCCGTGGCATTCGGGGCAGGGGCCGTAGCTCCCCGGCAGGAACAGCAGTTCAACGGCAACAAACCCTTCTCCCTGGCAGGTTTCGCAGCGTCCGCCGGCCACGTTGAAGGAGAACCGTCCAGCTCCGAAGCCTCGGGAGCGGGCGCCTTGAGTGGCGGCGAATTCCTTCCGGACTCCATCGAAGAGCCCTGTGTAGGTGGCCAGGTTGGAGCGCGGGGTCCGGCCGATGGGCTTCTGATCGACCTTGACAAGCCGATCCAACTGGTGAAGCCCGGAGATCAGGCCCACAGCGTCCGGCGTCTGCGGGATGTCTGAATCAAGGGCTTCGGGATGCAGCGCTGCCCCCACCACCTCAGCAAGAACGTGGCTGACCAAGGTGGACTTACCCGAGCCGGACACGCCTGTCACTGCAGTCAGCACGCCCAACGGGAACTCAGCGTGAACGTCGCGAAGGTTGTGCCTGTTGATGTTCTGTAAGGTGAGCCATTCTTTTGGTTCCCTGGGCGAGGAGCGCCTGGTCCCGGCGGTGACCAAACCGTCGTCGTGAGTTACCTCAGTACCCTCGGCAGCGCCGCGGCGCTCAGGGAACAGGAAGGGCCTCGTCACGGAGTCCTGTACGTCCGCCAATCCGGCCACAGGGCCGCTGTAGAGAATTTTTCCTCCACCCTCGCCTGCGTGCGGCCCAACATCAACCAACCAGTCGGCCGCCCTGACCAGGTCCATGTTGTGTTCCACCACGAACACAGAGTTACCGGAGCTTTTAAGCTGGTCCAGCACGGCAAGGAGCGGCTCGGCATCGGCTGGATGAAGCCCGGCAGACGGTTCATCAAGCACATAGATGACGCCGAAAAGCCCGGAACGCAGCTGCGTGGCTATCCGGAGTCGTTGCATTTCACCGGGGGAGAGCGTGGGTGTGGGGCGGCTCAGCGCCAAGTAGCCCAGTCCCAGATCAAGGAGTACCGTGATCCGGCCCAGCAGGTCACGGGTGATGGCAAGGGCTACCTCGTTGACTTCGCCGGAGGTTTGGGTGCGTGAGGCTGTGCTGGCTGCCGTCAACTGCGTGGTGGGGCGGATGATGTCGGCCAGCTCGGTCATGGGCAGGGAATTGAGTTCGGCGATGTTTTTTCCGGCGAAGGTGACAGCAAGTGCGTCCGGACGGAGCCCACTGCCACCACATTGCGGGCACTGCCCTGTTTCCATGAAGCGCAACACCCTGTCACGCATTGTGGAGCTTTTTGAGTCGGCCAGAGTGTGGAGCACGTAGCTTTTGGCGCTCCAGAACCGGCCCTTGTAGGGCTTGGCGACGCGATCGCGTTGCGGCGTCACCTCCACTACGGGCTGCTCGTCGGTGAAGAGGATCCAGTCGCGGTCCCTTTTGGGGAGCTTCCGCCATGGCGTGTCAACGTCATAGCCCAGGTGCGTGAGGATGTCACGGAGATTCTTGCCTTGCCAGGCGCCGGGCCACGCGGCGATCGCACCATCCCGGATGCTGAGCGAAGGGTCCGGAACCAAGGACTCTTCCGTGACCGTGTGGGCAACACCCAGTCCGTGGCATTCGGGGCAGGCGCCGGCAGCAGTGTTGGGGGAGAACGCATCAGAGTCCAGCTGACTGGCCCCTTCAGGGTAACTTCCGGCCCGGGAGAAGAGCATGCGCAGTGAGTTGGACAGTGTGGTCAGTGTTCCAACACTGGACCGTGCGGTTGCGGTGCCGCGGCGCTGTTGAAGGGCGACGGCGGGAGGCAACCCCGTGATGGACTCCACCTTGGGGTTGTGGCCCTGTTGGATGAGGCGGCGGGCGTAGGGAGCAACCGATTCGAAGTACCGGCGTTGGGCTTCGGCAAAAATGGTGCCGAACGCCAAGGACGATTTTCCGGAGCCTGACACTCCGGTGAACGCGACGATTGAGTCGCGGGGCACGTCCACGTCCACGTTTCGAAGGTTGTTCTCGCGGGCTCCACGGACCCTGACGAATCCGTCCTCAGGCTCTGCCGACTGTGGTTTCGGCGGGTTGCTACCGGGCTGCCGGGCGATTGTCAGTTCACTGTCCATTGATATGACTCTATCCGCCCCATGGACCGGCGGGCACACTTCTGACTCCGGAACACGCGGCCGTCGCGGAGGGACTTCAGCGCATCCGTACGCTCTCGCTGGGGCCGGCGTTGTAGCCGAGGTTTCGGGACACTGCCCTGGCCGTGGCCTGAACTGCAGGCGCCAAAACGTTGGGCGGCGTGGCGCCGTCGGGTACCACGATGGACAGCGCAGCCACCACCAAACCCTCGGCGCCAAAAATGGGTGACGCAACCGATACTGTGCGCGACGGTGCTGACCGCCGGATCATGGCCAGGCCCGTTCGCCGCACGTCGGACAAAGTGCGCCGCAATTGACCCTCCGGCAGGGACTCAACGCCCACCTCGAGGTCAGGGGGTTGGTTGATGACTGATTCCTGGAATGCTGCTTCGGCCCCCGACAACAGGACCAGGCCCACCGCCGTCGACCTCAGCGGCGCACGTCCACCCACGCGATAGGCAACTTCGGTTGCTTCCTTGGAAGACAGCCGTTCGATCAGGACTGCTTCGTTCTTGTCGCGTACGGCCAGCAGTACGTGGTGGCGGGTCACTGCGAAGAGGTCCTCGAGGTAGGGCAGCGCGATTTCGCGGACGCCGTGACCTCGGGGCGACAATGATGCCACTTCCCACAAGCGGACGCCCACCACGTAGCGGCCATCCTCCAGCCGTTCCAGGGCGCCCCACGCAACCAACCGCGCGATGAGGCGCAGGGCGGTGGGGGCTGGCATGTCAGCGAGTCGCGCCATTTCGGATAACGTCAACGCCCGACGCCGGTCACTGAAGACGGCGAGCAGGCTCAAGGCGCGGTCAATGACGGGTTCGCCCTGTTTGGGCCGCTTACCGCGCTGCGCTTTTTCGGGTGGAGTTCCCACTTCGTTGGGCAAGAATCTGAATCCTTTCAACTCAAACCAGTGACCCCCACCACAATACTGTTTCAACCAATGAAATTCACGTGGGGCGACAGGCTGCCCGCCTACGACTCTTGAAGAAGCCGGTTACCGGAAGCCATCTGACGAGAGGGCGCCGACGGATCGGTCCGAACAGGTCACAGCCGACCATGTCCAGGCCGCCGGTCCAACATCTCGACTCACGATTCCATCACGAATGCGAAGGCGCAGCACATGAATCTCCTCACCTCACCTGCACGTCGGAGCGCGGCCGTCCTGGCCGGGGCGCTCCTCTTGGGATCCCTGACAGCTTGTGGCGGAGGTACAGCAGCCACGTCCTCCGTGGACAAGAGCACGCTCACCATCGCCACCGACAGTGACAGCGCATCGTTCGGCTACGATCCGTTGCGGGTCTCGGACGCCCAGCGGCAGTTCTTCGAAGGCCTGTACGAAAACCTGATGACGCTTCAGCCTGACGGCAGCGTCGGTCCGGGCCTGGCCAAGGAATTCAGCTACAACGCGGACAACACAGTCCTCACCTTGACCCTCAAGGAAGGCGTGACGTTCACGGACGGCTCCACGCTGGATGCTGCGTTGGTCAAGGCCAACCTGGATCGACGCAGCGATACTGCCCTCAGCGCTTACTCCGCCATCGCCAAGGGCGGAGCGCAGGAGATTGCCGCTGTTGACGTGGTCAACCCCACGCAGGTGGCCATCACGTTCGCCAAGGCACAGCCGGGCTTCGAGAAGAACCTGACCTCCACTTTGGGCATGATCGTGGGCAAGAACGCTGTCTCTGACACCGCGAGCCTGGCCACCATTCCGGATGGCTCCGGCCCCTACACCCTGGATAGCGCCACAACAGTCAAGGGCAACAAGTACGTGTTCACTAAGAACGAGAAGAACGCGGACGCGTCCAAGTACCCCTACAACAAGATCACTTTCAGCGTCATCATGGATCCCCAAGCCCGGGCGAATGCACTGGTGTCCGGCCAGGCGGACGTTGCCTCACTGACCTCGCCCACGGTGGACTTCGCAAAGTCCAAGGGCGTGGGCGTGTCCCAAATCGGCGGCACCGTCCAGACCATGATCTCCTTCGACAAGACCGGCAAGACATCGCCGGCCTTCGCCAGCGAGAAAGTCCGCCAGGCCTTCCAATACGCCATCAACCGCAAGGCTCTGGTGGATGCCCTCCACAAGGGGGACATCCCAGCATGGAACGCACTGCCCAAGGACTCCGCAGGCTTTTCTGAAGAGCTGAACACCACCTACGCCTATGATCCGGCCAAGGCAAAGAGCCTCCTGGCCGAGGCTGGCTACGCCGATGGCTTCGACTTCCCTATCATCGCCGGACCCCAGACGCAGACGGATCTGCAGGCAGTTCAAAAGGACCTGGCCGCGGTGGGGATCACCATGAACGTTAAGCTCGCGGCTTCAACTGACGAAGCCTTCGCCGCGGTTGCCACCACCCCGCTGGGCTACGCCCCCTTGGGCTGGGACAACCCGGTGGGACTGATGTATGGCGCTATCCTCAGCGGCTTCACCAACGTCCAGAAGGCTACGGACGATCAGCTGAACGCAGCAACTGCCGAAGCGGCAGCAGCAAAAGATGACGCCGCGAAGAAGACGGCACTGACCAAGCTCAATACCCGCTTGGTGGAGTCCGGCTGGATGATCCCACTCTATGAGTCCCTCACCAACCAGGGCTACAACACCAAGAAGGTCCAGCAAGTGAAGTTCGCCGGAAGCAACGTCTACCCGCTGCTCTCCTCCTACGCACCCACCAACTGATCCACAAAAGGCCGGGCGCCTGTTCCCAGGGACTGGCGTCCGGCCCGAGCAATGGAGGTCACCATGGCTATGTTCGTCACCAAGCGCCTGCTGATGGCGCTTGCCACCGTGTTGGTGGTGGCGGTGCTGGCGTTCCTGCTGGTCCACGCCATGCCTGGCAGCCCGGGCGCAGTATCACTCGGGGCAGGTGCTTCGCAGGACGCGATCGATCAATTGAACCAAACCCTTGGTTGGAATGATCCGTTGCTGGTCCAGTTCTTCCGTTGGCTGGGCGAGGCCGCGCAGGGCAATTTTGGCAACTCCCTCGTTGACGGACGATCCATCAGTTCTGACCTTGCCAACAGGCTTCCGGTCACGGCGTCCCTCGCCGCTGGCGCTACTGTTCTCAGCGCCCTCTTCGGCATCGTCCTCGGAGTCACCGCAGCTGTCCGGGGCGGTTTCCTGGATCAGCTGATCGGCGGGTTTGTTGGACTTCTGGTCGCCCTGCCCGCCTTCTGGATCGGCGTCATTTTCGTCTATCTCTTCGCCGTCCAGTCGACCGTTTTCCCGGCGACCGGCTACGTCCCGTTCGAAGTCTCCCCCCGGGATTGGGCGATGTCCCTCGCGTTGCCGGTCATTACCTTGGCCGTTGGTGGCGCAGCCTTTATAGCTCGGCAGACCAGGGCGTCGATGCTCGAGGCGTTGCAGCAGGAACACATCCGGACCCTTCGGGCAACGGCAACACCAACGTGGAAGATCCTTTACGTTCACGCCCTGCGCTATGCCAGCCTGCCGATCGTGGCTGGAATAGCGCTGCAGTTCATCGGCCTTTTCGGGGGCTCCGTCATTGCCGAGCAGCTGTTCGCCATGCCCGGCCTCGGCCAAGCCGTTCAGACCTCCGTCAGCACCCACGATGCCCCCGCCGTCCAGGGCGTGGTGGTCATCGCCACGGTTGTGGTGGTGGCCGTCAATCTGGTGCTTGAACTCGCCACCAAATTCCTTGATCCGAAGTTGCGTGCCTCATGATTCCCACACTTCCAGCAACCACTCCGGCAATCCAGCGCAAGGCAGCACTCACAAAGCTCTCCAGACATCGTCTGCTCGCTTCCCCTGCCGGGCTTGCCGGTACGTTATGGCTGGCTGCGATGATCACTGCCTCGCTCACAGCGCCATGGTGGTTGCCTTTCCAGACCGAAGACCAGGATTTCACCGCGGTCTTGTCCGGCCCCACAGCAACGCATTGGTTGGGCACGGACGAACTGGGCCGCGACATCCTCAGCCGCATCTTCGCCTCAGCAGCCGAGACCCTGGGGACATCGTTCATCGCGGTGGTTGTCGGCGTCGGGCTTGGAACGCTGCTTGCGTTGGCTGCAGCCTCCAGTCAACGCGGCGAGGGTGTCATCAGCCGCGTCACCGAAGTCATGATGTCCCTGCCGGGAACGGTGATCATTCTGGCTGTCATCGGTGCCGTGGGAACCAACATCCCGCTGATCATGGCCATACTGGGCGTGTTGATTTCCGCTGGCATTTACCGGGTGATGCTCGGCCAGGCCAAGTCCTTGCAGAACCAACTGTATGTGGACGCTGCAAAGGTGGATGGCCTGGGTCCGCTGGCCATCAGTGCTCGTCACGTGCTGCCCGGACTGGCCACCACCATCGTGGTGCAGTCCGCGCTGATCTTCGCGGTGGGCCTGCTGATCCAGGCCGGCCTGGCCTTTATCGGCTTTGGCCCGCCCCTGCCGCAGCCCAGCTGGGGCGGCATGATCCAGAGCGCGTCACAGCACGTCTACGACGCACCTTGGCTCATGGTTCCCACGGGCGTGGTGCTTGCACTGACGGTTCTTTCCGCAAACGCGATCGGCAACGCGTTAGGTAAAGGTCCCAATGACACGGCATCTCACCTTCCATCAGCAGCCATCCGTCGCAAGCGGGCAGGCCAGGCAGTTGCGGCTGCTGCAGCAGCGCCCGCCGTCGGGAATCCTCCGGCTGCCGGCAAGCTCAGCGTGCGCGGCCTCTCGGTAGGGGTCGACGGCGGCACTCCTCTGGTCACCGATGTCTCCTTCGACGTCGAACCCGGCATTGTCCTGGGGCTGGTTGGGGAGTCAGGCTGCGGTAAGACGATGACTGCTTTGTCACTCATGGGGCTTCTGCCGTCCGGCGTGGCGGTGACGGGTGGGCAGATCCTCTGGAACGGCAAGAACCTGGCCGCCGCCACGGATAAGGACATGGAAAGCATCCGTGGGCGCGATGTGGCCCTCATCTCGCAGGAGCCCATGAGGGCCCTGGATCCGATGTTTACCGTGGGCTATCAGTTGACCTCCGCCATCCGCCGGCTACGCTCCATGGGCAAAGCCGCAGCCAGCGCCGAAGCCTTGAGCCTGCTGGAAAAGGTTGGCATTGTGGACGCCAAACGCATTCTGAAGACCTACCCGCACCAGATCTCCGGCGGTATGGCCCAGCGTGTGGCCATCGCATTGGCCCTGTCCGGGCGGCCGCGGCTACTGGTAGCAGATGAGCCCACCACCGCCCTCGACGTCACCGTCCAAGCCGAGATTCTCTCCTTGCTCCGGTCGCTGGTGAAGGACACGGGCATGTCCGTGGTCATGGTGACCCACGACCTCGGCGTAGTTGCCGATATCTGCGACCAGGTAGCGGTGATGTACGCAGGCCAAGTAGTGGAGAACGGCGCCACAGCCAGCATCTTGGACGACCCGCGGCACCCCTACACGCTGGCCCTGCTCGCTGCGGATCCGCACGCCAACTCCGGTCACGATATGCCAGAGCGCCTGGCAACCATCAAGGGCCAGGTTCCGCAGCCGAAGGACTGGCCGGGCGGTTGCCGGTTCGCGGCACGTTGCCAGTTCGCCGGCTCAGCTTGCCTTGTACCGGTTCCCTTACTTCCCACGGGCACCGGCGTAGGCCTGGTGCGCTGCGTCAAGGCCGACGAACTGGCCACGGAGGGGCTCGCATGGGTGGCGACCGACGTTCCCAGTGACCTTTCGCCTGAACTCGGTGTTCCTGCCGAAGTTCCCGCCCGTCACCGGTTGGACATCATTGAAAAGGACATGGCATGAGCATCGAAACCCCACTGCGCAGCGAACAGGAAACCACAGTTCAGCGGAAGCCCATGTTGGAGGTGCAGGACCTCGTGGTCCGCTACGGCCACGGGCGGAAGACTGCCGCCGCGCCAGCTGCCGTGGACGGCGTCAGCTTCACCATTCAGTCCGGCGAAACCGTGGGGCTGGTAGGGGAGTCCGGCTCCGGCAAGTCGACCATAGGCAAGGCGATCCTGGGCTTGCAGAAGATCTCCGGCGGCTCCGTGGGGTTCCAAGGCGAGGACATCACCCACACCACCTCCGGCAAGCGGCGCGCCATCGGCAGTGAGCTCCGGGCCGTCTTCCAAGATCCCAACTCGTCCCTGAATCCCCGCAAGACCATTGGCGCTTCCCTGGCCGAGCCGTTGCGGGTCCGCGGCATCTCCGCGGCAGCTGCCCGCACCAAGGCCGAAGACATGCTGGAACGTGTTGGCCTGCCACGGGAAGCCGTGGACCGGTATCCAAGCCAGTTCTCCGGCGGCCAGCGTCAACGCATTTCCGTTGCCCGCGCATTGATCTGCGAGCCCAAGCTCGTGGTCTGCGACGAAGCAGTGAGTGCCTTGGACCTCTCCACACAGGCGCAAGTGCTGAATCTCCTGGCTGACCTAAGGGACGAGCGCGGGCTGAGCTACCTGTTCATCGCCCATGACATCTCGGTGGTCCAGTTCCTGGCTCAGCGGGTAGTGGTGCTCTACCGGGGGCAGGTCATGGAATCAGGCCCCGCCGCCGCTGTGACAGAGAACCCGAAGCACCCTTTCACCCAGGCCTTGGTGGCGGCGTCTCCGGTTCCACGGCCCGCGGAGCAGGCGGAGCGGCGGGCTGTCCGGGAAGCGCTCGGCGTTCGCACCGCCTCGGCCGTTGCGGCTGGACCGGGTGGCTGCCCGTTCCGTCAGCGCTGCCCCCTGGCCACCGAACTCTGCGCCACCGAACGACCGGCCCTACGGCGCATGGGTGAAGCGGATGTCGCCTGCCACCATGCCTGAACACATCCGTTGGCCTCTCAAACCAACATCCCCGAATCTTCCAGGAGGAACACATGACACTCGAAACCACCGAACACCGCGCGCCCACCCCGCCTCCGTTTCCCGCCTTCCATGCGCCAGGCCAGCCAGTGGAAGTGTCCGATGACTCGTTGGTCCACCGCGAGCTGAGCTATGCCATTGCTGTGGGCTTCCGACGTCTCTCCATGGACATCTGGCTTCCGCGCAAGGCAGCGGCCACGGCCGTACCCCTGGTGGTGTGGATCCATGGAGGCGCCTTCCAGCTGGGGGACCGAAGGGAACTGCCCCCAACGTTCGCACCGGACTCGGTGTTCCGCCTTCTCAACCAAGCCGGCATTGCCTGCGCCACAGTGGACTACCGCCATTCTTTGGAGGCCCCCTTCCCGGCGCAGCTTCACGACATCAAGGCCGCAGTCCGCTACCTCCGCCACCACGCTGATGAACTGGGAATCGATCCGGACAGGATCGGAGCCTGGGGAGAGTCCGCCGGCGGGCATCTCGCTGCCTTGCTGGGCCTCACCGGTTCCCGCGAAGACCTGGAAGGTGGCCTTGGTGTTCAGGGACAAGCCAGCTCCGTGAGCGCGGTAGTGGACTTCTACGGCGTGTCCTCACTGAACGATATGCCGCCGATGACGGCGGCCAACGACTTCATGGGCCCTGCACTCCTGGCCGCTGTGCCCGATGGCATGTCACTTCATCCGGAGACCATGCTGGTGGGTGGTTCCACGGATCCCGTGGCCCTGGACGCGGCAAGCCCGCGCAGTTATGTCACGCCGGACGCCGCAACGTTCCTGTTGGTGCACGGAGATTCGGACGGTTTGGTGCCGCTGTGCCAGAGTGAAATCCTGGCCGGCCTGTTAAGCCAGGCGGGAGTCGAAAACGAGCTCATGGTCATCCCCGGCGCAGACCATTGCTTCTTCTTCGCTGTGGACCAGATTGACCGGATCCTGGACATGTCGGTTGAGTTCTTCCGGCGCGAATTCCGACTCCCATGAGTCCTCGCGCGGGCCTGGGAATCGCTGCGCCAGTTTCAATGATTGAAATCGGCGGTTCAGCTGCGGGCGCAGAACCTACATTCTTGGATGAACAGGCCGGGACGTCATGATCCCGCCGAGGCAACAGAGGGAGTCAATGATGACGGATGGTCGCGTACTGAAGGGTGTCGAATACGCCAGCACCGGCGACGACGGTACGCGCCCGCTCCTGCTTGACCTCTACCTGCCGGCCGGGCACGTGACGCCCGACGCGCAAGGCCGCCCCGCCGTCGTTCACTTCCACGGTGGGGGTTGGCGCGTGGGCGAGCGTTCCTCCCTGGGACCGGTAGGTGACGGTTTTGGGTTGACTCCGTTCGAGGTTCTGGCAGAGGCAGGGTTCGTGGTGGCGTCCGCCGATTACCGGCTCAGCGACGAGGCACAGTTCCCGGCACAGCTGCACGATGCCCTGACCGCAGTGGGCTGGCTCCGGGACCATGCAGAGGAGTACGGCGTGGACCCCGGGCGCATCTACGCGTGGGGTGACTCGGCGGGCGGACACCTCGCCAGCCTGGTTGGACTCGCGGCCTCCGAGTACGGCAAAGACAGCAGCATCGCAGCGGTCGCCGCCTGGTACCCGCCCACGGACCTGGTGCACATGGGGGAGCAAGCATTGCCCAACGCCGTTGCCCGGGCCAGTGATCCCGGCTCCCGCGAGGAGCTCCTGGTAGGCGCCGTGCTGGCAGAGAACCCGGACAAAGCAGCCGCCGCGAGCCCCATCAGCTACGTCAGCCCCGCCGCTCCGCCCTTCCTCTTGATCCACGGCACGGCCGACCGCTTCGTTCCAGCCGCCCAATCACAATCCCTGGCGAGCGAACTTAAGAAGGCCGGCGCCGACGTCGAACTTCTCCTCATCGAGGATGCGGACCACATGTGGCAGCTCCCGGACGGAAGCCCGGCTGCGGCTGAGAAGGCGCTCGCCGCAACGGTCTCGTTCTTCCGTCAACAAGCGGCACACCCATAAATTTCCATCACCAACCGGCATCACCCCATGGGGTCTTGTTGCCATGCCCATCTACCAAATATCGCCTGCGGGCGAAGCTGAAAGGCCCACTATGCAGTACATAGGCATCAACCACGACGGCGGAACCTGGGTCGCAGCGCTCAGCGGCGAGCGCGTTTTCCCCCTGGCGTCCGTGACGGACTTTTGGGCCGATGCTGCCCGTTGGCAGGAGAAGGCTCCCGCGATCATCACCGATCCTGCCTCCGGCGGCGAGCGCGAAGCGTTTTCCGAGGTGCCCTTGGTCCCGGCGTCGGCGCGCGTGATCTGCGTGGGCCTGAACTACAGGGCGCACGCGGCGGAGGGTAGTTACAAGGACCAGGAATTGCCGTCACACCCCACTCTGTTCGGGCGTTGGACGGCATCGTTGTCCGTAGGGAACGTTCCCGTTCCCGTGCCCGGAAGTGAAGCGGGCCTGGACTGGGAAGGAGAGGTGGCGGCGTACATCGGCAAACGCACCGAGTCAGTGGACGAGGCCACAGCGGAGAACGCTGTGTTCGGGTACTCAACGTTCAATGACATCACTGCCCGCCGCGCACAGAAGCTGACCTCTCAATGGACGCTGGGCAAGAACGGAGACTTCTCCGGTCCGCTTGGTCCCTTGGTCAGCTGCGACGAAGTTGGCGACCTGCGCGGTGGCCTCCAGGTACGGACGCGTGTTAATGGGACCGAGGTGCAGAGCGGCAATACGAGGGACATGATCTTTTCCGTCCCGGCCATCATTGCGTTTATCAGCCAGACCTTCACGCTTCACCCCGGTGATGTGATCGCCTCGGGTACCCCGGAGGGCGTGGGTTACGCCAGGACACCGCAATGGCTCCTCCAGGCAGGAGATACCGTGGAAGTTGAGATTGATAAGTTGGGCACCTTGGTGACTCCCATCGGTGATCCTTCTCTCCGGGCGAGGGCCTGATGGGTGCCGTCCCCAGTGCACGTCTGGCAGACCTCCCGGATGAAGTACCGGTTCTGATCGCCGGTGGCGGACCCAGCGGGTTGTTCCTCGCTCTGGACCTGGCCCAACGGGGGATCCGCAGCCTGGTGATTGAGCCACGCACCAGCATCGATCAGGATCGACCGCGTGCCAAGACCACCAATGCGCGCACCATGACGCATCTTCGGAGGATCGGGCTGGCTGAGGCGCTGCGGAAGGCGGCACCGCTCCCGGTGGAGTTCGCACAGGACGTCATCTTCTGTTCCTCGTTGACGGGCAGGGAGATCCGGCGGTTCCCCCAAGCCTTCCAGCTTGAGACCGGCCGCTATGAACCTCAACCCGAATGTGGCCAGCAGGTGCCGCAGCCGGTGCTCGAATCCCTGCTGCGCCGTTCCGTGGAAGACTCTGCCCACGCCATGTTGCTGACGGGGCTCCGGGTGGAGTCCCACGCGACGTCGGCCATGGGGCAGGAGGTCACCGTGGTTGACCAGGCGGGCACCTCCCGGACTGTTCGCAGCAGTTTTCTGGCAGCGGCCGACGGCGGTTCATCCACCGTTCGCCGTGGCTTGGGAATCCGTCTCGAGGGAGGGTCAGCAACCCTGTCCAACATCAGCATCCTGTTCCGCTCCGGAGACCTCGCTGACACCATCAGCCTGGACCCGGCAGTGCAGTACTGGGTTCTTGGTCCCGGGACGGCCGGCATGGTGGGACGCATGAACATGGACCAGACGTGGTGGGCCATTGTCCAAGGGGTGGACGGTTCCGCCGGTGGCCAGGACGTGGATGCTGTGGCGCTGGTTCGTTCGCTGGTAGGTGCCGACGTCGAGGTAGACGTGATCGCCACGGATCCTTGGACTGCCCGTATGCTCCTGGCTCCCAGCTATGGCCGTGATGGTGTGTTCCTGGTGGGCGATGCTGCGCACCAGAACCCGCCGTGGGGTGGGCATGGATTCAACACGTGCATCGGGGACGCCGCGAATTTGGCGTGGAAGATTGCTGCCGCCTTGGAAGGGTGGGCCGGGCCGGATTTGCTGGATAGTTACGGCGTTGAACGCCGGCCCGTTGCAGAGCGGACCATCGGTGACGCCGCAGCCAACGGCAAGGCCTTGGCGTACCATTTTGCGGATCCTGCCTTGGAACTTGACGGAGAAGCCGGCCATGCCGCACGGGCAAACGCCCGCGAAGCCCTGAGCGTGAAGCAAAGCGAGTTCGACTCGTTGGGTCTGGTGCTTGGCTACTCCTACTCAGGGTCTCCTCTGGTGGTCCCGGACGGATCTCCAGTACCTGCCGAACACCCCATCCGTTACACGCCCACAGCCACCCCGGGTGCACTTCTTCCCCATGTATGGCTGGATCATTCGACGTCCATCTATGACGTTCTGGGGCCGGTCTTTACGCTGCTGGTGGACGCCGAAACCCTGGCTGGCGCCGCCGTCGAGAGTGTTTACGCTCCAGTTTTAGAAACAGCAGCAGAACAGCGAGTGCCGGTGACCGTGGTGGCCTTACAGCAGGCGGACAACGGGATTCCGATGACGGATCTCTGGGCCGCCGACGCTGTACTCGTCCGTCCCGACCAGCACGTTGCCTGGCGGGGTTCCTCCGCCGAGGCAGCGGCACACGCCCTCGTCATCGCCGCGGGATGGACCCGTTCCGAATCATCGCATCTCAAGGAGAGTGCACATGCCGACGCCGTCATTTCGTGACTACCTCTACGCGCCGGATCATCCGCGCGTAGCGAAACTCCGCGGCCTGGACGCACGCTCCTACGCGGAAGCCGCCAAGGACGATTCCTTCGCCGGGCCCATGATCGAAGGCTGGAAGAAGCTATACCCCGAACCGTTCCTGGGCGTGACCAACGATGGTGTGGTGCGTGAAGGCTTGTTCCCGCTGACAGAAGCCCGTCCCGGCGAGGAGGCGCCGACGTCGGACATGGTGACCGCCGCGGACAAACTGCTTGCGTTGCTGAGCTCAACGCAGCGGGAGCTGTTGACCTACGCGGTGGACGCTCACGAATGGCGCAGCTGGGCCAACCCGGAATTCATGCAGCATGACACCGGGTTGCGCCTGGACGAGCTCGACGTTGCGGTCAGGGACGCTGCCTTGGCCGTGGTCGAGGCCAGCCTCAGCGCGGAGGGATACGCCCTGGTCCGGAATCTCATGCGGATCAATGGGTTCCTTGGTGATCTGGTGGACCTGCCATTGCTCATGAACGAGTTCAGCTACAACTTTGCGCTCTTCGGAGCACCTTCCGGAACGGAACCATGGGGCTGGCAGCTGTTCGGCCACCACGTGGCACTTAACTGTTTGGTGATTGGTACCCGGTTGGTGATCTCGCCGGTCTTTTTGGGTGCGGAACCGGACGTGATCGACGTCGGTCCTCATCAGGGCGTCAAGGTTTTCAAAGAGCGCATCCAGTGGGCCCGGGAACTGATGGAGGCCCTGCCGGAGGCGCTCCGTGACGAGGCGGTGATCTTCGAGCATATGCAGGACCCCTCCATGCCCGCAGGGCGGCTGCATGCAGGGGACGAACGGCACCTCGCTGGGTGCTTCCAGGACAACAGGGTGATTCCCTATGAGGGCATCCCAGTCAGCTCCATGCCAGCCTCCGCGCTGGCTCTTTTAGAGAAGATCATGGGGGATGCCCTTGCCTACCTGCCGGCCGGGCCACGGGCTGCCCGGATCCGTGAGATCCAAGAGCACTACGGGGAGACGTTCTTCTCGTGGATCGGTAGCTGGCAGGGCGGGGAAGCCTTCTACTTCCGCATCCAGAGCCCCGTGGTCATCCTTGAGCTTGATCACCACACGGGCGTCTTTCTCGATAACCAGCACCCCGCGCCTTTCCACATGCACACCGTGGTGCGGACTCCCAACGGCAACGATTACGGGCGGGCGCTGGTCAACGAGTTCATCGGCTAAGCAGTTCGGCGTGAATTTGCTGCTCGAAGAACGCAGAAGGCCCGGATCCTTTCGAGGGATCCGGGCCTTCTGCCGTCAGTACTAGATATCCAGTGCAATTCGCCGCTGCGGGGGAGGACCAACCACTGTCAGGTCCATCTCGGCTTGGGCGCGGCCGAAACCTTCCATGTCCATGTACGGTTCGCCGCCCTCGGTGTAGATGTAGTCTTCCGTGGGCTTGTTGAAGTATTCGAAGAAGCCGTTGAAGACCGATGGCGTCAGGAAGCCCACCATCTGGGTGTTGTGCGCATCGAACGCGAAGGAATGGATGGTGCCGGCCGGAGCGTGGACAAAGTCGCCCTTGGTCAACAGCATTTCGCGGCCGTTGGCGTAGAGCCACATCCGGCCCTCCGTGCACAGGAAGTTCTCAGTGTGCTCGGAATGGAAGTGCAGCGGAATGTACGGCGACTTGGCGCCCTTGGTGTGCACCGCGAAGTAGTTATCACCGGTGTTCTGCGGACGCGAGAGGTAGGAGAACATGGTCTGGTAGCTGACCAACCGTTCTCCTTCGCCGGCACTGAGGAAGTACGGGGCCAACGACGCCGGGAGTCCTGCACTGTGCTGGAGGCCCGGTTGTACGCGTTCAATGTCAGGGAAAGTGAGGCCGAATTCGGCGCCCACCTCCGCCTGCTCCTGGAGGCTCGGTTTGTGGCCGGCGTGGGCGGGCGGAACGTGGGAATCCAAGGGTGTCCCAATGCGCTCGTAGTACGCCTCGGCCCCGCCCGGAGTCATCCAGTTGAGGAACCGCGTGTAGTGGCTGGCCATCCGGTAAGCGTGGGGTGTACCCGGGGGAATGACCACCGAATCCCCCGGGGTTAGGATGCGGCTTTCGCCGGGCAGCCAGACGTGGAGAATTCCGTCGAAGACGTACAGGGTTTTATGTTCGATCGCGTGGGTGACAAAGGGGGATTCAGCTCCCATGCCGCCTGAGACGTACGCGGCGCTGAAGATGCCGCCGGTGTCCGCTGCGCGGGCTATGAACGTGATCAACTGACCGTTGATCTCATACCTGGCTCCTTCACCGGAAGCCATGTAATAGGGGACCGCTTCGCCCGGGAGCGTGTTGGACAGGGGGAGTGCTTTGTTGATTTCCTCGACGCTGAGGGACATGTGTTCCTTCTTTCCTTCGTCGGACTGTGTGCCTGCTAGTAGCTTTGCTCATTGCGACCGCGGCGCAGAGCGGTGTTTTCAATCATTGGAAGGTGAGCTCAGCGGGGTGTCCGCTCCGGACATGCTGGCCCGGGCCCACAAGTTCCTCGTCCAGACCAGGAAGCCGCAGGACGGCTTCGCTGCCCTCCGGCACGGTGGCTGTGACTTCGAGGCGTCCGTCAACCAACTCCCACCGGACCGAAGCCTGTCCCAGTGGTGTTTCCACGCTGGTCTCCGCCCACTCCAAGCCGCCGCCGGGCCTGGGAGCGATGAGGATGCGCCGGTATCCCGGTTCCAGTGGTGCGAGGCCGCCGATGGTCCTGTGCATCCAATCCACCACAGCACCCAGCGCATAGTGGTTGAAGCTGGTCATTTCGCCGGGGTTGATGGTGCCGTCGGGGAGCATTGAGTCCCAGCGCTCCCAGATGGTGGTGGCGCCCATGGTCACCGAGTACAGCCATGAAGGGTTTTCGGTCTGGAGCAGCAGGCGGTACGCCTCATCGAGGTGGCCTGTGTCCGTCAGCGCATCGGTGACAAAGGGTGTTCCCGCAAAGCCGGTGGAGATCCGGAAGCCTGACTTTGCCACCAGTTCCGCCAGCCGTTCACCGGCAAAATCACGGTCAGCGTCGCCGAGGATTCCGAACACGATAGCCAGCGCATAGACGGTAGTGCAGTCGCTAAGGATGACCCCGTCCGATACGTAGTGCTCCGTGAATGAGGTTCGGAGCGCACCTGCCATCTCGCCAAACTCGGCGGCGGCGGCATCATCGCCCAGGACGGCTGCTGCGGAAGCCACCAATGATGCGGTCCGGAAGGCGCACAAGGTAGCCACCACGTGTTTGTCGGCCTTGGCAGCCCAGGGCTGGTCCGGGGCGGCGTCGGGATCAAGCCAGTCACCAAACTGGAAGCCGGTGTCCCACAAACCGTTGGGGGAGAGCTTGCTCCGAAGCCGCCGGGCGTGCCCGGTCATGGAGTCGAATTGTTCCTCCAGCACACGCTTGTCCCCGTATGCAGTCCAGAGGGCCCACGGAACCCATACAGCGGCATCGCTCCACACCGCTGCTGTATCCGGGGCACCGAACTCGGCGGGCTGCTCGATGTACTTCAGGACGTTGGGGACCACGAAGGGCACCAAATCGTTGTCATGCTTTTGCTCCAGCGCCAGGTCCCGCAGCCAATCCCTCAGAAAGTCGCGGCTGTCGAACAAGAACGCCGCACTGGGTGCAAAGGCCGAAAGATCACCAGTCCAGCCCAGGCGTTCGTCGCGTTGAGGGCAGTCGGTGGGCACGTCCACAAAGTTGCCCCTCATGCCCCAGACGGCATTCTGGTGAAGGCGGTTGAGCAGCGGATCGGAGGAAGCGAAGTGACCGATCCGCTTCATGTCAGAGCTGATAACGACGGCGGTCAGGCCGCCCTGGTCCCGGAGCGCGTTGATACCGCCGGGCCATCCTTCAACTTCGGCGTAGCGGAAACCATGAAAGGTCAGGGTCGGCTCAAAGACGTCTTCTCCGCCTGACAACGTGAAGCGGTCCGTCGCTTCCGCCGAACGCAGCGGCCGGGTGCCCAGTTCATTCTCTTCCAGCACCTCCGCGTGGCGGATCGTCACCACATCACCTGGAGCGCCGGTCACCGATGCTTGGACCCAACCCACCAGGTTCTGGCCAAAGTCAACCAAGACCTTCCCCGCCGGCGACGTCCACACCTTCACCGGCCGCAGCTCCATTTGGCGGCGTACCGGAGGGCCGATGTAGGGCTCAAGGCGGCTGAGGTCATCGTCGAGCGTGTGCACAGCGGACCACGCACCCGAGGTGAATCCGGGTGCCAGCCACGCGTCGTCGGAACGCCGGGCGTCAATGGACTGGCCATCGTAGAGGTCATTGGCAGTGGTGGCCGACGGCCCGGCGGTCCATGAGTCATCAGTGCCGATGATTTGCTGGTGGCCGTCGGAAAAGAGGACGCGGAGCTCCGCGAACGCGCCGAGTTCCTGACCGTAGTACTTGGACCCGCCGGACCACGCCAGCCGCCCCCGGTACCAGCCGTTTCCCAGCGCCAGCCCAATGACCGTCGTCGTGCCGACCATATCGGTGACGTCGAGTTCGCTGTACCTGACGCGCCACTCAAAGCTCGACCAGCCGGGCGTCAGGAGGTCCTCGGAAGCACGTTGGCCGTTGACCCATGCCTCCACCACTCCGAGTGCGGAGAGGAACAAAGTGGCGGACTCAACATCGCCGTGGCCTTCATCAAGAATGAACTCGCCACGGATCAGCGGTGCTCCGTCGAACTCTTTGTCCGGGGCGATCATGCGGGCATGCCAGGTAGTCATCAGGTGGTCTCCAGTTTTAGGGTGTGGGCGGGCGAACTCAGGCGGGCGAACTCAGGCGGGCGCTGCTAGGCGGGCTGGTTGACGAGGGCAGCGGATTCGGTGACCTCAAGCGATGCACCGTTGTTCTGCGCTACTCCACCCAGCCAAGAGGCGCTGGGCTTGGGCGTTCGCTCCTGCGTGGTGCGGTCCACTGCGATCAGGCCGAACTTGGGGACGTATCCAAAGATCCATTCGAAGTTATCGAACGCTGTCCAGGCGATGTAGCCCCGAACATCGATGCCGTCAGCCAAGCAAGACGCGACGCCGGAAACTGCTGTCCGAAGATAGTCCAGGCGCTGGGTGTCGTCCTCGGTTGCCAGGCCGTTCTCGGTGACGATGACCGGGATCTGTGCAACCCGCGCAGCCTCGCGGATGGTCGCTTCCAGGCCCTCAGGGTAGATCTCCTCACCCATCTGATTGGTGGGGACGCCGTCCTCGGCGTGGACAAGGCCATCGGCTCCAAACACAGTGCGGCCGTAGGTCTGGATACCCACAAAGTCGTCTCCGCGGGAAGCTTCCAGGAAGCGCTCGTTAACTTCGCGGCGGATACGCTCTGCGTTGACTTCCCCTCCGGCTGCGGCATGAATGTCCGTGTTGGCCAAGGTCCAGCCCACCATGAGTTCGGGGTAGCGGGCCTTGATGGCATCGCGCCCGGCACGGTGCGCTGCGAGCTTCACATCGAAGCCTGCCGTGGAGACGGTGAATTGGAACGGGGCCACCCTTGCTGCGTCAATGTTGAGCCGTTCTGCGGCGGCCGCCCAGATCGGTACCTGGCCGCGGCTCTCGGCAGGACCGCCACCGATGCCGATCTCCTTCAGCAGCCACGGGAGGTTCGGTTCATTGAGCGTGCAGGCAACGCCGATCAGCTCGCCGAGGTGCTCGGTAACACGCTCGCAATAGCGTGCGAAGCGTTCCGGGGTGGCCGGGTCTTCCCAGCCGCCGGCGGCGAGCAGCCACAGGGGCGAGGTGAAGTGATGGAACGTGACCACCGGCGTCAATCCGTGCTCGTGGCAGGCCTCCAGGACGCGGCGGTAGTGGTTCAGGGCCGCCGTCGAGAACTGCCCTTCCTCGGGTTCGATGCGTGCCCATTCCAGGGAGAAACGGTAGGTGGTGAATCCCAGGCTCGCGATGAGTGCCACATCCTCGCGGTACCGGTGGTAATGGTCGATCGCGTCGCCGGAAGGCTCAGCGAAGATGGTGCCGGGCAATTGCTCCAGGAACCACGTGTCGCTGTTGACGTTGTTCCCTTCCACCTGGTGGGCTGCGGTGGCTACTCCCCAGAGGAAGCCATCAGGGAAGGACTGGGAGGTGGTCATGTAAGTTCCTTTACGAGTCTGTGAATCGGTTGGTCTGTGAGGCAGTGGAGAGGCAGCCCGCTTCTAGCGGACACCCTTGATGAACGTGACGGTGATGCTGCCCATGGCGCACAGCGCGGCGGCCGCGAACCAGAGGAAGCCGTAGTTGTGGCCGCTGCCGATAGCGAGGATCGCCGGGGCAGCGGCGGGGACGATGATGTTGGGGATGCTCAGTGCGAGGCTGAAAACTGCCATGTCCTTGCCGGTGTCCCGGGCGTCGGGGAGGACAGCGGCGCAAAGGGCCAGATCGACGGTGAGGTACATGGCCTGACCCATGGCGAAGATGATCCAGGCCACCACGAACTGCTCGAAGGACGTTGCCGTGGCGCCGATGACCAGGGCGGTGGCCATGAGGAGCGCCGCGCCAATCACAAACGGCTTGCGCCGACCCATCTTGTCGGAGAGCCACCCTGATGCGGTAAAGAACAGGATGCTGACGGGGGCGGAAATCAAGGTGAGCAGGCCGGCGCTCTTCCCGGCTTCGGCGATCGGCATGCCGAGCCCGTCCATCAGGAAGAAGATGAAGTAGGCAAAGAGCGCCGTCATCGCAATGCCTGCCAGGAATCGTGAAACCCAGGCCCAGGCGAAGTTGGGGTGCTTGCGCGGATCAACGAGGAAAGACTTGGCCAAACCCTTGAGATCAAGCGGCGGCAGCTCGGCACGTGTCTTCGCAGGATCCTTGTAGAGGACCAACAGCGGAATGCTGCAGACGAGAGCCAGCAAAACGGGAACGCACATCATGAGCAGCGGCGCGTCCACCAGCCAAGCGGCAAGGTAGGATCCCGCGGACATTGCCAGCGCACCGGCCATGCCCATGGCGCCCATGACGCGGGCGCGCTTGTTGTCCGGAAGGGCCTCGATGGGAATGACTGCGTAGGCGTTGAACGCTGCCTGTGCCGACACCAGGGCAACGACGTAGGCCGCGACAATGACCGGCGTCGACGGCACGGTACCTATGACGGCTGCGGCAAGCAGCGCCGGGACCAGTCCGCCAATGATCCATGGACGACGACGGCCGAACCGGCCCGCTGTGCGGTCGGACAGCGCGCCGGTGAGCGGGATCGTGACCAGCAGGAGAAGCGAGCTGATGGAAACGGCCATGCCGTAGCTCGTCTCTTTGCTTGCCGGATCAACTGCGGCAAGGCGCAGCGAGAGTGCTGTGCCCAAAGTCAGGCTCATGATGTACATGCCCAACGCGGCGATGAGGACCAACGCCATGGTCCTTTTGATGGACACCGGCTGCTTCGGCACAGTGCCCGACGGCGATGCGGCGGCTTTTGTGGCGACTGTTGCGCCAAGTTCAGCACGCCCGGCAGGTCCCGTGACCTGGGACGGGGCTGTTTCCATGAATTGCGATGTGGGGTCACCCATGAGAATCCTCCTTTGGACCAGAGCCACCGTTGGCTCTTTGTGACCGGTGATGCGGGCCGTTGAGGGACCGGCCCGTGATGTCTTCCAGCAACGTTAACTAAACTTTGACCACATTGGAATATTTTCGACAAGATTTCTTTACCAAAGTGGAAAAGAAACTTGATAGCCTCGTTCAGAGGAGGTCTATCCATGGATCAGGAAACCCGCACCCCGGGCCGCACGGGGAAGCGCGCCCCCTACGCGAACGGTGCAAAGAAGCGCGCTGAATTGGTGGAAGCAGCCTTCCAGGTGTTCGCCGAAAAGGGATATCTGGGCTTGTCCATCCGCCAGATCGCTGAAGCTGTTGGCACCAGCCACACTGCCCTTCTCCACCACTTCGGAAGCAAGGAAGCACTACTGGAGGCCGTGCTGGTCCTCCGCGAAGAACGCGAAGGACCCTGGCGCAAGGAGCTCATCAGCGAGCAGGGGCTCCTTGAAACGGTGCCGGCAGTCATGAGGCACAACGCCGGGATCCGCGGAGTGATCCACCTCGACGCAACACTGCGGGCTGAAGCCATCAGCCCAGACCATCCGGCCCACCACTTCCTCCTCCGGCGCAATCAGGACTTTGTGGATTCAGTCCAATCCGAACTCGAACGCGAACTCGCCGCCGGACGCCTCAGGGAGGGTTTTACGCCGTCGATTCTGGCGCGGCAAATCACAGCCCTCGTTGACGGGATCCAGTTGAGCTGGCTCTACGACGAGTCGGTGGACATGGCCGAACATCTCCAAGGGTTCATGGACCTGATCAGAAAGCACTGATTTCAGCTGCAAGGCCGTGGCGATCCCCGGCTCCCAGGAGGAGAATGCGGTTCATGGGTGAACAAAACGTCAATGAAAACGTGGTCAAGCGGCTCATCGACTGCATCAATGATCGCCACATAGAGGTCATGGACGAGTTGTTCCACGACGACGCCGTGATGCATTGGCCGCAATCCGGAGAGGTGGTGCGCGGCGCCGAGAACCGCAGGGGCATCTACAACGCCTTCCCCAAGCTGCCCACCATCACGCCCCGACGCCTGCTCAGCAGTGGAGACCTGGTGGTAGCCGAGGCGCTGCTGGACTACGACGGGCCCACGTTTGAAACAGTCTTCATCTTCGAGTTCCGCGACGGCAAAATTGCCAGGGAAACGGCCTACTGGAGTGAGGGCTTCGAGCCACCTGAATGGCGTTCCCGGTGGGTTGAGATCAGCACCACCTAGTCGGCGGCAGGTCGCCGTCGTTGTTGCTTGGTGGCAGACCTTAGTTCTTTTGCTGCACGGTGTCGGCGGGCGGAACCACGCGTCGGCTTGGAAGCGCGACGGACGGATTCCGGAACGAGGCCCGCCCTGATGAGATCAGCGAGCTTGGCCATGGCGATCTCGCGATTGCGCAACTGGGAACGCTCCTCCGAGGCCGTCACGGTGATGGCGCCACCGACGAGTTTTCGTCCCAGGCGCTTGAGCAGCATCTGCCGCTGCTCCTCTGTCAGGGTTGCGGATCCGGCAACATTGAACGTGAGTTCCGCCCGACTGTCCGTGGTGTTGACGTGTTGGCCGCCCGGTCCGGACGAGCGGGAGAATCGCCAGCTGAGCTCCGAGGCGGGGATAGTCAGCGAAGGTGGGATTTCCAGGTCCATGCATTAAGCCTTGCACGTCTCCCAGGCCCGCGCGGGCAGGACGGCGATGACATCCTCCGACACGTTTTTAGAAATTAGGTAAGCCTAAGCTAATCTTTCATTTTGTGATTGAACTGAGTGAACTCTCCGGGCTTGAGGCCACAGATCTGGTCCTCCGCTATGGGGACAGGGACGTGGTCCATGGAGCGGGGCTCCACCTGGAGCCAGGACGCATCGTTGCGTTGGTGGGTCCGAATGGCAGCGGCAAGTCCACCCTGCTTCGCGCACTGGCACGATTGCACGAGGCGGCTTCCGGAACCGTTACGGTCAAACCTGCCGACGGCGAAGCAACAGATGCGTTGATGATGAAGCGCAGCGACTTCGCCCGGCATGTGACCTTGCTCTCGCAGAGCAGGCCGGTGCCGCACGGCCTCAGCGTTCGCGACGTGGTCGAATTCGGTCGCCACCCCTACCGCGGACGGTGGCGTGCTGCGGACCCCGAAGGGCCCGCCGCCGTCGATCGCGCCATGGATCTGACC
The DNA here is from genome assembly GCF_002979775.1 of Arthrobacter sp. MYb23. Taxonomy (GTDB): domain Bacteria; phylum Actinomycetota; class Actinomycetes; order Actinomycetales; family Micrococcaceae; genus Arthrobacter. The sequence goes on from NZ_PCPR01000005.1 coordinate 183,230, forward strand.
GGTGTGGCAGAACTCGCCAGCCGGGGTGTCCACGAACTTTCGGGTGGACAACTCCAGCGGGTGTGGCTGGCCAGCTGCCTGGCCCAGGACACGTCGGTGCTGTTGCTCGATGAGCCAACCAACCACTTGGATCTCCGCTACAAGGTGGAGATCTTCGACCTCGTGTACGACCTCGCCCGCATTCACGGTGTAGCGATTGGCGTGGTTCTGCACGACCTCGATGAGGCAGCCGCACTTGCCGATCATGTGGTGGTTCTCTCCGAAGGCCGCATTGCTGCAGCTGGTCCCGCCCATGAAGCACTGGATGCGGCCCTTCTCAGTGACGTCTACTCCATTCCGATCGTTACCCACACTGATCCGCTGACCGGCAGGCTGCGCACCCGCGCGGTTGGTCGGCACAGCGACAGCTGAAAACCCCCTTAATGACGTAAGCCCCCCAAAACGAAAGGGACCCCTGTGTCCATGAAGATCCACAAAGCCCTGGCAGCCACCGCTGCCTTGGCAGTCCTGCTCACCGGCTGCGGCACCACTGAAGGCCCCGCGAGCTCGGCTTCGAACAGTGCCGGCGCCGGCGAAGCGATCACTGTGACCGATGCCCGCGGCACCGAGGTTAAGCTCGACGGCCCCGCCAAGCGCGTGGTTGGCACGGAATGGAACGTGGTGGAGAACCTCACCACGCTCGGCGTCATGCCGGTGGGCGTCGCCGACGTCAAGGGCTACAGCGCCTGGGTTACTGCCGGCAAACTGGACAGCACCCCCACGGACATCGGAACCCGCAACGAGCCGAGCTTCGACACCATTGCCTCCCTCGATCCTGACCTGATCGTAGCCACCACCGACCTCGCCGAGCCCGTCATCAAGCAGCTCGAAGAGTTGGCTCCGGTGGTTGTGGTGAAGTCCGCCGCTGGCAGCCGCCAGATTGCGCAGGCCGAGGACAACCTGAAGCTCGTCGCCAAGGCAACCGGCACGGAGAAGAAGGCTGATGAGGCCATTGCAGCATTCGATGCCGCCGTTGCCAAGGGTAAAGCTGACCTTGAGAAGGCCGGCCTCGGCGGATCCCGCGTGGCTTTCGCTGATGGCTGGGTTGCTGACGGCAAGGTCTCCATCCGCCCATTCACCAAGGGTTCCCTGCTCGCCGATATCAATACTGAATTGGGCCTCGTAAACCCTTGGACGGTTGAAGGCGATCCGGCTTACGGGCTGGGCTCCACCGACGTCGAAGGCCTGACCGCTGTCAACGCCGAGCACTTCGTTTACATCACCAACAGCGCCGATGGCGATTTCACCGAGCAGTTGACCGACAACGCCGTCTGGAAGTCTCTTCCCTTCGTCTCAGCCGGCAAGGTGCACCGCCTTTCTGACGGCATCTGGATGTTCGGTGGCCCTGCCTCGATGACCCAGTACGTCGACGCAATCGTCGCGTCCCTGACCAAGTAGTCCCACCCGCATGACCGACACTGTGAAGAGGCCCGCCATGACCGTACCCACGGCCGTGGCGGGTGCTCCCGTACCATCCACGCCTTCCGGACGAGATGCCCGCTTTCGTTCCGGCCCAGCCCTGGTGGCTGGCGTTGGAGTAGTTATCCTGGCCCTGTTTTCGATGATCCACCTCACCCAAGGAACGGCCGACGTCGGCCCTTTCCAGTTGTTGGGGCTCCTTACTGGAGATGGAACAGACCAGGAAACCGCAGTGTTGCTTGCCTCGCGGGTACCGCGCCTTTTCGCCGGCCTGCTGGTCGGTATCGCGTTGGGGGTGGCCGGTGCAGCCTTGCAGTCGGCCACCCGCAACGTCCTCGCTTCCCCTGACACACTGGCTGTCAATGCGGGCGCGCATTTCGCGATTGTGGCTGTGGCTGCGTTCGGCCTGACTCTTCCGGCTCTCTTATCCGGTGGCATCGCGTTCATCGGCGGCCTCGCCGCAGCAGTGTTGGTTCTTGCCCTCTCGGGCGGAGGTGCCAACGGAAACGGCGGCCCGATCCGCCTGGTGCTCGCAGGCACAGCTTTGGCGTTGGGCCTGCATTCGGCCACCAGCGCACTCCTGCTCTTGTTTAGTCAGGAAACCACTGGCTTGTACGCGTGGGGCCAGGGCAGCCTTGCCCAGTCACGCACCGATGAGCTGATCCAGTTCACGCCCATCATCCTCGTGGCTATTAGCGCTCTTCTTCTTCTCGCACGTCGCATGGATCTGCTCGGCCTCGGGGACGACGCCTCACGGCTGGCAGGTGCGGATCCGCGCCTGGCCCGGGTGGGCGCCGTCGTTCTTGCCGTCGTCCTGTCAGCCGCTGCTGTAACCATTGCCGGACCGATCGGATTCGTGGGCCTCTGTGCTCCTGCGATCGTGCGCCTGCTGGCCTCCCGCCTTCGCGGACTGGGCCGGCACAGGGCGCTGCTGCCCATCTCCGGCCTGGCCGGTGCCGTGGTTGTCATCGGAGCGGACGTCCTGGTTCGTGGACTATTCGGCGCCCAAGCAGGGGTTGAAGTGCCCACCGGCGCGGTCACGACTGTCTTCGGAGCCATCTTCCTGGTGATCCTGGCCATGCGGATGTCCGACGCCGGATTAAGTGTTGCCGGTGACGCCCTGGCGAGGCTTCGATCCCGCAGGTTCTTCGTTGGCGTGTTGATCGGGCTTCTGGTTTTGCTCACCGGATTGCTGGTGGCCGGAGCACTCCTGGGCGACGCGAAGCTACTCCTGGGGGACCTGGTCAATTGGCTCACCGGTCAGTCAGGAAACCGCGTCAGCGCTGTGCTGGGAACCCGGATGCCGCGTGTCGTGGCGGCAGTACTTGCCGGAGCTGCCTTGGCTCTGGCCGGCGCCTTGATTCAGGCGGTATCCCGCAATTCCCTGGCTGAGCCTGGCATCCTTGGCGTCTCCGGCGGCGGCGGCCTCGCAGCAATCATCGTCATCACCACAGTCCCCACTGCAGGTTCCTGGGTGGTGACCGGCTCCGCGCTGGGGGGAGCGGCACTGTCCGCGCTGCTGGTCTTCGGGCTGGCTTTCCGGGGCGGGCTTCAACAAAACAAGCTGGTCTTGATCGGTATCGGCATCTCCGCAGGACTGGCAGCCGCAATCACCGTTCTCCTGGTGACCACTGACCCGTTCAACCAGACGAAGGCCCTGACGTGGCTGTCAGGCTCCACCTACGGCCGCAACTTTGCCTCCGTCCTGCCGCCGCTGCTGGCCCTGGTGCTTGCACTGCCAGTGCTCGCGGGCATGAGGCGGGATCTGGATCTGATAGCAGTGGATGACGATTCTCCCCGCGTGCTCGGAATCGGGCTGTCCGGGTCCCGGTTGCTCCTCCTCTCCGTAGCGGTGCTTTTGACCGCTGGTGCCGTCTCTTCGGTAGGCGTCATTGCCTTCGTTGGGCTTGTGGCGCCCCATGCGGCCCGCACTTTGGTGGGCGCACGACACTCCCGCGTCCTACCGGTGGCCGCGCTGATTGGCGCCTGCACAGTGGTGCTGGCCGACATCATCGGCCGCACGTTGATCGCACCAGCCCAGATACCTGCCGGAATCATGACGGCGCTGGTGGGCGCGCCCTACTTCGTATATCTGCTGTGGCGTTCCCGCGTGGACCGTACCGTCTGAGAATTCCTGACATCCCGGTCCCAGGCCAGACAGAGAGTCCCGATCCGCGCCCTTGGACGCATAGGATCGACTCATGGCCGGATCCCTGGAATTTCTTGGCCCCATCCTGGAAATGATGACGTGGGTGGGGTTCGTTCCGGGCGTGCCACTGTTGATCAGCGCCTGGATCATTGCCAGGCGTCGTTGCGTTTGGGCCACCGCGGATGGAACACAGTTCGCCGCAGGTGGTTTCCTGGGTCTTCAGTGGCAGGACCAGTCGAACGAGGAACAAAAAGTCTTACTGGACATTCCTGCCCGCGACGACACCGTTGATTCAGGCACCGTGGTGGTCCACTACGACCTCTGCCATCCGTCCCGATGCTCGCTCAGGCCACCCCGCCACGACAACACAGTATTGATCTTGGGCTGGATCCTCACCGGGGTTGGGATACTCAGCACCCTCGGCGGATTCGTCCTTCTCCTCCTCTAGCCCAGACTCTCCTCTAGTCCGGACCTCTTGAACACCGGATCGCTCAGGACTAGCGTTTCCCGCGCACGGTCAATGCGCACGGCACAACCGAGGAGACTGCTATGAGTGAGACCACCGCAACCTTGATGGTGGACCTGATCATTTCCCTGGACGGCTACGCTTCTGCCGAAGGGTGGCCCGGTTGGTGGGGATTGGAGGGCCCGGAGTACCTGGCTTGGCTCGATGAGGAGGGAAAGAAGGAATTCACCATGCTCATGGGGGCCACCACCTATCGGGTGATGTCCAGTATGTCGGAGCAAGCCTCTGAAGATAGTTCCGGGTTTTCGGAGGAAGAGGGCGCCAGCTTGGGCGGATTGGCCGCCATGCCGAAGATCATCTTTTCCTCCACGTTGAAAGAGCCCCTGGCGTGGCCCAACTCGGAGCTCATTTCCGGTGACGCCGTAGAGGCCGTGAGGGAATTGAAGACGACCAGATCCGGTACCTTCAGCACACTGGGCAGCCTTAGCCTCTGCCGTTCCTTGCTGACGGCCGGGCTGGTGGACAGATACCGCCTGGTGGTCTTTCCCGTGATCACCGGCAGGACCGGAAGCGAGCGGATCTTCGATGGATACCCGGATGTTTCCCTGGAGTTGGTGGAAAGCCGGACGTTTGATGGCAGGTCGCAACTACTGGAGTACATTCCCACTGTTATTGATGGCCCACCGCCAGCAAGGCAGGGCTGATTCCCTGTGCGCCAAGACCCAGTAACCCATCCGCAGACTCCTGAATCCCCGTCCGAGCTGGAAACAATAGCCCAGCAAGTCCATCTGCCTGCAGGCGTAGCGGGCCCCACGGAAATCAGTTTCGACGTTCGCTGCTTCCTGCTGCCCGTGGCCGATGGGATTGTTGTGATCGACACCGGCATGGGAGACAACGCCACGGATATCCACCAGGCTCTGGAACGTCTAGGCGCGGGCTGGGCTGACATCTCCGACGTCGTGATTACCCATGCCCATGCTGATCATGTGGGCGGTTTGAAGGAGATCCTTTCGAAGGCAGGCAATGCTCTGGTGTGGGCGGGCGAAGCCGATGCCGGCGCCGTAGCCTCGGGCATTTCTTCCGGCACAGCATCCTCCGAAGTGCAGGTCCGGGCCGCCGTCGATGGCGCATCCCTTCGCGGGTTGCGCATCATCCACACGCCGGGGCACACTCAAGGCCACATCAGCCTGCTGCATGAAGGAGAAGGCCTGCTGTTCACAGGTGACGCTGTGGGCACCATGAACGGGGTCATGGTGCGGCCGCCGGCTCCCTTTACGGCTGACCCGGTGGAGGCTGAATTGTCGCTCCGGAAAATCGCCCGCTTGTCACCCCGCAGAATGCTGTTCTCCCATGGTGCCGAGATTCCCGACGCCCTCAGCCAGCTCCGCGAGCTCATCGAACGGTCCGCGCCCCAGCAATAAACCTTCACAGGAGAAACGATGCTGAGCTATCTGGAGTGCTGAGCTACCTGGAGTATTGCTCCTGGTGGCCGCTGGCGTGTTCGAGCAGCGGTGACAGGCACTCAGCGTAGTACGCCATGATTTCGGCGAAAGTGAGCAACTCCGGCCCGTCGACTGATGCACCTTGCGCGTGCTGCGGTACTGCCGGGTCCACTCGGCAGAGAACAGGTTCGCGGCTGACATCGTTGGCCGTCAAGGTTGCAATTCCCCAGGGGCGGCTGGGCTCGGACACGGAAATGCCTGCCGCGTCTAAGGTATCCCGCAGGACATAGTGGGTGACTGTGCGCCATGACTGGAGAAACGGCGGCTGCAACTGTTCTATGAGGTCATCGTCCTGGCGGCGATAGGCGTCCGCGAGAGCAGCCGTTAATCCGTCCCACTCATTGGCGTCCCGGACCATAAGGTGCGCGGTCCTCAAGCGGTCGATGGTTTCACTGAACGTCATGGCAGTCCCCAAACTTCCCGTCGTTTTTACCTGCCCCGAGGGGCAAGCCTGACCGCCGTCGGCATGTCACTATCAAGAGAACGGATGAAGCCGCAGCATGATTCCCGGAAACTCCCAGCGCTCTGCTTGTTGGCCTGCCAGCGACATTCCTCGTCCGCCTAGCAAATCAGTAGCCTTACTAATAGGGTGGCTGTGGGGAAAGACCCCCGGACATGAAGTTGAGTCCAGGCACAAGGAGAAGTGAGGCCCGAATGACTGAAGAACAAGCCATCAGCAAAGTCACTGACATCATCAACGACTCCAAGATCGGAATGCTGACTACCGTCAACGAGTCCGGCGCACTGGTCAGCCGGCCACTGGCTGTTCAGGAAGTCAAGGACGACGGCGACATGTGGTTCTTTACGGGACTGGGAACCTCGCAGGTTGCCCACGTCCGCCAGGACCCGCGAGTCAATATTTCCTTTGGCAACAAGACCGAGTGGGTCTCCGTGGCAGGAACTGCCGAGGTAGTCACCGATCGGCAGAAGATCCACGAGATGTGGAATCAGGTGGTGGAGGCATGGTTCCCCGATGGCCCTGACACTCCTGAGGTTTGCCTGCTGCGCGTTGACTCGGACTCGGCAGAGTACTGGACCAGCCCGGGTGGAACGGCTGCTACGGTTCTTCAATGGGTCAAGTCCAAGGTCACAAATTCCCGGTTCAGCGTGGGCGAGAGCGGCACTGTGGAACTATGAGCCGCCGTGGTTGACGCCGAGCGGTTTCGGGTTCTCCTGGAGGAGGAACGGAATCGAAAACTCGAGCTGCTGAAGGCGCTGCGAAGCGACATTACCTCAGTGAGTCTCGCCCGTCAGGATTCCAATGTGGACGACGAACACGATCCCGAAGGCAGCACCATAGCGTTCGAGCTATCTCAGGCGTCTGCCCTCATGGGCCAAAGCCGGGTTGGTTTGGAGCAGATTGAAGAGGCGCTGGCGAGGATCGCGGATGGAAGCTATGGGCGGTGTGCAATCTGCGGCGTCACCATTCCCGAAGGCAGGCTCGAGGCCCGGCCCTGGACTCCCTTTTGCGTCGATCATGCCTCAGGAAAGCGAAATTAGCTGACGAAGAAGCTGGTTCAGCTGGACATGCCCGGTGACACCGGGACGAATTCAATGCCCTGCTGGACCTTCTTTTTGGGGCCCCTGTCAAAGCCTTTGGCGTCCAGATGATTCGCCGCACGGTAAGTCGCGAGCGCTTCGTCATAGATCTCGTTGAGCCGCCGCGCGGTGAAGACCTCCTCGGTCCCGTCAGCAAAAACTACGGACACCTCGGTACTGGCGGGGAAGTGCCTTTTCATCCGGATGAATCCTTGGGCGTCCTGGTGCAGGGAGATCACGTGGCAACCGCGCTTTCAGTAGTGGTGGTTGATGTCAGTCTTCCGTACTTAAGGCGCATCCGCAGCAACGGCCCGATCGGCCGCTGCGCTCTGCTTCCTGCTGGCCAGCAGGAACGGAACAGCTATGAGCTCGATGACGCCCGCCATTGCCAGTGATGCCGGGTAGCCGTAGAGATCGGCTCCCCGGCCCAGGACCGGCTGGATTACTACGCCGCCGCTGGAACCCATCAGTGAATCAAAACTCAGGACGGTGGCCCGCTGCTTGGACGGGATCATGTCGTTGACGTACGCCTGCCGGACGGGCGTGGCCGCGGAACCCACAATGGCCCAGAGTGCGAGCAGAACCAGCGCCACCCAGAAGATCCGAGTGAATCCCAGGATCAGCAGGATGAGGGCGCCAACCACTGCACTGATGATGAGCACGGACGTTCGCTTGTGGAACAGTTGCCGTGCGTGCGGGGCCAGCCAGCCCCCGAGGACCTGCGATCCGGCCACGATCGCCGCGGCCAAACCCGCGATGGAATAGGCCTTCGGGTCGCCAAAGAGGTCCAGCAGGTAGGGCTGCAGTGCGTAGAAAACATAGAACCCGACACCGGCAGTGAAGGGCGCTGCCAACATCACGTAGCGGACGGGCGGGTTCTTCAATCCGTTCTCGATCGACGCCGACAGCACCGCGCGCGTGGCACGGAGGGGGTGCGTCGAACGTTCAGGCGAGAAGCCGACGTCGTGCATGAGCCCAAAAGCGACAGCAAACATGGCGAGCAGCACCAGCACGCGCAGGAGGAACGGGACGCCTAGGTTTGTGGCTTGGGCTATGACCCCGCCTGCCACCGAACCAAGAAGCATCGCTACCCCCTGAACCATTTGCCCACGGCCTAGCACTGATTCCAATCCGCCGTGGTACCCCGAAAAGCGCAGGGCATCGACGAGCCAGGCCTCAACAGCGCCGGAAAAGAACGTGAAGCCGAGGCCCAGGAGGACCGAGACCACAGCCCACATCCAGAACGGCGCGGAGATCTGCCACATCACAAAATACAGATAGGTGGACACAGCCAACGTCACCGTTCCCAGCAGGAACGAGACGCGCCGTCCCCACCCATCAGCAATCACGCCCGTGGGTACTTCGAAAAGAACCATGCCTGCAGTGAAGAAGGCATTGGCGGCAAACGCCTCCAGATTACTCAAGCCCGCATCCAGCAGGAAAAGGGTGTTGATGCCCCAAATGAAGGAGGCCGCAATGGTATTGCCCAGCGTCAATGTCAGGTAGACGCGTTGGATCTTTCGGGCGGCGTCATTCAGGGTGTCGCCGCCCTCACCGGTGCGGGGAGGGACCACCAGCTAATTCTCGTCCCGTCTGCTGTGCTCCGCCAGAGCTTCCGGTGACTGCCTGCTAGTTTTCGTGACTGGTTGGGATGTCCTGGGAGGCTGCCCATTCGCTGACATCCCGGCGTTCAATGGCCGCAGCCATCATGTCCGGGAAAAGATCCGGAGTGCATGCGAACGCGGGCACACCGATGCCGGCAAGCGCTGCCGCGTGGCTGGAGTCGAAGGATGGATGGCCGCTGTCGCTCAAGGCCAGCAACGCGACCATGGTTGTGCCGCCGCCCACAATGGAAGCGGCACGACGCAGCATTTCTTCGGCTATCCCGCCCTCGTAGAGGTCGCTGATCAGCACCAGGATGGTTTCGGCGGGTTTGGTGATCTGGTCCTGACAGTAGGCGAGTGCTCGGTTGATGTCCGTGCCACCGCCCAGTTGCACGCCGAACAGCACGTCCACCGGATCGTCCAGGTCCTCGGTCAGATCCACCACTTCGGTGTCAAAGACCACCAACCTGGTACTCACTGACTTGAGCGAGCTAAGGACAGCTCCAAAGACGCTGGAATACACCACTGATTCAGCCATGGAGCCCGACTGGTCGATGCACAAAATGATCTCGCGCTGAATTTCAGTGCTGCGTCGTGCGTGTCCATGGAGCCGCTCGGGCACCACCGTCCGGTATTCGGGCTGGTAGTGCTTGAGGTTAGCGGCGATGGTCCTGTTCCAGTCGATATCCCTGTGGCGTGGCCGGCGTGTCCTTGCGGAGCGGTTGAGCGCCCCTGAAACTGCCTGAATCGTCTTGGCACGCAAGCGTTCTTCAAGCTCCTTGGTAACCTGCCGAATCACCGATCTGGCAGTTTCCCGGGACTCCTCGGGAATGACCCGCCCCAGACCTACCAAGGTGCTCACCAAGCCGATATCGGGTTGGACTGTCCGGAGCATTTCCGGTTCCAGAAGCAGCTGCCTCAGTCCGAGCCGGTCCATGGCATCGGCCTGCATGACCTGGACCACCGAGGAGGGAAAGTACCCACGGATGTCGCCAAGCCATCGGGCCACGCGTGGACTGGACGAGCCCAGTCCACCGCGCCGGTTGGACCCTTCACCGTAGAGCTCTTCCAGCGCCTGATCGCGTCGCACATCATCCTCTGAGAGCTGCACCGGCACACCTTCCCCTGTCGAGATGCCGTCAGCATCGTGCCCGCCCAGGACCAAACGCCAACGGCTCAACCGGTCACGCCCGGACCCGGGTGAATCATCCGGTGCGTCCGGGCTACCTGCCACAGCTGCATCGTCGCTCATGCGATCGCCTTCCATCCCAGAATTCGTGCCATGGTTCCCAGCGCCGGGCCCGCTCCGGACAGGTCCATGGGGGAGGGCTCAACGTCGACGCCGGCAGAACCGACCCGGCTCAACTGCTCGCCGATTTCGCGCCGCTCAGGCCTGCTGAACGCCGAGAACGTTCTCCGGATCAAAGGCAAGACGTCCTCAAACACGTCATCGTGCACGCCGTCCACCCAATCATCAACGATCTGCAGGAGCCGCCGATCATGGATCATCAAGGTCGCGTCGCCGGACAGGAGGCCATCCAGCCAGGCAGCGGCATCAGGGGCCGGTGTGGCAATCGACAAACGTCTGCTCAGACGTGACGCAACATCAGTTCCTTCCACCAGCCCCGCATCCAGCAGGAGCCGGGTGGCCCGTCCGGCCACCGAGCCATGAATCGTGTCCGAGTGTGCCACCGCTGAGAGGGCAGCATGCCAGTCATCCAACGGCAACTCGGGCAGGAGGGTCATGCCATCTTGTGCCCGGTCAATGGCCCGGCGCATCACACCAGCAGCATCGTCATCCAAGCCGGCGCAGGCAGTGGGCAGTCCAACACACGCACGGACTACAGTCGCCTGCAGGATTTTCCGGACATCGCTCACGTCCACCCCGCGCACGTTGCCGTACCTGCAGGTGCGGGCCAGCGGGGCGATGGTTTCCAAGAGGGGAGGAGCGTCCTGCTGCAGCGCAGTACGTTCAGCCAAAGCGGACACGACGCCGGCGATGCCGTCGGGTAATTCGGCCAGGAGGCAACTCTCCAGCAGTCTGCTCAGAACGGGCAGGCTTTCGGCCGCCTGCGCCTGCTCGGAGACGTACGTGGCTGCTGCTGAGGCGACGGTGGTGCCGTAGCGGCTCGCTTCCACCACTGAAACAGCCAACTCGGGTTTCCACGCCAACGTCCATGCTTCTTTGAAGGTGCCAGTGGTCCTGCCGGCGTCAGCTGGCTGTCCCCAGTCCACGCCCAGCAGTGACAAACGGTGGAGGAGCACCGAACGGGCCAACTGGTTCGGCTTGCGCAGGTCCAGGACCATGACCTCTTCCATGGCACTGGGCTTCATGCGTAGCTTGCGCTGCGTGGCGCTAAGGTCCGCTGCCAGCGGGAGCGTAGGTACGGAGTCGGGAACGTTCCCGAGCTTGCGCCCAACAGTCAGTTCACGGTGAACCAGGGCCAACGGCAGGGGCGAACCGTCGCACAGGACGGTCTGCGCGGCATCGTCCAACTCCGGTAAACCAGGGCTTGGCCGTCCACGGACGGCAGCCAACGCCGTAGCCATCCTGCTGGCCTCCACAATGGAGGCCGTGGAGGCGTCCAGGTTCTCTTTGCGCAACGCATGGGCTACCCGGACAAGCCACGTGGTGGCAACATCCTTCGTGGGTTCCTTGGCCGTCCAGTGTGCGAACAGGTGCTGGTACCAGCCCGGCGCAGTGACCCCTGCTCCGTATCCGCTGCCCAGGCTGAGCCGGTCCGAGGTCCATGGAACCCAGGTGACTGACACTTTGGCCTTGGGCAAACCGGCGAGGACTTTGTTGTCGGCGGACACCGAAGGGAAACCGGCGGGTACCAAGGCCGGTGCGTGATAGGCGCCGCATACCACTGCGATGCGTTCATGCCCTTCGCGCATGGCAGCGCGCAACAAGCGCCGCATGGCAGCTTCCCGGCGGTTATTCTCCAGGACGTCAGGATGTTCCGGGGGACGCTGATCCATGGCTCGGATTTCCGTGATCGCCTCGATGAGAGCTTCAAAGCGTTCAACGGGGTCCGTGTTCCGGTGCTCCACGGCGTCTTCCCACCATCGTTCCGCGTCGCTGTAGCCTGCAGCTTCGGCCAACATACCAATCGCGTCGGGCCGGTACGCCTGCTGCTGGATGACTGAATGATCCTTGCCGCCGTCCGGATGGTTCACGACGACGGCGGCGGGCTTAGCGTCGACGTCCGGATGGTTCCCGACGACGGCGGCAAGCCCCCCGCCGTCGTCGTCGGAGGAGGCTACCGCAGGTTCCGTCGTCGCCGACGCGTCAGTGGAATCTTCCTCGGCCGAAGCCGCCGCCGCTGTCGCGGCGCGTTCCTCTGAGGCCCTGAGTGCGAACGTGTGTGCGGCGGGCAGATCGATGGCACGCACAGGTTTTCCGGTTGACAGAGCCCAGCGGATTGCCACCCACTCCGGTGAGAAGGAGGCCATGGGGTAGAAGGAGGCCAATCGAGGCTCGTCCACCGCGTAGATCAAGCCTGCGACGGGTGGCACCATGTCCGGATCCGTGACCAGCGGGATGACCTGGTCAAGCTCCGGTGGCCCTTCCACCAGCACCACATCAGGCCTAAGGGTCGCCAGGGCTTCCGCGACGGAATGGGCCGAACCCGGACCGTGGTGCCGGATCCCCAGAATGTGGACGTCTGTCATGTTTCAGTTGGACGATTCGAGGTCGCGGCAGGCACGGTACAGGTCTTTCCATTCGGGCCGGTTCCTCACCACGGTCTCCAAGTACTCCTGCCAGACCACACGGTCCTGCACGGGGTCCTTGATTACTGCGCCCACCAAGCTGGCGGCCACATCCTCCGCACGGACTGTGCCGTCTCCAAAGTGTGCGGCCAGTGACAGCCCGTTGGTCATCACGGAAATGGCCTCCGCTGTGGACAACGTGGCCGACGGCGACTTGATGGTGGTGCGCTGATCCTGCGTCACTCCTGACCGGAGCTCGCGCATCACGGTCACCACCCTGCGGATCTCGGACAGTGCAGCCAAGTCTGCCGGCAGCTCCAGGGACTCACCCAGGCTGCGGACACGGGTGGTGACGATCTCCACCTCTTGGTCAATGCTGTCCGGAAGCGGCAGGACCACCGTGTTGAACCGGCGGCGAAGGGCGGAGGAGAGATCGTTGACGCCCTTATCGCGATTGTTCGCCGTGGCAATCACGTTGAAGCCCTTCCGTGCCTGGACTTCCTCGTTGAGTTCTGGAATGGGCAGCGTCTTCTCGCTCAGAATCGTGATGAGGGAGTCCTGCACATCGGAGGGGATGCGGGTCAGTTCCTCCACGCGCACCAGGCTTCCTGTCTCCATGGCGCGCATCACCGGCCCCGGAACCATGGCGGCGCGGGAAGGGCCATCGGCCAACAAGCGGGCGTAGTTCCATCCATACCGCAAGGCCTCTTCGGGGGTACCCGCGGTGCCTTGCACCACCAAGGTGGACGAGCCGGAGATGGCTGCCGCCAGGTGCTCACCAAGCCAGGTCTTCGCGGTTCCCGGAACACCGAGCAACAGCAGTGCGCGGTCTGTTGCCAGTGACGCCACGGCGATTTCAACCAGGCGTTCGGAGCCAAGATACTTCGGAGTGATCTGAACACCGTTGGCTAAGGTTCCACCGAGGATATAAGTGGTGACTGCCCATGGGGAAAGACGCCAGCTGGGTGGGAGGGGGCGATCGTCAACAGCATCCAAAGCGCTGAGTTCATCGGCGTACGCGTTCTCTGCGTGGGCGCGAAGAACCTCCGTGGCGTTCTGGGCATCGGTCATCGGAAAGCCTCCGTCAGGGATTGTTTGAATGATTGGTATTGGACCGCATCGCGCAGAACACGGCGCCGTGCAGCGTCTTTATCTGTTTCTGCCAAAAGCAGCCGGCAACGTTCGGTTGCCTCGGGCGGCAGCGCCGTGGGTAAGTCTTCGGACAGCATGGCGGCCAAACGGCCCCCGTCCTTGCCGGAAATTACTGTCAGTACCGCATCCGCCAACGGCACGGACCACGGTTGCGGCAGGTCTTGCAGGAGCGGTGCCAAGGTCAGCGGTTGGTCGTTGCTTATCCTGACATGCCTCTCCAACCAATGGGCCCGCTCCGCCGGAGGGAGACAATCCAACAGCCTCCTGTCCGTCACGACGGTGAGAAGCCCACGGGCCCACTCAACATCGTTACGGGCAGCAGTTGCAGCAATCATCGCGTCCAGGATGCGGGGTTCGTCCTTCAGCAAGGAGGCGGTGGCCGAACGGTTACGGCCTGTCACCGACGTCCATACGTCCAGCGGCGCCCCCTTAATGATGGCTTCCAGCCGGGCCATCCGATCCGGTTCGCCCTTGCGGGGGTCCGCGGGTACTCCGTCCCGCAATGCGTCCTTGTCGGGGTCCGGAGGGAGATCGATTTCCAGCCGTTTGCTCAGAAGCCCCTTGACCTGCAGCAAGGGTTTTAGCCGGGCGGCCATGCGGGTAGCGCGTGCACTCCTGGGGAGCTGGTCCAAAAGCCGAAGAGCCACTTCCCGTACGCCCTTGGCTTTGTCATCCAAGGCCCGCTCCAACAAGGCTTCGTCCTCGTCAAGGAGGTTTCCAGCGAACAGCGCCAGATTACCTGCCCGCTCCCTGGCGCTGAGCGACGTCCAGTTCTCTTGGAGCTGGACCCGCGCAGCTGATGCATCACGGTTTCTGAGGACGTCATAGTCCGCCGCCGCGTCAGAACTTGGTGCGCCGGTCCTTTGGCTGGCAGGCTCTTGTGAAGTCGGGCTCTTGATCTCCTGCATCCACCGGCCACGGGTTCCTATGGCCGGCTCCAGGCTCCTGAAAACAGTGGATTTAGTCTCAGCCAACGTCAGCAACGCCGGCAGCAGCCGGTGAGGGACCCGGCGTCGTGATTCTTCGGCTAACTTCAGCCAGTCCGCTACCAGCTGGGTCCTCAGCTCAAGACCCACGGGTGGCTGGGTCAGTAAAAGGTCCAAGAGCCTGGCGGCTTCGCCGCTGGCTTGTGGCTCCATATCAGCGGGGGCCGGCGAGAAAACTCCGGTGATGGGCACGGCGGAGGCTGACCGTGTGGCCCGGGTAACAACGTCTGCCAAGGCGGCTTGATCCAACAGGAATTCCTCCCGGCTTTGGCCCTCGGGGGCGTGAAACCCCATCTCAGCGGGCGGAAGGGGAGCCTCATGCCGGCCCGTACCCACTAACGCTGCCGTTCGCAGATCCGTCAACCACATCACGGGGTCACCACCATGGAGTCGACGACGACGGTCAACGGACGCAGGCGGCCATCTTCCAGTTCACCGAAAATATCGGCCGCATGGCCGCCGGTCAGTGCCAGCAGCGAGTCCAGGGGAGCATCCACCAAGGGAAGTGCCTCGCCATTCGGATCGTGCAGCCACCCCCTGTCCTCGGGGTTGATGATGACTCCTTCCAACAGCACGGGATGCCTGGTCCGCCACGGCGAGACGGCAACTGCAGCAGACTCCTGTTTGAGGGCCTGCCCGATGCTGTTGCCCTGTCCAAGGCTAGGGGCCGCGCCCAGGGGATTAACGGGGCCAGTGAACATGGCGCGCTGCGGTGCTGTACCGGGGTAGCGGGCAATTGTGACATCCAGCAGAGCCCCGGCAAGTTGCGGGGCAGCCAAACCCTGGCCCTGTGCGGCGAAGTCGAGGACCACCACTACCGTCCCGTCCGGGCCTTGAAGCCAGGTCCGTTGTTGCTGCAGTCGTCCGTCATCGCTCCGGTGGGCACCCAGAACCAGCCAAGGACCCGGCAACTGCTCAGTGTCCTGTACATCGGCCGACGCCGTGGACCACCCGAGGGCAGCCTTGACGTCAGCGAACTCATCCGGAGATAGATTGTCCCTGGCTGACCAGGCCTTGGTGAGTGCCCACCAGCGGCCCGCATGGAGGAGAAGATGGTCAGACCAGTCCGTCCTGCCATGGATTTGGGAAGCCATGTCACGTACTTGCTCGGCCAAACCAGGAAGTTGGGAGTCCACCAAACGGGCTGCGACGCCATCCCACCACGAATACGGTTGCTTGCGGGCGGCGGCGAGGCCTGTCCGGACCAGGTCCGTCAGCCAGCGCGAAAAATCATCTACCCCCGCGTCCATCAGCGCGAGCCGCGCAGCGAGACGTTTTGCCTGCGCTTCCGGATCGGCGGGCTGCTCGCTTTGCCGGCGTTCCTTGGCAGTGGCGCGGTCGGCCCGTTGATCGGCCCACTCCTTGGCGAAATCCGCAGTGGCGGCTCCTGCTTCGGCTGCTTCACCCCGGGACCACAGGAGGAGCAGTGCCAAGGCATGCTTGCAGGGGAACTTCCGACTGGGGCACGAGCAGCGGTAGGCGGGCGCTACGATGTCAACGCTGACTTGGTACGGCGTTTTTCCGCTGCCTTGGCACCTGCCCCAGACAAGGACATCATTGCTGCCGGAGTCCGACCATGGGCCGGGATGCGCCAGCTTCCGTGCCGCCGCCAAGGAAGATGCGTCCGGGGCGGCTTTGATGACTGTCTCTTCGCTCCAACGCCCCATGAGTTTTATTCTGCCTGACGGCTACGACAGTTTCACACAGGACCCGCTGAGCAGCTGTGGCCCTGCGCAATGCTGGCTCTATGCAATGCTCTCCAACAAAGCAAGAACGGCCCGGATGCTCACAGCTGTGCGAGCATCCGGGCCGAAGCCTGCCGGGCATTTGTTAGTGCCAGAGTCCCAACGCAAACTCCGCGATGACCGTGGAGAGCAGGAAGGACGCCGTGATCGCCACCAAGCCAACGGGAATGATCTTCCACCCGATGTTCCGCAACAACGGAATGTCCTTCCCGAGTGACAAGCCAGCCAAGGTCAGCATCACGGTGGCTATGGAGAGGAAGTCGACAGTCTTGACGGCCTCATTCAAGACGCCGGACCCAAAGAACCACGGGCTCGAAACATAGGCGCCAATAGTGGTGATGAAGACAATGGCCGAAACCTTCCGGGTGATCTTGGCCAGCAGCAAACTGACCAAGACCAGAGCCAACATGATGCCGTATCCAGCCAGGATGGAGACACTCAGGCCCTTTGCGGCCACGGCTGCAGTGCCAATACCCAACACCGTCAAGACAGACAGGGAAAGCCATAGCGGCAACTTCATTGCCGCGGAAGACTTCGCTACCTCTTCACGGAAGCGGCGGTTCTCCTCGGCCTGGACCTCGTCCTGTTCCAGCTCAGCTGCGGTGCGGGCCTGTGGAGCCGTGCCGGCTCCGACCTTCTGCGATTCCTTGTTGCGGGTGAGTACCTTATAGAACTTGTCAGCAACGGGCAGTGCGATATAGATGCCTACGTAGACACCCAGGATGGTGGTGATCAGGTTGGAGACTGCTGCCATGCCCAGAATGGCTTCCTGGTCACCCGGGTAGGCGGCAATGATGCTCGCGGCAGAGGCCGCCATCATGGAACCCGAACCAACGCCCGCACCCATCGCAAGGGCCAGGGGATCGAAGATCTTCCAGTTGGCCACCAACGATGTCAGGAGTGTGATGAAGATGGCGCCGAACAGGGTACCGAAAACATACATGGCCAGCACGCCGCGGTATTGGTCGGAGTCAGGACCGTACTTCTCAGAGACCATGGCGAACGACGGTTCGCGGTCCAGCGAGAACGTGGCGCCCACAGTGGCCTTGCCCATACGCAGCAACACAGCGAGCGGCAGTGCCAACACGATGGTCCCCAGCAGATGGCCCACTTCCTGGAGGAGCAGCGCGGGGCCGGCCTTGATCAGACTCGGCAGGCTTGGGCCGATATTGAAGGCGAGCCTGGCCACCAGGAGCAGGACTGCCACGCCAACAAGGGCGGCGGCCACACGCTGGAGGTCCAGGCCCAGCGGCTTGAACTTCTGGATGGAAACCAGCAAGCCAAGGATCAAGCCCCAAACCATGGGGAAAATGATGATCGCACCAATGCCGAGATCAATCTTGGCCTGGCCGATGAACTGGACCGCAAGGGCAATGACAAACGCCAGCGCGGCAACAGGAAGCGTCAGCCGTGTGCCGGCCTTGTCCGTCCGCGTGGTTTCGGTGCTGGTGCTCATGATGATGCTTCCTGAATCGTGGCTTCGCGACGGTAGGCCGCCTTAACGAAGCGATCTCTCTGTTGGGGATTGGTTGCAGCGCCCGCCACCGTCCAAGCCAGTGCGATGGCTGCCTCGAACATCACGGCGTACGCCTCGGGTGTGTTCGCAAGGGCCGCGAAGCCATGCGAATGGATGGGAACGTTCGCGCCGGGAATACTGAGCCATGGATGCAGCGATGGAATCACTTGGGAGATATTTCCCATGTCCGTGGAGCCTCCGCCCATACCCGCCGCCGGAGAAGTGTCCTTACCGAACGCGTCCATGGCTTCTGTCCAGTGGGCGGCAAGTTCCGCATCCTGGATCAGCGGCTCGTAGAGCGGTTCCGCGGCAGTGATTTCCAAAGTGGTTCCTGTGGCAATTGCTGCGCCTTCAAAACACCGCCTGACCCGCTCGAGCAACGCTTCGTACTCCGGAAGAGTAAAAGCTCGGCACTCGAACGGAACAACGGCGTGATCCGGGATGATGTTGGTGACATGCCCGGCCTCAGCCACATAGCAGGCAACCCGGTGATCACCGGGAATCTGCTGACGAAGCAAACCGATGGCTACCTGACTGAGCACGGCCGCGTCGCCGGCATTGACCCCCATATGCGGGGCGGCCGCAGCGTGGGCGGCCTTACCCGTGAAGACAGCCTCGTAGCGGCCCACAGCTTGGGCGGTGGTCCCCGCGGGGTTGTACGTAACGCCGTCCTGCACAGGGTGGACCATCAGAGCCAGCCCAACTCCGTCAAAGGCACCGCGCTCCAGCATCAGCACTTTGCCGCCGCCATGCTCCTCAGCCGGCGTGCCGATCGCCTTCAACGTAATGCCGAGGTCGTCCACGTGGGGAAGGAGAGCGAGCGCAGCAGCTACAGACGCACCCGCGATGAGGTTGTGTCCGCAGGCGTGGCCCACAGACGGCAGCGCGTCGTACTCGACGCACAGGGCAACAGCCAGGTCACCGCTTCCCGCGCTCGCAGTAAAGGCTGTGGGCAAATCAGCCGTTCCTTGGGTGACATCAAAGCCCCCTTCAGACAAAAGGGACGTAATTGCCTCAGCTGCACGGACTTCCTCGAAGGAGATCTCAGGATTGGCGTGCAGATCCTCTGACAGTGCCCGCACTCGTGGCTTCCACGTTGCGACGCCATCCGCGAGCGCTGTGCGAAGGCCTTCATCCGGGGGTGTTGTGTTGGTGGTTTCCATGGTTCTTCCTGCTAGTAGGACAGGGACGGGAAGGGGGAGCCGGCCGCCCGTGTGGGCACCCAGACTGCTTTCGTCTGGGTGTATTCGTCCAGGACACCCGGGCCGGAGGAGCGGCCGTGTCCGGAATCGCCGAAGCCACCAAAAGGAACAGCAACGTGGATGGTCTTGTACGAGTTGATCCAGAAGGTCCCGGCCTTCACTTCGCGGGCGATGTGATGGGCCCGGGAAATGTCCGATGTCCAGACGGCGCCGGCCAATCCGAAGGTGGTGTTGTTGGCCCTGGCGATGGCCTCAGCCTCGGTGTCGAAAGCGTCGGCCCCCACCACGGGACCAAATACTTCAGTGGTCTCCAAACGGTTCGCTGGCGATACGCCGTCCAGGAGCGTGGGCATGACCCAGTGCCCGCCGGCGAGGTTGGAGCCAGCCAATGATTCCGGCAGCGCTGCCTCCGTAAGGCGGCGGCCGCCGTCGTTCATTCCTGCCTCAATCAGCGAGGTGACGGTGGCAAACTGAGGGGCCGTGATGATGGGGCCAACCTCGGTGTCGGGGTCCAGCGGGTCGCCGACGCGGAGCCGGGCAGCGCGTTCGGCCACCATTTCCACGAAGCGGGCATGCACGCTGCGCTCTACAAGGAGACGGGAGCCGGCGACGCACGACTGGCCCGCGCCGGAGAAGATCGCGGAGATGGCACCATCGGCAGCCCGCTCCAAATCGGCATCTGCGAACACGATGTTGGCGCTTTTGCCGCCAAGTTCCAGCAATGCTGGAATGCCGGCCTGCGCGGCAGTTACGGCGACACGGCGTCCTGTGGGGACGGAACCAATGAAGCTGACTTTGCCGACGCGTCGATCCGAGGTCAGCGTGGCTCCAACGGTTTGTCCCAAGCCTGCAGCGACGTTGAAGACGCCGTCGGGGAGTCCGGCCTGGTGAGCTAACTGGGCGAGCCGGACGGTGGTGGCGGGCGTGAATTCACTGGGCTTGATGATGACGGCGTTGCCTGCAGCCAGCGGAGCGGCTGAGTTCCAGCCTGCGGTGAAGAGCGGAGCATTCCAGGGCGTAATGGCCACCACCACACCCCAGGGCACGCGCTCGGTGTAGGTATGCCAGGGGCCCGGGACGGGAATCGTCTGGCCTGTCAGCTTGTCTGCCCAGCCTGCGTAATAGCCGAACATTTCAGCAACCTTGGACGCTTCGACGCGGGCATCGCGGATGGGTTTCCCCGTGGTGGCGGATTCGAGGATCGCCAATTCTTCGGTGTGGGCTTCCACTACCAGGCTGACGTTGCGGAGGATGGCGGCTCGTTCGAAGCCATTCAGGGCCCCCCAGGCGGCGGCGCCGCGGACGGAGCTCTCCAGGATGGCGTTGGCGCCTTCACTGCCAGGATCGGCGTACGTCGCAAACGGTTCACCCGTGGCCGCCGACGTCAGGGTAATGGTGTCGCCAGATCCCGGCACCACCTTTCCGTCCAGGAAGGGGCCAAAACCTGCGGGGAAAGCTGCGCTCAGGACTTCACGTGCTGTGGTTGTGGATGATGCAGCGGGGGCTATGGTGATGCTCAAAGTAGTTCCTTCTCTTGCTGGAATGGCTACACTGCGTGCGTGGTGTTCGGGGCGCCGGCAGGAGTCACCGCGGGCGCCACCGTCCTTGCGATCTCGGTGAAATCGGCGGCCGGGCCAAGGGCTGCGAGGGCTGCCTGCCATTGGCCGGCGGCCGCCGCCAGAAGGTCAGGCTGTTCGCCGACCTGCCGGGCCATGTCGATGGCGAGTGCCGCGTCCCGTGCCATCAGGCCGAGGGAGAATCCGGAATTGTGGGTACCGGACAGTACCCAGTTGGGGTACATCGCGGCGGAGACTTTGCTCCCGCCGGAGGCGTTGCTGATGCTGGCTGCCGCTACGGCGGGGTCGATGCCGTAGGCCTTTGCCACACCGAGGGCTTCTCCGACGGACACCAGATTGGCTGCAGCGAGGACGTTGTTCAACAGTTTGACCACGTTGCCGCTTCCGGGGCCGCCAATGTGGGCGTACCTGCCACCTGTGAGGGCGTCAAGGACGGGTTGCGCGGCCACCACGGCAGTTTCAGTTGCTCCTACGAATGCGCTCAGGGTGCCGGTTGCTGCTCCGTCACGTCCGCCCGACACTGGGGCATCCACGAACGCTGCCCCTTTGGATTCGGCCAGGGCATCCATGGCCTTGCTGGTGCCTGGCTCGGAGGTAGTGGTGTCAATGATCGCGATGGTCCCGGGTGCCGAGAGGAGCGTGGGAACTGTTGCTTCGACGATCTTGGCCGAGGGGAGCGACAGGACCACGTAGGGGGTGCCAGCGAGATCCTTGAGTTCGGCCGTCGTCGATATTCCCGTTTCGGCGGCTGCTAGTCGCGCTGCTTCCGAGGGATCGAAACCCGTGACGTCCCAGCCAGCGCTGTGGAGGGTTGCAGCCATCGCCCCTCCCATGGATCCGAGGCCGATAACGGCTATGCGTTGGTTGTTGCTCATGAGGAACTCCTAGAGGGGATTTTGTAGCGGGAAGTGTCTGGGGGCCAGCCGCGGATATCAATCCAGGTAGATGTCCAGGTCTTTCCAGAGTTGCTGGGTTCGCCGGATGGCAGCGCGGCTGCGCTCGGGGTGGGCCGCTTCCATGCCGGCCAGCAGTCCGTAGACCATGGAATTTGCAGCAGTCACCGATTGGAAGAAGGAGATTCCTTCCGAAGCGACAACCAGCAAGTGATCTGCCGCTGCGGCGAGGCGGCCACGGCGCATATCGCTGATGGCGACGACGGTTGCGCCGGCTTGTTTGGCGGCTTCAGCAGTGACGATGATCTGCTGAACGGACCGCCACATATTGACCACTACCAGAACATCACCGGGACCCAGGCTGTTGGCTGCCGAGGCAAGGTGGACGCCGCCCCGATTTTCCAGGGTGATGGGGTAGCCCATGGTGGTACCGAGGTGGGCCATGACGCTTGCCGGTCCAGCGAAGGATCCGATGCCGATGGCCGTGATGGACCTTGCAGCTGCCAAGGCCGCGATGGCGGCCTCGACGTCCTCGGCGTTGTTGGACTCAAGTGTCAGCCGCAGGTTGTCGATGTCGTGATTCAGTGCGTCATGGAGGGGACTGCGGTGCTCGCCGTGTTCCAGCAGGGTGTCCTCAGTGGAGATCATCACCAGGTAGCGGGAGCGCAGTTCGCGCTGGAGGTCCGGCCAGCCTCGGTAGCCCAGGCGCTGGGCGGTGCGGACAACGGTGGAGTTGTTGACGTCTGAGCGCTGGGCAATCTCTGCGATGTCCGCGTAGGAAGAAAGCTGGGGATTTCGGGCGATGACCTCCACTACCCGCGCCTGGGATTTGGACAGCGCAACCTCCGGAAGTGCGTCGCCCAGCCATGCATGGTCCACGGCTTCCCGTGCCATGGGGGCGGTGCCGGCCTCTTCTTGCTTGGTTGTCACGGTCTTTACTCCTTGTAACCCACATCACTCTGCAAACTGCATTGCATTTAACATACTCTGCAATTTGGTTTGCGACCAGTGTTTTGCGTTACAGGCATGTAAACCTTCTAAATTCGCAGCCAGCGGCCTTTAAACAGCAAATGCCGGGAAGCCCGCAACGGGGCTCCCCGGCACTCCTGCCAATCCCTAGGCCTGGTTACTCACCAAGCCGGAAGCAGCATTCCTGCCTGCAGCTGGGTTCCCCTCCTCACCCTGCGTCGACAAAAGCGGCGCGAAGAAGTCGCCGAGTTCCGCCGTCGCTGTCAAAGGCAGCACGTTGGCGACGTACTGGTCCGGGCGGACCACCACCACTACACCGTCGCGGCTGAGCCCACGTAGTTCGAAGATGTCAGCGTTGGGATCGGTGCCGAACACTTTCTCCAGGTAGGTGAGCTTGTACGGTCCAACGGTGGGTTTGAACGCCGCGGGCACGGCGTTGATGTCCACTTCGGTGTGGTCCTGTTGGTAGATCACCTTTACGTCGAACCAGGCGTCGCGGTCAGCGTCCGACGGCGTCGCGGCCAGCGGCGAATCCGGCGAGTTCGCGATCCACTCGGCGAAGTCCGCCACCGGGCCTTGCGCTCCGGCCTGCGCAGCGTCGGCGAACACGTAAATGCGCCAGCGGCCGTCCGCCTTGGCGTGGTGGCCCAAGTGCATGGGGTTGGTGTCGCAAACCCTCTGGACTGGCGCTGATTTGAAGCGTTTACCCACGGGGAAGCCAGTGGCAAGGTCCTGGTGCTGCGCCTCGGCAACGAGCATTGAGGGCGCGTATTGGGTCATGAAGCCAGCAGGGAACTCGGCGGTGCTGGTGTAGAAGGTTTCCAGTTCCGCGGGGTCTTCGAACTCTTCGGGCTTCTTAGCCATCAGCGTGGACCACTGTTTGTCGAAGTCGATGAGGTTCTTGGCCACCACCTGGCGTTCAGCCGAGTAGCTGTCCAACAAGCTTTCAGGGCTGCGGCCCTCCAGGACGTGGCCGAGCTTCCAGCCGATGTTGAAACCGTCCTGCATGGACACGTTCATCCCTTGCCCGGCTTTGGCGCTGTGAGTATGGCATGCATCGCCGGTGATAAACACCCGCGGGGTGCGCGTACCGCGCTCCTCCGGCAGAACGTCGTCGAACCTGTCCGTGAGCCGGTGACCAACCTCGTACACGCTGTGCCACGCCACGTTGCGAACATCCAAGGTGTACGGGTAGAGGATGTCGTTGGCTTTCTGAATGATCTGCTCAATGGTGGTTCGGCGCACGGCGCCCTTGTCGTTGGGATTGACTTCACCCAGGTCCACGTACATGCGGAACAAGTGCCCGCCCTCGCGGGGAATCAACAGGATGCTGCCGCCGGCGCCGGACTGGATGGCGCATTTGGTGCGGATATCCGGAAAATCGGTCACAGCGAGCACATCCATGACGCCCCAGGCGTGGTTGGCCTGATCTCCGGCGAGGTGACAGCCGATCGACTCACGAACCTTGCTGCGGGCGCCGTCTGCACCCACCACGTACTTGGCGCGGATGCTGCGCTCCTGGCCTTCGTTGGGCCCGGAGGTGTGACCCAAGGTCACCTCCACCGGGTAATCACCCTCGCCGGTGACGTTGAGGCCCTGAAACTCATAACCGTAATCCGGCGCCATGCGCGTGGGGGAGTTGGCCATGAACTCCGCGAAGTAATCCAGCACGCGGGCCTGGTTGACGATCAGGTGCGGGAATTCACTGATTCCAGCAGGGTCATCCACAGCCCGTGCAGCCCGGACAATCCGGGAATGATCGGCCGGGTCCGGCTTCCAGAACGCCATCTCCGTGATCCTGTACGCCTCTGCGATGATGCGCTCGGCAAATCCGAAGGCCTGGAATGTCTCCACACTGCGGGCCTGAATGCCGTCGGCCTGGCCGATCGCCAAACGCCCGGGGCGACGTTCAATGATTCGAGTGGTGATGTCCGGGAACTGGGAGAGCTGCGCCGCCGTGAGCATGCCCGCAGGGCCGGTGCCCACAATGAGAACATCAACCTCGTCGGGAAGCTCGGCCGGGCGGTCGATACCTACGCCGGCGGCCGGCTCAACTCGCGGGTCACCGGATACATAACCGTGATGGTGAAACTGCACGGGCTTTCCTCACTTCTTTGTGGGCTACTGCACTAAAAGATGTTCGATAATAGAACAGCCTGTTCTATTATCGCTCAGTCAATCGTAATGCGGCTCACACCCGCGTTCAAGTCTTTGACGCGTCTTATGTAGGAACCTTGTATGGCTTCCTGCGGTTCGGGGTCCTGACATGTCAGGATCAGGTATGCCGCGACTGATGCTCTTGGACACCGCCTCCTTGTATTTCCGCGCCTTCTACGGCGTACCCGATTCCATTCGGCGGGCCGATGGAACGCCGGTGAACGCAGTGCGGGGATTGATGGACATGATCGCCCGCCTCACCACCGACTACGAAGCCACACACTTGGTGGCCTGCTGGGACAACGATTGGCGACCCCAATGGCGCGTGGACCTCATCCCCAGCTACAAGCAGCACAGGGTGGCTGAGATCGTCCCACATGGCCCGGATGTAGAAGTTGTCCCGGACCCGCTTGAGGCGCAGATTCCCATGATCCGCCGAGTCCTGGACCTCGCCGGGATCGCTGTAGTGGGCGTTGACGAGCACGAGGCGGATGACGTGATAGGCACTTACGCGAGCCTGGCGACCTTCCCGACGGACGTGGTAACCGGTGACCGTGACCTTTTCCAGCTTGTTGATGATGACCGCGGTGTCCGTGTCATCTACACCGCTCGTGGCATGAAGAACCTGGAAGTTCTCACCGACGTCGTAGTGGTGGGCAAGTACCGGGTCCTGCCCCAGCAATACGCCGACTTCGCAACACTTCGCGGCGATGCCTCCGACGGACTCCCCGGCGTCGCCGGAATCGGCGAAAAAACCGCGGCGTCGTTGCTCGGTACCCATGGATCGCTGGAAGGGCTGCTCGAGGCGGCGGAAGCTTCCGACGGCGATGTCTCGGCTTCGGTGAAGGCCAAGCTGTCCGCTGCGGCTGACTATCTCAAGGTGGCCCCCACGGTGGTGAAAGTAGTGCGTGACCTGGAGGTTCCGACACTTGACGAAGCGGGCGCGGAACTACGCCCCGTCACCGGCGAGGCGAGAACTGAACTTGAACACTTAGCCACCGAGTGGAACCTGGGCGGCTCGGTCAAAAGGCTGCTGGAGGCGCTGGACCGGGCCCGCTAAGGGACTCCGCTCACAGACTCCAGTTCACATTCACAGCCGAATGACAGGTTCGAAACAGCCTGGGCTGTGGTGGGTCTCCCATGGTGTTAAGAGGACGGAACCAATGACCGTCCCTCAGACGCCAGCCGCATCGACGGCTCATTGAGGAGAGGCATATGTCGAAAACCAAGAGAATCACCCTGGGAGTTGCAGCCGGAGCACTGGCACTGGGCGCAGGTTTGGGTGCAACCGGTATAGCGACGGCGGCCACCACACCATCGCCGAGCGCTACCTCGTCACCCGGCACCACGTCGTCTACAGATGCAGGCACCCCGTCAGATCGTGGGGGAAAGCCAGGTGGACACGGCCCGGGTCGGGATCGGGGTCAGATAGCTGCTGAGTTGGCTACCAAGCTCGGCGTGGACGAAGCCAAGGTCACTGAAGCCTTGAAAGCGTTCCGTGAGGCGAACAAACCCACCACGCCTCCTGCCCAAGGAGCGGAAGGAACCAAGCCGGACCGTACAGCACAGGATGCTGCCCTGGCGAAGTCGCTCGCTGAATCATTGGGCGTCGACGAAGCCAAGGTCACCACGGCCCTGGAAGAAATCCGGGCCGCAGGCCAGGCGGAACGTTCGGCCGCTTTGAAGACCAAGCTGGACAAAGCGGTAACGGACGGCAAGCTGACCCAAGCCGAAGCTGACGCCGTGACCAAAGCTGTCGAAGCCGGGGTCATAGGGGGAGGCGGCCGCTAGGCCACCTGAAGTCAATTTCAACTAAAAAGGGTCCCACGGACACATCCGAGGGACCCTTTTTAGTATCGCCTGCAGATGGTCATGCCACCGGGCCGGAACTGTTGTCGCGCATCTCACTGGGCTCCACACCCCGCACCGCTCCTCACTGGTCCCCACACCCCACCCGGCACCTCACTCCCGGGCACGCCTGACTTACGCCGCGCTGTTCCCGACGCGGCCGGGTTTGGGTTCGTTGGGGGTGGCTGCGCTGAGCATCAGGTCGCATCTCACGCCCGGGCACGGCTTTGAGTTACGCCGCGCTGTTCCTGACGCGCGCCGGGCACTGCGTGTAGGTGCGGTGGAACTGCCGGTGAGCACATTCCGAGGCCCTAAAGAACGAGGTCGGCCCTACCCAGCTACGGACCGCGAAGGTTCACTTTCACATCCGACATCCGGGCACTGTCATCCCGCACCCGGCCGCCCCCAACCCGTCTTTGGGCGTGTTTATGTTCTTTGGGGTGTGTGGTGGTGGTTTCGTCGGGGTGTTTGGTGGGGGTCGATGT
>NZ_PCPR01000050.1 GCF_002979775.1 Arthrobacter sp. MYb23
ACACCCCAAACCCCACCAAACCCCGCCAAACCGCCGTCGAGCGCCCTGGGTTAGTAGTGAGCCAGGCCGGATACTCCGCAGCGGATCATCGACTGCTGGACGTCCAATGACGGAGCTTCTTTGTGGTGGGAGGATGGGACGCATGGAACTGCACATCACAGGAGATGCCGCCGCGGACCAGCTGCTCAGTGACGACGCCTTTGCGTTGTTGACGGGCATGTTGCTGGATCAACAAGTCACCATGGAGTCAGCATTTGCCGGGCCCGAGAAAATCCGGGCCCGTCTGGGCTCCCTGGAACCCGGCACGATCGCCGACTACGACCCCGCCGGCTTCATTGAAGTCTTCAAGGAGCGCCCTGCCGTCCACAGGTTCCCGGGCTCCATGGCCGCAAGGGTCCAGGCTCTCGCCGAGACAGTACATCGGGACTGGGATGGGGACGCAGCTGCCATTTGGACCAGCGGGAGCCCCGACGGCCCCGAAGTACTCAGCCGACTTAAGGCATTGCCGGGCTTCGGCGAACAGAAAGCAAAGATCTTCCTGGCACTGCTGGGCAAACAATGCGGGCTGCAGGCCGACGGATGGCGGTCAGCCGCCGGCCACTACGGCGACGAGGGCTCTTACCTCTCGGTTGCCGACATTGTGGACCCGGACTCCCTGGTCAAAGTGCGCGCCAACAAACAAGCGGCCAAGGCAGCCGCCAAAGAGGCGAAGGCGTAACCGACCCCCGGGTATCCAGACTGTCGGACCTGCCTTATACGATGCGGAAAATACTTAGTCGATTGGTGGGACCCTCATGGCGACATTGCGAATCTGCGATGAAAGCGTACCCGGCGCCGGAGCCTTGGAGCAGCTTGAGCTGTCCGGGCTACCGGATGTCATCTCAGTGGAAGAGCTAATCCGCTGGCGCGTGCGCGAGGAAGTCGCGCGTTACAACGCCACTAAAGGGGCTGGAAGGTTCCCCGGACTGGTGAAGCCTTCCGTCAAGGAAAGAGAACTCAATGGTCTTGGCCACCGGGCACCAGACAACGAGCCCGTGAAGTGGGAGCAGCACGCTGACACGGCAATTAAAGGCTTCGAACGGAATTCGTTCTTCGTGATGGTTGATGGCCGACAGGTCTGCAACCTGTCAGACGAAGTCAACGTCCTCGCGGCCATCGAAGCCGTCTTCATCAAGCTAGTACCGCTGGTGGGAGGATGAGCAATTTGGTCGGCTCAGAGGGAGGCCTCGCGATGCCCGAAAGCCTGCGTGCCTTGGCTGATGAGCAATGCCACAAGCTCCTTAGTTTCTTCATGACTCCACATTTCACTCGGGCAAGTGACGGGAAGGGCCTGGAAAAATACCGGGAGCAGTTTGCCAGGTACCTTGAGGATCTCGACCCGGATGGGCAGAAGGGGGCATTTGCGTTTACCTTCGACCACGTGCACGAACACAGGTACGGGATCGCCGATAGGTATTACGAGCCTTTCGGCATCCCGGCTGGCCGTGTGCACATGCTGCCACCGATCGAGCAGGCACTCAACATCTTTTCGGCACTGCCTCCACTGGACTGGTGCGCCCAGGAGCTCGATTGGATGCTTTCCCACGTGCCCTACTCCCGGTACATCTATCCTTCATGGCGCAGTGCGTTTCACCAGCCAATCCTGGCCCTGAAACCCACTGAGCGACTCAAAGTTCCGGCGGCGACCCGCCGATTGGAAGCCATGCTGCTCACTGATTTTCGGGATGGGCCGGGGTTGCATCCAAAGATTCGCGAATTTAGCGAATTGCTGCTCGACGATAGCGAGGAAGACGGCCGCATCCCTTTGCAGTACATAGCTGATGACGACGACTTCGGCCCCTCAGTACGCAATGCAGTGACGTCGGTCATGCCGGAACACCAGGCCGCACGGCTACTACTCTTCATGAGCGAGCTGACCGGTCCGAAGCCCACGGCGAAGTGGAAACGCGCAGCAGATTTGCGGGTCGCGGAGCAGCCGGGAGCATTGGGGGTCGCTCAGGTTCTACTCGGTCTGGCTGCTGAGCGCAGGCCCACGGCAGACTTAGGCGAGATTTCATGTGTTAGTCCGCACTTGGGATCGGTCTTGCGCGCCGCCCTCTGGCTCCTCGCGTTCCAGCACGATGCTCCGGCACACATTCAGCTCATCCGTGATGCGGCCGCCTATCTAGGCGCCGGTCACAACGGCAAGAACGGAGTTTGCCGGTCCGCAACAGGGGCTAATGCCGGCGTGGAGGCGCTCCTGGAAATCGCCAAGAGCCACGAGACCGCCACCACTGAAGTCGTCGGAGCACTCACGCATATCCGGGACGTGGTCAAGAACAAGCACCTGCACAAACGCCTGGTGAACGTCATCGACCAACTGTCCGCAGCAAGAGGCATCTCGCCCTCCGAGCTGTTGGAAACAGCTGTTCCTGATCTGGGGCTGGACGCGGCGGGAGCCAAGAGCTTCGAAATCGAAGGGTACGTGGCAAAGATTTCCCTGACCAACGGACAGGGAGCGTCTGCTGTCAAAGTGGAATGGTTCACAGCGGAGGGAGAACCGGGGGCGATGCCGGCTCAACTAAAGAACTCTCCTAAGTTGTCCACTGTAAAACTCGCCACGAGTGAAGCCAAGAAGGCCCTGGCCATCCAGCGTCGCCGGCTCGAACGGCTTATGGCTTCCGAGCGGGCGTGGACCGGCGACAATTTCCGGACGCGCTATTTGGAACACCCCGTGGTCAGAAGTATTGCCAGCGACCTGCTGTGGACGATCACTGTAGGGGAAGGAGAGTTTTCCGGGTACCCTCGGCGCACTAATGAGGACAGCGGTTGGGAATTGGTGGGACTCCAAGGCGAAGCACACAGCATCTCCGGCGACGCGACCGTAGTTCTCTGGAAACCGTGGGCACGGAGCGTCAGTGAAGTTCGTTCCTGGCGCTCACACCAACTGCAGCACCGGTTGAGGCAACCGTTCAGGCAGGTATACCGGGAACTCTATCTACTGACTCCAGCCGAGCAGGAGACTGGACACTACTCCAACCGTTACGCCGCGCACGTTCTTGACTATGCTCGTGCGCAGGCGATTGCGAAGAACCGCGAGTGGCATGGCACCCAATTGGGTCCTTGGGACGGCGGCCAGGACACCAAGCTGTACGCCGAATTTCCTGACGAGCAGCTGAGAGCGGCCTTCAGCATCGAACTTCTCGAGCTGGAGACAGAGCGCGCAACGCTATGCTCAACCAACCGGGTGTGGTTCGAGCGGCGCATTGCGCGGGACACTTGGGAGTCAATAGCCCTTGATGAAGTACCTCGGGCCGTGTTTAGCGAAGCCATGCGCGACGTAGACCTCTTTACCTCAGTGGCCGCAATTGGACCGGACCCGGACTGGGCAGACCACCCGAACGGCCTCGTCAGAGACTACTGGGGCGGATCCCACACAGAGGAACTCTCGGAAACGGCACAGTCAAGACATGAATATCTAAGTGAAATCCTTCCCCGCACGATTTTGTCTGAGTGCTGCCAATTGACGGACCGCCACCTCATCGTGCGCGGTAAACATCGCACCTACAAGATCCACCTCGGATCGGGAAACATTCTGATGGACCCGGATGACTCCTACCTTTGCATCGTGCAGGCACCAAGATCCCCCTCTGAGCGCATCTTTCTCCCCTTCGAGGAGAAGGCTGGAAGGCTGGCAACAATCCTGTCCAAAGCGTTCATGCTCATGAACGACCACAAGGTCACCGACCCGTCAATCTTGAGTCAAATCCACGGGACTCGCTGAAACGAAGCCCGTTAAAGGGGTGAAGCCTCCATAGGCGGTGGAGGCTTCTGCTGTTTGGGGTGTGACTGTGTTTTGGTTGTTAAAGACGAAGAGCCCCAGCCAGTGGCTGGGGCTCTTCTCAATTTATGTCCGGCGGTGTCCTACTCTCCCACACCCTCCCGGGTGCAGTACCATCGGCGCTGTGGGTCTTAGCTTCCGGGTTC
>NZ_PCPR01000051.1 GCF_002979775.1 Arthrobacter sp. MYb23
GAGCTGGGGGTCAGTGTGCGGGGCGGTCGGTCCGTTGCTTCGCGGCAGTTCCATGAGGGTGCGTTGCGGGTGCTCAGACCGCATTATCTGGATGAGAGCGGGCAGGTTTGTTATGTCATGGTCAATCCGGGCGGGGCGTATCTCGGGGCTGATCTGTTTGTTGTTGAGGTGGGGGTTGATGCGGGGGCGGATCTGTTGTTGACCACGCAATCGGCCACCAAGGTGTACCGGACTCCGGGCTCGTTTGCCGAGCAGCGGATGTGTGTCCGGCTGGGGGCGGGGGCGCGGTTGGAGCTGATGCCCGATCAATTGATCGCGTACCGGGAGGCGAGCTATCGGCAGAATTCGCGCTTTAGTCTCCACCCGACGTCGAGCGTTGTCATGGCGGAGGTCATCACGCCGGGATGGTCGCCGGACGGCGCATCCTTTAAGTACGAAGAGGTGCGGCTGCGGAATGAGATCTGGATAGAGAGTGACAGCGGCGCAAAACTGTTGGCACTGGACAACCTCCTGATGCGCCCACCTGTCAACGACGTGACCGGAATGGGGTTCATGGAGGGCTTTAGCCACCTGGGGTCGTTGGTGGTGGTGGACCCGCGGGTAGATCAAGGGCTTGCCGATGACCTGGACCGGATATCCAAGGAATTTGACGCATATACGGGTGTGTCTTTGACGGCGACTCTTGCCGGGAGTACCGGGCTTGTGCTGCGATCGTTGTCCAACAGCACTGAGGAACTCAACAAATTGCTGGGTGCCTGCACCGGCGTTCTGCGGGAACGCTGGTTTGGGCAGGCACCTTTGAACCTGAGGAAGTATTGATGACTGCGCTGACCGAGTTCGCCACCATGTATCGAGAGCGGGACACGTTGTCCCTGCGGACGCGGCTGTTGTTCACGTTCGGTGCCGTGGCCGCTTTGCACGCTGCCGCCGTCGTGCTGCTGCTTGTTGGTACAACCGGTGGCGCGCAGCCGCTGGCGCTGGGGTTGGTGATCACCGCCTACGTGGCCGGTATTAAGCACAGCTACGACTGGGATCACATCGCAGCGATCGACAACTCCACCCGCAAATTTGTGGCGCAGCACAGAGACCCCGTGAGCGTCGGCTTTGCCTTCAGTTTGGGCCACAGCTCCGTGGTGATCCTGGCCGGGCTGCTGGTGGTGGCGGGCGCCACGTTGATCGGGCAGTTCATGGAGGACGGCACCACCGGTAATAAGGTGCTGGGCCTGATCGGCAGTGGAGTGTCCGGGTTGTTCCTGCTCACTATGGGCTTGTTCAACGGCTCGGCGTTCGTCCGCGCCACCAACGTTTACCGCCAGGTGCAGCGCGGCGGTGACGTGCGGCCGGAAGACCTTGAAGCGAAAGGCTTTGTTGCCCGGCTGCTCGCCAAACCGCTGTCCAAAGTGGAGCGGCCGCGGAACATTTACGTGATCGGTTTCCTGTTCGGGCTTGGGTTCGATACCGCCACCACCATCGGGCTGCTGGTCATCACCACGACGGCGTCACTCGCCGGTGTTTCGCCGCTGGCCTTAATGGCGCTTCCGCTCGCGTTCACCGCCGCCATGACCCTATGCGACTCCATCAACGGCGTGGCCATGATGAAGATGTACAAGTCGGCCATCCACAACCCGCGGCGCAAGCTCGGCTTCAACGCCGTCATCACCGGAATCTCGGCGGTTTCGGCGCTGTTCATCGCCGTGATCACGCTGGGGAGCTTCGTGAATTCCGCCTTTGAACTCGAGGACCCCCTGACCACATGGCTTGGCAGTATTGACCTTGGAGACGCCGGACTGATCTTGGTTGGTTTGTTCGTGATCGTTTGGGCTGTGTCAGCGTGGCGTGGCCGGGCGGCCCATCCAAGTCGCAGTTGAGCGCGTTTAGAAGCCTCAGAACGCGCTCAACTGCTACCTACTTGGGTTAGGAAACCGCCACAGCGTTGAACAACTCAGTGGTGTCAACGCCGCGTTCCGGAGTATCCAGCACGTTGGTCAGGAACACGACGCAACGGTCCTGTTCCGGGAACATCCACCACTCCGTTCCGGACCAGCCCGGGTGCCCGTAGATCCCCTGCGCGAACAACTCAGACTCGTTGGCGGGCATCTGGAATCCGAGCCCGGTGTGACGTAAGGGCGCGGGCCGGGTGGTGATGTGCGAAACCTCTGTGGTGCGGGGGCGTCGCATGGCGGCAAGCGTTGCGGGACGGACGGCTTTCCCGGAATCCCGTAGGAGCTCGGAACCCAAATTGAGCAGATCGGTGGCCGTGCCGAACAGCCCTGCCCCGGGATGCCTGTTCTTGTACATGGCCTGGACATTAAGGCCCGCTGCATCTGTGCCGTGGACGGTGTGTGGGTTCGACTCCGTGTCGAACGTCAGGCCGTGGGCACCGGTATCAGCTGCCAGGGCTAGAAGCTGATCCTCGAACGGGGCACCGCCAGCCCACTCGGCCATTGCCGCGGCACCTTCAAAAGCTATGTTGCAGTACTGAACAAGGGAGCCGGCGTAGAAGGCTTGATCCGCGGAGGTGAGCGCTTCGCGGAGGGGAGTGCCGCCGTCGAGCGCTGGGTCCGCAATGCCGGAGCGGTGGCTGAGCAACTGCTCAAGAGTCACTGTGTCTGTGCGGCCGGCACCAAAGCCGGGAAGGGCGTCCGCCAGGGAGTTTCCCAGCGACAACTTGCCCAGTTCAACCTGCCGCATCACAGTCAGGGCGCTGATCGGTTTAGTGACTGAGAACAGCGCAAAGTGGTCATCGGGGGTGGCCTGCCTGCCGTCGTTGGACCCGAACGCCACAATGTCCTCAATGCCTCGGCTCGAAGCGATGCCCAGCACCGCAACAGGCACGCGATTGAGCTCTACCTGCTTGCGGGCCCAGTCTGCAGCGGGTCCTGTTTCCACCATGGTTTTTCACGCCTTCGCTCGGGGATTTTCGTCAAATCTATCGCGTGTGACTGAAGAAACTTGTGAACCCTGTAACCCTGGCCGCCCGGCCGGAAACTATACAAGTATCCTGCAGTTCAGGGCTCTATCCATCAGGGGGAACAATCGTGCTTTCCGAGCGCGAATTGGCGTTTATCGCCATTCACAAAGACAGCTACCCATCCGTTTTCAAGTTCGTCTGCCGACGTGTTGAATCCGCAGAGGTAGCTGAAGAGATCGCCGCCGACGTCTATCGCATCGTCTGGCAAAAGTGGTCCGACGATTCCCGCCCGGATCTTCCGTACCTCCTGACGGTTGCCAGGAACCTTGTGGGAAACGCATACCGGAGCCGCGACAGGCGCCTGGCGCTGCAGGAAAAACTGCGCACGACGGCGGTCCAGCGCTTTGGTGGCGACTCCGAAAACGTCGCGGTTCAGGACGCGATGGAACGCCTGCGGGAGAAAGACCGCGACATTTTGCAGATGGCGTACTGGGACGGTTTGGGGACCGCCGATATTGCCAAGGTTCTGCAATGCAGCGAATCGGCGGCCAAAGTCCGCCTTCACCGGGCCCGCACAGCCTTCCGGAAACATCTGCCTGCAGGGGCCGAATCGACTACACAGAAGATGGGGGTCTGAAGACAATGGATCCGATCAAGAACCAGATATCAGCGATTGACCCGCTCACTATCGAACCAGTGGCGGAACCCAACGGCGAAGAAGCGCTTCACAAAATCCTGTCCGGCACCACGGTATTCAGCGACAACCGCCCTCTCGCGGCAGTAACGTCCCTGGAGCAGCGGAGGCGCCGCAAAGTCCAGATCGCCGGAGGGCTGCTGCTCGGCGCTGCGGCCGTCACGGCAGGCGTCCTTGTTGCCTCAAGCTTCGAGACAGTCAGCTCCAATCCCATGCCCGCTGTGACACTCCCAACCTCAACGCCCACGCCCAGCGTTTCCGTCACTCCAACGCCCACGCCCACTGCGACACCCTCGGTCACCCCGTCGGCAACGCCAACCGCCACATCTACCCCAA
>NZ_PCPR01000052.1 GCF_002979775.1 Arthrobacter sp. MYb23
TGGACCGATCTGGACAAGAAGGCAGTTGACACCGTTCGCGTGTTGGCCGCCGACGCCGTGGAGAAGGTCGGCAATGGCCACCCTGGTACGGCAATGAGCTTGGCTCCGGCAGCGTACCTGCTGTTCCAGAAGCTGATGCGCCACGACCCCAAGAACCCGGATTGGATTGGCCGTGACCGGTTCGTCCTGTCCCCCGGTCACACATCACTGACCCTTTACATCCAGCTGTTCCTGTCCGGCTACGGCTTGGAACTGAAGGACCTTGAGGCGCTGCGTACCTGGGGTTCGCTGACGCCGGGCCACCCCGAGTACAAGCACACCGCCGGTGTGGAAATCACCACCGGCCCGTTGGGCCAGGGTCTTGCCTCGGCTGTTGGTTTTGCGTACTCACAGCGTCGCCAGCGTGGATTGTTCGACGCCGATGCTCCCGCCGGCGAATCGCCGTTCGACCACACCATCTGGGTGATCGCTTCCGACGGCGACCTCCAGGAAGGCGTGACGTCCGAGGCTTCCTCACTGGCCGGGCACCAGGAACTGGGCAACCTCGTAGTGATCTACGACGAGAACCACATCTCCATCGAAGACGACACCGACATCGCCTTCACCGAAGACGTCCTCAAGCGCTACGAGGCCTACGGCTGGCACACCCAGCGCGTGGACTGGACCAAGACAGGCGACTACGTCGAAGACGTCCAGGAGCTCTACTCGGCGCTGCTTGCCGCGAAGGCTGAGACGAACAAGCCGTCCATCATCTCGCTGCGCACCATCATCGGCTACCCGGCACCGAAGAAGCAGAACACGGGCAAGATCCACGGCTCTGCCCTGGGTGCCGAGGAAGTCGCTGCGCTGAAGACCGTGCTCGGTTTCGATCCGGCAAAGTCCTTCGACGTAGACGAAGAAGTCCTGGCCCACGCCCGCAAGGTCCTGGACCGCGGCGCCGAGTCCCGCGCAGCCTGGCAGACCTCCTTCGAGGCATGGCAGTCAGCCAACCCGGACGCTGCCGCCCTGCTGGAGCGCGTTGAAGCGAAGAAGCTGCCCGTGGGCATCGACGCCGCGCTTCCCGTGTTCGAAGCCGGCAAGGATGTTTCCACCCGCGCAGCCTCGGGCAAGGTCCTGAACGCCATCGGTCCGGTCCTGCCGGAACTGTGGGGCGGTTCGGCCGACCTTGCCGAGTCCAACAACACCACCATTGAGGGTTCGCCGTCGTTCATCCCGACGTCGCGTTCAACGGACGCCTGGAAGGGCAACCCGTACGGACGTGTCCTGCACTTCGGTATCCGTGAGCACGCCGCGGCGTCGATCGTGAACGGCATTTCCCTTCATGGCCGCACCCGCGCTTTCTCCGGTACGTTCCTGATCTTCAGCGACTACCAGCGCCCGGCCATCCGCCTCGGCGCGCTCATGGGCGTCCCGTCCCTGTACGTCTGGACACACGACTCCATCGGCCTGGGCGAAGACGGTCCCACCCACCAGCCGGTGGAGCAGCTCGCCTCCCTGCGTGCCATCCCGGGCCTGGACGTTGTCCGTCCCGGCGACGCGAACGAGGTCTCCGCGGCGTGGAAGGTCATGCTGGAGAACCACGAGAACCCGGCCGGCATTGTCCTGACCCGCCAGAACATCCCCACCTACGCACGCGGCGAAGGCGAAGCCACAGGTGACACGTTCGGTTCCACCGCAGGTGTTGCCAAGGGCGGCTACGTGCTGGCCGAAGCCTCCAAGGACGGCGAAACCGTTGACGCGCAGGTCATCCTGATCGGAACCGGCTCGGAAGTACAGCTGGCCGTGCAGGCCCGCGAAGCCCTCCAGGCTGAAGGCATCGCCGCCCGCGTTGTGTCCATGCCGTGCGTCGAGTGGTTCAACCAGCAGGACGAGGCCTACCGCGAGTCCGTACTTCCGGCATCCGTGAAAGCCCGTGTTTCCGTTGAAGCCGGCCTCGCACTCGGCTGGAAGGAATTCGTCGGCGACGCAGGTCGTTCCATCTCCCTGGAACACTTCGGCGCCTCGGCCGACTACAAGCGCCTGTTCAACGAATTCGGCATCACCGCCGAAGCCGTTGCCGCCGCTGCCAAAGACTCCCTCGCAGACTCGAACGCATAACAGTCTGTTTCCCTCTCACAAGGAGAAAAAATCACATGTCTAGCACTCCCACGCAGCAGCTCTCTGACGCCGGCGTTTCCATCTGGCTCGATGACCTCTCCCGCACCCGCCTGGACACAGGCACCCTGCAGAAGCTCATCGACGAAAAGAACGTGGTTGGTGTAACCACCAACCCGTCCATCTTCCACGCCGCCATCACTTCCGGCACGGACTACGACGCCACCATCGCAGCGCAGGCCGCAGCGGGCGCCAGCGTCGAAGAGACCATTTTTGAAATCACCACTACGGACGTCGCCGACGCCTGCGATCTCTTCGCGCCGGTTGCAGCCGCAACCAATGGTGTGGATGGCCGCGTCTCCATCGAGGTGGACCCCCGCCTTGCCTGGGACACCGCCGGTACCATCGCAGAGGCCAAGCACCTTTACGCCAAGGTCAACAAGGACAACGTCCACATCAAGATCCCGGCAACCTTGGAAGGCCTCGAAGCCATCACGGCTACCTTGGCCGAGGGCATCAGCGTGAACGTGACGCTGATCTTCTCCCTGGAGCGCTACCGGGCTGTTATCAACGCCTTCCAGTCCGGCCTTGAGCAGGCCAAGGAGAACGGCCACGACCTCTCCAAGATCCACTCCGTGGCATCCTTCTTCGTGTCCCGCGTGGATTCCGAAATCGACAAGCGCCTTGACGCCATCGGCACCGATGAAGCCAAGGCATTGAAGGGCAAGGCAGGCGTCGCGAATGCCCGTCTGGCCTACCAGGTCTACGAAGAACTCTTCTCCACCGAACGCTGGGCAGTGCTGGCCGAAGCCGGCGCCCTCCCGCAGCGTCCCCTGTGGGCCTCCACCGGCGTGAAGGACCCGGCGTACCCGGACACGCTCTACGTGACCGAACTCGTTGCAGCCGGCGTGGTCAACACCATGCCGGAAAAGACGCTCGACGCAACGTTCGACCACGGAGTAGTCACCGGGGACACCATCACCGGCACCTACGACGAAGCGAACGAGACCCTCAACGCCCTCGAAGGCCTCGGCGTCTCCTACAACGACGTCGTCACCCT
>NZ_PCPR01000053.1 GCF_002979775.1 Arthrobacter sp. MYb23
TGTTGCTGGTGGCGCTATTTATGGTGCTGAGGATCCTGCGCTGGCCGCGAAGGCCCTCCGCAACGCCATCGTCTAACTCTTTCCACAGACCGTGGCGTCCCGCCATCTACAGGGGTTGCGGGACGTCACAACTACGGCTGCGGGCCCTGGAATATCAGGGTCCGCAGCCGTTCATTTTTGTCGGCGGCAGACCCGTCGCTCTTGACACGAACTTTGAGGGAGGAAGCATCATGAGCTCAACAAAGAGGGGTGCCGTCCATGACTAAGCGGCTGATTGACGGATACGACGGCGTCCTCGCGGACCTCGATGGGGTGGTTTACACAGGACCGCGGGCCATCGACGGGGCCACAGAAGCGCTGGAGAGGCTTGGCGAGGAAGGCAAGCGCTTAGCCTACGTGACTAACAATGCGTCCCGTTCCTCCGAGCAAGTTGCTGCCCACCTTCGTGAGTTGGGAGCCCCAGCCACGGCGGAACAGGTGTTCGGTTCAGCGCTGGCTGGTGCGGAACTCCTGGCCGGGCAAGTCGCTGAAGGCTCAGCAGTGCTGGTGGTCGGCAGCGATTCCCTCGCTGATGCTGTGAGGGCACAGGGGCTCGTGGTGGTCCATTCGGCCGATGACCAACCGGACGCAGTCATCCAAGGGTTCTCGCCCGAACTGGGGTGGAAAGACCTGGCGGAAGCCGCCTACGCCGTGGCCGCGGGCGCAGTATGGGTAGCCACGAACACCGACATGTCACTTCCCCAAGAGCGCGGTTTCGCACCCGGGAACGGAACATTCGTGGCCGCGGTGGCCGCAGCTACCTCGAAAAGGCCATCAGTTGCAGGCAAGCCTGGGCCCGCTCTTTTTGAAACTGCGGCCCGCCATTCAGGTCTGGCCCGTCCGCTGGTGGTGGGTGACCGGCTGGACACGGACATTCTCGGCGGAAACCGGGCAAAAATGGATACCGTGCTCGTCCTGACAGGGGTGGACTCGGTGCACACCGCCTTGGCGGCGCACGTTGATCAGAGGCCGGACTTTCTGATTGGTTCCCTCGCGGAGCTTTACGAGGGGTACCCCACCATAGAACCCGACGGCGTCTCATACTCGTGCGGTGAGGCCGTTGCCACCGCCACCGTCACAACGGTGACGGTCAGCGGACGCGAGGACCACCTCGATAGCTGGCGGGCCGCGTGTGCCGCGTGGTGGGCAATGCATCCCGAGGTGGCGCCTTCGGCCGCACCCGAGGTCAGCTTCACGGTGGCTCTTTCCTTCACGGTGGCTGGCTAG
Organism: Arthrobacter sp. MYb23; assembly: GCF_002979775.1. Taxonomy (GTDB): domain Bacteria; phylum Actinomycetota; class Actinomycetes; order Actinomycetales; family Micrococcaceae; genus Arthrobacter. Next base: position 1,267 of record NZ_PCPR01000053.1, read on the forward strand.
ATTTCCCGCACTGGGCTGTGGCTAACTCCGGCTCGTTAACTCACAACACCTCAACGCAGGCTGGCTCCAGGGTTTGGTCCCTGCCTTGTCTAGACGGCGAGGGTGGCGAACATGAGGGCCATGACGATGGCGCCTGCGGCTTCGAGCACATGATCCAGACGGGCGGCGTGCCCTGTGGCCTGTACGTGCCCTGTGGCCTGAACGTGCCCTGGGGTCTGAACGTGCCCTGTGGCCTGAACATGCGCAGTGGCCTGAACATGCCCTGTGGCCTGATGGGCAGGCCGCCGGTGGCGACGCGCGAGCAGGACCAGGAAGATGACTGCGGCGCTCCCGAAGATCACGGTGAAAGCGATGGCCAGGGCAGCTGTGTGCACGGAAGCTGTTGCAGGGCCGAGCGTTGCGGTGCTGGCGTGGTGTCCGTGGCTGCTCATTCCGGAACCTGCCATTCCAGACCCTGGTATTCCGGAACCTGGCATTCCAGACCCTGTCATGGCGGAGCCGGGTGGCGCCGGCGGGGCTAGGGCGGGGATGGCCATCATAGCGATCATGAGGGCTGCCGCGGCCATGGTGAGGCTGTGATAGAGGCATTTAAGACGGTCCCGGGAACCAGCACAGAAGGATCTGAACTGGGGGCGGGCCACGGCTTGGATGATGAACCAGAGGGCGGCGGCCGCGAGGACGGCGATCTGAGCCAGGGTGATGAAGGCTGCGGCGTCCCAGAGCATGGCCGCCATCAGGGTGTGCATCAGAGCGTGGAGACTGTTGTTAATGCGCTCCGTGGTGCGCCGGGACCGGATGGCCTTCATCGCGTAATGGATTCCGCCGGCCACGAGAACCAGGGTCAGGGTCCAGGGTAAGTGGGGTATTGAACACGTGGATCACGCTCTCACTGGGGATGGCCGGCGGACGATTGCTCGGCGCACGGATGCTGCGGACGATTGCTCGGCGCGCGGATGCTGGCAGACGGTTGCTCGGCCACGAATGCGCGGGCCGGGGTCACGGGGAAGATGGATTCGGTCCCCGGTACGGCTTTGAGCAGCACCGGGGACCGAAGTCTGGTCAGGTTCCCGGTGCCGCTGGAGGCCGCACCGGGAACCGGTTGCCGGGCTGCTCTTAGTCAGCCCGCTCTCTCATGAAGTGGTGCCTGCTTATTGGTTGGTGGTGTGGCAGCAGGTGTCGTCGTTGGTGGTGGGTGTGGTTCCGGTGGGGAGGTTGAGGGTGGGGTTTTGGTTGAAGAAGCCGTGGGGTTCGAG
>NZ_PCPR01000054.1 GCF_002979775.1 Arthrobacter sp. MYb23
TGGAACGACTCCGCCGACAATGCGAGTAGTGCCTCACGTGGTCGTTGCCCGCGAAGGTTGGACCGTGCCTCACGTGGTCGTTGCCCGCGAAGGTTGGACCGTGCCTCACGTGGTCGTTGCCCGCGAAAGTGGGTGGTGGTCAGCTGGCTGGGATGAGGATTCCGCGGTGGACGTCGGGCAGCCTTGAGGGGGAATCGGCCAAGTAGAGCTGTTCGGTCTTGTTCTTGGCGAGTCGGGCCAGTCGGTCTTGCAGGTCGTCGATCCGGCGGGCCAGTTCGGCGGGGTTGAGCGTGTCGCGGTAGGCAGTCAGCTCGGCTTCTTGTGCGGGGGCCATGACCCTCGCCGTCAGGAGCCGATCGAAGGGCGTGCGCGGTGGGTCGTACAGGCGGGTGCGGCGTCCGTTGCGGTCGCTGCCGTACCCGATCGGCTTCTTTGTAGGGGTCAGGTAGTTGAGCCGGTCATTGACCAGTGGCCACAACCGTGCCAAGACGGCGCGCTCCTCGGGGGTGTCGTAGCGGTAGTCGAAGGCGTACTTGCGCACCAGGTGGTTTTTCTTGGACTCGGCGGTGGCCTGGTCCTTCTTCTTGTATGGCCGGGACCGGGCGATGTAGATCAGGCGTTCGGCGGCCCAGTCGATCAAGGCATGGTTGAGGAATTCGCCGCCGTTGTCGAAATCGAGTCCTGTTACCGCACAAGGGATTGCATCCACCGCGGCCTGTAGCGAAGCCAGAATGTGGGTCGTGTGCGCGTTATTGCGGATGGTGTGGGTGAAGACCCAGCCGGTGTGCACATCGGTCAGGTTCACCGTGCGCGCGAACTCGCCCGTGAGCGTGGGCCCGCGGTGTGCGATGATCTCGCACTCGAAGAACCCCGGCTCGTCCTCGACCTCGTCCCATGCGCGGCGCGTGGCGATGCTTGAGCGTAGCGGCGGCGAGGGCTTGGTGGTCGAGTTCCCACCGATGGCGTCCTTGGCCTTGGCTGAGGCCAGGTAGCGGTCGATCGAGGCCGCGCTCATCGCCAGCAACTCGGTGCGCACCGCGCGACTGTAGCGATCGCTCCCGTGGGTCAGCTCACCGTGGCGCTCTAAGGCGTCCAAGTGGGCGCGCATGGAGACCGCCAGGTACTTGCCGCACTGCCCGCCAGAGGCGGCCCACACCTTCTGCAGAACCATACGCGCATCATAGGAGAACTTCGGTGCCCGCGGCTTGCGTACCGGCGTGGCCACCGCCCGACCCGGTCCCGGCGGCGTCTTGGATGCCGCGACGAGCCGCCGACGGGCGTTGTCCCGGGACCAGCCTGTGACCGAGACCACCTCATCGAGCATTCGGCCCCGGTCCTTCTTGCTCGCTGCCGCGTACGCCTTGGCGTACTTGTGCGTCACCTCGGCACGAGTGGCCGTCGACGACTCGTTTCCCATGCCCCCGCAGTATCCAGTAGTTTCGCGGGCCATCGTTTCGTGAGGCACCGAGGGCATACTGCGTGGGGTTACGCTGGTCGCCGACCCCGGCTCCAGCTCGATGCGAGCGTCGTCGACCCTTATCTTGGTTGCCTGGGTGTACTCGGTGACGTGTGTGGGTGCCCAGAACGCCACCCCGACGGCGAGGGGCGGGGGTGCTGACTCGCCACCTCCCATCGGCGTGCCTTCGTCGTGTTGCACCTCGAAGGTGCCGTTGTCGGGCGAACCCTGGGTGGAGACGAGGTCGCGTTTACGCATCTTCTCCTCGCTGCCCGCGATCACCTCCACCGCGGTCGTCCGCTCACCCGGCGCAGTTCTGTTGCGCCCGGGTCGAGCACATCGAACGTCACCGTACCGGTTGTCAGCTTTGCTGACTATCGGGTTATCACACATGTGGCAGCCTCCGGACAAGTGGATTCTTCAATTCGACAGCCGTTCACGATTCAGCACTGAGCGGCCGGTAAGGGCCGAGGGCCCTCGATTTGCATCGCAGCCTTCGGCCCCCCCAGATCACGCTGGATAACCACGCGACGTTTCACCCGTTGACCTGGCCATGATCAAGGTGGTGATAGGAACCTGTTGAACGGCAGCCGATCGAGTTGTTACGGTCATGGGCTTTCCTCTTGAGTGTCGGGTGATGCTGATGAGGTCGGTGGAGCAGGTGACGAGATGACGGCGAACCGCAGGCGACCTGTACGTCCTCGGTCGTCCTCACCTGCAACACCTCCAGGGGAGTGCCGGCACCGGGGTCGTTGGCCCGGTCCGGCCCGTTGCGTGGCGTTCATCCCGGCTCACCGTTCAGTCCAGCGCTCGTGATTCCGGTCAGGGCCGCCGACTCGTCGTTGTCG
>NZ_PCPR01000055.1 GCF_002979775.1 Arthrobacter sp. MYb23
GGCACCTACGACGAAGCGAACGAGACCCTCAACGCCCTCGAAGGCCTCGGCGTCTCCTACAACGACGTCGTCACCCTTCTCGAGACCGAAGGCCTCGAGAAGTTTGTGGGCTCCTGGAAGGAACTCCTCGCCGACGTCGAAGGCGCACTCGTCACCGCACGGAAGGCTTCCTAACCCACTATGAGCACAATCAGCTACGACGCCAGCGGTGCCGCCCAGCAGGCTATCGCCCAGCATATTGACGGTCTGGTCGAAGAAAAGATCGCAACCCGGATTTTCGCGAAGGATCACACCCTGTGGGGCCCTGACGCGGAGTCCGAGTCCGCGATCCGCCTCGGCTGGGTAGAAGCCGCCACCGTATCCCAGGCACTGGTCGGGGACATTCTGGCACTTCGTGATGCCCTCCGCGCCGAAGGCGTTTCCCGCATCGTCCTTTGTGGCATGGGTGGGTCTTCCCTGGCTCCTGAGGTTATTGCCGGTACCGCCGGCGTCGAGCTGACTGTGTTGGACAGCACTGACCCTGAACAGGTCACTGCTGCCCTGACGGACCGACTGGCAGAGACGGCCATCGTCGTTTCTTCCAAGTCGGGCTCCACCGTCGAGACAGACTCCCAACGGCGGGTGTTCGAGAAGGCGTTCAACGACGCCGGTATCGACGCCAAGAGCCGCATTATCATCGTTACGGACCCCGGGTCACCCCTGGACAAAGCCTCCCGCGAGGCAGGCTACCGTGCCGTGTTCAACGCTGATCCCAACGTTGGCGGACGCTTCTCGGCACTCACTGCCTTCGGTCTGGTCCCCTGCGGGCTGGCCGGCGTTGACATCCAGGCTTTCCTGGACGAGGCGGAGGAAGCAGCTGAGATCCTGAACGAAGACTCTGCTGACAACATCGGACTGGCCCTCGGCATTGCCCTGGGTGGTACCAGCCCGCTGCGCAACAAGATTGTCATCGCGGAAGACGGTTCGGGCATTGTCGGTTTCGCTGACTGGGCCGAGCAACTCATCGCCGAATCCACGGGCAAGCTGGGCACTGGTGTTCTGCCGGTGGTGGCCGGCCCCGATTCCCCGGAAGCCCTGAACGGTGCCGAGGACGTGCTGGTGGTGCGGCTGGTAGACGCGGATGCCGACGTCGAACTTCGTGACAATGAAGTGGCAATTGCCGGTGGCCTGCCTTCCCAGATGTTCGTCTGGGAATTTGCCACCGCGGTAGCGGGACGCCTTCTGGGCATCAACCCGTTCGACCAGCCCGACGTCGAAGCCGCCAAGGTGGCTGCACGCGGTCTGCTGGACGCCCGCCCCGAACCCACCCCGGCTGCCTTTACGGACGGCGCAGTGGAAGTCCGTGGCGGTGAGTGGCTCGGCTCCGCGTCGACCAGCACGGAAGCTCTGCAGGCGTTGCTGGCCCAGCTGGGTACGGACGGTTACTTGAGCGTCCAGGCCTACTTGGACCGCATCTCCCACGCTCCGCTGGAAGGAATCCGGGACGAACTCGCGGCTGTCAGCCACCGTCCGGTGACGTTCGGTTGGGGTCCGCGGTTCCTGCACTCCACCGGCCAGTTCCATAAGGGTGGACCGGCCATTGGAGTCTTCCTGCAGATCACTGCAGCATCATCCATCGACCTCGAAATCCCTGAGCGCCCCTTCACGTTCGGTCAGCTCATTGCCGCGCAGGCTTCGGGCGATGCCCAGGTGCTGGAAGGTCATGGCCGTCCTGTACTGCGTCTTCACCTCACCGAACGCGCTGCGGGCGTAGCCCAACTCCAGGAACTCGTCTCTGCTTTGGCCACACAAGCCAGCGCACTCGAAAGCTAAGGCACAGAACCAAACATGCCAGAATCTAGGAACGGCACTGTCCGGAATCCTTTGCGGGATCCGCGGGATCGTCGTTTGAATCGTATTGCCGGGCCGTCGTCGTTGGTGTTCTTCGGGGTCACTGGTGATCTTGCCCGTAAGAAGCTGATGCCGGCGGTTTATGACCTGGCTAACCGTGGCTTGTTGCCGCCGAGTTT
>NZ_PCPR01000056.1 GCF_002979775.1 Arthrobacter sp. MYb23
TTCACGTACGGTATGCCGCTTGCGGCCGGTGGCCTCGACTTACCCACCAAACCGGCGACGGCGAAGATGGTCACCAAGTACGGCAGCATGGCCATGAACTGGCTCGGCACCGGGGTACCGATGATGCCAAGGATCGACTGCAGGTTGTAGGCGAAGCCGAACAGCAGCGAGGCCAGGAAGGCGCCGATGGGGTTCCAGCGGCCAAAGATCAGGGCCGCCAGGGCAATGAAGCCGCGGCCACCGGAGATGTCCTTGGTGAAAGAGTCAATGGTTACCAGGGTGAACACGGCGCCGCCGATGCCCGCAATGGCACCACCCAAGGTGACGTTCCAGAAGCGGGTTGCATTGACGTTGATACCCAGGGTGTCGGCAGCCTGGGGGTGCTCACCGACGGCGCGGACGCGCAGGCCCCAGCGGGTTTTGAACAAGCCGAACCACACCACGGCCACGGCCACGTACATGAGATAGCCGGCAATGGACTGCTCGAACAGGATGGGCCCGATGATGGGGATGTCCGAGAGCAGCGGGATCGGCAGGATGTCCAATCGGCCCGGGGTGTTGAACTGCTCTTTATTGGGAACCATCAACGTGCCGTACAGGAAGCCCGTAAGACCGGAAACCAGCACGTTGAGCACAACGCCAACAATGATCTGGTTGACCAGATACTTGATGCTGAAGACCGCGAGGACCATGGACACAGCGGCGCCGGCAGCGGCCGCCGCGATCAGGCCGATGTAGGGGCTGCCCGTCATGGTGGCTACCAGTGCAGCCGTGAAGGCACCGCCCAGAAGTTGGCCTTCAATGGCGATGTTCACCACGCCCACGCGCTCACACAGCACGCCGGAGAGGGAGCCGAAGACCAGTGGCACTGCCAGCGTCACTGAACCGGCAACGAGACCGGCCAGCGAGATGGAGGGTTGCCGGGCGCCGGCGACGATCCACACCAGCAAGGCAAACACGAAGACCACGGCGAAAGTGATAGGCAGCCACTTGGGTGACCGCTCTCCCTGCGTCCAGAGGTAGATGGAATATGCGGCCATGGCCAGGAGCAGAATGCCGAAGACCACCCCGCCCACCTGACCCGGAATCATCAGGGCAGGGACAGCAACGGCGTCACCGGCATCGCTGATCTTCATCTCGGCCGTCTTGTCCGGACCAAGGAAGCCGAAGAAGACCAAGGCAATGAGAGCCAGGATTCCGAGCGATAGCGGGACTTTCATGGATGGCCGGAACGCCGGCAGGGCCGTTGAACCCGGCTTCGGAGCGGTGGTTGTCGCGCTCATTTGGCACCTCCGGAGGCGTTGACCAGGGCAGCCTTGGGAGCCGCTTTTGGTGTCTTGTTCTTCTTCTTGGGCTCAAGCCGGAAGATCGACTTGATGAGCGGTGGTGCTGCGATGAAGAGGACGATCAGGGACTGCACCACCAGCACGATGTCGATGGGCGTTCCCGTCTGGATCTGCATCTGAACCGCACCTGCACGGAAAGCTCCGAACAGCAGGCCTGCAAAGAATGTCCCCCACGGCGTACTGCGTCCCAGCAAAGCAACAGTGATGGCATCGAAGCCGATCTGGGCAGCGACGCCGCCGGTCAGTACCTTTTCGGTACCGGCCACCTGGGCGACACCACCAAACGCGGCAAGGGCACCGGCCATGGCCATCACCAGGATGGTGGCCCGGGATACCTTGACGCCGGCGGTCCGTGCCGCGACGGGGTTCGCTCCAACGGCGCGGAACTCGAAGCCGATGGTGGAGCGGTTCAACAGCCACCACACGCCGTAGGTCAGTGCTATCGCCACCAGGAAGCCCAGGTGGAGTCGGGATCCCGGGATGAGTACGGGGAACGTTGCCGAGTCGTCGAGGCGTGGCGAAATGGGGCTGCTGTCCCCCGGACGCCGGAACGCAGCCGTGTTCAGCAGGAAGTCCAGCAGGAACAACGCCACATAGTTCAGCATGATGGT
>NZ_PCPR01000057.1 GCF_002979775.1 Arthrobacter sp. MYb23
GAACCCGGAAGCTAAGACCCACAGCGCCGATGGTACTGCACCCGGGAGGGTGTGGGAGAGTAGGACACCGCCGGACAACCATTAAAACGGGGAGCCCCGACCACACGGTCGGGGCTCCCCGCATTTAACAACCAAACACCACAGTGTCACACCCCAATGACGTCGCCACGTGCCAAGGCAAAAGGCAGGCGATCGAAGATGATGTGAATCTCAACAATCTGTTCGTTCTGGACGCGATAGAGCTCAGCGCCAGGAGCGCTCGGTACTGCCCGATTGGCTGTGTTGTACATCAGCAGTGCTTCTTCGTCCGTGCCGAAGGCGGCAAGGAGTGTGGATTGCGTGAGCGAAGCGGCAAAGGGCTCCATGAACGCCCGGACCGCCGCTTTCCCTTCGATGACGCCTGAGGGTGCGTAGCAAATGACATCCTCGGCTATGTGGGTGACTGCCGCGTCCAGGGTGCCGGCAGTCCAGGCCTGGTGGTATGCCACTGCAATCTTTACGGCGGCAGCTTGAGACTCGGACATGGCGCTGTTCCTTTCGTAGAGGGTTACTTCTGTTTAGACACCGCAAGCGGCCAAATCGGAACGCAGGATTGGGTACGTGCCAAGATTGAACCGTGACGTCAGCGGAGATGGACGCAGCCCGGTCCGGCGATAAAGAAGCCTTCGCCGCGCTGGTTGCGCCCTTGCGCCGGGAACTTCATCTGCACTGTTACCGGATCACAGGCTCTGTTGATGATGCTGACGATGTACTACAGGACGTCCTGCTCGCCGCTTGGCAGGGCTTGCCCGGATTTGCCGGCCGATCATCCTTGAGGACCTGGCTCTACCGGATTGAAACTACCCGTTCCCTTAATGCACGAAGGGATCGAGGCCGCCGTCCTCGTCCCGCACTTTTGCCGCCCTTCGAGCCGCCCACCGCTTCTGTTCGGTTCGACCAACCGCATTTGCAGCCCTACTCCGATGTCTTGGTCAACGAGCTTGATCCTGCAACGCAGGTGGTTGCCCGTGAAAGTATCGAGCTTGCCGTTGTGATGGCCCTTCAGCGAATGCCACCGCGCCAAGCTGCGGTGTTGGTGCTCTGCGATGTGCTGGACTTCGGCGTTGGCGAAGCCGCGGAGATGCTTTCAATCGGTCCGACAGCAGCTAAGGGTCTCCTGCAGCGCGCCCGCTCTGCCCGGCCTGCCCCAATGCCAGTCGATAGGGGAGAAGGCCACCGCGACCTGGCCCGTAAGTTTGCGGACGCCTTCTCTCGAGACGACGTCGATGCAGTCGTGGAGCTCCTTACCGATCAGTGCTGGCTGGCTATGCCCCCGGCCAGTGAATGCTACGTAGAGCGTGAGGCCGTCGGAAACTTTCTGCGTGCCAGTGCGGCTGGACGGCCCGGCGGTAGTTATGCGCTGGCCGCTGTCACTGCAGGCGGCAGGCCGGCGTTCGTCTGTTACCTGCAAGGGCGGGCGCGGGGACTGCTGGTCATTGAGCCTTCTCAGGATGGCCGCAGGATCGCATCCATTCTGCGATTCCTCGACGACGGGTTGCACCGACACTTTGGGATGCCCGACTCCCTCACATGACGTGTCGTGATTGCAGACTTGCCCGTGCGCCAGGCTGCAGGTCCGACGGCGGTTTGGTGGGGTTTTGGGGGTGTGTG
>NZ_PCPR01000058.1 GCF_002979775.1 Arthrobacter sp. MYb23
CGCAGGGACATGATCTTCTTGGAAATCTTGGAGGTAGTGGTATCGGGAAGATCTACAATCATGGCCTTCTCCAGGTTCGTCCGTCACGGGCCAGCAAGGCATCGGCCGAAGCCGGCCCCCAACTGCCCGGTGCGTAGGGTTGCGGTTGTTCATCGAGCCCGGCCCAGTATTCCTCGAACGGGTCAAGGATCTTCCAGGACAACTCCACTTCCTGATGCCGCGGGAACAGCGGCGGCTCACCCAGCAACACATCCAGGATCAGCCGCTCATACGCTTCAGGACTGGACTCGGTAAAGGAATGGCCGTAGCCGAAGTCCATGGTCACATCACGGACTTCCATCTGCGTGCCCGGAACCTTGGACCCGAACCGGATCGTGGCGCCCTCATCGGGCTGGACCCGGATCACCACCGCGTTCTGACCAAAGTCATCCTCACCATGATCACGGAACAACAGGTTCGGTGCCCGCTTGAACACCACCGCGATCTCGGTCACGCGCCGGCCCAGCCGCTTACCGGCGCGCAGGTAGAACGGCACACCATTCCACCGCCGGGTGTTGATATCCACCCGGATCGCCGCGAACGTCTCGGTCTTCGAATCAGCCGGGATACCATCCTCATCCAAATACCCCAGGACTTCCTCCCCGCCCTGCCAGCCACCGGTGAACTGACCCCGCGCCGAATGCGTGGACAAATCCTCGGGGAGCTTGACCGCGGCGAGGACCTTTTCCTTCTCCGCCCGCAAATCATCGGCATTAAACGAAATGGGCTCTTCCATCGCGGTCAACGCCAGCAACTGGAGCAAGTGGTTCTGGATCACGTCACGGGCAGCACCCACGCCGTCGTAATACCCTGCCCGGCCGCCCGTGCCGATGTCCTCGGCCATGGTGATCTGGACATGGTCCACATAATTGGCGTTCCAGAGCGGCTCGAACAACTGGTTCGCGAAACGCAACGCCAGGATGTTCTGCACCGTTTCCTTCCCCAGGTAATGATCAATCCGGAACACCGCATCAGCCGGGAACACCGACTCCACAATGTCGTTGAGCTGACGTGCCGACTCAAGGTCATGCCCGAACGGCTTCTCGATCACCACACGACGCCACTGCCCCGGCTTCGCCTGCGCCAAACCATGCTTGGACAGCTGCCGGCAGACCTGCTCAAACGCCTTGGGCGGGATCGACAAATAGAACCCATGGTTACCGCGGGTGCCGCGGGTCTCATCCAGCTCATCGAGGACATCACCGAGGCGCTCGAAAGCGTCGTCGTCGTCGAACTCGCCCTGAACAAAACGGATACCCGAAGCGAGCTGCTCCCACACCGCCTCATCAAACTTCGTCCGCGCATGGGCCTTGACGTTGTCCTTGACCTCAGCCGCGAACTCCGCGTTATCCCACTCACGACGACCGAAACCCACCAAAGCAAAACTCGGCGGCAACAAGCCACGGTTAGCCAGGTCATAAACCGCCGGCATCAGCTTCTTACGGGCAAGATCACCAGT
>NZ_PCPR01000059.1 GCF_002979775.1 Arthrobacter sp. MYb23
CGCTGAATCATGCGGTGATCGCAACACCTGATCATTGAAGGGTGTCGATTGCCATGGTGAAGTTCACGAATCGTTTAGTTGCTGAGGTTGTCCAGTCGTTCTGGCAGCAGGTTGCGGACGGTGCCCGTTTCGAAGATGCTGGTGCGTTCGTCGGGTGGTCCGTCACGACGGTTCGCCGTGAGTTGAGGTCCTCGGGAGGGGTCCGGCCCCGCAGGGGCCGGACCCTGACCGGCCGGTCCTTGTCCTTCGAGGAGCGGGAGTTGATCTCGTTATGGCGGGGCAAGGAATCGGTCCGTGAGATCGCCAGACGTTTGGGCCGTTCCCCGTCAACGATCTCCCGGGAGCTCCGGCGGAACGCTGACAAGGTCTTTTTCTACCGGGCTACCACCGCCCACGCGCGCGCCCACGCCCGGGCAGCTAGGCCTAAGACCGCTAAGCTCAACAGCAACAGACCCTTGCGTGAGGAAGTCGAAAAGCGGCTCGGCAAGAAAGACTCACCGGTCCAAATCGCCGGCAGACTCCGCAAGGACTTCCCAAACAATCCGGAGATGTGGGTGTCACACGAGACCATCTACCAGTCCCTCTATCTCGAGTCCCGGGGCGGGCTGAAGCGGGAACTGGTCAAGAACCTGCGCACCGGCCGGACCCTGCGCAAACCCCAACACCGCCCCGACGAACGCCGCGGCAGAATCCAGGACAAGGTCATGATCGCCGACCGTCCCGCCGAGGTCGAAGACCGTGCCGTGCCAGGGCACTGGGAAGGGGACCTGATCGTAGGCAAGGACGGAAAAACCGCCATCGGCACCATCGTTGAGCGCACGACCGGGTTCGTGATGCTTCTCCATGTCCCGACCGGTCAAAACCGTGCCGAGTCTGTCCGAGACGGCCTCATCAAGAAAATGGGCGCCCTTCCCGACGAACTGAGGCTCTCGCTCACTTGGGACCAAGGCACCGAGATGCGCCGACACAAGGACGTGAAGATCGCAGCCGACATCGACATATACTTCTGCGATCCCCACTCACCTTGGCAACGCGGTTCGAACGAGAACACCAACGGGCTCCTGCGCCAGTACTTCCCCAAAGGCGCAGACCTAAGCATCTACAGCCAAACAGACCTCGACTACGTCGCCCACGAACTCAACGACAGACCCCGCCAGCGATTCGACTTCTGCACCCCCAATGAGATGATCAGAACCTTCCTGTTGCGATAACCGCTAGAAACCGCC
>NZ_PCPR01000006.1 GCF_002979775.1 Arthrobacter sp. MYb23
ATGAGCCCCACCCCAACGACGAGGAGTGCCATGACCCATCCTCCACACCTGAGGACCATCAAGCGGTGTGCCGTGGTTGGTGGCGGGATCATCGGAATTGCGGTGGCGAGGGAACTCAGCAACAGGCTCGACGACGTCCAGGTCACCGTCTACGAAAAGGAAGACCGGCTGGCCGCGCACCAGACCGGGCACAACTCCGGGGTGGTTCACGCGGGCCTGTACTACGAACCCGGCGGGCTGAAGGCAAAGCTGTGCCGCAGGGGAGTGGAGCTGCTGCAGGAATTCTGTGCCATGAAGAACCTGCCCTACGATCCCTGCGGCAAGCTGGTCATCGCCCAGACCCCTGAGGAATCCAAGCGCCTGGACAGCATCTTCGCCCGCGCCACAGCCAACGGGGTCCCCGGCGTGCGGATGCTTCGGGGAGAGCAGATACGCGAGGTGGAGCCGAACGCCGTCGGGCTCGCTGCTTTGCACTCGCCGGAAACGGCAATCGTTGACTACACGGCCATCACCAACGCGCTCGCCGACGACGTCCGCAGCTCGGGCGGGACCATCCGTCTGGGGCAGGAAGTCATTGCCCTTGATCAGCAGGACAGTGGCGTGGTGGTCAGTACCAAGGACGGCGGCGAACATTACGACCTTGTGGTGGCGTGCGCTGGTCTTCAGTCGGATCGCGTGGCCGAGGCCACCGGTGAACCGGCAACGCCACGGATCGTGCCGTTCTTCGGACAGTACTTCCTGTTGGGCGAGGAAGCCCGGGATCAAGTGCGCGGCCTCATTTATCCCGTCCCGGACCCCAAGCACCCTTTCCTTGGCGTCCACCTCACCAAACGCATCGACGGCGAAATGATGCTCGGTCCGAATGCGTTCATCTCCTTCGGCCGCGAGTCCTACGCGTGGAATGAGGTGAATGTGCGCGACGTCCTGAATTACACGCTTTTTCCGGGGTTCTGGAATTTCGCTCGACAAAACGTCCCCTCAGCCGTTCGGGAATTCCAGACCGTGGTGAGCAAGAAGAAATTCATCCGCGAGGCCATGCGCTTTGTCCCCTCGCTGGAAGGCGCCACCATTCTTCCCGGCACCCGCGGTGTGCGCGCCCAGGCCATGAACGGTGACGGTTCGCTGGTTGACGACTTTGTCATCGCACGACGCCGGGACACAGTCTTGGTACGAAATGCACCGTCTCCTGGAGCTACTTCGTCCATGGCGATAGCGGAGTACATCGTGGAGCAGGCTTTGCAGGACTGAGGAGTTAACATGCTCGTGATCCACTGGAAACCGCCTCCAAACGCGGGGTGGATACCGTTACCGCATGATTCGATCACTAGCCTCGTTTGCCAGTTCAGTCGGCACCACCATAGCGGCCTGGATCGAGGCCGCCTACGTCTCGGATTGCACGGATCCGTCAGCGGAGGAACACGGGCCGGGAGGGCACGGAACCAGGAGCGACTTGACGTGGCTACCTGCCCTCAGCGGCGTCACTGTTGCCAGCGCGCAGGCCATCCAATCCCACGCCCTGAGGGTGCATTCAGAACCGTAGAACCCGCCAGGAATGCTGCAGAATGTCGCGTTGGGCACACTATTCGTTGATCACGTGTAATATGCCCTAAACTGCTTCACTGAGGTGCCGGAATAGGCACTATGCAGCAACGAAAGCGAACCTCAATGGCTACTGATTACGATGCCCCGCGCAAGACAGAAGAAGAGTCTCCCGCCGAATCGCTTGAGGCCCTTCAGGCATCCCGTGGAAACACTGCGCAGACTGCGGTTATCGACGTCGAGGAAAACGATACCGCCGAGGGAATTGACCTGCCCGGCGCGGATCTTTCCGGTGAAGAACTGACCGTCATTGTGGTCCCGGAGCAGTCTGACGAATTCACGTGCGGCTCCTGCTTCCTGGTCCGTCACAGGTCCCAGATTGCGCTGGAAAAGAACGGTCTTAAGTTCTGCAAGGACTGCGAAGGCTAAGTAACGCAAAGGTCTCGTTATCTTCGGTTACGAACATGGGCGCGAGGACCCTTGATGTGGCCGCTGATCACCCAAAAACTGCTCTTGAATAACTCTCTTGTGACCGCAGCTGCGCCCACTTAACGGTTGCGCCCCGAAGCGGCCACAACCCACCCAAACACCCTGATGCACTCCTACTGTTGAAGTATCAACTTCGCCTGAAGGGGGCACAAAAAATGAGGAAACTTGGAGCGGGTTTGGCAGCGGTCATGGCTGCTGCCGGGCTCGGTCTGGTGGCACCGGGGCCCGCCTCGGCAGCTACATATTGCGGTATCTCGTGGGGTTCCATGGCCAAGGCCGACCTCGACTGGAGTTCCGCCAACGTCACCAATGTTCGAACGGGCCAACAGCCCTGCTACGACCGTCTGGTGATTGACATGACCGGCAAGGTGGCCGGCTACGTGGTTCAGTATGTTCCGGTGGTGACCCAGGATGCTACCGGCTACCCCATCCCGGTGCTGGGGGATGCTGATCTGCAAGTGATGGTCACAGCGCCGTCGTACAACCAGGACAACCAGCCGACGTACATGCCGGCAGCCAAGGCCGAATTGTCCAACGTCTCTGGTTACCAGACGTTCCGGCAGGTGGTTTACGCGGGCAGTTTTGAGGGCACCACCAGCATCGGACTGGGTGTCCGGGCCCGCCTTCCGTTCCGGGTGTTCACCTTGGACGGGCCCGACGGCGGCTCGCGTCTGGTGGTGGATGTGGCGCATCGTTGGTGATTGACGGGGCGCTGAAGTGCCCAGAACGCGGGAAAGCTGCCAATTCGCCCGGAGATATCTGGCGAACTGGCAGCTTTCCCGCGATTTCGCGGGGTTACAGCGGCGTCTTACTCCGGCACCACCAGTGCCGGGGTGTCCTTCCGGATGGTCTCGCCACGGAAGAACCCGGGCCGGACGCGGGACATGATCAGCATGACCACGGCGCCCAACGCCAGGATCCCGATCCCGAGCACAAACACGAGCCCCACTCCGAAGATCTCCGAGCCACTGCCGAACTCAGGAGCCCAGCTGTCCACGGCTGTCTGCAGGAACACCACGAAGAGGCCAACGCCACCCAGCAGCGGGCAGACGAGCCGCAGGAAGAAGTTCCTGGCGCTGGAGAACACGCTGTTGCGGAAGTACCAGACGCAGGCGATGGCCGTGAGTCCGTAGTAGAAGCAGATCATCAGGCCCAAGGCCAGGATGGTGTCGTTCAGGACGTTCTCGCTGATCACGTGCATCACCGCGTAGAAGCCCGCGGACAGGACGCCGGCCGCAATGGTGGCGAAGCCCGGCGTCGAGAACTTCTTGCTCATGTGGCTGAAGCGCTCCGGCAGGGCGCCGTAGTGCGCCATGGCCAGCAGGCTGCGGGACGGCGACGTGAACGTGGACTGCAGTGAGGCGGCCGAGCTGGAGAGTACAGCGAGGGACATGAGGATGGCGAACGGACCCATGACCGGTGATGCCAGTGCTGTGAAGACGTTGGCGTGGTTTTCGGCGTTGTTCAGGCCGATTCCCGTGTCTCCGACTCCCGCAAACATCATGGTGGCGATGGTGACCAGCAGGTAGATGCCCAGGACGATCACCGCTGTGAGCGTACCTGCGAGTCCCGCGGTCTTCTTGCCGTTGGCGGTTTCCTCGTTCACGGTGAGGCACACGTCCCAGCCCCAGTAGACGAAGATCGACAACGAGATGCCGGCGGCGATCTGGCCGAAGGTCTCGATCTTGGTGACGTCGAACCAGTCCCAGCTGAAGGGAACAGCGGACTCGGACGTGGACCAGTTGGCGAAGGCCATGGCAACGAACAGGCCCAGAACCAGCAGCTGGAAACCTACCAAGCCGTACTGGACGATCTTGGTGGTGTGAAGGCCCCGGTAGCTGATCCATACGGCCAGCGCCACGAAAACGAAGCAGGTGGCAACGTTCAACAGCTTGTTTGAGGCGAGGTCGGCGAGTTCGGGTGAGCCCGTGGCCTGCGCCAGGAAGAGGTAGAAGAAGTCCACGGCCACGCCGGCCAGGTTGGACAGGACGATGATGTTGGCTGCAAGCAAACCCCAGCCGCCCATCCAACCAACCCAGGGGCCAAAAGCCTTGGTGACCCAGGTGAATGTGGTGCCGCTGTCCGGGGAGTCCGCGTTGAGCTCCCGGTAGGCCAGCGACACAAGGATCATCGGGATGAAACCGATCAGGAAGATGACGGGCAGTTGTAGCCCCACCTCGTTGACGGTTGGACCGAGCGCGCCGGTGAGCGTGTACGCCGGGGCGATGGTTGAAATGCCAAGAACGACGACGGCGAGGAGCCCCAGCTGCCCCGTCTTCAGTCCCTTGCCGCTGATGTCATGCGACTCTGCGGCTTTACTGCCGCTGCGGTGGATTGTCTGGCTCATGTGAGGCCCTTTCTAGATGGCCGAAGGCTGCTGCTGCGTAATGCAGTGGATGCCGCCGCCCCTGGCGAACAGTTCGCGCGCGTCAACACTGACCACGCGGCGGCCGGGGTAGGCATCGGCGAGAATGCGGAGGGCTTTCTCGTCCATGGGGTCATTGAAACTACAGGCGATGACCCCGCTGTTGACGACGAGGTGGTTGATGTAGCTGTAATCCACATACCCCTCGTCGTCGGTGAGTGTTTCCGGGGCGGGAACTTCGATGATGTTCCAGTCCCGGCCTGCTGCGTCGTGGGTGGTGCGCAGGAAATCGATGATCTCGCGGGACACCTGAAAGTCCGGGTGCTCCGGGTTCTGCTGCGAGTGGACCAGCAATGTGCCCGGGCTCGGAATAGCGGCCACGATGTCCACGTGTCCGCGGGTGCCGAACTTTTCGGAGTCGCGGGTGAGGCCCCGGGGAAGCCACACCACATGGGTGGCGCCGATGGTGCGGGCAAGTTCCTCTTCGATGTCGGCTTTCGTCAGTCCGGGATTGCGGCCCTGATCAAGCTGGACGGTCTCCGTGACAAGGACGGTGCCTTCACCATCAACCTGAATTCCACCGCCCTCGTTGACGATCCCTGAGGGGAGGTGCCGGGCGTTGGCGCGGCCGCTGATCTTCTCGGCAATGAGCGAGTCCTTGTCCCAGGTTGCCCAGTCCTGACCGCCCCAGCCGTTGAAGATCCAGTCCACAGCGCCCAGTTGCTGAGTGGAATCCAGGACGAACGACGGTCCGATGTCCCGCATCCAAGCGTCGTTGAGGTCGGCGGTAATGACCTCAACCCGTGGGTCCAGATAGCGCGCGGCCGTTTCGACGTCGTCGGGCGATACCACCATGGTGACGGGCTCGAACTCAAGGACGGCATTTGCCACCGCCGCCCAGGTGGAACGTGCTGCGTGGGCCTCTTCTTCTGTCTCGCCCAAGGTGTAGCCGCCCGTGGGGAAGGCCATCCAGACGCGGTCTTGGGGTGCCGTTTCCGACGGCATCCGCCACGCGCTCATGCGGTAACTGCCTGGGTTTGCTGCGTTTTTACTGTGCCGAGCGGGGCGTTGGGGTCCATCGCTTCGGCAGGGTGCCGGTAGGTAACCGGTCCGGTGGTCCGGGAAGCGAAGGCTTCCACGTGTCTGATTTCAATCATGGGGGGGGGTTTACTCCGTGAGACGACTGTCACTAAATGAATAGCGTTCATTTAGTATGACGGGAGTCACCCTCCAGCGCAAGACGCGGTGTGAGGCGTCTCAGGGAGTGAACCGGTTTCGTTGGTCGGGCGGGCGCGAACGGCGATTTCGCGCTTCCCTGGATTCAGGGCTCGATGGTTTTCCACATAGAACGATGACCGCCTTATGCCAGCCCGTGCTCGCTGGAAGAGTGAGGGTATGGAGAAAAGACGGGCGGAGCAGGCGGCTGATACGTTCGCGATTCCTCCCGCTCCGGACGTTGGCGGTACACCGTCCGGGCCCCCGGTTTCGGAGCTGATCGCACTCTTGGGCGCTGTCCGCCTGGGTACCGAAAGCGCCGATCTGATTGATCAAATCTGCGGTCTGGAAAACCTGAAATCGGCTATTACCGCTTTGCAGGCGCGGGTTGCCGTGGCTTTTGATCTTGTCCAGCGCGCCGAGCAGGCGGTGGCTGGTGTTCCTGCGTCCGAGCGTGGTCAGGGGGTGGGGGCGCAAGTGGCGTTGGCGAGACGGGAGTCCCCGAACCAGGGGTCACGTTTGCTGGGGTTTGCCAAAGCTCTTGTTACGGAGATGCCACATACGTTGGCGGCCTTGGAGTCCGGGCAACTGAATGAGTGGCGGGCTACTTTGTTGGTGAGGGAGACCGCGTGTTTGTCTGTTGATGATCGGTGCGCGGTGGATGAGGAACTCGCTGCCGATACCGGGACTTTTGATGGGGTCGGGGATAAGGCGATCGTTGCGGCGGCTAAGGCTGCTGCGTATCGGCGGGATCCGCGGTCGGTGGCGGGTCGTGCGGCCCGCGCGGCTTCTGAGCGGACTGTGAGTCTGCGTCCTGCGCCGGACACGATGACGTACTTGACGGCGCTGTTGCCGGTGGCTCAGGGGGTGGCTGTTTATGCGGCATTGACCCGGGCCGCTGACTCGGCTCGCTCCACAGGTGATGCAGGTACACGCGGCCAGGTCATGGCCGACACCCTCGTCGAACGCGTCGCGGGGACTCCGGGCGGGGTTTCGGGGATCAATCTGGACCTTGTCATGACCGACCGGACCCTTTTTCAGGGCGACAGCGAACCGGCCCGGCTCAAGGGTTACGGAATCGTCCCGGCCGAGTGGGGCAGGGAACTTCTCGGACTGGGGCCAGGCGGAAGCTCGAGGCCGCTGGCTGACGTCAGGCCTGCCGGTTCCGATCACGCGACAGCGCCGGACACAGAGTTTGACGTTTGGCTTCGCCGGCTCTACACAGCGCCGGGCACGGGAGAACTCCTTGCCGCGGACTCCAAGGCCCGGCTCTTTACTGGCCGGCTCAGGCGATTGATCGAAACCCGGGACGACACCTGCCGGACGCCGTATTGCGACGCGCCCATTCGGCACATTGACCATGTGGTTTCCTGGCGGTCCGGCGGAAAAACGAACCTGACCAACGGGGCAGGGCTGTGCGAGGCGTGCAACCACACCAAAGAAAACCCCGGCTGGACCACCACGTCCCTGCCCGGCGACACACACGAGGACATACACGACGTGCACACCGTGGAAATCAGCACCCCCACCGGGCACACGTACCAATCAAAAGCCCCACCCCTGCCAGGGCATGAGCGTAGGCCAGCGCACGTACGGGACTCAGCGCCGGAGCCTTCTAATATTTAGGGCCGACTAGCCAGCCAGCGCCCGGCTCAGCGCGTCGGCAGGGTCAGAATTTCGGCTCCGTCGTCAGTGATGGCAATGGTGTGCTCACTGTGGGCAGTCCGGCAACCGGTCGCGCTGCGGAGCGTCCAACCGTCGGCATCGGTGACAAGCTGGGCGGTGTCGGCCATCACCCAGGGCTCCAGGGCCAGCAGCAGTCCAGGGCGTAGCTTGTACCCTCGGCCGGGTCGGCCCATGTTGGGAACGTGAGGCTCCTGGTGCATGGTTGAGCCAATGCCGTGGCCGCCGAACTCGGTGTTGACGGGGTATCCGGCCTCGCTAAGGACTGAGCCGATCGCGTAGGCGAGGTCGCCGATGCGGGCGCCGGGGCGGGCGGCCTCTATGCCCGCGCGCAATGCCCGTTCGGTTGCTTCGATCATCGCGACACTCTCAGCCGGCTTGGACTCGCCCACGATGAAGCTGATGGCCGAGTCCGCCGCGATTCCGTCCTTCAGCACCGCCAGATCCAGGGTCAGGAGGTCGCCGTCGGCCAGATTGTAGTCCGTGGGCAATCCGTGCAGGACGGCATCGTTGACGCCGGTGCAGATGTAGTGGCCGAACGGTCCGCGACCAAAGGAGGGAGCGTAGTCCACGTAACAGGAGACGCCCCCGGCTTCGAGGATCATGCTTTTTGCCCATCGGTCTATGTCCAGGAGGTTGGTGCCCACTTTTGCGCGGCCCTTCAGCGTGTGCAAAATGTTGGCCACCAGGGCGCCGGCCTCTTTGGCGCGGCCTAGTTCTGAACGGCTGAGGATCTCAATCATGCGGGACCTTTCGTGGGGCAACCAATAACTATCCCGGCCATATTATCCCGGTATTACAATTGGAGCCATGGTCAGGTTGCCGCTTACACCCGCAGAGGCCGAGCGCGGGCAACGCCTCGGTGCTCTTTTGCGTCGCGCCCGGGGTGAACGCTCCATGCTGGAGACAGCTCTGGACGCCCGCGTCTCGCCCGAAACACTCCGGAAGATCGAGTCAGGCCGGGTGGCTACGCCTGCGTTCCCCACCGTCGCTGCAATTGCGGATGTCCTTGGACTTTCCCTCGATGAGGTGTGGGCGGAGATCAATCAACGGGAGCAAACGGCCGAGCCGGCAGGGGCGCGTCGAAGCGCACGTGAATGGCTGGCTTCGTAACTAGGGGCGGGCAACAAGGGGGCTAGTGACCAGCGTCCAGTAACCAGCATTTGCCGTCTCAGCGTTTGGGGCGGGCCCGCACGTGGAGCCGTTCGCCTTGCTGCCCGAAGAGGGTGAGGAGCTCCACCGGTTCTGTGGTGGCGCTGGCAAACCAGTGCGGCGTGCGGGTATCAAATTCCGCCACCTCGCCCGGCTTCAGGACAAAGTCGTTCTCGC
Source organism: Arthrobacter sp. MYb23 (assembly GCF_002979775.1). Taxonomy (GTDB): domain Bacteria; phylum Actinomycetota; class Actinomycetes; order Actinomycetales; family Micrococcaceae; genus Arthrobacter. The sequence goes on from NZ_PCPR01000006.1 coordinate 8,621, forward strand.
CCAGCACCAACCGGAGCTTGCCGTTGAGGATATACACCCAGTCGTAGCCTTCATGTGATTGCGGCGTGGGGGTCTCCTTGCCTGTGCCGCCTTTGAGGACCATCTTGAAGGCCTGGATGCCGCCGGGGCGTCGGGTCAGTGGAACGGCCGTACCCCATTCGTGAACGTGCGGTTTGAGATGAATGCGGGGATCACCGGTCTCCGGGGCGTCAATGAGTTCTTCCAGGGGGACCTGATGCAGCCGCGCTATGGGGAGAAGAAGCTCCAAAGTCGGTTTGCGTTGACCCGATTCCAGCCGGGAGAGAGTGCTGACGGAAATACCCGTAACGTCCGAAGCCTCCGCGAGGGTCACGTTGCGTTGGGTCCGCATGGCACGCAGACGAGGGCCGACGGCGTCGAGCATGGTGCTGAAATCGGTAGTCATGCCATTAGTTTGCCATAACGGCAAAATTCCTTGCTGTTCAATATCGTCCTGACCAACCATGGAAGGAGCGGCGCAGGGCCGGTGGATACGTGGAGGCATTCGTGAGTACAAAAACTGAGAACAACATCGTGGCGGAGGAGTACGACGTCGTGGTGGTGGGTGGTGGCGCAGCTGGGTTAAGTGCCGCGGTCACACTGGGCAGGGCCTTGCGGTCCGTCCTCGTCATCGACGCCGGCGAGCCGCGCAATGCGCCCGCAGAGGGGGTGCACGGATTCCTGTCGCGGGACGGAATCAACCCCAAGGAACTGTTGGAACTCGGACGGGCGGAGGCGCTCCAGTACGGGGCGGACATTGTGCCCGGCATCGCAGTCGGGGCACGCTCGACGGCGGACCAGGCAAACGGTTCGAAGATCGCCTTCGAGGTGGACTTGGCAGATGGCCGAACGGTCAAAGCGCGCCGTCTGCTTGTCACCACGGGGCTGGTGGACATCCTGCCCGACGTTGAGGGTATCCGGGAACGCTGGGGACGCGACGTCCTGCACTGCCCGTACTGCCACGGCTGGGAGGTCCGGAACAAAGTGATCGGGATCCTGGGGTCAGTGCCAATGGCGTTGCATCAGGCGTTGTTGTTCCGCCAGTGGAGTCCCAACATCACTCTGTTCCTCAATGACATTGTGGAACCGACAGAAGAACAGTGGGACCAATTAGCTGCCCGCTCCATCAGCATGGTGGACGGTAAAGTCCAGGCCCTGCAAATAACTGACGACGCCTTGACTGGTGTGGTCCTGGCATCGGGAAGCACGATCCCGGTGGACGCTGTAGTCACCGGCCCACGGTTGGAGGCAAGGTCCGGCGTGCTGGAATCCCTCGGTGTCCCCATAGTGGAGCACCCGATGGGGGTGGGAAGCCACGTTGAAGTGAACGCTCTGGGAGGGGCAACATCCGTGCCCGGAGTATGGGCCGCAGGGAACGTGACGGATCTGACCGGGCAGGTGATGGCCTCCGCAGCCGCTGGTGTCATGGCCGGAGCGGCAATCAATGCCGACTTGATGATGGAGGAAACCCGGGCTGCTGTAGAGGAAGCACGCCAGGCAGCCCTCGCCCGCTAAGCCAGCTGATCACAACGCACAAAACCATCGACGTGACGTCCCTGTGCGAGGACGATTTAAGGACAGCCGTTGAAGGAGGTTGGGTATGTGCTACGCGTACTACGACGACTTCGAGCGGCGCACGAAGAAGGACTCCGCGCGCAAGCCCGAAGCACGCACACCAGAACCACCCAAGGACCAGGAACCAGCAAAGAGCCGTCCACGGACGGAAGGAACACTGTGGACTTTCCTGGCCCGCCGTCGCAGTGAATCCGAGGTTACCGAACCGAGGATCCACCGCATCCGCGAGAAAGTCTAGGTATCCCGGGAGCAACTGGGCCGGATAGAAGCTGAACCGGCTCAAGCAAGCAAAGGAAAGGCGTTGCGCTCGCAGCGCCTTTCCTTTGCGCGCTGGTTTGGAGAAAGGGCAACGCTAGGACTTGGTGGCCAGGAACTCCCGGGCAGCCGTCACGAGCGCTTCCGTTCCGCGCGCCAGCGTTGGCTGGATAACAGGCGCAAAGTGCGGCGAGTGATTCGAGGGAATGTCCTCTGGGAGGCGACCCGTCGTGGCGAATTCCTTGAACAAGGCAGGCTCGGCACCTCCCAGGAACCAGAAGACAAGGGGAGCGCCAGCGGCCTTCGCCAGGATTCCCACGTCCTCGCTTCCGGATACGGGGCCGGGGTCAATGATCTGTGTTTCGCCGAACTTTGCCGTGAAAACAGCGGACACCCTGGCTGTTGCGGCTGGGTCGTTGAAGGTCAGCGGGAAACGCTCTTCAAACTGAATCTCGGGGTCCTTGGGCGCGCCTGAGGCTGTGGATTCCCCCTTGGCAATGCGCTCAATGGAACCGAGGATTTTATCCCTGGTGGCATCACTGAAGGTGCGGACGCTGAGGCCTAACGTTGCTGTTTCAGGGATGATGTTGTTCTTCGTTCCCGAGTGAATCTGCCCAACAGTCACCACAGCGGAGTCACTGGCGGCGAGCTCACGCGAGACGATGCCCTGTAGCCGCACAGTAGTTGCAGCAGCCATGAGCACCGGGTCAACAGTGGTCTCCGGACGCGATCCGTGACCACCTCGTCCGTGCAAGGTGATGTTGAGGGAGTCGGCCGACGCCATGGTGACGCCGGGACGCATGCCAAACCATCCGGCAGGGAAGGGGGCCACATGTTGGCCCAGGACGATGTCAGGTTTTGGCACCACGTCATACAGTCCGTCGGCAACCATGGTTTCTGCCCCGCCGCCCCATTCCTCGGCCGGCTGGAAGAGAGCGATCAGTGTGCCTTGCCACTCATCACGCTGCGCGGCCAGGACCTCCACCGCGCCAACAAGGCAGCTCACATGCACGTCATGGCCGCAAGCGTGCATGACCGGCATGTCCTTGCCCTCATGATCAACACCCCTTGCCGAGCTTGCATAGTCCAAACCCGTTGCTTCCTTGACCGGCAACGCATCCATGTCCGCCCTGAGCATCACCACCGGGCCGGGTCCATTTTCCAGAACCCCCACAACCCCGGTCTTCCCGATGTTGCGATGAACGGCGAAGCCAAGATCTTCGAGATATCCCGCAGCGATCCCGGCGGTTCGGGTCTCTTGGAACGACAACTCGGGATGGGTGTGCAGGTCTTTGTAAAGCTCTTCGAGGTCAATGGTCATGAGTCTGCCCTTTTCATTCGACGCCATGGTTTGGCCAGTGTATCCAGCCCAAAGCTGCAAACGCTGGGAAGCCCCGGCAGACTGGATGCATGAACGATTCTGAATCAGTCACCACACAGCTATCCACTGTTGAGGAGTGGACCAAGGCGCTGGCAGAATCCAGCGGGTCCCCGGGAGGCGGCGCCGGAACCGGGGTGATGCTCTCCATCGCGGCCTCGTTGACGTCCATGGTGGCCGGCTACACCGAGGCGGAGGAAGCCCAGCGCGAGCAGCTCACCGGCGTTCATTCCCGTGCCCGTGAACTCCGTCAAACTGCGCTTCAACTAGCCGACGACGACGCTTCCGCCTCCAACGCGTTCGGCGCTGCCTTCCGTCTGGATCCCGGACCTGAACGCGAGAAGGCCATTCATCGGGCGTCCGTCGATGCGGCCAAAGCTTCAGCAGTCCTCGGAGAGCGGGCCATTGATGCCATTGAAGACCTCGGCTGGCTCGCTCTCAACGGCAATCCTGCACTGATCGCCGACGTCGTGGTGGGCTTCGGAGCTCTCCGGGCCGCCATAACTGGAGCCCGAACCAACGTGAGCTTCGACCTGACCTCCGCCGGTACTGACCTGGAGCACGTTCGGGAGGAACATCCGCACTTATGGAACACCGTCAGCCGGCTCAGCGACGCCCTCCGCAGAATCGACGAACTGACCGCTGGCGTCGACAAGAAAGCGGCGCCGACCGAAGCCGTCTAGCCTCGGTCAGCACCGCGTTCACTACTGCTTTACTACTGCGCCTTCGGCGCTGTGCCCGCTACTGCGCCTTCGGCACGCTCCTGAGTACAACGGCGGCGAGCACTGCCGCGCCGGCCATCAGTACCAGCCCAATCGCCGCAGTGATGTGGACGCCGGACTCGAAAGCTGTCCGGGCGGCATGTGTGAGCGCCTCCGACAATGGAGCCGGAAGAGCGCCCGCCGCATCAACAGCGCCGGCGAGGGTTTCACCGGAATTCCCGGCGGCCTGCTCGGAGATGCCGTCCGGCATGATCAGGTTGTGCTGGTAGGACGCCGTGAGGATGGAGCCAAGTACTGCCGTTCCCAGGAGCGACCCCAGTTCGTACCCGGTCTCGGAGATGGCCGAGGCGGCGCCGGATTTGTCGGCCGGCACTGAAGCCAGGATGAGGTCGTTGGAGATGGTCTCCGCAGCGCCCACACCAACAGCCAGGACGGTCAGGGCGGACAACAAGAACACCGGTCCGCTGCCGTGATCGCCTACTACGACGATCAGATAACCCACGGCGCTGAGCGTCAGGCCTGCGGCCACAACGAACCCTGGCCGCACGCGCTTGACCAGCGGTACCACCAGCAGGCCGGCGATGACCGTTGCCAGGAGGGCGGGAATCATCGCGATACCGGCCTCCATGGGGGACTGACCCTCAACAAGTTGCAGGTGCTGGGCGAAGAAGTAGATGAAGCCCGTCATGGAGAACAGGGACAGGACGTTCGCCACGATTGCCGTGCTGAACACTTTGTTCTTGAACAAGGCAACATCCAGCATGGGGTTCTCGATCCGCTGCTGGCGACGCACGAACAGGATGCCCATCACCACGCCAAAGCCCATGAAGGCAACTGCGGACGCCCCGAAACCATGAACCGCGAATTCCTTGATGCCGTAAACGAACGGCGCCATGGTGACAACGGAGAGGAGAATGCTGCGCACATCCACACGTCCGGGATTGGCATCCTTGGACTCGGGAATCAAGACCCGGCCGAAAGCGAGCAGGGGCAAAAGCAGGAACGCTGCGACCAAGAAGACGGCGCCCCACCAGAAGTGCTCCACCAGCCAGCCGCCAAAGATCGGGCCAAGAGCGGCGCCACCGGAGAACCCAGCAGCCCAGACAGCGATCGCGAGCCGGCGACGGTTGGGGTCGGTAAAGATGTTCCGGATCAGGGAAAGCGTGGACGGCATCAGCATGGCACCGAAGACGCCAAGGCCGGCGCGGCCGGCAATCAGCCATTCAGCGGACGGCGCGAAAGCTGTAGCAGCCGAAACCGCTGCGAAGCCCGTGCTGCCGACCAGCAGCAACCGCCGTCGACCAATCCTGTCGCCCAAGTTGCCCATTGACACCAACAGTGCGGCGAGGACCAGTGGATACGCGTCAACAATCCAGAGCAATTGGACGCCGCCCACGTCCAAGGAGCGGGCGATTTCAGGCAGGGCAAAGGTGAGCGCGGTGTTGTCGACGGCCACCAGCAGCACCGGAAACATCAGGAGTGCCAGTGCCGTCCAGTCGCGCCACGGTGCTGCCTGACCCTTGATGGGGTTGGCGGAACGGGGTGCTGGGGTTGAGGACGGCGAGAACATTCCTCTACTGTACCGTCCAGACGGTACAGTTTCAAATACACCCCCATGAACCTTTAGGGAATGATGGACACATGCCACGAAAACCAATTGCCCGGGACGCCGTCCTGGATGCCTTTGAAGCCCTCCTCATTGAAGTGGGGGAGCGCGCTGCCACGCTCGACGCCGTTGCCAAGCGTGCGGGAGTGTCCAAGGGTGGGCTGCTGTACCACTTTCCCAATAAGGAAGCGCTGATCACGGCCCTTTTGGAGCGCCTGGACCTGCTGGCCGATGAAGACACCGAGCTGATGAAAGCGGCGCCGGATGGTTCGGCTGCCTATTTCATCAGGTCCTCGCTCTGGGCGGATACGCCCATGGACCGGGCCTTCGTCGCCGCCACCAGGCTGGCTGAGGTGGCCCACGAGGAAACCCGCCGCAGGTTTGCCGCAATCCAACAGCGGTGGCTGGACGTGCTGGCGGAAGACGTCGGGCCGGAGGTTGCCAAGGCCGTCAGTTACATGGGCGATGGCCTCTACTTCAATGCGATCTTTGAAGGCGGCCAGGAGGGCGGCAACGCCGGGCGGGAGGCCGACGTCGAAATCCTCTTGGGTGTCCTCGAGCGGCTGCGGAAGTAGCAGATCATCCATTTGCTGCTGAGGCCGGAGCGTAGGACAATTAGCTCTTGTGGCGTGCCCAGTGCGGTGCCCATATACAACTGAACATGCCTTTGATCTGCGGCGGGAGAGTCCTGCAAGCAAGTGATGCAGGCGCCGTAGGAGCAAACCCTCCCCAGGAATCTCTCAGGCCCACGCACCGCCGCGGCGAGGCAACTCTGGAAAGCAGCAGGCAATCAGCACCTCAGGGTGAATGAGAGCTGTGCTCACCGACGGTGCAAGCGATGGTTGTTTAGGCAACGGCGCGGAAACTCTCAGGTCCAATACAGAGCGGGGAGGAACCCAGCCGCTGTGGCGTACCCAAACGCTGCCCAAGTAATGGAGTTCCTTCGTGACGGTTAGTTCTGCCTCCACCACCTTCGTCGATCGGCATATCGGCGCCCGCCGCCAGGCTGATATTGAGACCATGCTCAAGTCCGTCGGTTACGACACCGTCGATTCCCTGGTCGACACCGCCGTCCCGAACGATATCCGCCAGGACGTTGCCCTCACCCTGCAGAATGCGCTGAGCGAAGTTGAAGTTCTGGCTGAGCTGCGCAAGCTTGCGTCCAAGAACAAGACCGCTGTCCAGATGATCGGCCAGGGCTACTACGACACTGTGACGCCGCCGGTGATCCGCCGCAACATCCTCGAGTCCCCGGCCTGGTACACGGCATACACTCCCTACCAGCCGGAAATCTCCCAGGGCCGCCTCGAGGCTCTCCTGAACTTCCAGACCATGGTGCAGGACCTGGTTGGCCTGCCGATCGCCAACGCCTCCCTCCTGGATGAAGCAACGGCTGTGGCCGAAGCGGTGCTCATGATGCGCCGCGCCAACAAGAACAAGGCCGTCCAGGATGGCAAGACCGTTCTTGACGCCGACTGCCTGCCGCAGACCATCGCCATTGTGAGGGGCCGCGCCGAAGCTCTCGGCTTCGAAGTTGAGGTCGCTGACCTGTCGCTCGGGCTTCCGGAAGGTGCCATCAACGGCGTCGTCCTGCAGCAGCCGGGTGTCTCCGGCCGTGTATTCGACCACTCTGCCGTGATCGCTGACGCCAAGGAACGCGGCGCGCTGGTCACTGTGGCTGCCGACCTCCTCTCCCTCACCCTCATCACCCCTCCGGGTGAGCAGGGCGCGGACATCGCCGTTGGTTCCGCGCAGCGCTTGGGCGTCCCGCTGTTCTTCGGTGGCCCGCACGCTGCTTACATGGCAGTCCAGAAGGGTCTGGAGCGTTCCATGCCCGGCCGTCTGGTGGGCGTTTCCAAGGACGACGCCGGTGTCCCCGCCTACCGCTTGGCGCTGCAGACCCGTGAGCAGCACATCCGCCGCGAAAAGGCCACGTCCAACATCTGTACCGCGCAGGCGCTCCTGGCCATTGTTGCCTCGATGTACGCCGTTTACCACGGCCCCGAGGGCTTGAAGGCGATTGCGGAAACCGCCCACGGCCACGCCCGCACGCTCGCAGCGTCCCTGAAGGCCGCCGGCGTCGAGGTCCTCCACGGTTCCTTCTTCGACACCATCACCGTCCGCGTTCCCGGCAAGGCTGCTGAGATCGTCGCCGCGGCTGAGGCCAAGGGCATCAACCTCCGCGGCATCGACGCTGACACCGTGGGTATCTCGGTTGATGAGACCACAACCTCCGAGATTGTCGGTTGTGTCCTCGATGTCTTTGGTGCTTCGGTCACTGAAGCCGCTGACGGCCCTGCGCTTGAAGGTTCCGTTGAGCGTACGAGCGACTTCATGCAGCACCCCGTGTTCAACACCCACCGCTCCGAAACCCAGCTCCTGCGCTACATCCGCAAGCTCTCGGACCGTGACCTCGCGCTGGACCGCACCATGATCCCGCTGGGTTCCTGCACCATGAAGCTCAACGCCACCGCCGAGATGGAAGCCATCTCCTGGCCCGAGTTCGCCTCCATTCACCCGTTCGCTCCGGATTCCCAGACAGAGGGCTGGCGTGAACTCATCACCGACCTCGAAGCCCAGCTGACTGAGATCACCGGCTACGACCAAGTTTCCATCCAGCCCAACGCCGGTTCCCAGGGCGAGCTCGCCGGGCTTCTGGCCATCCGCGGCTACCACCGCTCCAACGGTGATGACCAGCGCAACGTCTGCCTCATCCCGGCTTCCGCCCATGGCACCAACGCAGCCTCGGCAGTGCTGGCCGGCATGAAGGTAGTAGTTGTAGCCACGGCTCCTGATGGAACCATCGACCATGTTGACCTCAAGAACAAGATCGAAGCCCACCGGGATGCGCTCTCGGCCATCATGATCACCTACCCGTCCACGCACGGTGTCTACGATGCTGACGTCCGCGAAGTGTGCGACGCTATCCACGAGGCCGGCGGCCAGGTCTACATCGACGGCGCCAACCTGAACGCACTCGTCGGACTCGCGCAGCCGGGCAAGTTCGGTGGCGACGTGTCCCACTTGAACCTGCACAAGACGTTCTGCATCCCGCACGGTGGCGGCGGACCCGGCGTTGGCCCGGTCGCGGCCAAGGCCCACCTCGCCCCGTTCATGCCCGGTGACGCAACGTCCTGGACTGAAGGCAACGACGTCCCGATTTCCGCATCCCGTTTCGGCTCCGCCGGTGTGCTGCCGATTTCCTGGGCCTATGTGAAGCTCATGGGCGGCCAGGGCCTCACCGAAGCCACCAAGTCCGCGCTGCTCGCTGCGAACTACATCGCTTCACGCCTCAACGAGCACTTCCCGGTTCTTTACACCGGCGAAGGCGGACTCGTGGCACACGAGTGCATCCTCGACCTCCGCGAGCTGACGGCCAAGACCGGCGTCACCGCTGAAGACGTCGCCAAGCGCCTCATCGACTTCGGCTTCCACGCACCCACCCTGGCTTTCCCGGTTGCCGGGACCCTCATGGTGGAGCCCACAGAATCCGAAGACCTCGTGGAGATCGACCGCTTCATTGAAGCCATGATCACCATCCGTGCCGAGATCGAGCAGGTGGCTCACGGTGATTTCTCCGTGCAGGATTCCCCGCTTCGCCGCGCACCTCACACGGCAGCCGCCGTCGTAACGTCTGATTGGGACCGCGCGTACCCGCGTGAGCAGGCCGCCTTCCCGGTCCACCACCTCAAGCAGGACAAGTACTTCCCGCCCGTTGGCCGGATCGATGGTGCAGCCGGAGACCGCAACTTGGTCTGCTCCTGCCCTCCGATCGAAGACTTCGAGAACTAGGACGGTCCGCAGAAATGACTGAGAACTACACAGCACTTTACGAAGAGCACAAGAAACTCGGTGCCTCCTTCACCGACTTCGGCGGCTGGCAGATGCCGCTCAAGTACTCGTCCGAGTTGGCCGAGCACCACGCCGTCCGCAAGTCCGCCGGCCTGTTCGATCTCTCCCACATGGGCGAAGTCTGGGTCAACGGTCCGGAAGCTGCCGCGTTCCTCGATTACGCCTTGGTGGGCAAGATCTCCGCCATGGCCATCGGCAAAGCCAAGTACTCGCTGATCTGCCAGGAAGACGGCGGCATCATCGATGACCTCATCGTCTACCGTCGCCCCTCTACCGAAGAAGGCGCCGACAAGTTCCTGGTGGTGCCCAACGCCGGCAACGCTGCGGTTGTAGCTGCGGCTCTTCTGGAGCGCGCGGCCGGCTTCGGCGTCGTTGTTGACGACGCGTCCGCTGACACCTCGCTGATTGCTGTCCAGGGCCCGCTTGCCGAAGCGATCCTGCTCCGTCTTGTGCCCGCCGAACAGCACGCACTGGTCACTGAACTCAAGTACTACGCGGCGGTTGATGTTCCGTTCACATTCGACGACGGCACCCAGGACCTGCTGCTGGCCCGCACGGGGTACACCGGAGAAGACGGCTTCGAGATCTTCGTAGCCAACGAGTCCGCAGCAGCTCTCTGGCAAGCAATCGCCGACGCAGCAGAAGAAGGCGAACTCACCCCCGCCGGCCTTGCTTGCCGCGACTCACTCCGCCTCGAAGCCGGCATGCCCCTCTACGGCAATGAACTCTCCCGCGAAGGCAACCCCTTCTCAGCAGGACTCGGACCCGTGGTGGCACTCTCCAAGGAAAGCGACTTCGTCGGCAAAGAGGCACTCACTGCCCTCAAAGCCGACGGCGCCGGCTCCACTAGCGGACGCAAACTCGTTGGCCTTAAAGGCCTGGGTCGCCGCGCCGGGCGTGGACACTACCCTGTCCTCAAAGACGGCGCAGTGATTGGCGAAGTCACGTCCGGTCAGCCCAGCCCCACGCTCGGCTACCCGGTAGCGTTGGCGTATGTCGACGTCGAACACTCAGAGCTGGGAACGGCGCTGGACATTGACCTCCGCGGTAAGAGCGAGCCGTTCGAAGTCGTCGCGCTGCCGTTCTACAAGCGCCAAAAGTAAGCCGGAGCCGTACCCGACGGGTCGCCCAAAAGCCCGTCGGGTCCTGCATCCTCCGCGGGCTCGGTCGCATTGGCGCCCGCTGAGCGGACGCGATGCTCCCTTGGACGCCCGCTTCCGGATACCGTACCCGAAGGGGCCCGCGTAGTTCCGAAGGTCTGACTCGCGTGGCCGTGCGGTGGGGGAGCGGATTCCGGAAGTGTGCGTCAAAGCGACGGAGTGGGCCCACACCGCCAGGGTTCCCTGACCGAGCTTGCGAGGTTAGGGCAGCGGTGGGGCGCAGCACGCGGAGGAATTCGGTGCCCCACGCCCGCGAATCAGCCACGCTCACGGCCCAGACACGACACAATTAGATGTAGCCACTACACGTAAAGGAAACAGAATGCCCAAAGTAGCGCCCGAACTTCAGTACTCCGACGAGCACGAGTGGGTTTCACGCGGAGACGGGAACTCCGTGTCCGTTGGTATCTCCGAGGTTGCCACCGACGCACTGGGTGACATTGTGTACGTTGACCTGCCCGAGGTTGGTTCTTCTGTGACTGCAGGCGAGACCTGCGGCGAAGTTGAGTCCACCAAATCCGTCTCTGACCTATACTCGCCGGTTACCGGTGAGGTCACCGAGATCAACGACGCCGTTGTTTCCGACCCCGCACTGATCAACAACGATCCCTACGGCGCTGGCTGGCTGTTCAAGGTTGCCGCCGAGTCCGAGGGCCCGCTGCTCTCGGCCGAGGAATACGCCTCCAAGAATGGCGGAGACCTCGCCTAAAGTCCGATCCCGAGCGGACATGGCCCGAGGGGCCGACATCCTCTGCGACCTCGGTCGCTTGGGCGCCCGCTGGGCGGACGCGAAGCTCCCTTAGACGGTCGCTGCCGGACGCCGGTCCCAAGGGGCCAGCATCCGGACGCCACGGGTAGCGCCAGTCCGATTCGGGGGTTGGCTGCGGGATGTGCCGTGCGCACGGCATGTCCGGCAGCTAAGCCCCGTTTTGGGCGACCGAGCCCGCGGAGGAGGTCGGCCCAACGGGCCCGAACTCTCGCAGGCAGCACCGGCCCACAAGGCGTAGCGTGGGATTGTAGAACTGAATAGTATTGCGACGCCGGGTTGCCGCCTTTGGGGGCCATCCGGCGTCGTGCTTCGGTCGCCTACCGCCACAAGCGGTGGAGGCCATCCGGCAGGACCATCTGCCGGACCGTTTCAAGCTGTATTAAGGGATCCCGACCATGGCTGTTGGTGTTTTCGATCTGTTCTCTGTGGGTATTGGTCCGTCGAGTTCTCATACTGTGGGGCCGATGCGTGCTGGGGCGGTGTTTGCTGGTGAGCTGAAGGACGCTGGTGTCCTGGGTTCGGTGGCGTCTTTGCGCGTTGATCTGTATGGGTCGTTGGCTGCGACGGGACGTGGCCACGGGACCATGACGGCTACGTTGCTGGGCTTGGAGGGGTACCACCCCGAGTTGATTCTGCCTGACGAGGTGGAGGAGCGGCTCGCGGCGATCGCGGAGACGGGTCTGCTGAACCTTGCTGGCGCTTCCGGCAAGGGCGTGGAGTTGCCGTATGCGGTGGAGGACATGGTTCTGCATCCGTTGACGGTGTTGCCGCGGCATACCAATGGGATGAAGTTTGCTGTCAGTGATGCTGAGGGGAACGTGCTGCGGGAGGCGACGTTCTTTTCGGTGGGTGGTGGGTTTATTGTCCGGGAGGGTGAGGAAGACGCGGCTCTTGAGGATCTTGAGGAGTCGAAGAAGGAGTTGCCGTTGCCGTTTAGGACGGCGGCGGAGTTGTTGGGCCGGTGCGCGTCCAAGGGGTTGGGGATCAGCGACATCATGTTCATCAATGAGCGGGCGTCCCGGTCTGAGGCGGAGATCCGTGAGGGTTTGTTGCATATTTGGTCGGTGATGGAGGCCTGTGTTGAGACCTCGTTGAAGCGTGAGGGTGTGTTGCCGGGTGGTTTGCGGGTTCGTCGTCGTGCACCTGATTGGTTGGAGCGGCTCCTGAAGGAGGACAAGGACCGGAACGATCCGAAGTATTGGCAGGAGTGGGTGAACCTGATCGCGTTGGCGGTCAATGAGGAGAACGCCACTGGTGGGCGGGTGGTGACGGCGCCGACGAATGGTGCGGCGGGGATTATTCCGGCGGTGTTGTATTACGCGTTGAACTACGCTCCGGGGATGGACAAGGCCACGCAGCAGGATCGCGATGATGTGGTGGTGAAGTTTTTGCTCGCGGCGGGTGCTGTGGGTGTGTTGTATAAGGAGCAGGCGTCCATTTCGGGTGCTGAGGTGGGGTGTCAGGGTGAGGTGGGGTCGGCGTCGTCGATGGCTGCTGCTGGGTTGGCTGAGGTGATGGGTGGTACGCCGGGTCAGGTGGAGAATGCTGCGGAGATCGCGATGGAGCATAATCTGGGGTTGACGTGTGATCCGATCGGGGGGTTGGTGCAGATTCCGTGTATTGAGCGGAATGCGATCGCGGCGGCGAAGGCGATTAATGCTACGAAGATGGCGTTGTGGGGTGATGGGACGCATCGGGTGTCGTTGGATGAGGTGATCGTGACGATGCGTGAGACGGGCAAGGACATGTCCACTAAGTACAAGGAAACCGCGATGGGCGGCCTGGCCGTCAACGTCGTCGAATGCTAAGCCCGGTAGGCTGATTCCTTCACAGCATGTCTCTTGGGGGAACACATGAATGATGAAGTAAATCCCATAATTCCCACGGCCTGGGAGGCCGCGGTAGTGGGAGCCGGGGCAGCCGCAGTTCTCCTGGTTGTGGCTGCCCTGATTCTGGTACTCAGCACGAAATCGTTCTCAACCGGAGTTCGGATTGCATTGGTGTTCCTGGCGTTTGTGGCTCCTGTCGCCGGACCACTGGTGGGCATTGTGTTGGCGCTTCTTGAGCGGCGAAAGGCCCGACGCCCTCTTACTGTCAGTCCCTGATGTCATGCTGTATCCATGAGCGGGGGATACAGCAGGGACTTTCTGCGGGCACGGCTTGAACTGCCCAGTCCGCAGGCAACGACGACACTTTTGGATTACACCCACTTCTCCGTGCGGTTCCGGGTTGCCCGGAAGCTCGCGGCCATTGTGGGGGTGAACATCAACGGCAAGGAACTGGTGCCCCTGGCCCGTGAGGGGTCATGGCATGTGGATGACAGAATCCCCCGGGAGCAGCAGGCTGGCCCGGACCTCTACAAGAACAATGCGTTTGATCGCGGCCACCTGGTCAGGCGCCTGGATCCGGTCTGGGGAGACGCAACAACGGCGAAGAAAGCCAACCAGGACACCTTTAGCTACACCAACGCGGCACCACAGATTGATGACTTCAATCAAGGCAAGGAACTGTGGGTAGGCCTCGAAGACCATGTTCTTGGCCACGCCGACGCTTATGACGCAAAGCTGAGCGTGTTCACGGGCCCGGTGTTCCTCGACGACGACCCCATATATCGGGGTGTTAAGATCCCTCGAAAGTTTTGGAAGATCGCGGCCTGGACCAACGACGCCAAGCTGGCCGCCGTCGGCTTCGTCCTGGACCAATCACCCATGCTGGGCAAAGTGGAGCTGAAGAAGGCGGTCAGCCAGCGACTCCTCGAAGGTGAGCCACCCCCACTGGGACCGTTCAGGACGTTCCAAGTACCTATTGGGCAGATTGCGGACTTGACCGGGCTCAGCCTCAGCAGGCTGATCAGCGCAGACCGCTTGGTGAGTGGACAGCTGGAATCTGGCGTGGCACTGAAGGCAATCAAACTGGAGAACACGGACCAGATCAAGCTCTAAGCCCCCGGTAAACCAGCAGAATCGGGCGATATCCACATACCCCGATAGACTTGGGGCTGCATGTCCGCATGCGCACTACGCTTTTGAACACTGCACCAAAACCCTGAGATTGGACACGGCCACCTTGCGAGAATTTACCGCCCGCTTTGCCACCGCCGAGGAAATCGATAACTGGGACAAGCACGTCACGGCGAATCCGAATGGCGGCAACATGCTTCAGTCGGACGCCTATGCCGCAGTCAAGGACGGCAACGGCTGGCTGGCGCGGAGGCTCGTCATCGAGACTCAGGAGTACTCCAGTTACAACCTGCTCTTGGAGAAGAAGTTCCCCATTCTGGGTCGGCTCTGGTACCTCATCAAGGGCCCGGACGTAGTGGATGTCAGCGACGTCCAGCCTGCCCTGAAGGCAGTAGCCACCCTGGCCCGTGAGAAGAAGATGAACGTCTTCACCATCAAAATCGAACCGGATGTGGTGGCTTCCGCTGAAGCCGCGGCACAGTTCAAAGCCGCCGGCCTGGTGAAGGCGCCCAACATTCAGTCGAACGACTCCACGGCCATCCTGGACATCTCGGCCCCGTCCAACGAGGTCCTGCGCAGTATTTCCTCACGTGCCCGTAACGCTGTCCGCAGGGCGGAGCGTGAGGGGTGCGGGGTCCTGGAGGCTGAGCCGGGCGAAGACAGCTACCGCAAGCTCTACGCCCTCATGCGGAACACCATGGACGCTAAAGGTGCCATGCCGCTGCGAAGCTACGACTACTACTCCAAGTTCTGGGAAGAGTTCTGCAGCCGAGGGCAGGGCCACTTCTTCTTCGTATATGAGGACGGCGCACCAAGTGTTGGTGCTTTCGTCATCAATTACGGCTCCAAAGCGACGTACAAGGATGGCGGTTCCACCCAGAACCGCAAGCAGTACGGGGACTCGCACTTGGCACAGTGGGCAGCAATCCAGCGCATGCAAGAGCTTGGATGTGTGGAGTACGACTTCTGCGGGACTCCGCCGGCAGCACACATCAAGGACAAAACCCACCCGCTGTATGGCCTGGGATCTTTCAAAACCAGCTTTACCAAGACCGTGACGGATTTCGTGGGCTGTTACGACCACGTGGTGGAGCCATTCCGCTACAAGCTGTGGATCAAAGGTGCTGAACGCATTTTCCGTCGACTCGAAACCATGCGTACCGGTGGTCAGTTCTACTGACGGCCACCCGCAGCCAGCAAGCCAACTTCAGGCCCGCCCCGGCCACCAACGGGTGCAATCTACTTTTAGGTGAGGAAATTTCTTTGACTCCGATTGAGGCTGGAACCGCCATGGATTTCGTGATTCTCAGTGACGCTGATTTCGAGACATTCGCCAAGGGACACCCGCAGGGCAGCTTTATTCAGTCCCTGGATCTCACGCGCTTCCAGCGCGCCCGTGGACAGGAAGTAGAGCTCTTCGGTGTGACTCGCGGCGGCAGCCTTATCGCTGCGGGAAAGCTCGTGTATACGTCCAACCGTGTGGGGTACAAGACCGCTGACTGCGCCAAGGGACCACTGATGGACTACAGCGACCCCGCAGTGGTTCGCTTCGTCGTCGAGCAGTTGAAGAAGCACGCGGCCTCGAAGAAGGCTGCCGAGCTGCGTATCTCACCCAACATCCGGTACATCGCACGGGACGAAGAAGGCGCCGAGCACCCCGAGGTTGAGGACAACCGACCGTTGCTGAAGGAGCTCGAAGGCCTGGGCTTCAAGCACCAGGGCTTCGACATGAACTTCGCCAACATCAACTGGATGTTCATCAAGCAGCTCGACGGGATCGCTGATTCTGAAGAGCTCATCATGGGTATGAACTACCGCACCCGCAAGGCCATCCGTAAAGCCGAGAAGAACGGCGTCTACCTGGAACAGGCCACGCTGGAAACGCTGGATGACTTCTACAACGCGCTCAGCACCGCCGGAGACGAGAAGGGCTTCACGTACCGCGAACGTGAGTACTACGAGCAACTCCTCCGGAACACCTCCGATGAGTTCACCAAGCTCATGATGGCCAAGATCAACATTCCTGAGTACCGGGCCTCCATCACGGAACGCCTGGACGCCGAATCCAAAACCCTGGCGGATCTGAAGCGCGAGGTCGAGGAGACCGGCAGCAAAAAGAAGGCCAACCGCGTCAAAGTGGTCCAGGACCTCGTGGACAGTTACGAGCGCAGCCTCAAGGACATTGAACGTTTCCCGGATTCCGTGGGTGTCGCCACCGTGGCAGCCATTCACTTTGCGTGCTCCGGAGACGAACTGGTGTGCGTCATCGGCGGTACCGTGCAGGACTACATCTACTTCAACGGTGCCACCTCCCTGTACTGGGGCATGATGTTGCACGCCTTGAACAACGGCTACTCGCGCTACAACTTCTACGGCACCTTCGGCATCCAAGGCCAGGATGAGACCGGCCACGGCGGATACGAATTCAAGAAGGGCTTCGGCGGCGAGGTAGTTCAGTTGGTGGGCGATTTCGCAGCACCCGTGAACCCCGTCATTTTCCACGGGTACCGCACGGTCAGGAAGCTCGCAGGGGCCGCCCAGACAATTCTGGGACGATTGCCCCTTGAGAAATTGCCGGTAGTAGGAAAATTTCGGAGGAATCGCTAATCACACAAGCCAAGGGAGGATCACCGCGTGACTGAACGCCCCGACGGGTCCGCCAACAGGCCCCATACCGACGGGTTGCCCAAAACCCAGCCGTTGCGGCCGTCCCAGGTCCGGCAGAACGTTAATGCCAAACGCATGCTGATGCGTCTGGTTCAAGGCGACAGCCCGCCCACCGCACCCATGAACATCGTGGACCGGTTGGCCGGAAGTCCCTATGCCAACCCCACCATTCAAGTGGTGGGTGTGGACGCCTCGGCTCGCAAGACCATTGACTTCGCCCTGCATCTGGCTGAAGTCATGTTCCGCTACGGTGCAGGCGCCCTTGAGGTTGAAACCAGCATGATTGCGGTCACAGCAGCCCTTGGCCTGAAGAATGTTGAAGTGGACATCACCAACCAGTCGGTGGCCATCAACTACGCGCCGAAGGATCAAACTCCCATCACGCTGCTGCGTGTGGTGCGTTCCTGGACCAACAACTACGCCGGCCTTGCTCAGGTGCATCAGCTGGTCACGGATATCGTGGCCGGGGGAGTGGGCCGCGATGAAGCCGTGCGCAGGTTGAACGAGATCATCCGAAGCGCCAAACCGTTTCCCCGGTGGATGGTCACCATAGCGTTCGGTATTTTCTCGGCGGTATTTGTGGGCGTACTGGGTGGGGGACTGGGCGCGTCGGCGGTTGCCTTCTGCTCCAATATCCTGATCAGCCTGCTCTCACGGCAGCTCGCACGGTGGCGCACAGCGGACTTCTTCAACACCATGGCGTGCGCGTTCCTGGTTACCTTTATTGCCCTGATGCTGCGATGGGCGGGTGTGGACATTGCTCCTTCCATTGTGGTTGCCGGCGGAATCCTGCTGCTGCTGCCAACGGGTCGACTTGTCTCGTCTGTTCAAGACGCGATCAACGGCTTCCCAGTAACGGCGGCGGGCCGCTTTCTTTCCACAGCGCTGACGTTCGGTGCGATCGTGGCAGGTATCGGCGTTGCCGTCGTCGTGGGAACGCTCATGGGCAGCGCCGTCCTGGATGTCACGCAGACCTTCCCCGACGCGTACCCCCTCTGGATCCAGGCATTCCTTATCGCTGTCGCGGTGGTGGCCATCGGCGTCACCGAGCAGACTCAAATGCGGTTGCTGGTCCCGACGGCGGCAGTGGGCATAGTGGGCTTCTTCGTCTTGTGGGGGGTTGGCCAAGCCGGCCTCGGCGACCGTTTGTCCCCGGCTGTCGCTGCAGTGGTCATCGGCTTGTTGGGCCGCGTGGTGGCGCTCAAACTCGGGGCGCCGCAGCTTGTCGTGGCTGTTCCCGCCGCGCTGATCCTGCTGCCCGGACTGACGATCTTCCGTTCTATGTACGCCCTCACGGTTGAAGGGGGCAACATCTTGCTCGGCGCCGGAGGCATGCTCAACGCCGGCGCCATTGTGCTGGGAGTGGCGGCGGGCATTGTGCTGGGCGACAACCTGGCCAGGCCGCTCACGAAGGGGCTGTCCAGCAATGAACGGCGCCGGGTACGCAGGCGTTAACCACAAAAGCCGAACGGCGCTGCCTTGAGGCGGCGCCGTTCGGCTTTAAGAATGGATCTGGACTGAATCTAGATCTGACCGACGGGGAGCTTCTTCTCAGCCTGGAAGACTTCCTCTACGCGACCTTGCGCCCAGTATCCGGAGAGCGATACCTGCGAACGTTCCAAGCCGCGCTGCACGAAGAAGATCTCACGGAGTCCCTTCATGTAGCCCCGCTCGCCGTGGGCGAAGACATCCACGCGTCCGGGCAGCCATTCGGTGTTCCGTAGTGCCTCAAGAAGCAGGTCGCTGGACCCCGCTTGAACGCCATTGCGGAGCAGCCAGTGCAGTTCCACGCCAGCGGGCGCGGAAATCGGAAGAATGTCGTCCTCGTTATCCACTTCAAGGAAGACAGTGCCACGGGCATCGGCAGCAAGTGCCTCAACACAGGCCGCGATGGCAGGTATGGCGGCGTCGTCACCGGCGAACAAGTACCAATCCGCGTCAGGTGCCGGGTTGTAGGCGCCGCCCGGACCCGTGAAGATCATGGAGTCGCCGGGCTTCGCGGCGGCAGCCCACGGGCCGGCAAGCCCTTCGTCGCCGTGGACCACAAAGTCGATGGCCAGTTCCTGAGCTTCCAAGTCCACCCAGCGGATGGTGTAGGTCCGGGTGTGGGGCCACTGCTCGCGGGGCATGGTGTCGCGGGTGACCCACAAATCCAGCGGGAGTTCGTACTCGACGCCGGGTTGGGGAAAAACGATCTTGACGTAGCGGTCCACAAATTCGTTGTTCGCGTAGTCGCTGAATCCGGGTCCTCCGGCCACGATCCGCACCATGTGCGGGGACAGGCGCTCGTTGCGCAGGACGGTCAGGTTGACCTGCGGACGGGTTTTGCGTGAAGCGGACGAAGTGACGGGGAGTGCAGTCATGTAGGTAAGCCTAAGCTAATTACCTGCGCGCCCGCTGAGTATGAGGCGAAGGTTACAACCGTCGTGACATTACAGAACAGGCAATTCCCAATTGACGGGCTCCGCGCCCAGACCCATGAGAAGTTCGTTGGTCCGACTGAAGGGCTTCGAGCCGAAGAAGCCCCGCGACGCCGAGAGCGGGCTTGGATGGACCGAGACAATCGAGGGCGCACCGCCCAGCAGGGGCACGACGCCCTCGGCGTCCTTGCCCCACAGGACCGCAACCAGCGGGCTCCGGCGCCCCGCGCCATCGGTCCGGCTGGCGACGGCGGTGACGGCCGCCGTCGTGATGGCCTCCCACCCCTTGCCGCGGTGGGAGCCGGCTTTTCCCGCTTCGACGCTGAGGACGCGGTTCAGGAGCAGGACGCCCTGTTCGGTCCAGGCGCTGAGATCGCCGTGCACCCGGGGTGGCAGTCCGAGGTCGTCGTGGAGTTCGCGGTAGATGTTTGCGAGGCTTCGCGGGATGGGGCGCGTTGGGCGGGAAACCGCGAAGGAGAGTCCGACTGCGTGGCCCGGCGTGGGGTACGGGTCCTGGCCGAGAATCAAGACCTTGACGTCTGCCAGCGGCTGTTTGAAGGCGCGCAGCAGGTTCTTGGCCGCAGGAAGAACCTGAGCCCCGCTGGAGGATTGGCTGGACACGAAGCTCAGAGTTTCACGGAGTTGGCCTTCCACCGGACGTAGTGCGTCCGCCCAGTCGGGAGCCACCAGCTCTTCGAGCGGCAGCTCACAGAGCGCGGCGAAGCCCGGGTGGGCCGCGTCGGCAGGTTCAAGATCAAAGAGTGCATCCTCGCCAGTCACCGCACCATTGTCTCCCGCGCGGCGTTGGCCTGCCGAATGACAGCGTTGTTATTCGCCCGTAACATGGGGGTAGGACATTTACCCCCAACAAGCGTCGAAGGAGTGTGCCGTGGCAGAACCAGCACCGGAACCGATGGCGTCGCAGGCTACAGGTTTCGCGCTCGAGGACCTCGCGGCCGAGACCCGCAGTGACTCTCCGTTGAGCGAGCGGGACCAGCAGATGCTGGCGCTGGAACGGCAGTGGTGGAAGTATGCCGGGGCCAAGGAACAGGCTATCCGTGAGCTGTTCGACCTCTCCGCCACACACTATTATCAGATCCTGAACGCTCTGATCGATACCGAGGACGCGTTGGCCCACGATCCCATGCTCGTCAAGAGACTGCGTAGACTACGTACGTCCCGCCAGCGTGCGAGGACTGCACGTCGCCTGGGGTCCGACGCGTAAATCGCCAGGCAGATCTGTCAGCAGCAACCAGCAAGGACACGGCTTCACCATGACCAAATATGCCAAGGACGAATTCGATCAGGTTCCGCAGAACACGTCCCGCCAGGGCGTTCATCGAGACGCCCAAGAGACCCCGCGCCCCACTCTGTGGCCGGTCCTGACAGTTGGGGCAGTGGCCTTGGTGCTCGGACTGGTGGCCTTCCTGATCCTCCCCAACCTTGGCCTCGTAGCGCCGGGCGCTGCATCAAACGTCACGACGCCGGCACCCCAGCAGACATCGACGGCACCGTCAGCTGCACCAACTGAATCCAGTAGCGCGCCCTCCGTTTCCAGCGAACCCAGCAGCGAACCCAGTGCCGAACCAACGCCATCGGAATCTCCTTCAGCGACTCCTTCCTCGGCTCCTGTGGACAAGACCACTCCGGTAGCTGTGTACAACGGCGCTGGAACCGCCGGCTTGGCCGGGCGCGTGGCAGGTCTCGTTCAGGGTGACGGCTGGGCGTTGAGCACGGTTGGTAACTGGGGCGGACTGCCGCAGCAGACGTCCGTGATCTTCTACAACGCTCCCGCGCAAAAGGCGAACGCCGAGGCCCTGGGAACCTTGCTGGGCATTCAAACCATTGTGGAAACGCCTGAGGTCCAACAGCCGCTGGTGGTTGTGGCCGGCCCGGGCTTCCAGTAAGGATCACGCCCGATCTAGGGCGTCAAAGCTCCAACTCGGTTAAGCCTCAATAACAAAAGCGGTGCCCTGCCCCTCCGCGGCAGCGCGGTGATGGTGACAGTGGTTACAGTGGATTGATTCCGGTACGGAGATCCCGGCAACCGGTCTTGGCTACTGCGAAAGTGTGGGCATCATGGCTTTGGGAACCGTTAAATGGTTCAACGCCGAAAAAGGCTACGGCTTCATCACTGTGGATGAATCCGGCGACGACGTCTTTGTGCATTGGTCCGCCATCCAGATGGATGGCTTCCGCGCCCTCGAAGAAGGCCAGCGCGTTGAGTTCGAACTGGGGGAGGGCCAGAAGGGTCCGCAAGCCGAAGGTGTCCGCGTCGCATAGTTTGGGGTCGCGCTGTTCGAGGTCGCGCAGATCGAACGCGACCTTCACACCTCTTCCCGTCAGCCCATGGCTGAAACCACTTTGTTTATAGCGCAAAGTGCAATCTCTGCTTGCACTCTCCCCGGCCGAGTGCTAATTATTGATTTAGCACTCCTACGGTTCGACTGCTAAGTCCGGCCCGGTTAACCCCGGCGGCGGACAGGTAGTGAACCCGCGGAGGATCAAGAAACACCTTGGTGGGGTGAGGTTCGGAGCGCGGGGCATACATAGGCCGCAAGCAAAGAACCGTCCGTCGCGGGCACCCCATCTGACAGGTACCTTCTTAACGACTGTCCCGAAAGGACTACCGCCGTTATGGCCAAGATCATTGCATTTGATGAAGAGGCACGCCGCGGCCTCGAGCGGGGCCTGAACATCCTCGCCGACGCCGTCAAGGTCACCCTCGGCCCGCGTGGACGCAACGTCGTCCTCGAAAAGAAGTGGGGCGCCCCCACGATCACCAACGATGGTGTTTCCATCGCCAAGGAGATCGAGCTGGACGATCCTTACGAGAAGATCGGTGCAGAACTGGTCAAGGAAGTTGCCAAGAAGACGGATGACGTCGCTGGCGACGGTACTACCACTGCAACCGTTCTCGCCCAGGCACTGGTGAAGGAAGGCCTGCGCAACGTAGCCGCCGGTGCCGATCCGCTGTCCCTCAAGCGCGGCATCGAGAAGGCTGTTGAGGCAGTCATCAGCGAACTGCTGGCCTCCGCCAAGGAGATCGAGACCAAGGAAGAGATCGCAGCTACGGCTTCCATCTCCGCCGGTGACCCGGAAATCGGCAGCCTCATCGCCGAAGCCCTGGACAAGGTGGGCAAGGAAGGCGTCATCACGGTCGAGGAATCCAACACCTTTGGCCTGGAGCTCGAACTCACCGAAGGCATGCGCTTCGACAAGGGTTACATCTCCGCTTACTTCGTCACCGACGCAGAGCGCCAGGAAACGGTCCTCGAAGACCCGTACATCCTGATCGTCAACTCCAAGATCTCCAACGTGAAGGAACTCGTCACGGTTCTGGAGAAGGTCATGCAGTCCAACAAGCCGCTGCTGATCATCGCCGAAGACATCGAGGGCGAGGCCCTGGCCACCCTGATCGTCAACAAGATCCGTGGCACCTTCAAGTCCGTTGCCGTCAAGGCTCCGGGCTTCGGTGACCGCCGCAAGGCACAGCTGGCCGACATCGCCATCCTCACCGGTGGCCAGGTCATCTCCGAAGAAGTTGGCCTCAAGCTCGAAAACGCTGGCCTGGAACTCCTCGGCACCGCCCGCAAGGTTGTTGTCACCAAGGACGAGACCACCATCGTTGAAGGTGCCGGCGACGCCGAGCAGATCGCAGGCCGTGTGGCCCAGATCCGCGCCGAGATCGAAAACTCCGACTCCGACTACGACCGCGAGAAGCTGCAGGAACGCCTGGCCAAACTGGCCGGCGGCGTTGCAGTCATCAAGGCCGGTGCCGCAACCGAAGTTGAGCTCAAGGAACGCAAGCACCGCATTGAGGACGCAGTCCGCAACGCAAAGGCTGCTGTTGAAGAAGGCATCGTTGCCGGTGGCGGCGTAGCCCTCATCCAGGCAGGCGCCAAGGCATTCGCCAACCTCAACCTTGAGGGTGACGAAGCAACCGGTGCCAACATCGTCAAGGTTGCCATTGACGCACCGCTGAAGCAGATCGCTTTCAACGCTGGCCTCGAGCCGGGCGTTGTGGTGGACAAGGTTCGCGGCCTGCCTTCGGGCCACGGCCTGAACGCTGCCACGGGCGTCTACGAAGACCTTCTGGCTGCCGGCGTCAACGACCCCGTAAAGGTCACCCGCTCGGCTCTCCAGAACGCTGCTTCCATCGCTGGTCTCTTCCTGACCACCGAGGCCGTAGTTGCCGACAAGCCCGAGAAGAACGCTCCGGCTGCCGGCGGCGACGACATGGGCGGCATGGGCGGCTTCTAAGCCTCCCGGCTGTAGCGATACAGCGCCGGGCCTGCGCTGGAATAGCCTTGCGCTAGACCAGCATTGCCCTGAACAGCATGACGACGGCGGTCCCCATCATTTGGTGGGGGCCGCCGTTTTGCGTCGGCACCCTTGGCTCCCGCAGCCTTGGCTCCGGCACCCTTGGCTCGACACCTTGGCTCCGGCACCCAAGTAGGTAGCAGCAGATGCCCTTTTGAGCGCTCAAAACGGCATCTACTGCTACTTAGTTGGGGGCTAGCACGGTTTTAGTGTCGGTGGGGTCTGGCAGGATTAACCCCATGACGATTATTGCTGCCGCCGATGGGTCCGCCCTCGGTAATCCTGGGCCGGCCGGTTGGGCCTGGTACGTTGATGACTCCTGTTGGCGAGCAGGGGGTTGGCCGCACGGTACCAACAACCAGGGTGAATTGATGGCCGTCCTGGACCTGTTCCGGTCCACGGCCCACGTGCCACAAGAAGAGCTGCGGATCCTCTGCGACAGCCAGTACGTCATTAACTGCATCACCAAGTGGATGCCAGGATGGAAGCGGAAGGGCTGGCGAAAGGCCGACGGGAAGCCCGTGCTGAACGTGGACCTCCTCAAAGAGATCGACCAAGCGATCGTTGGCCGTAAATACACCTTCGAATGGGTCAAGGGCCATGCCGGTCATCCCCTCAACGAAGCCGCGGACGAGCGCGCCCGAGCCGTTGCTACGGCCTACCAGCAGGGCGTCGCCCACCGGTCCGGCCCCGGATTCCCTGGAGCCCAGGAGCAGGGCAAAGCACCGGAGCAGGGCAAGGCACCGGAGCTTGGCAAAGCACCAGAACAAGTGAGGTCTCAGCAGGAGACTGTCCCAGTCCCCGTCCCTGCCAGCGCCGGTGCTGGCGTCGCCTCCGTGAGAGCTGGTTCTGCACCCCTTAAGGCTGACCGCAGTCCCCGGCCGCATTTTGAGCCCACGCTGTTTGGCGAGTCTGGCATCTTTGGCCAAGCCGACCTCTTCAGCGAGCTGGAGGACGACGCTTCTGCACAGCAATTGTCGGCGGAGGACACCGTTTTGGCGTTGGAGCGGGAACTGCTCCGTCCGGATGTGAGGGCGGACATTGGCAGGATCGGTGTGCTGCTCCACCCGGACTTCGCGGAGATCGGCAGTTCTGGAAGGTTCTGGACGCGGGACGCCATGATGGTGGCCTTGGAAGAGGACCCCGGCGAACCGACCGAACTGGAACTGCTCAGCGCTGACCGGCTGAGTGAGAATACCATCTTGCTGAATTACCGCAGCTTCGCGCACACAGGCTCTGCGCTCCGCAGCTCTGTCTGGATGCTGGACCGCGGCCAATGGAGGCTCCGGTTCCACCAGGGGACTGTTGAGGGCTAAACCCCTGAGAGTTGGGCCGGAGAGAAATTTGTGACCTGCGGGGCCGGCTGTACAGGGGGAAGACAGCCGACCCCGCAGGAGTTCATCGGGGAAGACCCGGTTAGGGGCAGCTAGTAGGTGAAGCGCTGGGTGTTGCCCTGCTCCACTTCCGAATAGGTGGTGGCGGCTGAGGACAAGGCCATGGTGATGGACGCCAGGGAGGCCTCAACCTTGCTCTGGGTGAGGGACCACTCCATCACAAGCGCCTGGAAATTTGTGGCAGCTGTTCCCCGCCAGGTCGCCTCGAGTTCCTCCAGGCCGCGCCTCATGGTCAGGACATCGGAACTGATGCGATCAACAGTTCCCTTGACGTTGGCTGACTTGAGCTGGAGCAATTCGGTATCGACGGAGATGACGCTCATGGGTGATGCCTTTCGACGAAGATGTTCCGCTTGTTGCGGGGGATGCGTGGCTACATCCTTGAGCCTAGGCAGCCGCCCGCAAGCGCAGAACAGGCGTTCGTCGCTATGTGGATAACGGAGCTATGTGGATAAGGGCCCCCTATGTGGACAACAGCTCAGCTGACTCCTGGTGGAACGGGAGGCTGACCACCAACGTGGCACCCCCGCCGTCGGTCTCGGCAACCTGGACCGTACCGCCATGCGAGCCCACAATCGCAGCCACAATCGCGAGCCCAAGGCCGCTGCCACCGGTTTCCCTGGTCCGTGAGGTGTCCGCGCGGTAGAAGCGCTCAAAGATCTTGTTGGTTTCGGCCTCAGGAATGCCCGGCCCGTGATCGCGGATCTCAATGATTGAAACGGAGCCGGCAGGTGTTGTTCGAACACCGACAGCCAGTTCTATGGGGCTGCCCTCGGGGGTGTACCTCAGCGCATTTCCCACCAGGTTCCCAATGACTTGCCTGAGCTTGGCTTCGTCGCCCTGGACCGGCGCTGCAGTGGGGGAAGCGCCGTCGAGACCTGTGAGCGTAATGGTCCGGTCTCCGGAGGAGGCCTTCGTATCAACGACAGCGTCATGGGCAAGGAGCTGCAGATCCACCGGCTTGAGCTGCAGCGGCCGCTGCTCGTCGAGCCGGGCAAGCATCAACAGGTCCTCCACCATGGATCCCATGCGCTTGGCTTCGCTTTCGATCCTGCCCATCGCCATGGCCACGTCATCCTTGGTGGCCAAGGCTCCGTGACGATAAAGCTCGGAGAAGCCGCGGATGGTCACCAAGGGTGTCCGCAGCTCATGGGAGGCATCGGCTGCGAAGCGTCGCATACGCCCTTCGGACGCCGCGCGGGCAGCAAAAGAAGCCTCGATGTGGGCAAGCATGGCATTGAGGGAACCGCCAAGCCGGCCAACCTCGGTGTGGGGGTTATCCACTTCCACACGGCGGGACAGATCGCCGGCCGCGATTGCCGCAGCGGTCTTTTCCACTTTGGCGAGCGGGCGGAATGACCGCGCCACAGTCCAGGTGGCGATGAAGAACGCCAGGACCAGAGTCAACAGGCCAACGCCTACCACCACCAAGACGGCATGCTCCATCACTTTGTCCACGGGAGTGAGCGGCAGCCCGATGATCACTACCCCATTTTGGCCGTTGGCCGTGACCCCAATGGCCACCACGCGCCAGTTGGTACCGGCAGTGCCTTTGACTTGGAAGGGGGAGTTGCCACGGAGCTTGGCTTCAGCTGCGGTGATGTTGGTGATCGCCGGGCGATCATTCTGACTGCCGCCGAAGGGATAAGGGTCCAGACCGGGTACATACAGCGTCAGCGAGTAGTCCGTGGGCACGGCGGTGTCGGTAGGAGCCGAGGGGTTGGGCTGGGCCAGCTTGTCAAAGGACTGCTGATCCTGGGCCAAGGCGACGGCGGCCTTGAGTTTGTCATCCACCTGGCCTTGCAGGTAACTCTTGACGAGCGTGAGCGTTCCCGCGCCCGTGGCCGTCAGGGCAAGCAGGAGCAGGCCCATGATGATGGCGACAAGCTGAGACCTCAGGGACGCCGATTTCCAGCGAAGCAGCAAGGGTCAGCGCTTCTCTGCCGTTCGCAGCACGTAGCCCACGCCGCGCTTGGTCTGAATGAGGGCTGCGGCATCGGGATCGATGTCCACCTTGCGTCGCAGGTAGGAGATGTAGGACTCCACGATCGAGGCGTCGCCGTTGAAGTCGTACTCCCAAACGTGGTCAAGGATCTGGGCCTTGGAAAGGACGCGGTTGGGATTGAGCATGAGGTAGCGCAGGAGCTTGAATTCGGTGGGGGACAGCTCGATCACTGTGCCGCCGCGGCGGACCTCATGGGCGTCGTCGTCGAGTTCAAGATCGTCAACGCGGATCACGGCGTCATCGTCCTCCAGCGGCTGCGTGCGGCGAAGGACCGCGCGGATGCGTGCCACCACTTCGTCGAGGCTGAAGGGTTTGGTGACGTAGTCGTCGCCCCCGACGGTGAGGCCGGTGACTTTGTCTTCGGTATCGTCCTTCGCCGTTAGGAAGAGGACGGGGAAGTGCTTCCCGGCAGCGCGGAGGCGCCGGGTCACCGTGAACCCGTCCATGTCCGGCAGCATGACATCCAGGACCGCAAGGTCCGGGGAGTGGAGATCGGCCGCTGCGAGGGCTTCGCGACCGTTGGCGGCCGCAACGACCTCGAAGCCTGCAAATCGCAGCGACGTGGACAGCAGCTCGCGGATATTTGGCTCGTCGTCGACAACGAGAAGCTTGGCTTCAGGACCGTTCTTTTTCATGACACCCATGATGCTCCCAGAAACTGGGAGTTTTCTGGACGCCGCATGGGAGCCCCCTGCGTGGCTGAAGCCGCACAAGCGGCTGGAGCAGCACACTAAGCCCCCAGCGCCAACCCCACCCCCAGCGCGCCCATGGTCAGAGCGATCCCGCCGTCCAGGAATCGCCAGGACAGGGGCCGGGCAAAGAATCCTCGGAGGAAACGCGCACCGAACCCCAAAGAGCAGAACCACAGGATGCTGCCCAGCATGGCGCCGGCCCCGAACCACCATTGCAGTTGGGTGCCCTGGGCGCTGGCTATCGAGCCAAGAAGGGCTATGTCCAGGTAGACGTGCGGGTTGAGCCAGGTCAGGGCGAGCACGGTTGTGACGGCAGCAGCGACACCGCGCTTCGCGCCGCCGTCGTTAGCTCCTCCTTCACTTGTTGTCAGCGACTGCGGGCGGAGGGCGCGCCGGGCTGCCATGATGCCGTACGTCACCAGGAATGCGGCGCCCACGTAGCGAAGAACGACGACGGCGGCAGGGGCTGCCGTCATGAGCGCGCCGGTGCCAAGCACACCGGCCGCGATCAGTATGGCGTCGGACAAGGCGCATACCGCGACGATGGGCACGATGTGCTCGCCCCGGATTCCTTGGCGGAGTACGAAAGCGTTCTGGGCTCCGATGGCGACGATAAGCGCAAGGCCTGTGGCCATGCCGAGGCCAGCGGATTGGAGGAAATCAGTAAAGTTCACTCTTCGAAAGTATGGTCACGCGGACATTTAGACCAGCTAAAGATTCTCATGCTGCATAAGATCTTCTTATGCCACAATTTCCATCCGATCAGCTCCTCACCTTCGCCACGGTCCTCTCAGAGGGGACACTGGATGCTGCCGCGCGCCTCCTCCACATCACGCCGTCGGCGGTCTCCCAACGGCTGAAGGCGCTCGAGCAGTCGGCGGGAAGGGTCCTGCTTCAACGCAGCAACCCCGCCCAAGCCACCGAGGCGGGCGAAGTGGTGCTTCGCTTGGCGAGGCAGGTGGCACAACTGGAAGCCGACGCCGGACGGGAACTGGGGCTGGATACGGACCGGGCGCAGTTGGCCGTGCCCATTGTGGTCAACGCGGATTCACTGGCGGTGTGGTTCCTCCAAGCGTTGGCCCAGGTGCCCGGTGACCTCAATGTCACCTTCGACCTCCACCGGGATGACGAACAGCACTCCACGTCGTTGCTTCGTTCCGGCACGGTCATGGCAGCCGTGACGGCAACTCCCGAGCCCGTGCAAGGATGCCGCGTAGAGAGTCTGGGGGTGATGCGATACCGCGCGGTTGCCGCACCGCAGTTCACGGAGCGGTGGTTCCCTGGACTGCAAGAGGGCTTGGACTCACAAAGGGCTCTGCGCGGGGCCACACTCAACGCGGCGACCACCGTGGATTTCGACCGCAAGGACACCTATCAGTGGGCCTTCGTGCAGGCGGCGTTCACAGCTGAGGGCGAACCGGTCCCGGACCGGAAAGGTCCCAGACACTACGTCCCGGCCTCCCAGGACTTCGGCGACGCGATCCGATTAGGCCTCGGCTGGGGCCTGATCCCGGAAGTCCAATGCGGACCCGAAATCGCCGACCACCGGCTGATCGAGCTCGCCCCCGATCGTCCCTTCGACGTGCCGCTGTACTGGCAGCGATGGAAGACCGCATCCACGGTGTTGGACGTTCTCAGCGATACGGTCCGCGAGGTTTCGGGGCTGTATTTAAGGAGACCCTGAGTATCTGAGGAAGCACTGAATCTTTGAAATCCCAACACGCCTGCGGATGCTTCCAATAATGTCAGTGCCCCGTTCCACACTTTAAACATGGCAAACACAGCAGCTCCCGCAAACATCCACCAGAACCGCACCAGTGACGTCGAGTTCCATGTGACCTATCTGGATGCCGATTCGGGCCGCATCCGGCGCGAAGACTTTGAAGACCTGGCCGCAGCCGAACGGTTCGCCAGTGCACAGCTCCGCGATGAGGACTCCTGGGCCGTGGTGGACCACGTCAAACTCGAGATCACCAGCCGGATGGTCGCCTAAGGCTCACGCCTCTCAAGCCAGCTCACACCTCTCAGCCCGGCTCACTCAGGCCGGTTGTGTGACTGGCCGCCATGCACGAACGGTGATGATACTCCCTGGTACTTCAGGAGCATCATCATCCCCTCGGCCGCGTGGTCCAGATTGTGGCAGTGGTCCATCCAGATACCGGGGTTGTCGGCGTGAAGCAGCAGTTCCCACACCTCGCCTGGCAGCACATCCACGGTGTCCAGGGTGAGCGGTGATCCGCTGGGGACTACGCCGTTCCGGCTCAGAACCTGCACATGGTGACCATGCGGGTGCATCGGATGTGGCTCTGAGGTCCGGTTCACTACAGTTACCTTCACGGTGTCGCCCTCAGCCACCTCAATGGACGGAACCAGCGGATACGCTGCCCCGTTCACGGTGAAGGCATACCGGGGAACCCCGTCAACAAAACGGAACTGCCGGTCCAGCACCATCACCTCTTCCCGGGTGATCGGGCGGACAGGCTCTGAATCAGTACGTTCCTGGATCAGCGGGT
This sequence comes from Arthrobacter sp. MYb23, assembly GCF_002979775.1. GTDB lineage: Bacteria > Actinomycetota > Actinomycetes > Actinomycetales > Micrococcaceae > Arthrobacter. The sequence continues at coordinate 38,930 of NZ_PCPR01000006.1, forward strand.
TGCCAGGATCCAGCGCGTTGCCAGGATCCAGCGCGTTGCCAGGCACCAGCAGGTTGCCAGGGTCCACCGGCTCGGCACTTTCCAGGGGTTTGCCATACCCCAGGAGGTCGAGCACGGGTGCGGTGGTAAAAATACCTGCTGGCACCTTCTCCGGAGTCACATCATCAGGATCTGCGGCCGCTGAACCAGGCGGAGCAATGATGACGACCGCCCCGGCCGCCGCGTCCGAACGCACGGTGACCGGCGAGGCGGGCATGGTGAAGGCAATGTCCACGCGCCCACCGGCGCCAAGACGGACCAGTTTGCCGGCGACTTCCTGGGGCTGATTCACCTCTGTCCCATCCACCGCCACGGCTTTGAAGGCCGTGCCCTGGATCAAGTACCGCTGCTGCACGGAATCGGTGTTGATGAGCCGCACCCGCACGGTGGAGCCCGGTGTGGCGGTGTGCACGCTGCCACGGTCTGAGGAGCCCAGCAACCCCAGACCGCTGAGGTCGTGCCCCGCCACCACAATGTCCGTATCAGCACGGGCAGAGGTGGGGTGGTGCACGACGAATGTGCCGTAGAGGCCCTTACGGACCCCCTCGGCCGAATCTTGGTGGGTGTGGTACCAGTAGGTGCCTGATTGGGCGGCTGTGAAGCGGTAGGTCATGGACTCTCCGGGCATCACGGCGTCCTGTGTAGCCCCGGCCACCCCGTCCATGGCGTTGGGGACGTCGTAACCGTGCCAGTGGAGTGTTACGCCCGCTGCCACGTCGCGGTTGTTGAGCACCACCTCCATCACTTCGCCTACTTGGGCCTCCAAGGCAGGGCCGGGCAGGCTGCCGAAGGTCCAGGCATCCGTGGTCTGCCCGGATGGCAGCGTGACCTGTTCCATCCGCGCCGTCAGCTCGTAATGCCGGACCACAGCGTCGGGTGAGGCATCTCCGACGAGGCTGGTCACCGGCGTCGGATCCTTCACTGTGACGCCGGTACCGCCGTGATGACCGACGGCGGCAGCAATGGTGGCGCCGTCGGCCGAGCGGCTCCCAAGCCAGGCAAAGACCCCCGAGCCCAAAGCGGTACAGATCATCAGACCGGCCACTGCAGCAGCAGCCGTCGGACGCCTGCCGACGCTAGCGGAGCCGCCGCGCGGTGTGGCAGGTCCGCGCGGTGTGACTTGTCCTAACCGTGGAAACAGCGCGAGCCTGGCGATCACCACAGATGCCGCCATCATGAACAGCAGCACAGCGAGGCTCCATGGAGAAGGGAATGGACCCAGGATGAACGTCAGCGCCAGTGACGCAATGGCTGACGCGGCAGCCGTCACCATGGCCAGGACAGCCCACTCGCGGGATGGTCCGGAACGCCCTGGACCGTTGGGGACGGGTTTGGAGCCGGTGTTCCGCCTCCTCAGCAAGAACGGAACACCGGCCGTCGCGGCCCAAGCCGCGGGGATGGCGGTCAGAGGCACGTTGATGGTTGTGCGTTCGCTGGCAAACCACCAACTGCCCGCCACCAAAGCGGGAAGCAATGCGTACCGTCCCACTGTCACTGCGACGGCTGTAACCAATAACAGCAAGGCCACGTCAATCCGGCGGGACCTGTCCCTCAAAGACGCGGTCATCCATGCGGCGCTGATCCACGCGCCGGCCGAGAGGACGGACAGCAGCAGATCGACCGCCAGCAGCTGCGAGGTGTTCACAGCTGCAGGTGCTCAGGCGGTGCTGGGCGACGTGGAAGCATCCGAAGAGGCAGCCTTGGGAGGCAGCGGCTGGGGGTTGAGGGCGGCCACTCTGGCGCGCTTGAACAACCAATAGGACATGAAAATCATCATCGCGCCAACGATCGGGTGGATGGCGACCACCCAGGAGCCCGCCGGAGTGATGAACTCCGGTGAGGAACCGGTCAACATGCCGCCGATGATGAAGATGAACAGCTGAAGCCAGGTCAGTAGGAAAATGCCTGCGGCCAACCAGATGGTGCGGGATCCAACCTTGGCAATGGCCGCCACGATCGCGGCCAGCAACGCTGCGTACCGCAGCACATATTGGCCGTTGATGGCATGGTAGACGCCCGCTTCACGCTGGGCTTCGATGGTGTTTTGGAAGTGGAAGTATCCGGCGAAAAACAGCTGTGCGAGTGCTGACAACAGGACTATCGCGGAAAGGACCAGGAGGGCTTTGCGCATGGGGAATCCTCTGGTAATCAATTCACAGATTCTTCAAGGCCTTCAAACCGCCGGCTCCCTGGCTGCGGGCTTCCCCCACTGCCGACGGCTGGCCGCCAGGCTGCCTGGACCAGGGGCAACCATTAAGGGCGGAGAGCTTCACTAGGAATCGTAAAGTTGCTGGAGTTCAATAGCAAGAGTCCTGAGGAAGATAGTTCCGGCGGGCTTGCTACTGCTCCTGCCCAACGTCCTTGCCTATGTCTTTGGCGTCCATGATTCGGTAGGCGTAGCCCTGTTCAGCCAGGAATCTTTGGCGTTTCGCCGCGAAATCCTGGTCCAGCGTGTCCCGAGCCACCAGAGAGTAGAACCGGGCTGCGCGGCCGTCCTTCTTGGGTCGCAGGAGGCGTCCCAACCGCTGGGCTTCTTCCTGCCGTGAGCCAAAGGAACCTGAGACCTGGATGGCGACGGACGCTTCAGGGAGGTCGATGGAGAAGTTGGCCACTTTGGACACCACCAAGGTGGTAATTTCACCTTTGCGGAACGCGTCGAAGAGTTTCTGCCGTGCCTTGACGCTGGTTTCGCCTTTGATGAGGGGAGCGTCCAGGCGTTCGGCGATCTCATCCAGTTGATCGATGTATTGGCCGATGACCAGGAGCTGCTCACCTTTGTGGACTGCTACGAGCTCTTCAACCAGGTTGGTCTTGGTCTCCGACGTGGCGCAGAGCCGGTACTTGTCGGCGTCTTCGGCCATGGCGTAGGCCACGCGCTCGTCCCTGGGGAGGTCAACACGGACCTCAACACAGTCGGCAGGGGCAATGTAACCCTGTGCCTCAATGTCCTTCCAGGGGGCGTCGTACCGTTTTGGTCCGATCAGGCTGAACACTTCGCCTTCACGTCCGTCCTCCCGCACCAGCGTTGCCGTGAGGCCAAGCCGACGCCGGGCCTGCAGATCCGCCGTCATGCGGAAGATCGGGGCGGGCAGCAAATGGACTTCGTCATAGATGATCAAGCCCCAGTCGTGGCCGTCCACAAGTTCCAGGTGCGGGTAGAGGCCGCCGCGCTTGGTGGTGAGGACCTGATAGGTGGCAATAGTGACAGGCCGGACTTCTTTGACGGCACCGGAGTATTCGCCAATCTCGTCTTCGGTCAGCGAGGTCCGCTTGAGCAGTTCATCCTTCCACTGCCGGGCAGAGACGGTGTTGGTGACCAGGATGAGCGTGGTGGTGGAGGACGTGGCCATCGCTGCCGCGCCTACCAGCGTCTTTCCCGCACCGCAGGGAAGCACGACGACGCCGCTGCCGCCGGCCCAGAAGTTCTCCGTGGCCAGCTTTTGGTACGGACGCAGCTGCCAGCCGCTTTCGTTCAACATGATGAGGTGTGGTTGCCCGTTCACGTAGCCGGCCAGGTCCTCCGCGGGCCATCCCAGTTTGAGGAGCAACTGCTTCAACTGTCCGCGCTGGGAGGAGTGCACCACCACGGTTTCGCCGTCGATCCGCGGCCCCAGCAGGGGAGCGATCTTCTTGGCGCGTATGACTTCCTCCAAAACGGGGTAGTCATCGGTCCGCATCACCAGTCCGTGCTGGGGGTCCTTCTCAAGCCTCAACCGGCCGTAGCGGGACATGGTCTCTTCAACATCGATCAGCAGGGCGTGGGGGACGGGGAAGCGGGAGTACTTCAGGAGGGTATCGAGCACCTGCTCCGCATCCAGCCCTGCAGCCCGGGCATTCCACAGACCCAGGGGCGTCAGCCTGTAGCTGTGCATATGTTCGGGGGCGCGCTCCAGTTCGGCGAAGGCGGCGATTGCGTGCCGGGCCTCGGTGGCCAGTTCATGGTCCACTTCCAGGAGGATGGTCTTGTCACTTTGTACGATCAGCGGACCGTCGGTCACTGTTGAGTCCTTTTCACGAGCGCAGCTCTCCTGCGGGTTCCACATCAATGATCCGGTGGATGGATAGCACCCGTTCGGTGTCCTTGGCAGGATCGAACACCCTGACGCGCCCACCGGAGACGGATACAGGAACAACGGTTTCAGTGTTGGCATTCCCCAGGCTGTCCACCACGTTCATGGTGACCGCTTGTTTGAGCCGGATGGCCGTTTGCAGGGTCTCCAAGCCGAGCTGGGTTGACGCCTCGCCGGTAGTCTCCGCCGGGACCGCACGGTGTTGCCGCAGGACAGAAAGCTGTGCCTCGACGTCGTCCTCCGGCGGAGCCGTTCGGGGCGCGGTGTAAACCGGGCGGGCGCTCCCGGGCAGAGCCGTGGTTCGTTTGAAACGCACGACGGCGGTTTCGGCCTCCTGCACGGCAGGCGAGAGTCCCAGCTCGCGAAGGACACGTGCAGTTTCGCGCGGGCTGGCAGAGGAGGTCAGGACAGTGGGTGCAATGCGGACCAAGCTCAAAGCCGATGTCCGGGCTTCGCGTAGAAGATCGGTAATGGCCGTTTCATCGTCGCTCTGGATGAAGCTGGCACTCGTGCCGATCCGAAGGCGGCCGTGCCGGGAAGCTGTGTCCTGGACGAGGTACTCCAAAGGTTGGGGCACGTCCGTGGCCGAATGCTCACGGAGGAACGCCAACAGCGATTCCGCATCCTGTCCGGCGTCGAGCGCCCTCCGGATGGAGGTGGCCGAGAACCGGTAGATCGACGCCGGCCCCTGGCCTTCGGCGTCGGCCATCAACACCAGCGTTTCGCTCAGTTCGGGGGCGAGGTATCCGGGGGCCACAGCCGTGAGATCGGCCTGGAGAAGGATGTGGTTCACGGCAGCCGGCAAATGCTCACCAAGGATGGTCATGGCCTTTTCCGGCTGGCCATCAGCCATGGCAGAACCGAGCTGCGTCAACGCTCCGGATCCCATCAGGCCCAGGAGCGTGGCTTCTTCAAGGATGCCGCGGACCAGGGAACTGAACCGGCGGGACATCCGCGGCTGGGCCCACTCGGCCCGCTGCAGCACAGCTCTTGCATCCAGGACGGGCGCTTTGCCATCAGGGGCTGCAGCCTCCGCCGTGAGCTCATTCAAAATTTCCAGGACCCGACGGCGGACCACCGGGGCGTCGGGCCGTTGCGCTTCTGCGGACAGAGCGTTGATTGTGGTGCCGGCTGCCCCTTGGTGCGCGGCCGACGACGACGGGCCGGTGAGGGGCTGCCCCACCAGGGAAGGGGCCCGCTCGCTGGCCAGCCAGGCATTGACCAACCATAGCCACTGTTCCTGGCGGGGCAGGTTGAGCCATTCGAGGGAGGGCGGTTGTACCCACGTGGAGCTGTCCACATCCAAACGGAGCAGCCCGGCCATGGCGCACAATTCCAGGAGGACGGCCGTCTCATGGACGCCCAAACGGATGGATTCCGCTAAACGCCGCAGCTCGCGCACACCCACACCGCCGCTCCGGAGCGTAGCCAGGGGTTGTTCCCGGACGGCAAACAACAGCTCGGCAGTCAGCCGCAGGATTTCGGCGATGGCCCCCATGGCCGCATTGCGTCGCAACGCCGCACTCGTATGGCCGAGTTCCGGAACGGGCGGGGTCAGCATGAAGTCATCCACGATCGCACCCCCGCGCAAGGCAAGACCCACACTGTGGGGCAGCTCCACATGGCCGGCGTCCAGGGGCACCAGCAAACCGCGGGCCAACAGCCAATCGATAGGGCCGACGTCGTGACTTTCGTGGGTGACCGAAGCGCGGCGCTGTGCTTGAGGTACTGCGCCCATGGCCCAGCTGCCGAACTTGTCCAACAAGCCCACCGTCCGGTCCGGGGCAGTGGCGAGGATGGCGCGCAGACCATCAGGGGTAGAGGTCCACCGTTGAAGGGCGAGGGCTGCATCCATCGGTGTACTGGCGGGGTGGATGCCCTCGCCGCTTTGATGAAGCTCGGCCACTAACTGCACTACCCGCTGGGCAAACGCCGGCTGAAGCCGCACAAGTTCGGTGTAGCTCCGGCCCAGACCCGCCGGGTAGATTCCGATCACGTCCTTGAGGCTGCCCACCGGAAGGTAAAAGCGCTGACGGGACGAGGTCACCGGCGATCCCGCGGGCGGATCTGCCCTATGGACCAGCGCCAACTCCTGCAGCTTTGCGAGGATGGGATCCAGTGCCGAAAGAGTGGAACCGGCAATGACCTTCTTCAGCCCGGCCGCCGAAATACTGTGGCCGGTATCGGCATTGGTGCACAGGTGAAGTGTTTCCAGTACCTGCATCTCAGGCTTGTTCAACCGTTCCAAGGCCCGCTGGACGCTGACCCGGGCGCTGGCCCTCGCAGCCAGGGCTGCGAAGTCGGGAGCCATGGGGGAGATGAGGTCCGGCCGCGCGGCAAACAAGGCCCGCAGCGAATCGTCGCTGCGCGCTTCAAGTTCCTTGCTGAGCGCGCGTATAAGGGACATCAATCCAACGTTACCGCCCCGGGGCCGCTGGTGCCCGCCGGTGGAGCCGGAGGTTACTGCCGGCGGCGCTGGCGAACAGCGTCAAGGACCAGAATGATGGCCAGCATGAAGGCCACCGGCAGTCCGTAAAGGGCCGTCCAGGTCACCCATACCGGCGCCACGCCCTCATTCAAAGCCACAGCCATGACCGTGCCAACGGCTGCCAGGGAGATGACGGCAATGACGGCGGCGATGATCATGAGGGGGCGGCGGTAACCCGGGGAAGTCATGGACACAACGCTAGCAGCAGCCCGTGGGAGGACTCATGCCCGCACCATTGCTGCCGCTCTTGTCTTGTTCGGGCATGGCGTGTGTCTTGTTCGGGTGCTGCGTGATCGCGGCAAAGCGGGAATAGGGGGTCCGGCAGGATAACCTTGAAGGAACAGACCAACACGGACCGGGCTGTCACCCTCGATCCCGCAGATCCCTGCGGATGCGGTGATGGGCCCGACGTGTCTCCCACAGCAAGAACGAAGAAGGTTGATTACGTGCCTACCGGCAAGGTCAAGTGGTATGACAAGGAAAAAGGCTTCGGCTTCCTCGCAGCTGAAGACGGCCAGGAAGTTTTCCTGCCCAAAACATCCCTGCCCGCGGGCATAACAGAACTCAAAGCCGGAACCCGGGTTGAGTTCGGTGTGGCTGACGGCCGCCGTGGAGCACAGGCACTGGGACTTCGTGTCCTGGAGAAGACGCCCTCCATTGCCAAGGCCAAGCGCATGAACGCCAAGGACCTCGCACCCATGGTGCAGGACCTGGTCACGGTGTTGGACAACCTCTCCGGCTCCTTGTCTTCAGGCAAGTACCCCGACGGCAACAAGGCCAAGGCCATCAGCCTGGCATTGCGCAAGGTTGCCGACGAGCTGGAAGCTTAGGACCGGCCATGACATCGGAATCCGCACAGGACACCAAGGCCGGCCCTGAGGCTGCCCAGGCTCCTGGAAACGGGGACGCCCCCGCGCGGAAGTCCGGCGCGGTCAAATCCCGCACCGGTTTACCCGTGTGGCGCACCGGCAAACCGGATGCGTTCCTGGCCGCCGCCGTCGATGCTGCCCGTGTTGCAGTTGAAGGCATCGCCAACCCGGGTGAAGTCGGGGCGCACCTTGGCGCCAAGTCGGAGGGCGACCGTGTGGTGACCCACCTGTTCGAGTCCCGGCTCGCCGGCTACGGCGGCTGGCAGTGGTACGCAGTGGTGACCCGCAACTCGCGCTCGAAGATCGTGACGGTGAGCGAGCTCGGTTTGCTGCCGTCGGAGGATTCCATCCTGGCTCCGGAGTGGGTGCCGTGGGCCAAGCGCGTCCGTCCCGAGGATGAGACGCCGCTGGTGGAAGAGACCGTTGAGGACGTCACGGAAGAGTCCGTGCAGGCCGCTGAAGATGAAGCCACCGAATCCGCCGACGCGGCTGCGGATACCGACGAAGACGACGCTGACGCAGCCGAAAACTTCGACGGGGACGAAGCTGATGACGACGAAACCGGGGCTGAATAGGCATTGCGGAAACCCGGGGTGACCACAGTGAAGGCGGACGCTGATGTCCACCTTTAGGTCACTCGGAATCCTCAACTACCGCATCTGGTTCTTCGGTGCGCTGATCTCCAACATCGGCACCTGGATGCAGCGGACGGCGCAGGACTGGTTGGTCTTTGACCACTTGACCGCGCACGACGCCGGGGCCATGGGCATTACCCTGGCACTCCAACTCGGTCCCCAGCTTTTCCTTGCTCCGTGGGCGGGGCTTCTGGCCGACCGTTACAGCCGGCGGAAGCTCCTGCTCATCACCTTGGTGGCCATGGCCCTCCTCAGCACGGGGCTGGGCGTGTTGGTACTGCTGGGCGTCGCTGAACTCTGGCACGTCTACCTCTTCGCCCTCATGCTCGGAATTGTCACTGCCGTGGACGCCCCCGTCCGGCAGACCTTCGTCTCCGAACTGGTCACCGACGATTACCTGCCCAACGCGGTTGCGCTCAACAGCGCCTCCTTCAACGTGGCCCGGATGATCGGCCCCGCTGTTTCCGGTGTTTTGACGGTGGTGGTAGGCCCTGGCTGGGTGTTCCTTATCAACACCTTGTCCTTCGTGGCCATGCTCTGGGCTCTGAAACTCATTCCGGCGTCCTCGCTCCGCATCCAACCCCGGGCGGCCGCGGGCAAAGGGCGCATCCGGGAGGGTTTACGGTACGTCAAGAACAGGCCGGACATCCAAGTGGTCTTGGTGGCGATCTTCATTGTGGGCACGTTCGGGCTCAACTTTCCCCTGTTCATTGCCGCGATGGTGGGGACCCAATTCGGCATGGACGCAGGCGCATTCGGAGCGCTGAACTCGGTCATGGCCATAGGCTCGGTGACAGGTGCACTGTTGGCTGCCAGACGCGGCAGGCCGCGGCTCAGGCTGATCTTCGGGGCCGCTGGCGGCTTCGGTGTTGCCAGCGCACTGGCCGCGCTGGCACCCAACGCCCTGCTTTTCGGGCTGGCCCTGATTCCTTGCGGACTCTTCGCGCTCACCCTGATCACCAGCGCCAACGGCTACGTACAATCCACCACGGAGGCTGTGATGCGCGGGCGGGTCATGTCCCTCTACATGGCCATCTTCATGGGCGGCACCCCCATCGGGGCGCCGTTGGTGGGCTTGGTGGCGAACGTCGGCGGCCCACGCTGGGCCGTTGGCGTCGCAGCGGCGGCCGGCGTCAGCACCGCCGTCGTGGGTTTGCTGTGGATTATCCGCGCGAAGCAGCTGCGGCTGCGCTTTGACAGGCGGGCCCGTGGACTGAAGCACTTCCGGGTGGAGTCGCTGCTTGCTCGTCCGGAAACTGACGACGACGGCGACGCACGCCGGCAGGGCGGGTAACGCGTTTTAAACGGCGGCGGCGCCGTCCGGTAACTACCCGCACGACGCCGCCCGCAGCTTGTGGTGCTACTTCTTCAGTTCGCCCACCACGTAGTCGATGCTGGCGAGCAGCGCGGAAACGTCGTCCGGCTCGATGGCGACGAACGTGGCAATGCGGAGCTGGTTGCGGCCGAGCTTGCGGTACGGTTCGGTGTCCACCACGCCGTTGGCACGCAGGACCTTGGCGATGGCTGCGGCGTCAATGGAGTCGTCGAAATCGATGGTGGCGATGACGTTGGAGCGGTCTTCGGCGTTGGCGACGAAAGGCGTTGCGTACTCTGAGGCCTCAGCCCAGGAGTAAATGCGGTTGGCGGAATCTGCCGTGCGCTTGCTGGCGAAGTCCAGGCCGCCATTGCTGTTGAGCCACTGCACCTGGGCATCCAGGGTCACCAAGGTGGAGAGCGACGGGGTGTTGTACGTCTGGTTCAGCTTGGAGTTGTCAATGGCGGTCTGCAGGTCCAGGAAGTCAGGGATCCAGCGGCCGCTGGCTTTGATGCGGGCTGCGCGCTCCAAGGCGGCGGGGGAGAAGAGACCAAGCCACAGTCCACCGTCGGAGGCGAAGTTCTTCTGCGGGGCGAAGTAGTAAACGTCCGACTCGGCGACATCAACGTCCAGTCCGCCGGCCGCTGAAGTAGCGTCCACCAGGACGAGGGAGCCCTCGTCAGCACCCTGGACCCGCTTCACGGGAGCAGCTACACCCGTTGACGTTTCGTTCTGCGGCCAGGCGTAGACGTCAACGCCGGCTTCGGCCTGTGCCACCGGGCGGGTTCCGGGTTCGGCCTTGATGATGGAGGAAGCATCAAGGAAGGGTGCCTTGTTGGTGGCGGAGGCGAACTTGGAACCGAACTCACCGAAGGAGAGGTGCTGTGCCTTCTTCTCCACCAAGCCAAACGCAGCCACATCCCAAAACGCCGTTGAACCGCCAACGCCGAGAACAACTTCATAGCCTTCCGGAGCGCGGAAGAACTGGCTGAGTCCTTCACGGACCGAACCCACCAGGTTCTTGACAGGAGCCTGGCGGTGGGAGGTACCGAGGATGGTGGACGATGCTGCAGACAACGCCTCGATCTGTTCCGGGCGAACCTTGGACGGTCCCGCGCCGAAGCGTCCGTCCTTGGGCAGCAGGTCGGCGGGAATGGTGATGCTGTTGTCGCTCACGTGGCGCTCCAATGGGTGTCGGCTAGAGATGGGAGGTGGCATGGGACATCAACTGCCCCTTCGACACCCCAATTCTGCCTGACACGGCCCGGGCGCAGGAACCTGTGGCCGTCATAGTCCGCCACGTGGAATGCGGGCTCACCGAATGCGACCGGAATTATCCAGAGTAATTCCAAATAAGCTAGGCTGGGGGTTGGCGTTCAGGGGGCGGCGGTGCACACCGTCCGCCCTGGCAAGGGACGCGGTACGGTGGAGATTACGCAAGGAACTGCGTTCGAGGAGAGCTGAGCTGGATGACGGATCTGATCGATACCACTGAGATGTATCTTCGGACCATTTTGGAGCTTGAAGAGGAAAACATTGTGGCTCTCCGGGCCCGCATCGCCGAGCGCCTGCGTCACTCCGGGCCCACTGTTTCCCAGACCATTGGACGCATGGAGCGCGATGGCCTGGTGATTGTGTCCAACGACCGCCACTTGGAACTGACAGAGGTGGGCCGGAAGCGCGCCACCGAAGTCATGCGCAAGCACCGGTTGGCGGAGCGCCTGCTTGCTGACGTCATCGGGCTGGACTGGGCCTATGTTCACGATGAAGCGTGTCGCTGGGAGCATGTCATGAGCGAGCGTGTGGAGCGCAGGCTCTACGAGCTCCTGGAGCACCCCACAGAATCGCCTTACGGCAATCCCATCCCCGGACTGGAAGCGCTCGGCGGCCTTGCCAGCCAGCCCTTCCCGCGGCTCGATGTCAACCTGCTTCAGGCCATGGACGGATATGCCACCGACTCGCGCGTGGTGGTCAGCCGGCTCGCGGAGCCCATCCAGGTGGAGCCGGAGCTCCTTACCCAGCTGGACGAAGGCGGAATCCGCCCGGGGGCAAGTGTCTCGCTGGAACGCGTAGGCGAGTACATTTCGGTCCGGGTTCCCGGAATTGAAGGGGCCCTGGAATTGCCTCCCGAGGTGGCCTCGCACGTCTTCGTCTCCGTCAGCTGACCCGAGCCGGGCCGCACCGTGTCAAACCTCACTTCCGTGCCCTTTCTGCGCGTGTGACCTGCGGTTTTCCGAAAAAGATGATAAAGGCCTTCCGTGCTGAGTGCGTTCCTGTTGATAACGAATTTATTACCGAAGGCCTTAATCCCCTATAGTTATCTACTAGCGCCGATACCAAAGCGTTACCTGATCCGGAGCCGAGCTCTGCCAGCGGATCAGGTGTGTCACCCACCACTGGCAGAGGCGGGGGAACCACAAGCGGCTGTCTAAAGAAGCAGCCTTGGGGTGAAGTCCGCAGCAGAAGTGCCCACGTATACAAGTCCCTCTTGGGATACCTGTGTGCCGTGAGCGCCTCGTGCGGACCGGGTCTTTGTACTCTCTGACCCGAATCCGACAGCTAACTTCGCAGGCTTTTGAGAGAGGAACAGAGTTTGACATCGCAGAACGTCAGGGGCCGCCGCCGTGCGTCCGGCCCCGCTGCTGAGCTGCGGCCAGCCACCGTCGTAACGGAGATCCGGCCCCGTGACACCGAGCGTCAGGTGCGCCGCCGTAAGAGCCCGCTGCGCCAGGTTGCCGACTTCGCCGCCGCCAGCGGCGTCGGGCAGAAGGCCGGTGTCGCGCTTGCCGCCACCGGACTCGCCCTGACTGTCGGCCTGCCGGCCACCAGCCCGGTCATGGCCACCTCGGAATCAGGCCAGACCGAATCCGCCCTCGCTGTTGCAGCCCCCGCCGGCAGCCAGCCAGAGGTTTCCGCTGCCGCCTCGGCCAAGATCGACTTCAGCCGCGCCGCCGTCGCTACTGCCGCTGACCCCGATGGGAAGCTGAAGCAGCTGCTCAGCGCCCAGTCGGCTGGAAGCATCCAGCGCGCCTCATCAGTTGGCACCATGGCCAGCCCGCTCGACTCGCTCGCCACGGCATCCCCCTTCGGCTACCGCGTCAGCCCCCTCACGGGCGGCGCCGGCGACTTCCACCGGGGCCAGGACTTCGTGGCCCAGTGCGGCACCGCTGTGCACGCAGCAGCCACCGGCAAGGTCACCTTTGCCGGATGGCACGAGTACGGCGGAGGCAACCGCGTGGTCATTGACCACGGCAACGGCCTCGAAACCACGTACAACCACCTGTCGTCATTCACTGTCCAGGTGGGCCAGACCGTCAACCGCGGCGATACCGTCGCGCTGAGCGGCACCACGGGCGCTTCCACCGGCTGCCACCTCCACTTTGAGGTCCAGGTCAACGGTGAAGTAGTAGACCCCATGGGCTGGCTCTAAGCCAGATGATGGTCGCCTCTCGCATTTGCGGGACGCCCCGTGACCTGAATGTGACATTCGCGTTCAACTGTTGTAGCGTACAGAGCGCATCGGCTTTTTAGGGGGCCGGTGCACTTGAGTGGATTGCCTAGCTCTGCCACCGCTCAAGGTCCGTTCGCATAAATCGTCTGGCAGGGGCGGGGGAACCACTTCTGGTCTTCGAGAGAAGGCCTTGGGGTTAAGTCGCAAAACTTCCTTTGGAAGCAGCGCGGCCGGATGACTCCCATCCGAATCCGACAGCTCACCTCGCAGGCATTGGGAGAGGCTACCTACGTGTCATCACGCACTACCCCTGCGCGCCATCGCGCCCAAACGGTTCGTACGAACCCGTTGAACACGCTTTCCAAGGCTGTTTCCTCCAACGCCGGAACCGTAGGCCGTCAGGCCGTCGTTCTGGCCGCAGCCTCAGGCCTCGTCCTCACCGTCGGATTGCCCGCACACGCAGCAGACGCCGACGTTTCCAAGACCGAAGCCTCCAGCACCCAACAGCTGGTTGTTACGGCAGTGGTCACCGCAGAGCCAACAGCCACCGTTTCCTTCGAGAGCCCCACCGTGGCCACCAAGGAAGCCCCCAAGGTAGTCCAGCGCGCAGCCCAGGTTACTGAGCGTGCAGCGGCCACCACCGAAGAAGCTTCTGAAGCCGTGACGGCGAAGTCCTCCGAAGCCAAGGATCCGGCTGCCAGTGCAGCTGCCTCCGGCCTGGCCGCCATTGCCTACACCGGAATCGGCTCTCCCTACGTTTGGGGCGGAACAACTCCCAACGGTTGGGATTGCTCCGGCTTCACCCAGTGGGTCTACGCGCAGGCTGGCATCAGCATCCCCCGCGTGAACGCCTGGACGGCCATGACGCCCACCAGCACCCCTTCTCCCGGCGACCTCGTCATGCAGAACGGCGGAGCCCACGTGGGCATCTACGTCGGCAACGGCATGATGATCAGCGCTTTGAACCCCGGTCAGGGAACGCTGCTGCACTCCGTAGCTTCCACCGGCACTTCCTCGTTCTACACCCTCCGCTAAATAACCCGGTTCGGGGTAGGCCGGCATGCCGGCCAACCCACTACCCGAGTGCACCCCAACTGCATTCGGATACGAAAAGAGAAAATCATGACCAGTGCAAACAAGCTTGCACGGCACCGCGCTGAGGCCCCTAAGACCAGCTCGCTTGCCGTCATTGCCAAGGCTGTCAGCTCCAACGCCGGCGGCGTCGGCCGTCAGGCAGCAGTAATTGCCGCAGCTTCAGGCCTGGTCCTGACCAGTGGCATCGCAGCAAACGCTGCCGACACCAACGTTGATCGCGAATCGACCTCCACGTCCACCTTGGACGTCCAGTCGGTAGTCCAGGCCACCATCGCCGCGGACTCCACTGTGGCGATCTCCTACGAGCGCCCCGTGGTCACCACGGTGGAAGCCCCCGCTCCCGTAGTAGTGGAAGAAGCACCGGCCAAGGTTGAATCGAAGGTCGAAGCCAAGGAAGCAACCGCTGTAGCCGCCAAGGCCGCTCCTGCAGCCAACGCTACTGTGGCAGTCAACAACGCAACTCCCGCCCCGGCTGCTCCGGCGGCCTCCAGCGGGCTCGGTGCCTCCATCGCTGCAGCTGCATACGCCCAGCTCGGCGTCACCCAGGACTGCACCATGCTGGTGACCAACTCCCTCGCGGCCGTGGGCATCAACTTCCACGACTGGCCTGCAGGCTACCTCTCCCTGGGCCGCACGGTCAGCGCAGCAGAAGCCCAGCCCGGCGACCTCGCCTACTACGCCAACGGTGGTTTGGCTGGCCAGGCCCACATCGCTGTATACGTCGGCAACGGCCAGGCAGTCCACGGTGGATGGAACGGATCCACCACGGCACTGTTCAGCGTGAACGTGGGCTCCGGCCCGGTTTTCATCCGCGTCAACGGCTGATACACCTTTTTCAGAACACCCCGCAGGCTTCGGCCGGCGGGGTGTTCTGTTTTAACCGCTGCCGACTTCCTGGGCACTGCCCTTAGGTTTGCCCCGCTTTCGGGGCCGGTCACAGCGGGTCTCTGCTCGCCGCCGTCGGGGGCAGGTGGTTGGTTGCGCCAACGCGTGCGGTCACCACCGACTTTGATCTTGGAAGCTGCCCGACACGCGCCTAATAGGGTGCGTTGCGGCCTATCTGCCGCCGAAGTAGGTGATGGCCGCACACGAACAGTCCTCGGTTCCACGCCCCAGCGCTTTAACCGCTGCCGACTTCCTGGGCACTGCCCTTAGGTTTGCCCCGCTTTCGGGGCCGGTCACAGCGGGTCTCTGCTCGCCGCCGTCGGGGGCAGGTGGTTGGTTGCACCAACGCGTGCGGTCACCACCGACTTTGATCTTGGAAGCTGCCCGACACGCGCCTAATAGGGTGTGTTGCGGCCTATCTACCTCCGAATTGGGTGATGGCCGCACCCCGCAGGCTTCGGCCGGCGGGGTGTTCTGTTTTAACCGCGCGTGAATTCTTGCCGACACTGTGAGCGAAACGACAGAAAAATTCGTTGATACGGCATATAAGTGCTTACCCTTATGGTGTCGATCCACAGCCCGTACAAGCAGAGGGCAGCCGGCCCTCGTGCCCCTGACGGGTGCGGCCGTGAAGAGGTACGTGCATGCGCACACTCGTTCTGAATGCTGGATATGAACCGCTGGCGGTAATAACATTCCGCCGGGCGCTGGTCCTTGTGCTGACCGGGAAAGCTAGCGTGGTGGCCGAAGGCGACGAGCCTGTCGTCGGGCCACAGGAGATCCTCGGAAGACCTTCCGTGATCCTTCTCAACCGCTACATCCGTCCCCGGTACAACAGGATTACCGCCGTGAGCCGTCGCGGGGTCCTTCGCCGCGACGGTCATCGCTGCGCCTACTGCGGGAAGACAGCCCACACCATAGACCACGTCCACCCCAAATCCAGGGGCGGCGCGGATTCCTGGGAAAACCTGGTCGCGGCGTGCTTGAAATGCAACAACGCCAAGAGTGACCACACGCTGGCAGAGATGGGTTGGAAACTCCGTTTCACGCCCGGCGTGCCCCAGGGAACCATGTGGCAGATCAAAGAACTCGAGAAACCTGCGCCGGACTGGGACCCGTTCCTGTTGCCGGAATCCGCTGCCTGATCGATTTCTGCTGGACTCCGTCCGTCCCGGGTAATCTGGGCAGATGGAGTTCAATGCCGTGATTTTGGCGGGTGGCAGGGCCACCCGCCTCGGTGGCGTGCCCAAGCCAACCTTGAAGTACGACGGCGACACCCTCCTTTCCCTTGCCCTGCACGCTGCCCGGGGTGCTTCTGCTGTAGTGCTGGTGGGCCCGGATGCACCCGGTTCAGGAGACGGCCGTGAGCAAGGCGCCGGTGGCCATGTACCAGACGGCGTCCGTCTGCCGGATTCCGTTCTGCGGACACGCGAAGAACCTGTCTTCGCTGGGCCGGCGGCAGCTATTGCGGCCGGTCTGGCTGCGCTGAAGAAAAATGGTCATAGTAGCCCATGGACGCTGGTGCTGGCCTGCGATATGCCGCATGCATCCCGCGGTGTTGGCCTCCTTTGGGCCGCACTGGAATCCAGTCCAGGGGTGGAAGGCGCCATGGCTGTCTCTCTGGACGGGCGGAAGCAACCACTCCTGGGGGCGTACGGAACAGCCGCCTTGGAAAGGGAAGTGGGCTTAGCGTCAGAAGGTTCCGGCCTAACGGACTCTTCAGTGTTCCGGCTGCTTGCTAGGCTGAACGTGCTGGACGTTGAGGTCCCCGCAGGGTCCACGGATGACGTGGACACCTGGGAGGACGCGGCGGCCTTGGGAATTAACTACGAGGGGCATTGACTACGAGGTGGAGGCGGACGTGAAGAGCCAGGAAGAGACGCTCGAGGAATGGTGCCGGACACTGCTTCAGGCTTTCGAGCTGGAGGGCGTGGAAGTGGACATCAACCAGGTCCTGGCGGTCGCCGGTGTTGCAGCGCACTCCGTGGTGCGCCCGGCCGCACCCTTGACTACATTTATTGCCGGATACGCGGCTGGCATGGCGCGGGGGATTGGCCAGGCCAGCGATGAGACGTCCATGAACGCTGCCTTGGAACTGGCCCGCAAAGTTTCCAAGGAGTACTCGGAGTCCGGGACCGGCACCGAATGACGGTGGCCCCCCACGAGGGCCATCACGCGGCACACACATGGCATGAGGCCCGGCAGCGCGCTTTCGATGCCGCGGCTCCCATTCCGTCAGGTCCCGTGCCGCTCAGTGCAGCCCTGGGGCGCACTTTGGC
Organism: Arthrobacter sp. MYb23; assembly: GCF_002979775.1. Lineage (GTDB taxonomy): Bacteria > Actinomycetota > Actinomycetes > Actinomycetales > Micrococcaceae > Arthrobacter. Next base: position 56,056 of record NZ_PCPR01000006.1, read on the forward strand.
CTCGGACGCCCTGGCTGTGCAGGACATGCCGCACTACGCCTCGTCCGCTATGGATGGGTGGGCCGTCAACGGCAGCGGCCCGTGGATCCTCAGCGAGCCGGGGCAGAGGCTGGCACCTCACCAGGCGAGTCCCATTGTTACGGGTGGGCTGATACCGCCCGGCGCCAAAGCGGTGCTGCGGAGCGAGAGCGGCGTGATGACCACCGACGACGACGGCCTGCCGGTTCTTGCGCTGGGCGGCAGCGCCAAACCGGGGGAGCCCCGGAACGGTCAACACATCCGCAAAGCTGCAGAAGAGGCCGCCGAGGGTGACGTCCTGCTCAAGGCTGGGACGATGCTGAATCCGGCCCATATTGCTGTGGCAGCGCTGGCGGGCTTGGATCATCTTGAGGTTCTCGGAAAACCGTTGGTCCGTTTCTTGCTGACGGGTTCGGAAGTGGTATCCCATGGGGTTCCACGGCCCGGCCAGGTCAGGGATACTTTCGGCCCGCAACTGGGGGCCGTGGTGGAGCTTTTGGGCGGCATTGCCGGGGAACAGCTAAGGGTAGGTGACAGCTACGAAGAGTGGATTGACGCGCTCCAGGATACTGAGCCGACGCTGGGCGAACTGACACCCGAGGAACCGTACGTTGAAGCGGAACCGCCTGCCGACGTCGTTATTACTACGGGCGGAACGGGACGCTCGGGAACGGACCACCTTCGAAAAGCCGTCGCTGAACTGGGTGGCAGTTTGCTGATTGATGGCATTGCCATGCGTCCGGGACATCCGGCAGTGTTGGCGGAGCTGCCCGATGGCCGGTTTGTGTTGGGACTGCCGGGAAATCCCCTGGCCGCCATGATGGCTTTGTTCACCGTGGGGGCACCCCTGCTGGCTGCTTTGGGTCACGGCCGTTTGAAGGAGGTGGGTGAGGTGCCTTGCGGTACCACCCTTGATGCCGAGCCCGGGCGCACGCGCCTGATGCCATTCAAGCTGGTGTACGGACTGGCATCGCCGGCCCAACATGCAGGCCCTGGAATGATGCGTGGCCTGGCCGGCGCGGATGGGGTGATGGTGGTGCCGCCCCACGGAGTCCAGCTGGGTGAGATGGTGCCTGCGTTCGCACTGCCTTGGGGCAAAGCGCTGCCTGTGCCGAAGGCCCCGGAAGAGAAGGCGCGGAAAGCGGCACCACGGCAACAAAGGAAGGCTCCTTCCGGCCCGGTGGACTGGAGCGGGCTGGACGCTTGAAGCGTGTCATAAGGGGCTTTGGGTCTGGTGACAAAGTGCAATGATGGACTCATGAACAGGCATGCTCCCGAACAGGACATCAACGAAGATGACCTGCAGATCCACCCGCCCAAACAAGCTGCGGCAGGCCTCAAAGCTGTCACGGTGGCCCTCGAACGCGGCTACGCCCAAGCTGGTGTAGGCCGTACCGTGCGTTCCATGCTCAGGGTCAACCAGCATGACGGCTTCGATTGTCCGGGGTGCGCATGGCCGGAATCAATTACGGGCAGGCGTAGTCCCGCAGAGTTTTGCGAGAACGGCGCCAAAGCGATTGCCGAGGAGAGCACCACCCGGACGGTGGACGCCGAATTCTGGGCCAAGCATTCCCTCGCGGACCTTGAGGATAAGACCGAGTACTGGTTGGGAAGCCAGGGCAGATTGTCCGAGCCCGTGGTGATCAGACCGGGTGGCACCCACTATTCGCCCATCACGTGGGCTGACGCTTTTGCCTTGATCGGTGAACACATTAACGCCTCGACGCCGGACAAGTGTGTGTTCTACACCTCCGGCAGGACGGCCAACGAGACCGCCTTCATGTACCAGTTGTTTGCGCGAAGCCTCGGCACCAACAACCTTCCCGATTGCTCCAACATGTGCCATGAGTCTTCCGGCAGTGCCCTCAACCCCACCATCGGAATCGGAAAAGGCACCGTCTCGCTGGAGGACATCCACCACGCTGAGTTGGTCCTGGTGGTGGGCCAAAACCCCGGAACCAATCACCCTCGCATGCTCTCCGCCCTCCGTGACTGCAAGAATAACGGCGGCAAAATCATCGCGGTCAACCCGCTTCCCGAAGCCGGTCTCCTGAACTTCAAGGATCCCCAGTCCCTCAATGGTGTCATCGGTGGCGGCACCACCATCGCTGATGAGTTCCTGCAGATCAAGGTGGGCGGCGACCTCGCCCTGTTCCAGGCTTTGGGCCACCTGCTCCTGGAGGAAGAGAAGCGCAAGCCGGGGACCGTCGTCGACCATTCCTTTATTGATGAGCAGACCGAAGGCTTCACGGCTTACAAAGAAGCCAGATCGGTGCTGGACTGGGACGAAACGGAGCGGGCAACAGGGCTGAGCCGGGAAGAGATTACCCAGGCGGCCGCGATGATGGCGGCGTCAAAGGCAACCATCATCTGCTGGGCTCTTGGTTTGACCCAGCAGCCCCACTCGGTGGATACACTCCGGGAGATCATCAACCTCTTGCTGCTTCAGGGCAACTTCGGAAAGCGTGGAGCCGGTGCCTGCCCTGTCAGGGGCCACTCCAATGTTCAAGGCGACCGCACCATGGGCATTTGGGAGAAACCCAAGGAACCGTTCCTCTCGGCGCTGGATGCGGAGTTCGGCTTCCACATGCCGCGGGATCACGGCTACGACTCCGTGGAAACCCAGCACGCCCTGGAAAAGGGCGAGGTGGATGTTTTCGTCTCCATGGGCGGAAACTTCGCCGCGGCAGGATCGGACACGGCAGCCTTGGAGGAAGGCTTGAAGAAGGCTGGACTCACGGTCCATATTTCCACCAAGCCCAACCGCGCCCACGTGGTGCACGGCAAAACGTCCCTGATCCTGCCCACGCTGGGCCGGACGGATACTGATGACAAACACCCCAAGGGAAAGCAGTTCCTTTCGGTGGAGGACTCCATGTCCGTCATCCACAAAACCCAAGGCCGGCTGGAGCCTGTGTCCGAGCACCTTCTGAGCGAACCTGTGATTGTGGCCCGCATGGCGCAGGCGACGCTGGGGGACAACCACAGCGTGGACTGGCGTGCCATGGCCGAGGACTATGACGTCATCCGGGACCACATCTCGCGTGTCATTCCCGGCTTTGAGGACTTCAATGCCAGGGTTCGAACCAAGAACGGCTTCGTCCTCCCCAACCCGCCCCGGGATACCCGGACCTTCGCCACGGACATCGGCAAGGGACGTTTCTCCGTGCGCCCGCTGGAGTACCTTGAAGCACCGGCGGGCCACCTGATCCTGCAGACGGTTCGCAGCCACGATCAATACAACACCACGTTCTATGGTTTGGATGACCGGTATCGCGGCGTCTCGGAGGGACGGCGAGTGATCCTGGTCCACCCGGATGACCTGAAGGAACTGGGCTTCGAGGACCGGGATCTGGTGGATGTGATCTCCACCTTCGCGGGAACGGAACGGCGGGCCAACCAGTTCCGGCTCGTCGGGTACCCCACGGCCAAAGGCTGTGCCGCGGCGTACTTCCCGGAAGCCAACGCGCTGGTGCACCGCGAGCTCGTAGCCCGGGAGTCCAACACCCCCGGCTATAAAGCCATGACGGTGCGTTTCGTCAAGCATGAGGAGAACGGATCCTGATATGGGACGCGTAACCCAGCGCCGCAAGGTGCACAAGTTTGTTTTGGACGGCTCACCACAGGCATTGGAGCATCCCGTCCGTTTCAAGGAAGACGTCCTGGCCGTTGAGGAACCGCTGGAGATCCGCTTAGGCGAGATGTCGTTCTCCGTGACCATGCGGACCCCGGGAGACGACTTCGACCTCGTGGCAGGGTTCCTTGTGTCTGAAGGAATTATTTGGGAACCGGGTCAGCTGGTCTCGGAACGTTTCTGCTCCGGGGAAGACGAAAACGGTGTGCAGACCTTCAACGTGGTGGATGCGCAGCTCCGCCCGGATGTGGAACGGCCCGATACCGGCCGTAACGTCTACACCTCCAGCTCCTGTGGAATCTGCGGCACGGACTCGATCGAGGCTGTCCGCAAGTCCTCCCATCACAGCCCTCGGGAGGACAACGTTACGGTCCCTGTCCGGGCCTTGGCCGCACTGCCGGACCGCCTCCGTGAGGCGCAGGCGGTCTTTGATAAAACCGGTGGCGTGCACGCTGCTGGTCTCTTCAGGATTCACGACGACGGCAGCACCGAGCTGCTGTGCCTGCGGGAGGACGTAGGCAGGCACAATGCCGTGGATAAGGTGGTGGGCTGGGCCTTGCGCGCCGGGATGCTCCCGCTGAAGGGCACGGTGCTCCAGGTATCCGGCAGGGCTTCGTTCGAGCTCGTTCAGAAAGCGGCCATGGCGGGCATTCCTGTGCTGGCTGCCGTGAGCGCGCCGTCCAGCCTCGCTGCGGAGCTGGCGGAGGAAACGGGGATCACCCTGGCCGGCTTCAGCCGTGGGCACAGCCTCAACGTGTACGCCGGGCGGGACAGGGTAGTGGTGGACGCCCCGGATACGGACGCGCAGGCTGTGGGCGATAGTGCGCAGTCACTTGGCTAATAAGATGGAACAACGTAGATTTTATCCATCGATTGGAAGCCCGGCGATGCCACCTTCGCCGTCCGCGCCCAGCACTTAGGGGCCAGTTTACGAGACTTGCCACCCAGCGAACGCCCAAAGGGGAACTCATTGCACGACGACCGCCGGATCACTGAACAGCGTCTCGACCGATTTGTTCGGGAACGCATTCTTCCGGCTATTTACGGCCGGGCGATCCCGCTTCAGCTGAGCAGTTGGGATGTGCCGGGCGAACCCGTACCCGCCGCCGAAGCGCTACGCCAGGTCTTTGCGCCGCAGGAGCCCGGCGCTGCATGGGGCAAGGCCTGGAGCACCAAGTGGCTGCGCCTGCAGGGCGAGGTGCCCGAGGACTGGGGCATGGCTGAGTCCACCACAGTGGAGATCATTGTTGACCTTGGCTTCAACAGCGACGTTCCCGGGTTCCAGTGCGAAGGCACCGCGTGGCGTTCTGATGGAAGCATCATCAAGGCGATTTCGCCCCGGAATTACCACGTGCCGCTCAAACTTCTGGGCGGAGGCCACTCAGTGGACTTCTATGTGGAGGCCGCAGCCAATCCTGACGTCGCACAGGGGTGGTCGTTCGCGCCCACGCCCCTGGGGGACAAGGCCACCTCCGGGGAAGAGCCCCGGTACCGGTTTGGCCGGATCGCCATCGCTGAACTGAACGAAACCGTGTGGGAACTCAACCAGGACATCTGGACCCTCAGCGGCTTGATGCACGAACTTCCCATGGACATGCCGCGACGCCATGAGATCCTGCGGGCGCTGGAGCGCATGCTGGACGTGATGGACCCGGACGACGTCGCCGGAACCGCCGCCGCCGGCCGCGCAGAGCTGGCTCAGGTCCTCAGCCGTCCCGCATACGCCTCGGCCCACGAACTGCTGGCTACCGGCCATGCGCACATCGACTCCGCTTGGTTGTGGCCCGTTCGCGAAACCATCCGCAAGTGTGCCCGCACCTTCTCCAACGTGGTGGCCTTGATGGATGAAGACCCGGACTTTGTGTTCTCTTGTTCTTCGGCACAGCAGATGGCGTGGATGAAAGAGTTCTTCCCTGAGCTCTTTGTGCGCATCCGGGAAAAGGTGAAGGCCGGCCAGTTCGTTCCAGTGGGTGGCATGTGGGTGGAATCGGACACCAATATGCCAGGCGGCGAGGCCATGGCCCGCCAGTTCGTGGAAGGGAAGAGCTTCTTCCTGAACGAGTTCGGCATCGATTGCCAGGAGGCGTGGCTCCCCGATTCGTTTGGTTACTCCGGAGCCATCCCGCAGATCGTCAAGGAAGCCGGTTCGCGGTGGTTCCTCACCCAGAAGATCTCCTGGAACAAGGTCAACCGGATGCCGCACCACACCTTCGCCTGGGAAGGCATAGACGGCACCCGGCTGTTTACGCATTTCCCTCCGGTGGACACGTACAACGCTGAGCTGCACGGACGCGAACTGGCCCACGCAGAGCGCAATTACCGTGATCACGGCCGCGGGACCATGTCACTGGTGCCTTTCGGCTATGGTGACGGCGGTGGCGGACCTACTCGCGAAATGGTTGCCGCTGCGCACCGCACAGCGGACTTGGAAGGCTCCCCGAAGGTCCGAATGGGCACAGCCAGGGAATTCTTCACGAAGGCCGAAGCCGAGTACACCAAGCTGCCGGTCTGGGTGGGTGAGATGTACCTGGAGATGCACCGTGGGACGTACACCAGTCAGGCCAAGACCAAGCGCGGCAACCGTCGGAGTGAACACCTCCTGCGCGAAGCGGAGCTGTGGTGCGCCACCGCTGCCGTCCGCCTGGGCGGGGCCTACGCCTATCCCGCGGACGAGCTCAAACGACTCTGGCAGCTGGTTCTCCTCCAGCAATTCCACGACATCCTGCCCGGCAGCTCCATCGCGTGGGTCCACCAGGACGCTGAACGGAACTATGAAGCCATAGCCAGGGATCTTGAGGAAATCATCAGCGATGCAGCCCAAGCACTGGTAGGCGAGGGCGATCAACAGTTCCTGCTGAACGCCGCTCCGCATCCGCGTAACGGCGTCCCCGCGCTCGGGGCGGCCGGGGCAACGGAGCCCGGGTCCGGTGTTCAGGTGGACGAGGTCGACGACGGCTACGTCCTGGAAAACGGCATCATCCGTGCTGTCCTGAACCGGGACGGCCTGCTGACGTCGCTGGTGGACCACGCAAGCGGGCGGGACGCAATCGCCCCCGGACAAACCGGAAACCTCCTGGAGCTGTTCCGCGATACCCCGAACGAGTGGGACGCCTGGGACATCGAAGAGTTCTACCGCCGCAACGTCACGCCACTGGCCCAAGCGGATGCGATCGACATTGAGCGCTCGCCGGCGGCCGTCGTCGTGGTGGTCAAGCGCAAAGTGGGTGCCTCCACCATCACCCAACGCCTGACGCTCGACGCCGGTGCGGCGTCGCTGGGGATCAGCACCACAGTGGACTGGCAGGAACGCGAAAAGATGCTCAAGATCGCCTTCCCCTTGGATGTCAGGGCGGACCGGTCAGCGTCCGAGACCCAATTCGGCCATGTATTCCGCCCCACTCACACCAACACCTCCTGGGAAACAGCCAAGTTCGAGATCTGCGCGCACCGCTGGATCCACGTGGCTGAGCCCGGCTACGGGGTGGCAGTGAGCAACTCCTCCAGCTACGGTCACGACGTCACCAGGGCAGTCCGTGCCGATGGCGGAACCACGACGACGGTCCGCACCTCGCTGCTGCGCTCCGCCCGGTTCCCGGACCCCGAGGCAGACCGGGGCGAACACACGCTCGAGTTGTCCATCCGGCCCGGCGCTGCGATCGCTGACGCCGTGGAAGAGGGCTACCGCACCAACCTGAAGCCGAGGTTCATCACCGGCGGACGGCCTGTGGAACCGCTGCTTTCCGTGTCCAACCCCGGAATCGTGGTGGAGGCGGTGAAGCTGGCCGAGGACGGATCGGGCGATGTCATTGTCCGGCTCTATGAATCGTTGGGGGAGCGCTCAACAGGCCTCCTCACGGCCAATTTCGAATGCTCTGATGCGGTTGCCACGGACCTGCTGGAACGCCCCACGGAAGCTCCAGGCGTGACCGTGGAGACGGGCTCCGACGTCAAGCTGGTGCTCCGGCCCTTCCAACTGGTCACGCTGAGGCTTATTCGCTGAGGCCTATTCGCTGGGGGGCTTGTTCGCTGAGGCCTCTTCGCTGGGTTACGCCGCCAGTTCGGCGTCTATGGCATCTTTGAGCACCTGGACCCGAAGGGGAATCACGGTGTCGTGGTGTTTAATCTGGGCTGCCACGTTCTTGGAGAACACTTCTTCAACCAGGGTGGGCATTTCCTTCACGCCGTTCAGATAGCGTTTGGCCGCAAAGTCGAACTCTGACCTGTTGTTCTTGATCCGGGTGTTGAACGCCTTGACTTCGTCCGCAATCTTGAGGAGTTCCTCCTCGGAGGCGTTCCGTGCGGTGGCGTCATCAGCCTTCTTGACGTACTCATCCTTCAGCCGAACAAACTCGTTGTAGTTCTCCTCGGACTTTGCGGTTGTCTCCGCGTGCGATTCCAGCTGGGCAATCTCGTTGTCCAAGGTGCGGGCAAACTCCACGTAGGAGATGTTCTTGGATTGTTTGAGTTGGTTGACGGCTTCCCGGCAAGGGACAGCGGCCTGTCCAAGGAGTGTCTGGCGTTCCCGGAGGTTTGCTGCTTTGGAGCCCACAAAGAGTCCGTTGCACCCGGCGCCGTCCTCCCTGAAGAGGCCTTCGAACTGGGCGTAGGACTCCACGAGGCCCTCCATGGAGTCGAGGTAGGCCTGGTAGGAATCACCAAGCTGGGCTGCCGCCACGCCGATCCCCTCCGCTTCTTCACTGGAGCCGTTGCCCGTCTGCACGGCGCTCAGGGCTGACCGTGCGGAATTGATGGCCTGTTGGAAGTCGTCCCGCTCTTTGGCGGAGTTCTTCTCAGCCTCCTCTCGTGTTGCGGGGACATTCCGAGCCTTCTTATAAGCGGCCAGGTAGGCATTGGCAGCGGGCTGGATCTTGTCCCTTGCCTCAACGAGTGCGTTCAGCCGCTCATCCTTGAGGAGGGTCAGGCTTTCCCTGCGCTGCTGACCGGCGAAGTTGGTCAAGGCGATCACCACTACCGAGGCGACCACCGCCAGCACAACAGCAATGGCAAGGGCAATGAGGACCGGGCGGCGCTTACTGCGGACAGGTTCCATGGTCATCTCTATTTCCCCTCACCGGATGCTGCATCAAACTGTTCCAGGCTCTTCTTGAGCACGCCTTCGAAGTCGGAGTTTGCGCTGTTGGCACTCTCGATGATTTTTGAGTACTTGTCCTTGGTGGCAGTCTCATAAGTTGTTTGAGCCTTGGCGAATGCGTCATTGATATCCAACAGTGCAAGTCCGGCAAGCATGCTCTTGCTGAGGCGCTCAAAGGTGTCCTTGCTATTGAGCACTTCCTGTTGCTTGTCCCGCTGCCCGCGGATGACTGCCTCCACCTCGGTGAGCAGGGTGGTGGTCTCGGCGTCGGCGCCGTCTTTGGCGGTGGCCAGCGCGGCCAGGCACTCATCAGCACTCTTGACGTAGTCCTGGGCGTAGGTCTCACTAGCCACATTCAGTGATGAATGCAGGGCTGCACACGGCCCGCCCACAGACCGGTAGATGTTGGTGGTGTTGATCAGCAGTTGATCGTTGTAGGCGATCACCGCACTGTACTGATCCTTGAAGCGGTTGAAAGACTCGGCGACTGCCTGGTCCTTGAGTATCGGCGATTCGGCCATGTGTTCCAGGCGGTCACGGTTTGCCTGCGACTCGCGCACTATGCGCTCACGGTCCTGGCTCAGGACTTTCTCCTCTTCCGGCTGTCCCGCTTTTTCGGAAATGGCGTTCGAGTACCGCCCCGAGAACTGTTCCACCAGGGGATCGTAGAGGTTCATCGAGTTGTCCACGATCATGCGGTGCTTATCCAAGCGGACAACATCTGCGCGGCCCGGTTCGGCAGGCCGGGACAGGGCAAACCAGGTGCCAAGCCCGGCGGCCACCAAAGCCGCAACGAGGGCAACAACAATGATGACCGTGCGTCTGGAACGGGCCCTGGGGGGCGCGCTGATTGTCTCTTCCAAGGATTTATCCCCCATATTTGTGTCCTACCTGGATCCTGCCAACCACTCAAATCCTGCGAACCGCTTACATCCTGCGAAACCACTAGACGTCGTGCTGGAGCCGCTTCACAAAGAGCTTGGTCCGTTCCTGACGCGGTGCCCGCAACACCTCAGCTGCCGGCCCGCGTTCCACGACGACGCCGCCGTCCATGAAAATTACCTCGTCTGCCACATGCTGGGCAAAGGCGAGCTCATGGGTGACGATCACCATGGTCCACCCTTCCTCGGCGAGTTCCTTGATCACGCCGAGGACGTCGCCAACGAGTTCCGGATCCAACGCTGACGTGGGCTCGTCGAAGAGGAGAAGTTGGGGCTTGAGCGCCAGCGCCCGTACGATTCCCACGCGCTGCTGCTGGCCTCCGGAAAGCTCAAAGGGGTAGGCATCGCGCTTGTCCGCGAGGCCAACGCGCTCCAGCAGGCGTTCGGCGTCGGCAATTGCCTCTGCGCGGGGCCGTTTTTGGACCTGAACGGGCCCTTCGATGATGTTCTTCAGGACCGTCATGTGAGGGAACAAGTTGTAATGCTGGAAAACCATGGCGCTGCGGTCCCGGAGCGCAGCCACCTCTTTCTTCCCCACCTTGGCGCCGAAGTCGATGGCGAGCTCTGCTGAGGCATCGCCGCTTCCAAAGGTGACCGTGCCGGCGTCGGGAATTTCCAGGCCGTTCAGGGACCGCAGGACCGTGGTCTTGCCGGAGCCTGAAGGCCCGATCAGGGCCACCACCTGACCACGCCGGATATCGATGTCGATGTCCCGCAGGACAACGTTGCTTCCGAAGGCTTTGGCCAGGTTCCGCGCCACCAGGACCGAGGCGACGTGCGGCTGCTGTGCAGACTCGTTAGTGGGCGACATAGCGGTCCAATCTCTTTTCCACGGCGGATTGCGCTGTGGAAAGGGCCAGGCAAATGACCCAGTAAACCAGGGCTGCCTGCAGGTAGAGGGCCATGAACTCCTGGCTGAACGCCGCGATTTGCTGGGCGTTGCGGAACAGTTCGGTGACCAGGATGAGCGAGGCGAGGGACGTGTCTTTTACCAGCGAAATGAAGGTGTTGGACAACGGCGGAACGGACACCCGTGCTGCCTGGGGAAGGATGATGCGCACCAGCGCCTGCGGGCGGGACATGCCGATGGTGTGGCCGGCTTCCCACTGTCCCTTCGGAACGGACAGGATGGCCGCACGGATGATCTCCGCGGCGTACCCGCCCACGTTCAGTGAGAAGGCGATGATGGCGCTGGGCCAGGGGTCAAGCCGGATGCCGATGCTGGGCAATCCAAAGAAGATCACAAAGAGCTGCACCAGCAGGGGAGTGCCGCGGATGACCGAGACGTAGAAGCGGCCAATGCCTGACAGAAACCAGTTGGGGCTCAGGCGCATCAGGGCAACAACCAGCGCCAGAATCAAGCCGAAGGCAAAGGACGCGAGCGTCAGCGGAATGGTCCCGGTGACGGCGCCGGTGATCAGTGGCCCGAAGGAACTCCAGATGAGGTCCCAGTTCATCTACTTGGTGACGTCCGCACCGAAGTACTTTTCCGAAATTTTGGCCAGGGTGCCATCAGCCTGGAGATCGGCCAGTGCCTTGTCCACGGCTGCTGTGAGCTCCGTGGAGCCCTTGCGGAACACCATGGCGCTCTCGGTCTTTTCCGGTGCCTCGGCGGCCACCTTCAGGCCGGAGTCGGGAGTGTTCTTGGCGTAATCCAAATACGTGAGTTTGTCGTTCACCGTGGCGTCCACCCGTCCCTGCTGCACCAGCGTGGCGGACTGGGCCCAGCCTTCCACTGCCTGGACATTGGCGCCTGCTTCAACGGCCATCTTGTAGAAGTTGCTGGTCAGTGACTGGGCGGTGGTCTTGCCCTTGAGATCCGCGAAGCTGTTGATGCTGCTGTTGTCCGACTTGGTGACTACCACGCCGGTGGAAATGGTGTAAGGCGTGGAGAAATCGTACTTGGCCTTGCGCTCGTCATTAATGGAGATCTGGTTGGCGATGGTGTCGAATCGCTTGGATTCCAGGCCGGCAAAGATGCCGTCGAACTGGGTCTCCTGGAAGGTGGCCTTCACGCCGAGTTTCCCGGCCACAGCCTGGGCGATCTCGACGTCGAACCCGGTGAGCTCCCCGGCGCCGTCAGCGTGGAAGCTGAAGGGGCGGTAGGTACCTTCAGTTGCAATGATGAGTTCGCCCTTGGATTTCACGTCTGAAAGGGACGTGTCACCGCCAGACTGGGCGGGCGCAGATCCTCCGCCGCACGCGGAAAGTGCGAGGGCGGCCGCGGCCAGGGTAGCTGCGAGGACAGAGCGGCGGGTACGAAGGCTGTTCATGGAGCCATCTTAGTCACCGCCCCGGCCAGGCTTGGTGGGCGGCGTGCGAAAGTCCCCTTAAAAAGGCTGAGTGGGGGCGGTCCCCAACAGCCCGCCACCACTCATCCCCCCAATTGTGATCACGTGGGCGCCACATCCACCGGAAACCCGTTCTCTGATTCCGGTGTCAGGCTGCAAGCCGCGTTCACACATTCATGATTGTGCCACGATCTAATGGTTTTGTGAAAGTCTTACGTCGAGAAACGTTGCTTTCGTCGCGCAAATGACTTGGAGAACCAGATGCCAGCCAGTCCGAGGCAGGTGAAGAGGGCCGCCGAATAGTTGATGAGGACCCGCAACCAGGCCTCCGAAAAGGGAATGAGGGGAAAGAGCTGGGAGGACAACAGCAGCGATAGTCCCAGCAGGAGGAATGCTGAGGCGACGCGGAGCAGGACAGGGGCCGTGCTCACCACCGTTCGCCAGATGGCGGGTACCAGGCAGGCAGCTACGAACCCTGGATACAAGCGGCCCATCGCAGCGTATCCGTCCAAAGAAGGTCCCCATTTCAGCCCGCTCATTCCGGCCGAGGATCCCTGCGTGTCCGTAATGACGAAGAAATAGATGGTCAGGGCGCCGATAATTGCAGCGGCGGTGATGCCGAGGGGTCCCCGGATGGCACGCACCGCAGAGGGTGAACCGAAAGCTGTGGCGATCTTGATGCCCATGAAGTAGAAGGTGCCGTACAGCAGGAAACGGAGCACCAGATTGCAGATGTTCATCCCGCCGAACCACCCGTCAATAACCAGGTAGGGTGCCTCGATACTGATGAAGATGCTCAACGAGATCAGGGCAAAAATGTAGAACACTTCACGGTTTTCCCCCCGGAATGCGCTTGGAACCCGGGCGAGGGTAATCGCCAGGCACACCACCAGCGTGACCCAGGGCAGGACGGCCGTCATCCGAGGTTCTCCCAAATTCGTTCAGTTCGTTCGTGGTCTTGTTCCTGCCGGCGGAGTGTTTTGCCGAGCGCCAAAAGGCGTTCGCCGGCCAACGTCACCAGTCTGCCCTGTGACAATTTGTCCAGAGCTTCCTGCCGGGCGTTGGGGGGCCATCCTGCTTCGGCCTCCGTAATCAACCCACCGGCCACCAGTCCTCCCGCCGGCCCCACCCCGGCGGCGCGCGAGGTGGCGATGGCCAGTTCGGGCGGGAGCCGGTTGGCTGTCAGATGTGCGGAGAAGTTCTGCGGTGCAATCCCGGTGGTGTCGCTGACCCGGTGCCGCAACTCGCCGTCGTCGATCGCGTCCACCCAGTTCCGCACTGAGGTGGGGTGCGGTGGCTCGGAAAGACGCGGGGCAGGGGTGGAGCCGGGTTCGCTGCGGTCCACCACTGCGCGCAGCAAGTCGATGGTGGCTACCTGGCTGACCAATTCACAGGACGTGGGCGGAACGGGATCGCCCCGGAGCTCGGCGTAAAGATCAAAAGTGGCGAGGGCTTCAACAGGATTGACGGCGAAGCCGCGGCTGATACTCACCAAAGTGGATTCGGCAACCTTGCCACGGACCAGCTGCTGGGCCAACGTTGTCCGCTTGATGCCCGCGATCCTGCAGACGTCAGCTGTGCTGGCCTCGGGCGCAACACCATGAAGCCAGCGCTGGAACGCCTTGGACTGTAAGGGCATGGAGAACTTTCCTTGAGGGGCCGCTAAGGCCAGACAAGCTGAGGACCTAAGTGGGAGTACGAAACGATTTTACGCTGACGCCACATTGAATTATGCTTGATGATTGAACCCGCTGGTCCGTACACCCCCCAAGTCCGGACCAGCGGGTTTTTCCATGCCCGCGGGAATCGCGGCCTGAGTTTCCGCGTTCCCTTGCTGGAGGATAGACAAATGACTGCAACTTTGGTGGCTAAGGATCTTGCCGGTGGTCATGGCCATCGCACACTTTTCTCGGACCTTTCCCTGACCGTCGCGCCGGGCGATGTTGTGGGCGTGGTGGGAGCCAACGGCGCCGGAAAATCCACGCTGCTGCGCATCCTCGCCGGAGTGGACCAGCCACAAGCGGGGACCGTCAGCCTTGCTCCCTCGGATGCCTTTGTGGGCTGGTTGCCGCAGGAACACGAGCGCACCGCCGGCGAAACAATCGCGGCGTACATTGCCCGGCGCACGGGCTGTGCGCAGGCAACGCATGAGATGGAATCCACGGCCGAAGCTCTTGGCTCGGGGGCTCCCGGAGCCGATGACGCGTATTCCCTGGCCTTCGATCGCTGGATGGCCTCCGGCGCAGCAGACCTTGAGGACCGGCTCCCGGCCGTCCTGGCAGACCTCGGCCTGGAGCTCGGCGCCGACGCCCTGATGACCGGCCTTTCCGGCGGGCAAGCTGCGCGCGTGGCGTTGGCCGCGTTGCTGCTCAGCCGCTTCGACGTAGTCCTTCTGGATGAGCCCACCAACGATCTTGACCTTGATGGACTTGCCCGGCTTGAGGCCTTCGTCCAGGGCCTCCGCGGCGGTGTGGTGCTGGTCTCGCACGACCGCGAATTCCTGGCCCGCTGCGTTACAACCGTGGTGGAACTGGACCTCGCCCAGAACTCCGTAGCGGTATACGACGGCGGCTACGAAGCCTTCCTCGAAGAACGCGCCGTAGCCAAGCGCCACGCCAGGGAGCGTTATGACGAGTTCGCCAACACCAAGGCTGACCTCGTCTCCCGGGCACGCACCCAGCGCGAGTGGAGCTCCCAGGGCGTCCGGAACGCGATGAAGAAAAACCCGGACAATGACAAGATCCGTCGCGCCGCGAGCAGCGAATCGTCCGAGAAACAGGCCCAGAAAGTCCGCCAGATGGAGTCCCGCATTGCCCGGCTCACCGAGGTGGAAGAGCCCCGCAAGGAGTGGCAGCTGCAGTTCAGCATCGGCCAGGCACCCCGCTCAAGTGCCGTCGTCGCCACCTTGCGCAACGTCGTCGCCCGCCAAGGTGACTTCACGCTGGGTCCGGTGAACCTGCAACTCAACGGTGGCGAGCGCATCGGCATCACCGGGCCCAACGGGGCCGGCAAGTCGACGCTGCTGCGTCTGTTGTTGGGGACGCAGGAACCTGACGACGGCGATGCCTCCATGGGTGCCTCGGTGGCCATTGGCGAAATCGACCAGGCGCGTGGGCTGCTCGACGGCGGGCGGCCGCTCGGTGACGCTGTTGAAGCTGTGTTGATGGACTGGAACAGTGCGGATGTCCGCACTCTCCTGGCCAAGTTCGGCCTTAAAGCCGATCACACCTCCCGCACCGTGGATTCGTTGTCCCCGGGGGAGCGGACCCGTGCTGCGCTGGCGTTGCTGCAGGCCCGCGGCGTGAACCTGCTGGTGCTGGACGAGCCCACGAACCACTTGGATCTTCCGGCCATTGAGCAACTGGAGGAGGCGCTGGAAAGCTACGAGGGCGCGCTCCTGCTGGTCACCCATGACCGCCGGCTGCTGGAAAACGTTCGGCTCGATTCGCGCTGGCACTTGGATAACGGCCAAGTCCAGGAACTGCACCACACCCCAAGCCAGGAGAAGTAAGCATGAGCATGGACCGCGTTGCCTGGAGTTCGTTGTACAACATCACCACTGCCAAGAGTGGCTCGAAGCCGTTCTCCAAGGAAACCCTGAAAAGGGTCATGGCTTTTGCTGCGCCGCACAAGGGCAAGCTCATTGCCTTTGTGATCGCTTCGATCGCGGGTGCTTTCCTGGCTGTGGCTACTCCTGTGCTGGCTGGTCAGGTGGTGGATGCCATTATTGCCAACGCCGGCGTGGGCACAGTCATTTGGTTGGCCGTCCTGATTGCCATCGTCGCCGTGGGCGAGGCTGGCGTGGGCTTGGTGACCCGTTGGTTGTCTTCGATCATTGGCGAGGGCGTCATTGTTGACCTTCGGACGCGTGTGTTCGATCACGTGCAGCGCATGCCCATCGCGTTCTTCACCCGCACACGGACCGGCGCCTTGGTCAGCCGCCTGAACAATGACGTCATCGGGGCTCAGTCGGCTTTCGCGGGCACATTGTCCGGGGTGGTCAGCAATGTGGTGGCTCTGGTCCTGACGCTTGCCGTCATGCTCAACACGTCCTGGCTTGTGACCGTGCTGGCCATGGTGTTGCTTCCCATCTTCCTGATCCCGGCCCGGCGCATGGGGTCGAAGTTGGCGGACCTGCGCCGCGAAGCTGCGGCGCACAACGCTGCCATGGGCACCCAAATGACGGAGAGGTTCTCCGCACCGGGTGCCACGCTGGTGAAGTTGTTCGGCCGCCCGGACGAGGAATCCCGTGAGTTTGCGGCACGTGCCGGCCGGGTCCGGGATATCGGAATCCGGACTGCCATGCTGCAGTTCACGTTTGTCACTGCACTGACGTTGGTTTCGGCGCTGGCTTTGGCGTTGGTTTATGGTTTGGGCGGTTGGCTGGCAATCGGCGGGCAGCTTGCACCCGGTGACGTGGTGGTGCTCGCGCTTCTTCTGACGAGGCTCTACGCTCCGTTGACGGCGCTGTCCAATGCCCGTGTGGAAATCATGAGTGCTTTGGTCAGTTTTGAGCGGGTCTTCGAAATCCTTGACCTGAAGCCGTTGATCACCCAGAAGCCGAACGCCGTTGACGTTCCGGGCGGTCCTGTTGCCGTGGAATTCGACGACGTCCGCTTCTCCTACCCCTCGGCCGAAAAGGTGTCACTGGCATCTCTTGAGGACGTTGCCACCTTGGACACCCGGGGCGGGGAGGAAGTCCTGCACGGGGTCAGTTTCAGGGTTGAACCCGGCCAGACTGTTGCCCTGGTGGGCTCCTCCGGTGCTGGCAAATCCACTGTGGCCCAGTTGCTCTCGCGCCTCTACGACGTCGACTCCGGCGCCGTGCGCCTCGGCGGGCAACAACCCGGAACAGGCGTGGACGTCCGCGACCTCAGTTTCGACTCCCTCCGCGACACCATGGGCATGGTGACCCAGGACGGCCACCTCTTCCACGAAACCATCGCCTCCAACCTGCGTCTCGCCCGGCCGGAGGCCACCGATGAAGACATGTGGGATGTGCTCCGGAGGGCACGCCTGGAACCGATGATCCGGTCCCTGCCTGACGGTTTGGAAACTGTGGTGGGGGAGCGCGGCTACCGGCTCTCCGGTGGTGAACGCCAACGGCTCACCATCGCACGGCTCCTCATCAAGCAGCCCCGCGTTGTGATCCTCGACGAAGCCACTGCTGCGTTGGACTCCACCAACGAGGCCGCCGTCCAGGCGGCCCTGGGCGAAGCGCTTGCGGGGCGTACCGCCGTCGTGATTGCGCACCGCTTGTCCACCATCCGTGCCGCAGACGCCATTCTGGTGGTTGAGGACGGCAGGATCGTGGAGCGTGGCACGCACACTGAGCTGCTGGCTGCGGACGGACGCTACGCGGAGCTCTACCAAACCCAGTTCGCTGAGGCCACCGCTGTGGCACAGGAAGCGGTCCCGGAGCTTTAGCCCAACTGGGTAGCAGATCAGGCCGTTCTGAGCGCTCAGAACGGCCTGATCTGCTACCTACTTGGGCGGGGTCAGCAGCGGGATGACGTGGTCCGTCAGCAACGGCGCCAGGTCGGCGGGAAGCGGCGCATTCAAGTCCAGCCAGCGGATTTCCGCTATCTCCGCAGAAGGATGCGCCTCCCACGTTCCGGGGGCGGCGAAGACGGTGGCGTGGATGTCCGTGGCAGCCTCATTGGCGGCTGCCGCCAGCCACACGCCCAGGGGTTGGAGAACCTCCGGCGATACTTCGATGCCGACTTCCTCGAAGAGCTCCCGGGAAGCAGCCTGGGCAGCGGTTTCGCCGGCTTCGGGCTTGCCGCCCGGGTGCATGAACTTGTCCGTACCGCGTTTGCGGACGGTCAACAGCTGTCCTTGCTGGTTGTAGACGCAGACGGCGCTCACAATGATCAGGTCCGTGCCGGTTTCACTCACAGTTGCCTCCCGGCGTCGATCCGTACCAGGTGCGATTCCAGTAGCAGATCCTTGGCGGGCCCGTGGACATCCCACGTGAAGCTGAACGAGTCAGGTCCCTCACGCATGTACTCCACACGGTAATCGTCAGGGTCGCACCAGTGCTTGTCCTGGTTGCCCTCGTCGGAGAAGCTCATCACATGGAATGGCCGGCCGTCGGGGAAGAATACGTCCATCGAATCCGGCCCGGCGCCCGGTTTCAGAAGATACTCGCGGAATGCCGGCCCTGAGTGAGTAGGCCAGTGCATGGTTCCGTCTTCGCGGTAGTCCAGGCCGCCGTCGGGGTTAAGGGTATAGCGCACGACGCCGGTAAAGGTTCCGTTGGTGCCGGACGTCCGGTCCAAGAGGGTCCGCTCCACGCGCCAGCTCCCGGCCAGGTAGGCCTGCAAATCCGGGGTGGGCTGCTGGTGGTTCAAGTGCCCTCGATTGGAATCGAACCAACGACACCGGCTTTAGGAGAGCCGTGCTCTATCCACTGAGCTACGAGGGCCTGTGTGTCCATGGCTCTAAATCCCACTGCTGGAGCTCGAGGGCCCGGACACGACTACAAGCATACAAGCTGCCGGGGCGCTGCCCGAACACCGCTAGGCTGACGTTCATGAAAGGGCACGTGAGCGCACCGGCAACAGCTGGATCCTTCCTTCCGGATACCCGTAGCATCAGGGCGAACATCGGCGGCTGGGCGCAATTGAGCGTGGTCCAATACTTCGTTGCTGAGGCTGCAGTGATCGCGGCTTGGTCAGGCCCGGAGCCCTACAGCAGGACCACCGGGTTCATCAGCGACCTCGGGGCGGTCTCCTGCGGCATCTACGAGGACAGGGCAGTTTGTTCGCCGCTGCATCTGCTGATGAATGCCTCGTTCGTGGTGCAGGGCCTGGCCTTGGTCCTCGGTGCGCTGTTCCTGACGGCAGGGCTGTTGAGCGTTGCTGCGCGGCCCGGTGTGCAAGCCCGGCGTTTTCGGGCTGTTGCGGGTGGATCCCCGCAGACACGCGTGTTGACCGTGCCGTGGATCCTGGCTGTCGCCATCCGGATCCTCACCGGTGTTGCCGGGGTGGGAACGGTGATTGTGGGTCTGGTGCCGGAGGACCTGGGCTCTCCCTGGCATTTTGCGGGCGCCTTGATGTTTTTCATCGCCGGCGGCTTTGCGCTCCTGCTGCTGGGAGTCCTGTGGTGGCGGCAGACGCCGATGAGCTGGTTCCTCGCTGCCTGCGGGCTGATCTGCATCGGGGCACTCGTCATCGGTGCCATCACAGGGATGGAAGTGCCGCAGCCGGGATTGCTGGAACGGTTCATGGGCTACCCGGTGACTATCGGCCTGGCAGCCGCTGGCCTGGTGATTGCCCAGCGCGTCCACACAGAGAGGCGCGGGCTCCGGGTCCTTTGAGTTTTGCGCACCCGTAGCCGCCGTTTGCGCCCGTAACCACTGGTGCGCCGGGCGGGTACTGGTGCGGTGCTGGTGAACGTGTAGTGCGCTGGGCGGGTAAGGGTGCGGTGGGCGCGAACCACGGGTGCGCCGGGCGGGTAAGGGTGCGGTGGTGGTGAACGTGTAGTGCGCTGGGCGCGTAGGGGCGCGCGGGTGGGGCTCTGTGAGTTTTGCGCACCCGTTGCCGCCGATTGCGCCCGTAAGCTCTGGTGCATTTGGCGGGTAGGGGTGCGGTGCCGACGAAGGTGTGGTGCGCTGGGCGGGTAAGGGTGCAGCGCCGGCGAACGGGTGGCGCAGAAAACGGAAAGCCCGAAAATAATCAGGAGGGCTTGGGGTTCTTCCTGCCCAGGAACACGGCCAGTACGCCGCACAGGAGACTGATCAGGAACAGTACCCAGGACGCAACGGTGACTGCTGAGGCCAAAGCCACCGAACCGGCGTCCGGCGCTTCGGAAGCCAGCACCGAATCAATGGCCACATTGGACCAGAGGTGAGCCACCGCGAACAGCAGGGGAGCAGCCCACAATGCCCATCGCCATGACTTTCGCGCCACGTTGGTGCCGATCAGCAGGAGCCAGCTGAAACCGAAAATCAGCGGAAACAGGGTGCCGGCAGTCTTATGGACGTAATTGAGCTGGCCGCGGGCCGACTCGTCCATGGCCTCCCGAAGCTGGACGATGTAATCCTGCGAGAAGCCGCCGATCAACGAATCAGGCATGGCCAGGCCGCCCGAGAGCTGCGTCATCTGGTTGAGGGTGAGCAGGTGCAGGTACCAGAACAGGAAGAGGCTCGCCACGACTCCCGCGATCACAATGAGTTTGGAGTTGCTCTGCGCCTTTTGCGGGGTGCGCTGCGTGGTGGCGTTGATCACGGGAGGCAGCGAGTGATCGGGAACCACTGCCTTTGCTCCGTGCTTCTTGATGCGCTGGGCGGGTGTCTTGGCCATGTCATTCATTATCCCGCCACATAAGCTGGATCCATGACCACTGGCAGGCACACAGCAACTGAACTCGATCCATCACTGGATGACTACCAACTGGCCAGCGCCCTGGTCCGCGAGGCGGGCCAGCTGGCGCTGCTCATGCGGATGGGCGGACTGCAGGGCGAACGCAAGACCTCAGTGTCCGACGTCGTCACTGCAGCCGATCACGCAGCAGAGGCTTACGTCATGGATCAGCTGCGGCGATGCCGTCCCGACGACGGCATCCTCGGCGAGGAAGGTGCCTCCGTTGCCGGGACCAGCGGCCGGACCTGGGTGATCGACCCCGTTGATGGCACCTACAACTTCCTCCACGGCTCCACGTACTGGTGCTCGGCCATTGCCCTTAAGCGCGACGATTCAGACCACGGCGGCAAGCCGGTTGCAGATCCGGAGGTGCTCCTCGGGGCCATCTATCAACCGGAACTGGACAAGCTCTGGCTGGGCGGCCAAGATCGCCCGGCCACCCTGAACGGCGAATCGATCTCAGGTTTCGGCGACCTCCCCGTGAACCAAATCTCTGCTGCCACCTACATCCATCCCACCTGGTTGGCGGATCCCCGTGCCGCCATGCCGTGGCACGCTGCTGCAGTTTCCGCCGCATCATTGCGCATGTTCGGTTCAGGCTCCTGCGACCTCGGCCGGGTGGCTGACGGCGAACTTGGCTGCTGGTTCCAGCACAGCTGCCCGGAATGGGACTGGCTTCCCGGCAAGGCGATCGTCCGCGCGGCCGGCGGGGACACCGCCGTCGTGCAGGTCAACGGACTGAACTGGTTCGTGGCGGGAGGCCCGACGGCGGTACGCGAGTTGAGCGCCGCCCTCACCTCTGTTCCCCAATTTGCCTAGTCTTTTCCAGACTCTTTGAGGCCCTGAAACAGGGCGGTTAACCCCTTCGGGTACCTCCGCATGGTGGGGCCCTTTCCCCTTGTTATTTTGCACCGGGGAGGCGATTGCCTCCACGGTCTCAGCTGCAGGCCTGCTTTGTCCTGCAGCGTTCGCAAGGGGGAAGTACTTGAACAGCAAGAGCAAGTTGTGGCCCGCCGCTGTCGGCGTCACCGCAGTCTCGGCCTTGGCCATTGGCCTGGTGGCCGCACCGGCTGCCAACGCAGCACCCACTGACGTGATTTCCATCGGCAGTGGCCAGATCATTGATGGCTCAGTCCTCGCCATCCCGAACTTCGCCGGACTCGCTGCCAACGGTGCAGCAACCGCCCAGCAGATCGGGACGCCGCCAGCTGGACCGGCCGTCATCGAAAACACCACCCCGCTGGACCTCAGCGCCGTCTTCGGCGTGGTCAACGTGGGCGCGGGCAACATCCCGTTGCTGCAGAACAACGGCATCATCCAGGTAGGTGCAGTCAGCCAGTACGGCAAGGCTGTTAACGATGGCTCCTCGGAAGCGTTCTCCGGTACCGTGAGCGGCGCTCCCGGCCTGGTGACCCTGCCCGGCGGCCTTCCGAGCAACGGCGATCCCGCCATCCCGGCAGCCCGTATTACGGCCGGCACCGCAGCCATCCTCGGTGGCGCCGATCTGGTGAACGTCAACCTCCAGGTCACCACCCTCGCGGCAGCAGCCAAGAAGGACCAGGGCGCAGCACCGCAGGGCGCCTACGCCCTTGCCGGTGTTTCGGCTGAGGTTGGCGGCACCGTTGTTGGAGGCGTTGCAGGCACCGTTAGCGCAGCCATCAACACCGCCAACGCCGTGCTGACTCCGCTGGGCATCACCGTTGCCAACCCGGTAGCTGGCGGCACCATCGCCATCACCGAAGCTGACCTCCTGGCTGTTGCCGGCGTTGCTGACCTGAACTCGCTGCCGGCCGGAACGGACCTGATTTCCTTCCTGCCGCAGGCTGTTGCCAACAAGCTCACCTCGGTGGTCAGCAGCACCCTGGCAACCGCCACGGCTGCGGTCAATGCCCTCGGACCCATTCCGAAACTTCTTGCGGCTCCGGCCCTGGCAGTGCTCACTACCGCGCTGAACGGCGTGACCAGTGCAGTGGCTACCAGCGTTGTGGCTCCTCTGAGCACCGCCCTGACCGCCCTGGTTTCGGCCAAGGTCAACGTTCAGGAAACCGCTCCGTCGGGCGCCTTCACCCAGCGTGCCCTGCAGGTGGCCATTGCCGGAGGCTCCATCGCCACCGTCAACCTGGCCAACGCAACTGTTGGTCCCAACCTTGATGCAGCGGCGATCCCGCTGGTCAACGCTGACACCATGGCCATCACCGGTGGCGTGGCACTCCTGGCACTGCTCAGCTGGCTGTTCGTTCGCTCGCGCCGCCGGACTGCAGTAGCTGCTGCCTGATCGCCTTGCGCGAATCAAGCATCAGCGAAAGGAGAACCCCTCATGTACGGCAATAACTGGACGGCCGGCGGCACAGCTGCAGGCGGTACCACGCTCGCTGTCACCGGCGCCCCAACCCTTGGTTGGGTCATCCTGGTGGGGATCGCCCTGCTGATCACCGGATTTGTGGTCCTGCGCAACAGCAGGCTCAAAGCGGCAAAGCGGGGAGCAGACCCCAACTCGTAATACCATCGGCGGGGCGGCTTCTTCAGGGAGCCGTCCCGCCACACCAATTTTCCCCATGGCCCCTCCGGCCTTGCACAAGCATCGGAATTAAATGTCGGTACTCGAATCCGCACAGGCGCTGGCTTTTGTGCTCCTGGTGGTTTTTTTGTCGTACATCCTTGTGATTCTGGTGCCCTTCCTGCGGCGTAAACCCGATCCCGAGGGCGATCCTGACGCCTTCTCCTGGCATGTGTTCATCCCGTGCCGGGATGAGGAAGTGGTCATCGCCAACACCTTGGACCTGCTCCGCGCCCGGTTTCCACAGGCGCACGTCTGGGTGGTGGATGACGACAGCGACGATTCCACCGCCGGGATCGTGGAGGCCGCCTCGGACCGCGACAGCATGATCCACCTGGTGCGCCGCCGCCGTCCGCTGGCCCGCACCGGCAAGGGAGACGCGCTCAACGCCGCTTACCGCACCCTGGACCGGTGGCTGCCTGCCGACGTCGACCGTTCTTCAGTGATCGTCCTGGTGGTCGACGCCGACGGCCACCTCGCGGACAATGCCTTCCGCCAGGCGGCTGGTCCCCTCGCGTTCGGTGACGCCGAGGTGGGTGCTGCCCAGACTGCCGTCTGGATGTCCAACCTTGATGACCCTGACCTCAAGGGCGGCACGGGCCTTGCCCGCCTCAAAAAGTCCTTCGGACGGTACCTGGTGCTGATGCAGGACATGGAATTCCGCACCACCATCGCGGCCATGCAGTCATTGCGCCGCCACACCCTGACCGTTGGTTTGGGCGGCAATGGTCAGTTCACCCGGTTGTCCGCACTGGACGCCATTGCCAAGACGTCCGGGCAGCCATGGCATGGCGCCCTGCTGGAGGATTATGAACTCGCCATCCACATCATGCTGGGTGGCTACAAAACCGTGTACATGCATGACACCCACGTGGCCCAGGAAGCACTCCCGGACCTTCGCCGCCTCCTCACCCAGCGGACCCGCTGGTGCCACGGCGGTATGCAATGCAGCGTCTACTTGAAGAGGATCTTTGAATCGCCCTACTTCAGCAATGTGGGCGCGATCGAATCCAGCTACTTCCTGATCCAGCCCTTCATCCAGATTGTTGGCCTGGTCCTGTGGCCAACCCTGTTCATCACCATGGTGGCCCAAGGTGCCCTCACCATGGGCAGTTTTGGGGCCTGGATCAGTGCGGCCTGGTTCATCATTCCGCTGATCTTTGCAACGGGCGTGCTGCCCTTTGCGTTGTGGGGACTGGTGTACAGGCGGCAGGTCACCCCGGAAAAGAACTTCATGCTGGGCGTGGTGTGGGGCCTGGGCTACTGGCTCTACATGTACCAGAACTACGTCACCGTGCTGCGGGCAACCTACCGTCTGATCACAGGCCGGCAAGGGTGGGCCAAGACCCGGCGCAACCAGGAAACAGACGTCAAACTCCTAGCGAAGGAAGCCTAGTGGCGATGAGTGCCGAGATCAGCGACGTCCCTGTCCCGCACGGACCACGGGCCATCCCGGTAAGGAAAGCACGCGGCGGTGGGCTCATCGGGCTGGTCTTCCTCGCGGCGGCCGCTGCTGCAATGATGCAGCAAGAGCAGATCCGGGCAGCGGAAGCCTGGCTCATGGCAGCTGTGTTCGACGGCATCCTCGGCGGCGCCTCCTACAGCGTGGGCGACATCATCTTCCATAACGTGGGAGGGGGACAGCCGTTCGCCCTCCAGGTCACCGGGCTCTGTTCCAGCGCCGTGCTCCTGGCCCCGATCGCCGGACTGGCCGGGATTCTGTTCCTGATGGGGCGCATCCCGGTGTCGCGCCTGATGCCGGCGGCCATCATTGCACTGGTGATCGTGAGCGTCAGCAACGCCACCCGATACTTCATGATTGCCGCAGCCCAACAAAGCTGGGGCCAGCAGGGCTTTGACCTCATGCACCACTTCCTGGGGTCCTTCGTGGTGATCTTCGGCTTTGTTGCCGCCATCATCGTCCTGGTGCGTGCCGCCGTCGTCCGTAAAGGCCGTTCCGGCTCCCGACACAAGGGCCGGCGTGCGTCGTAATCCGCCTGTACCCCGCATCCCAAGGCTTGGCATCGCAGTTGCGTCTCTGGCCTTTGTCCTCGCCCTGACCGGCTGCGGTAGTGCCGGTCCAACCACGCTCGACGCCGCGAAAGTCTCCGAAAAGACCTCTGCCGAGGTGGACAGCTGCCACATCATCACAACACCGGAAGAATTCGGGGCACCGAGCGATGCGAGGCCGCCCGTGGACTGCGCAGAGCCGCACAGCACGCAAACGTTCCTTGTGACCAGCTTTCCGCAGCCGTTGGCGAATCAGAAAGAGCGGCCCCTGCAGGAGCAGCTTCACAACGCCACCAACCGCCTGTGCCCCGCTGATGAACTGCGCAAATACCTTGACGGCACCCCTCGTGACGCCACCACCGGGATGGAGATCGCTGGTTACTATCCCAGCCGCGCGGAATGGGCCGCAGGAAGCCGTACGGTCCGCTGCGATGTCCTCTTGACCGAAAAGTCCGGGGGCCCGCAGCAAACCACCCTCAACCTCAAGGGAGCGCTCGCAGGCCCCGACTCGGCACAGATCCGGCTCTGCTATTCACAGGAGATCAAGGACGGCGTCCTGAGCAGCGAGGGGGCGGACACACTGTGTTCCGAACCGCACACGGCAGAAGATGTCAGCGCCTGGATTGGTCAGGATGCTTCTTTGGTCAGCCTCGCCGCACAACAGGAGCGCTGCTTGCCATTCGTTCTGGAGTTCCTCAAAGCCGAGGTCCTTCCGGAAGACCGGGAAGTCCGTCCCGTCCTCAGAATCGACGGCGGTGCAAGGGCCATCCGCTGCGCCGTTGCACCCAGGCAAGACGTCCCGGCCGCGTGGACCGGTACCTTGGTGCCGGCACGTGCCGTCAGTGATGGAGCAGTAAGTGGTTGAGACCAAGCCGGAAAGTTCGGCACCAGCGGAGGAATTCGAACCCACGCCCGTGCGGTCCGGCAAGAATCCCAGGCCTGGCCCGCTCCGCAGAATGGGCAGGTTCCTTGCCCGGGTGTTTGGTCCCGGCCACCTCACCACCGGAGGCGCTCTTCTACCTGCCCTCATCACGGGTGCAGTCTCCGCCATAGCCATGATGGTCCGCCTGTTCGTTCCCGGACCCGTCGGCATGGGAGACCAAGGCGACGGCCACGCGCTGCTCTGTTCACTGGGAGTAAGCAACGTCCGTCCATGGGATTACGGCGAGTTCACCCGCTTCATCTACCCAAGCTGGGTGCCGCATGAATTCGTGGGAGAAGCATGCGGCGCTGCGGGTTCCGGTGAACCTGTCTACTCATCCCAGCTGGCCCTCCTGTGGTTGGGCAAGCTGATCACCCCGCTCCTGGGATGGGGTCCTGGCTTGGACACACGCGCCGTGGGCGTGGTGTGCTGCCTTGTGTTTGGGGCGTTGATGGCTGCACTGGTTGCCGTCCTCCCGGGCCGAGCCAGCTTCCGGATCCTGATAGCAGCTTTGGTCACGGTGGTGATGGCCGACGGTATCTTCTCTGACTTTTTCATCTCGCCTTACCCTGAAGCCGCGGCTTTCCTGGGAATCCTGGCCTTGATGGTGGCACTCCTGCATTACTGGAACGGCCGCGGCAACCGCTGGCTCGCGCTTCTGTTCGTGCTGGGGGCCGGAGCCTTCACGATTGCTGCCAAACCGGAGATGGTGTCCTGGCTTCCTTTGCTTGCCTTGGCCCTCCTCTGGCTGCCGGACAGCCCGTCACGGCGCTCCGGGCGCCGCTTGCCGCAGAAGACATGGTGGCGGAAGAGCATTGTGCCGTTCACCGCGGTGATAGCCATTGCAGCCATGTCCGTAGCGGTCCTATCCTTACAGCCCAAACGCACCACCGACGTGAACCTGTACAACGCAGTTTTTGCCGAACTTCTGCCCCACAGTCCCGTTCCAGAGGACGACCTCGCCTGGCTGGGACTGGACCCGGGCTTCCTCGCCTCAAGTGGCACTACGGTGGCATCACCGAAATCAGCCGCCCTGAACCCGAAATTCCACGAGTTCCAGGAAAAGGTTGACCCGGCCAAGCTGGCTGGTTTCTACGCCAGTCATCCTGAGCGCCTGATCGGAATGGGGGAGCGGGGGATCACGGCCATGTTGACCCCCGAATTGGGCTACATTGGCTCCTTCATGGAAGGCCAGGGGCAGGAGCCATACGCCAAGGACCGCAGGTTCCCTGTGGTGCTGGGGCTCTACACCGCGATGAAGGCCGTGCCTGTGGCCCTGGTAGCCATGCAGCTTTTGACCCT
The DNA here is from genome assembly GCF_002979775.1 of Arthrobacter sp. MYb23. Taxonomy (GTDB): domain Bacteria; phylum Actinomycetota; class Actinomycetes; order Actinomycetales; family Micrococcaceae; genus Arthrobacter. Next base: position 83,189 of record NZ_PCPR01000006.1, read on the forward strand.
CATGTTGGGACTGGCCGTTGCCTTCCGCAAGAGGGCCGCGATGGGGCGCTTGGCTGTGGTGGTTGTCCTGGCCGGGTGGCTGCAGTTCTGGGTGGTCATGGTGGTGTCCGGACAACCCGAGATCTACCGGCAACTGGTCATTTCAGGGTTCCTGGGCGCTCTGTGTGTACCCCTGTTGGTCGCCTTGATCAGTGTCCTTGCGTCGAATCCGGCCGCCCCCAAGCTTGGTGATCCAGCAGTCATTGATCCAGCAGCTACGTGATCCAGCCGTCGGTGCTGAGCTGCCGGCGCAGGCTGATCACATTGCCCAGCTTGATTCCGGCAGCTCCATAACGCTGACGGATTCTGTGCAGGTGGGCTTTGACGGTCTGTTCGCTGATTCCCATGGCGTCCGCTACACCGCGCACTGACATGGCGTGGCTTCCGAGGTACAGCTCTGCGAGCCGTTGTTCCCGGGATGACAGTTTGACGCGTACCGGCGCCGTGTCCACCAAGACTGCGGCCGCGTCAGGGTGAACGTATTCCTGTCCTGCCGAGGCTGCGCGGACGGCGAGCTCGGTGTGCCGGGGACCAGCAGATTTGGGTACATACCCCAGCGCGCCGGCGGCCAAGGCAGCCCCGGCTTCCCAACCGTCCAAGCGGGTGGCAAGAACCACCACGCGCAGGCCGCAGTCCACCAGCCGGTGAACTGCCGGGATCAACTCCGTGTGGAGGTCCAGGGTGCCCAGGATCGCCACGGTGATTTCCGGGTCTGCCCAGGACGGGTTTGCCCAGGACGGGTCTGCCCAGGACGGCGCTGCCGCTAATGGCTCAGGGTGAAGCTCAGTGTTAAGTTCAGGGACAACGTTGAGTCCGGCTGCCACCACCAAGTCCGGGGCACTGCAACGGAACCATGCAGACAGCGTGTCGATCATCAGCTGGTGATGATCCACAACGAGTAAACGCGTCACCATGGCCTGGGCGCCTTCACCCGGACCATGATGCTGGCTCCTCCGGGATCGGTCTGGACGCGTGGCCTACCCAGCGATTCAAGCTCGCTCCATAACGCCGGCGTGCAACGTTGGGGGTTCAGGTTGGTCACCCTCCACGTAATGAGGACCGTGTCCTCCACATGGGGTTCAACGTAGACGTGGAGCTTTCCTGCTGCCGCGAACGCCGGGACTTCAGGGGAATGGACGGGTGTGGACGCCAGCAGCATGGTGCTGGCCAAAACAGCGGAGCGGGAGGCCTGCGGGAGATGTTCAACGAGGTCCGGCTGCGCCACCACAACCACTTTGGACTCAAGCCCGGCCAATGCCAAGGACTCAGTAAACCAGTTGGTGGAGTGGCACACCATCAAGTGGGCCCGGAGTTGCCCGGCCAATTCCTGCGCCTGCTCGGCCAACTCGGGGCGGAGGGGAAGTCCGCGGGTTTCGGCCACTTTGGCGAAAAGTTCCTGGATGTGTTGATGCGTCACCGCCAGCTCTCCAGACCTGGCTGAAGCCCTCGAGTCAGCGTGCTCCGTGAGCGTTTGCAAGGCCTGGATTGTCTGCCGTGCTGTTTGCCCTTCCGCCATGCTGCGAAGGATGAAAACGGTCAGTCCGCCAACGAGTCCCGGGAAAAGCGTGATGAAGAAAATAAGGAGTCCGTCTCCGGAACCGAAGCGTGGAGTGGTGGCGTAGTAGATGCCGCTGAGGACGGAGTTTGCGGAGATCAGCACCAGGAAGCCCAACAGGTCCCAGCGCAGGGCAACCAGGAACACCAATGACGTTCCGAGCAGGACGTTCAAGGCCAGGGCAGGGAAGCCGGAAGTCGGGGTCATCACTCCGGCGGTCATGACGCCCGAAGCGATGGAGGAGGCGAGCCAGATCAGCCTCAAGCCTGGGAGCTGGCCGCGTGGGGTTTGCGGATGCGAGGCAATGACGGCCACTACAAGGCCAAGGAGATCGAAACCCAGGGCAACAACCGTCAGTTGCCGGGCGCCGCCTTCGTTCGGGGACAGCACAGCGGTAACGAACGAGACCATCCATAGAGTCACACTCGAAACCAGAAGGATGCCGCGGGAGATGAAGAGCGGTCCGGTTGTCGTCGCCGTCTGGAGAGGCACTAGGCTCATGGGGCCTCTATTTCAAGGACCTCGGCTTCAAGAACTACGGTGGTTCCGCGCCCGGGGGCGGACAACACCCTCGCCCTGCCACCCACCTCGTCCATGCGGTTGACCACGGACTGCCTGACACCAAACCGCTCCCCGGGGATCGACTCAGGATGGAACCCGCAGCCGGCATCGCTGATCAGAACGGACACCAGGGAACCAGTGCGGGAAACCAACACGTCCACCCTGTCGGTTCCCGCATGCCGGGCGGCGTTGACCATGCACTCCTCCGCAGCGTCCACCATGGCGGACTGCGTCCCCTCCGGAAGCGTTCCGGCTTCGCCAAAGACAGAGATGGAAAACCCCTGCCGGCTATGGCGGACGGCACGCTCGGTCAGCAGGGAGGCCAGATCGTGTGAGCTGGAACGTTCGACGACGGCCACGGCTCTGTGGGTCCGTTCGGAAGCGTCGGCGTCCACCGCAGCGGTGCGGGGTGAGGAAGTCCTGGAACCCAACGCGCCGCCGTCGAACGGCCTGACGGTGAGCACTTCCCGCAACTTTTCAGGATCGGCTCCCGCTCCGCCATGGGCTACTACGGCCAAGGATCGCAGGACGGTGTCATGCAGGAGCCTGGCGTCTGCCTGGTTCGCACTGATGATGTTCCGGGCCACGGCCTGGGCGGCATTCGATACAGCCTTTACCTCTTGGTCGCTCCACAGGGCATCCAGCGCTTTGGGCGCGGTGTGCCGGATGGCCAGCAGGATCAACCAGAAGCCCGTGACGATCAACAGGGTGGTTGGGCCCAGGTTGTGGACCATTGATGAAGCATGGGTGTGTCCCAAGACCAGAGCACCGAGCAGCGCAGTGAAGGCTGCCGATTTCCACGTGGGGCGCAGGGACAGCGCCACCACTGAGCTGGCCCCCATGGCAAGGCTGTGCGCGAGGAGCAGGGAGTCTGACTCCTGGCGGTAGGTCACACCTGCAAGGACCTCGGAGAACGTGATCAGGCCGAGCACCAGAACCAACCGCAGGGGCCAGATATCCGTCCATAACATCGCAGCGAGGCAGGCAACCAGGAGAATCACCAGTACTGAAGCCGCTGCCCGCTGCCAGAGCGGACCGCCCATGCTTGGCCTGACATAGAGCCATGAACACGCGATGAAAACAAAGGCCACCAAGGCGCCACCCCGAACCACCAGATCTGAACGATCCAAGTTCAGCAGGCGGGTTGCCAGTCCCCTGATCTCTGCCCCCACTAATTGTCTCCCCCGAAACAGGCCACCTCATATGATGACTACTTTAGGCAAGATCATATGTTGGGGAGGCCGGAAATGTTGCGATACCCGGTGTCGAGGCCCACCGTCGAAGTTGACATCGTGGAAGACCATGCTGTGTTGCGTGAAGGGCTGGCCGAATGGCTCCAGGCAAATGCACAGGAAATCAGCGTGGTGGGACGGTACGCGTCCTGGGCTGAAGCGGCCGCAAACCTGGGCGCGCTGTCCGACGTCGTGATCCTTGACGTCCTGCTGGGGGACCAGATTCCCTTGCGCGCCAAGATCCAGGCAATCTTGTCCTCCGGCCCACAGGTGGTGGTCTGCAGTTCCGTTGTTGACCCCGCAGTGATGCGGCAAGCGATCACGGCAGGAGCCTTGGCCTACATACCCAAGACGGCGGCAGCCGCGGTGGTGGAAACAGCGGTCCTGCAGGCTGCCCAGGGGCTGGCGTATGTTACGGCAGAAGTCGCCTCAGCCATGGAAGCGGGAAAGTCTGAGCCGCAATTGTCCGCCAGAGAGCATCAAGTGGTTGCGGTTTATCTGGGTGGCGTTGCCGGGACCATGGCAGAGACCGCTCGTGTCCTCGGGATTTCCATCGATGGCGTGAAGAAGCACCTGGCCTCCGTCCGGCGGAAGTTCCAGGAAGGCCAGGAGCCGCTGACGAGGCTGGCGTTGAGGGAACGGCTGGTCTCGGGCGGGTGGCTGCTGGAGGACCAGAGCCACCCGGAAAGCTGACCCGGGTACGGTGCCTTTGAGTGTCAGAGGCACCGCCTAGACTGGTAGGCACCATGGATATGTTGTTTGACCCCTACGCAGACGGACCCTTCAAAGCAGGCACCAAAGCCGCAGTCAAGGCTGCCCCGGAGCTTTCCCCTTCCGGTGGAGGCGCCTCCGGGCCCCGCCTTCAGGAGGGAGCCGGTGGGTCAGGAAACGCTTCCCGGCAGCCGTCCCAGGGAGGGTGGGACAACCAGGGAGCCCACGGCTTGCCCACCGCCGAGGCGCTCCTCCAAGGACTCAATCCGCAGCAGGAAGAGGCTGTGAAGCACTCCGGAAGCCCCCTGCTGATCGTTGCGGGCGCGGGGTCCGGCAAAACCCGCGTATTGAGTAACCGGATCGCCTACCTCATCGCCACCAAGCGGGCGCATCACGGTGAAATCCTGGCCATCACCTTCACCAACAAGGCAGCGGCCGAAATGCGGGAACGCATCGAAGCCTTGGTGGGACCCCGGGCCAAGGGCATGTGGATCTCCACGTTCCACTCATCCTGCGTGCGTATCCTGCGCCGGGAAGCGGCCAACGTGGGCCTGAATTCGAACTTCTCCATCTACGACTCCGCCGATTCCCTGCGCCTGATCACCCTGGTGGCCAAGAATCTGGACCTCGATCCCAAGAAGTTCGCGCCAAAGGCCATCCAGCACAAGATTTCCGCGCTCAAAAACGAACTCATTGATGCCGACTCCTATGTATCCTCGGCAAACCATAACGACCCCTTTGAACAAGCCGTGGCTGAGGTGTTCAAGGGCTACACCCAGCGTCTCCGGCAAGCCAACGCGATGGACTTCGATGACCTCATCGCCGAAACCGTGTACATGTTCCGGGCCTTCCCGGCGCTCGCGGAATCCTACCGCCGCCGCTTCCGGCACGTCTTGGTTGATGAGTACCAGGACACCAACCACGCCCAGTACGCACTGGTCAGGGAAATCGTGGGAGTGGGAACAGCTACGGAGGTGGCACCCAGCGAACTGACGGTGGTGGGCGATTCCGATCAGTCCATTTATGCCTTCCGCGGCGCGGACATCCGCAACATTGTGGAGTTCGAAGCCGACTACCCGAATGCCCGCACCATCAAACTCGAGCAGAATTACCGCTCCACGCAGAACATTCTCAGCGCCGCCAACTCGGTGATCTCCCGTAACCCGAACCGCCAGGAAAAGCGTTTGTGGACTGCGGAGGGGGACGGCGAGAAAATCGTTGGCTATGTGGGGGAGAACGAGCACGACGAAGCCCAGTTCATAGCCAAGGAAATCGATAGGCTGCAGGACGAGGACAATTTGCGTCCGGGCGATGTCGCCATCTTCTACCGCACCAACGCCCAGTCCCGTTCCATTGAAGACGTCCTGGTCCGGGTGGGCTTGCCGTACAAAGTGGTGGGCGGTACGCGCTTTTATGAGCGCAAGGAAATCAAGGATGCCCTGGCGTACCTTCGCGTCCTGGTGAATCCGGACGACGACGTCAACCTCCGCCGGGTGCTGAACGAACCCAAACGCGGGATTGGTGATCGCGCCGAGGGCGCAGTTGCCGCTTTGGCCGAGCGGGAGCGGACATCCTTCATGACCGCCGCCCGCCGTGCCGATCAAGCGCCGGGCATGGCCACGCGTTCGGTCAACGCTGTGCTGGGATTTGTGAAGCTGCTGGATGACCTCGCCGAGGTGGCGTCCGGCTCCGGTGCCGCTGCTGCCCTGGAGGCCGTCCTTGAACAGACTGGTTACCTGGCAGGCCTGCGCGCCAGCAACGACCCCCAGGACGAATCCCGCGTGGAGAACCTGGCCGAGTTGGTGGCCGTGGTCCGGGAATATGAGCGCGACAACCCGGACGGGTCCCTCGGCGAGTTCCTGGAGCAGGTCTCCCTGGTGGCCGATGCCGACCAGATCCCCGATGCCCCGGGTGCGGACATCGATGCCGCCGTGGCTGAGGCCAAGAGGATGGGCGTTGTCACGCTCATGACCCTGCACACGGCCAAGGGCCTTGAGTTCCCGGTGGTCTTCCTCACCGGCATGGAACACGGCATCTTCCCGCACCAGCGCTCGGCGACCGATCCCAAGGAGCTCGCGGAAGAACGCCGCCTGGCCTATGTGGGGCTCACCCGGGCGCGCAAACGCTTGTACGTCACACGCTCGGAAGTCCGCAGCATGTGGGGCCAGAGCCAGTACAACCCCGCCAGCCAGTTCCTGGAAGAGATCCCCTCCGAGCTGGTGGAGTGGAAGCGCGAAGGAATGAGCCGTCAGGCCGCAGGCGGCTGGGCGAGTGCGCCTATCGGGTCCAACCGTTACGGTGGTTCCTTCTGGGGTGCGGGCGCATCCCGCGGCGCTGCCGCCAGCCCCACCGCAGGGTTCGACGCCGACGTCCCTGCCGCCGTCGTACGCAACAGGGTCCAGCCGCAAAAGGAAGTCATTTCCGTGGTGGCGGGGGACAAAGTCAATCACACAAGCTTCGGTAACGGAGTGGTGTTGGGCATCGAAGGCTCGGGCGACAAAACGGTGGCGAAGGTGAAGTTCGACGTCGGCGAGAAGCGCCTGCTGTTGCGGTATGCGCCCCTGACCAAGTTGGATGCGTGATCTTCGCCGGCAGCTGGCCTCCGTACCTCTTGTCCTGATCTCCTTCCCGCCCTAGACTGACGGGGCGTTGCGCTGGGGCCGACGTCAATTCTCTGCCCCACCTTGCAATCCCAAAAAAGTTGCATTCCTGTGGGGGAGAACGCGCGTGGGCGCCATTATTGGGGAACGTGGATTATTCGGTAGCGCCTTGAGGATCATGCTGGCCGGTGCCCTTGCAGGTGCCTTGGCGCTTCAGTTCGCGCCGCCTGGGGTCGCGGATGCCGACGCGTCCCCGCCTCCCACTGAGCCTGCTGCTTCGGCGAGTCCGGCCCCGACGGAAGCTCCACCGACCACGGAACTCCCCGCCGTCGTGCCAACGCCGACTGCCACCGCGACGGAGCCGGAGGCCACGTCAGAACCCAAACCGGGGCCGTCAGAATCGACGCTGCCGACGGAAACGCCTCAGCCCGATGCCTTGGCTCAGGCTGCACAGCCCATCATGGTGGCACCTGGCAATCTGCGTGCTTTTTCCGGCAAGAGATTTGAAGAATCGTTGTCGATTACGGGCGGGACAGCACCGTACACAGCGTCAACCACAGATGTTCCCGAAGGATTGTCTTTCGATCCGGCAACTCTGACGTTCTCGGGCATTCCCACCAGTTCAGGGTCCTTGGTGACGGTAACGGTGACTGATTCCTCGCAACCCCAGCAGACGGTGGAGGCGTACGTCTATGTCGATGTTGCCACCTACTGGGAACCCTCGGTGTACCCGGCTTACGGTGAGTTGCCACCCGGCTACGCGGGCTTCCCTGACGGGGTGGTGGGAAGGCAATACGAGGTTCCACTCGGCTACACCGGGTCCGATCGTGAGAACATCACCGTCGGTGTGCTCTCCGGGCAACTCCCGCCCGGGCTGAGCTTGGCCCAAGAGAGGGTTCACAGCGTACCCACCTCTGCAGGCACCTACCATTTCACGCTAAGGGTCCAGGACCGGTACGGCTTCAGAGATCAGAGTTTCAGCATCATTGTTCACGAACTGGGCATGGAGACGGCAGGATATCCCGTGCCGCCCGCAGTGCTAGGTGAGCCGTACTCCGCAAGGATTGCCTCCGCCACAGGCGGCGTGGCTCCCTATGTCTTCGGCTATGCCACCCGACGGCACTTCGCCGGGGGCCTCAGTTCGAGCGACCCCGGGCCGGACGGGTTGTTCATGGACGCAAATGGGTATCTCACAGGCACGCCAACGCGGGCCGGTTCATTTTTGATACGTGTCTATGTCCGCGATGGGGATGCCCTGACCCAGGACATCTTCTGGACTACAGTGACCGTACTTGAAACTCGGCCGGACACGGAGCAGCCTATCGCGGTGAACCCGCCTGCAGACGTGGCACCTCCAGCACCTCCAGGAGCGGTGCTTCCCGCTGGGACCCTCGGGTCGTCGTCGGGCGCTGGACTCACCGACGTCGAACTGGCCGCCACCGGCGTGCAATCCGGAAGGCTCACTACCACCTTGTGGTCCATCGCGGGGCTCCTGACAGTGGGATTCCTGGTGGCCGCAGCGGGCCGCCGGCGGCACCGGGGCGGGCGGAGCAGCGCCCGACCGGCATAATTGGTGGCATGCGACGGACGATAATGGGGATTCTTGCCGCCTTACTGCTGCTGGTGGCCTCGGGGTGCTCGTTCGCCACCAAGGATCCGGACTACGTGCCGCCGGCTCCGCTTCCGCCGCTGGAACAGCTGCAGCAGGTTCCTGTCACCGAGCAGACCACCCTGTCTGCGGGCGAGGATGTCACAGCGTTCGTCACGGCAGATAAGAACATTGTGTGCGCCATGACATCCTCGAGGGGCGGGCACCTCAATCTGCCCTATGAGGCCAACTCCTACTCGGATGCAGCCAACAACAAGTTCGCGGTTGTTCCCGTGGTCCACTGCGAACTGGCCAAGTACGCCGCACCTGAACCTGACGATATCTCTGACGATTGCGCGGGAATCGGTCTTGGATACCTGGGCGGGACGGCGCTCCTGACTCCGGAGAAGGCAAGCTACGGCTCATGTCGTTCCGGCGTAACACAAATGGAGTCGGAGTTCGGGCCGAAGGGCAGCCGGGCAGGGCCGGTCTCCAAGCTGCGTGAGCTGGCCGAAGGGCAGAACATTGAGCGCAACGGTCTTCGGTGTTCGGCGTATAACGGCGGCGTCGCTTGCGGAAATATCTCCGGTGGCGTGGCATTCTTCGTGAGCCGCGAGGGATACCAGTTGATTTCCGACGGCGGCAAAACGGTCACGGGGAACCTGAAACAGGCGTCGTGATCGCCGTCGGACAGCCGGTGTAGAGCCCAAAAACCGCGTCATTCTGCGGGTTTTCTACAGCCGATAGAAGTGTAAGGTTACTCACTTAACAGGTAGTGTGTAGCTGGCGGGACTCCTCAAAGGGCTAAAGTTCCGAGAGGACCTTACGCAATGTGACCGGCTTCAATCCTGGTTGTTACCGCGTACTTTCCGCAGCTGGCTATCGCGGTCATCGCGGTTCCCGGCTGAACAGAAAACTACTTCGACGTAGAAGGACACTAAACCGTGGACCTGTTTGAATATCAGGCGCGCGATATGTTCGAGGCGCACGGTGTACCCGTGCTCGCTGGCATCGTGGCGCACACTCCTGAAGAAGCAAAGGCAGCTGCCGAGAAGATCGGCGGCGTAACTGTCGTCAAGGCACAGGTTAAGGTTGGTGGCCGCGGCAAGGCTGGCGGCGTCAAGGTTGCCAAGACTGCCGACGAGGCACTTGAGCACTCCACCAACATCCTGGGCATGGACATCAAGGGCCACACCGTCAACAAGGTGATGATCGCCCAGGGCGCTGACATCGCCGAGGAATTCTACTTCTCGGTCCTCCTGGACCGCGCCAACCGCAACTACCTGGCCATGTGCTCGGTTGAGGGCGGCATGGAAATCGAACAGCTTGCCGTAGAGCGTCCCGAGGCCCTGGCCAAGATCGCCATCGACCCCGCTGTGGGCATCGACCAGGCCAAGGCTGACGAGATCGTCGCAGCTGCAGGTTTTGCTGAAGAACTGCGCGGCAAAGTGGCCGACGTCATTCTGAAGCTCTGGGATGTCTTCAAGAAGGAAGACGCAACCCTGGTTGAGGTCAACCCGCTGGTCCGCACCGGCGCCGGCGAGATCGTTGCCCTCGACGGCAAGGTTTCCCTGGATGAGAACGCTGACTTCCGCCACGTGCACCACTCCACGTTGGAAGACAAGGATGCAGCTGACCCGTTGGAGGCCAAGGCCAAGGCCCAGGACCTCAACTACGTCAAGCTGGACGGCGAAGTTGGCATCATCGGCAACGGCGCCGGTCTTGTGATGTCCACCCTCGACGTCGTTGCTTACGCCGGCGAAAACCACGGCAACGTGAAGCCCGCCAACTTCCTGGACATCGGCGGTGGAGCTTCCGCTGAGGTCATGGCCAACGGCCTCGACGTCATCCTGGGCGACGCTCAGGTCAAGAGCGTGTTCGTGAACGTCTTCGGCGGCATCACCGCTTGTGACGCGGTCGCCAAGGGCATCGTCGGTGCACTGGCTGAGCTCGGTTCCTCCGCGAACAAGCCGCTGGTAGTTCGCCTCGACGGCAACAACGTTGAGGAAGGCCGCCGCATCCTGACCGAGGCCAACCACCCGCTGGTTACCCTGGCCGCCACCATGGACGAGGGCGCCGACAAGGCCGCCGAGCTCGCCAACGCAGCTAAGTAAAGGGACGCGACAATGTCTATCTACCTCAACAAAGACTCCAAAGTCATCGTTCAGGGCATCACCGGCGGCGAGGGCACCAAGCACACCGCCCTCATGCTCAAGGCCGGCACCAACATTGTTGGTGGCGTCAACGCCCGCAAAGCCGGCACCACGGTTCTGCACGGCGACAAGGAAATCAACGTCTTCGGCACCGTCAAGGAAGCCATCGCTGAAACCGGCGCAGACGTCTCCATCGTCTTCGTTCCGCCGGCATTCACCAAGGACGCCGTTGTTGAAGCAATCGAAGCCGGCATCGGCCTCGTTGTAGTCATCACCGAAGGCGTTCCGGTTCAAGACTCCGCCGAATTCTGGGCACTCGCCCAGTCCAAGGTGGACGCAGACGGCAAGCAGATCACCCGCATCATCGGACCGAACTGCCCCGGCATCATCACCCCGGGCGAAGCCCTGGTTGGCATCACCCCGGCGAACATCACGGGCAAGGGTCCCATCGGCCTCGTGTCCAAGTCCGGTACCTTGACCTACCAGATGATGTACGAGCTGCGCGACCTCGGTTTCTCCACCGCAATCGGCATCGGTGGCGACCCCGTCATCGGCACCACGCACATCGACGCCCTGGCTGCGTTCGAAGCTGACCCGGAGACCAAGGCAATCGTCATGATCGGTGAGATCGGTGGCGACGCTGAAGAGCGCGCAGCTGACTTCATCAAGGCCAACGTCACCAAGCCGGTTGTTGGCTACGTTGCCGGCTTCACGGCTCCCGAGGGCAAGACCATGGGCCACGCAGGCGCCATCGTGTCGGGCTCCGCGGGCACCGCCCAGGCCAAGAAGGAAGCTCTCGAAGCCGCAGGCGTGAAGGTCGGCAAGACGCCGTCCGAGACCGCCACGCTGCTGCGCGAAGTTTTCGCAACGCTCTAGGTTTATCGCCGAACGGCACAAGAAGTACGACGACGGCCCGCCGCCTTCCGCACGGAAGGTGACGGGCCGTCGTCGTTCTATAAGCGGACAAAGCTGACGCGGGCCGAAGAGTCTGGGGGAAAACTCCGACCCGCGCCAGGTCCATGGGGCCGGCTAGGCGATGATCTTCAACGCCTGCCACCCGGTGCCCAGGCTGATGGGCGGTACGGAGCTGAACGCTCCGCTGCCTGTGCCCGGGTACAGCCACAGAGTGTCTCCGATGCGGCCAATGACGTCGTTGCTGCCATCTCCGTTGAGGTCGCGCGGCCCGGCTATCGATGTTCGGTTATCCCAACCCGTGGAGATTTGCGTCCACTGGAGCCATCCGCGGGTTCCATTTCCGGGGTAGAGCCAGAGGGCGCCTGTGTCCGAGCGTCGCGCCAGCACGTCTCCCTTTCCATCTCCATTAAAGTCCCCCGTGCTGAAGATTGCATTCATAATGTTCCAGCCGGTTCCAATGGTGGTGGGTGTCCGCTGACCGCCGGTCCCGTTGCCTTCATACAGCCTCAGTTCGCCGTTGCTTCGCCGGCCGATGAAATCGGGGATGCCGTCGCCGCTGAAGTCGCCGGGGGAGAACAACTGGCTCATGGTGCTCCATCCGGTGCTGACCTGTACCCGGGCCCCGAAACTTCCGGCACCGTCGCCCGGGTAGAACCACAGGACGTCGCCGGCGCGGGCCAGGAGGTCAGGCTTGCCATCTTTGTTGAAGTCGCCGGGGGTGACGGTGTCCGTGATGGTGGACCACGCTGGTGCCGCCAGGGCGACCTGCCGCGGATCGAGTCCGCCCGAACTGTTGCCGGGGTAGAGGTACAGGTTGCCGGCGGTATCAGCGGCCAGCACGTCCGCACGGCCGTCACCGTTGAAGTCATGGGCCGACGGCGGTCCGGCTGCGGGCACCGTGTAGGTCTGGGTGCCCACGGCCGAGGCGTTACCTGCTGTGTCCACCCCGATGTACTTGAGTACCAACGTTGAGCTTCCCATGACGATCGGGTTCGCGGAGTTGTACTTGATGTTGGTAGCTGATTCGGTGGCCGTCGGTGTGCTGCCGTTGGTGGTGTAGTAGATGGCACCTGGCTCGTTGGCTGTCAGTGCGATGGTGGCACCGCTGGCCAGGGCCCTGCCGGTGGGATTGGCTGTGACGGTGGGGGCGGTGGTGTCCGGGGGTACCGTGTACGTTTGCGTTGCTACGTCGGACGTATTCCCGGCCGTATCCTTCGCGAAATACTTCAACGTCATGGAGCCCGGACCGTTGAACGGTATCGCCGTGCTGTAAAGAAGACCGGCCGTGAGTGGATCGGTGCCATCCGTTGTGTATCGGATTTCAGCGGGTTCATTGGCGGACAATGTGATGTTGGTTCCGGGTGCGTATGCTCCACTGAGTGGGTTGGCCGTCACTACTGGCTTGGTCACATCCGGACCCGTGGAATACGTCTGGGTGACGACGGCCGAGGAATTGTTGGCGCTGTCCACGGCGAAGTACTTCAGGGTCAGCGGTCCACTCAACGTCAGCGGGGTGGCGTACTTGCTGCTGGCCGTGGTGGGGGTGCTGCCATCGGTGGTGTAGTAGATCGTCGCCGTTTCGTTGGACGTGAGCGTCACAGTCTGACCGACTGCGTAGGTACCCCCTGGCGGGGCCGGGGTGACAACGGGTGCCACGTTATCCGTCCCGAGGTAGGTCTCAAACTCGGACAAGCCGGCATTAGTGGTTCCGGCGCTCACCGAGGTGATGGTGAAGCGGACCGAACTGACCGTCTTGGCGGGGAAGTTGATGGTGAGGCCGGACCCGTTGTTCGGGAGGGCGGGGACGGTGACGGTACTGCCATCGGAGAACAGCAGGTTGCCGCCGGTGACCTGGTCGGTGAGGAGAGGCCGGTCAGACAGGGTCACAGAACTGATGGTCTTCGTCGGGGAGTAGTTGTACTGAATCCAGCTTCCAGCTTTCTCACCCGCTGAGACCCACTCACGGGCAGCATCCATGGGAGCACCCCAGAAGTAGCCGTCGCGGGCTTTCTCCGGGCTCTGTGCCGCGGCCTTCTGCGACGACGCGGTGACCGTGGTTCCCGTGGACTTGGAGCCGTTGCCCGTCCACTCGATGGCTGTGATGTATTGCCGTTTGAGCCATTCATCGTAGGGGGAATCCGGGCAGCCTTCGCCCGGGCTGCTGCAGATGTACATGTCGAAGTCGGCGAACCGCACAAAGGTGTCTACCTTTGCCGTGAGTTCGGCGCCCGTCACGTTTTGCGGGTACTCATCGATGACGTAGGCATCGTAAGCCATGGAGGTATGGGGGCCCGTGTAGCTGCGGGTAGCGAGCTGCGCGAACTTGGCGGTGGCCCAGTGGTCACTGTGGTCGTAAGGGCTGTTGAAGTTTCCGGTCCAGTCCTGGGTTCGGAAAGTGGTGGGCTGGAAGTTGGCTACCAGCCGGTTCAAGGCCGTCTGAAACTGGGACTTGGTGAACGTGGCAGCATTGTCCACCGGCCTGATGGAGGAGAGCCGCCCATCCCAGAGCTTCAGGATGCTTTGGCCGTTATAGGCTGTGCTGCCGGCGCCGTTCGGGAAACCGTCCGGGAGCCGCATGAAAACTACGGAAATGTTCGGTGCTCCATTGAGCGTCTGGAGGGTCAGCGGACGGTTGGGCACACCGGCGTCCGAAGTGGTCCAGGAATCAGCGACACCTGCCATCTTGGAGTAACTGGCCCGGATTCCGGCCTCAAGCCCCTTCCAGTACGAGGCTCCTTCGCCGGCCTCACCAGCGGTGGTGAACACGGTTTGAACGCATCGCTTGGCCTGTATGTCCCTCATGAAATCCGGGCTGAGGAAGAGGAGGTCGTCATCCGTGTGGGCAACGATCTGCATCGCTCCGCCCGTGCCTGCGCACGGCGGAACAGCGGCCACTGCGGGTACTGCCGAAGAAATTACCAGCCCGCTTGCGGCCAGAACGCATCCAAGAAGTATGCCAAGGATGCGTTTGGAGAATGAAGGAGAGCTGGACAGGGGTGAGCGGGAATCACGAAGAGTATGACGACGAACGTATTTTGGACGGTCCACAACTGTGCTCCTTGAGCAGATGTTGGGCCCCCCAGCCGGCAAACTTACGACGCCCCCAAGACGTCATGTCGAATTGAGTTATTCACTGCTCCGAAAGAACAGCGGTGTAAAAGCAATGCAGTGAGCGCTACTGTACTCCCGCGGAAGGGCCATGGGTAGGGTTCCGGCAAACATCCACAAATTTCTTGAAGGGCAGCAAACGATCGGCGTCGGGCAACTGGGAGGCCTCCGGATGCCATTGGACCGAAACCACCCACCGCGAGGGATCTTCCAGGGCTTCCACGGTTCCGTCGTCCGCGATGGCCGTGACCAAGAGGCCTTCGCCCACCCGCGCCACGGCCTGATGGTGTCCGGAGGCGATCTTGATAGTGCCCGCATCAGGTGATCCATACAGCCCTCCTGCCTTGGAACCGGCTGTCAGTTGCACGTCGTGCCAGGCCCATTCGCCGGCCTCGGGATGGTGCGGATCCAAGCCGTTGTGATTCACTGCCGACGGCGCCATGTCCTGGATCAGTGTTCCTCCGTAGAGGACGTTCAGCAGTTGGTGGCCGCGGCAGACGCCCAACAGTGGCAGGCCGGCGTCAATGGTTGCCCGGGCAACGTCCATGTCCAGGTGGTCCTGCTCAGGGTTCACATCATAAAGGGACTCGTCAGGGTCCTGCCCATAGAGGCGCGGGTTGATGTCGCCGCCGCCCGGCAGCAACACGCCGTCGAGCGTTTGCATCTCGATGGCCAACCGTCCGGCGCTGTCTGCGGAAACCGGAGTCAGCAGCACCGGTTGCGCACCCGCGTCACGCAACAGGTCCACGATGTACGTAAAGAGCCGGTTGGCTTCACCCACACGGGAATCGGGCGTGTCAGAACTGCTCAGTCGTACCGGAACGCCGATGCGCGGACGAACAACTTCTGAACTCTTCATGCTTCATGATGCACCGTGCTGTTGCCGCGCACCCAAACACCGGCCGCGAGGCCGACGCACCACTACGCTGAAAACATGAATCGCTCCGGAGCTTTGAACCCGAGTCCGCGAACGCTCGACGTCGAAAGCGTGACCCACTTCCACCAGCTGGTCAGTGCTGGTGCCGGCTCCATGCACGGTTGGCACGCACAGTCCCTGGACCTGCGAGGCCACTCACGGGACCTCAAAGCCCTCAACCCCGAAGGAGCGATCTTCCTGGGCTGCACCTTCGACGACGGAGTGGAGGAAAGCCTCCGCCGGCGGGGAGCGCTCATCTTCCCCAAGCTTCACAATGTGCCGTTCAACCCCTACCGAAGCAGTGTCTACACTGCCGCTGAACTGTACCCGGACCTTTCCTCCACGGAATACGAATCCACCCTTGACGCCCGCGTCTATCAATGGAGTATCCTGCCCGGACAGCGTGGCAGCCTGGACGCCACACTCGCCGCGGCCCTCCACGATCATGCAATCGGTGACGCCCTGGACGAGTTACTGGAGCAGGGCGCACTCGCCGGCACCAAGCTGGTGGGAGTGATGGGCGGGCATGCAGCACAGCGGGGCACCAAAGAATTCGCCGACGCCGCACTGCTGGGACGGTTGCTGGCCCGGGCCGGCTTTACCGTCGCCACGGGCGGGGGCCCCGGCGCCATGGAAGCGGCCAACCTTGGTGCCTACCTCAGTGGCCTACCCGACGACGACGCTACCGCCGCCCTTGAGGCGCTCGCCGCAGTGCCGGGGTTCAGGCCCTCGGTGACGGCCTGGGCGCGGAAAGCAGCCGCCGTCGTCGAACGTTATCCGAACGGTACTCCGACGCTCGGTATTCCAACATGGTTCTACGGCCACGAACCGCCCAACCTGTTCGCCACCCACATCGCCAAGTACTTCGCCAACGCGGTGCGCGAAGCCATCCTGCTGGAGCTCTGCAACGGCGGGATCGTGTTCCTCCCGGGCGCGGCAGGAACAGTGCAGGAGATCTTCCAGGATGCCTGCGAGAACTACTACGGCGCCCCGGAGACCATCACGCCCATGGTGCTGGTGGGACGTGAACACTGGGAACGGACTTTTCCCGCCTGGCCCATGCTGCAGAGCCTCGCGGCTGGAAAGCCGATGGCAGAGAAGATCTTCCTGGTGGACACCGTGGAGGAGGCCCTCGCAGTGGTTGCCGGATAGGACCTTAGAAGTCCTTACTGCAAGGACCCGTACCCAGCTGAGCCAGGCCTGTGAGGTCGCCGGCAGCGTATCCGCGCACCCAGGAAGCTTGATCGAACATGAGCTGCCGGGGATCGTCCACATGGTCCAAGCCCAGGAGGTGCCCGAGCTCGTGCATGATCACGGCTACGCCGATTTCTTCTCCGCTGGGGGCGTTCACGATCTCAGCGAACTGTGGAGCATCCAAGGACACCGTCCCGGTGACGTAAGCCTTGTAGCCGTTGCTGAGGCCCACGGAGGAACTTCCGCCTAGGCCCACGGTCTGCCCGGTCAAGCGTGGTACCTGCTCGGGGGTGCTCCACGCAATGAGGACAGGGGCCCAGCGGTCTCCGTACCTTTCGGGTTGGTATCCGGACCTGGTGGGGGAGGGAACTTCGGAACTGGGGCCGTCGTAGATGAACCTCAATCCCGTGGCTGCTCCGGCCTGTTCCACGGCCTCTTCCACCAAGGGCTGCCAGGAGGCGGGCGCGAGGTCCGAGTTGACCACGTAATGGATGGGCCGGCACGGTGAGTAGGTCAGCGGGGTTCCGTCTTCCTTGAGGGCCAGGAATTTGTACGAGGAACTGGTGCGGTTCAATGGCGACGGCGTCCCGAGCGGCGCGTCCGCTTCCTCAAGCCCCGGGACAGGATCCTGGCGCTGGCCGAACGGAACCAGCCCGGGCCGGGGAGCCTGGCTTTGCGTGGAGGGAGAGCCATACACAAACTGGCGGAGTTCGCCGCTGAAGTAGGCTCCCGCGCACACCAGCGCGAGAACGCCGAAAAGGAACATGATGGCCACAACACTGCTGTGCTTGATGGGCGGCCTGACCTGGGGAGGCTCAGGCGGACGCTGGAAATGCGGGAGGTACTGAGGGCGAGGGGGATCGGGGTCCGGCCACTTGGGCGACCCGTAAGGTTCCATGGAACCCCCTGACGTGAAGGCTGCGACGGGAGGTGGGGCGCCGCCGTCGGCCGTACTGGCCAGCATAAGTCCCGTTCCGCCGGGAGTCCATGGCGGACTTGCCCAACAGCGGAGGGCGTCTAGATGTCCTTGCGGCAGGGCGCCGAGGCAAGAAGATGCAGGCCATTCAGGTCGCCCGCCGCGAGCCCGTCGGGAGCTCCGATTTCCGGGTACATCAGCTGGATTGGATCATCCACATGATCCAGACCCATCACGTGGCCCAGTTCGTGTTGCATGACTGCCAGGACATGATCGGCGCCGCCGGGACTGGCCAGCAGTTCCGTTACCTGCGGCGTATCCAACTGCAGGCTCCCGGTGATGTAACTCTTGGGACCCTTGTCCAGGGAGTACATGGTGCTGCCACCAGTACCAATGACGTTGTCCGCCAGCGCAGGTGCTTCCACGGGAGTGGTCCACGAGATCAGCAGGGGAGCCCACCGATCGCCGTATTTGGCAGGCTGATATGGCTCGCGCCGGTCTACGGGCAGCTCGTCCGTGGCGCCATCGTTGATGAACTGGATACCGGACGCTGCTGAAATATTTGCCAAAGCGGTGGCCAGCAGGGCATCGGAACCAGCGGGTGCGCTCGCATTGTTGACGACGTAATGAAGCGGACGGCAGGGCGAGTAACCTACCGGCGTTCCGTCGTCGTTGGTGGCGAGGAACTTATACGAATCATTGGTGGTGCCGGGCGCTGACGGGGAGGCCAGCGGGGCGTCCGCCTCCTCAAGCCCTGGCGGCGGCGCGTCCGGGGTGCGCGGCGTTTCGGCAACACCGGGCCCCTTCTGCGGGGCGCCCGGAACGCTCAGGCCCGGGAGAAGGGCGGTGATGCGAGGATCGCCCTGAAGGTACCAACCCACCAGAACGGCCACGACGGCGGCAATGCCGGCCATGAGGACGCCGCGGAAAACCTGCGCGACTGCTCCACTGCGTCGGTGTTTGGGCGCGCGCGTTGTTTCCCGCTCCGGGTCCACGGTTCTCCATTCCTGGTGCCCTGGTCACGCGGGGCAGCGCGGAGGACGAACCAACATTACGGTCTGCGGCCCGAGCCGTCCAAACTTATGAGCCGTCCAGACCTAGATGATGGTTGCGCCGAACACCAGGCCCAATCCGTAGGTGGCGGCCGCCGCTCCCAGGCCGATGGCCAGCTGCCGCAGCCCGCGGCTCAGCGGTGACGTTCCGGACAACAAGCCGACGACGGCGCCGGTGGCCAGGAGCGCCAGGCCCACCAGAACCCCCGCTACCATCAAGGCTGCAATGCCCGTCATGCCGAAGATGAAGGGCAGGATGGGCACGATGGCGCCCGAGGCGAAGAAACAGAAGCTGGACAGTGCAGCGCCCCACGCAGAGCCAACGGATTCGTGCTCATCCGCGGGCGGTTTTTCAGGCTGCAAGGACAGGCTCGGATCGCAGTCGCAGCTGAACAATCCCATGCGTTCGGCAGCGCGGTGCTCTGCGGCTTCGTGGGTCATGCCCCTGGCCAGGTACACCAGGACCAGCTCGTTGTGTTCGATGTCCAACGACGGCGCAGCAGTCAACGTTGCCTGCGTGGGCAACGTGGCGTTAAGGAGTTCCCGCTGGGAACGGACCGAAACGTATTCGCCCGCACCCATGGACAGTGCACCGGCCAAAAGGCCTGCCACACCACTCATCAGGACCACGGGGCTGGGCACGCCGGTTGCTGCCATGCCCATCACCAACGAAAGGTTGCTGACCAGGCCGTCATTGGCGCCAAACACGGCGGCCCGGAAAGTCCCGGAGAGCCTGTTGCGTCCACGAGTGGCCAGGCCCCGGACTACTTCTTCGTGGATTTGTTCATCGGCCACCATGGCAGGCGTTGCTGCAGGCTCGGTGCCATAGGGGGAACGGCCTTCGGCCCGCTGAGCCAACGCGAGCACAAACACGGAGCCGAAGTTGCGGGCAAGGAATCCCAGGAATTGGCTTCGGCTGGATGCTGCCTTGGGCATTCCGGCGTGCTCACCCAGGAGTTTGAGCCAGTGGGCCTCGTGCCGGCCTTCGGCTTCGGCCAAGGCGAGCAGAATTTGGCGCTCCTCACCGTCACGCCGCTGGGCAAGTTCGCGGTACACGGCGGCCTCGGCGCGCTCGTCAGCCAGGTATTGGCGCCAGCGGCGGATGTCCGCGTGCGACGGCGGCGCGGGTTGGGTACCAGCGTTTTCGGCGGCTGCTGATTCGGGGGTGGGGTCCGGAGCGGGGCTCGACGAACTCTGGAATTCCTGGTGCATCTGCACTTTGTCTCCTGTGCTGGGTGGGGTAGTTGCGGCCCCATTGCACGCACCACACTACCGCTTATCCGCGCGGATTTTTGGCTGGTATTCCTCAAACGGAATGTTCGGCGCACCGTAATTTCCGGCGCTCCTTGACCCTTGCTTGTGCCGGTGCTCAGATGGAAGGACAGGGGATTGGGGTCCTCCCGCCCCTGGATTCCTGCATTCGGGTCAACGGGCTGAACAGGCCCACCAGAACCGGCCCACGAGACGGAGGTTGCACCATGAACACCACCGAATCACACGCCAACCATCAGGAACGGACAACCATCGAGTCCGACCCCGCCTACGACTACGCCGAAGACCAGGAAGTGGACCAACCCTGGGTTGAGGAAGTGGACGCCCCCGAGGACGACGAACGCGTGGTCCCCATCGACGACACCGAAGAGTTCCGGGCGGAAGACGAGGAAAGCTAGGCTTGACCCCTCCGACTGAGGGTGAAAAGCCGTTGTTGGCCCCCGCGTTTCCCGACGGCGGCAACGGTCACCGTCAGCGTCCTTGATACTTCACACCAACGCGTTGGCCGGACCGCTTGGGCCAGCGCTTGGGCGATCAATTGCGGGTGGGGATGGCTGAAGCGCCCGGTCGGGGCCTTGGCGCCGTTCCCGGTCAGGATGGTCACCGTGCCCAGGAAGAGGTCGACGGCGGGAATCACCGTGACCGTGCGGCCTTCAGCCAGGTCCGCGGTGCTGGGTGCGGTGGTGGTTGGTGCTTGGGTCGTATCGCCTTCGTACGGCAAGGGACTGCTCCTTGGTGGAGTGCTCTTGCCCGCTCGGTTGTCTCTGGTCCGGGACGGGCCGCTTCCTCATCCGAACCACCCGTGAACATGGGGTTGGTGCGTGGCAAGTCGGAGCTTGGCGCCACATCTCTTGAAGCTGGCATAACCCTACCCCACGCTTCCCGCTGTGGGGCCCGTATGACGCCCCCTCCACCCCCTGGAGCGCGCAGAGTGGGGCGCCCAACGCACCTGCCGGGGCGGACGTTTCTCCCGGAAACAAAACAACGGCGGCGCTGCCCCGAAAAGGGGAGGCGCCGCCGTCGAGCTTTGTTCTTTTACTTGTGGCTGCTGATCGGGTGGGCCTCAGGAGGAAGCTCTTCCGAGACGGCACCCGCCACCCGCTTCTCCCAGGCCTCGCGAACCGCGGGATCGGTGGGCGGCGTAAGCAGCGAAATCACCACGTAGGCAACGAACGAGGCTGCCAGTCCGAAGTAGATCGGCTCGTTGGCGTAGACGCCGTCCGCGCTGGGGATCGCTCCCACTGCGAAGAGGATCAGCAGGGCGAGGGTCAGGACCGAACCGATGGCCATGGACCACGCCGCGGCGATTCCGGTTCCGCGCTTCCACACGAGGCCGCCGAGAATGGCTACCAGCAAGCCACCCACCAGGATGTCGTAGGCGATGGTCAGGGCAACCACCACGTCCTGCGCTGCCATGGAGATCAGCACGGCAACGATTCCGAGTCCCAGAACCCAGTAGCGGTTTGCTTTGACGTCGTGCTCGGGGTTTTCACTGTCATCAGTGTTGATGGTCTTGCCGAACCAGCTGGCCACGAACGGGACGACGTCGGCGCGGGCCACCGTTGCGGCCGCAATCAGGGCGCCGGATGCGGTGGACATCATCGCTGCAACGGCCGCGGCCATAACCAGGCCGCCGATGCCGACAGGCAGGATGTGGGTTGCCACTTCTGCGTAGACCACGTCCTTGCCGAGGTTGGCGACGTCGATGTCCGGCAGGGCAACGCGGGCGGCCAGGCCGATCAGGGCGCCGGCGATGCCGTACAGGATGCAGTAAACGCCGGCAGTTGCACCGCCCCAACGGGCAACGGTGGGGGTCTTGGCAGTGAAGACGCGCTGCCAGATGTCCTGGCCGATCAGCAGGCCCAGTGTGTAGACCACGAAGTACGTGATGATGGTCTGGATACCGATGCCGTCAATCTGGAAGAAGCTTGCGTCGAGGCGCTCGCGGATGCCGTCCATGCCGCCAGCTGCGTTCATGACGAACGGGAGCATCAGGAAGAAGATACCCACGGTCTTGATGATGAACTGGACCTGGTCGGCCAAGGTGATGGACCACATGCCGCCGATGGTTGAGTAGACCAGGACGATCGCGCCGCCAACAGCGATAGCCAGCCAACGCTCCCAGTCGAACAGCACCACAAAGATGGTGGCGTACGCGCCGGTGGAGGTGGCACACAGCATCAGTGTGTAGGCCAGCATGACGATGCCGGAGGTCTGTGTTGCCTTGCTGCCGTAGCGGAGGCTCAACATTTGGGAGACCGTGTAGATCTTCAGCCGCTGGATGGTCCCGGCGAAGAGGAGGCTGAGCAGCAGCACACCTGAGCCGATGGCCACCACAAGCCACATACCGGAGATGCCGAACTTGTAGCCGAGGCCGACGCCGCCCACGGTGGATGCGCCACCAAGGACCACTGCAGCCATGGTGCCGGTGTAAAGGAAGGGTCCCAGGCGGCGGCCGGCCACCAGGAAGTCGCTGTTGTTCTTGGTGCGGGACTTGCCCAACCAGCCGAATGCCAGCATGGCGAGCAGGTACACCACCACGATTGCGATGTTTATAGCCGAAGATTCCATGAACGGTCCTTGGAGCTGATGCACAGAGGTTGGGGTTTTCGACGATACTCCTGCGAAGCGACGAAGTCTCTGTGCTGATGATTGGAGATTGGGGACGTGTTGTGTGCCTCACAGACAACACTTGTTGCCTATGAGGATATGTTGTGATGGGAGTAACAGTCAAGATCCTTTGGTCATGCTTCCGCGTATTCTGGCGTTCTTGGCCTGTCACCCGGCTACTATTGCTCCAATGACAGGGCCACATGACAGGCCTGAAAGGTTCGTGAATGAAGGCTCTACCCGTTGAACCGAGCAATGTTCCAGTTGCCATCGGTTCCAGAATCCGCGCAGCCCGGCAAGCGCAGCGCCTCACCATTGAGCAAGTGGCCGACGCCACCGGACTGACCAAGGGCTTCCTCAGCCGTGTGGAGCGCGACCTGACATCGCCGTCGGTCGCTTCTTTGGTGACCCTGTGCCAAGTGCTGTCCGTGTCCGTGGGCGATTTGTTCGCGGCTCCGGAGACTCACCTGACCAAACGCGACGACGGACCCCGCATCTCCCTGGGTGGCCAGGGCATTGTGGAGCGCTTGTTGACTGCCCGCTCCGAGCGGCGCCTCCAGATCCTGCAGGCAACCATCGAACCTCGTGGCCGCGGTGAGAACGAGCTCTACGCAGTGGACTGCGACGTCGATGTCCTCCATGTGGTCAAGGGCCGGATCAAGCTCATCCTGACCAACGAGGAATACGACCTCGAAGAAGGGGACACCCTCTCCTTCCCGGGCCGTGAACCCCACACCTGGATCAACCCCACGGATGAAACCGTCGAGGTGCTGTGGGTGCTGGTGCCGGCGGCGAGCCGCTAGCTTTTTGTGCCTCGCTGCGCTCCCTCCCAGTTACTTCCCGTTCTGGAGCCGGGGGAGTGGGTTGAACCCTGGAAACCCGG
Source organism: Arthrobacter sp. MYb23 (assembly GCF_002979775.1). Classification (GTDB taxonomy): domain Bacteria; phylum Actinomycetota; class Actinomycetes; order Actinomycetales; family Micrococcaceae; genus Arthrobacter. The sequence continues at coordinate 106,494 of NZ_PCPR01000006.1, forward strand.
GGCTCAGAGGTGCAAGGTTGCCCACCAACTGGGCAGGAGCGTCGCGACGCAGCGTGAGAACCGCCTGAATCTCCGCAATCACCCGCTCCGGCTCGAACCAAATCATCTCCGGCGGGTACCTCAGGACGGAATATCCGTGGACGGTAGAGGCGTTGTTTCGTGCCAAGTCGTTCCGCAGGGCCCTTCTGTTGGAGTGGAACGCGAAGCCGTCCACTTCAACAATGAGGAATTCTTCGAGAAGAAAGTCCACGCGCCCGATTCCAGGTATGGCTACCTGCGCCTCGAAGGCGATTCCATGGGTGCGGAGTAGGTGCTGCGCGTCGACTTCAACGATCGACTCTGCACGGAGATCGAGCTGGTGTAGCGCCGTCAGCACCGGTCTGGATCTGTCCCCGCGAAGCTGGTCCTTGAGCAATGCCAGCGGCACCCCGTGCAGGCGAATGGCCGATGTGGCCATGGCTGTTGACGACGGAGGCTCCAGACAACGCATCGCGTGAAGCACTGCGTCCTCCAGCGCCGCCACCGGCAGGGTGGGGTGGGGCTCGAACCGGGCCGTCCTGTGCCGGATAAACCCGCTGCCGTGCCCATGATCGCACGCCAGGTGATGTTGGCTTGGGGCGGTTCTTAGCCAAAGCCCGAAGTGTTTCGCAGCGCTTGCGCAGGATACAAGCGCGTTGTAACGGATGGCAGCGGCGAACTCCGGCTTGTGATTATTGAGCATGTAGACACCACGCCGCGGGCGGCTGGCTCCCCGGGATAACAAAGAAGCGACGTCTGATCGGGAGAAGCCTGCGCTGAGAAGTTGTCCGGTCCGGGCTACGCCGCCCAACTCTTGAAGAAATAGATAGATGTCCATGTGGCCAGTCCACTGACTCTGGGCAGCTGCAGGAACGGTCCATTTCCCTTATGTGGGTAAGTCAGCAACTGCGGTCCTCCCCAGTTGCTGACCCCTCCGTGAGCAGACGAGGCCCGCTGGCCCCGGAAATCCGGGGGCTGGCGATGCGCGGTGGTCACAAAGTGGGTCACAAACTGGGGAGGAGCGGGGAACGCGCGGGGCGCTTAGCCTACGTGCACCCACGGCCGGCGGGTGATGTCCGGTTCGGCTTCCCTGAGCACCTCGCGGGTTACGGGCGCGATCTCTCCCTCACCGAAGAACAGGAACTTGCTCAGGTTGGAGATCGGGTTGCCCTCGGTCCAGCGGAAGTAGATGTGGGGCATGAACCCCGTGACGTCCCGGATGTGGAGGAGTACTGCGGCCACGGTGTTGGGCACGTTGTTGCTGTGCACCTCCAGGATTTTGAACCCATGCCTGAGCTTGCCCACCACCTGGAGTTCCTGCTCGAAGTCCGAGCTATCGTCCACAATGACCTCGATGAAGACGGCATCGCAGTCAACGGGCAGGTGGCTGGCCTGCTGGGCGTGCTGAAGCTTCTCCCGGTATCGGCTGGCGCTGAGGTGTTTGGGTTCGTGGGCGATGATGCGAACGGGTCCCTCGGAAGCATTTGCGGCGAATTCGAGGGCTTTTTCGTCCATCTTGATGTGGGTGGCCCGGAGTTCGAACGCTCGCCGCATGCGGGAGATGAAACTGACAACCATGATGGCCAGGATGAAGAGGGCGGCAATCTTCAGGCCGTCGGGGCGTTCGATCGAGTTGACCACGGTGGTGTAGACAAACACGAGGGAGATCAGGCCGAAGCCAATGACCTGGGCGCGCTGTTTCCGGCGCCGCGCAGAGAGGGTCACCGCGATGGAGGCTGAGGTAATGAGGACCAGCACACCAGTGGCATAGGCGCCGCCCTGTGCGTTGACGTCGGCCTGGAAAATGATGGTCACAATGAAAGCGATGACCGTGAACACCAGGACCAGGGGGCGGAGCGCCCGGGCCCACGCCGGTGCCATGCCGTAGCGAGGCAGGTAGCGGGGGACGAGGTTCAGCAGGCCGGCCATGGCTGAGGCGCCGGCAAACCAGAGGATGGCGATGGTGCTGATGTCATAGATGGTTCCGAAGCCGTCGCCGAGGAACTTGTGCGCCAGGTAGGCGAGTGCACGGCCTTCGGCTTTGCCGCCGTCCTGGAATTCGGCGGCGGGGATCAGCATCACAGTGGTGAAGCTGGAGGTGATGAGGAACGAGCTCATGATGATGGCCGCGGTGGTGAGGAGCTTGTGGGCACCCTTGATCCGGCCTGTTGGTCTGGCATCGGTGTCGGTGGCGTGGCCCTTGATTTGGGGCATGACGGCGACGCCGGTTTCGAATCCGGAGAGTCCAAGTGCCAAGCGGGGGAAGACCAGGAGTGCCAGGGCGATCATCATGATGGGGTCGCCATGGGAGGTGGTGAGTGCGGTCCACCAGTCAGTAATGACGCCGGCTTCGGTGAAGAGATGGGTCATGGATACGGCGATCACCACAAGGTTCAACGCGAGGAATGCTGCCACCAGCACTACGGCCACGTTGATGGCTTCCTTGAATCCGCGCAGGAAGACGATGCCGAGTCCTGCGATCAAGGCGATGGTGATGACCACTTGCTGGCCTTCGAGGAAGTGCGGGGCGAAGGGGTTCTCGATGAGGTGGGCCGTGGCGTCGGCGGCGGAAAGCGTGATGGTGATCATGAAGTCCGTGGCTGCGAACCCGAGGAGAGCCAGGACGAACAGCTTGCCGCCCCATCGGGGCAGCAGGCGTTCCAGCATGGCGATGGATCCTTCGCCGCGCGGGCTTTCCTTGGCAACGCGGCGGTACACGGGGAGCGCGCCAGCCAAGGTTGCGAACACAAGAAGCAGCGTGGCCAGGGGCGACAACAATCCTGCAGCGAGTGCGGCAATGGCGGGCTGGTAGCCGAGGGTGGAGAAGTAGTCCAGCCCCGTGAGGCACATGACCTTCCACCAAGCTTGCGGTTTGTGTGAGTCCGTCGGTTTTCCGTGAGGTCCCTGGCGCTTGCCTGAGGTGTCCGGCATTCCTTCGAGCAGCCACGATTTGAGGTTGAAGGAGTGCTTTGGCCGGTCGGCCGGGTCGGCCGGAGGCCTCGTCAGGGTGGTCACGGTGTCCTTTCGCGCAGCACGGTGCTGCTTCCGTTAGGAGCGTATGGCCGCCGTTGATGCCGGGACCCCGGTTTTTATGGAATCTTTACGCCTGCTGTGACCGGCATCTCATGCCCGTTTCTGTAATCAGACTTGTAAACATGTGATGCATATTAGGAAACTTCGAGTGTATGATGGGTGTCACAGCTAGTGATTCAATCGCCCCATGATTACAAGGAGTGGCATATTTTGGAAGAGCTCCGTATTGAAGCCAACGGGAACCTCGGCCCCATCGATTCGTCCCGCATTCCGCGCTACGCCGGTGCCGCCACCTACGCCCGACTGCCTCGCCTGGATCAGGTGGCCAAGGCCGATGTCACGGTTGTCGGCGTCCCCTTCGACTCGGGCGTTTCCTACCGTCCCGGCGCGCGCTTCGGTGCCAACCATGTGCGCGAGGCCAGCCGACTGCTGCGCCCCTACAACCCCGCCTGGGATGTCAGCCCCTTTGAAAACATCCAGGTTGCCGACGCCGGCGACATGGCCGTAAACCCGTTCAACATCAACGAGGCAATCGAGACCATCCAGCAGAACGCCCTGGACCTCACGGCCAACGGCAGCAAGCTGGTCACGCTCGGCGGTGACCACACCATTGCCCTGCCCCTCCTTCGCGCAGCGGCAGAGCGAGCCGGCGAACCCATTGCCATGCTCCACTTCGATGCACACCTGGACACCTGGGACACCTACTTCGGCGCTGAGTACACCCATGGCACTCCGTTCCGTCGCGCTGTGGAAGAAGGGATCCTGGACACGGAAGCCATCAGCCACGTCGGTACCCGCGGTCCGCTGTACGGCAAGAAAGACCTCGACGACGACCACCGCTTCGGCTTCGGAATCGTCACCTCCGCCGACGTCTACTACCAGGGCGTCCTCGAAACCGTGGCTAAGATCCGCGACCGCATTGGCAACCGTCCGCTGTACATCTCCGTGGACATTGACGTCCTGGATCCGGCGCACGCACCGGGCACCGGCACCCCTGAAGCCGGCGGCATCAGCAGCCGCGAACTCCTCGAAATCATCCGTGGTTTCCGCGGTATGAACCTCGTTGGTGCGGACATCGTGGAAGTTGCCCCGGCCTACGACCACGCAGAGATCACCGGCGTCGCAGGCAGCCACGTAGCCTACGAGCTCGTGACCCTCATGGCGGACAACGCAGTGGAAGGTGACCGCCTCGGCGCCCCGAACGGTTACGCGCAGCAGGCACTCGGCGCCCGCATCGCGGAACTCGCCAAGGCAACAGGAGATCAGCGATGATCGACTTCGATCCCGGCACAGCAGCTCCCACCAAGGGGACCAACCAGCGCAACGGTGGGGACCTCGTCGTCGAGACCCTTGAAGCGCTGGGCGCAAAGACTGTCTTCGGTATCCCTGGGCAGCACGCGCTGGGTCTCTTCGATGCCATGGGCCGTGGCAACCTGCACTTCGTTTCCTCGCGCGTGGAGAACAACTCGGCGTTCGCAGCTGACGGCTACTCCCGCGCAACCGGAGAGGTGGGTGTGCTGTTCCTGTCCACCGGTCCCGGCGCGCTGACGTCCCTGGCCGGGTTGCAGGAGGCGTACGCCACGGGTGTGCCCATGGTGGTTGTGGCCAGCCAGATCCCGCTCGATGGCCTGGGTGCACGCCGCAAGGGCATGCTGCACCAGCTCGATGACCAGAAGGCTTCGGCCGCGAACGTCACCAAGAGCCAGCGCCTGATCCAGCACGCCTCGGGCATCCCGTCGGCCATCCAGGACGCCTGGACCGAAGCGATTTCCTCGCCGCAGGGTCCGGTCTGGATCGAAATCCCGCAGAACGTCCTCCTGGATCCCATCATGGTTCCTCCGGTGGAGGATGCGCTGGCCGAGGCATTCGATAACCCGCCGCGCGTCGAGCTGATCCGCGAGGCCGTGAAGTGGCTCTCGACGGCGGAACGTCCGGCGATCATCGCCGGTGGCGGTACGCGTCGTGGCCGGGCTGAGAAGTCGCTGCTCTCGATTGCCGAGCAGCTGCGCGCCCCGGTGATCTGCACTCCCGGCGGCAATGGTGCGTTCCCGTGGACCCACGAGCTGTCACTGCAGTCGTGGATCGAGGACCGGTACATGACCGATGTCCTCGAAGACGCCGACGTGCTGATCGTCATTGGCTCGTCCCTGGGTGAAGTGACGTCGAACTACTTCACGTTCGAACCCCGCGGCCGCATCATCCAGATCGACGCCGAACCCCGGGTCCTCGAATCCAACAGGCCGGGACTGGGCATCCGTGCCGACGCCGGCCAGGCACTCGCCGCGTTGGACGAAGCCCTCGCCGCAGCAGGTGCCGCGGACGCAACAAAGCGTGATTGGCACGGGACCAGCCCGGAAGATGTGGTCAAGGAATCCCTGGCCAAGGTCACCGCACGCCTGGAATCACAGGACCTGGCCAAGGAACTGAAGTTCATGGCAGACATCCGCGAGGCTGTCCCGGCTGATATGCAGACGTTCTGGGACATGACCATTTCCGCGTACTGGGGCTGGAGCTGCTGGGACGCCCGCCAGGGCCAGTTCCACTCCGCCCAGGGCGCCGGTGGCCTCGGCTACGGCTTCCCCGCAGCAATCGGCGGGGCCGTGGGCTTGGAAACCACCGGTAAGCCGAGCCGGGTGCTCGCAGTATCCGGTGATGGGTCCTCCATGTACTCGATCTCCGAGCTCGCCACCGCCAAGCAGCACAACGTCCCGGTCACCTGGCTGATCGTGGACGACGGCGGTTACGGCATCCTGCGTGAATACATGGTGGGCGCCTTCGGCCAAGCCACGGCCACCGAGCTGGCCCGCCCGGACTTCGTCAAACTGGCCGAGTCCTTCGGTGTCCCGGCCCGCCGGGTTGCCCCGGAGGAAGTGGGGGAGGCGCTCAAGGCGTCCTTCCAAGCGGACGGCCCCAACGTCGTCGTGGTTGAAACGCTGCTGAAGATGTTCGGCCCCGCTCACTTGGATTAGACAGACGCGACTAACCCCCCAGACAGCCAGCCCCCGCACGGTGATCCGTGCGGGGGCTGGCTGCTTTATACAGTTAGTCGAGTTCGCGTTGAGTGCCTTCGGCAGTCAGTTTCACGGCAACTACTGCGGCGAGCATCGTGGCGATCCAGAAGATCGCGATGAGCCACAAACCACCGCCGGCTGCGAGGCTCAGGCCGGCGACGATCATGGGTGTGAAGCCGGCGCCCACCATCGAGGCACCTTGATACGCCAGCGAAGCACCTGTGTAGCGGTTGCGGGTGGGAAATTGTTCGGCCACGTAGGCGGCGATAGGACCGTAGAGGAAGCCTTGCACCAAGCCGTTGCCCAACACGATCGCCAAGGCAAAGGCCCACAGTTCCCCGTTGTCGATGAGCAACAGGATGGGATAAGCAAGGACAGCGCCCAAAAGGGATGCACCGATGAGGACCCGACGCCGGCCAACCCTGTCGCTGAGTCGTGCCGAGTAGAAGCAGATAATCAAGGTCAGCAACGCCGCGAACGCTTTGATGTTCAGCACACCGTTCTTGTCGGCACCGTTCTCCACGGCAACCGATACGCCCCACACCGTGGTCATCGATTGGCATACGTAGAAGGCCGTGGTGGCGAGCAAACCGAGCATCACGGCGCGGCGGTTGTTCTTGAGGACATCGAACAGGGGCACCCGACGCTTGGCTCCCTCTGCTTCAAGTTTCTGGAAAGCGGGTGTTTCGGACACTTTGAGGCGGATGACCATGCCAACAGCGATCAGCGCGGCGCTGAGCAGGAACGGTACCCGCCAACCCCAAACCAGGAAATCGTCACCGGACAGTGCTGCGAACAGGGACAGTGCGAGGGTGCCAAGGATGGCTCCTGCCGGACCGCCGGCGTTGGCAAAGGCCGCAGCGAAACCTCTGTGCTTCTTGGGTGCGTGTTCGATGGCCATCAGCGCAGCCCCACCCCATTCGCCGCCCACTGCCACGCCTTGGACCAGCCGGAGGACCACCAACGCAAGGGGTGCGGCAATCCCGATCTGGGCTGTGGTGGGCAGCAAACCGATCATGGTGGTGCCGAAGCCCATGATGAGCATGGAGAGCACCAGCATCTTTTTGCGGCCCAGCCTGTCCCCGAAGTGTCCGAAGATCAGGCCACCAAGGGGGCGGGCCACGTACCCGACGGCGAGGGTGACGAAAGATGCGAAGAGGGCAAAGCCGGGGCCAAGATTTGCGAAGAAGACCTTGTTGAAGACGAGGCTCGCGGCAGTGGCGTAGAGCATGAAGTCGTAGTACTCGATTGCACTGCCGATGAAGCTGGACGCGAGGATGCGCCGCATGTCCTTGGACTTCATGGAGTTTTCAGGCACGCTGCCGGGTGCTTCAGGGAGGGTGTCCTGGGATGGTGCTGAGCTCATGTGGTTCCTCGGTTCCGGGGATGGGGTTCGCGCATCAGCGCTGGCGCGCGAACGGAATGACGTCGAGATCGTTGGGAACGGTGAATTTTCCGGTGAAGTGCTCTTCGGCTTCGAGCCACACGGACGCGGGTGCGTGCCCGGGCACCAGGTGATGCAGGGCAAGGTGTTTGGCGCCGGCGGCATCTGCCAGCTTCGCTGCTTCGCGGACGCTGGTGTGGGACTTGTAATGGTGGTCGCGGGCGGCCCGGCTGCCGTCGTCGGTCTTATCGGCGTACAGCGATTCCACCCAGTCGAAGTCGATGGCCTCGTGCAGCAACAGGTCCGTGCCGTGGGCCAGGGTGATCATGTTTTCCGTGTAGGCAGTATCGCCGGAGATGGTCACGGAACCTTCTGCGGTATCGAAGCGGAAGGCGAAGGCTGGCGCCACTGGAGGATGTTCCACCAGGATGGCGGTCACTGTGACCAGCTCGTCGCGGTAGATCTCGAACGGTTCCATGTCCGGCGTCGGGTTGTTGTTGGGGTGGTAGCCGGTTTGTGCAGGGATCCGGATGTCTTCGGCTTTGAAGATGTCCAGGGGGCTGGGCCGCAGGCTGTCCAGGATGCGGTCGTTGAGGTCCGTGGCGTGAGCGGCCATCAGTTGCTCGAACATCTGGCGGGTGCCCGGCGTCGGATTCTCCGGCGCCAAAGGCAGAGGATCGACGACGGCGCGTGGCGACACCGGGGGCAGCTCACCGCGGTTTCCGGGTCCAATGATTCTTACCGGGTTGTGGGTGCGGTCTGCGAGGGCGTACAGGCCAAAGATGCCCAGGCCGGCCAGATCATAGACGTGGTCCGAGTGGAGGTGGGTGATGAAGAGCGCCCTCAAATCCTTGAGTTCCAGGCCTGACTGGCTGAGCCTGCGTCCGGCGCCTTGGCCGAAATCCACCAGGTAGAAGGCCTCTCCCACCACCACGGCGGTGGCTATTCCGGTGCGCTCACCGGAATCTGCTGCCGCCCACCATCTGGGGCCGCCGGCGGTCCCCAGGGTGACGATGTGCGGTTTCAGGGATGACGTCAGTGTCACGGGTGTCTCCTTCGACGTTGGCTTTTCTCCAGTGTGGCCCGGCTCACTGCGCTTGTATAATCAATCAATTCAAAGAAGTTCATAAGGAGAACTGATGGCTGAGTTCACCCTGCGCCAGCTCGAGTATTTTGTGGCGGTGCTCGATCATGGCTCCCTCACCAAAGCTGCGAGCGAAAGCAACATCTCCCAGGCCGCTGCCTCAATGGCGATCGCCCAGTTGGAAAAAAGCCTCGGCCTGGACCTGCTCATCCGGACCCGCGCGAAGAGGGTGGAGCCCACGCCGGCGGGACTTGAACTCGGCATCCGTGCCCGGCGAATCCTCGGGGAAACGGCGGATCTGCAGGCCGGGGTGCTGATGCGGTCCCATGAAGAGATGCGCGGCCGGGTGTCTATCGGCTGCATGGTGGCCATTTCGCCCCGGGTGATCCCGGAACTCATCGGCTATTTCGCGGAGAAATGGCCCGAGGTGGAGCTCGACTTTGTGGAGGGCGCTGCCGAAGACCTGCAGAAGGCGGTGGGGGAGGGTGAGCTGGACCTCGCGTTTGTCTACTCCCTTCAGGTGGTGCCGGGCGTGGATGTGGTCAAGGTAGTGGAATCGCGTCCGCAGTTCATGCTCGCTGCAAGCCACCCTTTGGCAGGAAGGGCGTCGCTACGCTTCGCCGACCTTGCCAGCGAGGATGTCATTCTCTTCGACGTGCCGCCCAGTGCCGAGCGCGTCACAGCCATGTTCCTCTCGGCGGGTGTAGAGCCGAAGGTTCGTTGGAAAAGCGTGGTGGCACAGACCATCCGCGGCGTGGTGGCCAGTGGAAGGGCTATCTCCGTGACTCACGCGTGGCCGGGGGTCGCGCCTGTTTACGCGGACGCCAAAGTTGCCCTGGTGCCCATTGAGGACGATCTCCCTGAGAGTTGGCTCGTCGCTGCCGTGCCCCCGGGGATCACGCGGCCACGCAGGGTGGATGAGGTCATTGAGGCGGCGATTCACCTGGCCGGATAAGGCTGGATCTGCACCGGGTTCGCGGGAAACCGTCGAATTCGCCGGAGTTCTCCGGCGGTCTGACACTCTTCCCGCGTTTTCGCGGCGGACGCCTGCACACTCATCTTTAGTTTCCCAAAGCAATCAATCTGAGTTATAGTTGCTTTAGGCAAACAAAAAGAGGGGTGTCTTCCATGTCCGTTGGTTCTGCCACGGCAACCGATCTTGTGCATCAAATCTTCGATCTCCAGCGCACGCTGCGCTGTGTGGTGACCGCCCACATGTCCCGCGTTCCCGACGTCGGGATGGCTGTGCAAGGGGTGATGCGCTTCATCGGCGAGGGGGAGACCCGCGCTACGCACCTGGCCACGCGCCTCGGTGTCAGCGCACCGGTCCTCAGCCGGCACATCACCGAACTCGAGGATCTTGGCTTTGTGGTCAGGCGGCCCGATCCCGCGGACGGTCGGGCCCAGCTCCTTGCCCTTACTGAGGAGGGCGCAGCGAAACTGCGCGAATTTGAAGAACAACGCAGCGTGAGACTGCGCGATTACCTGGCGGATTGGAGCGAGGCTGACGCCCTCGAGGCCTCCCAGGTCATCAACAAACTCACCGCGTCCCTCAAGGACTCAATCCGGGCAACGGCGGCCGGCTCCATCACAACACACCAGACAGCTTAGGAGCCACCATGGCCACACCAGCAGTTCAGAACACCAAGGCGGCGGACGCCTCAGTCAGCTCCGCGGCCAACAAAGCCGCAGCACCTATGACGCACCGGCAGATCATGGAAGCCCTCACGGGGCTCCTTGCAGCCTTCTTCACAGCGATCCTGAGCAGCACGATTGTTGCCAACGCGCTGCCCACCATCATGTCCGAGCTCAAGGGTACGCAAACCGACTTCGCGTGGGTCATCACGGCCGCATTGCTGGCGAACGCCGCCACCACCCCCATCTGGGGCAAGCTCGCGGACCTCTTCGACAAGAAGCTCCTCGTCCAGCTGAGCATCATCATCTTCGTGGCCGGCTCGGTCATGGCGGGTCTTTCTGAAACCATTCCGCTGCTGCTGACCGCCCGCGTCATCCAAGGCGTGGCCATGGGCGGCCTCACCGCCCTCGCGCAAGCGATCATCGGCTCCATGATTCCGCCGCGTGACCGCGGCAAGTACTCCGGTTACATGGGCGCCGTCATGGCCGTAGGTACTGCCGGCGGCCCGCTGCTGGGCGGCTTCATCGTTGACAGCCCGCTGGGCTGGCGTTGGACGTTCTTCGTCTGCGTGCCCCTCGCCGTCGTCGCGCTCATCCTGCTCCAGGTGACCCTGAAGATCGAGCACATCAAGCGCCCTGCCAAGATCGACTGGCTCGGTTCCATCCTCCTGACGTCCGGCGTGAGCCTGCTCCTCATCTGGGTTTCCTTCGCTGGCAACCCTGACTACTACGACTGGTTCTCCTGGCAGTCCGCCCTCATGGTGGGTGGCGGCGTGGCGCTGCTTGCAGTGCTGGTCTTCGTGGAAACCAAGGTCGCCCAGCCCATCATTCCGCTCAAGATCATCTCCGAGCGCACCACGGCCCTGGCCATTGTTGCCTCCGTTGCAGTCGGCATCGCCATGTTCGGCTCGTCCACCTTCCTGGGTCAGTACTTCCAGGTTGCCCGCGGTGCCACACCCACCGAGGCCGGCCTGCTGACGCTGCCCATGATCGCCGGCAACCTGATCGGCTCCGTCGCGTCCGGCATCCTGATCAGCCGCTTCGGCAAGTGGAAGAGGTTCCTGATTGCAGGCTCCGTCCTGCTCATTGGCGGCCTCGCGTTCGCCGGAACCATGGATCACACCACTGAACTGTGGATCGTGGCCATCTACACCGGAGTGTTCGGCCTGGGACTGGGCATGCTGATGCAGAACCTGGTGCTGGCTGTGCAGAACACCGTCCAGGCCAAGGACATTGGAACCGCCAGTGCCTCGGTGGCGTTCTTCCGCTCGGTGGGTGGCGCGATTGGTGTCTCCGTGCTCGGTGCCATCATGTCCACCCATGTGAAGGACCTCGCCGTTGAAGGCATGGCCGCCGCCGGAATTCCCGTCCAGGGCGGCGCCTCCGGAGCCAGTATGGACCTTGCCGATATGCCCGCTCCCGTCGCCGAGATCATGCGTGCTGCCTACGGCGACGCAACTGCCCAGATCTTCCTGATCTCCGCGATCATCAGCGTGGTGGCCCTCTTGTCAGTGCTGTTCATCAAGGAACGTCCGCTGCGCCGCACGGTTGATGCTGCTCCCGAAAAGGAACTCATAGCCACCGCCTCGGGAGACGCCGGAATGTCGCTGGACACCTCGTCCCTGGACGCAGTAAAAGCGGACGACGACGGCGCACACCGCCTGGGTGCCCACCCTTCCGTTCCGGTGGGCGGCCGGCAGGGATCGGCTGGGGATCGCCAGATTCCGATGGGAGATCGTCAGGTTCCGAACCCGGAGTCCGGATCCGATCTTGACCTCGAGTTTGCACGGATCCTCACCCAGGAACGGCCGCACGGGACGTCTGATGTGAAGGAAGTCCAGGAGCAGTTGTCCCGTACCCAGTACGTTCTGGCAGAACAGCAGTTGCAGCTCAGCCGCGCCAACGTGGAACTGCAGGCCCGCTTGCGGGAGCAGCAAACCATCGCGGAGCAACAAGCCAAAACCGCCGAGGAACTCGCCGCTGTCCGCAAGGAACTCAAGCGCGAACGCAGGCAGCAGGAACGCATGGCGCTGTTGCTGCTCCAAGGTGTTGAGGCCCGCTCCGAGCACGGGAAGCACGCAGGCTAAGTCCACGCAATGTGAAGCGCCGGTTGGGAAACCAGCCGGCGCTCTGCTGTGTCGCCTTGTCTTCGGGGCGCTGCGTTCCTGCAGGCCAGCGTCCTTGCCCCAGCGGGAGCATCCACGGCACATGAACTACTCCGCTGGGATGATCTTTTGCGTAAGTTGTTTCGCCGGGGCAACGGATTTCGTAGAGTAGGGAGGCTAATACTGTCAGCCCCGGCTGCGACACTTCTCTTATCTCATTCACGCACTCTTTCTAAGGACCCGTGGGCATGCTTGTCACCCTTATACGGCGCTATTCCAAGCCGTATTTGCCGCAGATTGTGGCCGTGCTGATTTTTCAGCTGGCGTCCACCATCGCCACGCTCTACCTCCCCAGCCTCAACGCCAGGATTATTGATGAGGGAGTTTCCCGTGGAGACACTGACTTCATCTGGCAGACCGGTGCGCTCATGCTCGCTGTCGCCCTTGGACAGGTGCTCACTGCCATCATCGCCGTGTACTTCGGCTCCCGCGTGGCCATGGCCATCGGTCGGGACCTTCGCCGCAGCGTTTTCAGGCAGGTCAGCAGCTTTTCCGCTCAGGATGTCAACACTTTCGGTGCTCCCACGCTGATCACCCGCGGCACCAATGACGTCCAGCAGGTACAGATGCTGGTACTCATGGGCCTGAACTTCATGGTTTCAACTCCCATTATGTGTGTTGGCGGCATCATCATGGCGCTCCGTGAGGACCTCAGCCTTTCCTGGCTGGTCTGGGTCTCAGTCCCTGTCCTGGTGGCCGTTGTGGGCTACCTCGTAGTCCGTCTCATGCCTCTGTTCCGGTCCATGCAGACCAAGATCGACGCCATCAACGGTGTGCTGCGCGAGCAGATCATCGGTATCCGCGTGGTCCGTGCTTTTGTGCGTGAACCCCACGAGGCCAGGCGCTTCGGGGATGCCAATGAAGATCTCACCGCTGTGTCGGTAAAGATCGGCAACCTGTTTGTCCTGATGTTCCCTGCAATCGGCATGATCCTGCACCTGTCCACTGCAGCCGTCCTGTGGTTCGGCGGCCAGCGGGTGGACTCCGGCGACATGCAGGTGGGTGCGCTCACTGCCTTCCTCCAGTACCTGCTGCAGATCCTGATGGCCGTCATGATGGGCACGTTCATGGCCATGATGATTCCCCGTGCGTCCGTCTGTGCAGACCGCATCGGCGAGGTTCTGGACGTGGAGCCTTCCATCCACAACCCCACCTCACCGGTGGTGCCGGCCGAGAAGAAGGGACGCGTGGAGTTCCGCGATGTCACCTTCAAGTACCCCGGTGCCGAGGCGCCGGTGCTGAGTAACATCTCCTTCACCGCCGAGCCCGGCAAGACCCTGGCCATCATTGGCTCCACCGGCGCCGGCAAGACCACCTTGGTCTCGCTGCTGCCGCGGCTTTACGACGTCGCCTCCGGTGACGTCCTGCTCGACGGCGTACCCGTCACCAAGATGGACGCCTCGGAGATCACCAGCCGGGTATCAGCGGTGCCGCAGAAGCCGTACTTGTTCTCCGGGACCATCGAGCACAATCTGCGCTTCGGCAAGCCCGACGCCACGGACGAAGAACTGTGGGATGCGTTGGAGACGGCGCAGGCCAAGGGATTCGTGGAAGAAAAGTCATCCGGCTTGAGCCGGCGCATCGCCCAGGGCGGTACCAACGTCTCCGGCGGCCAGCGCCAGAGGCTGTCCATTGCCAGGGCGTTGGTGACCAAACCGAACGTGTACTTGTTTGATGACTCCTTCTCCGCGTTGGATGTCGCTACCGATGCCAGGTTGCGCAAGGCCTTGAAGGCCAAGACCCGGGACGCCACGGTCATCATCGTTGCCCAGCGCGTCTCAACCATCGCGGACGCGGACGAGATCCTTGTGCTGGATAACGGCAGGATCGTTGACCGCGGAACGCACGAGGAACTGCTGGAGACGTCACCCACCTACCAGGAAATCGTTGAATCCCAGCTGAGCGTGGAGGAAGTGGCATGAGCGAGCAGAACCAGCAGAAGAAGCGTGGCTGGGCTGCGAAGGCTCAAGCCGCGAAGGACGCCAAGGCAACAGCCGAGGCTGAGGTGGCAACTGAAATGCTCGACGATGAGGACTTCGTCGAAGAGGAATACGTCCCCTCCGAAGCTGACGGCGGCATGTTCGGTGACGTCCCGGCAAAGAAGGCCAAGGAGTTCTGGCCGTCCGCCAAGCGACTCATGGGCTTGCTGAAGCCCGAGGCTGTGGGCGTGTACATCGTGATCGGCCTCGTCATCGTCTCGGTGGTCCTCAACGTGATCGCCCCCAAGGTCCTGGGTAACGCCATGGACGTCATTTTCGGTGGCGTCATGGGCCGGCAGATCCCTGAAGGGGTCTCCCAGGAGCAGTTCGTGGAACTCATGCGTCAGCAGGGCCAGGGCAACTTCGCGGACATGGTCTCCAAGATGGAACTCACCAACGGGATTGACTTCCCCAAGCTGACGTTCCTGATTTCAATCGTGCTCCTCATGTACTTTGTGGCCAACATCTTCCTGTGGGCCCAGGGTTGGTTGCTCAACAGGATCGTCATGCGGGTTATCAAGAAGCTCCGTAATGACGTCCAAGCCAAGCTCAACAGGCTCCCGTTGAACTACTTCGACACCCGCCAGCGTGGCGACATCCTGTCCCGCGTGACCAACGACGTCGACAACGTCCAGCAAGGCCTCCAGCAGGCGTTTTCCCAACTGGTCAGCTCAGTACTCACTGTCCTGGGCATCACGGTCATGATGTTCATCGTGTCTTGGGAATTGGCGCTGATTGCTTTGATCGCCCTGCCGTTGTCCGGCATTGTGGCGGGCGTCATTGGTGCCCGTAGCCAGAAGCTCTTCGCGGCACAGTGGAAGAACACCGGCGCACTGAACGGCCAGATCGAGGAATCGTTCTCCGGCCACGACCTCGTGAAGGTCTTCGGGCGCGATGCTGACATGCTGGAGCGTTTCGACGAGAAGAACGAGGAACTCTACAAGGCCTCCTTCGGTGCACAGTTCGTGTCCGGCGTGATCTTCCCGGCCATGAACTTCGTGTCCTACCTTGCGTACGTCGGCATTGCCGTGGTGGGTGGCCTGCGTGTTGCCTCGGGCTCCATGAGCCTGGGCGATGCCACAGCCTTCATCCAGTACTCGCGTGAATTCACCCAACCGCTGGGTCAGATTGCCGGCATGGCCAACATGCTGCAGTCCGGTGTTGCTTCCGCAGAGCGCGTCTTCGAGTTCCTGGACGCCGATGAAGAAGTTGAAGAGAACGGTACGCGCCACCTGCCCTCCAAGACCGACGGCCACGTGGAGTTTGAGCACGTTTCGTTCAGTTATGTGGAGGACAAGCCGCTTATTGAGGACCTTTCCTTTGCTGCACAACCTGGTCACACCGTCGCGATTGTTGGCCCCACCGGTGCCGGTAAGACCACGCTGGTGAACCTCGTGATGCGTTTCTACGAGCTCAACGCCGGCCGGATCACCTTGGACGGCGTGGACATCAAGGACCTCAGCCGCGCAGAACTGCGGTCCAAGGTGGGCATGGTGTTGCAGGATGCCTGGCTGTTTGGCGGGACCATCTACGACAACATCAAGTACGGCAACCTGGACGCCACCGAGGATCAGATCATGGAGGCGGCCAAGGCCACCTACGTGGACCGCTTTGTGCGGGCGCTCCCGGACGGTTACCAGACCATCATCGACGAAGAAGGCAACAACGTCAGCGCCGGTGAAAAGCAGCTCATCACCATCGCCCGTGCCTTCGTGTCAGATCCGTCGCTGCTGATCCTGGACGAAGCTACGAGCTCCGTGGACACCCGTACCGAGCTGTTGCTGCAGAAGGCCATGGCCGCGCTCCGCACGGACCGGACGAGCTTCGTGATTGCCCACCGCCTGTCCACCATTCGCGACGCCGACACCATTTTGGTGATGGAGAACGGCAAGATCGTGGAACAGGGCAACCATGCCCACCTGCTCACGCTGCAGGGTGCGTACTACCGGTTGTACATGTCCCAGTTCGCTGGTGAGGAAGACGCCGCAGTGGATGACTCGACGGCGGTGCACAGCTGAGCACGGATTCACTGAGCACTGGAGTGACGACCCCGGAGTCCGTATCGCCCCGGCGCATTGAGGTACTCGTGCCCATGCGCTGGGGTGACATGGACGCCTACGGACACATCAACAATGTGCAGATAGTCCGCATGCTTGAGGAAGCCCGCATCGCAGCCTTCGGGCCACCACGCGGTGCGGGCCTTCCCGGCTTGGAACCACCGGCTGCCCTGTTCAACGATGTTGAAGAGGGCACCATGACCCTCGTAGTGGAGCATAAGGTCCGCTACGTCCGGACGCTGGAATACCGCAACATTCCGGCCGTCGTGCAGATTTGGGTCGGTGCCATCAAGGGCGCCAGCTTTGATCTCCACTACGTCATCAAGGACCCGGTCACCCGGGAGGACTGCGTCAAAGCCAGCACGCACCTGGCCTTCGTCGCCGAGGCCACGGGCCGGGTCCTAAGGCTCACACCGGAGCAAAAGGAAAAGCTGGAGAAGTACCAAGCCTGACGAGTTTTTGTACAGCTGATGCCCTCAAAGGGCCGTCTTAAGGGCCTCAGCTGTACAAAAACTCCGCGTAGAGTTTCACCATGAAACTTGAAATTGCCGTGGTCAGCGCTGCGGGTGCAGGTACGGCCGCTGCCGAGGGAGCCCACCGGATCGAACTCTGCAGCAGCCTTGAACTGGGAGGTATTACACCCAGCCAAGGTCTCATGGAGGCCAGCATGGAGCATGCGGACGGGCGCTTGGAGATTCATCCGCTGATCCGTTCCAGGCCCGGTGATTTCCGGTACTCGGCATCTGATGTGGACACCATGGTGCATGAAATCCGGCACCTGTTGGTCCAGGGAGCCCACGGGGTGGTAGTCGGGGCTCTCACTCCGTCCGGAGACGTAGACGTGCACGCGATCCAGCGCCTGGTGGATTCGGCCAGGGAAGCCAACCCGGAAGCCGAGCTCACCTTCCACAGAGCCATTGACCAGTCACGGGACCCTTTGGAATCCCTGGAGCGGCTGCTGGATCTGGGCTTCACCAGGGTCCTCACCTCGGGCCACGCAGCCACGGCGGGAGCCGGACTGTCCACGTTGACCACCATGGCAGCACGTGCCGGGAACGGCCTGCAGATCATGGCCGGTGGAGGACTGACCCTGGATGACATCCCCGCGATGCACAGGGCCGGTTTGTCAGCCGTTCACCTCTCCGCCAAGAAGACCGTCTCCACCCTTGGGGAGGGCACCATCTCCCTCGGTGCCCAGGACGGCAACGATCCCACGGCGTACACCGTCACCGATCGCGAAGTTGTCCGGGCAGCCAAGGCGATAGTGAACGCACTCAATCTCGCAATGCCCAAGTAGCCCCTGCCGTCCAGCTTCTGGACGGGCAAATTCCAGTGATCGCGCATCGTAATGACCCTTTACGATTCCGCGGAACGCCGGGATGATGTAAGGATTCACCACCTCGGTGGAAAAGCCCCGGAAGCTACCTTCAGGAGTCCCAGCGATGCCGCTGCCCTCGCCGGTTTCACCGGCCGTCATGTCCCGTCCCACGCCTAGCGCAACCAGCACCCCAACCAAGGGCCACCCGGAGGTGGAATGTGGCGTAGGAGCATGGGACAAACTGCTTTACGGAAATCACCGGTTCGTCATTAACGTCCAGGCGGAGCAAGGGCAAGGCCAGCCTGCGGGAGCAGCCCAAGCCCACAAGGTGGTCCTTCCATGGCGCCGGCAGGACGAGGACCCGGCAACCGTGGAGGTCATCGTCGTCTCGGAGAAGACCGGTACCAGGGTCCGCAACGTGATCGTTGAAGAGGCCACGAGGGAGTCCGGATCCCTCGTCTTCGAAGCGATCGACGGCCCGGGCATCTACTTCGTCTACTACCTGCCGTACGCCATGCTGGGCAAACCCCACTATCCCCAAGCGCAGTACCTCCCGAGTCGTCCGTCCGCCGGGCCTGCCTGGGCCGCCGCCGTCGGGCGTTCAGCCTGGGCAAGTGGAGCGGACGCCGGGCTGCCCACCGCAAGAGTCCTCCGCTACGAGGCAGCAAGTGAGCGCGACTCCTTCGCTCCGATGAACTTCACCGCTCGCGCAGACGAGTTGGAGCACTTCCGTTCGCTTCACGTCGGAGAGGCGTTCCTGGTGTTCCCTGAGGACCGGCTGAACCCTGTCTCCATGCACTCGGATCTGCCGGCGCACTGGGTGATGGACGGCCCCTCGGACACCTTCCACGGGACTGCACAGGCTGGCGAGGACTATGTGGTCCAGCTGGGGCTCTACGCGCAGGAGGACATCAAGAGCCTCTCCGTCGATGTGGTCTCACCGACGGGCGGGCACTGCATTAACACTGATGGCGTGGATCGCCTGGGTAAGCCTTGGAACAGGGCACTGAACGTTCCCGCAGGCATGGTGCGGGCTTTGTTTGTGGTCCTTCCCATACCTGCGGACACTGCGGGGACCACGCACTCTGCGGTGGTCACCATCCATGCGGCGGGGGAGCCGCCGCGGAAGATCGAGGTCACCCTGGAGGTGTCTGCGGAAACGGATCAGGCACTCCTTGCGGGCGGTTTCGGCGATCCACGATTCCTTCGGCGCCTGGCATGGTTGGATTCGGACGTGGCCCAGAACGCGGAGCTCGTGGCCCCCTACACCGCCGTCTCACTGGATGAATCGAGCATGACGCTGGGGATATTGGGCAGATCCCTGCGGCTCGCGGAATCGGGACTTCCGGCGCAGGTGACGTCCACATTCACCGCCGCCGTGACCGCAACTGATGGCCCCGCCGTCGAGCTTCTGGACGTTCCTGTGCGCCTGGACATCGATGGCATCCACTGGCAGTACTCACCGGTGGTCTTCACGGTTCACGGTCCGGCACGGGTGCAGTGGCATTGTCACTGGACGGGCACGAGGGACGGAAGGGCGGCGCTGTCCCTGGACCTGAACGGTGTGCTCGACGCCGATGGAACAGTGAGCTACCAGCTGCGGCTGAGTCCGGAGCAAACTCTGGAGGTGCCCGACGTCGGCCTTCACCTTGGGTACCGCAAGGCTGCTGTTCCGTTGGCCATGGGTTTGGGCGTTCCGGGTGGGCGGCGGCCGGAAACCGTGGACTGGACCTGGGACGTTGCCACCAAGAACCAGGATGCGCTGTGGCTCGGTGGGGTGAACGCAGGGATGCAGCTGTCCTTGCGGGATGAACGGTACCAGAGGCCACTGAATACCAACTTCTACCGGGAAAAGCCGCTGGTGGAACCGGGATCGTGGGCTAACCGCCAGGAGGCCGGCGGCGAAAGCACCGTCCGGGGCGGCGTTGCGCTGCGGACAAAGGAGGACACGGTCACGCTGCATGCCTTCAGCGGTGCCCGCACCCTCACCGCGGGCGAGCCGCTCGACTTCACTGTGCGATTCCTGCTGACGCCTTTCAAGCCGATTGAACCCGGGAAGCACCTGTCCAAGCGCTACTTCCATGAGCCGGCTGACCCGGAAAGCATCGCCGCCATGGGAGCCACCGTGGTCAACGTTCACCACGCAACAGCGCCCGCGCCATACATCAACGATCCCCTTCTCACGGAAGGCTCCTTGAGGGAGTACGTAGCAGGGTGCCATCGAAGCGGACTCAAAGCCAAGATCTACAACACCGTCCGGGAGCTCACCTTCCATAGTCCGGAGTTGCTGCCGCTGCTGCAACTGGACCACGAGATTTTCAGTGACGGTCCTGGGGCGGGGCACATCTGGCTGCAGGAGCATGCCGGGAGAGGCTACGTGTCCGCGTGGTTCGCGCCGAACGTTGAGGACATCGCGGTGGTGACAACAGGCGAGTCGAGGTGGGAGAACTTCTACGTGCGCAGCCTGCAGGAGCTGGCCAGGGGCGAGGACGGTGTCGATGGCATCTATCTGGACGACATCGCTTATGACCGGCATGCCATGGTGCGGGTCCGCAAGGTTCTTGAGCGGGCTTGTGCGGCGCGCGGAGTGGACGGCCCTGAGATCGACCTTCACTCGGCAAACCAGTTCACTGCCCACGACGGGTACGCGTCATCGGCCAATTTGTACATGGAGCAGCTGCCCTATGTGGACAGGCTGTGGCTGGGGGAGTACTTCGATTACGACACCACCGATCCCGACTATTGGCTGGTGGAGTTGTCCGGCATCCCGTTCGGACTGATGGGCGAAATGCTGGAAGGCGGAGGCAACCCTTGGCGCGGCATGGTGTTCGGCATGACCGGCAGGGCACCCGCCGTGGACAACCGCCCACTCTGGGAATTCTGGGCAGCCAATGGCCTGGAGCATGCACGGATGCAAGGGTTTTGGGACCCGCAGGCACCCGTGCGGACCAGCCACCCGGATGTCCTGGCAACCACATGGCTCACAGAGCACGGAATGGTTGTAGCGCTGGCATCATGGGCCGAGCACACTGAGGAAGTGACGTTGATCTTCGATCCTGCTGCCGCCACCGGCGCCCCCAAGGACGCCTCAATAACAGCCCCTGCTATCCGAGGCTTCCAATCAGCTGAGAGCCATGCGCCGGGCGCCCCACTAACCATCGAGCCGCAGCGCGGCCTCCTTCTTGTGATCGGAAACTGACGTGGCAGACACAGCAACCTCCAACCTCACCGTCACCACCATCTCCCTGACCATGGCGGAGCTCGGCCCCTTGAACCCCCTGCCGGTAGTCGCGGCCGAGCTCGACCAGCCCTACACGGTGGGCGAAGGCGTCCCGGACGAACTCCAGGCATCGGCCCGGTACGGGGTGGTTCCCAATGTCTACCCGTATCTGATGCAGGACGGCTACAGCCGCGAGGCGGCACCCAGGGAACTTCCCGCCGTCGTGCTTGAAAACAGCAAACTCAGGGTGACGGTCATCCCGTCGCTGGGCGGCCGCATCTGGGAACTGTTCGATAAAGCGACGGGCAAGCAGCTCCTCCACACCCACGATTCCCCCCAACTGGCCAACATCGCGCTGCGCAAGGCGTGGTTCGCGGGCGGGCTGGAGTGGAACATCGGAACCCGCGGGCACTCGCCCACCAGTTGCGATCCACTGCACACGGCCATCGTGCATACGCCGGACGGCAAGCACATCCTGCGTATGTGGGAATTTGAAAGGCTGCGCGAGGTGGTGTTCCAGGTGGACATGTGGCTGCCTGAGGACTCGCCTGTGGTGTTCGCGGCGGTGCGGATCCGCAACCCCAACCATCACGACGTCCCCATGTATTGGTGGAGCAACGCGGCCATCCCGGAGACCGAGCGGACCCGGGTGATCGCCCCGGCAGAGGAGGCCTTTGGCAGCGACTACGCCACGGACATCACCCGCGTCACACCCACCCGGCATGAAGGCTACGACGGCACCTGGCCGGTCAACAGCCCGCACGCGGCCGACTTCTTCTTCGACATCGACCCCTCCGAACGCCGGTGGGTTGTAGCAGCGGACGACGACGGCGACGGGCTGGCGATGCTGTCCACGGGACTCCTGCGGGGAAAGAAGCTCTTCGTGTGGGGCCAAGGCCAGGGCGGTAAACGCTGGCAGGAATGGCTGAGTCCCGGAGCTGGACCGTACGCGGAGATTCAGGCCGGCCTTGCGCAAACGCAGTTTGAACACCTGGTGATGCCCGCGGGTGCAGAGTGGGCGTGGGTTGAGGCCTACGGCAATGGGCACCTGGACCGGGACAACTCGCACGGGACCGACTGGGACGCCGCTGTAGCCCACGCCGGTGAGCGCCTGGAGCAACTCTTGCCGCACGAGGAACTGGAGGCCATGCTGCCTGGAGCCATCCGCGATGCTGACATCCCGCCGTCGAAAATCCTCGTCCAAGGCAGCGGCTGGGGTGCTCTTGAGCGGGCCCGGCGGCACAAAAACGGGAAGGCCTGGGTGGATGAGAGCGGAACCCCGTTCGGGGACGGGAGCGTCACCGCGGAACAGGCGCCATGGCTCGCGCTGCTGCAGGGAACAGCGTTCGACGGCGCGTCCAGTTTCGTAGCAGGGGCGGACTGGGAGGACGTGCTGGCAGGACAGGAAAGCCCGGAGGGTCAATTCCATCTGGCCACGATGAAGCATGCCCGGCAGGACCTGGAGGGCGCGACGTCCGGATACCGGCACGTGCTGGCCGCGGCGGATGCCAGGCCGGGAACAAAGGCCTTGGCACATCGCGGCTTGGGCCTTGCCTTGCTCGCGGCCGGGCAGGACGCCAAAGGACTCGCTCAGCTCCGGGCAGGCGTGGAAGCTGACCCCTGCAACGCAGCCTTGCTCATGGAGGCCATCACACTGAGCATCCGGCACGGGGACCCGGGCATGGCGCTGGAACTGAACCACGCGGCACCCAGGGAGGGCGCCGGCGTCGGACGTCTGACGTTCCTCAGGGCGCTGGCGCTCGCAAGGACCGGGAACTCCGCCGCAGCGGCCGCGATCCTGCGCGGGGGCGTGGAAATTCCGGACCTCCGCGAGGGGGAGGACGCGATATCCGCGCTGTGGCAGGAAGTGTGCCCGGGAGAGCCGGTGCCGGCGGCGTACCAATTCGGGATGCATTAGTCCGTTCGAGGGATAAAAAACCCCGGGATAGTGCGTTTCGGAGGGGAATGCGCTATCCCCGGGTGTCATCTGTTGGACATCTGAAGGTCAATAAAAATCAACCCTTGACGGGTGATGTGTGTCACTGTATGTTTACGTAAACCTCTTCTATGTTCACGTAAACATGAACGGATTGGATTTAGACAATGTTGTCGAGCTCGCACGCATCGTCGCGTCATCGTTTAGTCGCGGCCCTAGCTGCTTCAACCCTCGCCCTGGGCACCCTGCCACTACTAGCCTCGCCAGCCTCCGCTGCTGAGGATCTTGTCCTGACCCCCAACCCCGCACAGGCCGGGCCGTCGTTCAAAGGCTGGGGCACCAGCCTGGTCTGGATGGCCAACGCCACAGGCCAGTACCCGGAAGCCATCCGGAACGATCTGATTGACAAGGTCTTCGGTGACGACGGCCTGAACCTGAACATCGCCCGCTACAACGTGGGTGGCGGCAACGCCACTGACATCCCCGACTACCTCCGTCCGGGTGGCGCCGTTCCCGGCTGGTGGAACCCGAATACGGGCCTCTCTGACCAGGCCGGGCCGATCACCACCAACTATGCTGACCGGGACCGTTTCCTGGCCGCCTGGACCGGCGAGAACGACTCCGACTACAACCTCGACGCCGATGCCTCCCAGCGAGCCTGGATCGCGGCCATCAAGGACAAAGTCACCACGTGGGAGGCCTTCAGCAACTCCCCGCCCTACTTCATGACCGAAAGCGGCTACGTCAGTGGCGGTACGGACCCCAACGCCGACCAGATCAAGCCCGCCGCCATCGATAAGTTCGTCAATTACGTCAAGAAGGTAGCTGAGCACGTCGAAGAAACTGAGGGCATCAGTTTCGACACGATCAACCCCCTCAACGAACCCAACACGAACTACTGGAAGACCACCTTCGGTGGCAACGGACTGCCCAACGGGGGAGGCCAAGAGGGTGCTCACGCAGGCCCCGCCCTGCAGTCCCAAGTGCTGACCGCCATGGCTGCCGAGCTCGCCGAGCCCGGCACCACCACTGAGGCCAAGGTCTCCGGTCCGGATGAGACGTCGCCGAGCCGCTTCCTGGAAGATTGGAACGGCTGGACTCCGGAAACCAAAGAGGCTGTCAGCCAGCTGAACGTCCACACCTACTCCACTGGCGACCGCCTCGCGGTTCGCGACATCGCCAAGGCAACAGACAAGCCGCTGTCCATGAGCGAAGTGGAAGGCAACTGGGGCGGTGACTCCTGGAATCCGGAAAGCATCGAAAACGGTCTGGGCATGGCCACCCGCATTACCGATGACCTCCGTGAGCTCGATCCTGAGTCCTGGGTGCTGTGGCAGCCGGTCGAAGACCTCTACAACATGGAACTGGGCGAGAAGAAGAACTGGGGATCCGTCTTCATCGACTTCGACTGCAACGCCGACGGCGACTCCGTGCGGCGTTTGGCTGCAGGCGCCGCAGATCCTTCGTGCCGCACCGCGGTGAACTCGAAGTACAACACCATCCGCAACTTCACCCACTACATCGCACCGGGTGACCGGATCATTCCCACCAGCGACGGCAAGACCACATCTGCGCTGAAGGCTGATGGTTCCGGCCTGTCGATGGTGCACACCAACGATTCCGATCAGGCCAAGACCATCAAGGTGGACTTGTCCAAGTTCGCAACGATCGCCGCCGGTGCAACGGTTACCCCGGTGGTGACCACCCAGTCTCCGTCCGGCGACCCAACGGCCAACGCACTTGTCAGTGGCACCGCCGTGGCAGTCGACGCCGGAACGCGCTCGGCGACGCTGACTGTTCCTGCCAAGTCCGTCACCACCTTCGTGGTGAACGGAGCATCCGGCATCGCAGCCGATGCGCCGGCGGTACAGGATGGACAGTCCTACAGCTTCGTTGGAGTTCAGAGTGGCCGCGCAGTTTCGGCTTCGGACGGATCTCCCAAGACGGTGCTCTCTGATTCGGTGGCTGGCGGCAACCAGGTGTGGAAGGCAACCCTCATCGCTGATGAAGACGGCACCACCCGTGACCGTTTTGTCCTGAGGCTCGCCGATGGCCGTGCTTTGGCCGCAGATTCCAATGGCACCACGCTGCGCACCATCACCGATGAGGAAGCCCGCACGGATAGCTCGGCGCAGTGGTTGTTCAGCACCACGGACGGTACCTCGTTCAGCCTCCTGAATGCTGGCGTTCACCAGGTCCTGGACGTCTCGAACCAGTCCACGCATGAAGGTGCTTGGATTGGGTTGTGGACCTCCAACGGTGGGGCCAACCAGGCCTTCACCCTCCGGAACGCCAGTGAGGGCACCGGCTACAACAGCTTCCGGCCCGGCCAGGACTGGCGGGATAACAACGGAAACCTCATCCAAGCCCACGGTGGTCAGGTGGTCACGTCCAAGGATTCCGCCGGCAAGACCATCTACTACCTGTACGGCGAAGACCGTACCAACGGCTACCACTCGGCACCGGGCGTGCATGGTTACAGCTCCTACGATCTCTACAACTGGAAGGACGAGGGAGTTGCGCTGAAGACGTTGTCCTCACGCGGGCAAATCGACTCGGATCCGTACTTCCAGAACCTGTACTCGGGCTACACCACGGAGCAGAAGGACGCCGTCTACCGTGACCTCGGTACGGTTCCTGTAAATGGCCAGACCCCGCCGATCCTTGAGCGGCCCAAGGTCATCTACAACGCTGCCACCAACAAGTGGGTCATGTGGGTGCACGCTGACGGACCGTCGTCGTGGTCTACCGCTCAGTACGCCAAAGCCAACGCAGGCGTAGCAATCTCCGATTCGCCCTTCGGGCCGTTCCGGTACATCGACAGCTACCGCCTTCACAAGGCAGCGGCCGGCGATCCCACCAACAAGGCTCCGAATAACCCGGGCATGGCCAGGGACATGAACCTCTTCGTGGATGACGACGGCACGGGCTACATCATCTACTCCAGCGAAGAAAACGCCACCATGTTCATCTCCAAGCTCAACGCTGACTACACCTACTTGTCCGCCTCGCCGGACACCGCGGTGGAGGGTGTGGACTTCCGGCGGGCCTTCGTCAACCAGTCCCGCGAATCACCGGCCATCATGAAATACAACGGCCGCTACTTCATCATCTCTTCGGGAACCACTGGTTGGTCGCCCAACCCGTCACGGTACGGCACGGCCACCAGCATTCTGGGGGAGTGGACCGACAAGGGAGATCCGTTCAGCAGTGACGTGTCCTGGAACTCCAACAACTCCCAGCCGTCCTCGGTGATCCCCGTAGACCCGGCTAACGGCAAGTTCATCTACATGGGTGACCGCTGGAACGGCGGATCGGACCAGGCCCTGGCCACCGCACCCATGGTGTGGATGCCTATCCAGATGGGCGAAGGCGGCAAGACCCTGGCAGTGAAGGCACCGTCCGAGTGGAAACTTGAGGACCTTGACGCGAACGCTGCATGGGACGTCGCCGGTGTTCCTGCCAGCCTGGCTGTGGGCTCAACCTTCAGTGTGAACTCCGTGACGGTCACCCAGAACGGGCAGAGCTCCACCCAGCCGGTGACCTGGCAGGTCAGTGGCAACACGAACACCGTGGGCGTCATTACTGCCACGGGCACGCTTCCCGGCTTCGGGAACCGGACGTTCACCCGGACCATCCCGGTGGTTCCGGAGGGTGTTCAGTACGCAGTGAACGCCGGTGGGCAGCAGACCGCTGACTGGACCGCCTTGATGGCAGCGGCAGCCCAGGACGGTCCTGTCCTGAACAGCGCAGCGGACCAGCCGTTCGGTGCTGACCCGGTCACGGGCAAGAGCTGGGGTTATGAAAGTGAAGGCAGCGGCGTGACAGGCACCGCTGATGACAACATATTCACCACCCTCCGTTATGCAGCAGCTGGCCGGGACCTGAGCTACAAGTTCAATAATCTGGCTCCGGGTACCTACACGGTTTACGCCGGATACTACGATCCGTGGGCCCAGTGGGATGACCGCGGAGCGAAGGTCACCGTCAACGGTGCCGTGGTTGAGGCTGATCACGACTACAGCGGCGACTACCAGTCCGCGGCCTACCAGAACGTCACGGTAGGAACGGACGGGAAGCTGACCTTCTCACTGAGCCCCACCCGGGGCCCGGATGTGCAGTTGAGCTGGCTGATGATCGCCAACCCGGTGCTCACCGAGACCGCACCGCAGTTGAAGGTCACCGCAGTGGCAAGCACCAAGTGTGTTGCCGGCAAGGTCACCGTGACTGCGCAGCTGACGAACAACGACACGAAGTCGGTTCAGGCCACCTTCACCTCGGCATACGGAACCAAGACCTTCGCTGAGGTCAAGCCGGGCAAGAACGCGCTCCACGCCTTCAGCACCCGTGCTGCTTCGGTACCAGCAGGCACCGTGGCCGTTGAAGCCAAGGCCACAGTGAACGGACAAGCCGTGACAGTGACAGCGAACGCCGCCTACAACGCAGCATCCTGCAACTAATCTGACGCTGGTGGCCCGCCTGATTGGCGGGCCACCAGCCTCTCTTACCCCCAACCTTCCGGCTGAATCGCCGGACCTTCGTGAAAGAAGCATGAAAAGTGAACCGACATAAATTCCTGGCCCGAGGCGCAGCCATTTCGACTGCAACGGCGTTGTTGCTGGGTGTCGCCGGAATGGCGATGGCAGACCAGAACCACGGCGATCAGGATGTCGATGTCAACGTCGGCATTACCGAAATCGTCGACGGCGGTGTGTTGGCCATGAGCGTGGCGGGCACCGCCACAGCCCTGACTGAGGATGGCTCCACACCCACGGTGCGGCAGTTCAAGGGCACCCTGCCTACCGTGACGGTGACAGATACCCGGTCCCCGGATGAGATCCCTGCCGGTGCCGGCTGGTACGTGCTGGGCACCTCAACCGATTTCGCCGGCGGCGCGGGACAGCCGGCCATCGGCGCCTCCCACCTGGGGTGGGCACCGAAAGTCATCGACGGCGGCGCGTCCGGTCAGGTAGCCGAAGGCGACCAGGTGAACACCTCGATGGATTCCGGCGCCAACGCAGTAGGCCTGGTGGATCAGGAACTGCTCGCGCTGGCTTTGGATTCGGGAGCAATTGCCTCTGAAGGGCAGTGGACAGCCAACGCTGACCTGTTCATGAAGACGCCTGCCACCGTGGCGCCGGGCAACTACACCGCGAAGCTCACTCTGTCCCTGTTTGAATAGATGCGCCGGAGGTATCTTCATCCTATGAGGCTCCCAATGCTGGGGCAGGCCGGTTGTGCTGCCCCAAGGCGGCTTGTCGTAGCCATGTACCTAGTGGCATCAGTAATCTTTGCCAGCATCGCTTTTGCGCCGGCCGGCTTTGCCACCACCGGTGATCCCACGGCAAGTCCGGTCACGTGGGCCGTGACTCCCGCGGACGCCACGGGCCCTGACGGCCGCTCGTGGGTGGAACTGGAAGTCGATTCCGGGGTGAGCGTGGATGAATATTTGGCGGTCAGAAACCTCAGCGACAGGGACGTCACTTTCTCTCTCACTGCGGCTGATGGGTACTTCACTCCGACCGGCCGCTTCAACATGCTCCCTGGCGACAAACAGTCGGTAGCTGCAGGTACCTGGATCTCCATGGACAAGACGGTCACCGTAGCCGCGGGAGGTACCGCCGTCGTGCCGTTCACGGTGACGGTCCCGGACAACGCGACACCAGGCGATCATGCAGCGGGTATAGCTGCCTCGATCTATTCACAAGGCGGCGCGGACGGGACTCAACTGGGCGTGGAGAGCCGCGTCGGGTTCCGGGTCATGACCCGGGTAAAAGGAGAGGTCAAACCCGCGCTGAGTATGAAGGCAACCGCTAGTTACGATACGTCGTGGAATCCCTTGGAACCCGGATCCGCGGACCTCACGGTTGACCTCGAGAACACGGGCAACGTCCGTTTATCCGTGGACCCCTCCGCTATGATGAACGACGCCCGGTGGCCGGCCGCTGGGACTGACGAAGCGCGAACTCTCGAATTGCTGCCCGGAGATCGTCGAACCGTCAGCATCCACGTCCCTCAGGTGTGGCCGCTGGGCATGATGACCTTGCCAGTGACGGTCTCGCAAGGGGTGATTGCCCCTGACGGTGCCACCCAGGTGCTGGACCCGGTGCGGGAAAGTGTGACGCTCTGGGCGATTCCGTGGCCGCAGCTCGCCGTTCTTATTGCTTTGTTGCTTCTGTTTGCGGGTCTCTTCCGGGGGCGCAAGCGGCGGAAGAAGGAGCTGGTCCGGCTGGTGGAAGAGGCCCGCGAGGCCGGGCGTCGGGAAGCGGGAACCCCCTGATTTTGGGGTGCTTGCCGCGCTCCCGTAAAAGAACCGGAATGTAGCAAAAATCCCTTGTAAAACCAATGATGTTTACGTAAACTTCTTGCAACTCAATGTTTACGTGAACATCCACAAGAATGTTGATTAGATCCGGCGACTTTCTGCTTCCACAGGCCCACACTTGAGCTATCTCACGGTGCGCATGCGGATGTTGGACAGTCTCACGAAGAACCACGATCCAAAGGAGTAATCATGGCTGTAAATCTTGGCCCGTTCCAGGCGGCGGAAGGCGCCGGTCCAGGACGGCGAACCTTCCTCAAGACACTTGGAATTGGCGCCGTCGCCGCCTCCGGCATCCCCTTGCTGTCAGCATGCACGGGTGGTTCCGGCCCCGCCCCTGGTGCTTCATCAAAAAGCCTCACCTTCGGCTCGGGTTCATCGGACGAAGTTCCCCGCGCTGCCTACAAGGCAGTAACGGACGCCTTCACCAAAAAGTCGGGCTTCGACGTGGTGACCAACGTGGTTCCCCACAACGACTTTCAGAACAAGATCAACTCCTACTTGCAGGGCAGCCCGGATGACTCCTTCACCTGGTTCGCCGGTTACCGCATGCAGTATTACGCCGAGAAGGGCCTGCTGGCTCCCGTCGACGACGTCTGGGAGAAGATCGGCGGAAACTTCTCCGACGCCATCAAGAAGGCTTCCACCGGTCCTGACGGAAAAATGTACCTGGTTCCGAACTACAACTACCCGTGGGGCTTCTTCTACCGGAAGAGTCTCTGGGCCGAAAAGGGCTATGCAGTTCCGGCCACTTTCGATGAGCTGACAACCCTGGCGGCCAAGATGAAGGCAGATGGCATCATCCCGATCGGCTTCGCCGACAAGGACGGCTGGCCGGCTATGGGCACCTTCGACTACATCAACATGCGGCTCAACGGATACCAGTTCCACGTAGACCTTACTGCGCACAAGGAAAGCTGGGATCAGAAGAAGGTCAGCGACGTCTTCGATACCTGGAAAGCACTCCTGCCGTTCCAGGACCCCGCAGCACTGGGGCAGACATGGCAGGACGCAGCCAAAGCCCTCGAGGCCAAGAAGACCGGCATGTATCTCCTGGGCTCATTCGTGACACAGCAATTCACGGATCCGGCAGTACTGGCGGACATCGACTTCTTCCCGTTCCCCGAGATCGCCATGGAAGGCACTGATGCCGTTGAGGCTCCGATCGATGGCCTGCTGCTGTCGAAAAAGGGTGGCGAGAATCAGGCAGCCCGCGACTACCTTGCCTTCATGGGAACTCCTGAGGGCCAGGACGCCTATGCGGCCGTGGATACCTCCAACATCGCAACGGTGAAGGGCGCTGACGCGTCCAAATACTCTGCTTTGAACAAGAAGTGTGCGGACACCATTGCCAACGCGAAGTACATCAGCCAGTTCCTGGACCGCGATGCGTTGCCGGCCATGGCCAACAACGTCATGATTCCGGCTCTTCAATCCTTCATTAAGGATGGAAGTGTTGACGTGAAGAATCTGGAAGCGCAGGCAAAGTCGCTCTACGCGGCCCAATAGCGTAGGCCCGCCCTGGCCATACGGTTGCTGGTCAACCGGCCAGGCGTCCCGAGCAAGGGTCGGCCGCGGATTACACCGTGGCCGGCCCGTGCGCGACGAATACCAAAGGAATTCCCATGAGTACCACAGCCGCAAAACCGGCCTCCCCGAACAGCGGGCCCACCACAGGCGGCGCCCAACCCGGGCCAGCACACGCCCCGTCGGCAACTACCGGACGAAAGCGCAAGAAGTCCGGGCGGGTTCGTCGCCTAAGCCGCCGGGACAAAATCGTCCTCGGCGTGATGGTGGGCCTCCCAACGCTTATCCAACTGCTGTTTGTCTGGTTGCCCACCCTGGCCTCGATTGGGCTGAGCTTCACCCGATGGAACGGGCTGGACTTGGCCGACATCAAGTCTGCCGGGACGGAAAACTATGAGTTCATCAGCCAGAACTACCCACCGTTCTGGCCGGCCATGCAGCACAACGTGCTGTGGCTGGCTTTCCTGGCCCTGATTGCAACGCCGCTGGGCCTTCTGCTCGCTGTGCTCCTGGACCAGAAGATCCGGGGAAGCAAGATCTACCAAAGCATCTTCTTCACGCCCGTCATGCTCTCCCTGGCATTGATCGGTATCATCTGGCAGCTCTTCTACAACCGCGACAGCGGTCTGCTGAACTTCCTGCTCGGGACGGCCGGCACGCCCCAGGCCGTGGACTGGTTCGGTGACTCGAACGTCAACATCTGGGCCGCCATGATCGCAGCTACGTGGCGCCACGCAGGCTACGTCATGATCCTTTACTTGGCTGGCCTGAAGGGTGTGGACCCCGCCCTCAGGGAAGCAGCGTCGATTGACGGCGCCAATGCTGTTCAGACCTTCTTCCGCGTAGTCTTCCCTGCCATGCGCCCGGTCAACATCGTTATTGTGGTCATCACCATCATTGAGTCCCTCCGCGCTTTTGACATTGTCTATGTCATCAACCGCGGCACCAACGGGCTTGAACTGCTCAGCGCCCTGGTGATCCAAAACCTGATCGGTGAAGGACAGGTGATCGGCGTCGGTTCAGCATTGGCCGTGGTACTGCTGGTGATTTCCTTGGTACCGATTGTCTTCTACCTCATCCGCACCTTCGGCAAGGAGAAAGAGGCATGAGCACCATCGCCCGTACCCTTCCAGTCCAGAACGGCAGGACCGGCAAGACCGGCAAACGCCACTATGGCACTCACATCTTCCTCATCGTCATGGCCGCCATCTGGCTTGTGCCGCTGCTCTGGTCGCTCTATACGGCACTCCGTCCCAAAGAGGACACCGACAAATACGGCTACTTCAGCTTCGGCGGCAGCTTCGGCTTCGAGAACTTCGTCCAGGCGTGGAACCAGGGAGGTTTCTCGAAGTACTTCCTGAACTCAGTCCTGATCACCGTTCCCACCGTCCTGCTGACGCTTCTCTTCGCGTCCATGATGGCTTTTGCAGTATCGCGGGTGAGCTGGAAGTTCAACATCACGCTGCTGATCATGTTCACCGCCGGCAACCTTCTGCCACCGCAGGTCCTTGCAGCACCGCTGTTTGAGATGTTCAAACACGTTTCCCTGCCGTACTCCATCAGCGATTCCGGTAACCTGCTCAATACCTACATAGCCGTCATCATCGTGGACACTGCTTTCCAGATCGGCTTCTGCACCTTTGTGCTCTCCAATTACATGAAAGCCCTGCCGCAAGACCTGACGGAAGCTGCGTTGGTGGATGGCGCTGGAATCTGGCGGCAGTACTGGAACATCATCATGCCACTCTGCCGTCCGGCCCTCGCGGCCCTGGGCACGTTGCAGGTCATCTTCATCTACAACGACTTCTTCTGGCCGCTGTTGTTCATCCAAAGCGGTGACAGGCTGCCGATTACCACTGCAATCAACAACCTTCAGGGCCAGTTCCTGAGCAATTACAACCTGATCGCGGCTGGTGCCATGATCACCCTTATTCCAACCATGATCATTTACTTGGTCCTGCAGCGACAATTTGTGGCCGGACTGACGTTGGGCGCAAGCAAGGGGTAAGCAGTATTGAAAGGTGTAGCTGCGGAGGAGGGTTAACCCTTGTCCGCAGCTACGCGCTTTTTCCGGGCAGGTGGCCTTGCGCTGGCAGGGGGAGCGGCAGTGCTCTTGCGCACCACCATGCTGGTAGGCACGGTGGTGAAATCGTCCACTGATCCGGTGCCGGCGATCTGCTGAAGCAGGTTTTCGATGCTCAGGCGGCCCACGGCGTAGAAATCCTGGTGGATGGTTGTCAGAGGCGGCCAGAAGGATGTGGACTCGTCCAGGTCGTCGAATCCCACAATGCTGACATCGTCCGGAATGCTCCGTCCTTGTTCGTGCAGAGCACGCATTGCCCCCAGGGCCATTTGGTCATTGGCGGCAAAGATGGCCGTGACATCCGGGTTGCGTGCGAGTTCCAGTCCGATTTGGTAGCCGGACTCGGTGGACCAGTCGCCGTGGAGGACGGGCGGCGGATCAATCCCGGCCTCCTCCAACGTCCGCTTCCAGGACTCTTCCCGGTGCGTCGCCGAGAAGGAGCTGGTGGGTCCACCAATATGCCACACCTGCCGGTGGCCAAGGTCCAGGAGGTGCTGAGTGGCGAACCTTGCACCCTGGGCCTGGTCCGTATCCACCATGGGATAGCCGAAACCGGCGTTGGAATCGATCACCACGGCCGGGAGGTCCTCAGGAAGCGTTATGTCAGCGTCATCCAAAAGGTGGGCTTCGAAGATGACCACCACACCGTCGACTTGCTGCTCCCGCAGTCTTTCGTAAGCCCCGGACACGGTTCCGGTGGTGGGGTCCTGCACGGGGATGAGCGTCACTGAATAGCCCGCCTGCGAGGCAGCCGTGGCGATGGCGTCCAGGGTTCGCATATTGCCGAAGCTGGAGAGTGTGAACATGATGACGCCGATGGATTTGAACTGGCCGCTCTTGAGCGCACGTGCGGCCCTGTTGGGCCTGTAGCCGAGCTGCTTCATGGCGTCGAGCACGCGGTTCTTCGTGGTTTCTTCAACGTTGGTGAGTCCATTGGAAACCCGGGAAACCGTCTGTGCGGAGACGCCCGCGGCCTTTGCCACGTCCCCGATGGACGGGCCTCGAGTGGCGCGCTTCTTGGGCGCGGGCTTCGCGGACTCCTTGGGCGGGACCGCCGGAGCCTTGGTGGTGGTGTTCTCCTGATCCATGTTCACCTCAACAGGTTACTTGCAATCGCTGCCTATTTGCCTGAGAACCAAGCCGTGCGCCGGAAGTATCCACAGGTCGTCAGCTGGTGATTACCCGGCCGGCGCGGCCGTGCTTTTGCGCACCATGAGGCGGGTCGGCACCGTGGTGACGACGCTGGCCGGGGTGTTTCCGGCGATCTGCTGAAGCAGCTTTTCAATGCTCAGCCGGCCAACTGCGAGGAAGTCTTGACGGATGGTGGTCAGCGGAGGCCAGAAGGACGTGGATTCCTCGAGGTCATCAAATCCCACAACGCTGACATCATCAGGGATGAGGCGCCCAAGTTCATGAAGGGCTCGCATTGCCCCGAGCGCCATCTGGTCGTTCGCGGCGAAGATTGCGGTGACTTCCCGATCGCGGCCGAGCTCCATCCCCACCTGATATCCGGATTCGGTGGACCAATCTCCATGAAGGACGGTGGGCGCTTCAATGCCTGCCTCGTCCAGCGTCCGTCTCCAGGACTCTTCCCGGTGCCTGGCTGAAAAGGAGGACACCGGGCCCCCTATGTGCCAAACCTGCTGGTGGCCTAGATCGAGGAGGTGCTCGGTAGCAAAGCGCGCACCCTCGGCTTGGTCTGTATCCACCATGGGATAGCCGTAACCGGGGCTTGAGTCGATAACCACAGCGGGGAGGTCCTCGGGCAACGTAATGTCCGCACGATCAAACAGGTGCGCCTCGAAGATGATGACCACCCCGTCCACGTCCTGTTCCTTCAGCCGGTTGTAGGCACCTGTCACGGTACCCGTAGTGGGATCGTGGAGGGGGATGAGGTTCACCGAGTAGCCGGCCTGTGACGCAGCCGTGGCGATTGCATCCAGGGTGCGTCTGTTGCCATAGGTCGAGAGATTGAACATGATGACGCCAATGGATTTGAACTGACCGCTCTTGAGTGCGCGGGCGGCCCTGTTGGGTCGATAGCCCAGTTGTTTCATGGCGTCCAGCACCCGCTGCTTGGTCTTTTCTTCAACATTCGTCAGGCCGTTGGATACGCGGGAGACGGTCTGGGCGGAAACTCCGGCTGCTCGTGCAACATCGCCGATTGAGGGGCCACGGGCAGCTCGGGCACTCCTGACCGAGGGTGAATCGCTGGTGTGCGACGTGCTGGCCAGGCTAACACCGTCTGCGGCATCCTCTTGTATGTTCACCTAAACATGCTAATCTTCTTTCAAGAATGTTTGCGTAAACATAGCGAGAAGAGAAGAATTAATCATGACAACGACGTCGCCCGTGGCCGACGCTCCACCCTTGGTCCAATCCCGCAAGCGCGCAGGTCGATGGATGGGGTGGGCATTTGTGGGCCCGTTCATGGCTGTCTTCCTGCTGGTATTCGTGGCTCCAGTCCTCTACGCGTTCTACCTGAGCCTCTTCCAGAACCAGATGGTGGGCGGGGACAAGTTCGTTGGGGGAGCCAACTATCTTCAGGCGCTTGGCGATCCCCAGTTCTGGGACTCCGTGATCAGGGTGGCCGTCTTCCTGGTGGTCCAGGTCCCCATCATGTTGTTCCTCGCCCTTTTCGCAGCCTTGGCACTGGACAGCGGACGTCTCCGCGCGTCGTCGTTCTTCCGTATTTCGGTGTTCCTCCCGTACGCGGTCCCCGCAGTGGTGGCGACGCTGATGTGGGGATTCATTTACGGCCCCAGGTTTGGCCTGTTCGGCAGCATCAACGACTTCTTCGGTTTGAACCTTGGGGAGCCCCTGTCTTCCAGCTGGATCCTCGCCTCAATCGGCAACATCAACACCTGGGAGTTCACCGGCTACAACATGCTGATCTTCTATTCGGCGCTGAAGGTCATCCCCGCCGAACTGTATGAAGCAGCAAATCTTGACGGAGCAGGCACGTTCCGGGTGATCCGGAGCATCAAGCTTCCCTCCATCCGCGGGGCTATCGGCATAGCGAGTATCTTCTCGGTCATTGGCAGCTTCCAGTTGTTCAACGAGCCGAACATCCTCAAGGCGTTGGCACCAAACTCCATCAGTTCCTACTTCACGCCGAACATGTACGCCTTCAACCTCTCGTTCGCGGGCCAGCAGTTCAATTACGCCGCAGCGATCTCCATCATCATGGGCGTCCTCACGGTGGTGGTCGCCTATGTCGTCCAAATTTCCGGCTCGCGAAAGGATGCCTAGCCCATGTCCGTCCGTTTGAGCCCAGCCCATTCCCGGGAGACTTCGCCCAAACCGTCACCGGCTGCGAAGACCCGGCGGTCACCTGCACCCACGTTCAACACCCGGCGCCGCGGCGTCACCCGGAAGCGCAGCTCCGTCCTGCTCACCATCCTGATGGGGGTTATGGCGGTGTACGCCCTGCTTCCCTTGTTCTGGCTGGTGGTCAATTCCACCAAGACCCAGACGTCCCTTTTCAGTTCGTTCGGCCTGTGGTTCTCCGGGGACTTCGCACTGTGGGACAACATTGTGGGCACCCTGACCTACAACGACGGCGAATTCCTGCGCTGGCTTGCCAACACCATGCTCTACGTCGTGGTGGGTGCCGGCGGGGCGACGTTCCTTGCCACCCTGGCCGGCTACGGACTGGCCAAGTTTGATTTTCCGGGCAAACGCGGCGTCTTCGCAGTTGTTCTCGGTGCCGTGGCTATTCCAGGTACGGCGTTGGCAGTCCCGACGTTCCTCATGTTCAGCCAGATGGGGCTCACCAACACCCCGTGGTCCGTCATCATTCCGTCCCTGATCAGTCCGTTCGGGCTCTACCTGGTGTGGATCTATGCCCTCGAGTCCGTGCCGACGGAAGTGCTGGAGGCAGCCCGCATGGACGGAGCAGGGGAGTTCCGGACCTTCTTCACCATCTCGCTGAGAATGCTGGCGCCAGGCTTCATCACCGTCCTCCTGTTCACCGTGGTGGCCACGTGGAACAACTACTTCCTCCCCCTGATCATGTTGAGCCAATCAACCTGGTACCCGCTCACCGTGGGGCTCAACAGCTGGAACGCCCAAGCGACCACGGCCGGAGGCGAGGCCATCTACAACCTCGTCATCACCGGATCACTGCTCACTATCGTGCCCATTGTGGGGGCGTTCCTCTTCCTCCAGCGCTTCTGGCAGTCGGGACTGTCTGCCGGAAGCGTCAAGTAACAAGCCCCGACGACGGCGACCTCCCGCCGTCGTGAATCTCCCAAACCGCATCTGAAAGGCACCACATTCAATGAAGAACAATCATCGCTTCCGGCGGGCAGCCGGCGCCGCTCTGGCGGCAAGCCTCCTGATGGGTGGCCTCGCCGCCTGCAGTAGCTCCGGAACCACCGCAAACGCCGGAGCCGAAGGCGCCAGTGCCGAGGACATCGCCAAGGCGCTGGACACGGAGACCACCCTCACGGTGTGGGGTTGGGCGCCGCAGCTCGAACCAATCGTGGAGGCCTTCGAAGCCAAGTACCCCAAGGTCCACGTCAACCTGGAGAACGTGGGAACGGGCAACGCCCACTACACCAAGCTGCAGAACGCTGTTAAGGCCGGAAGCGGGGCTCCGGACGTTGCACAGATCGAATACAACGCCCTGCCGCAGTTCGCCCTGTCCGATTCCTTGGTCAACCTGAAGGACTTCGGCGCGGAGGAGCTCAAGGACAATTACACTGCGTCAACTTGGGGATCGGTGAACCTCAACGGTGGCGTCTACGCCCTGCCGCAGGACTCAGGTCCCATGGCCATGTTCTACCGGGCCGACGTCTTCGAAAAGCACGGCATCAGCATCCCCACCACGTGGGATGAGTACGTTGAAGCCGGCAAGAAGCTCCACGCTGCCGACCCCAAGGCCTACATCACCAGTGACACCGGCGATGCCGGCTTCACCACAAGCATGATCTGGCAGGCCGGCGGCAAGCCTTACACACTGGACGGAAGCACCAAAGTAGCCGTTGATCTCCAGGATGAAGGCGCCAAGAAGTGGACCGGCACCTGGAACCAGCTGCTCAAGAACGATCTCCTCTCGCCCGTCACCAGCTGGAGCGACGAATGGTACAAGGGCCTCTCGGACGGCAGCATCGCCACCCTGATCATTGGCGCATGGATGCCCGCCAACCTCGAATCAGGCGCGGAGGCAGCCAGCGGCAAGTGGCGGGTAGCCCCGATGCCGACCTACGAGAAGGGCGCAGCCGCAACGGCTGAGAACGGTGGCGGTGGCGACGCCGTACTGAAGCAGAGCAAGAACAAGGCTGCAGCCTACGGCTTCCTCCAGTTCGCAAACGGCCCTGAAGGATCCAAGATCCACGCTGCAAACGGTGGCTTCCCCTCCACCACGGCCGATCTTGAGAGCGATTCGTTCCTGAACGCCGAGAACGCCTACTTCGGCGGCCAGAAAATCAACAAGGTCCTGGTGCAGGCGTCCAAGGACGTGGTGCCGGGCTGGAGCTACCTTCCCTTCCAGACCTACGCCAACAGCATCTACAGCGACACCGTTGGCCAGGCTTACGGCTCCAAGGGTGAACTGAACGACGGCTTGAAGGCTTGGCAGGACGCCACCGCCAAGTACGGACAGCAGCAGGGCTTCACCGTTACCACCAAGTAAGGCCGTGGCGCGGGTTCCAGGGCGTCCCCCGGTCCTGGACTCCGCTCCACCATTTCAGATTGGATTTCCCCTATGCCAACCTTCACCATCGGCGAGCAGGACTTCATGCTCGACGGTCAGCCCCATCGGATTCTCTCCGGCGCTTTGCACTACTTCCGCGTCCATCCGGATCAATGGGCGGACCGGATCCGGAAGGCCCGGCAAATGGGGCTCAACACCATCGAGACTTACATTCCGTGGAACGCCCACGCTCCGTCCCCGGAGGTCTTCGATACCTCAGGTGGCTTGGACCTTGGCCGTTTCCTGGACCTGATCGCCGCTGAAGGGATGCACGCCATCGTTCGCCCGGGGCCGTACATCTGTGCGGAGTGGGACAACGGCGGGCTCCCTGCCTGGCTGTTTGACCGTGGCGCTGCTGCCATCCGAGCCGATGATCCCGTGTATATGGCAGCCCTCACCGAGTATCTCGAGCAGCTCGCACCCATCCTGGTTCCCCGCCAGATAGATGCCGGCGGTCCCATCATCCTGATCCAGATTGAGAACGAGTACGGTGCCTACGGCGCCGACCGTTTCTACCTGGAAAAGCTCGTCAAGGTCAACCGGGAAATGGGGCTGACCGTGCCGTTCACCACGGTTGACCAGCCGCAGCATGACATGTTGGCTAACGGCAGCCTCCCGGAAC
Source organism: Arthrobacter sp. MYb23 (assembly GCF_002979775.1). Taxonomy (GTDB): domain Bacteria; phylum Actinomycetota; class Actinomycetes; order Actinomycetales; family Micrococcaceae; genus Arthrobacter. The sequence continues at coordinate 145,586 of NZ_PCPR01000006.1, forward strand.
TGCACAAGACGGGCTCGTTCGGTAGCCGCTCTGCGGAGCGCCTGGAAACACTTCGCCGCCATCAGCCCACCGGCCCCCTCATGTGTTCTGAATTCTGGGTGGGCTGGTTCGATCACTGGGGAGCGCACCACCACACCACAACCGTGGAGCAGTCCGCCAACGATCTGGAGGTGCTGCTGGAGCTTGGCGCGTCCGTGAATATCTATATGTTCCACGGCGGCACCAACTTTGGATTCACCAACGGCGCGAACGACAAGGGTGTTTACCAGCCGATCGTTACCAGCTACGACTACGACGCCCCTTTGGACGAAGCTGGAAACCCGACGCCGAAGTACTGGGCCTTCCGCGAGGTTATTTCCAAATACACAACCCTCGACGACGACGACGTTCCGGCCCCGCCTCAGCTTGGTTCGGCACTGTCCGTAAACCTGACGCAATCACTGCCGCTGTGGGATTGCCTGGACCGGCTCGGGAAGTGGACCTCGCACGAGGGAATCCGCTCCCACGACGAGCTGGGCCACTACTCCGGATTCACTCTCTACCGCAGAGGAATCGAAGTTTCCGGTCCCGCTGTGCTGGAGTTCGACGAAGTGCGTGACCGGGCCCAGGTATTCCTGGACAGGGTGCCGGTGGGAATTCTCTCCCGGGATCACCATGAAAAGTCCCTGGCGCTGCCCCATGACGCGGTGGGCACCCTGGAAATCCTGGTGGAGGACCAAGGGCGCGTGAACTATGGTCCCCGTTTGGGGGAGTCCAAGGGCCTGATCGGAAATGCCCGGATCAACGGAGAAACTCTCTGGAACTGGGACATCCTTCCCTTGGAACTCGACGACGCAGTTCCAGTCTCAGCGGCATTGGAGGAACAACCCTCCCTTCCTGACGTACCAGTGTCCGGGCCTGTCTTTGTCCATGGGACTTTTGACCTCCCCGGCGGTGGCGATACTTTCCTTTCCACCAAGGGCTGGACCAAAGGAGTGGTGTGGATCAACGGCTTCTGCCTGGGACGGTACTGGTCGCGAGGACCGCAGGCCACGCTTTACGTTCCAGGCTCCCTCCTGAGAAAGCACGGCAACACCATCACCGTGCTCGAACTCCAAGCAGCCACCCGCAGCTCCGTTTCCTTCGTGGCCAGCCACGATCTGGGCCATACGGAGTTCTGACCATGACACTGACTCAAGCAACAACGGCAGGAATTGCTGCTCCGACCGGCCGGCAGTTCCGGATTTCCGCGGAACCGGGGCCAGATGGCCACGTGGTCTCGGCAGTCATCACTGAGCTCGGCGGCACCATCCGCAGCCTCACCGTGGACGGCGAGCCGTTGATCGAGGAGTTTCCCGAGTTCGGTCTCCCCAAACATTGTGAGGGCGAGATCCTCATTCCTTGGCCCAACAGGGTCCGGGATGGGCGCTGGTCCTATGACGGGAAAGACCTCCAGCTGGCCATCAGCGAACCCGAGCGCGGCAACGCGATTCATGGTCTCGTCAAGCTCCGTCCCCACACGCTGGTCCACCGGTCCGGCAGCGAGCTGACGCTGCAGGTTCGGATCTATCCGAGCGAAGGCTATCCGTTCGCTGTGGACGTGCAGACCACGTATTCGGTATCCCCGCAGGGGCTCACGGTCACCCACGCGCTGACCAACAAGTCAGCCATGCCCGCCCCTGCGGCCATTGGTTCACACCCGTACATGCGGGTTGGAGCTACGCCCATGCAGGACGTTTCCCTGACCATCAACGCTGCCTCTTATGTGGTGGTGGATGAGCGTCTGAATCCCGTGGGCACGTCCCCTGTCTCCGGGACGCCCATGGATCTATCCGCAGGGCCCAAGGTGGGCTGGTTGCAACTGGACACAGCGTTCCTGGATCTCACTCCGGCGCCGGATGGAAGGTACAGGCACCTCCTGGAAGCACCCAACGGAGACGCCGTTGAGGTCTGGGGCGATGCCAACTATCAGTACGCGCAGGTGTACACCACCACGAGCTATCCAGCGGGAGGCCACCGGACCGCGGTAGCGGTGGAACCCATGACGGCGCTCCCCAACGCATTCAACTCCGGTGCCGGCCTGCGCTGGCTTGAACCAGGGGAGGAGTGGATCTCGACCTGGGGGATTTCACATCGGCTCGGCCCCGCACAGGGCAACCACCTTAGAGGAGAGAACTGACCATGGCATGGCTAGTAACTGGAGGTGCCGGGTACATCGGTTCCCATGTAGCCCAAGCGCTGATGGATGACGGTCACGACGTAGTGGTCATCGATGACCTGTCCAGCGGTAAGCGCGGATTTGTGCAGGAAGGTGCCGCTTTCGAGCAGGGATCACTGCTGGATACTGGTTTCCTCAAAGAGGTATTCGAGCGCCACGATGTAGCGGGCGTGATCCACCTGGCGGGATTCAAATACGCGGGGGTATCGGTTGAATGGCCCCTTCACACCTATTTCCAGAACGTCACCGGTACAGGAAACCTTTTGGCTGCCATGGAAGCAGCCTCTGTGCAGGCGATCGTCTTTTCCTCCAGTGCCGCCGTGTACGGGAACACCGACGTGGACTTGGTGACCGAATCCACGCCAACGAGGCCGGAATCTCCCTACGGCGAATCCAAGCTCATTGGTGAGTGGCTCATCGCAGACCAATCCCGGGCAACCGGGCTGCGGCATACATCCCTCCGGTATTTCAATGTGGTTGGATCCGGGATCCTTGACGTGGTGGATGTCAGCCCGCACAATCTCTTCCCCTTGGTCTTCCAAGCGTTGAAGGACGGCGCAACGCCAAAGATCTTTGGCACGGCATACGCCACGCCGGACGGTAGCTGCGTCAGGGACTACGTCCACGTTGCTGATGTGGCCGCGGCCCACGTGGAAGCCGCCCGGAAACTCCAAGAGGGCGTTGACCTAGAGCCGGTCTACAACCTGGGCAGCGGTACCGGGGTATCAGTTCGCCAGATCATGGCTGAAATGGCCTCTGTGACCGGGATTCAGTTCTCTCCACAGATTTGCGCAGCCCGGCCCGGCGATCCTGCCCGGATCGTCGCTTCCGGCGAACTGGCACGCCGCGACATCGCTTGGGAGCCGAGGCATACGCTCCGGGACATGATCTCCAGCGCCTGGGCGGCAGCCGGGAACCAGAAGTTATCCACTCACTAGCACTGCAACGCACTATCTCAAAGGAACATCATGATCGAGGCGCCTGAACTTTTGGCAACCATCACGGCTACCAGCAGGACCACCATGGAGAACAACCTCAACGCTGCCATCCAAGCTGCGGAGCAGCGTGCGCGCAATGAAGGCCGCCGAGGGATCCTGGTCACGCGGCTGGACTATGCGTCCTACACGGTGGAACTCTCACCGGACGTGCCCTACGGCTACACCTATGAGAAGCATGACGCCTGAGGGATCGCGGGGCACACCTCGCTCCGCCCGGCGGCGTTTCACTGTTCGAATTCGTTCAGCGGATTCTGCCAGGATCCTGTTGTCATGCGTGCTGGTCGGTTTCAGCCTGGTGCTGGGGCTTACGCCGGGTTGGGCGTCGGAGATCAACGGCTCCGACATCAAGATCAGTGTTGACATTGCGCCGCGCACACAATGTAGCGGCCAGTGTCTTCCGAACGGACTCCCCGCGACGGGCCTCGACCCCGTAGGGGCCCTCGTGGCTGCCGGGCTCTGCGGCGGGACCGGGTTGCTCCTCCTGTTCGTCGGGCGCGAGCAAGCCGCTACCCGGCAGAAGGGAGGGTGACGTTCCGCCGACTGGATTCTGTATACGAGCACAGAGTCCGTCCTGGCGCTTCCCTTACCGACACCTCTGGATATGAATCTCCCCTCGCATCGCAATGAAGGAGTAAGACGATGAGCAAAGCAAGCTTGATCGTAAGAATCTCAGCAGTTGCCGCTGGCACTGCCGTACTGGCCGGCGTGGCCGGAGCCGCAATGGCTGAAGAAAACCATGGCGACCAAGACGTCGACGTGAATGTGGCGATTGCGCAGATCGATGAGCCTGGAATTCTGGCCATGAGCGTGGCAGGAACCACGGCCACCCTGACGGAAGCCGGCTCGTCTCCCACCGTCCGCCAGTTCACAGGTTCGCTGCCCACGGTAATGGTGACTGATACGCGACTCCCGGACCAGATCCCGGCCGGCGCCGGCTGGTACGTCATTGGTACATCCACCGACTTCACGGGAACCACGGGCCAGCCGGCGATCGGGGCTGGACACCTGGGGTGGTCGCCGTCATTGATCGACGGCGGTGAATCTGGCCTGGTCGCTGAGGGTGACGTTGTGGAAACGGTCATGGACTCGGGCGCGGACGCAGTGGGCCTGGTCGACCAGGAATTGCTGGCCCTGGCCCTGGACTCAGCAGCAATTGCGCCTGAAGGGCAGTGGACCGCAACGGCCGGCTTGTTCCTCCGTACGCCGGCTACCGTCGCGCCCGGCGACTACACCGCGAACCTGACGTTGTCGTTGTTCGAGTAGACGCATTGGTGGTCCGGCACCTGGGGGAGCCGGACTATTTTTGTGACCAGTATGAAAAAGTTGCAGAGAAATGTCCTGACTGCCGAATACAAGGAGCGCCCATTGATTCCCGAAATAGCTGGACTTCCTTCCCTCGAATGGACGTCATCGCCCAGCCATGCCAGCTATGACCAGGCCGAGGGAACACTCACGCTCACGGCCGCGCCCGGCGTGGACTGGACCAACGATTCCCTGGGCGGAGAGCCGCAGCACGGTGCCACGGCGTTGGGCTTCAGGGCACCTGCGGCGTTCTCGTTGTCGGCCAGGGTCATGGTGGCCTCACCACGCACAACGTTCGACGCCGGTGTGCTGACTCTGTGGGCGGACAACGAGCACTGGGCCAAGCTCTGCTTCGAATATTCTCCGCAAGGGGAAGCCATGGTGGTCAGCGTAGTGACCAATACCTATTCCGACGACGCCAACGGGCCGCTGGTGAGCGCGCCGTGGGTTTATCTGCGCGTGAGCCGGGTGGGGCCGGCGTGGGCTTTCCACTGGTCATCGGACGGCAGCGAATGGTCCTTTGTCCGTCTGTTCCGGCTGGATACGGAGAAACCCGTGCACGTTGGTTTCATGTCGCAGGCCCCGATGGGTGAGAGTTGCGAGGCCCGCTTTGACGCCATCGAATTGAAGGAGGAACCTCCGGCTGACCTCCGCGACGGCAGTTAGCGCAGGTCAACCGTGCGCCAAGCGCCGCTCAGCCGGGGCGGTCAGCAAGCCTGTGGATATCCAGATGCTTGGATAAACCAAACAAGGTAGGTTGGCATGGTGATTTCCTCCGTAAAAACTGCCACTGACCGCGCCCCCGGAGTCTCCAAGGAGATCGAGGACGCGGCGTGGTTTGTGCTGGGTCCGGCGCTTCACGGAAGACCCTCGGCGCTGGACGGCAGGACGTTGACGTGGACCGCAGATGCGTCGGACGAGCTTCTGGAGAGGCTTGAACGCGGGGTTGAGGACTCAAAAGCTCCCATGATGACCAACCTGCGGCAGAACCTCGAAGGTGCGTCCCGGGAGGCCAAACTGCTGGCCGTTGAACTGCTGTTCCTACAGTCATTGCCGCTCGCGCATGAGGTCAAGTCACTCAGGGTCAAGCGCGCCCGCGTCGCCGAAGCGGCGTCATGGGTTGAGCCGCCCATCGAGCTGCCGGAAGAGCTATACCAGGGCATGACGGACCACGGCGTCATCCGTGACCGCACCGCCGAGTTCAACTGGACCATTTGGGATCACCTGAAGTGGCTGTGCCGCTTTGTGGCCCACGTGGACAGCCACAGCACAGCCACCATCAACGAAGCACTTGCGGACCCGCTGAAGTTCCATGAACTCGCGGCTGCCACGCCCGAGGATCAGCCTGCCCTGCGCCGCAGCATCGAATACCTGGTGTGGCCCAGCTACTTCGAGCCCGTGGTGGCGGACGTTGAACGCCAGGAAATACGGGATGCCTTCGCCTCACTGGTTGGAGGGGCCGGAGGTGACACGGATGAGGACATCACCGCGGACATCCACCGGATCCGCCTGCACTTGGACGAGCAAGCAGGACAGCGCATTGACTGGTACGCCCGTCAACTGGTCAGCCAGTGGCGCAAGGTGGGAGATCCGGGCCGCCGTTCATGGCTCCTTCGAACCCATCACGACAATGCGGACCTCCTTGCCGCCTGGGTGGGCGAAGAGAAGGCCACCTTGGACGTGGAACACCTGCGCGCGCTCACGGCCGGCGTCACGGCCGGCGTGGTTCAGCATGCCGTTGATGAGGATTACAAGCACCTTGGCTACGTGGAACGCGAAGACACCAAGACGGCTGTGTTCGCCTTCCTGACAGTCATGAAGCCGGGCGATCTCACGCTGTACCAGCATGCCGGCCGCGTCAGGGTTGGTGTGGTCCTTGGCGAGCCCGAACATCACGAGGACAACAGGCGGATCCGTCGCAAGGTCCGCTGGTTCGATGACAGCTACGCTATCCCCGAGCTTCCACGCCATGCCCAACGGCAACTTTCCACCCCGGGCATCATTGTGGATGTCACCAGGGTCATTCAGGCCTTGCAGGAACTGCTCCCGGTGGAAGCCGAAACCGATGGCGAGGACGATGCACCGCCCACCACCGTCGTCGAGGTTGTCCAGCAGGGTTTCCGGCCCCTCACGGAAGAGTTCGCGGCGTCCCTGCACATGGACCTTGAACCGCTCAAGGAGATCTCTGAACTGCTCGAGGAGAACCGCCAACTGGTTCTTTACGGTCCGCCGGGAACCGGCAAGACCTATCTGGCCAAGCACCTGGCCGCCGAGCTGGCCGGTGACCACACTGACGAACGGGTGAAGCTGGTGCAGTTCCACCCCTCGTACGCCTACGAGGACTTCTTCGAAGGCTACCGGCCGGACAAGACTGATGACGGCCAGGTGTCCTTCAAACTCGTGGCAGGACCGTTGCGGCGGCTCGCGGAGGAAGCGGCCAAGCCAGAGAATGCGCACAAACCGTACTTCCTGATCATCGACGAAATGAACCGCGCCAATCTGGCCAAGGTCTTCGGCGAGCTCTACTTCCTCCTGGAGTACCGGGATGACCGCATCTACCTCCAGTACAGCCCCAACGAGCCCTTCAGCTTGCCGGACAACCTCTACATCATCGGCACCATGAACACCGCGGACCGCTCCATTGCCATGATGGACGCAGCCATCCGCCGCCGATTCGCGTTCATCGAACTGCACCCCAAGGAAGAGCCAATCCGTGGCACCCTGCGTCGCTTCCTCGAAGCCCGTGGGTTGGACACCCTCAATGCAGATCTCCTGGACGCGCTCAACGACGCCATTGACGACTGGGACCGGGACTTGATGATCGGGCCGTCCTACTTCATGAAGAACGCAGCCCAGAACCCCACCGGATTGCGCCGCATCTGGAAGTACGAGCTCATGCCCTTGCTGGAGGAGCACTATCACGGGCAGCTGAACCGGGCACAGTTGGAGGAGCGCTTCGGCCTGGAACAGTTGCTGGAACGACTTGCAGCCCGCTAAAGCCATCCCGCCCAGGCCGGGTCGGGCGCCTGCCAGCGCGGGACCGCTTGCCAGGGCGGGCCGGGCCCCCGCACGCTCCGGCCCGCGGCACATTGTCATGGACGAGCTCTCCCGCGGAGTGGTGGACAAACTTGATCCAGCATCGGCCGCGTTCATCAACACCAGCGGCCTGGCCAAGGCCTCGCCCATGGGGATGGGCCTGTATCGGATTGAACCCGTGGGCAAGGTGGGCTCGGTGCGCACGGCCTCGGTGCAGCTGGAAGTCCGGCCCAAGGACCGTCTGGGTCTCAGCAGGCTCCTCTTCCTGCTCAGCTATGCCGGAGAGCAGGGCTTCCGTGAGCACTCGGTGGAGGCCGTGGAGCACCCGGATCTGTGGAGCGCGCTGGCAGAATCGCTCGCTCAGTTGGCAGATAAAGCCCTGAGCCGTGGTGTCTTGCAGGGCTACCTGACCGTGGAGGAATCCCTGCGGACCGTCAAGGGGCGCATTCGGATCTCGGACCAGATTTCCCGACGCCCGGGGATGATGGTGCCGCTGGAAGTCTCCTACGACGAATTCACGGAGGACATCGCTGAGAACCGCATCCTCCGGGCTGCCTTGGAGCGTATGGGCAAGGTTCCCGGCGTCCGGCCGGACGTCCTGAGCCGCTTGAGGCAGCTCAAGGGAAAGCTCGACGCCGTCACGCGGCTTCAGTCCGGAGCGCCCCTGCCGCCGTGGCGGGCCAGCCGGATGAACCTCAGGTACCACCCGGTGTTGCGTCTGGCGGAGGTGATCCTCCGCAACGCCTCCGCCGAGGCTGGCGAGGGCAAGCAGCAAACCGCGTCTTTTGTGGTGGACATGGGCCAGGTGTTCGAGGAATTCGTGGGGACTGCGCTGCGCAGCGCCATGAGTGCCCATCCGGGGGAGATGCGCCTCCAGTACGGGGCGCTCCTTAATGAAGCCGTCCGGGACTCGGACCGCATCACTGTTCGTCCGGATGCCGTGCATTTTCTGGGTGGGCGGCCCGTGGTGGTCTATGACTCCAAGTACCAAGCAGCCTCCGACGCCGGTGCCTCCTTGAGCGCCGACCATTACCAGCTGCTGGCGTACTGCACAGCGCTCAGGGTGCCCACCGCCTGGCTCGTCTACGCGGGTCCGGGGGAGATAAAGCTGCGGCGCATCCTCAACACCGACATCGACATTGTGGAGTACCCGCTGGACCTGTCCTTGCCGCCGTCGGAAATCCTTGCCGCGGTGGCTGACCTCGCCGAACAATCATGGGGCGAAGTAGTACGCCAGGCTGTGGCGGGTCGCCCGACGTCGGACTAGCCTGATAAGTAAATCTTCACTGGAGGGGGCACTATGGGCCGCAAGAAATCCTGGCGCGATATGACCACAGGCCAACGGATCATGCTGCTGGTCAGTGGAGCGTTGAACCTTGCCTTACTGGTGGCTGCGCAACGAAGCATCGGCAAGACCCCTGACGATCACATCAGGGGCAAGAAGGCAGTCTGGCGTGCTGTTTCCTTCATCAACTTCTTCGGGCCGGTGAGCTACTTCCTGTTCGGCCGCCGTCGGGACGCGGAATTGGGCGCAACGATCGGGGCAGGAGCAGCTAAGCGCTGATGTTCACGAGGGCATCTTCACGGTGAACGTGGTGCCCCGGCCTGGTTCGCTTTCCAACGTGATGGTTCCGCCGTGCGCTTCAACAATGGCTTTGCTGATGGGTAGCCCAAGCCCGACGCCGGGAATAGCGCTTTTGCGTACGCCGCCGGCGCGGAAGAACTTGGTGAAAGCCTCGCCCTGTTCTTCCTCGTTCATTCCCATGCCGGTATCGGTGACCCGGCAGAAAATGAAGTCCTGGTCCTCCCATGCCGCTACTTCCACGTCCCCGCCGTCGGGGGAGTACTTGATCGCGTTGGACACCAGATTGTCCAGCACCTGCGCAATCCGTGAGGAGTCGAGGTGGGCTTCCAGGGCGTCGGGAAGATTCACGGAGAGCCGGATGCCGGCCTTGGCCGCGCGCGGCTCCGCAGAGTTGACGCTGCCGCGCACCAGCTCGGCAACATCCACGGCATGCGGTTGGATCACGATCTGACCCGAGCGCACGGCCAGCAGGTCTGAGACGAGAGTCAGGAGCCGCTCCGCGTTGCGCCTGACGATATCCAGCTGTTTGTTCGCCTTGGCGTCGAGGGCGTTCGGATCATCCAGGATCAGTTCCACGTAGCCAAGGATGGACGTCAGCGGGGTACGGAATTCGTGGGAAACGTTGGCAACAAAGTCGTCTTTGGCAGCAAGTGCGTTCACCAGGTCAGTGACGTCACTGAAGACCACCACTGAGCCGGCGAACTTCCCGGCGTCGTCCACCATGGGGCGTGCGCTCGCGGTGAAGGCGCGTTGATCGCTTCCTGTGCCCAGCCACACCAGCTGGTCGGTGAACCTTTCGCCCAGGACTGCACGACGCACCGGCCTGCGGTCCGCAACCAGCGGCGTGGTCCTGTCGGTGTCGAAGATCAGCAACTGGGATTCGTTGGGGTCCTGGTTGTCCGGGGGAGTTGCCAAGGTATGTGTTTGGCGTTGGCGGCGGTTCATGAGGATGTCATGGCCGTCGCCATCAACAGCCACCACGCCCAGGGGAAGGGCTTCCATGACGGTGTTGAGGAGCCGTTCCTGCTTGGTGCTGACGCTCAGGGCTTCCTTGAGTGCCTCGTCTTTCTGCTCCAAGGCACGCTGCTGGCGCACCATGCTCAAGGTCAGCACACTGACGGAAACGCCGATGCCCAGCATGAGGATGGGGAAGAGGAGGGGCTTGGTGAAGTCTTGTTCGCTGAGTGTTCCCCTCACGAACAGGGGAACCCAGACGATCCCCAACGGTCCCAGGAAGGACATGGCAATGGCCAACTTTGGGTACAGCCCTGAAGCACAGAGCCAGATGACCGGCAGCACCACCAGAACGCTGAGGCCGGTGATGGACTCCACTGCACCTTCACGGGCGAAACCGATGGAGACCATGTCCAGTATGGGGATGATGAGGAAGGTGGCGAAGGGGAGCCGGTGCCAGGGCACCATGATGCACAGTGCCAGGAGGAAGGCCTGGCTCAGCAGGAAAATGAGGAACAGCGGATTTTCAAGGGTGGCGGGGAAATACAGCCAGACCAGGATGGCCGAAATGCAGACACACACAGATAACGGCAATTGGCTGAGGACAACGCGCATACGCAGGGTATGTTCGTGGAAAGAGCGCCTAAAAACCAACAATTGCTTCTTTTCGGCAATGTCCCACGTTGAAGGCTGGGTCATGGCACATCCAGCAAAGATGCGGAAGAAAGTCGGTTCATGAGATCAGCCTAACCATAATGGATATACTTCTGAGGTTATCGAAGGGGCTGAGGGGCAGCGATGAGTGAAGCACGTGTGGGGCTGGTCATTGAAGATGACCAGGATATCCGCGAATTGGTACGCGTAGTTCTATCCCAGGCGGGATTTGATGTGCATGTTGCGTCCACCGGATCCGCAGGTGTGACGTCGGCCCGTGAGCTGAATCCGGACGTTATTACTTTGGATCTGGGTCTTCCCGATATTGATGGTTTTGAGGTTGCACGCCAGATCCGGAAATCCTCGGATGCTTACATCATCATGTTGACGGCCCGCGCTGAAGAGCTGGACACCCTGATGGGTTTGGAAGCCGGCGGCGATGATTACCTCACCAAGCCTTTCCGTCCCCGGGAATTGCGCGCCCGTGTTGAAGCGATGATGCGGCGGCCGCGGGCGTCGTCGGAATCCAGGAGCGTGGCTGAAGAAGTTGACCCCGAGGTCAGCCACAATGGACTGGCCGTTTCTGCCGGGTCCCGCACCGCGGTCCTGAACGGCACCGAGCTCAAGCTCACCCGGACGGAGTTCGATCTCCTGCTCGCGCTGTTGGAAACCGGTCGGATTGTGCGGACCAAGGCAGATCTTGCGCGTCGGCTCCGCAACGAACCGTACGACGTCGGCAGTTACGTCAGCGACGCCGACGAACGCGCCGTTGAGGTACATATGGGAAATCTGCGCAAGAAGCTCGGCGACAGCATCCAGGCGCCGCGCTGGCTCGAGACGGTCCGAGGCGTGGGCTACCGGCTCGCGCCGGCCTCAAGCAACTAAGCCGATCCAACTGGGTAGCAGTTAAGGCCGTTCTGAGCGCTCAGAACGGCATGAACTGCTACCTACTTGGGCTAGGAGACGCGCAGGGGCTCAGCGGCTATGACGGGATGGTCGCGGCCCAGGTTGCCCAGCCCGCCCGCGCCCTGCGGCGACCCGAGTTCCTCAAAGAACTCCACGTTTGCCCTGACGTAGTCGGCCCACTCATCAGGGACGTCGTCCGCGTAGTAGATCGCTTCAACAGGGCACACGGGATCGCAGGCGCCGCAGTCCACACATTCGGACGGGTGGATGTAGAGCGAGCGCTCGCCCTCGTAGATGCAATCAACCGGACATTCCTGAATGCACGCCCTGTCCTTCACATCCACGCAGGGCTGGGCGATCACGTAGCTCATGGCGCTAAACGCCGGTGTAGACGGTTTTGCCCCAGGTGTAGAAGTCCAAGGCGGACCGGCCCTGCTCCCGGAAGGTGTTGGTGGAGGAATCCTTCACGCCACCGAAGGGAACGTTCAGGTCCAACCCGGCGGTGGGGCGGTTGACCTTGATCACGCCGGCCTGTGCCCGCGCCGCGAAGTCCGTAGCGAGGGCCAATGAGTCCGTGCAGATGCCGGCGGTGAGGCCGTAACGGGAATCGTTGATGGCTTCCAGGCCCGCTTCGTAGTCCGCCACTTCCAGCACGGCAACTACCGGACCGAAGATCTCCTCAGTGACCGCTGCGTCATCCATCGGCAGGTCCGTGAGAACTGCAGCGGGGAAGAACAGCGCGCCGCTGGGGTCGCCGTCGTAACTGCCGTGCAGGAGCGTGGCACCGCGTTCGACGGCGGTGCGCACCGCTGCCTGGTCCTGCTCGAACTGCTGCTTACTCACCACAGCGCCCATGCGGGCGTTGCCGTCGAGGCCATCTCCGGTGGTGTAGGCGGCAGCCTCTTCCGTGAGCGCTTCCAGGAACGCGGGGCGGATGCCCGGTGTCACGTAGACACGGGAGGTTGCGGTGCAGGCCTGTCCGGTCAGCCCAAAAGCGCCCGCGGCGACTACCTGAGCGGCCTTGCGGGGATCGGCGTCGTCCAGGACCAGGACACCGTTCTTGCCACCCATTTCCAGCTGGACCCGGGCGCGGCGGGCGTTCAGGATCTCCTGCAGGCCGAGGCCCACATTGGTGGAGCCGGTGAAAGACATTCCTGCGATGCGCGGATCGCGGGCCAGGGCATCACCCACCACGCGACCCTTGCCGTGGACCACGTTGAACACGCCTGCGGGCAGACCGGCGTCCTGCAGGGCACGGGCCAAGTGGGTGGCGGATAGTGGGGTGAGTTCGGCGGGCTTGATGACCACGGTGTTGCCGCTGATCAGGGCCGGCGCGGTCTTCCATGCAGGGATGGCGATGGGGAAGTTCCATGGGGTGATGAGGCCGATGACGCCCAGGGGCTCGCGGCGTGTGGTGATGGTGGTGTCCGGCAGGCCGCTGGGCAATACTTCGCCGGTGGCAGCCCAGCCGAGCGAGCCGAAGAAACGGAGTACGTCCGCGGCACGCTTGACCTCGCCCTTGGCCTCGGCCAGCGTTTTGCCTTCTTCGCGCACCAGGTCCTCGGCGATGGTTGCCTGGCGTTCGATCAGCAGGTTGCCGGCCGCGATGAGGATGGCGCCGCGGGACGGTGCGGGCAGCGCCGCCCACCCGGGTTGGGCAACTTTGGCTGCCGTGATGGCGGCGTCCACATCTCCGGCGGTGCCGCTGGGGGAGACCGCGGCGAGCTCCTCGGGACGGGCCGGGTTCATCCGTTGCGTGTCGGCTTCGCCGAGCCATTGGCCGTTGATGAGGTGCTGCGCAGTGAGGGCGTTCTGCGCGGTAATGGCGTTCTGGCCGGTGATGGTGTTCCGGTCGGGGGTGGTTTCCAAGGCTGTGGACGTCATGGTGTTTCCTTTGAAAGTAGTGGGGGCTAGAGGCTGCGGATCAGGCCGCCGTCGCACCTGAGCGCGACTCCCGTGATGTACGACGCCGGTGCGCTGCAGAGGAACGCTGCGGCGGCACCAAACTCGGCGGGTTCTCCGTAGCGGCGGGCCGGGATGGTCTTGCGGGATTCGAGCTGGATGTCTTCCAGCGTGGTGCCGCGGCGTTTCGCTGCGGCATGGTCCAGCTGGGTGACCCGGTCCGTGGCGATCCTGCCGGGCAGGAGCAGGTTCACGGTGACCTCGTCCAAGGCCACTTCGGCAGCGAGGGTCTTGAGGTACCCGGCCAGGGCTGCGCGTCCGGTGTTGGACACGGCCAGGTTGGGCAGGGGGGCTGTGACCCCGCTGGACCCGATGGCCAGGATGCGGCCCCAACGCCGTTCCCGCATCCCGGGAAGGACGTGGGAGACCAGCGCATGGTGGGGCTTGACCAGCAGATCGAAAGCGGCGGCGATGTCATCTGAGCTCAGCGTTGCAGCGGCACCCGGCTTGGGGCCGGGGCCATTGAGGACCAGGATGTCGATGGGGCCCAAATCCGCCACAGTTTGTTCCACGGCGGACTCGATGCCTTCGGGGGTGGTGAGGTCGGCTTCGATGGCTAGCGCGTCAAAACCGCGGGCACCCAGCGAGCCGCTTCCGTAGGCAGCCTGCAGTTCCGCGACGATCTCCTTGGCGCGGTCCCGACGACGGCCCACGATCGCCACCCGGACGCCTTCGGCAGCCAAGGCACGGGCAACGGCGAGGCCCAGCCCGCCGGTGGAGGCGGCAACCAGGGCGGTCTTTCCTGCGATTCCCAGATCCATCAGAAGCTCCTTGCCGGGGTCTTGGTATTCTCCAGGGCAGCAGCGGCCTCGCGAAGGTGCGTGCCCATGCTGGTGCGCAGGTCCTCCGGGAAACCAGCAGCGGGTGCTCGGACGCCGGAGTCCTTGATGAGGCCACGTTCCCGCAGGCATTCCTTGCGGATGGCCAACGCCACTTTGGCTTGCTGTTCGAAATTGATGAGGGGCAGGTACGGCAACAGCTCGCGCTGGGCGGCCTCGTAACCGTCCTCCTGCCACGCCCGCACACAGGCAATGAGGGCTTCGGGGTACGAGAAACCGGTCATGGCACCCGCCGCGCCGGACATCAGTTCATCCAGCAGCCCTTGTCCGCCCAGCCCGCCAAAGATTGAGACGCCGACGGCGGCACTCAACTCCGCGATGGCAACGCTGGTGGGCGGGGCTTCGGCCTTAACAGCCACAACGTAGCCGCAGGAGGTGACCACAGTGATCAGAGCCTTGGTGGGAATGCTGACGCCACTTGCCAGCGGATAATCCTGCAGGACAACGTTGGCCCCGGTTGCCCGATGGATGGCGTCCATGTGGGTAATAACCGCCTGGGGATTGGCCGAGTTGGCTTGCACCATCACTGCAGCGAGCCGTGTCCCGGCAATCCCTTGGGCCGCACGGACTTCCTCGATGGCGGGCCGGGTAGCCAAAGCGGTCACTCCCACTACCAAGGGAAGCGACGTGCACTCCACCACGGTTTCCAGTACCTGACTGCGCTCCTCCGCGGTCAGGGCGGCTGCTTCGCCAAAGACGCCCAGCACCGTGAGCCCGGTGGCACCAATGGATTCATAGTGCTCCACAAGCTCGGCCAAGCTGTCCAGGTCCACGTCCAGGGTGCTGCCTTGGAAGGGTGTGGCGACAACGCCCCACACGCCGGCCGGCAGGGATTCTCGATTTTTGGGCGCAGATGATTGCGTCATGGTTGGTTCCTTTCAGTGCGAACCGCAAAGTACGGGAAGACGGATTTCCAGCGGCCGGATTCCTAGCGACCGGATTTCCTAGCGGCCGGATTTCCTAGCAGCCGGGCCAGACGGGGGGCCGCTTTTCCTGGAAAGCAAGGACGCCTTCGGCTGAATCCTCGCTGTCCAGGGCCGCCATGAGCGCGGGTAGTCGAAGACCACGGGCTTCCTTGGCGGTGAGATGGGTGGTCTGGGTGACCATTTGCTTCACGGCCCGCACCGAGGTGGGGGCGCAGGCGAGGATCTGGTCCACCCAGCGCTGCACGGCGGCGTCGAGTTCTTCAGTGGGCACCACCTCGTTGACGAGCCCCATGGACTGCATTTCCGCGGCGCCTGCCTTGCGAGCGGTCAGCAGCATGCCCATGGCCTGCGTGTGCGGGATCCGCCGTACCAACTGGTGGATGCCGCCGTCGAGCGCCAACCGCCCAACCCGGGGTTCGGTCAAGCCGAACTTCGCGGTATCGGCCGCCACCACAATGTCTGCGCCGAGCACCATCTCCATGCCGCCGCCCAAGGCGTAGCCATTGACGCGGGCGATCACCGGGATGTCCAAGGTGGTCCGCAAGCTCAGGCCGCCGAAGCCGTTGGGATCAAGACCGGCCCAGTACTCCAGCCCGGTCTTGTCCACGGCCGAGGCAGACATGTCTGCACCTACCGAGAAGGCCCGTGAACCTGCGCCCGTGATCACCACAGCGCGTACAGAGGGATCGCTCTCCAGCTGTGCCCAGATCTCGTTAAGCCGGGCCTGAGCCTTGGCATCCACTGCGTTGAGCACGTGCTGGCGGTCGATCACTACCGTTGCCACGTGGTTCTCAATGGTCAAGGTCACGGTGTCGACAGGAGCCTCAACAACAGCTGTCATCGCAGAACTCCCAACTTTTGCAGGCGTTCAATGGTTTCCTCATCGAAGCCGTTCTCCAACAGGACCTCCACATTGTGCTCGCCAAGACGGGGTGCCGCACGGCGGATGGTGGGAGGGGTGGCTGAAAGCCGGATGGGCGCATTCAACATGCGGACCGTGCCCACGGTGGGATGCTCAGCTTCCACAATCATGCCGTTGGCTTCGGTCTGCGCATCAGCCAAGGCCTGTTCCAAGGTGTGCACCGGGGCGTTGAGCAGCCCTTGCTCCTCGAGCTGGTGCGTCCAATACTCGGTGGAGTTCGTGGCGATGCGCTCGCGGAAGATTGCCTGCAACGCCGGCTTGTTCTTGAACTGCTGCTCAAGGCTGGAGAACTCCGGACGCTGCGTCAGGTCCTCGTCCAAGTCCAGGGCGTCGGAGATTCGGGCCAGCGGGTCGGGGGTGAACCCACCCACCATGCACACGGCGCCGTCGGTTGTTTCGAAGACTCCGGAGAGGGGCATGGCGCCCCAGTTGACCTCGTAGCCGCGGTTGAGCTGCATGCACGCCTCCTGCATTTGCAAGTGCAGCATGGAGTCGTACATGGTCACCTCCACTTTTTGGCCGGTTCCCGAGGTTTCCCGGGTGCGCAGTGCCAGCAGGATGCCCTGCATGAGGTGCATGCCGGTGATGTAGTCGCACAGGGTGGTGGGGTAGATGGCCGGTTTGGTGTCCTCGGACTCACGCCGCCACATCACCCCGGAGTAGGCCTGTGCGATCGCGTCCTGGCCGCCCTTGTGGGAGTAGGGGCCAACGGGTCCGAAGCCGGTGCCGGAGGCCCAGATGATGCCCGGGTTGGTGGCCTTCAGTTCCTCATAGCCGAAGCCCATGCGTTCCATGACTCCGGAGCGGAAGTTGCTGACCACTACGTCGGCATCAGCCATGAGACGGTGCAGGACCTCGCGGCCTTCCTCGGTGCGGGTGTCCACGGAGACGCTGCGCTTGTTCCGGTTGATGGACAGGAAAATCGGGTTGTCCTGGCCGTCCTGGTCCGGGAATGAGTTGCGTGAAATGTCACCGGCGCCTGGGCGCTCCACCTTGATGATGTCCGCGCCGTAATCGCCCAGCAGTTGCGTGCAGGACGGGCCCATGAACACCTGGGTGAAGTCCACAATCTTGATGCCGTCCAGCGGGAGCGGCATAGTTGCGGGCGAGCCGGTGGCGAGTGCCGCCGTCGTGCTTTCTGTCGTTTCGCCTGCCGGCTGGTCCAAGGTCACGGTGCTCATGCCGGCGCCGCTGCGCTTGCGTCCACGGTGGCGTTCGACGACGGGACGTCGCCTGGGTCTGCACCGTGGCGGCGCATGCCCTGCTGGATGTCCAGCGCGGAGACGTCGCGGACCAGGAGGTTGTTCTCCACGGCGAGTGCTGCTGCGACGCCGACGGCCTGGCCCATGGCCATGCAGGGAGGAATTTCGCGGGACATTTTCTGTGCCTCCGGTGTTGCGGAGTAGTGGCGGCCGGCCACCAGGAGCTGGTCCACTTCCTTGGGCAGGAGGGAGCGGTACGGGTAGTAGTAGTCGCGGCCGCGGGCCACGGTGTCCTCGAAGTGGCGGCGCTGCGTGACGTCGTCCTTGGTCATGACGTACTCGCCCTGCAGGAGCCGGGTCTGGCGGACACCCATCTGGGAGGCGACGTCCAGCATGTAGCAGTTTTCGAATCCGGGGAGGTTGGCGCGGACGTAGTCCACGGCCTCGGAGATCCGGTCCCGGGCGGCGAACTCGGCGGCGGTCATGTCGGCGGGATCAACGCCGTCGAAGCCGGACATGTGCGGGGCGTTGCACCACACCACGCCGTCGATTGGCGTCTTGAGCCACCACAGTTCCCAGGCTCCACCGAGGAGGCGCTTGATCTTGCGGTTGATGGCGCGGGCTTCCTTGGGGTTGGCCTGCTCAAAGGCTTCGGCGGCCTTCGTATCCACGTTGCCCAGGCGGAACACCAAAGTGGTGAGGTAGTTGTCCTTGGCGTAGCTGGCGCCGGCTCGGGAAGCGACGTCAATGTCGCCGGTGGTGTCGATCACGACGTCGGCCATGAAGGCCTGCGGACCCAGTTTCGTCTCGCAGATGACACCCTTGATCACGCCGTTGTCCACGATGGGGCGGGAGAACCACGAGTGCAGGCGGAGGTCTACGCCTGCTTCACGGACGAGGTCGTTGGAGACACGCTTCCAGCCATCGGGATCGAAAGCAGCGGCGTAGCAGATGGGCTTCGGATTGGTGTGGGAGTGGAAGTCGAAGGTGCCGTAACGGCCCCACTTGTTCCAGAGTTCCTCGGACGTCCTGCGGTCATCAGCGGGCGGGACAATTGCCAGGCCCAACTTCTGGAGGCGTTCAACGTACTCGGAGACGATGCCCGCGACGGTGATTTCCTGGCCGTTGATCATGTCATCGAGCACCAGGACCATGCCGCCGGAGGCCAGGCCACCCAAGGATGAGTAGCGTTCCAACAACGTGACTTTGGCGCCGGAGCGGGCGGCGGTAACGGCGGCGGCGACGCCGGCGGGACCACCTCCAACTACCAGGACATCGGAACGGGAGATGATCGGGGCGGTGAGGTCCGCCGTCGTAGTGCTGAGTTCAAGGGACGAGCTGAGTTCAAGGGTGTTCATGAGGAGTCCTTACTTTCCGACGAAGATGCCGTTGGAGCGGCGTGCGGCGAGGTAGAAAACGATGCTGAGGATGGAGAGGACGGCCACGTAGACCGGGAAGACCCAGGTGATGTTCAGGGACTGGAACCAGACCAACAGGTAGGAAGCCGTGCCGCCGAAGAGAGCTACGCCGATCCCGTAGCCCAAGGCCACACCGGTTCCGCGGATGTTCTTGGGCATCAGGGACGAGCTGACCACGTTGTAGAGGGTCATGTTCAAGACCAGGACGATCGAACCGCCCAGGAGGACCGCCGCGAAGCCGCCGATACCGGGCTGGACGTACATCAGCATGAGGAACACGGACGGGATGGCGAGGATGCGGGTCACCAGGAACCACTTGGACATTGCCTTGCCGTCGGCCAGCTTGCCGATGACCCAACTGCCGATCACCAGGATGACGCCCAGGATGGTGGTGAGGGCGAAGACAGCGGTGGGATCTTCCTTGAACCCGCTGCGTGCTGCGCTGGGAAGACCTACGTTCCAGGCGTAGTTGTAAGCCTGTGCCGCGCCCACCACAAAGATGATGGCCAGGACGGAGAGCCAGTGCTTACGGACTCCGGACCACACTGCGCGGGGCGTGTTGTTGGCCATTTCTTCGGCCTTGAGGGTTTCAGGCAAAGAGCGGCGCAGGTAGAGGACCACGAAGCCGAAGAGTGCGCCGATGATGAAGGGGACGCGCCAGCCCCACTCGGCCATTGCGGCGCCGCCGAGGACCAGGCTGCACAGGAAACTGACCAGGGAGGCAAGCAGGATGCCGATGTTCACGTAGAAGGACATGATGCCTGCGACGTATCCTTCGCGGCCCTCCGGAGCCAGCTCCACAGCGTGCGAGGTGGACAGTGGGGCTTCGATGCCCGTCGAAATCCCCTGCAGCACTCGGCAGACAACCAGGATGATGCCGGCCGCGGGGCCGATGGTTGCGTAGCTTGGGGTGATCGCGATGATCAGCGTGGTGCCGGCCATCAGCATGATGGACAGCATCATCACCCGGCGTCGCCCGATGCGGTCGGCCAGGGTTCCGAGGAGGATGCCGCCCAGCGGGCGGAAGGCGAATCCGACGGCGAACACGGCCAAGGCGTTCAACGTGGCCGAGAGCGGATCGGTGTTAGGGAAGAAGTTCGGTCCGATGAAAGCAGACAGGAGTCCGAAGACCATCCAGTCGTACCATTCCAGGGCGTTGCCCAGCCCCAGCCCGAGGAGGCCTCTCCGGACTTCCGGGGTGAACTTCGCGTTCTTGGTGGTGTTTCGGGAGGACGAGGGACTGGATTTCGGTGACGGGACAACATTGTCCGTCATTTGGGTGTCGAGCATGGAAGTGTCCTTACGCTGACGCCCCGGAGGGCGTGGGAGGGTATGACGCAGGAACGCCTGGTGAAAAAGTCGTTTGATGCGAAAGTGGCAAGGATTGTCAGCGGCCACGGTTTCGTGTCCGGACAGTTAAGGGAAAACGCTGGCGCCGTGTGAGGGCGGCAGGGTTACCACGCGTGTGGTGCGTTGACCCAGATGGCTACGCATACCTCTTCGTAGCTGTTCTTGTACCAGTGGGGGATCTCTGAGGAGTAGGTGATGGAGTCGCCCTCTTCGAGGCTGTAGCAGACGCCGTCCAAATAGACGTCCTTACGGCCGGAGATGATGTAGCAGAACTCTTCACCGCTGTGGGTAAAAGGAGTGTCGCTGGTGTCGTGCCCTGGGGGCGTACTGATCCACTGCGCTTCGATGTTTCCGTCGCGGTTCGGGGTGAGCAGCTCGTGCACTGCTTCGCCTACGGATTCGCGAGTGACGTTCTTCAGGTTGCGTCGATCCGACTTGCGGACCACCGGAGATTTTGATTCGTTCTGACCAATGAAGAACCTCCCTACGGGGACGTCCAGGCCATGCGCCAGCTGAGCCAGCGTGGTGAAGGAGGGGTTGGCCATGCCTCGCTCGATTTGGCTGACGATCGCCTGGCTGAGCCCGGTGATGTCCGAGAGTTGGGCGAGGGTCATACCCTTTGCCTTGCGCATGGTGCGCACCTTGTTTCCCACGGTGGCCAGCAGTTCGCTGGTGGCTGGGGGAGCAGGAGTCTCGGTTGTCATTGCCGCATCCTTCGTTGGTGAGCTAACTCACACAACTATAGTGAAGATCTTTAGCGAGTCAATGGTTTCTCTTCATTATTGTGAACTTTTTTACTCAACCTTCGTTTCGAGCTCCTGGATGGTGCCGGACACGAAGCGGTCGATCTCCTGGACCTGCGCGGCCAGTTCGTCCAAATGGTCTGCGTTCGGCAGAAGCCTGATGCTGATCTCCAACTCCGTTGCCAGGCGGTTCATGCAGATGGCACCCACCATATGACTGGATGTCTTCAGGCTCAGGACAGCGTCCATGGCGTCGTCAATGTCCAGCTTTTCCAGCGCGCGGTGGAGCCGGCCCACCCGCCAAGGCAGAAGCTGTACGTAGTTGCGCACGAAGGCGCTGATAATGCCATGGTCGCCGCCAAGTTCGGCTTGGAGTTCGGTGAGGACGGTGCGATCCACCAGGGCATCGGTGCACTCGTCGTACTCGGACACCAAACCCCTCCCGCCTCCAAACAATAGATTCACGATTCAACAGTAGGACCCGTGGAACTGCCGCAACGCCATATATCCAAAGATTGATCCAATCTTGAGCGGACTCAGAGGCACTCTTGATCCAGCCCCCACAAAGTAGTTAAAAGCAGATCTGGGCGTGTCCAGGCTGAATCAGGGAACGGGGATCAACGTGGACAGTTCTGCTCGCCCGTCGCCGGGCCTCATGATCATCATCGTGGTCTGCATGACGGTCCTGTTGGGCATTGGGGGGTCGGCTGCGTTTTCATTGTGGCAGCAGAGTTCTCAGGCGACTGTCACAGACCAAGCAGTCAACTCCGCACCGACCACCACCGCGCCCTAGTCCACGGTTGATTCAGCCGAAGGCTTCAGTCCACGGTTTTAGTCCGCGGCGGATTCCAGAAACGCCGTCAG
Source organism: Arthrobacter sp. MYb23 (assembly GCF_002979775.1). Lineage (GTDB taxonomy): Bacteria > Actinomycetota > Actinomycetes > Actinomycetales > Micrococcaceae > Arthrobacter. The sequence goes on from NZ_PCPR01000006.1 coordinate 167,444, forward strand.
CCTCTCCTCAAGAACGGACTTGTCCTTGAGCTGGCACTCCCACACCGTGTGCACCTGCCAGCCGGCGGCTTTCAACTGCTCCCGCTGCAGTGCGTCCCTTTCGCGGGTTCGTGTTCTCTTGGCTTCCCAAAACTCTGCATTTGCTGCCGGAGCACGCTGCCCGGCTTTGCAGTCGTGGCTGTGCCAGAAACAGCCATTGACGAAAATGACCTTGCGCCGTCCCGCGAACACCAGATCCGGGCGGCCCGGCAGTTTCACGGCTCCTGATTGTCCGTGCAAGCGGTAGCGGTAGCCTTTCGCGTGCAGGAATTTGCGGACCACTAATTCAGGTTTGGTGTTCTTTCCGCGGATTTTTGACATGTTGCGGCTGCGTTGCTCCCGCGTCAGAAGGTCCCGGCTCTCGGCCATGTATCCAGCCTACCCAGGGAGTTTTTGTACAGATACCGCCCTTATGAGGTGCTGTTAGGGGCGGTATCTGTACACGAACTCGTCAGGCCGTGCCGGGAACACTCTGCGGTCCACCCCAACGGCGTGACCTGCACTTTCATGCGGCGGCGGCACTGCGGGCAAAAGCGCGGCGGCTCCATCGCCAGGCGCTGCTGGCAACCGTGGTGGGCGTCCGACGTCGGGCCCCCACCGCCGGTGCCGACAGTGCGGCCACCGGTGCCGAAAGTGCCGCCGCACTGACCGCAAAACTGCTGTGACACCGGTGCGTTCACAGCGACTTCTGGAATTCCTTGATGGGCATGTTCAGCTCCACCAGGAGGTTGAGGTCGGCGTTGGCGGGTCGGCCCAGGGTGGTGAGGTAGTTGCCCACAATCACGGCGTTGATTCCCCCGAGGAGGCCTTCGCGGGTACCGAGGTCGCCGAGGGTCAGTTCACGGCCGCCGGCGTACCGGAGGACGGTGCGCGGCATGGCGAGCCGGAACGCGGCGATGGCGCGGAGGGCGTCCTTGCCGTCCATGATTCCTTGGTTTTCCAAGGGCGTGCCAGGGCGGGGGTTGAGGAAGTTCAGCGGGACCTCGTGCGGTTCCAGGGAAGCGAGTTGGGCGGCCAGTTCTGCCCGCTGCGCCAGCGATTCGCCCATTCCGATCAGGGCACCACAGCACAGTTCCATGCCGGCGGCCTTGACCATGGCGCAGGTTTCCAGGCGCTCTTCGTAACTGTGGGTGGTCACTACCTCGGGGAAGTAGCTGCGCGCCGTTTCCAGGTTGTGGTTGTACCGGTGCACGCCCCACTCGGCCAGCTGGTCCACTTGGCGCTGCGTGAGCATGCCGAGCGAACAGGCGATGTTGATGTCCACTTCCTCATTGATGCGGTCGATCGCGAACTTGATCTGGTTCATGAGCTTGATGTCGGGCCCGCGCACGGCTGCGACGATGCAGAACTCCGTGGCTCCGGTGGCAGCAGTTTCCTTGGCCGCTTTGACGAGTTCGGGGATGTCCAGCCAGACGCCGCGGACGGGCGAGTCGAACAGTCCGGACTGGCTGCAGAAATGGCAGTCTTCGGGGCAGCCGCCGGTCTTGATGGAGATGATGCCTTCCACCTCCACGTCCTCACCGCAGTGCTCAAGGCGGACTTCATGAGCCAGCTGCAGTGCCGCGGGGATGGCGTCGTCGGGGAGCTCCAGGATGTCGATAAGTTGTGCCTCATTCAGGCCCTCCCCGCGTCCGAGGACTTGCTCACGGGCGGTGTCAAGGATGGCGTAGGTAGTGGTTTCCCGGGTTAGCCGGGGTGCTTGGGTGCTCATGTCCTTGACGGTATCGGTGCAGGTGGAGGTCGATTTTGTGGGGTGCGCACAAACCGTGGAGCTGGATTTTGGTGCTGGCCGCGCGGGGCAGCTGATACAGAAGTTACAGCTGTGAAACATGGACGTGACGGAATTGACGCGTCGCGTTACTAGCGTCAAGGGCGAGGCACCCTCCCCGGACGAAAGCGACCACGAATGAGTGACGACAAGACGAGTACCGCAACCTTGGAGCCGACGACGGCGGTTGGAACCGCCGTCGGAACCGCCGGCTCTGTTCCAGCGGCGCAAGGCAACGCAGATGCAATGAGTGCCGCCAAGGAGAGCCTGGAGGATTACACCCTCAGGTTCGCCCCGCGTTCCTACCGGAAGTGGAGCGCCGGTGTCGTGGCAACGAGTGCCCTGGGCGGCATCGCCTACCTGGCAGACTTCTCCATCGGCGCGAACATCGGCATCGCGTACGGAACGGTGAATGCGATTTTTGGCATCATCGTGGCAGCCGTCATCATCTTCGCCACGGGCTTCCCCTTGGCCTACTACGCAGCCCGCTACAACATTGATCTGGACCTGATCACGCGTGGCTCAGGATTCGGCTACTACGGCTCAGTGGTCACCAACATCATCTTTGCCACTTTCACGTTCATCTTCTTCGCCCTCGAAGGCTCCATCATGGCTCAGGGGCTGCAGCTGGGTCTGGGCATTCCGCAGTGGATCGGCTACGCGGTGTCCACCATCATCATCATTCCGCTGGTGATCTACGGAATGAAGACGCTGGCCACGTTGCAGGTGTGGACAACGCCGCTGTGGCTGCTGCTCATGGTGGTTCCGGTGGGATACCTGCTCCTGTCCCACCCGGAGAGCATTGATGCCTTCTTCGCTTTCACCGGCGCGTCCGGAGAAGGTGGCCCCAACCTGGCCTCCGTCATGCTGGCTGCGGGCGTCTGCCTGTCGCTGATGGCGCAGATCGCCGAGCAGATCGACTACCTCCGCTTCATGCCGCCCAAGACCGCCGAAAACAAGGGTGCCTGGTGGCGGGCAGTGATCCTCGCCGGGCCAGGCTGGGTCATCTTTGGGGCCATCAAGCAGATCATTGGCCTGTTCATCGCGATCTACCTCATCGCCAAGCTGGACCCCGCAGCTGCTGTCCACGCCAACGAGCCTGTCCACCAGTTCCTGGGTGTCTACGAAGAGATGATGCCCGCGTGGCTGGCCATGACCCTGGCGGTGGTGCTGGTGGTCATTTCGCAGATCAAGATCAACGTCACCAACGCGTACTCCGGCTCGCTGGCTTGGACCAACTCCTTCACCCGCATCACCAAGACTTACCCGGGTCGCATGGTGTTTGTGGTGGTCAACCTGGTGATCGCGCTGATCCTCATGGAGTCCAACATGTTCGAGTTCCTGAACACCATCCTTGGCTTCTACGCCAACTGCGCCATGGCATGGGTTGTTACGGTGGCCTCGGACATTGCCATCAACAAGTACCTGCTGAAGATCTCGCCGAAGGTTCCTGAGTTCCGGCGCGGGATGCTCTACGCCGTGAACCCGGTGGGCTTCGTGTCCATGCTGGTCTCTGCAGGGGTTTCCATCGCGGTGTTCTTCGGAGCGTTTGGTGCATCCGTCCAGCCGTTCTCACCCATTTTCGCGGTGGGCCTGGCCCTGGTGCTGCCGCCCGTGTTGGCCTTGGCCACCAAGGGCCGCTATTACCTCCGCCGTACCGACGACGGCATTGACCTGCCCATGTTCGACGCCGACGGCAACCCCAGCGACGCCAAGCTCCTCTGCCACGTCACCGGACTCGAGTTCGAACGCCCGGACATGCTCCGCTCCGGTCAGGACGGGCCCGACGGCGAACCCCGGTTCATCTCGTCCCTCGCCTTGTCCACGGACAAGTCGGGCGAGCTGGTGCTCCCGGCGCAGAAGTAACCACCCCTGCGGCCCAACTGAGTCGCAGATCAGGTCGTTCTGAGAGCTCACAACGACCTCATCTGCTACCTACTTGGGTTACGCAAACGCCCCGGCTTCCATATTCGGAGCCGGGGCGTTGTGCTGTGTGTTTTGTTCTGTGTTGCGGTGGGGCTTACTTGTCGAAGGCGTCCTTCGCGGCGTCCTTGACGTTCTCGCCAGCCTGCTTGGTCTTGGCAGCCGCTTGATCAGCGACGCCTTCTGCCTGCAGTTTCTCGTTATTGGTGGCGTCTCCCAAGGCTTCCTTCGCCTTGCCGGTGACTTCCTGGGCCTTGTTGCTGATCTTGTCTCCGAGTCCCATGCGATCTCCTTCGATGTAATCCAACACTGACAATTGCTAGGCTAACGAGCAATTCTGGGTACTTCCTGAACGCCTCGCGTCCTTACCTTGGGAGTTGTCTTTCCGGTCCCTTGACTGGGCCTGACTACGGCTTGAGGACCACCTTGATGCAGCCGTCCTGCTTCTTCTGGAACTTCTCATAAAGAGCCGGTGCCTCATCAAGGGAGCCGGTGTGGGTGACCAGGTGCATAACTCCCAGCGGATCGGCGTCGTCCTCTACCAAGGGGAGCAGCTGGTCAGTCCAGCTGCGCACATTGCACTGCCCCATCCGGAGCTGGATTTGTTTGTCGAACATGGTCATGAGGGGCATGGGATCGGCCTGGCCGCCGTACACACCGCTCAGGGAGATGGTCCCGCCGCGTCGCACCAGAGCCACGGCCGTGTGCAGAGCGGCGAGCCGGTCAACGCTCATGGTTTCCATGGCCACCTGGGCAGGCTTGTCAGGGAGCAGTGACACCGCCCTGTGCAGGAAGGATGCAACCGGAGAGCCATGGGCTTCCATGCCTACCGCATCCACCACGGAGTCGGGGCCGCGTCCGAGTGTCTGCTCACGGATCTGCTCGGCCACATGGGAGCTGTAATCCATGGTCTCCACGCCGTGCTCTTCGGCCATTGCCCTCCGCTCGGGGACTGGATCCACGCCAATCACCCGGAAACCCTTGTGGACGCCTATCCTGGCAGCGAACTGGCCAACGGGTCCGAGCCCCAGCACGGCCAGCGTGCCACCGTCCGGAACATTCGCGTACTCCACTGCCTGCCACGCCGTGGGCAGGATGTCGGAGAGGAACAAATAGCGCTCGTCCGGGGCGTCCGAATTGACTTTTACGGGGCCGTAATCCGCGAAGGGAACCCGCAGATACTGAGCCTGACCGCCGGGAACGGACCCATAAAGTTCGGAGTAGCCGAAGAGTGCGGCCCCTGACCCTTTTGCTGTCACTTGAGTGGTTTCGCATTGCGACTGAAGGCCTTGGTTGCACATGTAGCAATGACCGCAGGAGATGTTGAACGGCACCACCACGCGGTCGCCCTTTTTGAGTCGATGGACTTCGGAGCCCACTTCCTCCACGATTCCCATGGGTTCGTGACCAATCACATCGCCCTTGTGCATGTAGGGGCCCAGGACTTCATAGAGGTGGAGGTCTGAGCCGCAGATGGCTGTGGAGGTGATCCGGACTATCGCATCCGTGGGTTCCTGGATGGAGGGATCGGGGACGTCTTCGACGCTGAGTGAGCGCCGGCCTTGCCATGTCACTGCTTTCACGATTGATGCTCCCTGCGTTTCGGCTGGGTGGGTCCCTCGCTGCTGGAGACCTTCCCAGCGAAGCAGAGATGGCATCTGCGCACAAGGCCGCCAGGCCCTAACGCCGCCGGTGGAGAAATGTGCGAGGCAGTACCCCGAAGCCATTGGGCGCTGCAAGTAATAAGCATCCTGATTACTGGTGTTAAGATGGTGGAGGGAGAGAGTTTTCGGGCAGAGCTGACCGAGGAGTGATCGCGTTGTCCATCATGAAGAATCCGCTTGTTCCTGGATGTTTACCTGATGACCCGCGTCATCCAGTGCAGGAGCGGCTTCCGGATGGAGCTGCCCGTCTGAGAATCCGCAAACGTTTTGGAACGTCCTGATCGGGGTACCCGTCAGGTGGGCAGATCTCAGCTTTTTCAGGTACCCAGCCAACGTGGGCCACGAGCGGCGCCCACAAAAGCCGCTCATTAGGAAGGTAACGCACATGGATACAGGAACACTGGTACTGATCATCGTGCTGGCCGTCGTCGTCATTGCCGTCGTGATCGTTGCAGTCGTCGTAGGGCGCCGCAAAAAGGCCGAAGTCAACCGCCACCGGGCCGAGGAGCTGCGGGAGAAGGCGGCCGAAGAAGCCATCGGCGCGCACCAAGCAAAAGCCGAGTCCGCGCAGGCCGAGGCCGCCGCCCTCCAGGCCGAGGTCGAAGCCAACCGGCTCCGGAAAGAAGCGGAACAACACGCGCACAAAGCCGGAGAAGCTCACGAGCGCGTCGAGGAACATCTCCGTCATGCCGACAAACTGGACCCGAATTCGAACCCGGACCGGTCGCATGACGGAGGCCGTGTGCATGACGCCGACCGCTCACATGACGGTGGCCGCATGCACCACGCCGATCACTCCGGTGACGCTGCGCGCTCGCGTGACGCTGACCGCGATCGCTCCAATCTTGCCGAGGGTGAGCGGCTGACCCGTGACCGCAGTGGCCGCGACGGCTCAACCAGCGACGGCTCAACCCGTGAGGGCGACAGGAACCCATAGTTTCAGCGGACGGAGGTAGGGAAGTGAGTATCGTAGTGAGGCGAACGGGTCAGACGGTGCGTTCCACTGGATCGAAGCCGAATCGGCATGCAGTAGATGTGGTTTTGGGGCACTTGGGCGAGATCGGCCCTGCCGTGGCGGCCCTGCGCCGGGAGTCTTCGAGACTGGCCGAATGGGGCGAAGAGCTGGCGCGTGTCAGGCTGCGCGGGGGTTGCGTCTTCGCCGCAGGCAGCGACGGATCTTCGCACGAAGCGCAGAGGTTCACGACAGAATTGAACGCGCACGATCCTGTTGAGGGGTCTGGGTTCAAAGCCATCTCGATCACTAAAGGCGCCGCCGGCTCCAACGGCACCGGAAGTATGGGCGCTCAGATATCCACCCAGGTACGCCGGGGTGACATCGTGGTCCTGCTCGCTGCCAAGGGCATCACCGAGGAACTCCGTGACGCTGCCGCCGCCGCAAAATCAAAGGGTGCGCGTGTTTGGGCGCTGACGGGCAAGGAGTCCAAGGACCTCGCGCAGTCGGTGAACGAGTCAATATGCATCGACACAGATCCTCCTCACGCAGAGGAAGCCCACCTTGTGGCGGTATTGGCCTTGTGCGAGTGCTTCGAAGACGCCCTGAAGCACATCAAGCCGGAGTAGGTGTCTCAATACCCGGAATTGGGCGTTGATGGCGGCGCTCAACTAGCCGCGCCCGCAAGATGCATGCGTGGCTTTCCCAGCTTCATTGGTGCCGTGTGTCACTGTGTTCTTCGTGAAGAACACTGTTATCGCCTACTTCGCTATCTTGGCGCTCTGCGGACTTGTCACTTTGAGCGTGCTGGGAGCTTCCCTGCTTCAGAAAGGCGACCCTAGAGGAACCTTGGTCCTCAGCATTGTGGTGGCTGGGTTGCTGGTGACCTTTATCTACGGGGCCGTCATTGATCGCAAGGCGAAGGCGCAACGTGCAGAGGTGGCCAGAGCACCCGCATTCAGGACCACCACATCAACGAGTTCCGCAGAATACGCGTATTCGCCCGCGATCGTTTGGTCTGCAATTCGGCCCGCAGAAGCCGCTATCGCGTTGGACGGGGACGTCGCACACGCGTTCACTGTGCCGGCCATTCCGGACGGGCCGGGTGAGCGGCAGTGCTTCTTCGGCTGGAATGGCAGCATCGCGATGCTGGAAGTCCTAGAGGAAGTGCCCGAGCGCCTCGCCGTGACTCAATCTCTGTTCCCGCCTGGAGACGTTTCCACCAGAATGGTGTACCGGCTTGAGTCGACCCCGGTCGGTTGCAGGCTGACAATTGACACCACCATGGAGACGCCGGACCATCTGACTCCCGATCAGGTGGCTATGCAGGGTTTCAGCGACTCTTTTCTGAGCGACCTCGAACCCCTGCTGCAGGAGCGAACCCTGGAGAAATCCCGCGAATAGCAGTCTGTGTGATGTCCGCCTCCTCCGGAATAGTTGCAGACGCCATGCAGTTGCTCAAGATGAACCTGATTCATTCTGAAAGGAACTGCGCATGCTGTTTTCCCCTCTGGCCCTCGGCGAGCTTGAACTTTCCAACCGACTGGTGATGGCACCACTGACGCGCCTCCGCGCAGGACAGAACGGCGTGCCGGGTTCATTGATCGCTGAGCATTACCAGCAGCGGGCTTCCCTTGGGCTGATCGTCAGTGAAGGGACGTACCCGACGCCGGCAGGCCAGTCGTATCCGGGGCAGCCCGGCCTTGTCACGGAGGAGCAAATCGCAGGATGGAAGAACGTCACCGACGCTGTTCACGCTGAGGGTGGCCGCATCTTCGCGCAGATCATGCACGGCGGCCGCGTTTCGCACGCCGACATCACCAACGGCCACGAAATTGTGGGCCCCAGCGCCGTAGCCATCGACGGTGAGGTTCGCACTCCCAACGGCAAACAGCCCTACCCGGTGCCGCGCGAACTCCGCACCGACGAACTTCCGGGAGTTATCCAGGAGCTCGTCACCGCCTCCAAGAACGCGATCGAGGCAGGGTTCGACGGCGTTGAACTCCACTCCGCCAACGGTTACCTTCTGCACGAATTCCTTGCGCCGAACTCGAACGTTCGTACGGACAGCTACGGCGGCTCGCCGGAGAACCGCGCCCGCTTCGTGATCGAGACCGTCAACGCCGTGGTCGAAGCACTCGGTGCCAACCGCGTAGGTATCCGCATTTCCCCCGAGCACAACGTGCAGGGAATCGCTGAAACCGACGCTGCCGACGTCCGCGCCACCTACGAAGTGTTGGTGGACACTATCGCTCCGCTGAACCTGGCCTACTTGAGCGTCCTCCACCACGACCCCAAGAGCGCCCTGGTTCAGGACCTCCGCGTGCGCTTCAACGGCACGTTCCTTGTGAACACCGGCTTCAGCGAGATCACCACCCGCGATGAAGCCTTTGCCATCATCGAAGACGGACTCGCAGACGCCGTGGTGGTGGGTCGCCCCGCCATCGCCAATCCTGATCTCGCCCGTCGCTGGCGCGATAGCCTGCCGCTCAACGAGCCGGACGCGTCCACGTTCTACGCCGACGGTGCCGAGGGTTACACCGACTACCCGTTCTACGCCAACTAAGCGCCTGAGGCGCAAGTAGCGCTCAGCACTTCAGCAACACCACGACGTCGGCACTCACCCTGGGTGCCGACGTCGTGGTTTAACGTGACGCGGAGCGGATTGTGACAGGGGCGCTTACCCGGCCAGCTGCCGCCGTTCCTATAGGATTTGTGCCATGCCTGCTCCTTCCCCGTCCGCTGCCCGCGCTGGCTTTCCCGTCAGCCGCCAAGTGCTGGCCGACCACGTCTACGAAGCCCTCCTTGAATGGCTCATGGATGGTCGGCTGGAGCCCGGGGCCGCAGTGAGCATTGACGGGATGGCGCGGGAACTCGACGTTTCACCGACTCCTGTCCGGGAGGCACTGGCCCGTTTGGAGCACACTGGAATGGTGCGGCGCGTGGCATTGAAGGGCTACCGCGTGGCTCCGGTTTTCACGCGGGAAGACTTCGCTGAGCTCATGGAAGCCCGCCTTTCCATTGAGCCTGTCAACGCCCGGCTTGCCTGCACGCGGATGACGCCCGAAGGCCTGGACTCGCTGAAACAAGCCGTGGAGGACCTGAAAACTGCTCCCAGGGGCGGTTCGTTTGCTGAGTACCGTAGTTACCTCGAAGCAGATGAACGCTTCCATCAACTCATTGCTGCGCAGGCTAATAACCAATTCCTGCTCGCGGCCTACAACACCTTGGGTGGCCAGATTCAACGCTTCCGGTTGTTTGGGGGAGTGGGCATTACCGACGCTGAGCAGGCGATCGCGGAGCATCAGGCGGTCCTGGATGCCATGACCACCGGAGATCCGGAGAAGGCTGCGGCCATGATGGTGGATCACGTGGAGAAGGTGCGAGGCCGCGCGATGGCGGACGCACCGGAGGAGTAGGCCCGCGCACCATCCGCCGTCGGGGCTGCGCACCCGTATCCACCTTTCGCACCCGTTTTCGCTTCCCGCACCCGTACGGCGTTGGTGTCGCACCCTTTTGCGCGGAATGCGCCAGAGGTTATCGGGGCGATCGGCGGATAGGGGTGCGCCCCAGCGCAGGACTGCCGCAGCACCCTCCCGTGACGCTCTTCACGCCTAAATGTAAGACATATAGGATCTAGGAAGTTTCGCAAAAGCCTTGACAGTATTGCCTCGTTCGTAAATCCTATAGGAAACAGGATTCCACGAAGGAGTGATCATCATGGCGTATACCGCCGAGAATTGGCCCATCACCGCGGCCCTCCTGCAGTTCCCCGGCACCGATGCTGCGGGACAGCACATCAACGACGCCGATGCGTCCGCCTGGGCGTCGGTCCTCCAGGAAGTAAAGGACGCCGGTTTCGCAAATGCAGACCTCACCGACAGCTGGGTCCGGCCGGGAGACCTCAGCAAGGAACGCCTCGCCGAATTCAAGCAGACCGCCGATGAAGTGGGGATCGGCGTCCCGGTCATCTCCGCAATCCGTCGCAGTGTCATTCACGCCACGGACTGGGCGGATAACCTCGCCTACAGCCACCGCACCATCGACGCCGCTGCCGAGCTTGGATGCGAAGTAGTGTCCTTCGGGCTGCACCAGGCCATTACCCCGGAGCAGCAGAAGCAGCTGTGGTTCTGGACTGTTGAGGGCTACAAAGACCCCGAAGGGGACAAGGAAGCGTGGAGCAACGGCGTGTCCCGGCTCCGTGAACTTGGAAAGCACGCCGCCGAGGCTGGCATCCTCCTCTCCCTGGAAATGTACGAGGACACCTACCTTGGCACCGCTGACTCATCAGTTCAGCTGGTCCAGGACATCGGCCTGGACAACGTTGGCCTGAACCCGGACCTCGGCAACCTGATCCGCCTGCACCGGCCCATCGAGGACTGGCGCGAAATGGTGGCCAAGACCCTCCCGTACTCCAACTACTGGCACATGAAGAACTACATCCGGGACGAGGACGTGGCCCGCGACAGCTACATCACCATGCCGGCGCCAATGGAAAGCGGTCTGATCAATTACCGCGAGGCTTTCAAGTTCGCCGTTTCGGTGGGATTCCAAGGCATCCTTTGCACCGAGCACTACGGCGGAGACGGCCTCAGCGTCACTGCGAGCAACCAGGACTACCTCCGCAGGCATGTCCTGCCGAAGTCCGAGGGCTATGCACTCGGCACGAGCCAGGTAGCCCAGGGCCGCCAAGTACCGTCAACCCAGCTCGCAGGAGTCTAGGAAAATGACACAAATTTTCGACAACCCGGCAGACTTTGCCGACGACGCGTTGGACGGTTTTGTCGCCGCCAACCGCGGTTACGTTACCCGCGTTGACGGTGGCGTGGTGCGCTCCACAGAAGTTCCTGCCGGTCAGGTAGCCCTGGTGGTGGGCGGCGGCTCGGGACACTACCCGGCCTTCGCCGGACTGGTTGGCCCAGGCCTGGCAACCGGCTCCGCCTGCGGCAACATGTTTGCATCCCCTGCCGCCGGTCAGGTTTACCGGGTAGCGAAGGCGGCCAACGCCGGCGGGGGAGTCCTGCTCAGTTACGGTAACTACGCCGGCGACGTCCTCCACTTCGGCCAGGCACAGCTGCGGCTCAATGCTGAGGGCATCGAAACCCGCACGGTTACGGTCACAGATGACATTGCCAGTGCGCCGATCGAGCAACTGGAGAAGCGCCGCGGCATTGCGGGCGACCTTACCGTTTTCAAGATTGCCGGGGCCGCCGCAGAAGCGGGACTGAACCTTGACGACGTCGAGCGTCTGGCCATCAAGACCAACTACCGGACGCGGTCGCTCGGTGTGGCCTTTAATGGTTGCACGCTCCCGGGTGCCAAGGACCCACTGTTCCATGTGCCGGCCGGGCAGATGTCGCTCGGGCTCGGGATCCATGGGGAGCCCGGCATCTCCGAGCACCCCATGCCCACGGCCTCCGAGCTTGCGGAGCTCCTGGTCACCAAACTGCTCAATGACAAGCCAGAAGACGCCGGTGACCGTGTGGTCGCAATCGTCAACGGCCTTGGCACGGTGAAGTACGACGAACTGTTCCTGCTCTTCGGCAGGATCGAGAAGCTGCTCACCGCTGCCGGGATCACGGTGGTGGAGCCGGAATGCGGCGAGCTGGTGACCAGCCTGGACATGTCCGGACTCTCATTGACGCTGCTGTGGCTGGACGAGGAACTCGAGAAGTATTGGGCGGCGCCTGCCGATACTCCGGCCTTCCGCAAAGGCAGCATGTCGCCTCGCGCGGCCCGGGCCGAGGCAACAGCAGACGACGCCGAAGCCGCCGACGTCGAACAGCCCACCCCGGCCGCCGCTGAACTCGGGCGGCAGGCCGTGGCCATCCTCGCCCAGGTGCGCGACGTCGTCGTCGAGCATGAAGAGGAACTCGGCAAGCTGGACGCGATCGCCGGCGACGGCGACCACGGCATCGGCATGCGGCGCGGCGTGGACGCGGCAGTCGCAGCAAGCGAGTCCGCCGCCGGTTCTTCTGTTGCGAACATCCTGACCGCAGCCGGGGAAGCGTGGAGTGAGCGGGCCGGCGGGACCTCGGGCGCACTGTGGGGCTCCGCTGTTATCGCGGCCGGTCTGTCGCTGGGCAACCGCGGTACCTACACCTCGGAGGACGCGGCCGCAGCAGTCGAAGCCTTCGTGCGCGCCATCACCGATCTCGGCAAAGCCGATCCCGGAGACAAAACCATGGTGGATGCACTCCTGCCGTTCCGGGACACCTTCCTCACAGAGCTCGACGGCGGGACTCCCGTGGACAGGGCCCTGGCAGTTGCCGCCGCGGCAGCAGAGTCCGCGGCCGCGAAGACAGCTGAACTACGGCCGCTCAAGGGCCGAGCACGTCCCCTCGCGGAAAAGAGCATTGGCCACCCTGATCCCGGCGCAGTGTCCTTTGGCTTGATCGCCACAAGGATTTCCCACTTCATTGATTCACAACTGGCCACCGCGTCGTCAGCGGCAGCGGCTGGAAACGGAGCACAAGCATGAGCAGCAACCAAGGCTGGCGCATCGTCGTCGGCAATGATGAAGCCGGTGTCGAGTACAAGCAGGCGCTCCTTGCCTTGCTGGAAGCGGACCCTCGCGTTGCGTCCGTGACGGACGTCGGGGTTGGCTTCAACGATTCCACCGCCTACCCGCACGTCGCCGTGGACGCCGCCCGCAAAGTCGCTGAAGGCGAAGCGGACCGGGCCCTGTTGATCTGCGGCACTGGGCTCGGAGTGGCCATTGCGGCCAATAAGGTCCCCGGAATCCGGGCCGTGACAGCCCACGACAGCTACTCCGTGGAACGTTCGGTACTCAGCAATAACGCCCAGGTACTGACGCTGGGCCAGCGGGTGATTGGCTTGGAACTGGCCAAAAAGCTCGTAGGGGAGTGGCTCGGCCACACCTTCGACCAAACCTCATCCTCCGCCGCGAAGGTGGACGCCATCTGCTCGTACGAGCCCGACTACACGAAGGCAGTCTGATCATGACCAATCCTGAAGCAACCGAAGCCACCGCAAGCAACGCAGCCCGGAAGATCGCCGTCGTCGGCTCCGGCTACATGGGCGGCGGCATCGCCCAGGTGCTGGCGCTCGGCGGTGCGCGTGTTGCGCTTGCCGATGTTTCCGCAGAGGTAGCGCAAAAGAACTTCGACCGTTTGCTGGTGGAGTCGGACCAGTTCATCGCCGATGGCCTGTTCCCGGAGGGATCAACCGAAATCCTCAAGCAGAACCTGTGGGCTGCCAAGGACATCGAAGAAGCAGTGTCGGATGCGGACTTCATCGAGGAGTGCGTTCCCGAGGTCCTTGAAATCAAGCATCAGTCCTTGGCCCGGATCAGCGCAGCAGCCCGCCCGGATGCCGTGATCGGTTCCAACACGTCCACCATTTCCATCGCTTCCCTGGCCGAAGCCGTGACCAATCCGGAGCGGTTCCTGGGTGTGCACTTCTCCAACCCGTCGCCGTTCATTCCCGGCGTCGAGATCATCCCTCACGCTGGAACCTCTGCCGCAACTGTGGCCGCGTCGCGCGAGCTGGTGCACGCAGCCGGCAAGCAGACCGCCGTCGTCAAGGACGTCACCGGATTCGTCCTGAACCGCCTGCAGTACGCGCTGTTCCACGAGGCAGCGCAGCTGGTGGAACAGGGCATCGCAACAGCGGACGACGTCGACACCTTGGTGCGTACCACGTTCGGCTTCCGCTTGCCCTTCTTTGGTCCGTTCGCCATCGCGGACATGGCTGGCTTGGACGTCTACAACTTCTGCTACAAGTCGCTGCAGACGGGCTTCCCGGAACGTTTCGCGACGCCGAAGATCCTTTCCGACCTGGTGGAGGCGGGCAAGCTCGGCACCAAGACCGGCGCCGGGTTCCTCAACGTCCCCGCCGAGCGCACCCCGGAACTCATCGCCTACCGCAACAAGGCCTACGTCGCCATGCAGAAGCTCATTGAAGAGCTCGGCCCGGCCCCCATCAACTAACTCTTTACAGGAGAAACACATGACTTTCCCCGTAGAACGCACCGCAATCGTCACTGGCGCTGTATCCGAACGAGGCATCGGCCGCGCCACCGTCAACTACCTGGCCGCCCAAGGCTGGAACATCGGCATCATCGATCTTGATGACGCCGCCTGCAAGATCGCAGCCAAGGAAATCGCCGCGGAATACGGCGTGCAGGCCCACGGCGTTGGCGCCAACGTCGCCAGCGAAGCCGAGGTCCGCGCCGCCATCGACGAGCTCGAGAATGAACTCCCGCAGATCGTCGCACTGGCCAACGTTGCCGGAGTCAGCTCGCCCGTCGGCTATCTGGAACTGGAATCAGCAGAGTGGGACCGGGTCTTGAACATCAACCTCAATGGTGTCCACTACGCCACCCGTCGCGTGGCCGAGTCCATGGTCAAGAACCGGATCGGCCGCATCGTGAACATCTCCTCCGTTTCCGCACAGCGCGGCGGTGGCACGTTCTCCAAGACTCCCTACTCCGTGGCCAAGGCAGGCGTCATCGGCCTGACCCGCGCAACTGCCCGTGAGCTCGGCGAGTACGACATCACGGTCAACGCCATCTCTCCCGGCCCCATCGATACCGACATCATGGGCGGCACACTGAGCCAGGAACGCAAGGATGAGCTGACTAAGGACCTCGTGGTGAACCGTGTGGGCTCCACCCGGGACATTGCGGCAGCCATCGCCTTCCTCATCAGCGAGGACTCCGGATACATCTCCGGCCAGACGCTGAATGTGGATGGCGGACTGTACATGCACTAGGCGCCTCGCCATGAAGACCTGGACAAGAGAACGCAAGATCTACCTTGCCGTGGGCATCCTTGCCTGCGCAGTGGGCATGGTGCTCATCTTCTTCCCGCGCTGATCGCGCTGCTTTAGTCATTTCCTGTCACTCAAAGAGGAGTTTCAATGTCTGTTTCCACCAATTCCACGAAGGAGTTGCTGGATACGCCGGTCTTGAAATCGGCGATTTCCAAAGCGTCGCGGCGGCTTATGCCAATGCTCGTCATCCTGTACGTGGTGGCCTTCCTGGACCGCACCAACGTTGGCTTCGCCGAAGCTGCGCTGGAGGTGGACAAGGGAATCACTGCCGGAGCCTACGCCTTGGGCGCCGGTATCTTCTTCATCGGCTACGCCCTGTTCGAGATCCCCAGCAACTTGCTGCTGACCAAATTCGGCGCCAAGGTATGGCTCGCCCGCATCGCCATCACCTGGGGCATCGTGTCAGCGTGCTTCGCGTTCGTGCAGGGCGAGACGTCGTTCATCATCCTGCGGTTCCTGCTGGGTGTGACCGAAGCGGGCCTGTTCCCCGGCGTGATCATGTTCCTGGCGGCGTGGTTCCCCAACAAGGTCCGTGTGAAGATGTTCGCCATCTTCTACCTGGCCCAGCCGTTCTCCCAGATGATGGGTGCACCCCTGTCCGGCTGGCTCATCAACATCGGTGACCAGGTTCCGGGTGTCGCAGGCTGGCAGGTCATGTTCTTCGTTGAAGGCATGCTCGCCGTCCTGGCCGGTATTGCCGCCTACTTCTTCCTCATCAACAGCCCCCAGGATGCCAAGTTCCTGACTAAGGAGGAGAAACGGGCACTCTCTGACGTCATGGCGCTCGAAGACACGGTCAAGGAAGAAACCGGACCACGTGGTGTCTTGGCGTCCATGCGTAACGGCCGAGTCTGGTACTTCACCGTCATCTACTTCTGCCTGCAAGTAGCGGTATACGGCGTAACCTTCTACCTTCCGCAGCAGGTGGCGCAGCTGACCGGCCAGAAGGTGGGTATCGCCGTCGGACTTCTTGCGGCCATCCCGTGGTTCTTCGGCATCTTTGCCTGCTACTTCATCGGAAAGGCGGCCAACACGGTGGCGCGTCGTCGCCGCTGGGGAACGGCTCTATTCATCTCCACGGGCCTGTGCATCTTCGGTTCCGCCTGGGCCGGTGCCAACCAGATGCCCGCCCTGGGCATCATCTTCATTACCCTCGCGGTGTGCAGCTTCCTCTCTGCCGGCCCCATTTGCTGGTCATATCCGACGGCGTTCCTCACCGGAACCGCCGCGGCTGCGGGCATCGGGCTGATCAACTCCCTCGGAAACCTGGGCGGCTTCGTCGCCCCGATCCTGCGCACCACGGTCAACCAGGTCACCGCCTCGGACACCGGCACCATGGGCGTCTACGCCCTGGGTGTCCTGCCGTTCGTCGCGGCGCTGTTGATGTTCGGTACCAAGCGCTTCAGCAACAAAGCCGACGAATTGTTGGAGAAGTAGACCGTGACGCTTCCAGTTGCTCTGACCGGCCCTCATACGGCGCTGGACACTACGTTGGTAGGCGTCAGCACCAAGATGTACATGGGCTACGCGCAGTCCCTGGCGTGGTTGGAGCAGCTGGTGGCCGAAGTGGATGCCCGTCCGGCCCTCGCGGCCGGGCGGGTGGTCCCGTTTGTGATCCCGTCGTTTCCAGTGCTGCCCGAGGCGGCGCGCTTGATGGCGGGTACGCCGTTGGTTCTTGGCGCCCAGAACTGTGGCTGGTCTGATGGTCCGTGGACGGGGGAAGTTTCTCCGTCGATGCTTACAGAGCTTGGGGTTGGCCTGGTGGAGATCGGCCACGCTGAACGTCGGCGGTACTTCGCCGAGGATGAGGCGATGATCGCGCTCAAGGTCAGCGCCGCCGTCGACGCCGGGCTGACGCCACTGCTGTGCGTGGGGGAGTCAGAGATCCTGGACCACGCGGGAGGCCCGGCGGCAGCGGCGGACGCGGTTTACGGGCAGATCAAGGCAGCAGTGTCAGGCGACTGGTCCCTTGCCTCCACCTTGATCATTGCTTATGAGCCGGTGTGGGCGATCGGGGCTCCCGAGCCTGCCTCGGCGGAATATGTTTCGAAGGTGGTAGGTGCCCTGCGTTCGGTGCTGGCCCAGCACGGCCTTGCAGGGATTCCGATCATTTATGGCGGCTCGGCGAAGCCAGGACTGTTGCCGCAGCTGGACGGGGTGTCCGGGCTTTTCCTCGGTCGCTTTGCCCACGACGCCAGCAACTTCGGCAAGGTCCTGGACGAAGCCCTGAGTTTTTGTACAGCAGATGCCCTTAAAACGCCTTCTAAAGGGCATTAGCTGTACAAAAACTCCGCTGGCAGAGGGCCACGAACCCGCCAAGATTCTCCAGACCCTCGGGATGCGTCGGCAAGTAGTTGGTCAGCTCGGGCGAACGCACGACGACGGCACGCCACTGGCCGCGCGACACCGCCACGTTGATCCGGTTCCGGGAGAGCAGGAACTCCATGCCGCGGGGGACTTCTCCCGCTGCCGACGCGGCCATGGAAACGATGACCACCGGGGCTTCCTGGCCTTGGAACTTATCCACTGTTCCCACCCGGACCTTGCTCAATCCTGCGCCCCGGAGATGGTGCTTGATCAACTGGACTTGGGCGTTGTACGCGGCCACCACCAAGATGTCTGTTTCCTCCAAGGGCCGGCCTTCGGCCGTCTGTGTTTCGGCGGACCGGGATGCGGCTGACGTGGAGGGGTCGAGCCATGTCAGGCCGAGGTGGGCCTGGACCTGCCGGACCACCTCCGCTGCTTCCTCGGCTGAGGACGTGGAGTTGCCAGTATGTGGAACATAAACGCAGGAGATACCAGGTGCGGCACCTTCCAAATGGCGTTCCTTCGCTGCGGATGCCGATTCAAGCCGGTTGTCGTAGGAGAGTTCCGACACGGCGCTGCAGAGTTCTGGATGCATGCGCCACGACAATGCCAGGAAGTAGCCCAGCTCCGGCGGCAAGGTGTTGTATCCATCCGACAGCCAGCCCAGAGCCGATTCGTCCACGGGCTCAGGGTGCTTGCCTTGGGTGACCTGAGGCAACTGTTGTGGATCGCCCAGCAGCAGAAGGCGTTTGGCTGCGCGGCTCACTGCCATGGTGTTGGCCAGCGAGAACTGCCCCGCCTCGTCAATGACCAGGAGATCCAGAGATCCCGCCGGAACCGAACTGCCCACCATGGTCCAGGCTGTGCCACCAATGAGGGTCCCGCCCGGCTTGGACAAGAGTTCTTCCACGTCCCCTTTGGCACACTGGGTCCAGGGCACGGGGTCATCGTGTTTGACTTCCTTGGCCACCCGCCGGGGATCCACTCCGGCCTTGTCCACGGCGGCACAGAGCATGTTCTCCACTACGGCATGGGACTGGGCCACCACACCCACCTTCCAGCCTGCAGCCACAAGCCGGGCCAACACGTGGGCGCCCACGTGGGTCTTTCCGCTCCCTGGAGGGCCTTGCACAGCCAGATAGGAGTGGTCCAAGTCAGTGATGGCTGCGGTGATGGCGTCGATGTACCCATCAGGCCCCGGCTCCACGGGAGGGAGGGCTGCAAGGCTGCGAAGCTTCGGGGGCCTCCTTCGCACCAGATCCAGCGCGGGGTCCTGCGGCCACTCCGGAAGTGCGCCCTTGAGCTTGGTGGCCAGCGCAGCGAGGGCTGCGCGTTGGCCGTTCGTGGCAATGGGTGGATCCGGAGTCAAGGCCATGGGCCATTGGCTGAACGCCGTGGAGTCCTTGCGGAGGCCCTCTGCGATGGTGACCGTTTCGAAGTCGTCCTCGTCTCCCACCCCTGTGACCAGGGTACTGTTCCAGCCTGCACGGCCAAGCACAGTGGACTCTTTCTCCTGCAGCGATTTCGGCAGGGGAGAGCCGTACATGCGGAAGTACTTCTTGCCCGGTTCCAGTCCTGCTCCGTCCCCGGACCGGCCGAAGAGCTTCACGATCCTCACCGGGTTGCTCCGGGGGGTGGGTTTGGCCCAGTCCTGAAGCAGTTCAGCATGGTTGACGATGAAGAGGTCGCGCTCGTCAGGCCATTGCGATGTCGGCTTTTCCAGGCGGTCGAAGTGCCCCCACCAGTGTTGCTTGTCCTCGCGGCGGTGATATCCCACCCCGGCGGCCACAATGCCCACGGCGCGTGAATCCGAGGTGCTCTTTTCCTCCTCGGACAGATCCGCAAGGTAGTCGAACAGTGCGCTTTCTTCCGGTGCCGCCTGGTACTTCTCCGGTTCCGTGTCTGTTGCAAGAGCAGGTTCCGCTTCACCGCCCGGCTGGATGGAGCGCTCCGCAGCACGGGCAAGCAGCCAGTTGCGAAGTTCCAGCGTGGACAGGCAGTCGTACTCGTTGTAGTCACGGATGCCTTCGAGGATCGCGGCTGCTTCTCCCGGGTTCCCGTTGTCCCGGGCCGTGCAGTAGTCGGCGTAGGCAACAACAGAGGCGCCGGCGTCGGTCACATCACCTGAGCGAAGGTGCTGCCCCATATAGAGAGGCTCAAGCTTCTTGATGCTGTAGGAGTTCTCAGAGATCCGGATGCTGTGCCGGATGGTGTCGTAGAGGTCCACCAGGACACCCTGGCGCAGGAGGTCGTCGACGGCGGTTTCGCCCACCACATGCGTCAGGGACAGGTTGCGCAGGGCTGTCTTCTCGTACGCGGCGTAGTGGTAAATGTGCATACCGGGGTACTTCTGGCGCCGCTCGGCTACGTACTCGAGGAAGTCGACAAACGCCTTGCCCTCTTCAGCCCGTGAGTGCGCCCAAAATGGCCGGAAAATGGGCGGGGCGCCGGGTTCCACAGGGTTCTCAATGACTCCGAACAGGTACTCCAGCCCCCACTTTTCCGTGATGGGGTCCTGCCAGAGGGGATCGCCTTCGAAGTCGAAGAAGATGTCGCCCGGATCGGGAGCGGGCAGCCTGCCCAAGGTGTTGTCCGGCAGAACGTTGTAGCTGATGGCTTTGGCTTCTCCGGACTTGTCCGTGTACTTGACTGTGCCATCCGGTGTGCCCGCGCCGGTCTGTAACCGGGCCTGCTCCCGGAGCCGCAGCAACGTGGGATCACCCGCTTCCGGAAGGGCTGCCAGAGCGTCAATGGTTGTGACACCAGACTCGATCAGCTTCTTGCGGCGGCTGATCCGCATGCCCGCCACCATGAGGAGATCCCGGTGCAGTTGGACTTGCTCAGCGCAGTAATCACAGCGGCCACAGGCGGAATATCGGGAGTCACCCCATTCCACCGGCCCGCTACCCGCAACGTGCGCTTGTGTCATGCCGAGGAAGCGTTCGCGGCGTTCTTTGAAGACGGGGAGGATCTGGGCGAGCGGGTGGTCGCTGTGGACACGGTTACCCAACACCAGGGTGACGGTAGGGTCCGGTGTGATCCCTGCCTGGATGAGTTGGTCTCCATAGGCCGCCAGTTGCAGGAGAGCCGTGACCTTGGCATGCCGTGCGAGCTTGGTATCGAAGACCGCGTACTGACCGCCGGGGCGCTTCACCAGGAAATCTGAGCGGCCATGGAATTGACCATCGAAGAAGGCTGCTTGGAAGACGACGTCCGCCCCGGAACGCAAGGCGTCGATGGATTCCGCATGCTTGGCCGAAAGAGTGGCGCGGTCCATCACAGTGGCGGGAACGACGTCGTAAACGCCTTTCCCGGAAGCCGGATCCCACATCCCGAACTCAGCCACGAACTCCTCAAGAACCCGATGCTCGTGATCGTCTCCCAGTTTGGCGGTGCGCTCCAACATGGCATCCGTTGCGAAGTCAGGCTTGGGCGTGCGGCCGAGTTTTTCGTCAAGTTTCCTGAGCAACTGGTACTCGCAGGTGGCGGCAATAACCAGGTCGCTGGCCGAGAACACCAGATCCTGAGGTGCGCCCGCCATCCCGGGCTCGAGAAAGAACACCGCGAGCCACCTACCTTTCCGTGCCGTCAATAAACCCTTGCAGCCAAGCTATCAGCGGGCCCTGACAAAATAGGCTCCGGCAAAATAGCGCCTGACAAAATAGCGTCCGTCAAAATAGCTTCCGGCCACTTTAGACTGCACCCATGACAGAAACAGCCCCAGACCCCGCGTTCGAAGCCGCCTACCAAGCTGCACAAAAGAGCCTCAGCGAGGGCGGAATCCCCATCGGATCCGCACTGGCCCGCGGTGGGAAAGTTATTGCCAGCGGCCACAACGAACGTGTCCAGCACGGCGACCCGATCGCACACGGTGAGATGTCCGCGCTCAGGGCAGCCGGACGCCAGAAGACGTACCGTGACACCATCCTCTACACCACCTTGGCACCGTGCGCGATGTGCACGGGAACCATCATCCAATTCAAAATCCCACGGGTGGTGGTGGGCGAGGCCGAAACCTTCCCGGGCGAGTTCGATCTCCTGCGTTCGCGTGGCGTGGAGGTAGTAGTTCTGGATGACCCCCGGTGCGTGGACATGATGCGCACTTTCCAAGAGGAACACCCCGAATTGTGGGCTGAAGACATCGCCGAAGAGCAGCCGTGAAATGGCCGCTCGAAAGGGCCTGCAATCGCCTAGCCACGGTCACCCTCCGAGCGTAGGCTGGCATCATCGGCGTCGGTGCCGAGAGGCCCCTCGTCGATGATCCCAATCGATGAAGGAGGACCCATGAGTGTCGTACGTGAATTCATGACAACCAACGCCCAGTGCATCGAAGAGGACAAAACTCTTCAGGACGCCGCCAGGCTGATGAGGGACCTGGACTGCGGTTCACTCCCTATCTGCGGACACGACGGCAAGCTCACCGGCTTCATAACCGACCGCGACATCGTGGTCAAGTGTTTGGCCGAAGGCAAGGATGCACGCGAAGTCCGCGCCAGTGAGTTGGCCACCGGCAAACCCTATTGGGTGGACGCAGATGCCAACGTTGACGAGGCCGTCACCATGATGGAGGAACATCAAGTGCGCCGCCTTCCCGTCATCAGCGGCCACAAACTGGTGGGCATCATCAGCCAGGGCGATATTGCCCGCAACCACTACGCAGAAGAGCGCCTCGGCGAAATGGTGGAACACATCTCCGCCAAGGAGCACATGGCCCACTGAGGCCTGGAATCCGGCAACCAGTCCAGCCGCCGCGAGGCATCCCTTAAAGGAACGCCTCGCGGCCCGTTCCTTCACGCAGCACGAGTTCGCCGTCTTGGATCGAGACGAGCAAGCTCTTGGGTTTCCCCGCGAGCTTCTTCGTGGCGCTAAGTTTTCGGCTGCTGACCTCGACGCCCACTGTGGCGCCCTTCGCCGGCAGTTCCACTGTTAGTTCATCGGCCATCCCCAACAGCGTCTGAGTGGATACATCCCGTTCGGACACGGCCTCCTTGCCGTTGACGGTCACGGTCACGTCATCGGAAACGAACCCGTCCTGAAGGATGATGAGCAGTTCCTGCATGGTCCAACTACAGCACTAACGGAGCCCCCGGGATAGGCCTTCCCGATACCTGCCTTCTGAAACTGTCGGCCACGTGAGGCAAACTGTCATGGTGACTTCAAATCTCCAACACCAGTCAGCTGACTCTGCCATCCACGCTCAGATCGCCGCCGAACTCGGCGTCAAGGCCTGGCAGGTCAAGGCCGCAGTGGAACTGCTCGACGCCGGATCCACTGTGCCCTTCATCGCCCGCTACCGTAAGGAAGTCACCGGGACGCTCGATGACACCCAGCTCCGCGATCTTGAGGAACGGCTCAGATACCTGCGTGAGCTGGAGGAGCGACGCGCATCCGTCCTGGAGGCGATCGCCGCCCAAGGGAAGCTGACCCCGGAACTGGAAGCCGCCGTCGTCGGGGCTGAGACCAAGGCACGGCTGGAAGACATTTACCTTCCCTTCAAATCCAAGCGCCGCACCAAGGCGCAGATCGCCCGCGAAGCCGGGCTGGAACCCCTGGCCGACGTCCTTCTTGCCAACCCGCAACTGGACCCCGCAACCGAAGCCGCCAAGTACCTGAACGCCGAGCACTCCATCGACGATCCCACCACGGCGCTCGCAGGGGCACGCGCCATCCTTGTGGAGCGCGTCGGGCAGGATGCCGATTTGGCCGAGGATCTGCGCGAACGGCTCTGGAAGCAGGGGAGCATGGTTTCGCGGGTCAAGAAGGGCATGGAGTCTGAGGGGCAGAAGTTCAAGGACTACTTCGAGTTCACTCAGGTGCCTTCCGGCATGCCGTCGCACCGCGTGCTTGCTTTGCTGCGCGGCGAAAAGGACGGCGTCCTTGAATTGGATCTCGCCGAAGCTGACCCGGCCGACGACGACGCCCTGGCCGCCGCGCGCGGTAAGTACGAGAACGCTGTGGCCAAGTGCCTTGGGGTTGCCAACCAGGGCCGCCCGGCGGACGCGTGGCTGACGCAAACTGCCCAGCTCGCCTGGCGGGGCCGCATCTTGGATCGCCTCACCACGGACCTTCGCGGGCGCATGTTTGCTGACGCGGAAGACGAAGCTGTGCGCGTCTTCGCGGCCAATCTGCGCGACGTCCTGTTGGCCGCTCCGGCCGGCAACCGGGCCACGCTTGGGCTCGACCCAGGGCTGCGCACGGGCGTGAAGGTGGCAGTGGTGGACGGGACGGGCAAGGTTGTCACCACGGACACCATCTACCCGCACGCCCCCGCCAAAAAGTGGGACGAGGCCTTGGCCACGCTCGATCGGCTGGCCAAGCAGTACAACGTGGAACTCGTGGCGATCGGCAACGGAACGGCGTCCCGCGAGACGGACAAGCTGGCCACGGAGCTTATCAAGTCCCTAGAAGCTGCCGGCTCCAAGGGGATTCAGAAGCTGGTGGTATCCGAGGCCGGGGCCTCCGTGTATTCGGCCTCTGCCCTGGCGGCGTCCGAACTTCCGGGCATGGATGTTTCGCTGCGTGGGGCTGTGTCCATTGCCCGCCGCCTTCAGGATCCACTGGCGGAACTGGTCAAGATCGAACCGAAGTCCATCGGTGTGGGTCAGTACCAGCACGACGTCACCGCAGCGAAGCTGGACCGCTCGCTGGATGCCGTGGTGGAAGACTGCGTGAACGCCGTGGGCGTGGATGTGAACACTGCATCACCGGCGCTGCTCAGCCGCGTGGCTGGTGTTGGGCCGCTGCTCAGCGAAAACATCGTGGCCTACCGGAACGAGAATGGGCCGTTTGCGAAGCGCAGCGACCTCAAGAAGGTGCCGCGGCTGGGTGCCAAGGCCTTCGAGCAGTGCGCCGGCTTCCTCCGGATCACCGGGGGAGCGGAGCCACTGGACGCCTCAAGTGTGCACCCGGAAGCGTATTCTGTGGCCCGGAAGATTCTCGTCGCGGCCGGTGGCGGTCCTGCCACTGCTTTGGATGCGCAGGCTTTCGTCGATGGCACGTTCGGCCTGCCCACGGTCAAGGACATCATGTCCGAGCTGGAGAAGCCCGGACGCGATCCCCGTCCTGCGTTCAAGGCGGCCTCTTTCTCTGAAGGCATCGAGAAGATCTCCGACCTCAAGCCCGGCATGATCCTGGAAGGCACCGTGACCAACGTTGCCGCTTTTGGTGCGTTCGTTGACGTCGGAGTGCACCAGGACGGACTGGTTCACGTCTCGGCACTGTCCAACAAGTTCGTTTCGGATCCCCGCGAAATCGTGAAGTCCGGCCAAGTGGTCCGGGTCAAGGTCCTTGAAGCCGACCCTGAGCGCAAGCGCATCTCGCTGACATTGAGGCTCGACGACGAACCCGGCACCGCTGGCGGACGCACCTCGGGTGGGCGTGCTGCAGGTGGCCGGGACTCTGGTGGCCGGGACTCGGGCGGGCAGCAGGGTCAGCGCGGCGGTGGCCAACGCACGGGTGGTCCGCGTGACGGTGATCGGCGTGGAAACCAAGGCCGGTCGCAGCAGGGAAACCAAGGCCGGCCACAGCAGGGCAAGCCCCAGCAAGCTCCGGCCGCTCCCGCCAACACCGCCATGGCTGAAGCTCTGCGCCGGGCCGGCCTCGGTAAGTAACTCCTATAAGCCGGCGGTCCTGGCTTCCCACACCTCTGCATCCGAGGGCTGCAGGGCCGTGGGAAGCCAGCGGCCGATGCGGGCGAAAGCCTCGCGCCGAATGGCTTCAGGTGACAGGAAGATGTCGTGGAGCGCGTTCGGCAGCCGGCTCACAGTGACGGTGTCCGCGAGGGACAAGGAGCGGTGAGCCACGGCGTCGACGTTCAGCGCGACGTCGGCAGTGAGGGCGTCGGCTGACCATTTTGGTTGGAGGTAGCTCTTGTCCGAGAGCAACACGAGTACCGGAACGTCGATGCCCAAACCGGCTGCCACGGTGGCTTGGCCGCGGAACACGGCGTCGAGGAATGCTGGCGTGATGGGGAAACCCCGGTCAGGACGCCATTCCAGGTTGTAGTCCCATTCGCCGTCAAGGTGTGCCGAGACAGCCCGGGTGTAGATGCCTGGATCCACTGGAGGTAGGGGCGTCAACGGGTGGAGTTTGGCGCGGAGTCCCACCAGCGGGGCGATCGCACGTCTGCCGAGCTCGGTCGCCTGGAATTCCAGCCAGGGGCTGTTGAGGACGAGGGCCGAAGCCACGCCGGGGTGGCGGGCAGCCCACAGGCTCAGGGTGAGTCCACCAGTTGAGTGGCCCAGGAGAATAAGTGGACGGTCTTCGCCAGGAAAACCCTGGCCTTGAACGCCGGTGCGGCCCATGGCTGACAGGGCCGCTGCGATGTCGGCGTCGTAAGCGTACAGGTTGGTGACGAAACCCGGAACCAGCCCGGGACGAAGGCTGCGCCCGTAGTTGTGTAGATCCAAGGCGTAGAAGCGCGCCCCGGTTCGGTGCCAGAACTGGGCCAGATGGCGTTGGAAGAAGTAGTCGGACCAGCCGTGTACATAGAGGACATCGGCATCGATTCCCGCACCGTCCGGAATATCCAGCCACGGCTCGCCGCCGCCGACGTACCGCACCAAGGTGGCGAGAGCACCGCCGTCGAGCTCTAGCGTTTGCTGCTCAAAGCCTTCGCCAAGAAGGTCCGGTGTCCACGGCTGCGTCATGGATTCGATCGTAGCGGCCCCCGGGCCGCGCTACCCCCTGGGTCGCTCTACACCGAGGGCCGGGCTACAGCGTTTTGATGGCCCGGCATCGCGCGGCATGACTGCGCAGACTCGCTCCGAGTTCAAAGCTCATGAGATCGTGGCCGTGAATGACCCCGGCGTTGATGTGCAGTTCGCATGGGACCCCGGCAGCGAACAAACCTTGTGCAAAGGCCATTGATTCGTCCCTGAAAATATCAAGATCGCCCACCTCGATGTACGCACTCGGCAGACCACTGAAGTTTGTCAGGCGGCCGGGCGCGGCAACAGGCGAAACGCCCTCAGTCCCGATGGTGTCGCCGAGTACGGCGTGCCATCCGGTCCAGTTGGTCTCGTGAGTCCAGGTGACCAGGCCCTCCAAATGGGGATCCGGCCGTGTGTTGCGGTCATCCAACATGGGATAGATGAGGATCTGTTTGGCAACGTGGATGTCGTGGTCCCTTGCCAGGATGGCAGTACCAGCGGCAACACCACCGCCTCCGCTATCGCCCATGACACCGATGCGGTCAGCATCCACTCGAAGCTCCCTGGCGTTGTCCACCAACCATGTGATGGCGGCAAGGCCATCTTCCTGGGCGGCGCTTCCCGGGTGCTCCGGGGCCAGCCGGTACTCCACCTGGAGCATGGGCGTGCCCGTTTCTGCGACGTAATGCTGGACGACGCCGTCGTAGTGCTCCACCTTGCCTGCTATACGACCGCCACCGTGGAAGTAGACCACCGCCGGCCGGCCCGTGGCGTCATCGTCCCGGCAGGTGTACCAGCGGAGTTCAAGGCTGGAGCCGTCGGACGTCTCAGCGGTATAGGACGTAACCTCCACGTTCGTGGCGGGTGGTCGTGGGATGACGCCCAGCCCGTTATTGATCATTTCCCTGAGTCCTCTGACGTCGCCACGTTCAGGGGCAGTCATTGCCGGCTCGGCGGTGGCTGTTGCTGCCGCCGCCTCAAAGAGTGCCACGATCTCCGGATCGAATCTGTTCATGGCTGACATGGTGGGTCCCTTCATCGCGACTCCGCCCGGAATCCGACGTCCGGGGCCTTGTTGGACAACTGTACGATAGATGCACTTGTTGGGCAACTGTACGATAGATCCAACGAGGATTAAGGGGGAGT
Organism: Arthrobacter sp. MYb23; assembly: GCF_002979775.1. Lineage (GTDB taxonomy): Bacteria > Actinomycetota > Actinomycetes > Actinomycetales > Micrococcaceae > Arthrobacter. Next base: position 194,690 of record NZ_PCPR01000006.1, read on the forward strand.
AGGCATGGGCCTCACTGGCACGCCTCCCGCGGTGTTCATGCGCGAGGGCAATGCGGCTGATCCGCGGGCCGTGCGGACGCGGCAACTGCTGCTGGACGCGTTCGAAAGGCAACTTGAGCGCGGTGAATCCGCGCCCACAGTGTCATCCCTCGCGCAGGAAGCCGGCGTGAGCCGGAGTTCGTTCTACAACCACTTTTCCGGCGCGGAGAACGTGGGTGTTGCGGCTTTCAGGGAACTGCTCGACGAGTTCAAACCGTCCTCGGACGCAGAGACCGGCAGGCCAAGTGAAGGGGGGACAACGCGCGTGGGCTTCGCGGAATTCTTCGGACACCTTGGTCATCACAGAGTGCTGTGCCTTGCGGTGCTGGTCCCTGACACGCAGACGCCGGCGCTCTTTGAACTCCACGGCACACTTGTTGCCCACCTGGCTCAAGCCATCAGCGCCGTGGACACCAAACCCCTTGGGCTCCAGGCCAACCGGGCCGCAATCTTCCTGGTGGGCGGGATCCTGTCGCTGCTGTTGGACTGGCTTCAGGACCCCACAGAGACCGCTGAGGACCTGGCCAAGACTGTTGAGAGCATGCTGCCAGGATGGCTGAGGGAATCGGAATCGTTGAACGCTCCCATCCTGGTTACTCCTGCTTCGGAGCTTCCTTCTGCCACGGCCAGCGGCCAGTGATTTCGAGTTCCAGGGAGAAGCTGAGGAACGTCCGGATCAGCACGATGATCGCCAGCACGCCAACGCTTTCAAACGTCGGGGTGACCGCCACAGTGCGGATGATGTCAGCGGCCACCAGGAGCTCGAGGCCCAGCAGGATGGACCGCCCCAGCAGCTGCCGGTAGGAGCGGTAAGGGGAGAAAGGGGAGAGGCCGCGGGCACGTTTCGGTTGGTATCCCCGGAGAGCCATCGGTAGGGAAACCAGGGCCCCGATCACCATGACAGCCACTCCCGCGGCGTCCATGTACCGGCCGACTTCTTCGATGATGTGCTGGAAATCCATGGCCCTCCCCGGGTAGGTGCGTGCCCTTACCGTCTCACAGAACAGACAACGACGGCGGCAGCCGGGTTCGGTAAATACGGAACCCGGCTGCCGCCGTCGTATGTTGGTGAAAGGTACCGCTACTGCGTGGGCGCCGGAACCGGGAAGAAGACCCGGGGATCCTGAAGCAGTGCCGGATAGTCGAAGTCGGTGCGCTTGATCACGTGGGTGACCTCGAAGTTGCGGGCAAAGCGGCCATCAATAGTGATGGGGCGGCCCTGAATCAGTCCGACGGCGAAGATCTGGCCACCGTCAAAGGGCACCGCGAGCTCGGTCTTGCCGGGCAGGGTGTTGAACGCCTGCTCCTGGGCTTGACGCTTGCGCGTGGGCTTCTTCTCCTGTTGCTTGATGGGCCGCTTCTTGGGGCCCTTCACCTGGCGGCGGGACTTCTCCTCGGCGTACACGAACTGGTATTCGTCGGGGTCCGAGGGGGCTGCGGCGCGGGCCTTTCCGTGCGGCGGCATGGCGACGGTGGTGAGCTGCTCCGGGCGGAGGTCTTCCACAGCCGAACGCAGGATCAGCAGGCGATCCTCTTCCGGGTCTTCAGGGTGGAACTCGTGCTTGGGTTCCGGCCACACGTACTCGAGCTTTTCCTCAGTGCCGGGGAAGATCTGGGAGTAGTGCTTGGGGTCCTTGGTGATCAGCTTGGACCGGTGGCTGAGGTGCAGGTCCTCGTGTCCGAGCCATGGCGGCATGATGATCCTGGAGGCATAATCCGGGTGTGCAGCCTGCGGCGCGAACTCCGCGATGTTGTCGCGGGTGTTGTCCGGGTGGCCTCGTTTCATCCACTCATCTGCCATGGCGATGCCGTACATGGTGAGCGCCGGGACGTGGCCCATCCACATGCGGACGGCGGGGTGGGACTGCCAACCGTACTCCGGGATGACCAACGCGCGGAGGACCTGGAGTGCTTCGACGCGCTGTTTGCCGAGCCTTGAAGTGTCGAGCGCCGCGGCACTCTCACGGAAATCGGCGAAAGGGAGGAAAGTCTGCATCCTTTCAGTTTGAGGGTGCCGGGCGTGAGAACCAAGTTGAGTGCTCCGGGACACGTGCAGGTGTTGGGGCCTAGAGTTGTCGGGTGGAAACTTTTGGCGAGAAAATTACCCCCACGGCGCCTCCGGTTGCCGAACTGCACCTGCACATCGAAGGGACTCTCCAGCCAGAGCTGATCTTTGCCCTGGCCGAACGAAACGGCATTGAACTGCCGTACCAAGACATTGAGGAACTCCGGGAAAAGTACGAGTTCACTGACCTGCAATCTTTCCTGGACCTCTACTACGCCAATATGGCCGTCCTGCGGACCGAGCAGGATTTCACTGACATGACGCGTGCCTATCTGAAGCGGGCCGCCGCCGGGGGAGTGCGCCACGCGGAAATCATGATGGACCCCCAGGCGCACACTTCCCGGGGAGTGGCTTTGGAAACCTGCGTCAACGGCGTGGCCAACGCCTTGGCTACCTCCGAGGAAGACTTCGGCGTCACCACCCTCCTCATCGCGGCGTTCCTGCGCGACATGTCCGAGGATTCGGCCCTTGAAGTTCTGGGCCAGCTCCAGGCGATGCATGCTCCGATCGCAGGCATCGGCCTGGACTCCGCAGAGGTGGGCAATCCGCCGTCGAAATTTGAGCGACTGTACCAGCGCGCCGGCGAGGCGGGCTTGCGACGGATCGCGCATGCGGGCGAGGAAGGCCCGGCCTCCTACATCACTGAAGCTTTGGATGTGCTTCACGTTGAACGGATCGATCACGGCATCCGGTGCATGGAGGACACGGACGTAGTGCAGCGGCTCGTCGCTGAACAGGTTCCCCTCACGGTTTGCCCCCTGTCCAACGTCAGGCTCCGCGCAGTGGATAAGCTCGCTGACCATCCTTTGCCCGAAATGCTGGCGATCGGCCTGAACGTTTCAGTGAATTCGGATGACCCCGCGTACTTTGGCGGCTACGTGGATGAGAACTTCGAGCAACTGGTGAAGGTACTGGAGTTCTCAGTTCCGGAGCAGGCCACCCTGGCAGCCAACTCCATCCGGTCCTCCTTCGCCAGCGACGCCCGTAAAGCGGTGTTGTTGGACGAGGTCGCCGAGTGGGTCAAGGCATCCGTCGCAACCGCTTAGAGCACGGCAGCCGAGACCTGCACATCACTTGCGGGGTCAGGCATGTCACACTCAGTCACGACACACGGTGTTTACCTTCTGCAGTCGCGGGAATTAACAATTCATTGGCAAACTTCTAGGGAGTATCCACCGTTGAAGGAGAAGCATGGGCGCGAATACCGCCGAGAACACCAACCTTCGTTTGAAGGCCGTCCTGGACATCCTTGCTGAAAGCGTATGGTCCGGGGCAACGATGAACGCCGGCGAGGTGCTGGCCGAATCGATCGTTCGAGTACCTTTCAATGACCACGAGGCTGAACTGCTCAGTGGCGGCATTCCCCGCGGCCACAAGACCCTGACGTCGGCTTCGGCCAAGCTGGTCAAGGCTGGCTGGCTGGTCAAGGGCCGTTCGGGCTGGACCATCCCGGAGGACGGCCTGCGTGCGACGGTCGGCTTCCCGGATGCGGAGGCCTTTGGTGCAGCGCTCGACGCCGGAACTCCGGTTCCTGCCGACGTCGCCGTTCCGACGGCCCCGCCCGTGAAGGCCCAGGCCAAGAAAGCAGCTGCGGCCAAGAAGGCAGCTGCGCCGAAGAAAACAGCCGCACCCAAGAAGGCGGCCGCAGATGTTGCGGAGCCGAAGGTTGCCGCTGCCAAGGTCTCCGCACCGAAGGCCAAGGCTGTCGCAAAGAAGGCCCCCACCCGTAAGGCGCCGGCGAAAGCAGCGGCGGCCTCCGCCGTCGAGACCCTCCCGCAGCCCGACGCCGTGGCGATTGCCGGTGACTTCAACAAGATCCTTGGAGCAGCCGAGGATTGGGCGCCGCAGTATGACGAGGCCCAGATGGAGTTCAATCCCATCGTCCAGGTGTGGACGTTGACAGCTGAACTGCCCGCCGGTTTCTACACCTACAAGATCGCACTGAACCGTTCGTGGGACGAGAACTATGGTGCGTTTGGAGCCCGTGACGGCGCGAACCACGAGTTGAACCACGACGGCGGACCGGTCACCATCACGTACAGCCATGCGACGCGGGACATTGTGATCGGCTAGTCCCTTTTCCAGTCACGAACCTTGCCCTTGTTCGCCTCACCTCCCGTTGACCGGGGAGTAGGGCGGACGAGGGCAGGTTTGGTTAAGGTGGATCCATGACTGACGAAACCGTGCGCCTCACAGCCCGCATCACCGGTGTGGTCCAAGGCGTGGGGTTCCGCTACTGGACAGCCCGCAAAGCGGAAGAACTCCAGGCGGCCGGCACAGTCCGAAACGATCACGACGGCTCAGTGCAATTAGTGGCCGAAGGATCAGCGGCGGACGTCGACCACCTGCTGGGCTGGCTGAAATCTGCACGTGCGCCTGGCCGTGTGGAGAGCGTTGACTTCGAGGTATCAGAGGCCACTGGGGAGTTCGACGACTTCCGGATTATCGATTAGCGCCTAAGCCGCTGCTAAGCCCCGGGCGATGCGGTGGTTATCCCTGATTCGGTGGCGGCCAGAAGTAATTCGTGATCGTAAGCGACCATGCTGTCGGTTTGTAGTCGAATGGCTGTTGCCAGGTGAATGGCATCCGCACTTCGCAGCTGCCTCGGAAGTGCCGCCGCGTACATGAGGTCTGAGCGGGTTACGTCCACAAGGTTGATTCCGGCGAGTACGGCATTGACCGTTTCGAAGGGCAAATTCCTGCGACGAGCCGCGCAGTGCAGTTCCGTGTAGAGGAGCATGGACGCGACCAGGTGCCCTCCGGAGGCGGCTTTCTCTACCAGGTAGGCTGCAGCCGCCGCTGATTCCCGTTCACTGACCACCAACTTCATGACGGCAGAAGTGTCAACGTAAACGATCACCGGTCGCCGCGCAGATCGGCCAGGATCTCGGCTGTAGTCATGTCGCTGCTGATGCGGGGCAGGATGGTGAAGTCCACAGGAGATTCGCTGGCTGGCCGGACGCTACCAGCTTGTAGCAACCGTTCAAAGGGTGAAGCCGACGGTGGAATGAGGGTGGCCGCCACCTCGCCATTGTTGGTGACGTCTATGACTTCGCCATTCTTGACGCGTTCCAGAATCTTGCTGCTCTGGTTGCGCAGTTCCCGGTGCGGAATAGTTGTCATGATGGACCTCCGTAGCAATCGTAGCAGTTTGCTCAGCTGCTTGAAGAGTGGCAGAAAATATATAGACTGGTCTATTATTTTTTCTATGTCTACATACCCCAAAGGACTCGCAACCCGGCAGCGCTTGGTCGACTCCATGCTCTCCCTCATCCAGCTTCACGGCTATCACGGAACGGGGCTCAATACGGTGCTGGCCCGGTCGGGCGCCCCCAAAGGCTCGCTCTACTTCCATTTTCCGGAAGGGAAGACCAGCCTCGGTGTCGCAGCGGTGGGGTTGGCCGGCGATCAATTCAGCCAACTGGTCAGCGAGGCGACCACCTCGGCCTCGTCGCCTGGAGAGGTTGTGGACGCACTCATTGCCGAACTCAAAGACATTCTGGAAGCCAGTGAGTACCAGGCAGGGTGTCCAGTTTCATCCGTCGCCCTGGATGCAGGCTCTGAGAACGAGCAGCTGCGGGACGCCTGCAGCCGCGTGTATGACGCGTGGGTCCAGGCAGTGTCCGGCTATCTGTCTACCCTCGGGCTTGAGGAGGGACGGGCGCTGCCCTTGGCGACGTCCCTGATTTGCCTCGTGGAGGGGTCGCTTATTCTCTCCCGTGCCCACAAGTCCACCCAGCCCTTGGACTCAGCTGCCGGCACGCTCAAAACGCTGCTGGCGGTTCACGGCGGAGCAGGCGCATGAGCGTCCGCCATGCCTTGGTGTTCGGAGCCACGGGTCACATCGGGAAGTGGCTCGTGCGGGAACTTTTGCACCAAGGGGTGACCGTCACAGCCGCGGTGCGCACCGAAGAATCCTTCCGCCGGCTGGCTGACTGGCTGTCACGTCACGACGCCAACGGAACGCCAACGCAGGTACTTGTGGACTTCAGCGCGGGCGACTTGGGCTTGGATCCGGCGTCGGACGATTTCCGGTTCGTGACTGAAATTCACAACGTGGCTGGCGCCTTCGCCTTTGGCATGAATGCCGCGGATGCCTATGCCGCGAACGTGACCAGCGCCGAGCGTGTGGTTCGCTTTGCGGCGAAGCTGCCGGCGCTGACCAGGTTGGTGCATCTGTCCGGTTATCGGGTGGGAGGTCAGGATCCGGCCGAGGTGCCATGGGATGAATCCCGCCGTGCGGCGGAATATAAACGCCTGGGTGCTTATGAGGGATCCAAGGTGGAGTCCGACGCCGTCGTGCAGGCGGCCGCGCTTTCCTTGGGTGTTCCCTTCACCATGGTCAATCCGGCCACGGTAATAGGAGATTCCGTCAACGGCGAATCCAGTCAGTTGCTGGGCCTCACCGCCAGTGTCATGGACCTCTTCCATGGGAAACTGCCCGCGCTGCCCGGAAATGACCGCACGTTCGTTCCTGTGGTCGCGGCGGACTATTTGGCTGCATTCATGGCGCTGGTCCCCATCAGGCCCGAAGCGGAAAATGCCTCCTACTGGGTGCTCGATGACGCCACGCCGCCGTTGCCGGAGCTGCTGAGGATGCTCGGAAAGCACTTGAATGTCCGGGTGCCGTGGCTGAAGATACCCAGCGGTCTGCTGAAGAGGCTTCCACCCAAACTCACCGGCGCAGATCCGGAGACGCTGTCCTTCCTCTCGGAGGACCGCTATCCCACCATGCCCGCGGTCGCCTTGGCGGAGGCGGGCGGATTGCACTACCCGCCCGTCGAGACCGCCTTGAAGCGCTGGGCGGACTATTTGGTGGCGGCCGATCGTGCAGCAAGAGAGGATCGCGTCGCCTCGACGTAGTGCTCCAACGACTTCAGGGCGGGCTGGGATGATGCATCACGAACGGCGTCGGCACCCACAGAGTTGGCTACCGCGAGCGCGTGCCCGTACTCCAGCCCGGATTTGAGTGCCAGGACCAGGGCGGCGCAGAAGGCATCCCCGGCTCCAATGGTGTTGGCAATCTCGGTGACCCGTACGGCTGGCGCCTCGGCCACCCGTTCGCCGTCGACGAAGATTGCTGAGCCATCGCCACCGTAAGTGACGGCCACCAACGGAGCATCGCGCAAGGCTGGGATGAGCTCATATTCGGTCTCATTCACGATCACCAGGTCGCAGCGATCCAGCAACTCGGGGATGATCGGCATGGCGGGTGCCGCGTTCAGTGCGAAGAATCCTTGTGTTCTCCGTGCGGCTTCCAGCACGACGTTCTGGTCCACTTCCAGCTGGCAGAGGACGGCCTCATCGTCACCGAAAGCGACACCCTCCAAGTCCACGGAAGCGTTGGCTCCCGGGCACACCACAATCTGATTCTCGCCTTCGCCGTCCACCAGCACCAAGGCTGTTCCCGTGGCGGAGTCCACCCGGGCAATGTCCTGGACATCGACGCCGGCCTCCGCCATTGCGGTGATGAGGCTGAGGCCTGCTTCGTCGTGGCCCACGGCCCCCACCATGCGGGACCTTCCTGCCAGCCGGGCTGCAGCGACGGCCTGATTGGCGCCCTTGCCGCCGGGTTGCTGGCGAAGGATGCCTCCGCCCACAGTTTCGCCGGGGGAGGGGAGGCGGCTGGCTGTGGCGGTGATATCGAGGTTGATACTGCCCACCACCGTGAGGGTGGGGGAGGAATTGGGCGCAGAAGACTGAGGGGTGGTGCTCATGGGAGGTCCTTTTTGGAGATTAGCTGAGGCGGGATTTCAGGAAGACTGGATGACGGAGAGGTGTCCGGCCTTGGCCGCTACCAGGCACTTGGCCAGGTAGAACGGGGCACCGTTTCGGCGGACGTATTGGGTGAGGACCAAGACCGGATCGGAAGGTCGGAGGCCCAGCAATTTTGCGCGGCTGGGACCCGCGGTGCTGAGGCTGATCTGGCATTCGCCGGGACCAAGCGTTGCGCCGGGCAGTCCGCTGAGAACTTCCAGGAGCGTTGACGCGGGAAGCGTGGGAGCCTCGGCAGCTTCGGCCAACGCCTCTGCTTCGGGGATTCCTTGGGCTACGTTCTCCTGGAGATGTGCCAAGGGTTCGCCGTTCCGGATGAGCACACTTTCCCAGAACCACACGTCCTCGTCGGGCTGGACGCCAATTCCGGGCGCCACGAATTCGGACGCTGGTTGCTTGATGGCAGCTACCCGTTTGACCTGAATGTCCTGGTCCTGTCCGCCCAGAAGCTGATCGAACGGGCGGATGTGTTCAATGCCAATGCGGGGCAGCGAATCGGCAACAAAGCGGCCCACTCCACGGCGTGCCCGGGTGAGGCCATCTTCTTCGAGCAACATCAGCGCTTCCCGGATCACGGTGCGGCTGACGTCCATCATGGAGCCCAGCTCAGTCTCCGTGGGGAGCAGTGAACCTGGCGGCAGGACCTTGGTCCGGATTGCTTCGGCGATGCGGGAGTAGGCCGCGACGCGCAACGGCTGCCCGGGCTGGGCGGCGATGGGTCGTGACAGGAACTGGACGGCGTTGTCGGTCAAGGGTGCCTCACTTGAGATGGGTTACGGACACTGTACCGGATGACTGTGATAGGTTGCACAAGCTCGTAATACATGCTTGTATAACAACTCACATCTCGTGGCGCCGACCAGCGCCCTCGGACAAAGGAGTTTGATGTGAACATCCCCACCGCCACAGGCACGCAGTCGGTAGACCCGCAAGCCGCATCTACGGCGACTACAGAAACACCAGCTGCCACGGACGAAGGCCGTTTCCAAGGCAAGGCCGCTGCGCTGCTGATCACCACGCTGGTGCTCGCCGTCCTGGCCTTCCAGCTCAACGCCAGCATGATTACCCCGGCACTGCCACACATCGGCTCCTTCTTCGGCGAGACACCGGAAGCCGTGGCCCAGGTCCAGTCGATGTTCTTCCTCGCCGGCGCCATCTCCGGGCCCGTGATCGGCCGTTGGAGCGACTTCATCGGCCGCCGCAACGCACTCCTGCTGGTGCTGGCCATCATGGGAGCCGGAACAGTGCTCTGCATCTTCGCCCCCACCCTGCCGTTGCTGGTCACCGGCCGCTTCATGCAGGGTGTCTCGAGCGCCATCTTCGCGCTCTCCTACATCGTCCTGAACGAATACCTGCCCGCCCGGCTCTTTGGAACCTCCATCGGCATCATCGCTGCCATCAACGGCGGGGTTGGCGGAGTGGATGGGTACTTCGGCGGACTGATGGCTGAGACCCTCGGCTTCCAGTCGATCTTTGTCGCCGTCCTGGTGCTGGCCGCGATCGCCGTCGTATGCGTCATCAAAGTGGTCCCGGGCGGTAAGTCCGCCGTCGCTCCCGGCCGGATGGATTGGTGGGGCGCAGGTTCGCTCTCCGTGTTCCTGGTGTTCATCACGTACTTCGTCTCCACGGGCTCTTCAGCAGGATGGACCTCGCCTGCTGCGCTCGGCCTGCTGGCCGGCAGCATTGCATCCTTCACAGCCTTCTGGCTCATCGAGAAGAAGCGTTCAACCCCGCTGGTTGCAGTTCACCACCTCCGTTCACGCCAGGTGTGGCCCGTCATCGCCACCACTGTGCTGACGCTCGCGGGCATCTTCGCCATCATCAACTTCACCGTGGTGCTGCTGAGCCAGGACAAGGAAAACGGCTTCGGCTTGACCGCGTCCGTTGCCGCCCTGCTCTTCCTCACCCCGGCAGCGCTCATCGGTGTCTTTGCGGCACCGCTGGCCGGCTGGATCGCCGATCGCCGCGGCTGGATCAAAACCGTCCGCGTCGGCACCGCCACCAGCCTGGCCTGCGCAATCGTCGCGGCCCTCTTCGCCCACAACCAGATCGCGGTTCTCATCGCCATCGCCGCTTTGGGCATCTTCTACAACGGCTTCTTCCTCACGGCCATCAACGGACTGTCCGTGCTGCTCTCGCCCAAGGAAGCGCCAGCGGCATTGCCCGGTATTAACGGTGCGTCCTTCGGCATCGGGGCAAGCCTCGGCGTCGTGGTTGTTGCGCCTTTCGCAGGTCAAGGCACCGCGGCAGGATATTCTGCAGCCCTGTGGATTTCGGTGTCCATCACCGCTTTGGCGTTTATCGTCAGCCTCTTCATTGCCGCCCCCAAGGGCGAAAAGATCTAACGCACGACGCCGGCACCCGGCTTCGCATGCACCTCACCACTGTTACACCCCGG
>NZ_PCPR01000060.1 GCF_002979775.1 Arthrobacter sp. MYb23
GTGGAGATCATCAAAGCGTTGGTGCGCGAAGCTAAAGTCCTCATCCTGGACGAGCCCACAGCCGTGCTGACTCCGCAGGAAACTGACGAGCTCCTGGACATCATGCGGCAGCTCAAAGCCGGCGGCACCTCCATCGTTTTCATCTCGCACAAGCTGCGCGAAGTTAAAGCTGTGTCCGACGTCATCACCGTCATCCGCCGCGGCAAAGTAGTGGGGGATGCTCCACCCACGGCATCAGCCACTGAACTGGCCTCCATGATGGTGGGCCGCCCCGTGAGCCTGAGCTTGAACAAGGCTCCGGCGCAGCGGAAGGAAACCACGTTTGTGGTGGAGAACCTGACAGTGCGTGCAGCCAACGGCACCAACGTGGTGGACGGGATCAGCTTCGACATCGCACAAGGTGAGATCCTCGCCGTCGCTGGTGTCCAAGGCAATGGCCAAACGGAACTCACCGAAGCCATCCTGGGCATTCAGGACCACGTCACTGGTTCGGTGACGCTGGATGGGAAACAACTGCTGGGCCTGCCCGTGAAGGATGTCCTGCGTTCGGGCGTCGGTTTTGTCCCGGAAGACCGAACAGTAGATGGACTGGTTGGCCCCTTCTCGGTGGCAGAGAACCTGGTGCTGGACCTGTACGACCAAGCGCCGTTTGCCAGCGGCATCAGCATGAAGCCGGCCAAGGTTGCCGAGCATGCCAAGGCCAAGATTGAAGAGTTTGATATCCGTACGCCGTCCGCTGGCTCGGCTGCGGGGACACTGTCCGGCGGCAACCAGCAGAAGGTGGTCATGGCCCGGGAGTTGTCCCGCCCGCTGCGGTTGTTTATCGCGAGCCAGCCGACCCGTGGCGTGGATGTTGGTTCCATCGAGTTCCTGCACAAGCGCATTGTTGCCGAGCGCGACGTGGGAACGCCGGTCATGATCGTTTCCACGGAACTGGATGAGGTCATGGAACTGGCTGACAGGATTGCCGTGCTGTACAAGGGCAAGCTCGTGGGGATCGTCCCTGCTGGAACACCCCGCGACACCCT
>NZ_PCPR01000007.1 GCF_002979775.1 Arthrobacter sp. MYb23
AGTGGCGCCGCCCACACCCGTGGCACCCCCCACGCCCGCAGCGTCCCCCACAGCCGCAGCACCTCCGACAGAGCCCGAGGTGCCGGCCGATGGTGCTGATGAGGCCACACTCCACGTGAATGAAGAGCACGGCAAGCCCGAAGGCCACCTTCAGGACCCCCATGAGCCTGACGTGCATGAGCCTGACGTGCCTGAGCAAGACGTGCCTGGGCAAGACGGCGAAACCCGTGAGCACGGTGCCAGTGAGCATCTTCCCGCAGAGCAACCTGTGGTTGAGCACATGGGGATCGGTCACGGAGAGACGTCGAACGGTCACATACACCCCGAAGACGTCCATCAGGGTGAGATGGAACACGATGCTGTTTCGGCGGAGCATCCAGAGGTGCACGCTGGTGGCCATGAGTACGTGGAGCACCACGCCCACTACCCGTTGGGTACTCATGAGGAACTCCACCATGAGGAACTCCACCATGAGGAAGTCCACCATGACGTTCTTCTTGATGACCATCCCCACGATCTCATCCCCCTTCCGGCGAGTCCGGCGTCCAAGGCCGCCGCTAAGAAGGCCCGCCGTCGTCGTCGTGTCCTGGCCCTTCTGATCACGCTGGGCGTCTTCGTTGCCGCGATCGCCATTGGTGCTCAGTTCCTGAAGCCCTTGCTGGGCATGGACAAAGTCACTGACTACCCCGGCCCGGGAACAGGCTCGGTGACCATCACGGTGCCTGAGGGGTCCGGTCCCAAGGCTGTAGCCAACGATCTCGTTGCGAATCGCGTGGTGGCTGATTCGGATGCTTTCGTCAAGGAGTTCCTCAACGAAGGCGGCGAACTCTCGCCGGGCGCCTTCACTTTCCGCACCGAGATGAAGAATTCGGATGCCGTAGCGGTCCTGGTGAACAAGGATGCATCCAAGGTCATGTACTTTGCGCTGAGCGCGGGCTTGCGTATCAACGAATCGTTGGAGGCCATCTCCAAGGGTTCGGGCATTCCACTGCAGGAGCTCAACGCCCTGAACCAGGCACCCGGGCAGTTCGGTGTTCCGGCAAAGGCCAAGAACCTGGAAGGCTTCCTCGCCCCGGGCGAGTATCGGTTCGAACTCGGCACCCCGGCCAAGGACATCATCCAGAAGTTGGTGACCACCACCCTCGATGAACTCAAGGCCCAGGGAGTTACCGACCCCGCGAAGCAATACGACACCGTAACCATCGCCAGCATTGTTCAGGCCGAAGGCGGGCAGGCGGACTATGGAAACGTGGCTGGAGCAATTTACAACCGGCTTAAGCCCAACAACATTGAGACCAGTGGACTGATCCAGTCCGATGCCACTGTGACGTATGGCCTGGGCAAGAAGTCGTTCCACCTCACTGAGGAAGAAAAGGCCGATAAGTCCAACGCCTACAACACCTACGCCAACGTGGGGCTGCCGGTGGGTCCCATTGGCTCGCCGGGCAAAACGGCCATTGATGCCGCAGCCAAACCGACGCAGAACGAGTACCTCTACTGGGTGACCATCAACTTGGACACCAAGGAGACCAAGTTCTCCAAGACGTTGGCTGAGCACAACACCTACGTTGAGCAATACAATGCGTGGTGCGCGGCCAACGCAGGACGGTGTGTGTGAGTCGTCGTGCCGCAGTCCTGGGGCACCCGATTTCACATTCGAAGTCTCCGGCACTGCACTCTGCTGCCTACGCCAAGTTAGGTGTGGACATCGACTACTCGGCGATCGATGTCACGGTGGAGGGGCTCCCTTCGTTCATGGACTCGCTTCGCGGTGACGAGTCTTGGTGCGGCCTTTCGGTGACCATGCCGTTGAAATCGGCCATGGTCAAGGAAATGGATGAAGTCCGCGGCGCCGGTGCCCACCTTGGTGTCATCAACACGGTCGTTTTCGAGCACGACGCCGGGCGGGTGCGTCGGGTGGGGTTCAACACTGATGTGGCTGGCATCGTCGAAGCAGTCCGCTACGCGGGCGTAGTTGCCGCACCCCACGTGGCCATCCTTGGTGGAGGCGGCACCTCGGCTGCGGCCGTCGCCGCTGCGCAGGAACTCGGCGCCCACCACGTCGACGTCTTCGTCCGTGACGCCGGCCGTGCCGGTGATGCACAAGCCGCCGCGGCCGCCGTCGGAATTTCCCTTACCGTCCGGCCGCTGACGGAAGCGGCGGCCGCCGTGGCCGGGACGGATCTGGTGATCTCCACGTTTCCGCCCCGCGCCGCCGATTCCTTGGCGGAGGAGCTTGCAGCCCTGCCGGGTACGGGAGCTGGCGTCCTGTTGGACGTCGCCTACGATCCTTGGCCCAGCCGGCTGGCGGAAGTGTGGCACGGCCACGGGGGAGCGGTGGTCCCGGGGCTGGAGATGCTGATGTATCAGGCGGCCGAGCAGATCAGGCGCTTCAGCGGCTGTGATGTCGACGCCGCCGTCATAGATGTGATGTGCGACTCAGTCGGGCTTCCCCGGCGAGTGTTCTAGACGCCCTACATGGCAGGATTGGTTATATGTTGCGTTGGTTGACTGCCGGTGAATCCCATGGTCCGGCTCTGATCGGAATTGTTGAAGGCGTGCCCGCCGGTGTTGAACTCACCAGTGAGCAGATTCGTGACGCGCTGGCGCGCAGGCGCCTGGGCTATGGACGTGGTGCCCGCATGAAGTTTGAGCAGGACGAGGTCACCATCATGGGTGGTGTCCGGCATGGACTTACCCAAGGCGGCCCTGTGGCCATCCAGGTTGGAAATACAGAGTGGCCCAAGTGGGAGCAGATTATGTCTGCTGACCCCGTGGCCCCTGAAGTCCTTGCCGATCAGGCCCGCAATGCACCTCTGACCCGTCCGCGGCCGGGGCACGCCGATTTCACGGGCATGCAGAAATATGGATTCGACGAAGCGCGTCCGGTCCTCGAGCGTGCCAGCGCACGCGAAACAGCCACACGCGTGGCCCTTGGCACCGTTGCCGCCCAGTTCCTGAAGCAACTGGGTATTGAATTGGTAAGTCATACCGTTTCCATTGCGAGCGTGACCGTCCCCGAGGGCAGGCCCCTGCCGTTGCCCAGGGATGTTATTGCGCTCGACGCCGACCCCCTTCGTTGCTTCGACCGTGAGACTTCCAACGCGATGGTGGCCGAGGTGGATGCCGCCCACAAAGAGGGCGAAACCCTGGGCGGCGTGGTGGAAGTACTGGCTTACGGGCTTCCGCCGGGATTGGGCAGCTACGTCCACTGGGATCGTCGTCTCGACTCCCGCCTGGCAGCCGCGCTCATGGGTATCCAGGCCATCAAGGGCGTGGAGGTTGGTGATGGCTTCCTCACGGCGGCTCGTCGTGGATCTGCGGCGCATGACGAGATTCTCAAGGATGACAACGGCAGGATTGTTCGTCAGACCAACAGGGCCGGAGGCATTGAAGGCGGCATGAGCATTGGTGAAGTGCTTCGTGTCCGGGCTGCCATGAAGCCCATCGCCACAGTCCCGCGCGCACTGCGGACCATTGACGTCAGCACGGGCGAGCCTGCCAAGGCGCACCACCAGCGTTCAGATGTTTGTGCGGTCCCTGCAGCAGGCGTGGTGGCCGAAGCCATGGTGGCGTTGGTTTTGGCTGAGGCTGTTGCCGAGAAATTCGGTGGTGACTCTGTGGCCGAGACCCAGCGCAATCTGCAGGGCTACCTTGAAAGCATCCCCGCAACCTTGGACTCGGTCGGCCGCTAGTGGTCCGCGCTATCCCGGATGGCCTGCCTGTTGTTCTCGTTGGCCCCATGGCGGTCGGAAAATCGGCGATAGGCCAGCAGCTGGCCCATCAGCTCCGTCTTCCCTTTGTGGATACCGACGCAGTGGTTGTGGCTGCTCACGGCAGCATCGCCGATATCTTTGCGGGCAGGGGGGAACACGCGTTTCGTGAGATTGAAGCGCGGGCTGTGGCCAAGGCCATCGAGTCCGCAAAGATGGAGCCGGCCATTATTTCCCTCGGCGGCGGAGCGGTGCTTGATTCCGGGACCCAGCAATTGTTGGGGGAGTGCACCGTGGTCTATCTGGAGTGTGATGCGGAAACCGTCGCGGACAGAATTGCGCGGAACACCGGAAGGCCCTTGCTGCAGGGTGACGCGATGACCCGATGGGAAGCGTTGTTCGCTACCCGGCGGCCAGTCTATGAGCGTCTTGCGGACATTGTCATGGACGTCCGTTCTGGATCCGTGGCGGAAATCGGCCTCCATTTGGAGGAGCGGCTGCTCCAGCATGCAGCCTTGAAAGAGGAAGTTGAAAAGTGAGCAACGAAGCAACTGTCATCAAGGTGACCGGCCAGTCCGTTAACGAAAACTACGACGTCGTGGTGGGTCGTGGACTCTTGGGCACCCTGCCCGCCAAGCTTGGCGAACGCGTCCGACGTGTTTTGGTGATTCACCCACGCGCCCTCCGCCTGACTGGCGATACTGTTCGGGACGAGCTCGAAGCCGCAGGTTTCACTGCGCTCACGGCTGAAATCCCTGATGCAGAAGAAGGCAAGCACATCCAAGTGGCAGCATTCTGCTGGCAGGTGCTGGGCCAGAACGACTTCACGCGATCTGATGCCATTGTGGCAGTAGGCGGCGGCGCAGTAACCGACCTCGCCGGCTTTGTGGCAGCTACATGGCTTCGCGGAGTCAAAGTCATCCACATGCCCACGAGTTTGCTGGGCATGGTGGATGCTTCGGTCGGCGGCAAGACCGGCATCAATACGGCCGAAGGCAAGAACCTGGTGGGGTCCTTTCACCCGCCGGCCGCAGTCCTGGCTGACCTTGACACGCTCCAGACCCTGCCCAAGAACGAGCTCATTTCTGGAATGGCCGAGGTCATCAAGTGCGGCTTCATTGCCGATCCGGTGATTCTGGACCTCGTGGAGAAGAATACCGACGCCGTGATGGACGCGGGATCGGACGTTATCCGTGAGCTTATTGAGCGTGCCATTTCCGTGAAAGCTGATGTCGTCTCCCAGGACCTCAAGGAATCGGGCCTCCGTGAAATCCTGAACTACGGGCACACCCTGGGCCATGCCATTGAGCTCGTGGAACGCTACTCATGGCGTCACGGTGCCGCTGTGTCGGTGGGAATGATGTTTGCTGCCGAGTTGTCGCGAAGCGTGGGCCGCTTGTCCGATGCTGACGCGGACAGGCACCGCACCATCTTGGAAAGCCTCGGTTTGCCCACTACATACCGCAAGGACCGCTGGCAGGGTCTTCTGGACGGCATGCGCCGTGACAAGAAGTCCCGCGGTGATCTTCTCCGCTTTGTGGTCCTGGATGGTGTGGCAAAGCCGGGCATCCTGGAAGTCCCTGACACTTCTCTCCTGTTTGCCGCCTACCAGGAGATCGCATCATGACCGTCACTCTTCGTGAAGGCGTCAGCGACTGGCCCACCGCCGGGTTCCCGGGAGTCCGGATGAACCCGGACACGTTGCTTCCTGTGATTGTCAACGAGGAAATCATGGAGTCCGCCCTGGCGGCTTCTGAAGATCCAGCGGATCGCATCATGGCGCTCCTGCTGGACAACCAGCCCAATGAGGCTGCAGAACTCCTGGCTGAAGCGCGCTACAAGGATCCCGAGTCGTTCCGGCTGCGGATTTTTGAAGCAGAAGTGCACCGTGCAACCAATCGCTTGGATCGTGCTGTCCAGTTGTTCAGGCACCTGCTGCAGGACGTCCAGGGCAGCCCCAAAGAAGCCATTGTCCACCAGTACCTGGGCCGGGCATACTTCGTCAGCGGGAACGCCCTGGCAGCATCCGAGGAATTCGCCAGGGCCTTGGACCTCCGTGTTGCGATGGCTGCCGATGCTGCGCTGATCTATTCCTCCGCAGTTGCCCTTCAAAGGGCCCGGAATGTGCTGGAACTCGCTTCCTGAAGCCCGGTGGAACACTCGCCGCAAGCCTTTGACGTAAATGCCGGTAGAATGGTTCTTGGATTTTTGATAAATACGCGCTGGCGGGCCGATTGGCACGCCTGCTTGGCATAGATAGCTGGCAGCTAGAACCAGTGCGATAACCAGAGGATACGAGTGGCAACCACAAACGACATCAAGAACGGGACCGTACTGAAGCTCGAGGGCCAGCTCTGGAACATCATCGAGTTCCAGCACGTCAAGCCTGGCAAGGGCGGCGCCTTCGTCCGCACCAAGATGCGCAACGTCATGTCCGGCAAGGTGGTGGACAAGACCTTCAACGCCGGTCTTAAGATCGAAACCGCCACGGTTGACCGCCGCGATTACCAGTACCTGTACCAGGACGGCGAAGACTTCGTGTTCATGGACACCCAGGACTACGACCAAATCACCGTGTCCGGTGCCACCGTGGGCGATGCCACGAACTTCATGCTCGAAAACCAGATGGTGAACATTGCCATCCACGAGGGCACGCCGTTGTACATCGAACTGCCTCCGAGCGTCGTCCTCGAAATCACTTACACGGAGCCGGGCCTTCAGGGCGACCGCTCTTCGGCAGGCACCAAGCCGGCCACAGTCGAGACCGGCTACGAAATCCAGGTTCCGCTGTTCGTTGAGCAGGGCACCAAGGTCAAGGTTGACACCCGGGATGGCAGCTACTTGGGTCGGGTCAACGACTAGTGAGCGCACGCGGTAAAGCCCGTAGCAGGGCACTTGAAGTACTTTTCGAGGCGGAGCAGCGTTCCGTTTCGGCTTTCGACGCGATGACAGCGCGCCGGGAGAAGACCGATCTTGTCATCAACCCCTACACGGTGGAAATCGTGGAGGGCGTTGTTTCCATGCAGGCAACCATTGATGAGTTCCTGCAGACTTACGCCCAGGGCTGGACGTTGGAGCGGATGCCGTCGGTAGATCGCATCATCCTCCGCATCGGTGCTTGGGAACTTCTCTACAATGACGAAGTTCCTGACGGCGTAGCTGTCAGCGAAGCCGTGGCTCTCGCCAAGACCATGTCCACGGACGAGTCGCCCGCGTTCATCAACGGGCTGCTTGGCCGCCTGCAGAAGCTCAAGCCGTCCCTCCTCGCGTAGGCCTTCACTCGCGAAAGCTTTTCGAGGCGCGATGAGTTCAGGGCAATGAATAGGGAAAGGACCCGCATCCACAAGATGCGGGTCCTTTCTGCATTACTGGAGGACTGCTGCCCTGAGGGAGGGGATGCTCCTGAGGAGCTCAAGCTCGTCATGCTGATGGACGTGGACGTCGCGGCCGCTGAGTATCCGCTGCCGGGTAAAGGCCAGCGCTGTGGCCCCCTTGATGAAGGCCTTCATCTGCGCTCCGCGCCCACGCGAGGATGCCCAATGAATAGCCTGCCGCCGGCCTCGTGAGGTAGCCAGCATCTCCACTTCCGCTGGAGTGAACCAGCCTGCCCGGGCATACTCGAGGAGCCGTTGGCGGGTTAGTTTCCCTTCAGCGACCCGGAGCAGAATGATGCCCGTAGCGGCAACCAGGAAGATCGGGACTTGGACCACGAAGTACTCCACCAGGAAGTTCTGGCCCATGCTGTTCCATCGGTTATGCAGGAACATCGCGGGCAGCAAGCCGATGAAGAAGGCCAGGAAAGCGTAGCCCGAGTGCCATTTTCGGGCGGCGAAGCCCATGATCAGTCCGGTTGTCCCCGTGAAGACTGCATGCGCGAACGGCGACATGACACCGCGGAGGATGAAAATCCGGATGAGGTCAGTACTGGGATCGGTGGAGGAGGCTATTTCGCGGCCAAAGTAGAGGATGTTTTCCGTGAAAGCGAATCCGGCGGCGATGGTAAAGGCGAAAACGACGCCGTCCACAGGTCCGTCAAAGTACTTGCGCGCTGCGAGGATCAGGACCAGCAAACCCAGCGATTTGGTGAATTCCTCCACGATGGGGGCCTGGACCGTGGCCATGAAGTAGGTGAATGCTTCTTCACTCGAGGTGGGGGCGGCGAGGGCGAAGAGCGGCTGGATGAGCAGCGTCCCGGCAATGGAAACCGCAGCACCCCAGGTGAAAGCGAACCACAGGAGCCTCTTTGGTTCGGGCTCCCAGCGATCGATCACCCGTACCGTCAACAGCACCACGGAGAGAGGTATCAGGGAGGCAATGAAGCCGATGACAAAACCGGTGATGCCGGTGTTGCCCAGCAGAAACGGAACCACCAGGAACAGGCTGCCCAGAACCAGGACGGTTGCACCGATGAGCAAGGGAAGCGTCCCCCAGGACGGGCGTGCTGGCGGCGCTGGTGGCCTGGCCCAGGTTTGCCGAGGCAGTGTTGTGGGATTACCGGGGGCCGGTTGATAATTCCCGGGCTGGACGCGGCCGATCCAGGTGGGGTTGGCGCCAGGTTCCAGATAAGGCCGCGGATAGGGTTGTCCGCCGGGTTGGCCGTGGTGGTTCATGGTCATGGGCAAGAGCCTATTCCACGGCACGGACTGTGAGCTTAAACTCACTGGTCACGGCCGTCTTGGGTGAGGTGGAAAAGGGGCGCTGTGGTAGCTTTGAAAAGCAAATATTCCTTTTTTAATTCCGTCCCGTGAGGCGGGGAAAGGGGAGACGAGCGATGACTGAAGTCACTTCAGCGCACGTGCCGTCGCGGGTTGTTCTCAATCAGGCGGACATTGATCGTGCGCTCACTCGTATCGCCCACGAGATCCTCGAAGCCAACAAAGGCTCCCAGGACCTGGTCCTGTTGGGCATTCCCAGCCGCGGCTATCCTTTGGCTGTGCGGCTTGCCAACAAGATCGCAGCCGCCGATCCCACGGTCAACGCCGACACCATGGTTGGTCAGCTGGATGTCACCATGTTCCGTGACGATCTTTCCCATCAGCCCACGCGGCCCCCACGCCACACCCGGCTCCCGCTGTCAGGCATTGATAACAAAGTTGTTGTCCTGATTGACGACGTCCTGTACTCCGGCCGGACCATTCGCGCGGCCCTGGATGCCTTGGTTGATCTTGGCCGCCCCCGCATCGTCCGTCTTGCGGTGCTGGTGGACAGGGGCCACCGTGAGCTTCCCATCCGCGCGGATCACGTGGGCAAGAACCTGCCCACTTCCTCCTCGGAGAAGGTCCGGGTCCACCTTGAGGAGATCGATTCTGTGAACGGCGTGCCCGTCAACGAGGTTGTTATCGAGGCCGGCAAGTGAAGCATCTCCTTTCCACCGAAAACCTCAGTCTCTTTGACGCCATCCGTGTTCTGGACACGGCGGAGGAAATGTCCGCCGTTGGCGAGCGTGAAGTAAAGAAACTTCCGGCGTTGCGGGGCCGGACCGTAGTGAACCTCTTCTTCGAGGACTCCACCCGTACCCGTATCTCCTTTGAGGCGGCGGCCAAGCGGCTGTCAGCAGATGTCATCAACTTCGCCGCCAAAGGATCCTCGGTCTCCAAGGGAGAGTCGCTCAAGGACACGGCGCAAACACTTGCAGCGATGGGTGCGGATGCCGTCGTTATCCGGCACTGGGCCTCCGGCGCGCCGCACCGGCTTGCTGCCACCGACTGGATCGACGCAGCCGTCATCAACGCTGGCGATGGCACCCATGAGCACCCTACGCAGGCACTGCTGGACGCCTTCACCATGCGTCGGCATTGGTCACAGGTCAACGGCATTGAGTCCACGGGGGCAGACCTCAAAGGCATGCGGGTAGCGATTGCCGGAGATGTCCTGCACTCGCGCGTGGCCCGTTCCAATGTGTGGTTGCTCAAGACCCTTGGCGCCGAGGTCACGCTCGTGGCGCCCCCCACGCTGCTGCCCATCGGCGTCGAGCACTGGCCTTGCACGGTCAGCTACAACCTGGACGAGACCCTGGAAGCCGGCATCGACGCCATGATGATGCTCCGCGTCCAGGGTGAGCGGATGAACGCCTCATTCTTCCCCTCAACCCGTGAGTACTCGCGGCGTTGGGGTTTCGACGACGCAAGGCTCCGCGCGCTGGATGATCTCGGCATGAAGGACACCATCATCATGCATCCCGGCCCCATGAACCGTGGCTTGGAAATTTCATCGGCAGCGGCCGATTCGCCGCGTTCAACCGTCCTCGCCCAGGTGCGAAACGGTGTCTCGGTCCGCATGGCCGCCCTTTACCTGCTGCTCTCCGGAGATTCCCGTGAAGCGGCCCCCACCTTAAGCCAGTCCAGCAAGGAGACCAACTGATGGCCGAGAACAGCTACCTGATTCGTGGGGCCGCCATCCTCGGCGGCGAAGCTGAAGACCTCTTGATCCGCGACGGCGTCATTGAAGCACGCGGCAAGGACCTGTCCGCTGACGACGCAACTGTCATCGAGGCCCAGGGCCTCGTCGCATTGCCGGGCATGGTGGACGTTCATACGCACCTGCGCGAACCCGGCCGTGAAGACGCCGAAACGGTGGAGACCGGCACCCGCGCCGCCGCCCTGGGTGGCTTCACCGCAGTCCACGCGATGGCTAACAGCAACCCGGTGGCAGACACCGCGGGCGTCGTGGAGCAGGTTCACAGCCTGGGCCGGGCTTCCGGCTGGGTGGACGTCCGCCCTGTTGGTGCAGTAACCGTGGGTTTGGCCGGGGAACAACTGGCAGAGCTGGGCGCCATGGCGGACTCCCGCGCGCAGGTCCGGATGTTCTCTGATGACGGCATCTGCGTCCACGACCCCGTGATCATGCGCCGTGCGCTGGAGTATGTGAAAGCGTTCGACGGCGTGGTGGCCCAGCACGCGCAGGAGCCCCGCCTTACCGCCGGTGCGCAGATGAATGAAGGCGCAGTGTCCGCCGTGCTTGGACTCACGGGGTGGCCCGCTGTCGCCGAGGAAAGCATTATTGCGCGCGACGTCCTGCTCGCGCAGCACGTTGGTTCCCGCCTGCACGTGTGCCACGTGTCCACGGCCGGATCAGTGGAAATTGTGCGCTGGGCAAAAGCTCGGGGAATCAACGTCACCGCCGAGGTCACACCGCACCACCTGCTGCTCACTGATGAGCTGGTCCGCAGCTACGACCCCGTCTACAAGGTCAACCCGCCGCTGCGCACCGATTCCGACGTTCAGGCGCTCCGGGAGGGCCTGGCCGACGGCACCATCGACGTCGTGGGAACCGACCACGCGCCGCACCCCAGCGAGCATAAGGAATGTGAATGGGCGCAGGCGGCCATGGGCATGACCGGTCTTGAGACCGCACTGTCCGTGGTTCAGGAGACCATGATCGAAACCGGCCTTATGACCTGGGCTGATTTCGCCAGGGTTACCTCGTTCACGCCTGCAGTGATCGGGCGCGTCGCTGATCAGGGCCGTCCGCTGGAGGTTGGCGAACCTGCCAACGTCATCCTGGTGGACCCGGCTGCGCGTTGGACCGTTGACCCGCATAAAATGGCAACCATGGGCCGCAATTCACCGTTCAAGGGCAAGGAGCTGCCCGGATCCGTGGTGGCCACCTTCTTCAAAGGCCACCCCACGGTCCTTGATGGTCAGCTCAACACGCCTTACAGGTACCCGGCAGTCAGCAGCAACTGATGGACAACCAAACACTGACCGTGCTGATCACGGTGCCGCTGATCGTCGTCGTCCTGGCGATGATCTGGCTGGGATGGCGGAACCGGCTGAGGCGGCAAGCCGACGTCGAACGCCTTCCCGAGGTGCCGAAGCAGCTGACACCGGCCACGGTGGTAGCAGATGGCCAATACGTGGCCAGCACTACGGCCGGCGACTGGTTGGACCGGATCGCAGTCCAGGGCCTGGGTATCCGGACCAACGCGGAGCTGAGCATCCACGCTGAAGGCGTGCTGTTCGACCGTTCCGGTGCCGCCCCAGTTTTCATCCCGCGCTCCGCACTGGTGGATAGCCGTGAAAGCAACGGAATGGCTGGAAAATTCGTCGAAAAGGACGGACTCCTGGTCATCAACTGGAAGCTTGGCTCCCGTGAACTCGACACCGGCTTCCGTTCCAGGCACGCAAGCGACAAGCAGCTCCTCCTCGATGCCCTTCAAGAATTGATCTCCGCAGCCCCTCAGGCAGATGCCGATAGTGGAAAGTAATAAAGTGACGGATAGTAAAGCAGCCACCACCCCCACCCCCTCAGCAGCAGTACTCGTGCTCGAAGACGGCCGCATGTTCCGCGGCCGCAGCTACGGAGCCCAGGGAACCGCCCTGGGGGAGGCAGTCTTCGCCACCGGCATGACCGGCTACCAGGAGACCATCACCGACCCCTCCTACGCGCGGCAGTTGGTGGTTCAGACTGCGCCGCATATCGGGAACACTGGCGTGAACAGCGAAGATGCTGAGTCCCGCCGCATCTGGGTGGCCGGGTACATCGTGCGCGATGCCGCACGCCGCCCGTCCAACTGGCGCTCCGAACGCAGCCTCGATGACGAACTCGTTGATCAGGGAATCGTCGGCATCCAGGGCGTGGACACCCGTGCCATCACCCGCCACCTCCGCGAGCACAAGACCATGCGCGCAGGCATCTTCTCCGGCGAAGCCGCTCAGGCCACGGACAAGGAACTGCTGAATACGGTCCTGGCCAGTGCCCCCATGGAAGGCGCCGCCCTCGCCGAGGAAGTCTCCATTGATGAGGCCTACGTCGTAGAGCCCAAGGACCACGGCTGGGACGGTGAGCCGCGCTTCTCCATCGCGGCCGTTGATCTTGGCATCAAGGCTATGACACCGATTCGCTTCGCCGAGCGCGGCGTCCGCGTGCACGTCCTGCCCGCCACGTCCACCTTGGAGGACGTCAACGCGGTCAAGCCCGACGGTTTCTTCATGTCCAATGGACCTGGCGATCCTGCCACCGCAGACCACCAGGTCTCCCTCCTGCGCTCCGTGCTGGACGAGAAACTTCCGTACTTCGGCATCTGCTTCGGTAACCAGATCCTGGGCCGTGCCCTGGGTTTCGGGACCTACAAGCTCCGTTACGGCCACCGCGGCATCAACCAGCCCGTCATGGACCGCCGGACCGGCAAGGTGGAAATCACCTCCCAGAACCACGGCTTCGCCGTTGATGCGCCGCTGAACGGTTCCACCGTGGCGCCGGAAGAGCGCTACGGGCGGGTGGAAGTCAGCCACGTTTCGTTGAACGACGACGTCGTTGAAGGACTCGCCTGCCTCGACATCCCCGCGTTCTCGGTCCAGTACCACCCTGAAGCCGCGGCCGGCCCGCACGATGCCGCGTACCTCTTCGACCGCTTCATCGACCTCATGGCCGACACCAAGGCCCAGGCCACAGGCGCCAACTCCACCGACTCCAAGACTGAGGACAAGAAGTAATGCCCAAGCGTACAGATCTCAAGAGCGTCCTTGTCATCGGTTCCGGCCCCATCGTCATCGGCCAGGCGGCCGAGTTCGACTACTCCGGTACCCAGGCGCTTCGCGTCCTCAAGGAGGAGGGCCTGCGGGTCATCCTCGTGAACTCCAACCCGGCCACCATCATGACGGATCCCGAGTTCGCTGATGCCACGTACGTGGAGCCCATCACTCCCGAGGTGGTGGAGAAGATCATCGCCAAGGAGCGTCCGGACGCCATCCTGCCTACCTTGGGTGGCCAGACGGCCTTGAACACGGCCATCGCCTTGGACAAGAACGGTGTGCTGGAGAAGTACAACGTGGAACTCATCGGCGCCAACATTGCTGCCATTGAGCTCGGCGAAGACCGTGAGAAGTTCAAGGGCGTCGTGGAGCGTTGTGGCGCTGAGTCCGCACGCAGCCACATCATCCACACCATGGAAGAGGCCTTCGCTGCTGCCGAGGATCTGGGCTACCCCATGGTGGTCCGTCCCTCCTTCACCATGGGCGGCCTGGGTTCGGGCCTGGCGTACAACGAGGATGATCTCCGCCGCATCGTCGGCCAGGGCCTCCAGTACAGCCCCACCACTGAGGTCCTGCTCGAGGAGAGCATCCTCGGCTGGAAGGAATACGAGCTGGAGATGATGCGCGACAAGAACGACAACGTCGTTGTTGTGTGCTCCATCGAGAACTTCGACCCCGTTGGTGTCCACACCGGTGACTCCATCACGGTTGCTCCGGCGCTGACCCTGACGGACCGTGAGTACCAGAAGCTGCGCGATGTCTCCATCGCTGTGATCCGTGAAGTGGGTGTGGACACCGGCGGCTGTAACATCCAGTTCGCCATTGATCCCGCCACGGGCCGTGTAGTGGTGATCGAGATGAACCCTCGCGTATCCCGGTCTTCCGCCCTGGCCTCCAAGGCAACCGGCTTTGCCATCGCCAAGATCGCCACCAAGCTGTCCCTTGGGTACACCTTGGACGAAATCCCGAACGACATCACGCAGAAGACGCCGGCCTCTTTCGAGCCGACCCTGGACTACGTTGTGGTCAAGGTTCCCCGCTTTGCCTTCGAGAAGTTCCCGGCAGCGGACAACACCCTCACCACCACCATGAAGTCCGTGGGCGAAGCCATGGCCATGGGCCGTAACTTCACCGAAGCCCTGCAGAAGGCTCTCCGTTCCTTGGAACAGAAGGGCTCACAGCTCGACTTCAGCTCCGTGCCGGAGTACGAGGTTGCCGAGCTCATCGAGAAGGCCAAGCGCCCCACTACTGACCGCCTGCACCAGGTGCAGCGCGCGCTCTTGGGTGGCGCCACGGTTGAAGAGGTTTTCGAAGCCACAAAGATCGATCCTTGGTTCCTGGATCAGCTGCAGCTCTTGAACGAGACCGCGCAGGAGATCCGCAAGGCCGGTGTGCTCACTGAGGACATGCTGCGCAATGCCAAGCGCCATGGCTTCTCCGATGAGCAGATCGGTGCTTTGACGCACAACAACGAAGCTGTGGTCCGCGGCGTCCGCCAGGCCCTGGGCATTCGTCCGGTCTACAAAACAGTGGATACCTGTGCTGCTGAGTTCGCCGCCTACACCCCGTACCACTACTCGTCCTATGACGAGGAAGATGAAGTAGGCCTGCACGCCAAGCCTTCCGTCATCATCCTTGGCTCCGGGCCCAACCGTATTGGCCAGGGCATCGAGTTCGACTACTCCTGCGTCCACGCCTCCATGGCGCTGCGCAAGGCCGGCTATGAGACGGTCATGGTCAACTGCAACCCGGAGACTGTCTCCACGGACTACGACGTCTCCACGCGCCTGTATTTCGAGCCGCTGACGCTTGAGGACGTCCTCGAGGTCATCGCCGCGGAAGAACGCACCGGCGGCGTCATGGGCGTCTTCGTCCAGCTCGGCGGCCAGACCCCGCTGAAGCTGGCACAGCAGCTGGCCGACGCCGGCGTTCCGATTTTGGGCACTTCGCCCGAAGCGATCGATCTGGCAGAGCACCGCGGCGCCTTCGCCCGCGTCCTTGATGAGGCCGGACTGACCTCCCCGAAGAACGGCACCGCCGTCTCCTTCGAGGACGCCAAGAAGATCGCCGACGAAATCGGCTACCCGGTGCTGGTCCGTCCGTCCTATGTCCTGGGTGGACGCGGCATGGAGATCGTCTACGACGAAGCAAACCTCTCCCGTTACATCGCCAATGCCACGGAAATCACCCCGGACCACCCGGTGCTGATCGACCGCTTCCTGGAAGACGCCGTCGAAATTGACGTCGACGCTCTCTTCGACGGCACGGACATGTACCTCGGCGGCATCATGGAACACATCGAGGAAGCCGGTATCCACTCCGGTGACTCCGCTTGCGTCCTTCCTCCGATCACCTTGGGCAACAATGTGATCGAACGCGTGCGCACGGCAACCCGCGCCATTGCCGAAGGTGTGGGCGTTCGCGGCCTCATCAACATCCAGTTCGCTCTGGCCTCCGACGTCCTGTACGTCCTTGAAGCCAACCCGCGTGCTTCGCGCACCGTCCCGTTCGTCTCCAAGGCAACCGGCGTGCAGATGGCCAAGGCGGCAGCCCTCATCGGCACAGGGGTGACCATCAACCAGCTCCGCGGAGCCTACAAGATGCTGCCGGAAACCGGTGACGGTTCCACCCTGCCGTTGGACGCCCCGGTTGCGGTCAAGGAAGCAGTCCTTCCGTTCAGCCGCTTCCGTACGCCGGAAGGCAAGGTTGTGGACTCCCTGCTCGGCCCGGAAATGCGCTCCACCGGTGAAGTCATGGGCATTGACAAGCACTTTGATACGGCGTTCGCCAAGAGTCAGGCAGCCGCTAACAACGCACTGCCCACTGAAGGCAAGATCTTCGTTTCAGTAGCCAACCGTGACAAGCGTTCGGTGATCATGGGCGTCAAGCGCCTCTCGGACCTGGGCTTCGAGATCGTCTCCACGGGAGGCACCGCTGACGTCCTGCGCCGCAACGGCATCCAGGCGACTCCGGTGCGCAAGGTTGCCGAGGGCAGCAGCGCCGAGGGCGAAGGCACCATTGCTGATCTGGTCATCGCCGGCGAGATCGACATGGTCTTCAACACGCCGTCCGGTGGCGAGGCCCGGAGCGACGGATATGAGCTCCGCGCCGCGGCAACGTCCATCGGCATTCCCTGCATCACTACGGTTGCCGAGTTCAACGCAGCGGTGCAGGCCATCGAGGCACTGCGCACGTACGAGTGGTCCGTGACCAGCCTGCAGGAGCACGCGGCCAACCTGGCATCGGCAGTGGAAGCAGCCAATGCCTGAGTCTGCTGCACCACAGCAAGGGCAGCAGCCGGTCCGGGAGTCCTTCGGCTCCCGGCTGGCTGCGGCCATGGCCGCGCGCGGTCCGCTCTGCGTCGGGATCGACCCCCACCCACAGCTTTTAGCTGACTGGGGATTGAACGACGACGTCGCCGGCCTGGAGCGCTTCTCGCTGACAGTGGTGGAGGCCGTGGCTTCGCTCGCTGCCGCAGTCAAGCCGCAGGTGGCGCTCTATGAGCGTCACGGCTCTGCCGGTATGGCAGTGCTGGAACGCACCCTTGCCGCCTCGGCGGAGGCGGGTGTACTCAGCATCGCCGACGCGAAACGCGGGGACATCGGTTCCACCATGGCGGCCTACGCGGATGCCTGGCTGCGGGACGGTTCGTCCCTGGCTGCGGACTCGGTGACCTTGAGTCCGTACCTTGGCTTTGAGTCGCTGCGCCCGGCGTTGGACCTCGCTGCCCAGTACGGCAGGGGAGTGTTCGTGCTTGCGCTGACATCGAACCCTGAGGGAAAGTCCGTCCAGCACGTGGGCGGGAACGATTCCGTGGCGCGGCGGATTACCGCCGCCGCCGCCGTCGAAAACCAGCGCTACGGCGGTGACCTGGGCTCTGTTGGCCTGGTGGTGGGGGCAACCATCGGTTCTGCCCTGTTTGATTTGGATATCGATCTCGAGGCTGTCCGCGGTCCGATCCTTGCTCCTGGACTAGGTGCACAGGGCGCCACTCCAGCCGATCTTCGAGCGACGTTCGGCGCTGCGTACCCCACTGTCCTGGCGACCTCCAGCAGGGGGATCCTGGCCGCCGGGCCGTCCCTGGCAGGGCTCCGTGCTGCAACGGAGGAAACACTGGGCGGGCTTCGCTCGGAGTAAGTTGTCCACGCTCATTGCGCAACCGGGCCCCTGCCGGGTAGGTTCAGGATCAGTCCGCGTGATCTGGATCACAATCGCGATCTGACAGGGGTTTGGCAGTGGGCCTTAAAGAGCTGACACCGCAGGAGCGTTCCGATGCCCTCGAGAAGGCTGCCAAGGCGCGGGCCGTACGCGCCGCGGCAAAGGAACGGCTCAAACGTGGCGAGG
Source organism: Arthrobacter sp. MYb23 (assembly GCF_002979775.1). GTDB lineage: Bacteria > Actinomycetota > Actinomycetes > Actinomycetales > Micrococcaceae > Arthrobacter. Next base: position 17,531 of record NZ_PCPR01000007.1, read on the forward strand.
TGAGCATTGCCGAGTTGATCTCCTCAGGTACTACCGACGAGGCGATTGCGCGCATGCGGGTGGTGGAATTGCTGGAGGCCCTGCCGGGCATTGGTCCGGTCAGGGCAGCAGGAATCATGGCTGAGATTGGGATTGCCGGATCCCGGCGCATCAGGGGGCTGGGAATTCATCAGGCCCGGGCGCTGGTAGATTTTATGGATACCCAGCAAAGCGTTTGACGCATCTCCCCGAAGGAATCCGTGAGCAAGAAACCCGGACTGACTGTCCTTGCAGGCCCCACTGCCGTTGGCAAGGGAACCGTATCCACCTACATCAGGGACAACTATCCAGAGGTTTGGCTCTCGGTCTCGGCAACCACCCGGGCTGCGCGTCCGGGCGAAACGGATGGCGTCCATTACTTCTTCAAGTCCGCTGAGGAGTTTGACTCCCTGGTCGCCGAGGGTGAACTCCTGGAGTGGGCTGTAGTGCATGGCCAGAACCGCTACGGCACCCTCCGCAGCACTGTTGACGCGGCTATCGCCGATGGCAAGTCAGTCCTGCTGGAGATTGACCTCCAAGGTGCGCGGCAGGTCAAAGCAGCGGTCCCGGACGCGAATTTCGTGTTCCTGGCACCGCCCAGCTGGGACGAAATGGTCCGTCGATTGGTGGGCCGCGGCACTGAAACTCCCGAGGAACAGCAGCGCAGGCTGGAAACCGCTAAACTGGAACTTGCTGCTGAACCGGAGTTTGACCACACCGTCATCAATGACGACGTTCGCCGGGCAGCAGACGAGCTTGTTTCACTCATGGGGCTTACCCCGCACCAGCGCTAAGCGCTTGCATTTGTTGGCCCGCTAAAATTTGGAGAATTCGTGTCCACGAACCTTGAAGGCATCATCAACCCGCCGATCGATTCGCTGCTTGAGGCTGCTGATTCCAAGTACGGCCTGGTCATCTTCGGCGCCAAGCGTGCCCGTCAGATCAACGCCTACTACGCACAGCTCCACGAGGGCCTGTTCGAGTACGTCGGCCCCTTGGTTGACACCAAGCTGAATGAGAAGTCGTTGTCCATCGCTCTGCGCGAGATCAACGAAGGCTTGCTGGTTTCCACGCCGATCGAGCCCGCAGAATAACAAAGACTGCCTGTTGACGGAGGTCACGTGCGCATAGTCCTCGGAGTCGGGGGAGGGATCGCAGCCTATAAGGTTGCATCGCTCCTCCGGCTTTTTACTGAAGCCGGTCACAAGGTGACGGTCATTCCCACGGAAGCTGCCACCCGGTTCGTCGGAGTGGCCACGTGGGAGGCCCTCTCCGGCAACCCTGTGAGCAACAGCGTCTTTGACGACGTCGAGAAGGTCAACCATGTCCGTTTGGGGCATGAAGCCGACCTGATCGTGGTTGCCCCTGCCACGGCCGATCTCCTGGCCAAGGCAGCTACGGGACAAGCGGGAGACCTCCTCACCAACACGCTTCTCATGGCTCACGGACCGGTTCTGTTTGCCCCTGCGATGCACACGGAAATGTGGCAGCACGCCGCAACCCAGGCGAACGTGGAGACGTTGCGCAGCCGTGGCGTCACCGTGCTCGAGCCTGCCTCCGGTCGCCTGACGGGCGCAGATTCAGGGCCTGGGCGTTTACCGGAACCGGAAGCTATTTTTGCTGCCGCCGTGGCTTTGGCCGGGGCTTCAGTGGACGGCGGACCGAATGCCGCCCCCGCCCCGCACGCGACTTTGGCTGGACGGACGGTTACCATCTCCGCCGGCGGCACAAGGGAAGCGCTGGACCCGGTCCGGTTCCTGGGCAACCGTTCCTCCGGAAAGCAGGGTGCCGCTTTGGCCGCGGCTGCTTTGGCGGCCGGGGCAACGGTGAAATTCCTCGCCGCTCACATGGACGTCGAGCCGCCTGCAGGAGTGGAGCTTGTCCGCGTTGAATCGGCCTTGGAACTGCGCGAAGCTGCACTGAAAGCGGCAGTGGACTCCGACGTCGTCATTATGGCCGCTGCCGTTGCGGACTTCCGTCCGGCAGAGGTCTCGGACACCAAGATCAAGAAGGTTGACGGCGAGGACGCTCCCGTTGTGCGGCTGATCCGGAACCCGGACATCCTGCATGAGCTCGTGGAGCGCCGTAATGCCGAGGGCGGTCAGCAGCTGATTGTCGGTTTCGCGGCCGAAACGGGCGACGCTCACGGCGACGTCCTTGACCATGCAACGGCCAAGCTCAAGCGCAAAGGCTGCGACCTCTTGGTGGTAAACCAGGTGGGCATTGGCCGGGTATTCGGCCAGGATGACAATTCGGTGGTCATCCTGTCCGGCCACGGAGCCGAACCGGAGTCAGCCGCGGGCTCAAAGGCCGACGTCGCAGCTGCCGTGATTGATCGGGTGGGCTCCGAGCTCACGCGGGTCTTTCCGGCCATGTAACTGAGCCCACACCCGAATTCTTAGCAAAGGGACACACGGCAGATCCCGCCGTCCCGCAACCCAGTAAGGTGGTCGAGTGACTTTACCGCTGCACCATGAACACCATGGCACCCCGTCCAAGCTCCGGCTCTTCACGTCCGAATCGGTCACTGAAGGGCATCCGGACAAGATCTGCGACCAAATCAGCGACTCCATCCTGGACGCGCTGCTGGCCGCTGATCCTGAATCCCGCGTGGCCGTTGAAACCATGGCCACTACGGGCTTGGTGCACGTGGCCGGTGAGGTCACCACCGACGCTTACGTGGAAATCCCGCAGATTGTCCGCGAGACCATCCTGGGCATCGGCTACGACTCGTCCGCCAACGGATTCGACGGCGCCCGCTGTGGTGTGTCCGTGTCCATCGGCCAACAGTCCAACGACATCGCCGGTGGCGTGTTCAACTCACTTGAGGCCCGTGAAGGCCGTCAGGAGGACGATTACGACCTCCAGGGTGCGGGCGATCAGGGAATCATGTTTGGCTATGCCAGCGATGAGACGGCGTCTTACATGCCTACTCCCATCTGGCTCGCCCACCGTCTGTCCGAACGTCTCACTGAGGTCCGTAAAAACGGCGAGCTGGCCTACCTTCGCCCGGACGGCAAGACGCAGGTCACCGTAGGATACGACGGCGATCGGCCGGTTTCCGTGGAAACGGTGGTCATCTCCAGCCAGCACGCCGAAGAGGCTAGCCTTGAGCAGCTTCGTGCGGACTTGGCCAGCTACGTGATCGACCCCGTCATGTCGGCGTCCAACCTGGATATTTCGCATGCTGCAAACATTCTCAACCCCGCGGGCGCCTTCGTCATCGGCGGTCCCGTAGGCGATGCCGGGCTCACAGGCCGCAAGATCATTGTGGACACCTACGGGGGATTCTCGCGCCACGGCGGGGGAGCTTTCTCCGGCAAGGATCCGTCCAAGGTGGACCGCTCAGCCGCTTACGCCATGCGCTGGGTTGCCAAGAACGTGGTGGCCGCCGGACTGGCCAAGCGGGCTGAGATTCAAATTGCCTATGCCATCGGCCAGGCACGCCCGGTTGGAACGTACGTTGAGACCTTTGGCACGGAAACCGTTGACCCGGCCCGCATCAGTGAAGCGATCGACGAACTGTTCGACCTCCGTCCGCGCGCCATCATTGACGCACTGGATCTCAAGCGGCCCATTTACGCCAAGACAGCGGCGCACGGTCACTTCGGTCGCGATGACCCGGACTTCACCTGGGAACGGCTGGACCGCGTGGCCGACCTGAAGGAATACTTCAACGCCTGAACCCTGCACGATCGGCTGGCAGCAGGCGCATCAACCCCAGGTTGTTGTATTGTCCGTGGCCCATGATTGGCTGGTGCCAGAGAGATGCCCGCAGCGGGTCAATCCCGCTGCGGGCATTCCGGGTTAAGAATGCGTGGTGTTTTCCGCGCTCAGAGTTGGAGGTGAAGTGCATGGCAGGACACGAGGCCCAGCCGTCGTTGCTTCAACCCTCGTTGCTTCAAGGTTTTCCGGATCGTGCGCCGGTCAATGGGCCGCCGCTTGCTGCTGAGAATCCAGTGGCCCGGGTGGTGCTCGAATCTTCCCTGCCCCATTTGGACAGGCCCTTCGACTACAGCGTTCCAGCAGAGCTCGCCGAGGTGGCTGCTCCCGGTGTCCGGGTGAAGGTGAAGTTCAATGGCCAGGAGCTCAATGGCTACATCATTGAACGGCGCGCAGATTCGGATGCTGCGGCGCCCCTCAGTACCCTGCATAAGGTTGTATCTCCAGTTGCGGTCCTGACCCCGGCTGCTTTGGAGCTTGCCGGTACAGTGGCTGGCCGTTACGTCGGAAGCCTGAGCGATGTCCTTCGAACGGCAATCCCTCCGCGGGTGGCCAAGGTGGAGAAGGAACTTCTGGCCGGGGACTTCGAAGCCGGCGTCGTTGACCTGAAACCGGCCACAGACGCCCACGCGTGGGCTTCTTACGGTAATGGTGAGCCCTATCTGCAGCACCTTGCCAAGGGCGGTTCGCCCAAAGCTGTCCTCACCGCTCTTCAGGGGTTCGGCCCTGGTGGCTGGCCGGCCATGGTTGCGTCGGCTGTTGCCACCGTTCGCTCTTCGGGACGTGGTGCGGTAGTGGTGGTGCCGGATTATCGGGATCTTGAGCAGTTGGAGGCAGCGCTTGCCAACGTCCTGCCGTCGTCCGACGTCGCCCGTCTCACAGCGGATGATGGGCAGACACCCCGTTATAGAAACTTCCTGCGGCTTCTGAGCGGGACAGCGGGAGTGGCCATCGGTACTCGTTCGGCGGCGTACGCTCCTGTGCGCGACCTTGGTTTGGTGGTGTGCTGGGACGACGGCGACGACCTCCATATCGAGCAACGGGCCCCTTATGCGCACACCAGGGAAGTCCTTCTGTTGCGTGCCGAGCAGGAGAACGCCGCTTGCCTGATGGCCTCCCATAACCGAAGCACCGAACTCCAGCGCCTTGTTGAAATGCAGTGGGCTGTGCCCATTGAAGCACCGCGAAGTACAGTCCGCGCCACGGCACCCCGGGTTCTGAACACCGCTGACAGCTTCGAACAAGAACGTGATCCTCTGGCGCGTATTGCGCGATTGCCCGGTGCGGCGTGGCGGGCAGCCAAGGAGGGCCTGGAGCGCGGCCCCGTCTTGGTCCAAGTGGCCCGGGCCGGTTACGCCCCGTCGCTGGTGTGCGAGACGTGCCGGGAACTTGCGCGCTGCAACGCCTGCCAGGGGCCGCTGGCTGTGAACAGCAGTTCGGCCATGCCGGCGTGCCGCTGGTGTTCCACGCCGGCCCCACAATGGCGCTGCATGCACTGTAGCGGAACAAGACTGCGCCGTGGGGCGGCAGGAGTCATGCGGACGGCAGAGGAGTTGGGGCGGGCCTTCCCTGGCAAAGCCGTCGTGACGTCATCCGGTGAGCACATCAAGGCAACCGTCCCGGATGCTCCTGCCCTGGTGGTCGCAACGGTTGGTGCTGAACCGGTTGCGTCCAACGGATACGCTGCAGCCCTGTTGCTGGATGGCAACTCGTTGCTCCGCCGTGAGAACCTGCGCGCAGGGGAAGATACTGTCCGCCGGTGGTTCAATGCCGCTTCCCTCGTGAAGCCGGCCAGCCAAGGTGGGCTCGTGGTGATCACTGCGGACGATACCGCGGCGACAGGAGCACTGTTGCGGTGGGACGCCGCTGGATTTGCCTCGCGGGAGTTGGCGCTTCGGAAAGAATTGCAGCTGCCCCCGGCAGTCCGGGTGGCCTCCGTGACCGGCCCCAGGGCCGACGTCGTGCATTTCAGTGACGCCTTGGAAACCAGCGCCCACCTGGCCTCGATAGCCAAACTCCGCAAAGCCGGGCCTGCACCCGTTCAGCTTTCCGCCAGCAATCAGGGCTCCGCCGCTGCGGTTGAGAACGATGCGGACGTCCGGACGCTCTATTTCATTCCTTACGCAGACGCCGCAGAGACCACCCGGGCCATGCGGGCCGTGAAGGTGGCCAACGCCGCCAAGCGCACGTCTGGCCCGGTGCAGTTGCGTTTGGATGGCGTCGACGTTCTCTGACCCTGGCCGTGCGCTGGATTACGCCTTCCGGTGACGCTGTGCAACGACCTCTTCGGCCGCGGCCAGAAGCTGCCGTGCCGATTCGTCCCAGTTGAAGGTGGCGGCGCGTTCCACCGATGTTCGGGAACGCTCCTGCCAGAGTGCGTCCTCGCCCAGCGCAGTTACAGCAGCCGCGAATTCAGCGGGCGATTCAGGGTGGACGTAGCTGACGGCGTCGCCTCCGACTTCACGGAAGATGGGAATATCGCTTGCGATGACCGGAGTACCCAAGGCCATGGCCTCCACCAGCGGCAAGCCGTATCCCTCAGCTCGTGAAAGGCTGGTCAGCGCTGTGGCACGCAGCAGCAGTTCGTCGTACTCGGCGTCAGTTACACCGTTGTGGAACACCACCTTGGCTCCGTCGGGAACCAAGGCCTCCAACTCAGCTTTGCGTTGCGGGGTGATCCGGCTGAGCAAGTGCAGGGTGTACCCCGGCAGCCCGGACATGCCCCGGACCATGGTTTCCACGTTCTTGTACGGCATGAACGAACCCATATAGAGGATCGACTTGTCTGCCCCTGCTTCAGGGTCCCGGGGTTTTTGGCCTGGTTGAGGTGCGTTCCCCACGATGCGGACGGGACGCTTTGTCAGCGTGTACTTGGACATGAGGGCTTCAGTGGTGCGGCTGATGGTAGCCACGATGTCCGCACGGTTGAGCAGGAGCCGCTGCGGCCAGAATGCCTTGTGGTAAAGCCTCCACAACAGGCGCACGGGTGCGGGTAGAAAGCCCGGGGGAGTCGGGTGTTCGTAGTAGATGAGGTCGTGAAGCGTGAGCACAAGCCCGTATTTGCGGCCGAAGGTGCCCATGGTCTGCATGGGACAGACCACCACGTCAGCACCAAGGGGGTTGACCTTGCGGGCCACGAACAATTCCAAGGGCGATAGTGGGCTGTTGGCCATCACGTACGGTACGTCGGGGAGAAGGGCCAGTTGCCGCTTGTCGCTGATCAGCATAGTGACGTCGGCGATTTTGGACGTTGCGGCTATGAGGCTTGAACCGTAGCGGCTGATGCCATCGTGATGGTCCGTTCGGGTAAAGCGGGCGTCGATGACAATTTTCACGCGGGATGTTCCTCCAGGAAGGTGCGGATTGCTTCGGCGGCCGGAACCGGCGTCTCGTAGTGGATCAGATGCCCGACGTCGGGAATCACTACCAGCGCCGCGTCCGGCAGGAGCTTCATGAGTTTGTGCTGGTTGGGAAGAGTGGCGATCTCGTCTTTTTCCCCTGCGACAAGGAGCACCGGAAGAGTCAGTTTCCCGGCTACCTCGGCGACGTGTCCCGAAACAGAGGCTTTGAAGGACTCCAGCAGGCTTCTCCGGTCTGAGAAGGCACTGAAGTAGGCATCGTGTTGGCCGTGGATGAAACGGCGCAGGTTCTTGTCTTTGGTTTTCGCCATGGTGATGCTCATGACGCGGACGATCGCTCGATTCCTGAGGACCGCCAGCCCCAGTGGGCGGGGGAGCTTGGCCGAGACCTGGTAGTACAGCACAGCCAGTTTGGTCATGATTCCCTTGGGGCCTTCAAGCGCCGGCGCGGCAATGGGATTGATGAGGACCAAGGGATATACGGCGCCCGGATGCGTGGCGGCAAAGTGACTGGCCACGATCGACCCGAAGGAGTGGCCCAGGAGTACGGTCTTGGGTCCCAATCCGAGGGCGCTCATGAAGCCGGTGATGAACTGCCCGTAGCGTTCAACGGAGTGCTCGCCATCGACGAACGGTTCGGAGCTTCCGAAGGCCGGCAGGTCCGGCATGATGATGCGCATCTCCGGAAGCTGGTCTGCTACGCGCAGCAGTCCGTGGTGGTCGCCCCGGAACCCGTGGATGACCAGGATGGTGCGGGTTGCCGGCGTGGCGGACACGGGCTCGTACGTCCAGTAGGCAACATTGCTGCCGTCCACGTCCACATCCGAGGCGTGCGTACGGCCTTGCAGGGTTGAGCTGAAGAATTGACTGGGGGCCTGCGCTCCGTCAGGTGTGTGCGCGGTGTCCACTGTTTCCATACGGATGGTCCTAGTTCACGTTGTCCGGGTGCGACCCGGTCCGATGATGGCGTTCGAGTCCTGCGATGCCGTCCATATCGGTGGCATCCAGTTCGAAGTCAGCGACGGCAAAATTTTCCTTGATCCGGCCGGCAGAGCTTGCTTTCGGTATCACCAGGTTTCCCACTTGGAGGTGCCAGCGGAGAATGACCTGTGCGGGGGTCCGGTTGTACTTGTCCGCCAGCGCGGTAATGGCGGGGTCGGCCATTACCTGCCCGCGGCCCAGTGGACTCCAGGCTTCAGTGGCGATGCCGAGTTGTTCGTGCAAAGTTCTCAACCGGCTCTGCTGAAGCCAGGGGTGCAACTCGATCTGATTTACTGCGGGAACAACTTCAGCCTTCTGCATCAGCTCTTCCAAGTGTCCGGGCTGGAAGTTGGACACGCCGATGGCCCGCACTTTCCCTTCCCGGTACAGGGTCTCCAAAGCTTTATAGGTCTCTGCAAACAAACCCCGCCCGGCACAGGGCCAGTGGATGAGGTAGAGGTCCACATAGTCAAGCCCAAGGTTGGAGATGGAAGTATCGAACGCCCGGAGCGTGGCATCGTAGCCCTGGTCATCGTTCCAGACCTTGGTGGTGACGAAGAGGTCCTCGCGTGCGAGTGCGTGCACGGATTCGCCGGAGCCGCCGGTGGCTCTGTTCGCTTCAGCGGCGTCTCCGATCGCACCGCCAAGCGCCCGGCCCACTCCTACTTCGTTGCCGTACATGGCGGCAGTATCAAAGCGCCGGTAGCCCTCGCCCAAGGCTGTGGCAACCAACGCTTCTGCGTCTTTGGCGGGAACTTTATAGAGTCCGTATCCCATGCGGTCCATCTGTACGCCATTGTTCAGCGCCAACTTGTTTGATGTCAGCTTGGAAGGGGATCTCATAGCAACGACTCTACCCATTCCCTGCACGATTACTTCAGGAATGGCCGTTGAAACTCACCAGGCGTCGGGCTGAGGCTTCGTCCAGAATGAGGTCTGTTGCCAGCCCGGCTGCCAGAGCTCCTTGGAGTCCATTGATCTTCGATGCCCCGGACACCACGCAGATCCGGCGCCTGACTTGACGCAACTGTTCATGGCTGGGACCGGTTGACCTCTCATTAAGGGTGATGCCGTCCGAGGACCCGTCACTCCTGAAGAAGACCGTTGCGACGTCGCCCACCACGTCGTCGGCTGCCAGCATGGTGAGGTCGTGTTCATCGAGGTAACCACCGGCGTACACATGGCTCGGGTAGTCGGAATCCACCGAACCGACGCCGAAGATGGCGATGCTCATGCGGGCCTGCAAGTCCAGGATGCGTTGAACGCTGCGCTCATTCCACATGGCTGTCTTGGTGGAGGCATGATCAAAAAAGGCCGGAACAGGGAACTGCTCCACGCGCGCACCGTAGGCGCTGCCGAAGCGCCGCATGATGTCACTGGCATAGGTAATGCCGGTGGTTTGCATGTTTCCGGCTCCGTTGAGTTGGACCACGATGCTGTCGTGGGTCATCTTGCGGGTGAGGTGCCGGCTGACTGCGCTCAGGGTCGCGCCCCAGGCCACGCCGATGATGGCATTGGAGTCCACCAGGGGTCCGATTGTTCGTGCAGCCTGCATGGCTACGCGGTCCAAGGTCTCAGCTTCGTTGAGGGTGTCCAGTACCGGGACCACATGGACGTCCACGCCGTACTGGTTTCGGATCTGGCTTTCCAGCTCAGGACCGGTATCAAACGGGCTGCGAATCTGGACCTGAACCAGTCCCGTTTCCCGCGCCGAAGAGAGCAGTCTGGACACCGTTGATCGGGACGTCCGGAGCTCTCGGGCAATCGCATCCATGGTCAGGTCCTGCAGGTAATACATCTGTGCAGCCCGGAGCGCATCCGAGTGACGTGATCGTGCCATCTCATTTCCTTCCTGCACGTTTGTGCAAATAGCTTGACTCCATTTTCCACCTTCGCAAGATTAGTGGTGAACGGTGCAGCAGCGAGTGGCGCGGCGCACGAACCAAGCCCAAGGGAGCAGTTTTGGGACACAACAAGATTTCCGGTACCTCACAGCACACTCAGCGCGACTCCGTCGTTGCACTGCAGGAGCGGCCCTCGGCCAAGGTGCTCATCATCGGCGGAGGCATCAACGGTGTGGGAACGTTCCGCGATCTCGCCCTCCAAGGCGTGGACGTGGCACTTGTTGAACGTGGTGACTACTGCCAAGGCGCCAGCGGAGCTTCCTCCCACATGATCCATGGCGGCATCCGTTACCTCGAGAACGGTGAGTTCCGCCTGGTCCAGGAATCCGTGGTTGAGCGCAACAGGCTCCTGCGGATCGCTCCGCACTACGTGAAGCCGCTCCAGACCACCATCCCGATCTTCAGCACGTTCTCCGGAATCCTGTCTGCACCCATGCGGTTCCTCACCCACAAACAGGGCAAGCCCAAGGAACGCGGCGCGTTCCTCATCAAGGTGGGCCTGAGCATGTACGACTTCTTCTCCCGCGACGGTGGCAGCGTACCCCGCCACCAGTTCCACGGCCGGACCAAGGCCCTTGCGGAACTTCCCAAACTTCCTTCAAATCTGAAGTATGCGGCCACATACTTTGATGCTTCCGTTCACAATCCGGAACGCCTGACCCTGGACGTCCTGCAGGACGGCGAGAAAGCGGGACGCAGTGGGGGACTTCCGGGAGGAAGCGCCCGGGCCAGCAACTACGTCTCACTCGTCTCCATGGACTCAGACGGAGTCCGGCTCCGCGATGAACTGACCGGCAAAGAATTCGAATTCCAAGCTGACGTCATCGTCAACACAACAGGCGCATGGGTGGACCTCACCAACCAGGCCATGGGCGCCGTCAGCAAGTTCATGGGCGGTACCAAGGGATCCCACATCGTCCTGGACCACCCGGAACTCCTCGCGGCCTGCAACGGGCGGGAAATCTTCTTTGAGCACACTGACGGCCGCATTGTCCTGATCTACCCCATGGGTGACAGGGTGCTTGTTGGGACCACGGACGTGGACGCCGATATGTCCGAAGACGCCGTCTGCACTGACGAAGAAATCGACTACTTCTTTGACCTTGTCGGCCACGTGTTCCCCACCATCAAGGTGGAGCGCGAACAAATCGTCTACAGCTTCGCCGGTGTCCGTCCCCTGCCGCGCCACGACGAAACCCAGCCTGGATTCGTCTCCCGCGACTACCGCATCGAACGCAGCGTCCGCACCGGCAGCGACGCTGTCACAACGCCAGGCGGTAAGGCCGCCGTCGTCCTCAGCCTTGTGGGTGGTAAATGGACCACGTTCCGCGCGTTGGCCGAGCACATGACCAACGACGTCCTCCGCGAACTGGGCATGGAACGCAAAGTCTCGACGGCGAAACTCGCCATTGGCGGCGGTGCGGGCTTCCCTGCAACCGAACAGGGCGAACAGGAATGGATCAAGAAGCACATGGGGCCTGGCCTGGACGCTGACCGCGTAGCTGTCCTGCTGACCCGCTACGGAACCCGGGCAGACGCCGTTATTGAGTTCCTTAATGCCGGACCTGACACGCCGCTGCGTTCCACCCGAGAACTGAGCGTCCGGGAATTGCTCTTCATGGCTGAGAACGAGCAAATCGGTCACTTGGTGGATGTCCTCATCCGCCGGACGTCGCTCGCCTTCCGGGGCCTGGTCACCGGTGAGCTGCTCAATGAGATCGCCGCGGCGTTGGCCGAGCCACTCGGCTGGGACGCTGCTGCCCGTGAGGCAGAAATCCGCCACGCCCAGGAAGTACTGCAGAGGTTCCACAAGGTTGACGTGCACAGTCTCGTAGCCTGACACCAAGCAGCGGAAAAGCTTGACCGTCCCAGAGTGCGGTGGGGGCGGAATGGGGTAGGTGGGCCCGCCAGGGGAACACCACACCGGGACGGTTCCGGAGACAACGGAACCGTCCCAACAGCCTCTTCACCCGCGAGGGGGCTGACAACAGAAAAATGAGGAGTCAAAGATGTCTCTTGGAATTGTTTTCCTTTCCGAAGTATTCGGAACCATGATGCTGACCCTGCTGGGTTGCGGCGTCGTGGCAAACGTTGCGCTCAAAGGCACCAAGGGCAACAACGCTGGATTCTTGATGGTGACGTGGGGCTGGGGTATTGCGGTCTTCGCGGGCGTTTTCGTGGCCGCAAAGTCTGGTGCGCACCTTAACCCGGCCGTCACCCTGGGCCTGCTGGTCAACGGCAAAGCAGAGTACGCCCCAGACGTAGCAGTCACCTTCGCTTCGACGCTGACGTACTTCGGTGCTGAACTGCTCGGCGCATTCCTGGGCGCAGTTGTTTGCTGGCTCGCTTACAAGCAGCACTTCGATGAAGAACCCCTTGCAGCAAACAAGCTGGGCACCTTCTCCACCGGTCCGGCCATCCGTTCCACCCCCTGGAACCTCGTCACCGAAATCATCGGCACGTTCGTCCTGGTCTTCGTCATCCTGACCTTCGGCGGCACCCCCTCCGGCCTCGGCCCGCTGGCGGTTGCACTGCTTGTTGTCGGTATCGGTGTTTCCCTCGGTGGCCCCACCGGCTACGCCATCAACCCCGCCCGTGACCTCGGCCCCCGCATCGCCCACGCCCTCCTTCCCATCAAGGGCAAGGGCAGCAGCGACTGGGCCTACTCCTGGATCCCTGTGGTCGGACCGCTGGTTGGCGGTGCACTCGCAGGCATTGTTGCCCTGTGGGTTCCCGACATCATGCCCCCGATCGCCGGCTAGTACAGCGCATACCCGCAACACCCACCCGCACGTTGTAGATCACCATCTGAGTAGCTAACAAAGACAAGGACGTCACCATGAATCAATACGTCATCGCCATCGACCAAGGCACCACCAGCTCCCGCGCCATCGTTTTTGACCACACGGGCAACATCGTCTCCACCGGCCAGATGGAGCACGAGCAGATCTTCCCGCAGGCCGGCTGGGTGGAGCACAACCCCGCCGAAATCTGGAACAACACCCGGGAAGTTATTGCCTCCGCCCTGTCCAAGGCGAACCTGACACGGCACGACATCGCCGCCGTCGGCATCACCAACCAGCGCGAAACCGCTGTCGTCTGGGACAAAAACACCGGCGAGGCCGTCTACAACGCCATCGTCTGGCAGGACACCCGCACGCAGCCCATCGTCGATGAACTTGCACAGGACGGGGGAGTGGAGCGCTTCAAACAGAAGGTAGGCCTTCCGCTGGCAACGTACTTCTCCGGTACCAAGATCAAGTGGATCCTGGACAACGTGGACGGCGCCCGCGAACGCGCCGAAGCCGGAGACCTCCTTTTCGGCAACACCGATGCCTGGGTCCTCTGGAACCTGACCGGCGGTGTTGACGGCGGTGTGCACGTCACCGACGTCACCAATGCCTCCCGCACCCTGTTCATGGACCTCGAAACGCTCCGATGGGACCAGGAAATTCTGGACGTCTTCGGTGTTCCCGCCTCCATGATGCCTGCCATCAAGTCGTCCTCCGAGGTGTACGGCCACGTCCACACCTCGCAGTTGCTTCGCGAAACCCCTGTAGCCGGCATCCTCGGTGACCAGCAGGCAGCCACTTTCGGCCAGGCAGCATTCCAGGCCGGCGAAGCCAAAAACACCTATGGCACCGGCTGCTTCCTGATCTTCAATACCGGCGAAGAGATCGTTCACTCCAAGAACGGCCTGCTCACCACCCTTGGATACAAGCTGGGAGATGCCAAGCCGCACTACGCCCTCGAAGGTTCCATCGCCGTCACCGGGTCCCTGATCCAGTGGCTCCGCGACAACCTCGGCATGATCAGTTCCGCCCCGGAGGTAGAGGAACTTGCGGCCGGTGTTAAAGACAACGGTGGTGTCTACATCGTCCCGGCATTCTCTGGACTGTTTGCACCGTACTGGCGTGCAGACGCACGCGGAGCAATCGTCGGCCTCACGCGCTTCGCCAACAAGGGCCACATTGCCCGCGCAGCCCTGGAAGCAACTGCTTTCCAGACCCGCGAGGTGCTCGACGCCGTCAACGCAGATTCGGGTGTACCGCTCACCGAATTGAAGGTCGACGGCGGCATGGTCGCCAACGAGGCACTCATGCAGTTCCAAGCAGACATCCTGGGCGTACCCGTAGTCCGTCCGAAAGTGGTCGAAACCACGGCCCTCGGCGCTGCCTACGCCGCTGGCCTCGCCGTCGGCTTCTGGAAAGACCTTGGCGAGCTCAGCGCCAACTGGAACGAAGACAAGCGCTGGGAACCGCAACTGCCGGCAGAAGAGCAGGAGCGTCAACTGCGCCTCTGGAAGAAGGCCGTAACAAAGTCCATGGACTGGGTCGACGAGGACGTTAAGTAGTCATCTCCCGACAGAGGTTCCGGGGACTCCCGCCCGCCCGCTTCGCGGTGCCCACCACACCATGGCGGGGAGTCCCCGGAACCTCTTTGGCGCGCGGCCGACTTACACCCAGCCCATGGGTTTGGTGGGGTAAGGTATTGGTATGCGTGCGATCCTTCTGCTTAGCTAGCCGCTCGGCTTTCACTAGCCGTGCGGCCGCCCCTCCATTGTTGAGGGGCTTTTGTGTGTCCGGGACCTTCCGGTGCAAAGCAGGAGTAAACCGCCATCGAAGAACAGAAGAGGGCAGCAGTGAGCGTTCAGCCGGAGACAGAGACCGGAGCAGCACCAACAGCCGCAGCCGAAGCGCCTGAAGAGGGCGTCTACAGCTTCGCTGCGATGGAAGCCAAGTGGCCGCAGGTGTGGGAGGACCTCAAAGTCTTCACCCCTGCCGACGACGGTTCCAAGGAACGCCGCTACGTGCTGGACATGTTCCCCTACCCTTCCGGTGACCTTCACATGGGCCACGCCGAAGCCTTCGCCATGGGCGATGTGGTGGCACGCTACCTGCGGCAGAAGGGCTTCGACGTCCTGCACCCCATCGGTTGGGACTCATTTGGACTCCCTGCGGAGAACGCTGCGATCAAGCGAAACGCACACCCCAGCGAGTGGACGTACGCCAACATCGACACCCAGGCGGCCTCGTTCAAGCGATACGCCATCTCTGCTGACTGGTCCCGCCGCATCCACACCTCAGACCCCGAGTACTACCGGTGGACCCAGTGGCTGTTCAAGCGCTTCTACGAGCGTGGGTTGGCCTACCGCAAGGACTCGCCCGTTAACTGGTGCCCTAAGGACCTCACTGTCCTGGCGAACGAGCAAGTAGTCAACGGTGCTTGTGAGCGCTGTGGCACCCCTGTCACCAAGAAGTCCCTGAATCAGTGGTACTTCAAGATCACCGACTACGCCGACCGTCTCCTTGAGGACATGGACCAGCTGCAGGGCCACTGGCCCGAGCGCGTTCTGGCCATGCAACGCAACTGGATCGGCCGCTCCGAAGGCGCCCACGTGCGTTTCGTCATCGAAGCAACCGAGGGCCGTGCCGAGCGCGAAGTCACCGTGTTCACTACACGCCCTGACACGCTCTATGGTGCAACGTTCTTCGTTGTGGCAGCGGACGCGCACCTGGCGCTGGACCTGGTGACTCCGGAACAGCACGATGAACTCATGGCCTACCGCGAAAAGGTCAAAGCCCTTTCGGAAATCGAACGCCAGTCCACTGAGCGCGAGAAGACCGGCGTCTTCACCGGCCGCTACGCCATCAACCCGCTCAACGGCGAAAAGCTCCCTGTATGGGCCGCTGACTACGTCCTGGCGGACTACGGCACAGGAGCCATCATGGCTGTGCCGGCCCACGATCAGCGCGACCTCGACTTCGCCAAGACGTTCAACCTGCCCGTGCGCGCGGTACTGGACACCGGTGCCGAAGATCCGGCAGAGACGGGCGTTGCCACTGCCGGCGAAGGCACGCTCAAGAACTCCGGCGAACTGGACGGGCTCACCAAGTCTGACGGCATCCCCGCAGCGATTGAGATCCTTGAGAAGCTGGGAACCGGTGAGAAGTTCGTCAATTTCCGGCTGCGCGACTGGCTGCTGAGCCGTCAGCGTTTCTGGGGTACCCCCATCCCCATCATCCACTGCGGTGAATGTGGCGAAGTGCCTGTCCCCGATGACCAGCTTCCGGTCAGGTTGCCGGACAATTTGCGCGGTGAGGCGTTGTCGCCGAAGGGTACTTCCCCGCTGGCCTCCGCCGTCGAGTGGGTCAACGTTGAGTGCCCCAACTGCGGACGCGCTGCGCAGCGTGATACAGACACCATGGACACGTTTGTGGACTCGTCCTGGTACTTCCTGCGGTTCGTGTCGCCGGATTACACCGAAGGCCCGTTTGATCCCGAAAAGATCAATAACTGGATGCCGGTCGGACAGTACGTGGGCGGCGTGGAGCACGCCATCCTGCACCTGCTCTACGCACGTTTCTTCACCAAGGTCATCAAGGACATCGGCCTGATCGAAGCCAACGAGCCGTTCTCGGCCCTGCTTAACCAGGGCCAGGTACTCAACGGCGGCAAGGCCATGAGCAAGTCCCTCGGCAACGGCGTGGACTTGGGCGAGCAGTTGGACAAGTTCGGTGTCGACGCCGTACGCCTCACCATGGTCTTCGCCTCCCCGCCGGAGGACGACGTCGACTGGGCGGACGTTTCGCCGTCGGGTTCTGCCAAGTTCCTGGCGCGTGCCTGGCGCCTGGGCCAGGACGTCAGCAGCGAACCCGGTGTTGATCCTGCCACGGGTGACCGCGCCCTGCGCACCGTCACGCACAAGACCATCGCCGACGCCGCTGAACTGTTGGACAACAACAAGTTCAACGTCGTGGTTGCCCGCCTGATGGAACTGGTCAACGCCACCCGCAAGACCATCGATTCCGGTGCTGGTGCCGCAGACCCTGCTGTTCGCGAAGCGGTGGAAGCCGTCGCAGTGATCCTGAGCCTCTTTGCGCCGTACACCGCCGAAGACCTCTGGAACACCCTCGGCCACCCTGCTTCCGTAGCGAATGCAGGCTGGCCGAAGCACGACGACGCACTGCTGGTGCAGGACACCGTCACCGCCGTGGTCCAGGTCCAAGGCAAGGTTCGCGACCGCCTGGAAGTTTCGCCGGACATCACGGAGGACCAGCTGCGTGAGCTCGCCTTGGCCTCGGAAAACGTCCAGCGGGCCTTGGACGGCCGCGGCATCCGCACGGTCATCGTGCGGGCACCTAAACTGGTGAACATCGTTCCTGCCTAGCAGGAAGTGTGCGGCCGCCGGTATTTTGCCGGCGGCCGGCCATCATCTTTGGAGGTCGCGTGCCTGAGCGAGAACCACCCGCATGGATTTGGCTCAAGGAAAGAGTGGCGCGTCTCCGCCAGCCCACCGCGCCGGTTGCTGTCGCTGACGTGCCATTGGCCGCCGTCGTCAAGACCGCAATCGTCACAGATTCCGCAGCTGCCCTCCCTCCGGATTGGGTGTCAGCCTTCACTGCCGACGGACGCCTCGCTGTTGTCCCCATGCCTGTCATGGTTGGGACTGAAATCTACGGTGAGGGCGAAGACGACATCACCCAAACGCTGTCGCTGGCTCTGGCCTCTGGAGCATCAGTGAAAACGTCACGGCCTTCACCTGGCCAGTTTGAACAGGCGTACCTCGCTGCCCAGCGCCAAGGTTTCGAGTCCGTGGTGTCCATCCATATTTCTTCCGAGCTCTCCGGGACCGCCGACGCCGCAAGGTTGGCTGCCGCAAGGGTTACCATTCCGGTCGAAATAGTTGACTCTCGCACAGTGGGAATGGCTCAGGGAATGGGCGTTCAGAGTGCCGTCGTAGCGGCAGCCGATGGCCAGGGAGCGGCAGAAGTCCGCGGCTTCGCCGAAAAGCGCATGGAGCGCACCAAGGTCTACTTCTACGTACCCAGCCTCGAACAATTAAGGCGCGGCGGCCGTATTGGCGCGGCAGCGTCCTGGTTCGGTACCGTCCTGGCCATCAAGCCCATCCTGGCGGTCGACGGCGGCAGGATCGTACCGCTGGAGAAGGTCCGGTCCGCTGTACGCGCCATAGCCCGCCTTGAGGAGATCGTCGCCGACGACGTAGCCTCCCGCCCCGCCGGTCAGCAACGATTGGCGGTGCACCACTTTGGCAATCAGCTGGAAGCCGAAGCGTTGGCAGCCCGCCTGAAGGAAAAATTCCCGGACTGCCCTCCACCCCAAATCAGCGCCCTCCCGGCTGTTCTGGCGGCACATGCCGGATTGGGTGTACTCGCAGTCATCGTGGGGGAGAGCAGCACCCCTACGGGCTGATCCTTTGGTCCCTTATCCACATAGAGCATCTTGTCCCCGTCGTTCCCGATGGAGGAGCCATAGGCTCGAGAGATGCCACGCCGGAACCGGGAAGCCTCCCAAGATGCCGCAACGCAGGCAGCCCGGCAGCGCTTTGCCTCGCATCTGAGCACCCGCCCTCAATCCCCACCGCTCTTGGAGCTGCCCCCCGAGCCTGGCCCTGTCCCTGAGGATTCAGATCCGGAAAGTCATGCGGGTCACGCACGGACACGGTGGAGGACCCCGTGGCGGGTTGCTGCCTTGGTGGCCATCGTCGGGGTTGGCATCATTGCCTGGCACTTTTGGCAGTCTTCTGTTGGGCAGCCAAGTTCCGAACCCCTCAGTCCTTCGTTTTCTTCCGGCCCGGCAGTAACTTCCGGGCCAGCAGTGCCGGAGCCCCCGGTATCTCCGCAGCCAGAAGCCACAGGGACCGGCGGGAGCGTGGTGGTGCACGTCGCCGGTGCTGTGCAGAAGCCTGGGGTCGTTTCCCTGCCGCTGGGCAGCAGGGTCTTTCAGGCAATAGATGCAGCCGGGGGTGCTGGGCCCAACGCGGAACTCAATGGACTTAATCTTGCTGAGGTGCTCAGTGACGGCGTCAAAATTCACGTACCGGTGATCGGGGAGATGCAACCTGAACCCGCCCCGGTTGCCGGCGGTTCTGGTAGCTCCGGTGGGAGCGCGGCCCCTGCGGCTAAAGGGGCGAAGGTCAACATCAACACTGCGTCGCTGGAAGAACTGGGCACTCTGCCCAGAATCGGGCCCGTGACTGCACAAGGAATCATTGACTGGCGGAAAGAGCATGGCTCCTTTGCCTCGGTAGATGAACTTGACGCCGTGGACGGCATTGGCCCCAAGCTCATGGAGTCCCTCAAGGATCTGGTGACGGTGCAGGGTGGTTGAGCCGGCGGGGGTGCCTGCTCTTTCGGGAGGCTCACCGTCACCAATGCGCGCGGATTTGAGGCTGGTCCCTTCTGTTCTGGTTACGTGGTCCGTTGCTCTTGTCGGGTCCTTGATCGACGCCGCATGGTCCGCAGCGCTGGCAGGAATCTTGGGTTTGGCGGGGCTCCTGCTGCTGGCAAGGGCGCGGCGTTATGGGGCAGCCGCGCAACGGACGAGAACGATTTCTGCAACCCTTGCTTTGGCAGGTGTCCTGGGTGCGGCAGTGGCTGTTAGTTGTGCTGTCACGGCCAACACGCAGGAAACGGGGCCGCTGGCTGAAGCTGTGGCAGGGGGAAGCGGTGTCCTCATTGAAGTGCAGATCACCGGAGCTCCTGTTGAGGTCCCTGTGCCGGGGCACACCGCTGGATCTCGATGGTCCGTTGCTGCGGCTTTGGTTGAAGTCACCTCCAAGGGTTCCGTGACGCAAGGCTCCGCGGACGTGATGGTGATCGGTGGAAATGGCTGGCAAAACGTGCGGCCCGGGCAGCACGTCAGAACGTCGGGAACGCTGAAGGCTGTACGGGAAGGACAAATGCAGGCGGCACTTCTGTCCGCTTCCTCTGCTCCGGTCGTCATCGGCTCTGCTTTTGATGTCCGGCAGTCCGCCTTCGATGTGCGGAGGCAATTCGTCGCCGCGTCGGGGTGGTTGCCGGCGGACCCGGCCGGTCTGATGCCAGGGATGGTCACCGGAGATACGAGCGCGCTGCCTGAAAGCCTCGAGGCAGATATGAAGACAACGGGAATGACACATTTAACTGCGGTCAGTGGCGCCAACTGCAGTTTAGTGCTGGGAGCGTTCGTCCTCTTGGCGAGATGCATCAGGTTGACGCGGCCGCTGGCCGGAGCTTTTGCGGCATGCGGTCTGACGGCTTTTGTTGTCATGGTCGGTCCTGATCCGAGTGTTCTACGAGCGGCTGTCATGGGGACCGTAGGGCTGGCTGCCTTGGTTGGCGGCTTGCGGGGTCGATCCCTGACCTTCCTCTGCCTGGCCACCATCATGCTGTTGCTGCTTGATCCAGGCATGGCTGCAAATGTTGGGTTCCTCCTGTCCGTCCTGGCAACCTTGGGTATCGTCTTGCTGGCCAGCCGTATGGCGTCATGGATACCTTCGATCGTGCCGCGCTGGCTGGCCGCCGGATTCGCCGTACCGCTGTCCGCCCAATTGCTGTGTGGCCCCGTCATCGTGGCCCTCCAACCGCAGTTCACTCCGTACGCGCTGATTGCCAACGTGGTGGCTGGCCCATTGGTAGCGCCGATAACGATTTTCGGAACTGTAGCCGTTCCGCTGGCGGTAGTCTTTCCGTGGCTGGCGGTGGTGCCCGTCGCTGTGGCAGGGGGATGCGCAGGCGCTGTGGCTGGGGTGGCCCGGTTCTTCGCCCATTTGCCCGGGGCGGCCCTCCCTTGGGCCGAAGGTCCAGCTGGGGTGTCGGCCATGGTGGCCCTTTCGCT
Organism: Arthrobacter sp. MYb23; assembly: GCF_002979775.1. GTDB lineage: Bacteria > Actinomycetota > Actinomycetes > Actinomycetales > Micrococcaceae > Arthrobacter. The sequence continues at coordinate 38,136 of NZ_PCPR01000007.1, forward strand.
CATATCCCTCCTCCTGGTTTGGATGGTCCTGCATCCGGCAGGAGTGAAGTATCACGTCTTGGCGTTTCATCGCGGGGTAATGCTGATTCTGGAGCGCGGACCAAGGCGTAGACATGGCAGACTTGAAGCCTGCAAGAAAACGTCCGGAAGGAACCACCTGTGGCTGCTGCCCAAAACACCCGGGCCAAGAGCGTCGCGGCGAACAACGTCAGCTGGCGGGATGCGACGCCGGCCGCCGTAGTCCTGATCATGGGCCCTGAAGAGTACCTGGGTATCCGTGCCATGGATGGCATCCGGAGCCACGTAAGAACCGCTACACCGGACGTCGAGCTCAGCCGGTTGAATGCGGGCTCCTACGAGCCCGGCTCACTGGCTATGGCCGTCACGCCGTCTCTCTTCGGGGAAGACAAGCTCATTGAGGTTGAGGGTCTTGAAGCCATGAACGACGCTTTTCTGGCCGACGGATTAGCCTACCTTCAGCATCCGGACCAGGACGTTGTCCTCGTCCTGCGCCATGCCGGGGGAGTGCGTGGTAAGAAGCTGCTCGATGCCGTGAAGTCAGCCGGCTGGCCCGTCATTGATTGCCAGCCACTGAAGAAGGACTCGGACAAAACCGCATTTGTCGTCTCTGAGTTCAGGGCCGGTGGGCGCCGCATCGAGGGCGAGGCTGTCCAGGCGTTGGTGAATGCGGTGGGCGCCAACCTCTCAGAGCTCGCTGCCGCCTGCAATCAGCTCATCGCCGACGCCACCACTGCTGTCACAGCTGAAACCGTGGAGCGCTACTACGGTGGCCGGGTGGAAGCCACAGCCTTCAAGGTGGCCGACGCTGCCATGGCGGGCAACGGACCGGTGGCATTGTCCACTCTGCGTCACGCCCTGGCCACAGGCGTTGATCCGGTTCCTTTGGTTGCGGCACTCGCGGCCAAGCTGAGGACCTTGGCCAAGGTTGCAGGTGCAAATGGATCTCCTGCCACCATTGCCAAAAACCTGGGGATGCAGCCTTGGCTTGTGGAGCAGGCACAGCGTGACGTGCGCCGTTGGACTCCCGAGGGTCTGATCCGCTCCATCCAAGTCATCGCAGAAGCGGATGCCCAGGTGAAGGGCGAGTCACGTGACCCCGTCTACGCAGTGGAGCACGCGGTCACGGTGATAGCCACCTCGGCCAGCCGCCGTTGAGGTCACTCAAGGGTGATATCGCCGAACGTTGATATCGCCCAACGTTGAGACGCGCAGCGCTGACTTCCCGGCTAAACAAGGCATTGCTTGTTAAACCCAAAGGCCGGCACCCAAGGGGTGCCGGCCTTTTGATCAGCTCAGTCGAACTGGAAAAACCTTAGAGTGCGTTGACCTTCTTGGAGATCGCCGACTTGCGGTTTGCAGCGTTGTTCTTGTGAATAACGCCCTTGCTGACAGCCTTGTCCAGCTTGCGGCTGGCAGCAACAAGTGCAGTTCCAGCAGCATCCTTGTCGGCAGACTCAACGGCGGTGCTGACGGCGCGGATGGCCGTCTTCAGCTCAGACTTGACGGCGTTGTTACGCAGGCGAGCCTTCTCGTTGGTGAGGATGCGCTTCTTCTGGGACTTGATATTAGCCACGTATGAACTCTCTTTTTAATGCGGAAATGGTCTAGAGGGTTTTCAGGTTGGCCATCGACTGAGCGGCGTGGGGATGCCTATGGCAGCCAACCATGCGTGGCCGTCGACCTGCACGGACACACAGCTATAAAGGATAGCAGAAAGTCAGAGCCCGCGCAGGTCTGAGGGCTCAGCATCGCTATCGCCGCTCTTGAAGGGCCCGGACTACTTCCTGGAACTTCGACTTTCCCAGGACTGCGCCCTCGCGACGGACAGCCTGGGGATCCAGGCGGATGACGCGGTCGACGTTGATCTCACTTGGCCTGCCTTGCCGATCCCAGGAACCAGCGCCGATATCAACGTAGTCTCCAGCCCTGCTGCCGTTGTCGTGGTCCTGGGACGTCAACATGAGCCCTAAAAGCCACGTGCCGTCCCGACCAACCAGAAGGACGGGCCGGTCCTTGCCTTGCGTGTGGTCCTCTTCGTAGGGGACCCAGCTCCACACGATCTCCCCGGGATCCGGCTGGCCATCCGGCTTGGGGGAGTAGTTGACTTTGACCGAACCGCGATAGTCGCCCGGGTAGGACCCGGATTGAGGCCCGACGGCAGTCCGCCCGGTTCGCTGGCTGGAAGGGACCTGCCTGGACGTGCCTGACGGTGTTCCGGCTTTGGTGGCGCTGCCTCGGAGTGCCCTGAGTGATCGCAGGAGAAGTTTGCCCACGGGGCGCAAGTCGAAAGCCATGTGACAACGCTACAGCCGGATGCTGCCAAAGCCGGAGGCGCAATGTACGGCGAAGCGCCGGTTCATGGGAGACTAGAGGATCAGATGCGCGGCGTGTTCCGGCTGGCCTATGCCCGGTTCCAGGAATTGCCGCGCGAGTGTCGACAGTAAGGATCCTGCGTGTCTCCCATGGCCCGCACCGCACCGGTGCCCGCCGCTACAGATCCGGCCATCATCCGGAACTTCTGCATCATTGCCCACATTGACCACGGTAAGTCCACCTTGGCCGATCGCATGCTGCAGTACACCGGCGTCGTTAGCAAACGCGACATGAAGGCCCAGTATCTGGACCGCATGGATATCGAACGTGAGCGCGGTATCACCATCAAGTCCCAGGCTGTCCGCATGCCATGGGAACTTGATGGCAACAGCTACGCGCTGAACATGATCGATACCCCTGGCCACGTCGACTTCACCTATGAGGTTTCCCGCTCCCTGGCCGCTTGTGAAGGCGCTGTGCTGCTGGTTGATGCGGCCCAGGGCATTGAGGCCCAAACCCTTGCCAACCTGTATCTGGCAATGGAAAACAACCTCACCATCATTCCTGTGCTGAACAAGATCGACCTCCCGGCCGCCCAGCCTGAAAAGTATGCGGCAGAGCTTGCCAACCTCATCGGTGGCGATCCCGAGGACGTCCTCAAGGTTTCCGGCAAAACCGGAGTAGGCGTCGAGGCGTTGCTGGACAAGATTGTCCGCGATCTCCCTGCCCCGGTTGGCGATCCCAACGCTCCGGCCCGCGCCATGATCTTCGACTCCGTCTATGACACCTACCGCGGCGTGGTGACCTACGTCCGTGTGGTGGACGGCATGCTCCATCCGCGTGAACGTATTCAGATGATGTCCACCCGGGCAACGCATGAGCTCCTGGAGATTGGTGTCAGCTCCCCGGAGCCCACGCCGTCCAAGGGTCTCGGTGTGGGCGAGGTGGGCTACCTGATTACGGGTGTTAAGGATGTCCGCCAGTCCAAGGTTGGCGATACTGTCACTAACCTTGCCAAACCGGCGTCGGAGTCGTTGAGCGGTTACGCCGACGCCAAGCCGATGGTCTTCTCGGGTCTTTACCCGTTGGACGGCACGGACTACCCGGTACTCCGTGACGCCCTCGAAAAACTGATGCTCAACGATGCCGCGCTGGTTTATGAGCCAGAGACGTCCGCGGCACTGGGCTTCGGTTTCCGCGTAGGATTCCTGGGGTTGCTTCACCTCGAGATCACGCGTGAGCGCCTCGAGCGGGAGTACAACCTTGACCTCATCTCCACTGCTCCCAACGTGGAGTACGAGGTAACCCTCGAGGACAAAAAGGTTATCCACGTGACCAACCCCAGCGAATACCCCACGGGCAAAATCTCCGAGGTCCGCGAACCGATGGTGTCCGCAACCATTCTGGCGCCCAATGAATTCGTGGGTTCCATCATGGAGCTGTGCCAAAGCCGGCGCGGCCAGATGCGCGGCATGGACTACTTGTCCGAGGACCGCGTGGAGCTTCGCTACTGGATCCCGCTGGCAGAGATCGTGTTCGACTTCTTCGACCTCCTGAAGTCCAAGACCCGCGGTTACGCCTCGCTGGACTGGAAGGCCGACGGCGAGCAGGTGGCTGACCTCGTCAAGGTGGACATCCTGTTGCAGGGCGAGCAAGTGGACGCCTTCAGCGCCATCACCCACCGCGATAAGGCCTACGCCTACGGCGTGATGATGACCGGGAAGCTCCGGGAGCTTATTCCGCGGCAGCAATTCGAGGTGCCCATCCAGGCCGCCATCGGATCCCGCATCATTGCCCGCGAGAGCATCCGGGCCATCCGCAAGGACGTTCTTGCCAAGTGCTACGGCGGTGACATCACGCGTAAGCGCAAGCTGCTCGAGAAGCAAAAAGAAGGCAAGAAACGCATGAAGATGGTGGGTCGCGTGGAGGTGCCCCAAGAGGCATTCATCGCAGCCCTGACCACCGATGAGTCCAAGGACAAGGCCAAGAAGTAAATGCCCAGCGTCCTACCTTTGGGCGACCCGGCACCTGCGGACGGCATCTTGCCTCCGCAGGTGTTGGCAGGCGTCGAGCACCGTAAGTTCGGGCTCTATGTCCACATACCATTCTGCGCAGTACGTTGTGGCTACTGCGATTTCAACACCTACACAGCCACGGAGCTCGGTGGTGGCGCCTCTCAGGACGCGTACGCTGCTACCGCCGTCACTGAATTGGACTTCGCCTCGCTGGCGCTGGACGCCTCCGGACTGCCCAGACGTCCCCTCAGTACCGTCTTCTTTGGTGGTGGCACTCCCACTCTTCTCCCGGCAGAAGACCTGGCTGGGATACTGAAGGCCGCCATCGGCCACTGGGGCCTTGAGCCCGGCGCCGAAGTCTCTACCGAGGCCAATCCTGATTCCGTGACTCCTGAATCCCTGAAGATTCTGGCCGATGCAGGGTTCACCCGGGTCTCTTTTGGCATGCAGTCAGCCGTCCCGCACGTTCTGAAAGTCCTGGACCGCACCCACACGCCGAGCCGAGTGCCCCTTGTGGTGCAGTGGGCGCGTGAGGCCGGCCTTGCCGTGAGCCTGGACCTCATCTACGGCACCCCCGGAGAGTCCATGGCTGACTGGCAGTTGTCCCTTGAAACGGCGTTGTCCTACCAACCTGACCACATCAGTGCCTATGCGTTGATTGTGGAGGACGGCACCAAACTCGCCGCCCAGATACGTCGCGGTGAGGTACCGGGCATTGATGACGACGACCACGCCTCCAAATACGAGCTGGCAGACAGATTGATCTCCGAAGCGGGCCTGAACTGGTATGAGGTCAGCAATTGGTCACGGACACCGGACCAAGCTTGCCGTCACAATCTTGCCTACTGGCGGGGAGATGATTGGTGGGGCATCGGGCCCGGCGCACACTCCCACGTCGGAGGTGTCCGGTGGTGGAACGTCAAGCACCCCACGGCGTACGCCTCAAGGCTCGGTAACGCAAGCTCTCCGGCTGCCGGGCGGGAAACTCTCGACGCCGAAACCCGGGAAGTCGAGCGCATCATGCTTGAGGCCCGGCTCGGCACGGGATTGTCCGTGGATGCCTTGGGCGCGATCGGACGGCACGCGATGGCAGGCCTCATTGCTGACCAACTGGTGGACCCTGTACAGGCGTTCAAAGGCCGCCTCGTCCTGACGCTGAAGGGTAGGCTCCTGGCTGACGCCGTAGTCCGAAGGATTCTGCCAGACTGACCGCACATTACTGCGCGGCTGACTGACAGGTGCTACCTGACCGAGCGGCCGCCCTGACAGGGCGGCCGGTGAGTTACTTGATCCAGCGCAGGTTGATTTTGTATCGGTGAGGCTGTCCGTGGTTTACACGGATGCCTGCCGAGACGGAGAAACACGTCAGGGCCACCCAGATTGCGGTGGCAATGACGGCGAAGATGTTTCCCACCACGGGCAGCAGGACCAGGACATTGGCCAGAACAGCGGCGATGGTGGGAGGCAGTGTGAAGTTCAGCGCTTCTTTGGATTCCTGCGCGGTGAACGGTCCGCGATCCCGGAAAATCAAGTAGATCAAAAGAGACGGCAGGCATCCCAGGATGCCGCCAAAGTGGGCCAGGGTAGCCCATTGCCTGTCCTCGCCGGCCGTCAACGGGAGTGCGTTGGCAGGCGCGCCGTGGTACTGGGGCCGGCCTGCGGCGCTGCCCGGTTCTTCAGGAGCGTTATCTGCCACGGTGTCTTCCCTTTGCTGTAAAGATGCTGCGGTGTTGCTGTCCCAGAATACCGGCCCCAACAGACTTCCCCGGACCAAAGCCACTTTGACACGGTACTTGCTGATACTTGCGAGCCTCCATCTCAGGGAACCGTCAAGAAATCAATGACCTCTTCGACGCGACCCAACAACGATGCCTCAAGGTCGGCATATGTGCGGACGGCACCCAGGAGTCGTTGCCAGCCCAAGCCTACGTCCTCAGCGGTCTCGTGCGGCCAGCCGAAGGCAGTGAGGATTCCCGTCTTCCAATCGATCCCGCGAGGCACGGCGGGCCACGCGTCAATGCCCAGGACCTTGGGCCGGATTGCTTGCCAGACATCCACGTAGGGGTGTCCAACAATGAGGACGTTTCCCGCAGCTCCGGGCACTGTCATGGCGTCGGCGGCGATGCGGGACTCTTTGGAGCCGGGCACAAGGTGGTCCACGAGGATGCCAAGCCGGCGGCCTGAACCGGGATTGAAGTCGGCGATGGCGGACTTCAAATCATCAACGCCATGCAGTGGCTCCACCACGATGCCCTCCACTCGCAGGTCGTCTCCCCAGACCTTCTCTACGAGCTCGGCGTCGTGTTTTCCTTCCACCCAGATGCGGCTGGCCTTGGCTACTTGCGCCCGTTGTCCCTGGACCCTCACGGATCCTGAAGCCGTCCGGCCGGACGGAACGGTGGACGCGGCGGGGCGCGGGGCGGGAGGCATCAACCGTATGGCCTGCCCTTCAAGCAGGAAGCCAAATCCCAGTTGGAACGATTTGGTCTTTCCCCGCCGGTCTTCAAGGGACACCACGTGCATGCCGCCCGATTTCTCTACACGCGTGACTTCGCCCACCCAGCCCGACTGCACGTCCTCGAGGACCATCCCCCGTTGGACGGCTACTTCCGGCAATTGTTTTTTGGCTGGAGCGGACAGATCCTGCGGACCCCAATTGTTCAAAGCCAAGGGATTCCTACCTTTTGTGCTGGTTTATGGTGCGGGCCGAAGCCGGCCGCGGCAGGTTTCAATGCTAACAACGGGGTGGCTCATACTAGACTTGTTAGCACTTGGGCATGTTGAGTGCTAAGTGTGGAGTCCTGGGGTGATCCCGCGTTGACCGGTCGGAGCGACCATGGCAGTCGTCAGGAGGTGGTGCTATGAGTGAGCCGCGCAAGCTCGAAGTGCTGCGTGCCATCGTTGAGGACTACGTACACTCCAGGGAACCTGTGGGGTCGAAAGCCCTCGTGGAGCGGCACCATCTTGGCGTTTCCAGCGCCACCATCAGAAATGACATGGCGGTCCTGGAAGAAGAAGGCCTGATTGCGGCGCCCCACACCAGCGCAGGGCGAATTCCCACCGATAAGGGCTATCGCCTCTTCGTTGACCGCATTTCGCAGGTCAAACCGCTCTCCGCAGCCGAACGCAGGGCCATCCATTCGTTGCTCGAGGGCCCGGATGATGTTGAAGATATCCTGGAGCGCACTGTAAGGCTCTTGTCGCAACTGACCAATCAGGTCGCCGTCGTGCAGTACCCGCATTCCAATCGCGCTTTGGTCCGTCACGTGGAATTTGTCCAGTTGGCCCCTCAACAGGTGCTGGTGGTCCTGATCGCGGACACCGGCAGCGTTGGGCAGAAGGTGATCGACGCCGGCTCTGACGTCAGCAATGAGGCCTTGATGCTTCTGAGGTCCCGCTTCCTTGGCAACATTGCCGGCACCCAACTGGCTCTTTTGCCACAAGTGCTTCCGTCCGTAGTGGCCCTGTGTCCGCCGGAGCTCCGCAGCCTGGCCCAGACGTTGGCCCAGGGGCTCCAATCGTTGAGTGACACCAGCCGCGAAGAGCGCATCCTGATGGCGGGAACGGCAAACCTGGCCCGCTCCAACGTGGATTTCCCCCTGAGCATCGGCCCGGTGCTGGAAGCCCTTGAGGAACAAGTTGTCATGCTCCGGTTGTTGTCTGACATGGGGGATGATCCCCGTGGCGTCACCGTGAGCATTGGACGTGAAAATCCATACGACGGCTTGGCGGAGGCCTCCGTCGTAGCTACGGGATATGGCTCCGGTGCGAAGGTGGGAATTCTTGGTCCCACCCGCATGGACTATCCCACCACCATGGCAGCCGTTCGCGCCGTGGCCCGTTACCTATCCCGCATCCTCGGCGGCTGAACGCCGGTCCGAGGAAACATCCGCAGTACAACAAGGAAGAGATACCGACTTTGAGCAGCCACTATGACGTTTTGGGAGTCTCGCCGGAAGCCACCGGGGAAGAGATCAAAAAGGCGTACCGCAAGTTGGCGCGGAAACTGCACCCTGACGTAAACCCCGGTGAAGATGTGGCCGAACAGTTCAAGGCCGTGACGCACGCCTACGAGGTACTGTCCGATCCCCAGAAGCGACGCGTATACGACGCCACGGGCAATGAGAACGGCACGGACAACGGTTTCGGTGGCGGCTACGCCGGCCAGGGTTTCGCGTTCCAGGACATCTTCGACACCTTCTTTGGTGGAGGCGGCGGCCACGGGGGACCAGCCTCCCGTGTTCGTCGCGGCCAGGACGCGCTGATCAGCGTCCGCATCGACTTGAAAGACGCCGTGTTCGGCGTCAACAGGAAGCTCGAAGTGGACACTGCCGTGACTTGCCCCACCTGTGATGGCAGTTGCTGCCGCCCCGGCACTCACCCGGAACGCTGCGACATTTGCGGTGGCAGCGGCCAGGTCCAGCGCGCTGTCCGTTCCATCCTCGGCCAGGTCATGACCACCGCACCTTGCGGATCCTGTGAAGGCTTCGGCACGGTCATCAAGGACCCCTGCAACGAGTGCAACGGGCAGGGCCGCATCCGCAGCCGCCGTTCCCTCACCATCAAGGTCCCGGCCGGTGTCGCCACCGGTACGCGCATCCAGCTGTCCGGGCAGGGTGAAGCAGGACCCGCAGGCGGCCCAGCCGGCGATCTCTATGTGGAGATCAGGGTCAACAACGATTCCATGTTCATGCGTGAAGGTGACGACCTCCACGCCACCCTGAGCGTGCCCATGACCGCTGCAGCACTGGGTACGGAGCTGCAGCTGGACACCTTCGACGGCGCACAGCACCTGGATGTGAAGGCCGGTACCCAATCCGGAGAAGTCATTACCCTGCGCGGCCTGGGTGTTACGCACCTCCGGGGCTATGGACGCGGTGACCTCAAGGTGCACTTGCACGTGGAGACCCCAACCAAGCTCGACCCCGCCCAGGAGGAACTCCTGCAGCAGCTCGCCAAGCTGCGGGGTGAGCAGTTTACCGAGGGAAAGCTTGTGGCCAGCGGCGGAATGTTCGCGAAGCTTCGGGACAAGCTCGGTAATCTGTAGCGGTGAGCAATCCGGTTTTCTTTACACCGGCGGGCAGCCTTGACCAGCTGATCCCCGGGTCCACGTTTGTGTTGGAAGGTGCCGAGGCCCGCCATGCAGTCACCGTCAAGCGGTTGGCTGTGGGCGAGCCCGTGGATATAGCTGATGGTTCGGGCATGCGGTTGACCGGCACGGTGGTTGACGCCGGTTCCAGCGCCCTGACTGTGAAGGCATCCGAGGTAATCCTCGAGCCCCAACCGGAGGTCCGGCTGGTGCTGGTTCAGGCCCTGGCTAAAGGCGATAGGGACGAACTCGCCATCGAGACTGCCACGGAGCTGGGAATAGACGCCGTCATTCCGTGGCAGTCTGAACGGGCAATAGTGCGTTGGAAGGGTGAACGGGCCGCCAAAGCGCATGCCAAATGGCAGTCGGTGGTCACTGCAGCAGCCAAGCAGGCACGGCGTGCTTGGATTCCTGAGGTGCGGTCCATTGTGGACACCAGCGCTTTGGCGAAGGCCGTCGCCGCCGCTGACTTGGCCATCATCCTCCATGAAGACGCCAAGAATCCCCTGCGGACGGTCCTCGAAGAGTCAATGGTGATCCGGACTGGAGACGAAGGGACCCCTCGCGAGGTCCTCTTGATCGTTGGACCGGAGGGTGGGATTTCACCGCGGGAGGTAACGCGGCTCAGTGACGCGGGAGCCGTGACGGCACTCCTGGGTCACCACGTCTTGAGGTCGTCGACGGCGGGACCTGCCGCCGTCGTTCTTGCCAGTGACGTTCTGGGCCGCTGGTAGTCAGCCCCCGCAGGTATCCGACATCGCAGCAATCCGGCCCCGCCGTTATCCGACCCCGCCGTTATCCGACGTTGAACAAGCGGGTGTCAATGCTCGTTTCGATGGTTGCACCGGCTTCATCGACTTGTGAAACCCGCAACTCATACTTTCCGGCCTTCAGCGTGGCGCTGAAGGTGAAAACTCCGTACTGCCCCGGCTCGCCGGTTGCCTGGGTTTGTCCAGTGAAGAGGCTGGTCTTTTCGCCCTTGCCGTTCTCCTGCAATATCTGCCAGTTGACTGGCCGTGAACTGTCGGTGCTGCGGCCATTGAACTTGACCACACCGGCCGGCAGTGTTGTTTCCTCCTGCGGATCGATAATCCATAGAGGGGCCACCAACGACGCGTTCCGTTCCATGGGTTGACCGAGTTTTACCTGCCCGAAGGCCATGTAGTCCGTGTGTCCGTCAACCAGGATGACAACTTGGATCTGTTGGCCGGAGTTTATGAGTCCCGAGGACGAGGCTGCTGCGGTGGCTGTGTAGACCAGCTGCTGGACAGCGCGCTGCGCCATTCCGGCGTCGAGGTTTGAGTTGAAGGCATCCCGCGAAATATCTACGGTGATGACGTTCTTGCCGGAGATGGACGTTGCCAGGCTCTCCGGGGCCTGCCATGGCGTGAAGAAGTCGTGGTCCAAGGGTTTTTCGGACATCATGATCCGGAGCGCGGTGGTCACAGGGTTTCCGTCGCTGGAAATGTCCCTGAACTCACGGTAGAGGTAAACCTCTTCCTTGCTGCGTCCAATCCAGTAAACAGGGATCTTCGTGGAAGCCTGCGTAGTTTCCAGCGGTGCGTGGCTGGCAGGGGCGTCCTGAAGAGTGACCGGTGGCGGACTCGTGGTGGCTTGGGTGCCGCCGCCATTGGCTATGCAGCCGGTGAGAAGCAGGACAGCAAGCATCGCAGGCACGGCGATGACGGACTTAGTCCGTTTGTGCGCGCCATCTCCGATGCTTACTGGCTCTGAAATGGGTGTCCTGCCTTACCGTGTGTCTCTTGGCGGACCCTGCCGCCGGGGCGGGACCGCAGGGTGCCGATGCCACCCGCTATGCCAGCTTGGCACATCGTCGACGCCGGTCAGCCGGGATTGGGCGGGCCGGCGCCAACTGAAACATGATTGATACCCGCTTGATGCCGAGTTGAGACAAAATGTATGACATGACAGCGGGGCTCCAATGGTGGCGGCGGTTTCGGTTCCACGGACGCAAGGCTGGCGTAGGATTGAAGACATTCCGGCATCCGGACAGGCACCTTTCAGCGGCCGCGAATGTCGAATCGATGGCGTTAACACGACCAACCGGAGGAGAAAAGGCCCTAGGGCCAGCACTATGAGTGAATCTTTGAACGGGCGGCTCAGGACCGGAAACGGCAACCAGCCGCCCACCGAGTTCCCGCACACACTACCGGGTACGCGCACGGAAGTTGTCACCTTCGACAACTCCGACCAGATGGTTCACTCGTTGGGCAGCCACGACGAAGCCCTGCGGTACATCGAGGAACAGTTCCAGGACGTCAGCTTCCATGTCCGGGGCAACGAACTCTCCATGACAGGTCCTTCCACCGTCATTCCACGTGTCATGCGTCTTCTGGAGGAAGTCCGCGGGCTCGTCGCTAAAGGGACCGTGGTCACTCCGGACATCCTTCAACAGCTCGTGTCCCTCCTGAGGGCCCAGTCCGTGCAGAATCCGGCCGATGTCCTGACGCACAACATCCTGTCCAGCAGGGGCAAGACCATTCGGCCCAAGACGCTGAATCAGAAGAACTATGTTGATGCCATTGACCAGAACACGGTGATTTTTGGAATTGGTCCGGCAGGTACTGGCAAGACCTATTTGGCAATGGCCAAAGCAGTGCAGGCCCTGCAGACGAAGGAAGTCAGCCGGATCATCCTGACCCGGCCTGCAGTGGAGGCGGGGGAGAGGCTGGGTTTCCTCCCCGGCACGCTGAGCGACAAAATCGACCCCTATCTCCGCCCGCTGTATGACGCGTTGCACGACATGATGGACCCCGAGTCCATCCCGCGGCTGATGGCTGCAGGGACCATCGAAGTAGCACCCTTGGCCTACATGCGCGGACGCACGCTCAATGACGCCTTCATCATCCTCGACGAGGCACAAAACACCACTCCAGAGCAGATGAAGATGTTCCTTACCCGTCTGGGCTTTGGTTCAAAAATGGTGGTCACCGGTGACGTTACGCAGATCGATCTGCCGTCCGGTTCGACGTCCGGTTTGAGGATCGTCAGGGAAATCCTGAAGGGAATTGACGACGTCAACTTCTCCATCCTCGAAGCAGCCGACGTCGTGCGCCACCGGTTGGTTGCCGACATCGTCTCCGCCTACAGCACGTGGGATGACGCACACAGCGGCGATGCTGCAAATACAGCTGGAGCACAGTACAACCGTGGAGTTCGTAAATGAGCATTGAAGTAAACAACGAGTCCGGTGTAGCGGTGGACGAAGCGCAACTGGTGACGTTGGCACGCTTCATCTTTGAGCGTTTGTTCATCCACCCCCAGGCGGAACTGTCCATCCTCCTTGTCGATGAACCGGCCATGGAGAAACTCCACATTGAGCTGATGGACGAGCCCGGTGCAACGGACGTCTTGTCCGTCCCCATGGACGAACTGACGCCGGGCACTCCGGACAAGCCCACGCCGCAGGGAATGTTGGGAGACATCGCCATCTGCCCGCAGGTGGCCGAGGTGCAGGCGCGAAATGCCGGCCACGCCACGCAGGATGAGATGTTGCTCCTGACCACCCACGGCATTCTCCACCTGCTGGGCTTCGACCATGCCGAGCCAGAGGAAAAAGAAGAGATGTTCGGTTTGCAGCGCGAACTGCTGTCTGAATTCCTGGGCAAGGATGCCCCCATGGAGACCATGCAGTGACCTCGATCATCCTGGTCGGCATGGCGCTGGTTTTCCTCAGCTTCGTTGCGCTGCTGACCGCGGCGGAGGCTGCCTTCAACTTCCTGCCCCGGCATGAGGCCGAACAATCCATCGTACGGAGCAAGGGCAAGGCGCTGGGGGGAATCCTCAAGAACCCGATCGCCCACATGCGCGCCCTGCGTTTTTGGCGCGTGTGGTTCGAAATGGCGGCAGCAGTCGCCGTCGCCGTGGTTCTGCACAGTCTGCTGGACAACGTGTGGCTCGCCGGACTTGCAGCCACGGGCATCATGGCGGTGATCGGCTTCGTCCTGGTGGGCGTTTCGCCCAGGCAACTGGGCCGCGCGCACTCTGGCCCCGTCGTTCGCTTCACGGCACCGCTCATCAGGTTCCTTTGCTGGATACTGGGACCCATCCCCGGCTGGCTTGTGGCTCTGGGACAGGCGGTTGCACCCGGCGCCCCGAGTGGTGACGATGCTTTCGTCAGCGAAGAAGAGTTCCGTGAATTCGTCGATCGTGCCGCGGAGTCGGACATGATCGAAGACAATGAGGCAGAACTCATCCATTCGGTTTTTGATTTCGGTGACACGTTGGTGCGTTCCGTCATGGTTCCCCGCACCGACATCGTCAGCATCGGCACGGGCTCGGATCTCGAAACGGCGATGGGCCTTTTCCTGCGGTCCGGCTACTCAAGGATCCCGGTCATCGGTGAGAACACTGATCAGATCCGTGGAATTCTCTACCTCAAGGATGTGGCTGCCGCCATGCATCGGAGGGAACCCGGATTACAAGCCCACGATGTCGACTCGCTCGCACGGGACGTGCGATATGTCCCGGAGTCCAAGCCGGTCAGCGATCTTCTCAGGGAACTCCAGAAGGAGTCCACACACGTGGCCATCGTCATCGACGAGTATGGCGGGACCGCCGGGTTGGTCACGCTTGAAGACCTGATCGAGGAGATCGTTGGTGAGATCGTGGATGAATACGACGCCGCCGCGGAAGAAGCTGTAGGTCTAGGCGATGGCACCTACCGCGTCAGCGCCCGCATGAGCATCGATGACCTGGGTGAACTTTTCGACATCGACCTTGACGACGACGAAGTGGATACAGTGGGCGGTCTGCTCGCCAAAGCCCTTGGTCAGGTACCCATTGTGGGGAGTGCCGTCGAAGTGAACGGAATTTCGCTCCGGGCCGATAGGCTGGAGGGTCGCCGAAACAGGGTCAGCCACATCATTGCGGCAGCCATGCCAAAGGAAGACACTGACTTTGAAGACCTACTCGATGACGCCGACTCAACGCAACAGGGAGTTCCACGTGAGCAAGCAAAATAAGAAATTCGACGCCGATGCTGATTTCGGTGGCTTCCACGCGGGCTTCTCGGTGCTTGTGGGCCGGCCCAACGCTGGAAAGTCCACCCTGACTAATGCCTTGGTGGGGCAGAAGGTGGCCATCACCTCGGCCAAGCCGCAAACAACACGGCACACCATCCGCGGTATTGTCCACCGCGAAGACGCCCAATTGATCCTCGTGGACACCCCTGGTCTCCACCGGCCCCGTACGCTGCTGGGGAAGCGGCTCAACGACCTTGTGGCCGATACTTTGTCGGAAGTGGACGCGATCGGGTTCTGCCTGCCGGCAAACGAGAAGATCGGACCCGGCGACAAATACATCGCGGCTCAACTGGCCGCCGTCGGACGCAAGCCCATCGTGGCGCTGGTGACCAAGACCGATCTTGTGGACCGTCAGGCGTTGACTGAGCAACTGCTCGCAGTCGCCGCATTGGGTCGCGACGTCCTTGGCGAGCAAGGGTGGGCTGACATCGTGCCGGTGTCTGCCGCCGATGGCTTCCAGGTTTCCACTGTTGCCGATGTCCTGATCAGCCACATGCCGCCTTCGCCGCCGCTTTATCCCGACGGCGAACTCACTGACGAGCCTGAGGCGGTCATGATCGCTGAGCTCATTCGCGAAGCCGCCCTTGAGGGCGTCCGCGATGAACTTCCCCACTCGCTCGCAGTGGTGGTGGAGGAGATTGTGCCCCGCGAAGGCCGTACTGAGGACAACCCGCTGTTGGATGTTCGGGTGAATCTTTACGTCGAACGCCCCTCCCAGAAGGCCATCATTATCGGTAAGGGGGGAAGCCGGCTGCGTGAAGTGGGAACCAACGCCCGGAAAGGCATTGAAACGCTGCTGGGCACTCGGATTTACCTCGATCTTCACGTCAAGGTAGCCAAGGATTGGCAGCGAGATCCCAAGCAATTGGTCAAACTCGGCTTCTGATTGGCATCGCTGGATCCGGCGTGGCTTGGGGCCCGATAAGGAAGTTCTCAGAAACGGCAACTATGATTGCGGGGATCCAGCTGTTTGATGAAAGGTAAACCAAATAGTGCGACGTCGTGACGCCCGCCCGCAGGGCACCGGCACCGCTGGCCCTTCCGGGGCACGCCATGGAGAGGATACCGACGGTACTCCTCGCCACATGAAGGCGCCCAAAGGCCTGCCGATGTGGTTGAAGATCGTTACCGGCGTGGTTTCTGTTGCGCTGGTTGCAGGCGTTGCCTTTGCCGCTTTCTGGTTTATCCGCCTGCAGAACAACATCACCAAGGCGCCCTTGAGCGCAGCGGAAACCCGCAACGCCGGTGACCCCTTGGCCGATGACAAGACGGATCGATTGCAGATCCTGATCCTCGGTTCCGATACCCGTGACGGCAAAAATGCCGAGTACGGCAGTACTGAAGACTCCACCGGGTACGGCCACTCCGACGTCATGATGCTGCTGGATATATCCGCGGACAACAAACGCGTCAATGTCTTGAGTTTTCCGCGAGACCTGTTGGTGGACGTGCCGCAATGTACGGACCGCACCAACAACCAGACTTTCCCGGCCCGCAGTGGCGTTATGATCAACGAGGCCATGGCCGAAGCCGGAATCGGTTGTGCCGTGGACACTGTCAACAAGCTCACCGGCCTGGAAATCGATCACTTCATGATGGCGGACTTCAACGCCGTCAAGGAGCTTTCCCACGCCGTGGGTGGCGTCAACGTCTGCGTCAGTGATCCGGTGTTTGACCCGGATTCCCGGCTGCGCCTGGCCAAGGGCGACTCCCTGGTCGAGGGCGAACAGGCACTGGCATTCCTGAGGACCAGGCACGCTTTCGGCGACGGAGGCGACCTCGGGCGTATCAAGGGCCAGCAGGCGTTCCTCTCATCCCTCACGAGGAAGCTCAAGGACGAAGGAACTCTGGGCAATCCGCAGAGGCTGTTGCAGATCGCAGATGTGGTCACCAAGAACCTGACGGTGGACGAGGGACTGGCGTCAGTTCCTTCGCTGCTCACCATTGGTGGGCGGCTCAAGGACATTGATGTTTCCAAGGTGGCATTCGTCGCGGTGCCCACTCAGGCTGCGGCGGCGGACCCTAACCGGCTGGAACTCATCGAACCTCAGGCATCGCAGCTGTTCGCGGCACTTCGTGCGGACCTCGACCTCACAAACCCAGGTGCGACGTCCACGCCCGCTCCCAGCGAAAGTCCTGCCCCACAGCCGACGGCCACCACGCCCGCGGCACCCGCCTACGACAAAGCCATCCAGCCCGTAGCTGTTGCCAACGGCAGCGGCGTTGCCACCAGGGCACAGGAACTCATGACTGTGCTCACCGGCAACGGATTTACCCAGGCCGTGTCCTACTTGGCCAACCCGGTGGATCAGACAGTGCTGTACTACGGGCCCGGTTTTGCGGAAGTGGCTGCCGACGTAGCTACACTCTTCGGCATTCCTGCCGCGCAGGTCCAAGAAGCACCGGGCGTAGCGGGCGTGCAGCTCTACGTGGGTACCGATTTCGGCACCGGAACCGCTTACGGTGCCGCCTCGGTGCCGTCCAATGTGGTCAACCAAACGGCCAACGATGCCGTGTGTCAACAGGTGAATCCTCTGTACATTGATCAGTAGCGAAATAGTGATCAGTAGCTGAGTTTTCCCGCAATAGCGCATAGAGCAACGGCCGGTCAGTTATCCAACTGGCCGGCCGTTGCTGGTGCTGAGTACTACCAGATGCTGACGCGTTCCCCTGGTTCCATCCACATGCCGTCGGTTTCCGTCACGGCGAACGCTTGATGGAACGCGTCGAGGTTGCGGGCAATGGCGTTGGTGCGGAACTCGTTGGGGGAGTGGGGGTCGGTAGCCAGTCTTCGGATGGCTTCTTCGGCGCGGATCACCTGGCGCCAACCGGCAGCCCACGACATGAAGAACCGTTGGAAGCCCGTAAAACCGTCAATGACTTCCGGCTCGGCTCCGTTCAGGCTGAGGAGGTAGGCCTTGTACGCAATCGTCAGGCCGCCGAGGTCGCCGATGTTTTCACCCAGCGTCAGCTTGCCATTGACCTTATGGTCCGGCGCGGCATACGGGGACAAGGCATCGTACTGGGCAACCAACTTCGCAGTCAGTGCTTCGAAGGCCGTCCGGTCGTCCTCTGTCCACCAGTTGCGAAGCGCGCCGCTGCCATCGAATTGGGATCCTTGGTCGTCGAAACCATGGCCGATCTCGTGGCCGATCACCGCACCGATGCCACCATAGTTCACAGCATCATCGGCATCCGCAGTGAAGAACGGAGGCTGAAGGATGGCCGCAGGGAAGACGATCTCGTTGAGCATCGGATGGTAATAGGCATTGACCGTCTGCGGTGTCATGAGCCACTTTGTCAGATCAACCGGCTTACCGATTTCATCCAAGTGCCGGTCAACATCAGCATCATGGGCGCGTTCCACGTTGCCGAGGAGATCCTTGGGGTCGATCTCGACGGCGGAGTAGTCGATCCACTTCTCCGGGAAGCCAATCTTTGGCCGGAATGCGTCCAGCTTCTTGAGTGCCTCCTTTTTGGTGTCCTCGCCCATCCACGCCAGGGAGGAGATACTCTCCCGGTAAGCTTCGATCAGGTTTGAGACGAGTGTCTCCATCCTTGCCTTGTGTCCCGCAGGGAAGTGCCGGTCAACGTAGATCTGGCCCACTGCCTCGCCGAGGGCTGCTTCTACCACTGCCACCCCGCGCTTCCACCGTTCTTTGTTCTGCGGCGTACCACTGAGCGTGGTGCCGTAGAAGTCGAAGTTCGTGGAGACGAACCCTGTTGAAAGATACGGGGCGGCCGAGCTGAGAACCCGGAGTGTCAGCCATTCCTTCCAGGCTTCCAGTGACTCGGATTCCAGCAAAGCCGCAGCGCCTGCAAAGAAGTCCGGAGTGCTCACCACTATTTCGCTTGTCTTTGCTGCGTCTACCCGCGCGGCCTGGAACCACGTGTCAAGAAGAGGGAAGATCGCTGCGGCTTCGTCTGCGGTCTTGAGGTTGTAGGTCTTTTGGGGGTCCCGCAGCGTGACGTTGTCCCAGTGGTGGGATGCCAAGGCGGTTTCCAGTGCGACGATGCGCTGTGAGGAAGCCTGTGCGTCCGCTATACCCGCGAGGTTGAACAGTTTGGCAATGTAATCGCCGTATGCGGCAACAATGGCCGCGAACTTTTCTTCGCGGTAGTAGGACTCGTCCGGCAAGCCCAAGCCGCCCTGCCCGATGTACAGAAGGATCCGCTCGGGGTTGCCGGCGTCCGGAGCTGGGTAGATGGAGAAGAGTCCGGAGACGTCTGAGCGGAACAAACGTCCCATCAGGGCGGCGAGTTCCTCGACGGAACCCACCGCCTGGACCTCATCAAGGCGGCTTCGCACCGGTTCCAGGCCCTTTGCTTCGGCTGCTTCTTCGTCCATGAAGCTGGCATAAAGGCCGCCGACCTTCTGTTCGACGCCAGTGGCTGACTCTCCCTTGGCGGCTGCTTCTTCAATGATCGCCTTGACGGCCAACTCGGCGCCATCCCGCAAGGCCGTGAAGGTACCTTCCAGTGGCCTGTCGTCAGGGATCGTTGTGCTGTTGAGCCACGCGCCGTTGACATGCTGATAGAGGTCGTCCTGGGGCCGGACGCTGTGATCGATATTCGAAAGAGAGATCCCCGACTGTGGCACTGTGGCTCCTTGTGTGGACGCTGCAGCCGGCGTTGCCACCGTCGCGGCGTCTGCATAGTGGACGTTGCATGAGGTGTTGCACTGTCATCATACGCATCGTGTTACTGTGAATTTGTGCGTACGGCGATGCTTCTTCTTAGCTGCCGCGGCGAGGCCTGAAAGCTATCTGAAGCTGGGCCATCCTCGCCGCGGAGTTCCGTTGTGTCCGGCTAAGCTTTCACTTAGTTCTTAGAGAAAAGGCCACACGTCATGCGTAATGCACAAAAGCCCTCCGGTATGCCGATTCACCGCTACCTGCCGTTCCAAGACCTGATTAGCGTCGAGGTCCCGGACCGTACCTGGCCCGATAAAGTCATCACCAAGGCTCCGCGTTGGTGTGCAGTTGACCTCCGCGATGGCAACCAGGCGCTGATCGACCCCATGAGTCCGGCCCGCAAGCTGAAGATGTTCCAGCTGCTGGTCAAGATGGGGTACAAGGAGATCGAAGTTGGTTTCCCCTCGGCCTCGCAGACGGACTTCGACTTCGTTCGCCAGCTCATTGAGGGCGGCCATATTCCGGACGACGTCAGCATCCAGGTCCTGACGCAGGCACGTGAGCACTTGATCGAGCGCACCTACGAGTCTCTGGTTGGAGCCAAGCAGGCGATTGTGCACCTGTATAACTCCACCTCCGTACTGCAGCGTCGCGTCGTGTTCAACCAGGACGAGGACGGCATTCTGGACATTGCCCTGCAGGGTGCGCGCTTGTGCAAGAAATACGAAGAAACCCTCACGGACACACACATAACGTATGAATACTCGCCGGAGTCCTTTACCGGAACTGAGCTCGAGTACGCCGCCCGTGTGTGCAATGCCATTGCGGACGTCTTTGAGGCATCTGCTGATAAGCAGGTCATCATCAACCTGCCTGCCACCGTTGAAATGGCAACCCCCAACGTCTACGCCGACTCGATCGAGTGGATGCACCGCAACCTGCACCCCCGCGAGGGAATCATCATCTCCCTTCACCCCCACAACGACCGCGGAACAGGCGTAGCTGCTGCTGAACTCGGGTACCTGGCAGGTGCGGATCGTATTGAAGGCTGCTTGTTCGGCAACGGCGAACGCACCGGCAACGTGGATTTGGTGACACTGGGCCTGAACATGTTTGTGCAGGGCGTTGACCCCATGATCGATTTCTCTGATATCGATGAAATCCGCCGCACGGTGGAGTACTGCAACCAGCTGCCGGTTCCGGAGCGTTCACCCTACGGTGGCGACCTCGTCTTTACCGCTTTTTCCGGTTCGCACCAAGATGCCATCAAGAAGGGCTTCGAGGCGTTGGAGAAGGACGCTGCAGCTGCAGGAAAGGCGGTGGACGACTTCACCTGGCAGGTGCCCTACCTGCCCATCGATCCCAAGGATCTTGGCCGCAGCTACGAAGCCGTGATCCGCGTCAACTCGCAGTCCGGCAAGGGCGGCGTAGCGTACCTCCTGAAGAACGAGCACAACCTGGATCTGCCCCGGCGGGCCCAGATTGAGTTCTCCGGAGTCATCCAGCGCCGCACCGATGCCGTGGGCGGCGAGGTAAGCGGTGCCCAGCTGTGGCAGATCTTCCAGGACGAGTACCTGCCCTCTGACGAAGAGCAAGCCCAGTGGGGCCGCTATGGATTGGGCAGCGTGAGCACCGAGACGGACGAATCCGGCGCAATGACCATGAACGCCAACCTGCGGATCGACGGCGTCGAAGTCCGCCGGACGGGCCACGGCAATGGTCCCATCGCGGCCCTCCTGGACATACTGCACCATGACGGCGTTGACGTGCGGGTGCTGGATTACAGCGAGCACGCCCTCTCCGAAGGCGGCAGCGCCAGCGCAGCAGCATATGTTGAGTGTGCTGTGGGAGAGCGCGTCTTGTGGGGCGTGGGAATTGATCCCAGCACCACCACGTCATCCCTCAAGGCCCTGATTTCGGCGGTAAACCGGGCCGTTCGGGACGCCCAGGCGTAAGGGCCCCTCGTGTGGTGACGGGAAATCCCGTCACCACACGGTCCGGCGAACACTGCCGGACCCCGGCATAGTGCGAAGATTAGTTGTGGCCAATCCGTCTTTTGCAGCACGCTCCTATCGGGACGATGCCGTGGTGCTCCGCACCCATAAGTTGGGTGAGGCGGACCGAATCATCACTTTGCTGACCAAGCACCATGGCCAGGTTCGTGCCGTTGCCAAGGGCGTCCGCAGGACCAGCAGCCGCTTCGGAGCCCGCCTGGAGCCGTTTATGGTGGCGGATCTGCAACTTGTCCAAGGCCGGACCTTGGACATTGTGACCCAGGCCGTGGCGAAAGGCGCGTACGGAAGCAGTATCGCCGCCGATTACGGGCGCTTTACCGTGGCTGCAGCCATGACAGAGACTGCCGAGAAGCTCACGGATGCTGATAACGAATCAGGGACCGCACACTACAATCTGCTGGTTGGGGCCCTGGCTGCACTAAGCCGTTCGGACCATCCGCCGGAACTCATTCTAGATTCTTATCTATTACGGGCTTTGGCCACTGGTGGCTGGGCGCCGAGCTTCACCGATTGTGCACGTTGTGGCCGTCCCGGTCCTCACACGGCATTCGCCGCTCCCGTAGGCGGCATGGTGTGCAGCGATTGCAGGCCCCCGGGTTCACCGGCTCCGGCACCGGAAACAGTGGTGCTGCTCGGTGCCCTGCTGACCGGCACATGGAGCGTCGCCGATGCTTCAGACCCTCGGCATAGGCGGGAGGCCGCCGGCTTGGTGGCAAGCTACCTTCAATGGCACCTTGAACGGGCCTTGAAATCACTCAAACATGTGGAGCGAAGCTGACAGTGGTACTTGGAAAGAAGAGCAAGTCAATCGCGGCAAGGACGACTCCTGTGGTCGCCCCTTATGGACACCCTTCCGGGGCGGTACCGCCAAGCATTCCGAGTGAGTTCATCCCGCAGCATGTCGCGATAGTCATGGATGGCAACGGGCGCTGGGCCAATCAGCGTGGCCTCCCGCGGATTGAGGGGCATAAAGCGGGGGAGCCCGCGCTCCTGGACGTCATGGCCGGGGCCATTGAACTCGGAATCAAGTACGTCAGCGTCTATGCGTTCTCCACTGAGAACTGGCGCCGGTCGCCCGAAGAAGTTCGTTTCCTCATGGGATTTAACAAGGATGTGCTACGCCGCCAGCGCAACCAATTGGATGAGTGGGGTGTACGGATCCGCTGGGCTGGACGCCGCCCCCGCCTGTGGGGATCGGTGATCAAGGAGCTGGAAGAGGCCGAGGACTATACCCGCGCCAATGACACCTGCACTTTGACCATGTGTGTTAACTACGGCGGCCGCGCAGAAATTGCCGATGCCGTCTCGGCCATCGCTCATGACGTCGCTGCAGGCCGCCTGAAGCCGGGATCGGTCTCGGAGAAGACGATTCAGAAGTATCTGGATGAGCCGGACCTTCCTGACGTGGATCTCTTTCTCCGCAGCTCGGGGGAGCAGAGGTTGTCCAACTTCCTGTTGTGGCAATCCGCGTATGCGGAGTTCGTCTTCATGGACACGTTGTGGCCGGACGTGGACAGACGGACCCTGTGGGACGCCGTCGAGATTTATGCAAAACGCGACCGTCGCTATGGAGGGGCCGTTGATGCGGCACCAGCAGTTAAGTAGCACGCGCCAGCCAATTAGCATGCGCTTGTTAACTCAGTAGGGATAGGCTGCCAACCACACGGCTACGTCCCGGTAGGCCTGTTGGCGGACGGTCCGCCTTGAGAGAAAGACGTCGTGCAGGGCGCCCGGATAGCGGAACACGGCAGTCCTTCTGGCAAGGCCAAGTGCCCTCCGTGCGGTTTCCTCGACGTCAATAACCGCATCAGCCCGCATCAAGTCCGCAGTCCATTCGGCCTGGATCCGGGTCCGCCCGGACAGAAGCACCAGAACGGGTGCGTCGATGTTGAGCTTGCGTTCCACTGCTGCGTGGCCCGCAAGAACCGCTTTGGTCCATCCGGCGCGAATAGGAAAAGAAGCCCGTGGCCGCCACACGGGATCCAAGATCCATTCGCCGTGTCCCTCATTGCTGACACTTTCCCAGTACGCCGGCATTTCCGGGAATCTGAACGGGCGCTTTGGATCGGTCCGTGCAAAAGGTTCCACCAGGTGCATGGCGATGCTCCGGACCAAACTGCTTCCCTGGAGTTCCAGCCATGGCGAATTCAGGACCAGGGTACCCACACGTCCGGGATTGCGGTCGGCCCACAAAGCCGCGATCAACCCGCCCAGGGAATGGGCGAGCATGTGGATGGTGGGAGGAGTGGAATTACTGGTTCTTAGAGCTACGTCCCGTTCTATTTCACGTAAGGCCGCAGCGAGGTCTTCGTCGTAGGCGCCGAGGTCCGACGTGTAGCCGGGCGTTTGCCCCGGCAACAGGCTGCGGCCGAACTTCCGCAGGTCCACGGCATAGAAATGAAAGCCCGACGCCGTCAGGTACTCGGCGAGCTCGGTCTGCAGGAAGTAATCCGCCCATCCGTGCAAATAGAGGACTACTCTGGGTGCTCCGCCGGGGTCGGCAGGCGTGGGGCGGCGTTTGCGTTTGGTAAAGGACGCCAGGAAGTCAAGCACTCCTTGTGGAGACGGATGAGCAGCTGGTGGTGCATGCCTGATGAGGGTCGCTTTGACCGGCCCCTCTTCATCGGATTTCAACGGTAGATCCATGCACTCGTAGCCGTGGCCGAGAACGTCGGGTTGCCAGAGCGAAACCGACTCCTCCGTGGTGGTCATGTGTCTCCTTCCCGCCAATGCTCAGGCTCGTCGTTATCCATGAATCCGTTGACCCACCGTGCAAGTCGCGCATAGGCGTCCTTCCGCACGGCTGGAGCCGAAAGAAAGACGTCGTGGAGGGCACCATCGATGCGTTCCAAGGTAACTGTCCGCCCTAAGGCCATGGCCCGCAAAGCTATGACACCGACGTCCAGCACGGCATCCGAACGGCGCATCGATTCCTGCCACACCATGCCATTGGCGCTGGTGCTGGAGGTCAGCACAAGGACCGGCATCTCCAGGTTGAGGCCCCGGGCCACTTGTGAATGGCCGGCAAAGACAGCGCTGAGCCAGCCAGCGCGGACCGGGAACGCAAGCGGAGGCCGATAGTTCTCATCCAGGGTCCATTCCCCTTCGGCGGTACTGCTGATGCTCCGGAAGTAGAAGCCGCGCTCCGGCAACCTTAAGACAGTCTCGGGGCGGATCTTTGCAAGGGGGGACACCATGGCTTGGGCAGCGCGCCGCACCAGTGAGCTGCCGTGCATCTCCAGCCACGGACTGTCGAGAATCAGGTATTGGACGTTGTCCGGGTGGCGGCTGGCCCACAGCGCTGCCACCAACCCTCCGGTGGAATGGCCCATCAGTGTCAGGCTCCCCTTCGGGGAGGAAGCACGATCGCCATGAATGACGTCGATGGCTTGTTGAATCTCGGCGTCGTAGTCGATCAGGTTCCCTACATAGCCGCCGGGCATATCGGAACGGAGGCTTCGGCCATGGTTATGCATGTCCAAGGCGTAAAAGTCGTAGCCTTGGTCTGCCCAGAAGCCGGCCAGTGCGGTGTTGAAGAAGTAGTCACTCCAACCGTGGAGGAACAGTACGGCGCCGTGGCGCTTCGGCGGTGACTGGCCGTCGTCGTCGGCGAAGCTCCCGGGCTGGACTCTGTGCCGGATCAAGGTGGCATGCCTGATCACGCCATCCGGGCCCGTGGCCTCCAGGCCACAGGCTTGGAACTCGGGTCCAAGTATGTCAGTGGTCCACTCCATAAGTTCAGCTTAGACACTGGCAGCGGCGTGCCGGCCTGCAGCCCTCCCGGTGAACAGGCAACCTCCCAGGAAGGTTCCTTCCAACGCCCGGTACCCGTGGATGCCACCGCCTCCGAAGCCGGCCGCTTCGCCTGCAGCATAGAGGCCTGGGATGACCATACCCTCGCCATTCAGCACCCTTGTGTGCAGATCAGTGGTGATTCCGCCCAGGCTTTTCCGCGTTAGCACCGAGAGTCGGATGGCAATCAAGGGTCCATGCCGAGGGTCCGTCAACCGATGCGGGGGAGCAACCCGCATGAGCTTGTCGGTGGCGAATCGACGCGCCGCCCTGATTGCGGCCAGTTGGGGGTCCTTACCCAGGCCGCTGCTCACCTGACTGTCCCGTGCCCGGATCACTGCCTCAAGCCCGGCGGCGTCAATCAAGGAGGTTCCAGTGAGCTGGTTCATGCGTGCTGCAAGATCAGCAGGCGTTGATGCCTGAAGGAAGTCGACGCCCTTGTCCAGAAAGCGCTGAATGGGCGAGTCCTGTGTGGGTCGAAGACGCGATGCGAGCAGCCGTACGTCTTTACCCGTAAGATCCGGGTTCTGCTCGGAGCCGGAGAGCGCCAGTTCCTTCAAGGCAATGGTGCGGTTGAGGACAAACCAAGAGTATCCATGGCCCGTACCCACTATGTGCCTCAGCGCCCCCTGGGAGTCAAAGCCCGGGAAGAGCGGCGCCGGCAGCTGACCTCCTTCTGCGTCCAGCCATAGTGAAGAAGGCCCGGGAAGAATTCGGATCCCGTGGTTGGGCCACACAGGATCGTAGTTGTGGATCCCTTCGGGGTAGTGCCACATCCGGTCGCCGTTGATCAGCGAAGCGCCGGTGGACTCAACGGCGGAGAGAAACTCGCCGTCAACGGACGCCGGCACGCCGCTGAGCAGGTAGTCCGGTGCAGAGCCTCCCGGCCATTGCCTGCGCACTGCCGGGTGGTTACCACCGATGCCGCCCGTCGTCACCACAACAGCATCTGACCTCGCCTCAAAGCTCCCGACGACGCCGCGCCCGGAAGCCTGGCCCCTCACCGCCGTCGACCGTTCCAGTATCTCCCCGGAAACACCGGTAACCCTGCCCGCAGTGGTGGTGAGGGAGACCGCCCGATGCCTGAAGTGCATGCTGACCCTGCCAGCATCAAGGCCTTCGCGCACCTTGGCGAGGAACGGTTCAACAAGCGCCGGCCCGGTTCCCCAGGTGACGTGGAACCGGGGGACGGTGTTGCCGTGGCCCTGAGGTCCGTAGCCGCCGCGTTCAGCCCACTGCACCAAAGGAAAGATGCCAACGCCCAGACTTCGCAGCCATGCCCGTTTCTCGCCTGCCGCGAAGTGGACATAGGCCTCTGCCCATTCCCGGGCGGTGTGATCCCGGGGCCGATCGAAAGCTGCTGAAGCAAGCCAGTCGGAGAGGGCAAGCTCGGCGCTGTCCTTCACGCCCAATCGCCGTTGCTCGGGCGTGTTGACCATGAAGAGGCCACCGAAGGACCAGTGGGCCTGGCCGCCAACGGAAGCCTCCGGCTCTTGGTCCAGGACAGCCACAGTCTTGCCGGCGGCATACGCAGTGGCCGCGGCAACCAGTCCGGACAAGCCAGCGCCAACCACCACGATGTCAGCTGTGACCTTATGGTTCCCATGATGTGCGTCACGATTTTCCATCGGCATGCCTACATGCTAGCGGCAGGCAAGGTCACGGGTTTGGTGAGTCGTCGGTAACCGGGAAAACTAGGACCATGCGCGTTTACCCCACATTCTTCAAGTTGGCCTTCTCCTGGATGGATGCCGAGAAGGCCCACAAGATCGGCTTCCAAGGAATCCGGGCGGCCCACCGTTCCGGCGCCGGGAGGATCCTCGCCAGGATCACAACTCCTGATGCTTCCCTTCGTACGGAGGCGCTGGGGCTTGTTTTTCCTTCACCGTTCGGCCTGGCGGCAGGCTTCGATAAGGAGGGACACGGCATCGAAGCCTTGTCCGAGCTTGGATTTGGGCATGTGGAAGTCGGGACCATCACCGGCCAGGCACAGCCAGGGAATGACAAGCCGCGCCTTTTCCGCTTGATTGAGGATAAGGCGGTCATCAACCGCATGGGATTCAATAACGACGGCGCCGCAGCAGTTGCGCCGAGACTCAAGTCAGCACGGGCTGCTTTGCAACGGATGCACCCGGACGTCCGGCCGATTATCGGGGTCAATATCGGCAAGACCAAGGTGGTTGAGCTCGATGACGCTACCGAGGATTACCTGGTCAGTGCCCGAAGCCTGGCGCCGGCGGCCGACTACTTGGTGGTCAACGTGAGCTCGCCCAACACCCCTGGGCTTCGTTTGCTGCAGAACGTGGAAAGCCTGCGGCCCCTGCTCCGGTCGGTTGGCGATGCTGCCGATGAAGCCGCCGGGCGGCATGTTCCCTTGCTGGTCAAGATTGCGCCCGACCTTTCCGATGAGGATGTCGACGACGTCGCACGGCTTGCGTTGGACCTGAAACTTGACGGAATCATCGCCACCAACACCACGATTTCCCGTGACGGCCTCGTCTCGGACGCTGCGAAAGTGGAGTCTCTTGGCGCCGGTGGCCTGTCCGGTGCGCCCCTCAAGCAGCGTTCCTTGGAGGTGCTGCGCAGGCTCAAGGACTCTGTAGGGGACCAACTTGTCCTTATTGCGGTGGGTGGCGTCGCCACCCCGCGGGATGTTCAGGACCGCTTGGATGCCGGGGCCACGTTGGTGCAGGGCTACACCGCATTCCTCTACGAAGGCCCTTTCTGGGCTTCCCGGATCAACAAGGGTCTCGTGAAACTTCGCAGGCGTGCATCCCGCTAAGGCGGGCTCCATCAATAAGGCCCTGGTGACGGGATAGCCTGGAACAAAGAAGACCCCGGACCAGTGGTCCGGGGTCTTCTTCGATGCAAGGGCCCGTGGCGCGTGTCTTATAAGGCGTCTGGGCTTTTTGACTTCTAGTCGGGGTACTGTCCGCGCTTTACCTGGGGTTTGGGAAGGCGGAGCTTGCGGAACTGAAGGGCACGCATGCAGCCGTACCAAATTGAGCCACGCTCCACTTCGCCGAACTTCTCTGTTAGCCGCTTCCGAAGTTTGCGCGAAAGGATGAAGACATCCACAAAGACCGCCAGGAACATAATCCAGAAACCAACGAGGACATAGCTGATGCCGGCGCTGGTGGGCGGAATGATCAGGGAGATGACTACGAACAGCAATGCGCCGAACATGAGGTACTCGCCGAGGCTGAAGCGCGCGTCAACGTAGTCACGCACGTACCGCTTCTGGGGGCCCTTGTCCCGAAGGGGGAGGAATTTCTCGTCTCCCGTGTCCAGGGCCTGCCGCATTTTCTGCCGCTGATCCTGAATGGCCACCCTTTCCGCTGCCTTGGATGCCTTACGGTCGGTGGGAACCAACGGGCGCTTGCGGGCCGCTTCCTGGTCCTTCCGCTTGGGCGTTGGGGCGCCCTTTCCCGCACCGGGCTCCGGTGCGGTGGCGTAGGCCTGATCTACTACTGATTGAGCGCTGGGCTCTTCCTTTTTGCGTCCGAACACCCATACAGAATACCCCTCTGGAAGGTGGTGCACGTTACGTGTCCGGTTTGCCGGCGCCCTTTGACCTGCGTGCGGACCCGTGGTTCCGGCTGTGCCTGCTTCGGAGGGAGAATCCCCGGCGGTAAAGTGTGGCCCATGACTTCAGCACATGCGGAGATCCCGCAGAACAAGCAAGGGCACTCCGGCTCCACTCCTGTCGAGGCACTGACGGCGGCAGTCAACGAATCCTTCGACGCCACGCTTGCGTCGCTGGAAGACCTGGTGGCTATTCCAGGCATTGCGTGGGCTAGCTTCGATCCCAAGGAACTGGATCGGAGCGCCGACGCCGTTGCTTCCTTGGTGAGGAAGGCCGGCATGGAGGACGTCCGGATCCTTCGCTGCAATAAGGCGGACGGTACGCCCGGTGGTCCTGCCGTCGTCGCGCGCCGCCCTGCCGCCCAAGGCAAACCGACTATCCTGCTTTACGCCCACCATGACGTCCAGCCCCCGGGAGACCGAAGCCTCTGGAACTCGGAACCGTTTGTCGCCGAAGAGCGGAATGGCCGTTTGTACGGACGCGGCGCCGCCGATGACAAAGCAGGCATCATGGCGCACCTCGCCGCTTACAGCGCCGTGACGAAGGTCCTGGGGGAGGACTTCGGGCTGGGCGTGACCTTCTTCTTCGAAGGCGAGGAAGAAGCGGGGTCGCCCACTTTCCGTGCCTTCCTTGAGGAGCACCAGGAACTTCTCCGGTCCGATGTGATCGTCGTTGCGGACTCCAGCAACTGGAAGGTGGGAGTACCGGCCCTCACCACCAGCCTTCGTGGCCTGGTGGACGGAACGTTCGAAGTGCGTGTTCTGGAGCATGCCGTCCATTCGGGCATGTTTGGCGGTCCTGTGCTCGATGCCCCCACTCTCTTGTCGCGGCTTATTGCGACCCTCCACGACGACGCCGGCAACGTAGCAGTGGCCGGCCTCGTGGGCCGGGACGAGGTGGCCGTGGACCTCACCGAAGCTGACTACCGCGCCGATGCATCGGTGCTCGACGGCGTACGGCTGGCCGGCAGCGGAACCATCGCCTCGCGTTTGTGGACCAAGCCCGCACTGTCCATCATTGGCATGGACGTCCCCGCCGTCGACGTCGCATCCAACACCCTTATACCGGCGGCCCGGGCGAAGTTCAGCATGAGGCTGGCGCCGGGCCAGGACCCTGAAGCGGCAATGGCGGCCCTGAAGCAGCACGTTGAATCCCATGCGCCGTTCGGTGCCCAGGTGACGTTTACGCCGGGGGAGAGGGGCAATGCCTTCTCCACCGACACGACATCTGCCGCGGCGCGGCTGGCCCTTTGGGCACTGGGGGAATCGTGGGGCGTCAAGCCGGTGGAAATGGGAATCGGTGGTTCCATTCCCTTCATCTCGGATCTCCTGGAGATGTATCCGGATGTCCAGATCCTGGTGACCGGAGTTGAGGATCCCGATTCCCGTGCGCATAGCGCCAATGAATCGTTGCACATCGGAGACTTCCGGCATGCTGTCCTGGCTGAGACCCTGATGCTCGCCCGGCTCAACACCGACGGCCTGGCAGAGTAGCCTCCGACGTCGCGCCGGGAACAACCACATGCTGGCTGTGGTTACGTCAGGAGTTACAGCTAAGCGTCTGCGCGACGTAGCATTAGCTATAACCCGTACGTAATTGGGTAAGGGCAGGCAGCGTTCCGGCGCCGCCGCCAAGAGCTTCATAAGAAGGTAGGCCAATGAGCACTGCAACCAACGAAAACAGCACCGGAGCACAGCTCGTCACCAACGACGACGAACTGGCCACGCACGAGGTCAATCTGACCGACGTCGCCGCGGGCAAGGTCCGCAGCCTCCTCGAGCAGGAAGGGCGCACAGACCTTCGACTGCGCGTTGCAGTCCAGCCTGGAGGATGCTCGGGCCTGATCTACCAGCTTTACTTCGACGAGCGCCTGCTCGACGGAGACGCCGTGCGCGACTACGACGGCGTTGAGGTCGTAGTAGACAAGATGAGTGTTCCCTACCTCAGCGGCGCAAGCATCGACTTCGAAGACACTATTTCGAAGCAGGGCTTCACCATTGATAACCCGAACGCCGGCGGCTCTTGCGCCTGCGGCGATTCATTCCACTGATGTGAGCCATCGCCGCATGTCGGCGCCCCTTCGAACATGTTTGAAATGGTTCGGAGCCACGGCGCTGACATGTGCGCGAAAGCCGCGTGATAGCGGTAAGCTCTACATCGGGTAGTAAAACTTTTAGTGTGCCCGGTGAGCCTTCGGCCTGCCGGGAGACAGCAACAAGAGGAAGGGCCGTCTGTGAGTTCGCAGAACCGAACCGGCAGCCGACGCATAAAGATCACCTCGATCACTGGCTTGGCAGTTGCCGGCGCGTTGGTTTTGACCGGATGTTCACCAGAGGTAGAGAAGGGTTGGCTGCCGACAGAGCGCGGCACCACCAACCACACTGACCGGATCATGGACCTCTGGGTCAACTCATGGATCGCCGCCTTGGCAGTCGGTATCATCACGTGGGGCCTCCTGGTCTGGTGCATCATCGCTTACCGTCGCCGCAAGGGCACCACGGGTTTCCCGAAGCAGCTCAGCTACAACCTGCCGCTCGAGGTCTTCTATTTGACCATCCCGCTGTTCATGGTCTTGGTGTTCTTCTACTTCACCGACCAGGACCAGCGTGCAATTGATGACCGCTCCCAGCCTGCCGACGTCGTTGTTGATGTCCGTGGCAAGCAGTGGGCATGGGACTTCAATTACAAGCAGGGTGAGGTCATTAATGAAGACCTCCACGAGGCCGGCGTTCAGGCCCACCTGACCGGCAATGAGGTCGACAAGGAACTGCTTCCCACCCTGTACTTGCCCGTAGGCAAGTCCGTGGACCTGGAGCTGAACTCCCGCGACGTCATCCACTCATTCTGGGTACCCGCCTTCCTTCAGAAGCGCGACATGATCCCGGGCAAGACGAACTACATCAGGTTCACCCCCACCAAGGAGGGCACCTTCGATGGCAAGTGTGCCGAACTCTGCGGTGAATACCACTCCGAAATGCTCTTCCGCGTCAAGGTTGTCTCCGAGTCTGAATTCCAGGCCCACATGGACAAGCTTCGCCAGGAAGGCAACACGGGCCTCCTCGGTGCGGAATATGACCGCAACCCGAACCTGAACGAATCCAAGTAAGGGAAGCGACGTGGCTACGTACACTCAATCCGCACCGGGGGTCCTCGAAGCTCCGGTAGTTCCTAAATCCAAGGGGCGCATCGTCGTCAACTGGATCACCTCCACCGACCACAAGACCATCGGGTACATGTACCTGATTGCATCCTTCGTGTTCTTCTGCCTCGGTGGCGTCATGGCGTTGTTGATCCGCGCTGAACTGTTCGAACCCGGAATGCAGATCCTGCAGACCAAAGAGCAGTACAACCAGATGTTCACAATGCACGGCACTGTGATGCTGCTGATGTTCGCAACGCCGCTGTTTGCCGGCTTCGCGAACGTCATTATGCCGTTGCAGATCGGCGCACCCGATGTCGCCTTCCCGCGTCTGAATGCTCTGGCGTTCTGGTTCTTCCTCTTCGGTTCCACCATCGCCGTGTCCGGCTTCATCACCCCCCAGGGTGCTGCATCCTTCGGCTGGTTCGCTTATGCGCCGCTGTCCAACACGACGTTCAGCCCCGGCGTCGGTGGTGACCTCTGGGTCTTCGGTCTTGCGCTATCCGGTTTCGGAACCATTCTTGGTGCCGTCAACTTCATCACCACCATCATCTGCATGCGTGCACCGGGCATGACCATGTGGCGTATGCCGATCTTCACCTGGAACACGCTCGTCACGGCGATCCTGGTCCTGATGGCTTTCCCGCCGCTGGCAGCTGCCCTGTTCGCACTTGGTGCCGACCGCCGCTTTGGTGCCCACATCTTTGATCCCGAGAACGGCGGCGCGGTCCTTTGGCAGCACCTGTTCTGGTTCTTCGGGCACCCCGAGGTGTACATCATCGCCTTGCCGTTCTTCGGTATCGTCTCGGAGATCTTCCCGGTCTTCAGCCGAAAGCCGATCTTCGGTTACAAGGGTCTTGTCTACGCAACCATCGCCATCGCCGCCCTGTCCGTTACCGTGTGGGCCCACCACATGTATGTCACCGGATCGGTGCTGCTGCCGTTCTTCGCCTTCATGACCATGCTCATCGCAGTTCCCACAGGTGTGAAGTTCTTCAACTGGATCGGTACCTTGTGGCAGGGCTCCATTACGTTTGAAACGCCCATGCTCTGGAGCATCGGCTTCCTTGTGACGTTCCTCTTCGGTGGCCTCACCGGCATCATCCTGGCTTCGCCGCCGCTCGACTTCCATGTTTCCGACTCCTACTTCGTGGTGGCACACTTCCACTATGTCGTCTTCGGTACCGTCGTATTCGCCATGTTCGCAGGGTTCTACTTCTGGTGGCCCAAGTGGACGGGCAAGATGCTCAACGAACGTCTTGGCAAGATTCACTTCTGGCTTCTGTTCCTTGGCTTCCACGGCACCTTCCTGATCCAGCACTGGCTGGGTGTTGAGGGTATGCCGCGTCGTTACGCCGACTACATGCCGCAGGATAACTTCACGTGGATGAACCAGTTCTCCACTATCTCCTCCTTCGTCCTGGGTGCTTCGCTCCTGCCGTTCTTCTGGAACGTCTACATCACCTGGCGCAGCAACAAGAAGGTTGAAGTGGATGACCCGTGGGGCTTCGGTGCTTCGCTTGAATGGGCAACTTCCTGCCCCCCGCCGCGCCACAACTTCACCTCCTTGCCCCGTATCCGCTCCGAGCGCCCGGCCCTGGACCTGCACCACCCGGAGCTGGCCCAGGTGCACACCGCCGAGGCCCCGTCACCCGCAGCAGCCGTTTTGGGTAACGCCGACCAAAGGGACGTCAGCAAATGAAAATTGAATCGTGGCTCTTCGGAGCCGGAGTCTTCTTCTTCGTCCCTGTAGCCATCGCTTATGGCTTCCTGACGGAATGGAACGAGTGGGTAGGTGTCCTGGGCATCCTCCTCGTCGGCGGCCTTGCTGGCATGATCGGCGCATACCTTGGCTTCACGGGTAAGCGGATCGGCCTGCGACCCGAGGATCGTCCCGACGCCGAGGTCCACGAAGGCGCCGGCGAGCAGGGGCACTTCAGCCCCTGGAGCTGGTGGCCGCTGGTTCTTGGCTTGGCTTGCGCGGGTGGATTCCTCGGCTTGGCGATCGGCTTCTGGGTGACTTACGTCGCTGGTGGCCTCGCCTTGGTTGCCTTGGTTGGCTGGGTTTTCGAATACAGCCGTGGCGATCATGCCCACTAACTAATATTGAAGATATGACGATGGGCCCCACCTTCTGGTGGGGCCCATCGTCATATGGAGCTGTCTCAGGGGGCCGCTAGCCGAACGCGACGCCGCCGCCCTGAAGACGTTCCAGAGGCAGCCGTCAGTGGGCCTGTGTGTCCTCCAGAACGGCTGAAAGACTCACGAGTGCACTCTGAGCCCCGAGAAGAGTCTGATCGTCGCTGAGGGCCTCTGGGGCTACTGCCAGGAATACTTCGCAGCCCTGCTCAAAGTCTTCGGTCATGACCTCCAGCAAAGAGCGGGCATCAACTGGACGACAGCCGTGCTTGCGGATAGTGACAGGAAGCCCGGTTTCAGTGACGGCACGAACAAAAACTGCGGCCGCCCTTGCATGCAAACCGATTTCGGCGGCCACGAAGGTCTTCTGCTCCGGCAACCCAGCTCCTTTGATACGCGACGGAATCCGTCAGAAAAATGATTCATACCAGCCTAGCCGCAGGGACTGCACGTCTTCCACATCCCGCAACGGTGGTCTAGACCTGTGAGTCGACTGATCTATCCTTGAATCATGACTCAATTGCCGGGACTCTGCCGTGGCTGAGGCAGCAAGCATTGCCGGTGAGATCGACCGCGCCAGTGGCACTCCCATCTATGTTCAGCTCCGCGAGATCCTTCGGACGTTCATTGCCCAGTCCTGCCCGCCCGGGTCCGCGCTCCCTTCGGAACGGGACTTGTCCGAACGGTTTGGACTGGCGCGAATGACTGTTCGCCAGGCTATTGACGCCTTGGTTGGCGAAGAAGTCATTGAGCGGGTTGTTGGCCTTGGAACTTTTGTCAGGAAGCCAAAGCTGGATCTGCAGGTGAAGTTGACCTCCTACAGCGAAGAGATGCAACGTCGTGGGATGGTGCCCGCCGCCAAGGTCCTGAGCTTTGAGCAAATTGCTGCCAGCGCGTTCCTGGCCAGGGAGCTGCAATTGGACGAAGGCACACCACTGGTGCGTTTTCGTCGCCTTCTGTTGGCAGATAACGAACCCATGAGCGTGGATGAAAACTTCATTCCAGCGCATCGGGTGCCCGGGTTGCTCGATGAAGCACCTCCAACTTCGCTATACAACGTTCTGAGCGAGCGTTTCGGCTTGGTGATGGAGTGGGGTGAGGACATGATCGAGGCCACTGCGGCGTCTCCGTCCACTGCCAGACTCCTCAATGTTGACGTCGGTTCACCTCTGCTCAAGATTCAACGCCACGCCTTCGTGGCCCGTGCAATGGTGGACTACTCCGTCTCGTACTACCGGGCTGACCGGTACAAGCTCTGGGTGCCGCTGCAACGGCCAGGCATTCGTCCCACACGGAACTATTCCTCGGGGTATCGCACACAATAGTCCCCAAAGCTTCTGAAAGTGCTTGATCCCTCACGGGGAATTAACGACATAAGGGAAGGGCCCGGTCCACAGTGGACCGGGCCCTTCCCTTATGCGTTTGAGTGTTGAACCGCTAGTGGCTCAAGCTCTTCTGGTCTTCACCAGCTGCGATGGCCTCGTGGTGGCCATGAGCGTGTGCTGCTTCGAGTTCGGCCGGCGTTGCAGGGGCAACGCGGTCTTCGAAGAACCAGCGGGAGAGTGCCGCGCGGCGCTTCTCCTTGCCGGTAACAACGCCATGCTCATTCGGCTGCGCCGGGATGGGAGCCGGTGATTCGAACCCGACGAGCTTGTACCGCTTGTACTCATCCAGCGGGGCATGAACCTCGATGAACTCACCGTGGGGGAGTCGGACGATGCGGCCCGTTTCGCGACCATGAAGTGCGATTTCGCGGTCCTTGCGCTGAAGGGCCAGTGCAATTCGCTTGGTCACAATGAAGGCGATAACCGGTCCAATGAAGAACAGGGTGCGGAGCCAGTACGTGACATCGTTCAACGACACGTGGAAGTGCGTGGCGATGAGGTCAGAACCTGCCGCTGCCCACATCACGCAGTACCAGGTGAAACCTGCAACACCAATCGCCGTACGGGTGGGGGCGTTGCGCGGACGGTCCAGAACGTGGTGTTCGCGGTTGTCCTTGGTGACCCAACGTTCGATCCAGGGGTACATGAACAACACCGTGAAGATGATGCCAGCCGGTACAAGGGCCGGAAGCAAGACGTTCAGCGTCAGGGTGCGTCCGAAGATGACCCATTCGAAGTGGAAGTCATTGATGACACCCGGCATGAGGCGCAGGGCACCGTCAACGAACCCGATATACCAGTCAGGCTGGGTACCGGCCGAAACCGGTGAGGGATCGTAAGGGCCATAGTTCCAGATCGGGTTGATCGTGAATGCGGCCGCCATGAGGGCCAGGACGCCGAAGACGATGAAGAAGAATCCACCGGCCTTGGCAGCGTATACCGGGCCGAGGGGGTAGCCAACGACGTTGCCGTCGTTGCGTCCGGGGCCGGGGTACTGGGTGTGCTTGTGCACAACCACCATGAAGAGGTGAATGACGATCATCAGGAGGATGAGGGCCGGGACCAGCAGGATGTGAAGGACGTACAGTCGGCCGATGATGGCCGTACCCGGGAACTCACCACCGAAGAGGAAGAACGACGTGTATGTACCGATGACCGGAATGGACTTGATCACACCATCGATGATGCGCAGGCCGTTGCCGGACAGCAGGTCATCGGGGAGGGAGTAGCCGGTGAAGCCTGCAGCCATTGCCAGGATGAGCAGCACGCCGCCCACCACCCAGTTCATTTCACGGGGCTTGCGGAAAGCACCCGTGAAGAAGACGCGCAGCATGTGCACACCAAGGGAGGCCACGAACAGCAGAGCTGCCCAGTGGTGAACCTGGCGCATGAACAAACCACCGCGGACGTCGAACGAGATGTTCAGCGACGAGCTGTAGGCAACTGACATTTCGACGTTGTACAGCGGAGTGTACGAACCCTGGTAGTGGGTTTCCGCCATGGACGGATCGAAGAAGAAGGTCAGGAAGGTACCTGACATGAGCAAGATGACGAAGGAGTACAGCGCCACCTCACCAAACATGAACGACCAGTGGTCGGGGAAGACCTTCCGGCCGAACTCGCGCAGGATGCCGGAGCCGCCAACACGCTCGTCCACAAAGTTGGTGAAACTACCAACCTTGGTCTTCGGAACGAAGGGGGCTTCAGCTGTTGATGAGGCGCTCATGCTCGTCACGCTCCCAGTAACTCGGTCCTACAGGTTCTCTGAAGTCGCTGGTGGCGACGAGGTAGCCCTCTGCGTCAACTGCGATGGGCAGCTGGGGGAGCGGACGGCTGGCCGGTCCGAAGATGACCTTGCATTCCTGCGTCAGGTCAAAGGTGGACTGGTGGCAGGGGCACAGGAGGTGGTGCGTCTGCTGCTCGTAGAGAGCAACCGGGCAACCGACGTGCGTGCAGATCTTGGAGTAAGCAACGATTCCGTTGTAGCTCCAGTTTTCGCGGCCCTCGGAGGGGTTCAACGAGTCCGGGTCCAGGCGCATCAGGAGAACGACGGCTTTTGCCTTCTCGTTCAGCTTGCCTTCGTGGAGTTCGTTGAGTCCTTCGGGGATCACGTGGAAGGCCGAACCGATGGTGACATCCGACGCCTTGATGGGCGTGCCATCGGGATCACGGGTCAGGCGCTTGAGCTTGTCGCCCTCAGGCGCCCACATGGTGTGTGCCAAAGCGTTGTCCGGCCGCGGACCCAGATCGCCGAAAATGGCGAGGGCGGGCAGGGGAGCAAGTGCAACGGCACCAAGAAGGGTGTTGCGGATCAACGGGCGGCGCTTAATGCCGGTCTCGTCCACGATGTCGTCGACGATACGCACGGCGGCCTGGCGATCTTCTTCAGTACGGATAGCGTGGCGCTCTTCCGACACCTCGTGATCGGGCATCAGGGCCTTGGCCCAATGCACGATTCCGGTGCCGATTCCCAGCATTGCGAACGCCGTACCGAGACCCAGAAGGAGGTTCTGGGTGCGGATGGTCGCAATTGAGGTGTCGTCGCCCAAATCGATGGCAAAGTATGCCACCAGGAACACGAGCGTACCGATTACAGAGGTGCCAAACAGAATGGCTACCTGACGCTCGGCGCGCTTTGCGGCTACCGGGTCCGTGTCAGCCAGGCGCAAACGATGCGGAGGGAGTCCAGGATCCTGGAACTTCTCCACCTCATTCTGACCAGCCGTAGCTACGGTGCCCGAGTGGTTCGGACTGCCGTCACTATGGTTGC
Source organism: Arthrobacter sp. MYb23 (assembly GCF_002979775.1). GTDB lineage: Bacteria > Actinomycetota > Actinomycetes > Actinomycetales > Micrococcaceae > Arthrobacter. The sequence goes on from NZ_PCPR01000007.1 coordinate 76,079, forward strand.
CCATAATTCGCCTCATCCTTCTCTCGTTGTCTCGGCCGGGGCCGAGTTATTATCAGTTTCAAACTGCTGACCATGCAGCAGAAGTTTTATGTGTCCGGGCTAGGACGTGCGGGACGTCAACCAAATCGTGAATGCGATGATGACACCCAAGCCGGCAACCCAAACGAACAGACCTTCAGATACCGGGCCAAGTGCGCCCAGATCGGCACCACCGGGTGAACCGTTGGCTTCGATGGTCTTCAAGAAGGTGATGATGTCGCGCTTGTCCTCAGGGGTGACGTTGGAGTCGCTGAAGACGGGCATGTTCTGCGGGCCGGTAACCATGGCCTCATAAATGTGCTCGGCGCTTACTCCAGCCAAGGCGGGGGCAAACTTGCCGCGGGTCAGGGCGCCACCGGCAGCAGCAGCGTTGTGGCACATGGCGCAGTTCACCCGGAAGAGTTCGCCACCGTTGGCTGCGTCTCCCTTTCCATCGAGGAGGTGTTCCTCGGGAATGGCCGGGCCTGCGCCGAGGGATGCAACATATGCCGCGAGCTGCTTGGTCTGTTCCGCATTGAACTGGGCGGGCTTCTGCTGGGCCTGCGGGCCGCTCATCTGCATGGGCATGCGGCCGGTGCCAACCTGGAAGTCAACTGCAGCAGCACCCACGCCGACCAGCGAGGGGCCGTCCTGGGTTCCGCTGGCACCCATGCCGTGGCAGGTGGCGCAGTTGGCGGCAAAGAGCTTGCCGCCTTCTTCTACGTCACTTGCGCTGAAGCTTGTGGTGTCGGCCTTGGCCTGGTTGACAGTTGTGGCAACGGCGTACAGCCCACCAGTGAGGAGGAGGCCCATCAGCAACAGCGCAATGGCTGCCAGTGGGTGACGTCGCTTCTGCGATAGTGCCTTCACGTGGTGGTTCCTTTATTCGATCCTGCGTCGGCTCCGCGAGCCGCTTCTTGAAATTCTGCCTCTTGTAGAAAAAGAGTCAAAGCCGGGCTTACTTGAGGACGTAGATGACCAGGAAGAGGCCGATCCACACAACGTCCACGAAGTGCCAGTAGTACGAGGTGACGATCGCCGAGGTCGCTTCGAAGTGACCGAACTTCTTCGCTGCAAACGCGCGGCCAATGATGAACAGGAACGCGATCAAGCCGCCAATGACGTGCAGGCCGTGGAAGCCGGTGGTCATGTAGAAGGCCGAGCCGTAGGCGTTGGACGACAGGGATACATTCTCTGAGACGAGCATGGCGTATTCCGTGGTCTGTCCGGCCACGAAGAAGGCGCCCATAACGAATGTCAGGGAGAACCATTCGGTCATGCCCCAACGGGTGAACTGCAGGAGCCCACCGGTACGGCGCGGCTCGAGCCGCTCGGCGGCGAAGACGCCCATCTGGCAAGTGAAGGAACTTGCCACAAGGACGATGGTGTTGACGAGCGCAAACGGGAAGTTGAGCTTGGCCGTCTCCTCGGCCCACATCGTTCCGGATGTGGAGCGCAGGGTGAAGTACATGGCAAAGAGGCCGGCGAAGAACATCAACTCACTGGACAGCCAAACAACGGTTCCAACAGAAACCAAGTTGGGGCGGTTCAGCGTCGGGTGCGCCGGGGTACTGGGGGCATGGGTCGCAGATGTCACAAGGACATTATGTCTGTAAAAGTCCAGACTTCCCAATGCAAACCACCGATTCGGGAGACTTTTTCTACAAAGACGCGAATTCGCGCGGAAAAGTTCCCGGTCGCGTTCACATTGGTCATCGGCGTGGCTGGCTCGATAGCATCAGGGAGTGACTTCTCCGGTAACGGCACCTGCAGCCAGCAATACCTGGCCAGGGCTCATCTCAGCACTGATCAATGGCGACGACCTTGCAGTGGGCAACACAGAGTGGGCCATGAACACCATCATGTCCGGTGAGGCGACGCCGGCTCAGATTGCCGGCTTCCTGGTCGCACTGCGAGCCAAGGGCGAGACGGTCGAAGAATTGGCCGGACTTGTTGAAGCCATGGTCCAGCACGCGAATCCGATCACCATCTCCGGTGAGAAGCTGGACATCGTTGGCACCGGCGGTGACCGGTTGAACACCGTGAATATCTCCACCATGGCCGCCCTCGTGGCAGCCGGCGCCGGAGCCAAAGTGGTCAAGCACGGCAACAGGGCCGCTTCCTCCACGTCGGGTTCGGCCGATGTTTTGGAGGCCTTGGGTGTCCGCTTGGACCTATCGATCGAGCAGGTGGCCCGCAACGCAGAAGAGGCGGGAATCACTTTCTGCTTTGCCCAGGTTTTCCACCCCTCGTTCAGGCACACCGCTGTTCCGCGCCGTGAGCTGGCTGTACCCACTGCCTTCAATTTCCTGGGCCCGATGACCAATCCGGCGCATGTACAAGCTTCGGCTGTGGGAGTAGCCAACGCCCGCATGGCACCGTTGGTGGCGGGAGTGCTTGCCCGTCGCGGGAGTCGGGGGCTGGTGTTCCGTGGTGACGACGGCCTGGATGAGTTGACCCCCACGGGACCATCGACTGTCTGGGAGATCAGGAACGGAACAGTCAGGGAGCAAGTCTTTTCGCCTGAGGATCTGGGAATCCGTGCTTCCACGGTAGCGGACCTTCGCGGAGGTGACGCCGCTGCCAATGCAGCTGTAGTGCGCGACATCCTCGATGGCAAAGAGGGACCGGTGCGCGACGCCGTACTGCTGAATGCGGCAGCTGGATTAGTGTCGGTTGATCTCGACGCCGAAGGGAGCCTTGAGGACCGGATGAGGACCGCTTTTGCCCGGGCGGCGGAATCCGTTGACTCCGGCAAGGCCGCCGAAGTGCTTGCCAAGTGGACGGCTCTTAGCCAAAGCTAAAGACCAGCTGTCCCTCTGCTACTCGAATCCGAGCGCGAACGCTGCGTCCAGGTCGTGCTGTGAATAGGCACGGAAAGCAATGTGCGTGGTGGTATGGACCACTGAGGCAACCTTTGACAGGCGGTCTGCGATTACGTCGGCAAGCTCGTCGTGCTTGCTCACCCTGGCCACCGCAATGAGGTCCCACTCGCCCGTGACGGAGTACACCTCACTGATGCCCTGAATGGCCGATATCTGTTCGGCGGTCTCCGGTATGCGCGAGGCGTCGGTCTTGATCAGGACGAAAGCGGTGATCACGTGGGGCCTTTCCGGAAATGCATCGTTGCGGACGATTTCCAGCCTAGTGCATTGCCGCGGGCGGGGACTTGATCACGCTCCGCGTTGCCGTTTGCGTGATGCCCTCAACAGCAGCGCAGCGATGAGCCGGTACCCGAGCAGGAAAACGCCGAGGGTAAGCAAGGCCACCAGCACAAACGGCAGCACGACGGTTTGGCCTGTGGCCGCCCTGAGCAGCATCCCCACGATGACTGCGCCAAGCCAAATGCCGACTCCGGAAGGCCAGGCAGCCATGGGTGCCCGCCAAGCCCGTGTGAGAACCCAGGCGGCCGTCGCTCCAGCCAGGAACGGCCATGCTGTGGCGAAGGCCCCCGAAATGATGTCACCACGCGCGTGCGCATCCCGTCCTATGGCGGCGAAGACAAGAATGAACAAAAGATCTGCGATGGCTGCGGGGATCCACAGTCGTGAGGGTGAAGGCATACCCATGACACTATCCGGGGGCCTCCCTCCTGCGCGAAATCGCAGTCGCCGTAGCAGCGGTGGATGGATTCGCCGTCGGCCGTTGTGTAGGTGATGCCACAGTATTAGCCTCTGACGGGGGACAAGGAGTTCCCGGCTACTTGGAGGAGCGGCAGATGCAGAAGATTTCGACCTGTCTATGGTTCGACGGTCAAGCGGCTGACGCCGCCGAACTGTATACCTCGATATTCGATAATTCGTCCATGGGTTCGATAATGCCCGGACCTGATGGAAACCCCATGACCGTTGAGTTTGAGATTGAGGGCAGGCAGTTCATGGCCCTCAATGGCGGACCGGCTTTCGTGTTCAACGAGGCTGTCTCGCTGGTGGTGAACTGCGACTCCCAAGAGGACGTGGACAGGTATTGGGACGCTCTTCTCGTCGGGGGACAGGAGAGCCAGTGCGGGTGGCTGAAGGACAGGTTCGGCTTGTCGTGGCAGATAGTTCCAACTGCACTGCCCGGTCTCTTGGCCGGCTCCGACCCAGCAGGATCCCAGCGTGCCATGGAGGCAATGTTGAAGATGCGGAAACTCGACATCAACGTCCTTCAAAGGGCCTACGACGGCGACTGATCGCCGCGGGGGACAGGCGCCCGGTGGCGCTGCCAGCATTGCCCACGATGAAGCATGACCATCTCAACACTGAGGAGACTGACCAATGACAACCCGCCTTAATCCATACATCTCATTTCGGGACAATGCCCGGGACGCGATCACTTTCTACGAATCCGTCTTCGGCGGTGAACTGAACATCAGCACTTTCGGCGACTACCAAGCCAGCGAAGATCCAGCCGAAGCCAACAAGGTCATGCATGCCATGTTGGAAACTCCCAACGGATTGACGCTGATGGCGGCTGACACCCCGGCCGGCATGGCGTACAACCCCGGTGACAATATTTCGGTCTCCTTGAGCGGAGACTCTTCGGATGAAGCGGAACTCCGCGGGTACTGGGACAAACTCGTCGACGGCGGCACCATCACGGTGCCGCTTGAGATGGCGCCTTGGGGTGACACCTTTGGAATGTGCATAGACAGCTTCGGGATTGGCTGGCTGGTCAACATCGCCGGAGCCCAGCAGCAATAGTCGTTCCGGGACGTCGGAATCTACAGAAACTGCCCCGCAGAGAGATTCTGCGGGGCAGTTGCGTGAGGTCGTGTGTTCGCTGTGCGTGTTCACTACGCGGTGATGCGCCTTCCGTCAGGTGTGAGCCGGTTGCCCATGTGCTTGGGAGTGCGCAGGACTATGCAACGGTCCATGATCTCCGCGAAAGGAAGCCGTTCGCCCAGCTGCCTCTCCAGCACTGTCATGTCCTCTACCCGACGAAGCCATACCAGCATCAGGATTGAATACAGGCCACCGGTGGTGGCCACCAGACGGACCTCGTTCAAGCCAACGAGCTTCTCCGCAACGGACTCCACCTTGGTGGCCGGAACACGCAGGAAGTACCACACGGCCACAGGCCAGGGGGAGTAGGGGCGCGCCACCTCCAGGCGCAACACCAAACGCTTCTCGGCAATGATGGTGGCCAGCGCATTCCTTGCCTTGGTGGTGCTGATTCCCAGGTTCTCGGAAATTTCGGCGACGGAAGCCCGGCCGTTGGTACGCAGGATGCCTGCAAGATGGTCCTCTGCGTCGGCTGAGATGCCCCTGTGTGCGGCCGTGGGCAGTGGGAGGCTCGACTCCAGTTGCAGTACCTCCTCGTCCTGGAGGGAACGCAGCCGCCAGAGCTGGGCATCGGCGAGGAGTCGGATACCGCGGTGTGTTCGCGTCCGGGTCACGCCGGCGATGTTGGAGAGTCTGTCCAAGACGAACCCGGCAAGATCGGCATCTGTCCGGCACAGCAACGTCACCACCATGTCCCGCCCACCGATTGTTTGGTCAATGGAGAGCACTTCAGCGTCGCGGGCAAGGTCCTCCGTAGCCTCGGATATGCGTGCCGGTGTGCATTCCACCTCCACTATTGCGCCGACATACTTCGCTCCGGGTCCTCTATAGCTTGCCAACCATGCCAGCCCCTGTTCCTGAAGGGCAGCCCAGCGTCTTGCGAGGGTGACGGCGTCTGCGCCGACGATGGGCGCCAGGGCAGCCCAAGGGGCGCGCGGACGAATCTGCAGGGCATGAAGAAGCCTCAGGTCACGTCCATCCAGGTCGTAATCCTGCATTTTGCATCTCCTTCCCCTAAATTGGCTGCGTTTTCCGTGGGTATTTCGTCCCGATGCCTAGATTCTAGGGTCCGCGAAGATCACTGACGACCATGAGGGGCCATGTCCGCTACGAACCCGTCCCACCAGGAGTTGGCCTCCGAAGAAGAGCCTCACGATTACTACGGTCTTTTCCCTGACCAGCGGCGGGGGAGTGGGGCGTCCCTCCCGAACCCGGGACGGGAGCCGGACGAACCGCGCGGGTTGTGTGACCATTCGCTTTTGTCCTTGGTGCGCGCGGGGCGGCTTTATGCCTTTGCCGAACTATTTCGGAGATACAGAAGCCTCGCCGTGTACGTGGCCCGGATGGAGTCCGACAATCCATCTGACGTGGACGATGCAGTGGGAGAAGCGTTTGCGTCTGTTTTCCAGGCTTTGGTGGTTGGCGGAGGGCCCGCAGACTCTTTCAAGGCTTATCTCCTGACCACTGTGCGGAGAACCGCGCATCGTCGGAACCTACAAGCCAGGCGCACCGGTTCTCAGAGCCCCGTGATGGGCAGCGGGGCGGGCTACGACGATCGCTACCTGGACGCCTTGGAGGCCACTTCACTTGTTGAAGCATTCAGGTCCCTGCCGAGGCGTTGGCAGGCAGTGCTTTGGTACAGCGAAGTGGAAGCCATGAAGCCGGCGGCGGTGGCGCCCATCATGGGATTGACCCCGAACAGTGTTTCGGCCCTGCTCATACGCGCGCGCAAAGGCCTAAGGCAGGCCTACCTCCAGGTTCACGTCCTCGCAACACCCCTGGATTCGTGTGCGGACGTGTCGCGTCACTTCGGGAAGTTCGTCCTCAACAATGGACGAGGGCCAGGCAGCGCGAAGATTCACCGCCACGTAAATGAGTGCCCGAAGTGCGAGGTTGCGTTGGCTGGCTTGCACGAGATGCGAAAGGCCATGAAAGGGGCGGGGTGACCCATGGGGAAGGGTTCGTTAAACATCTACTTTACATAATGTAGATTATCGGCGTTATGTGAGAGCGCCTGGGAGGGGTGCCGGGTTTGGCGTCAGCGTGCCTCGTTTCCCAGGCGCGCAGCTGCGTTCTTTTGGATTTCCGCGGCTTTCGCTGAGTAGTCGGCGATGACGCGCAAGTCGTCGTCGCTGTAACCCTCAAGCAAGCTCGTCAGGCCGCTCATGAAATCCACGAAATACGGCGTTGCGGCGGTTACTTGGTCGCCGATCAGCTCTATCAGGACCTTCCGTTTATCTTCGTCATGCTTGATCCTGCGGGCTATGCCCTTGCTTTCCAGCCGCTGCATCAGCCCGGTTACCGAGGCTGGCGCCAGGCCCGAATGCTGTCCAAATTCTCCTGCCGTCATAGGCCCGAACCGCAACAGGATATCGATGGCTTTACCTTCTGTTGCGGATAATCCGCGGAGTTCGGAGAGCTTCGTGTGGAACATCACCGCCGCCGTCGAGAGCTCCCGCCCGGAGGCGAAAACGGCTTCCAGCAGGGCCTTTCGGGCGTCCACGTTGCTTTCTGAGTGCATCCACAGAGGCTAGCAAGGTATTTCGCGATTCCGAAAGGATTGACGCCCCAGGGTCTCGGCGATATATTTCGTTCGACCGAACGAAATATTATCTGGAGGCCCTGATGTTGAACTGCATTGTTATTGGTGCCGGCATTGCCGGACTCTCAAGCGGCATAGCGCTGCACAAGGCCGGTCATCGGCCTGTTATTTTCGAGGCCTACGGAGCGCCGTCGGATGGCATCGGCGGGTTCCTGACGGTGGCCGTCAACGGCTTCGACGCCTTGGACACTCTCGGCCTCAAAGGGGCCGCAGCCAACCTGGGTTTCAGCACTCCCCTGATGTCCATGTACTTGGGAAGCAACGGTAAACACCTTGCGGACTTCGATTACGGCGGAACCCTGCCTGACGGCACCACGGCCCGCACCATGACCCGTTCCGAGCTGTACGGCATGCTGCGCGAAGAGGCCGGCCGGCGCGGCATCCGCATTGTTTACAACAAGCGGTTGACCACGTTGGACGAAAGTCACCGGGGCGTGAGAGCGGATTTCCACGACGGAACCAGTGAACATGGGGACATGGTGGTTGGTGCCGATGGCCTCCATTCACGCGTCAGAAAGCTGATCGATCCCACGTCACCGGCACCCAGGATCATTCCGCTGCTGAACACAGGCGGCATTGTTCCTGCGGGGGTTCTGACACACGGGTTGATGGACGTGGAAGCCGGACGCATGAAGATGGTCTTCGGTAAGCGCTGCTTCTATTGCTACATGCAGGATCCGGACGGCCGGACCTGGTGGTTTGCCAATCCCCTGCAAAGGTCCTCTGAAGATCCCTCCACGTTGGACTCCCACGCCCGAAAGGCTTGGTTGACCAAGCTCGTCGCCGGGGACCGCACGATCATGGCGGCCATTGTCACCGCCACGAATGACATCATCAGGCCCTACACGACCTCGGATTTTCCCAGCATTCCACGGTGGCAGCGCGGGAGGCTTGTTCTGGTGGGCGACGCTGCACATGCAGCATCGCCGTCGTCCGGTCAGGGAGCTTCCATGGCAATCGAAGACGCCGTCACGCTGGGTCGTTCGCTCCAAGGGCTGCAGCCGGTCTCAATATCGGGGGCGCTGGCCCGCTATGAAAACGAGCGCAGGACGCGGGCGGAGGCGGTGGTCGAATGGGGTCGCAGAAATGCGGCGCCGAAGATCCGTGGCCAGTTCAAGCGTGTTTTTGAGGATTTGGTGCTGCCCGTGGTCTTTCGCGGAATCGCACGCAAGTCGGAGGACAACTTTGAGTGGGTGTATCGGCATCACATTGAGTGGGACGCTGCGAATTCAGACGTCTGTTGAGGGAAGTGTCCATGGAGGTACCCGGCAGCGAAACTGCGGGCCGGCGTCGACTCCGCCGACCCGCAGTGCGTGCACGTATCAGGCGCCTACGTACGCGGCCAGGTGTTTGCCCGTCAACGTCGACTTCCCGGCCACCAGCTCAGCAGGCGTTCCGGCGAAAACGATCTTGCCGCCGTCGTGGCCGGCACCAGGTCCGAGGTCTATGATCCAGTCCGCGTGGGCCATCACAGCTTGGTGGTGTTCGATCACAATCACGGATTTTCCGGACTCAACCAGACGGTCAAGCATGCCTAACAGGTTTTGGACATCGGCGAGGTGCAAGCCCGTGGTTGGCTCGTCAAGAATGTAGACGTCACCCTTTTCAGACATTTGCGTCGCCAACTTGAGCCGCTGGCGCTCACCACCGGACAACGTGGTGAGAGGCTGGCCGAGTGTCAGGTATCCCAGCCCGACGTCGGCGAGGCGATCCAGAATTTTATGGGCAGCCGGGGTGCGGGCATCACCGTCGCTGAAGAAGCCCACGGCCTCGTCAACGGACATTGCAAGCACCTCTGCAATATTGCGTCCCCCCAGGCGATACTCCAGTACGGCGGCTTGGAATCGCTTTCCCTCACACTCTTCGCAGGGCGATTCCACGGTTGCCATCACTCCGAGATCCGTGTAAATGACGCCTGCGCCATTACACGTTGGGCAGGCGCCCTCGGAGTTCGAACTGAAGAGCGCAGGCTTGACGCCGTTGGCTTTGGCAAAGGCCTTGCGGATGGGTTCGAGCAGCCCTGTATACGTGGCCGGATTGCTTCTGCGGGATCCTCTGATGGCCCCTTGATCAATCACCAGGACGCCGTCGCGCTTGGATACTGAACCGTGGATCAGCGAGCTCTTGCCGGAGCCGGCCACGCCGGTGAGGACGCAAAGCACGCCAAGGGGGATGTCGACGTCGACGTTCTTGAGATTGTTTGTAGAGGCATCCCGGATCTCCAGATGGCCGGCAGCTGTACGCACGCTGTCCTTGATGGACGCCCTGTCGTCAAGGTGGCGCCCTGTGATGGTATCGCTCCCACGCAGCCCCTCAAGGTCACCTTCGAAACATACTGTGCCGCCGCCGGTGCCGGCACCAGGCCCAAGGTCAACCACATGGTCGGCGATCGCGATGGTTTCCGGCTTGTGTTCCACCACCAGTACGGTGTTTCCCTTGTCCCGAAGCTGCAGCAGGAGCTGGTTCATGCGCTCGATGTCGTGCGGGTGCAGGCCAATGGTGGGTTCATCGAAGACATAGGTGATATCGGTCAGTGAAGAACCCAGGTGCCGGATCATCTTGGTCCGCTGGGCCTCTCCCCCTGACAAGGTGCCCGCAGGCCGGTCCAGGGACAGATAACCCAAGCCGATTCCAGCGAAAGAGTCCAGAAGATGTTGGAGCCCCTTGAGCAAAGGAGCTACGGAGGGTTCATCAAGCTCGCGGACCCAGTCCGCGAGGTCGCTGATCTGCATGGTGCAGACGTCAGCAATACTCTTGCCGTTGATCTTGGACGACCTGGCCTCAGGGCTCAGCCTGGTGCCTTCGCACTCCGGGCACGTAGTGAACGTGATGGCACGCTCAACGAACGCACGGATGTGGGGCTGCAGGGCATCCACGTCCTTGCTGAGCATCGACTTCTGGATCTTGGGGATCACGCCTTCGTAGGTGAGGTTGATGCCCTCCACTTTGATCTTGGTGGGCTCCCGGTACAGGAGGTCGTGGAGTTCCTTCTTGGTGAACTTGGAAATCGGCTTGTCCATGTTAAAGAACCCTGAGCCGCTGAAGATCCGTCCGTACCAGCCATCCATGGTGTAGCCGGGAATGGTCAGGGCGCCTTCGCTCAGGGATTTCGTGTCGTCATACAGGGCCGTGAGATCAAAGTCATTGACCGCTCCCATGCCCTCGCAGCGTGAACACATGCCGCCCAAGCGATTGAACGAGGCTTTCTCGGTCTTCGTTTTGCCTTCACCGCGTTCCACCGTGATGGCGCCACTGGCCTTCACTGTGGGCACGTTGAATGAATAGGCGTTGGGCGAGCCGATGTGGGGATGGCCAAGGCGGCTGAACAGGATCCGCAACATGGCGTTGGCGTCCGTAGCTGTACCCACGGTTGAGCGCGGATTGGAACCCATCCGCTCCTGGTCCACGATGATCGCGGTAGTCAACCCTTCGAGGACGTCGACGTCGGGCCGGGCCAGGGAGGGCATGAAACCCTGCACGAAGGCACTATAGGTTTCGTTGATCATGCGCTGTGATTCTGCGGCGATGGTTGCGAAGACCAGTGAACTTTTCCCGGAGCCGGAAACACCCGTGAAGACAGTGAGCCGGCGCTTCGGAATCTCGATGCTGATGTCCTTGAGATTGTTTTCACGTGCACCCTGGACCCGGATCAGATCGTGAGTGTCCGCTACATGGGACCCCGGAGATTGCGTGTCCGTGCTCGCGGCAATAGTCATGATTTCTCCATCTGTTAGGCGGCGCTGCCCAACAGTCCCCCGCCGGCGTCGCCTGGTTCACCTGGCCAACCTCGGCCAGTAGCTTCGATTCTGCCATTGTCTTCCAAGCTTTACTCGCTAAGAATGAAGCATGCCGGTATACATGAGGTCACTTGAAACCGCAGTTCCGCAAACAATCCTTGTCCAGCAGCAAGCCCGGGACGTCTTCGCATCACAGCCAGGACTCACGCGGCTGGGAACCCGACTGGTCAGTACCTGCTTCGACTCAGCAGCCATCGACACCCGATACACCGCCGTGGCCGAGCTCAGCCTTGACTCCCATTCGGAAAATCCCCGGTTCTTTGACCCTGAAACCAACCGGGTCCTGAGTCCCAGCACCAAGGTCAGGAATGAGATTTTTGCGACCGAAGCCACCAAGTTATTCGTCGAAGCAGGCAAAGCTGCAGTAGCCCAGGCCCCCGGGATAGATCTGGATGACATTACGCACGTCATCACGGTGTCCTGCACGGGATTCTTCAACCCCGGCCCGGACTATAAAGTGGTCAGGGCCTTGGGCCTTAATCCCGCCGTACAGCGGTATCACCTCGGATTCATGGGCTGCTACGCGGCCTTTCCCGCCCTCAAGGCTGCCAAGCAGTTCTGCGTCGCCGACCCCACCGCGGTTGTCCTGGTGATCTGTGTTGAGCTGTGCTCCCTGCACGTCAGGACATCGAACGACCCCGATACGATCATGGGCTCGGCGATCTTCGGTGACGGCGCGGCAGCCGCGGTGGTGAGCGGCCGGGAGCTGCAAGGGCCGGAGCCGGCCATCAGGCTCGATCACTTTGAGACCGTCCTGACGCCGGTGGGCGAGGAAGCCATGGCGTGGAACATCGGGGACGAAGGATTCGAAATGGTGCTGGGATCGTATGTTCCCCACATTATTGAAGAGCACATCACCGGTGCGTTGGAGCCGCTGCTCGCCAAGGAACCGTCCTTGGCGGGCCTGCCCTATAGCGACATTACACACTGGGCCATACACCCCGGCGGCCGAAGCATCCTGGACAAGGTGGAGTCCAAGTTGGAACTGACGCAAGAGCAGTTGGTGCCGGCCCGGGAGACACTGAGGGAATATGGAAACATGAGCAGCGCCACCGTGCTGTTCGTCCTCAAGTACATGCTGGAGAAGGGGGCAACTGAGCAGGAGGAACGGATCTGTTCCATGGCATTCGGCCCGGGCCTGACGGTGGAAACGGGACTCTTCACGCTGGTCTCCCCTGCTCTGTGACTCCATGGGGGTCCCTCCACTCGAGGGATGTACATGCTGTTGAGGAGATGGACAGGGCCGACTGCGACCTCAAACGCCTCCACAGGACCTACGCGCGCTTTCCTGTGGTTAACGGGTTGTTGTCTGGATGGCACGGGACGTATCGGCAACGACTCCGCCCGTTGCTGGCTGCGAACAGTGCGGTGTCAGTGTTGGACATTGGATGTGGCAGCGGTGATGTGGCACGGAGCCTCGTGGGGTGGGCGCGAAAGGATGGATTCCGTCTCTCTGTGACGGCGATCGATCCGGATGAGAGAGCATTCGCCTTCGCATCCCAAGCGCCTCCCGTAGAAGGTGTTGTTTACCGGAAAGCGCACAGCTCCGAGCTCGTACCTGAGGGCCGGAAGTTCGACGTCGTCATTTCCAACCACATCCTTCACCACCTCGATCCCGGGCAACTGGCAGCTGTCCTCCGTGATTCCGAGTCGCTGAGCCAGGGCCTGTGCCTCCATAACGACCTCAACCGCAGCAACATCGCGTACCTGTTGTTCCTGGCAGGCTTCTGGCCGTTGGGCGTGGGCTCGTACATTTGTGGGGATGGGTTGACGTCCATCAGGCGCAGTTATACCGCTGCGGAGCTGACCGCGGCTGTTCCGGTCTCATGGTCGGTGGAAAGAAACGGGCCGTGGCACCATCTGCTCGTTCATGACATTCGGGAGAATGATGCCTGACGTCGTCATTGTTGGCGCGGGGCCAGTAGGCCTGTTCATGGGCGTGCTGTTGCTTCAGCGGGGGCATCAGGTCCGAATCCTGGAGCGCCGGAGCTGCAGGAGCAGCCGTTCGCGCGCCATCGGAATCCACCCACCGGCACTGGCAGCGCTGGCGCGTGCGGGAGTTGCCGATCCCCTGATAACTGCGGGCGTCCGTATCAAGAGGGGCGTCGCTTACAGCCGGAGGCGCCCGGTGGCCGAGCTGGCGTTCGACGGCGACACCGGCTTTCCCTTCATCCTGGCTGTCCCTCAGCCGGTCACGGAGGAAGCCTTGGAGCTGGCTGTGCAGAATTTAGACGCAGATGCCATCGTCCGGGGTGCAGACGTTCAGGAGGTCGTGGAAAACCTGGGTCGCGTGCGCACCGTCGCGAATTGTGCCGCAGGCGTTCAGGAGTTCAGCAGCCGGTTGGTGGTGGCTGCCGACGGAGCGCACTCGGCCATCCGCAGGCATTATCTGCCGGATCTGCCGGACCGGAGTTATCCGGACAGCTACATCATGGGCGACTTTCCGGATAGCACCGGCCACGGCTCCGACGCTGTCTTGTATTTGGAACCCGGCGGAATCGTGGAGTCCTTTCCCCTGCCGGGAGCTATCCGGCGATGGGTGGTGAGGCTGGGTGCGCCGGAAGAGGACCCTACGGCGGACAAGCTGGCCCACCTGGTGCTGGCCAGGACCGGTGAGGTGCTCGATGTCCCCGGCAACTCGATGCTGAGCGCTTTCGAAGTACGGTCGCGGGTGGCTCACCGCATGGTTCACGGCAGGGTGGTGCTGCTAGGGGACGCAGCCCACGAAATCAGCCCCATCGGAGGGCAGGGCATGAACCTTGGCTGGTTGGATGCTGCGGCGCTGGCCCCGATCATCGATGCTTCGTTCCGGGGTGCCGACGTGGGGCCGGATCTGGCGGGTTTCGAGAAGTCCCGCATAAAGGCGGCGCAGCGCGCTTCGCGTCAGGCTGGACTCAACATGGCTCTGGGAAGACCTCTCCCCCCTCCCGCCATGTCAGCCAGGAACGCGGTTTTCGCAAGCGCGTTGGGAGTACCGGCAATTTCCGGGTTGGTGGAGCGCCGCTTCACCATGCGTTAACTGGTTCCGGCGCACCGGTCGATCCGGGTTGGCTACTCGGGGGTGGTGTAGTAGCAGTCGTAGGTGTCCTGGCTGATGATCAGTCCGTCCCGCAGTTCGAAGACCGCCGTGCTCCTGGCTCTGATGGTATCGCCGCGGTCCCAGTACGGAAGGTCAAGCAGCAAGGTGGCGGACCAGTTCATTTCCAGCACCACGCGGTTGTCCTGGCTCGTTGTGCGGACCACGTCAAAGCGCTGATCAGAGACGATGTCCTTGCTATGGTCGGCGCCGGCCAGGGTCTCGGCAAGATCCCGGGTTGAGCCTGTTTTGGACAAAGCGTGCGGCCATTCCGTGAGCTTGAAATCGTCTGCGAGGAAGGGCCGTATTTCAGCAGCTCCGCCGCCGGCTTCAACCGTTCGAACAAACCCAAGTACACAATCCAGGGGGGTGGAATCGATCATTCATCGAGCCTAGCCCACACCCGGGGATGCCTGATGGCGCGTTAGGCTCACTGTATGACGCACCAACCTCATCCGGAGGCCACGAGCCCTGCTACGGACTACAACCCGATCCGCATACGTGATGCTGTTCGCCGGCTGCTGGATGCGGACGAGCTGCCGCCCATTGTGCAGGCCGGGCACCCGGTGTTGCGTCAGCTTGCAGCGCCTTACGACGGTCAGGTTGACGACGCTGAGTTGACGGCTTTCATAGAACGGATGAGAGATGTCATGCATGACGCCCCGGGAGTCGGCCTGGCCGCTCCCCAACTAGGCATCCCTTTGCAACTGGCTGTTCTGGAGGACAAATACCCGGTGGATCCGGAGTCAGCTGCGGTGCGTCACAGGGAACAGTTGGAATTTTTCGCTGTGATCAACCCGCAGTACCGCCCGCTCGGAACAGAGACCGCCTCGTTCTTTGAAGGGTGCCTCTCCGTCAGTGGGTACCAGGCGGTAGTGACGCGCCACCGGAACGTGGAGTTGCGCTACACCAGTCCTGCGGGCGAGCCCACGGAAGCCTGGTTCTCAGGATGGCAGGCCCGCATTGTGCAGCACGAAACGGACCACCTCCATGGCGTCCTGTACCTGGACCGGGCCGAACTGCGCTCATTGTCCAGCAATGCTGAGCACTCGGCCCGCTGGTCCGCTCCGGAGATCGACGAGGCCCGCCGGGCTCTTGGCTTCCTTCGCTGACGCCGAATCAGGGTAGTTCAACCGGCAGGACCGTTAGTCCTCCAGACGATTGACGTCCGAGGGAAGGTACCGTGCCCACCAGCGGAGGATGTGCTCAAAGCGCTGCCTGCGGTGATGTGGCGTGCCGGACCGCGACAACTCATGATCCTCCCCGGGGAAGATCAACAAGGAGGTGTCCACGCCCTGCGCCTTCAGGTGCGCGTAGTAGCGCTGACCCTGTTCAATCGGACACCGAAGATCGTTCTCGCTGTGAATCACCAAGGTGGGTGTTTCGACGCTGGAGACTACTGCCATGGGACTTTGGGCGGCCATCTGCTCCGGTGTTCCTCCGGTGTACTCGGTGCCGAAGAACCACCCGATGTCAGCCGAACCTGCAAAGCTGACGGGGTCCAGGAAGCCACGCTCCACAATGGCGCCCTTAAACCGATGATGGTGGGCAATGGTCCACGCAGTCAGGTAGCCACCGTAGGAGCCACCCATGATTCCCAGACGGTTTTCATCCAAGGCACCAAAGGAATCCAACGCTGAGTCCAGGAACGCCAGCACGTCCTGCATGTCGAGCGTGCCCATGCGTTCCTTGATGGCGCGTCCGTGGGCTTGTCCGTAACCGGATGAACCGCGTGGGTTACACATGAGGACTGCGTATCCGGCAGCGGCATAAACCTGTGCTTCGTCGAAGAAAGCACCCGTGTACTGGGCGAAGGGGCCGCCATGGATGGAGAGAAGAACGGGGTGGGGGCCAGGCCCGTCAGGGAAAACCACCCAACCGTGCACCGGATGCCCATCAGCGGATTCGGCCTCGAAATCCAGGGGTTCCGTGACCCGGGTGTTGTTGCGCAAAGGGGCGGAGAAGTCCGTGAGGAGGCGGATCTCGCCGTGTTCAAGGGAGGCGACGTCCCCCGCCGTGGAGGCGTCGGAGAAACTCACGGCAATTTCCCCATTGGCAGCCACCGTGGCGCCGCTAACAACCTTGGCCCCATGAACCAAGGGTGTGATCTCGCCACCAGCCGTGACATCGAGCAGTTCCACGCTTCCCAGCGCCGAGTTCAGCACCAGAACGCTGGCAGGACCGCTGGGCTCGAGTGGTCCGGAGACGTCCAGATGCTCGACGTCGGTCAATGCCGTGGCCTCTCCACCGCCAATGGGCATGGCGTAGAGAACGGAATTTCGGGCCACGAAGTCCCTGCCGGTGTCACCCAGATCCTGGGCGACATAGAAGAGCCAGCGGCCATCCGTGGAGGCCCGCACAGAAGTGACGGTTTGCGGCTTTCTGCTGGAAGGTTCGACGGCGGTTGGCTGGCCGCCGCTGGCATCGACACGGTACAGGGAGGTGACGAGGTCGTCGTCGTGTCCTTCATGGAGTGCTGCGCAGAAGAAGAGGTGCGCGCTGTCAGCCGAAAAGCAGGGTGACTCATGGTCGGAGTCTCCAAACGTGACCTGCCGTGCAGCGGGGATTCCCGCAACAGGGCGTGTGGGTTGTTCGTGGGCGGCCCTCCCGCGAGGAGCGACTGCCGGCTCACCACCCAGTTCAGGCACCTCAAGGACAAACAACTGCTGGCGCTGGTCAGCGGTATAACCGAGGCCGTTCATCCTGTACTGGTTGCCGGTGACCATCCGGGCGTCTTCTCCCCCGGACGTGACGCCGTCCACCGTGCTGTAGCGACCCTGTTCCGGTACGCGGGCCTGGAACGCGATGCGGTGGGAATCAGGCGCCCACACGAACCCACCCACGCCGGCGTGCTGATCGGTGAGCCGTTGCGGCTCGCCGCCCGCGGCTTCCACGACGAACAGTTGCGGCTTACCGTCCTGATCGGTCCTCAGGAAGGCAAGAACCAGGCCATCGGGAGAGAACGCCGGGGAACTATCCCTGAATCCGCGGGTGATGCGTCGGGAATACTTGGTGGTATCCATAGGGATGCTCCACAACTGACCCACATAGCTGTCAGCATCAAAATCCGGTCTGGTGACGGAAACCACCGCCTTAGTGCCATCGGGGTGGATTGCCGGGGCGGACACGGAGTTCAGCAGGTGCAATTGCTCGGGTTTCACGATGGTGAGCCTAGCCCGGCAGTTCATCACCCGTCACCAGACACTCCGTCCGCCGTAGGATTGGAGCCATGTTGTCCGATGCCGTTGCTGCCCTCCGTTGTCCTGTTTGCCAAGGGGCGCTTCGGCTCAGGGAAAGCCGGCAGCAGACACTTGTCTGTGAGGCCGGGCACCTGTTCGACGCCGCCAGACAGGGCTACTTCAACCTGTTGACGGGCAAAGGTACGGTCTTCGAAGCAGACTCGGCAGACATGGTGGCCGCCCGTTACAGGTTCCTGGACGCCGGGCATTACTCCGCCCTCGCCCGCGCCGTTGCAGACGCAGCTGCAGGATCACTTCAGCGCCCCAACGCCCTGGTTCTCGACGCCGGAACCGGCACAGGCCACTACCTGCAGGCGGTCCTTGAGAGATCCGGGGCAACGGGAATCGGCGTGGACATCTCCAAATTCGCGCTAAGGCGCGCCGCCCGGCTCAACCCGCAGGCCGCCAACCTCGTATGGGACATATGGCGCCCGCTGCCGATGGCCGATAACACCGCAGATGTGGTCACAGTAGTCTTCGCCCCGCGAAACCCCGCCGAGTTCGCCCGGGTACTTCGACCCGGCGGATCGTTGATCGTTGTGACACCCGGTCCGGGCCATCTTGCCGAGATCGCGGCCCGGACAGGCATGCTCGGCATTGAAGAGGGCAAAGAAGACCGGCTGGTGGACTCGATGCGGGAATACTTCGACTCCGGCACAAGCCAGAGCCTTGACCTTCCCCTGACGTTGACGGGCTCGGAGGTTGCCGACCTCGCCTACATGGGCCCGGCCGGACACCACCTGCAGCGTAAAGAGTTGGAGGAGTTGGCCACGCTGGAAGGTTCAGTGGCTGCCACCGCGAAGTTCCGGATCAGCGAATTCGCTGTGTCCTGACGTGGGACGGAACGTCGGGCTAGGATGGAAGAACAGTGACTGTGATCCCGCTCGCGGGATCCGGGACCAAGGGGGAAAAGATGTTCGAATGGCTCGGCGAAAATTGGTGGGCACTCTGGCTCACGGTCTTCCTCGCGTTCGCAGTGGTGGAGATGCTTACTCTCGACCTCTTCTTCATCATGCTGGGCGGTGGAGCCCTGGCCGGACTGATCGCTGACTTTGCCGGGGCCGATTTCTGGCTCCAAATCGTCATTTTCTCCGTGGTCTCCCTCCTGATGATCGTCTTTGTCCGCCCTGTCGCCATGAAGCACCTGCATAAGGGGCCAGCGGAACAGCGCAGCAATATAGACCGGCTTATCGGTCAGTCCGCCCTCGTCATTGAAGCCGTGAGCGGTACCAGTGGGCTGGTCAAGATCGGCGGCGACGTGTGGAGCGCCCGCAGCACGGCCGGTGTTCTCGACGCCGGCGCAACAGTCCAGGTCACCAGAATCGATGGGGCGACGGCGGTTGTAGCCTCGCCTGCCGAGAACAGCCCGCGCTAAGGCGCGCCTTGAATTTCAGCGGTTGCCGGTGCGGGCAGCCTGCCCGCGTTCAGCCGCATCAAACCACGCAATTGGGGAATGAAGGAGATGTATGGACGGCTTAGGAGGAACAGCAGCAGCAATTGTGCTGATTGTTCTCGTCATTTTTGTCATCATCGTGTTGGTCCGTTCGGTGAGGATCATCCCGCAGGCACGTGCCGGCGTCGTTGAACGCCTGGGCAAGTACCAGCGGACACTCAACCCGGGACTAACCATCCTGATCCCGTTCGTCGACAGGCTCCTGCCGTTGCTCGACCTGCGCGAACAAGTGGTGTCGTTCCCGCCTCAGCCGGTCATTACCGAGGACAACCTGGTGGTCTCGATTGACACCGTTGTCTACTTCCAAGTTACTGATCCCCGGGCCGCAACCTACGAGATCGCCAACTACATTCAGGCCGTGGAGCAGTTGACCACCACCACGCTTCGCAACGTGGTGGGTGGGCTCAATCTTGAAGAAGCCCTGACATCCCGTGACCAGATCAACGGCCAGCTGCGCGGCGTTCTTGACGAAGCGACGGGTCGTTGGGGAATCCGCGTGTCCCGAGTGGAGTTGAAGGCGATTGATCCGCCCCACTCCATTCAGGACTCCATGGAGAAGCAGATGCGCGCAGAGCGGGATCGCCGTGCGGCCATCCTGACCGCTGAGGGTACCAAGCAGTCGCAGATCCTCACCGCTGAAGGCCAGCGTCAAGCCGCCATCCTGGCAGCTGAGGGTGACGCCAAGGCGGCCATTTTGAGGGCAGACGGTGAAGCCCAAGCCATTCAGAAGGTCTTCGATGCCATCCACAAGGGCAACCCGGACCAAAAGCTCCTGGCGTACCAGTACTTGCAAACCCTCCCCAAGATCGCAGAGGGAAGCTCAAACAAGCTCTGGATCATTCCCAGCGAAGTCGGCGAGGCACTTAAAGGCATCGGCGGCGCGCTCGGAGGTAACAACGGGGACTCCCCCGCTGGCCTCTTCGGCGGCCCGGAAGAGACCAAGTCGTCCGAGCCGGCGGGAACACCCCACCAGCCACGGCCCGCTGAATAAAGCAGTGCACAGAGCCTCCGAGCGGTCAGCCATCCAGGCTGGCCGCTCGTTGTTTGTTCCTTCTTTTGAGTAGTAGGCGGGTATCCGCGTATAATGGGATATTTGTCCGGCTGGTTCAGCGAGGATGGAACATTAAAGCTTGGCCAGGCGTTGCAATTAGTGATGCAAGGTGTGCAGAAGTAGTCCGTAAGGATCGTGAAAACGGCTTACGGCTAGCGCGGGGTTCCTGCTCCGCGAACAGACAGAGGGAGTAATCATGAGCGATCGCAGCCTGCGGGGTATGCGTCTTGGCGCCCAAAGCATGGAAACAGAATCCGGCGTTGAACCGGCACCGCGCCAGCGGGTCGAGTACCGTTGCGAGGATGGCGAGCAGGTCTTCGTGACCTTCTCCTCAGAAGCCGAAATTCCCCCCGTTTGGGTATCCAAGACTGGCAAGGAAGCGCTGCTGGTTGACGGCGAGCGTCCCGTGGATGCCAACGAGAAGGCCGTCCGCACGCACTGGGACATGCTCTTGGAACGCCGCAGCCTTCCCGAGCTGGAACAGATCCTTGAGGATCGTCTGAACATCCTGCGTGAGCGCCGCGGGGAGCGCCGCTCCGCGTAGTCGGCCGTCGACGTACAGACTGGCATCGTCTTAGCGAAAAGGCCGGGTCTGGTTTCCCTCTTGGGAACCGGACCCGGCCTTTCTGTGTGCTGAACGCGGGAAGTTGCGCTGAAGGCGTCGAGTTATTTGGCTGCTGCCGGTGACTTGCGGGTGAGCTTGGCCCACCGCGCCGCGAGTCCCCACTTGGTGACGTTGATCATGGCCTCAACCACAATGTTGCCGCTCATCTTGGATGCCCCGAGCTCGCGCTCGACGAACGTGATGGGGCGCTCTTCGATGCGGAGCCCAAGCTTGGCCACGCGCCACGCCAGGTCAACCTGGAAGCCGTAGCCAACCGATTCCACCTCGTCCAGGTTCAAAGCCTCCAGCGTGCTGCGGCGGAAGGCGCGGTAGCCCCCGGTGACGTCCTTGATCTTGACGCCCAGCATGATGCGGGCGTAGGTGCTGCCGATGCGGGAAATCGCCTGGCGGTACAGCGGCCAGTTGACCACGCTGCCACCTGGAACCCAGCGGGAGCCCATGGCGAGATCTGCCCCGGCCTCTACTGCATCAAGGAGGAGCGGCAACTGTTCCGGCTTGTGAGAACCGTCGGCGTCCATTTCCACCAGGACGTCATAGCCTGCCGCCAGCCCCCACTTGAAACCTGCGATGTAGGCAGCTCCGAGGCCTTCCTTGCCTTTGCGGTGAAGGACATGTACTTGGCTGTCCTCTGCGGCGAAGTCGTCGGCCAGCTTTCCCGTGCCGTCTGGACTGTTGTCGTCCACCACCAGGACATCGGAGTGCGGCACTGCTGCGCGCAGCCGTCCCAAGGTAACGGGGAGCGATTCCAGCTCGTTGTAAGTGGGAATGATCGTCAGGACACGCAAGAAGAGGCCTTTCCTTGATGGAGCGGTCAGTGTGCCGGAGCAGCCTGGCGGCTGGCATTCTGGCGCAACTCTCCATTATAGGACGACGGCAGGGAAGCATTTGGCGGCTGTGGCGGCAGTCACAAGGCATGACTCGCCGCCGTTTACATTAGACCCTCAGTGATTCGTGAGCGAACAGCTCGTGTCCCTCGCGTACCGTCTGCAGGCAACGGGGGTCGCTGCCAGTGTCAAGGGCCGGCAAAAGTGGCGTCCTCGCACGGGGATCCGTGCTCCAGGACTGCACCCGGCTATCAGCTACCTGCACCATTAGTTCGTCCACCTCCCACACAGCGAAACTTGCTGGAGCCCCCGGGACCAATTGCCCCATCAGGGGATTGCGGTGCCTGGTGGCCCGCCACCCCGCACGCGTGTGCCCCAGGAACGCCGCACGAGCTGATATCCGTTGTTCCGGGTTGCTGTGCTCCAAGCAGGCCCGCACACTCGACCACGGGCGGAGAGGCGTTACCGGGCTGTCGCTTCCGAAGGCTATCGGCACGCCGCTCGCGTAGAAGGAGGCGAAGGGGTTCATTGCCTGGCTGCGGCCACCCAAACGCTGTTCGTAAAGACCACCTGCCGCACCCCACGCGGCGTCGAAGCCAGGCTGAACACTGACCGAGACGGAGTACTTGGCCAGGCGATCGATGGCGGACTGGTCAGCCATTTCCACGTGCTCAAGGCGATGGCCGGCTGCCTGGATACGTTGCTCCCCCACCTCGGTGGCTGCTGCGTCAAAGGCGTCCAGCACGGCGGCCAAGCCTGCGTCGCCTATGACGTGGAAGCCAGCCTGGGCTCCCAGCAGGGACGTGGCAACAAGATGTTTGGCGGCGTCGTCAACCGACAGGTACAAACTGCCGCGTTGGCCCTGTGCATCGGAGTAGTCGTCCATGAGGGCGGCCGTTCGGGACCCGATCGAGCCGTCTATGTTGAGGTCACCAGCAAGGCCCAGGACTTTGGTGCCCAGGCCGTCCAGAATGGCTTGTGCGTGCTCCTGGGAGGTGGCGAGCTCGCCCCAGTACGGTAGAACTTCTGGCGTGTACGGGTGCTCGTTCCAGGCCGTGGCCATCCTCAGGTCCTCAGGACCGCAAATGTGTGGTGCGGACATCTCGGCGATGGCAACGTAGCCGTGGGACGCGGCCTCCTGCAGGGCCGACGCCTGGTAGCTTCGCCGTTCGGGTTCGTTGAAATTCCGGGCAGTCAACCGGGCGGCCGTATGTGCTGCCCGGACCACGCGGGCTTCCCCGGAAAATCCGTCGAGGTTGTTCAACCCTGCTTCCGCGGCAAGCGAGGGTGAGACGAGGGCCGAATGGACGTCGATGCGTGAAACGTAGACGTGCCGTCCGGCACCTGCCCTTTCGATCTCTTCCAAGGTAGGGAGCGTGGGATCATTCCACATCGTTTCATCCCAACCGTGGCCCAAAACTGTGCCAGTGCCACCGGCGGAGGCAACGGCGTCGAGCAACTCCTTGGCCGAACGTACCCCGGCGAGCTGCAGCCCGGACAGGGCAAGGCCCGTCTCAGTCAGGTGCGCATGAGAGTCGACGAAGCCCGGGGCCAGGAGGGCTCCCTTGAGGTCGATGATTTCCATGGAGGAGTCGGCTATGGAGGAGGCTGCCTGCTCGGAGCCAACCCAGGCTACGGTATCGCCGTCCACCACCATGGCCGTGGCAAAAGGATCTGCCGCGGTATAGATCGAACCATTGCGGTACATCGTGACCTTGCGGTCTGGGGTGGTGCGGTCCGGGCCGGCTTGCGCGCCTGGCTGGTTCATGCGTTGTGCTCCTGAGCGTTGAAAACTATGTATCTGTGAAGGGACGGCCTAAGCCACGGTGGAGTAAGCCACCACGCCGCGACGGACCAAATCAATGGATTCCCGGCACACACGCACCAAACGTGCGTCCAGTTGCGGGATCTTGGCCAGCTGGTCGAGGAGGTCAACCACTTGTTTGGCCCACCGAACAAAGTCCCCGGCCGCGAGGTCGGTTCCGCTCAGCACGTCCTGAAGGTGGCGCCCCCTGGCCCACTTGTACATGGGCCACACGAGTCCCAGCTCCGGTTCGCCGGTCAAAGGCAACCTGTTGCGTTCCTCGGTATCTTCGAGTTGTGACCACTCGCGGATCACGATGTCTACGGCCGATTCCAGGGAAACGGAAGGCATCTTGGGCCGCAACCCCCGGTCTTCCCGTTTTGCTTGATACACCAAGGTGCTCGCCAGCGAGGCCAATTCAGCGGCATCAAGATCGTTGATGGCGCCGCGCCGCACAGTCTGGGAAATGAGCAGGTCCTTCTCCCCGTAGATCCGGCGAAGCCGTTGCCCGTCGGCGCTGATGGTGACGTGTCCGGCGTCGTCGGTTTCCAGGTAGCCGTAAACCGAAAGAACATCGCAGACGCGGTCGAACGTCTTGGCAATGGTGTTGGTCCTGCTTTGAATTTGCCGGACCAGGCCGTCGGTCTCCCTGCGCAGCTTCCACCAACGCTCCGACCACCGCGCATGGTCCTCGCGTTCGCTGCAGCCATGGCAAGGATGGGCCCGCAGCGCACGCCGAAGGTCCGCGATCTTCTTTTCCTGATCCGGCAGGCGGGCCCCGAGGCCGAAGTCTTCGTGCCTGCTGTTGTTCCGGCTATGGGGAGCATCTTCGCTAATGGCGTGCCGCATGGAGGATGCGAGGTCCCGGCGTGCTTTGGGAACCTTGGCGTTGAAGGACTTCGGAATGCGGATACGCGTTACCGGTGACACCGGACCATCGAGGTCATGGACGCCGATGCGTCGCAGCTGGTTGTCAGAGGTGAGCACCGAGGGCCGCGGTTCCCGGGCGTTGCGGTCCACCTCCAGCACCACGGCATGTCCTGCCAGCCGGCCGCTGTAAATGTTGATCACATCGCCGGGGATCAACCGTGTGAGGGAATCCGCAACATGCGACTTCCGGGCGCGTTGGTGGTCGCGGGCGGCAAAGTTCTCGGCATCGCTGAGTTCACGTCGGAGTTTCCCGTACTCTGTGAAATCGCCCAAATGGCACTGCATGGATTTGGCGTAGCCAGCCAGGGACTCCTCACGCCCACGGACCTGCCGGGCAAGGCCCACTACGGAGCGGTCAGCTTGGAACTGCGCGAATGAAGATTCAAGGATTTCACGGGCCCGGACCCGTCCGAACTGGGCAATCAGGTTGATGCTCATGTTGTACGTAGGCCGGAAACTGGAGTTCAAGGGGTAGGTGCGTCGGGAGGCAAGCCCGGCTACGGCGGCGGGATCTGTCCCAGGCTGCCACAGCACCACGGCATGGCCTTCGACGTCGATTCCGCGGCGGCCGGCGCGACCGGTGAGCTGGGTGTACTCCCCCGCAGTGATGTTGACGTGCGCTTCACCATTGAACTTTTCCAGCTTTTCCAGCACCACACAGCGTGCGGGCATGTTGACGCCCAAGGCCAGTGTTTCCGTGGCAAAGACAGCCTTGACCAAGCCATCGGCAAAGAGTTTTTCCACCACTTCCTTGAAGGTGGGGAGCATGCCCGCATGGTGGGCGGCGAAGCCCCTGATGAGTCCGTCCCGCCAACCCCAGAATCCGAGGACATCGAGGTCATCCGCAGGAATTTCGTGGCTGGCCTCATCCACGCGCTGGGCAATAATCTGCTGTTCCTGCTCGGTGGTCAGCCACAGTCCCGAGGCTGCGCACTGTGCTACAGCAGCGTCACAGCCGGCCCTGGAGAAAATGAACGTGATGGCAGGCAAGAGATCCTGGCGCCTCAGGCTCTCAATAACCTGGGGGCGGCTTGCTTTCCGGACAGGACTGCGCTGCTCGGACTGTTGCCGTTCATCGCGGTAACGGTCCTGCCGCCGTCGGCTCCGGCCACCGTGCCCAAACCGGCCATTCATGTTCATCCGGCTCTCCGAGCGGGCCATGGCCAGCAGGTCCGGGTTAACCTCGAATTCGGGGCCGGTAACTGCCTGCCGCGCCGTGTTCGCCGACGATCGCTTGGCTGAGATGCGTCGATCAGTGCTGGAAGGCTCCGCCAGGACCTCTTCTGACTCGGTGAGGTCAGGAACCTCGGTTTCCTGTGCTCCCGGGGCCTGGGGTGCAATTTCGTCGAAGGTGGTGTCGCCGGCAAAGAGATCCACAATTTCCCGGCCTACCATGACGTGCTGCCATAGTGGCACGGGACGGTGCTCAGAGACGATGACATCAGTATCGCCCCGCACAGTGTCCAGCCAGGCGCCGAATTCTTCGGCGTTGGACACCGTTGCACTCAGCGAGGCAACTTGCACCTCGCTGGGCAAATGGATGATGACTTCTTCCCACACGGCTCCGCGGAAGCGATCTGCCAGGTAGTGGACTTCGTCCATCACCACAAAGCCCAGATCGC
Source organism: Arthrobacter sp. MYb23 (assembly GCF_002979775.1). Classification (GTDB taxonomy): domain Bacteria; phylum Actinomycetota; class Actinomycetes; order Actinomycetales; family Micrococcaceae; genus Arthrobacter. The sequence goes on from NZ_PCPR01000007.1 coordinate 101,886, forward strand.
CCAGGGTCTCAGAATCGGCATACAACATGTTCCGAAGAACCTCGGTGGTCATCACCACCACAGGCGCTTCGCCGTTGATGGTGGTGTCGCCTGTCAGCAAGCCAACGTTGGCCGGGCCGTATTTTGCCGCCAGTTCCGAGTACTTCTGGTTGCTCAACGCCTTGATGGGCGTCGTGTAAAACGCTTTGAGTCCCCGTTCCAGGGCCAGATAGATCGCGAACTCGCCAACGATCGTTTTTCCGGCACCCGTGGGGGCTGCCACCAAAACGCCGCGGCCCTCTTGGAGCGACCTGCACGCTTCCCGTTGGAAGTCGTCCAGTTCAAAGTCCAAGGAGCGGGCGAATGCGCCAAGGTAAGTTTTTGACTCAGCTGCCCGCTGGGCTGCCGCCTGGTAACGGTCTGATGGAGATGAAGACCCGGAAATGGAGGACATGCACCAAGCCTAGTGGGCCAAGGTCTAGAGATTCTCCAGATCCGTGGCCGGGGTTGCGATGTCTGCAGTGGCTTCCGTCTCAGCTGCCCGCTTGACGGCCCGGCGTTCGCGACGCCTGTCATTCAGGAGACAAACACCAATGGCCGCGAAGAACAGGAGCAGCATGGGCGCTGCAAGGTAGAACATGCTCATGGCGTCAGCGCCTGGAGCGGCCATCGCAGCGAACAAGCACACCAGGAAGATGGTGATTCTCCAGCTCTTGATGAGCTGTTTGCCCTTGATAATTCCAGCGAGGTTCAATCCCACCAGAACCACGGGCACCAGGAAAGCAATCCCAAAGGCCAGCAGGAGGCGCAGAACGAAGGCCAGGTAAATTTCAGCGCTGATGAAGTTTGAGCCGCCCACCGGTGTGAAGTCGGTCAGCACCCGAACGGCGTTGGGCAACACCAGCCACGCAAGCAGGACACCACCGATGAACAATGGCACCGCTGCTGCCACGAAGGACAGCGCCAGGCGCCGCTCCTTCTTGTGAAGCCCTGGAACAATGAAGGCCCATAGCTGGTAGATCCAGACGGGGCTTGAAAGGATGACTCCAAGAAAGACCGAAACCTGGACCATCAGATCGAATGAACTGGCTACGCCATCAAAGTTCAGTGTTGCAGCGCGTCCCTCTTTTTCGTTGAGGTCCTTGATCGGCTTGATCAATGCTTCCAGGAGGGGCTGGTAGACGATGAAGCCCACCACTGTTCCCACAATGACGCCGATTGCAGCCTTGAAGAGCCGGTTTCGCAGCTCCCTGAGGTGATCCAGGAGCGCCATCCGGGCTTCGGGGTTGGCCTTGCGCCCCTTCGTCTCTACCACGTCTCTTTAGACGCGGTTGGAGGGCGGTACGTCAGTCTCGCCGTTGTTCTTGGTGGTGACGTCCGGGTGGCCTACAACTTTGCCTTCAACGGCGTCGGAAGCGTCCGGGGAGTCCTTTGTCTCGGAAGAACCATCCTTCTTCATCTCCCGGACTTCAGACTTGAAAATACGCATCGACTGCCCAATGCTGCGCGCCATGGACGGCAGCTTCGGCGCTGCAAAGAGCACCAGAGCCAGAACGATGATGATGATGAGATGCCAGCCTTCGAGCCTCATGTGGGGAGGTCCTTTCCTTTTGGATACATCCTACGTCTATCTGAATTCAATGTCGTGCAGGGATTGTGGCTGACCCCGCTCGGCTTTGCGCTTGACGCGCCGCTGACGACGAACTTCCTGGCGGGAGGCTTTGGCCGTCAGGTAATCATGACGCATCTGATCCGGTGAGGCAAAAATTGCGGACCCCGGCTCAGGGCGCGGTTCCGCCGCCTCAACGTCGGAGGTTTCCGGGACAGGCGAAAGATTGCTGAAACGTTTACCCGCCGCAGCCAGCTCATGAACAGTTGACATGAATTTCCTGTACAAGCGGTAACCCAGCGTTAGATGAAGGAGCAACGAAAGGGCTATGAGCGCGATCCACAACAGGATCCAGAACCACCAAGGCATTTGAGTAGTCTAGCCAGCCTTGGTGACCGAAGGTGAGTTGTACTGAGCCAGGGCCGCGTCGATCCACCTGCGGGTTTCCTCCCGCACGGACCGCGGTTCGAGAATCCGGACGGCACCACCATGCTGGGAAACAAACATCGGCAGCCATCCTGCGTCCCCAAACCGGACCTCGGCGAGCAGCCCGCCGTCGGGGAGCTGTGCGGTGCGTTCCGCGTAGTAATCATCGGCAAGCCCGGCGCCTTGGCGGGTCAGTTGGAGAGTGACCAGTACGTCGTCGTCTCCGGGCGTGAACAACCGTGCCGGAAAGTCCTGCCCTGCAGTTGCGGCTCCGGAGATATCCCGGCCGTTGGCCTCCAAGGTCTCCACCCGGTCCAACCGGAAGTTTCTGATGCCGGACTTACTGTGGCAGTACGCCTCGAAATACCACGTACTGTCCAGGGAGTAGAGCCGCAGGGGGTCGACGTCGCGCTCGGTCACTTCGTCGCGTTGCAACGAGAAGTACCTCAGCCGCAACTGCTGACCTTCCCTGATGGCCTGGGTTACTGTGGCGAAAGCCTGTGATTGTTCGGGCGCCACCGATTGGCCTGACACTGAGCCGGCCAATCTTGCTGCCTGTCCCGCAGCGCCCGTCAGCTTGATCGTGACAGATTCCAAGGCGCTTCCCGACTCATCCTCAGGCATGCCGGCCAGGGCAGGCAGGTCTCCCAGCATGGCCAGGCCGGTCAGCAGCGCCGCCGCTTCATCTTCACTGAAACGCACCGGCCGGTTCAGGTCCAAGTGCTCGGAGATGTACACGTGATCGTTTTCCCACTGGATGTCCAGAAGGTCGTCCGGATATCCCTCGGGCAGACCCGAACAGATGAGGATCTTCAGGTCATCGATCAGGGCCTTGCGGCTGATGCCGAAGTGATCAGCGACCTGCTGGATGTGCAGGCCTTGGTGGTGGACCAGGAACGGCACCAGTTGCAGCATCCTGGCCAGTTGGTCTTCGGAGGTGCGCTTGCGCGCACGGGGCGCACGGCCTGTCTCGGGAAACTCAACAGGTACCGGCGGGGCGACATCAAAGTCTGCGGCAGCTTTGAGGCGGCGTACGACGGCGGCGCGCAGTTCCGCAGGCCCGGAGACTTTCAGATGGGGCCCGTAGGATGCCAGCTCTTCGCCCAGCTGCTCCGGATCCCGGAAGTCCACCACGATGCGGTCGCGGCCACTTTCATCCGGGGACTCGACGACGAAGGTGGCCTTCTTGCGCAAAGCAAGCAATCTGTCCTTTTCCACCTCCAGGGTGGCTTGCCTGACAGGGAGCTCGTTGAGTTGGTCCAGTTCAGCGCGGGCGTTGAAGCCTTCCGGCGGGTGGAAGCTGCCTGTGGTGTCCACTTCTACGGCCGTGGTCATCCGGGAGAGCCTGAACAGCCTCTTGGCCCCTCTCCCCCGGTCCAAGCCAACGAGGTACCACTGACCGAAGCGACTGCCCAGGCCCCACGGTTCAACATCGCGGATTTCTTCCCGCCCCGTGCTGACCGCGAGGTAGCCGAAGCGGACCGGGTGCTTGCCGTGCATCGCTGCAACGACGTCGTCGAAGGCCTGTCCGGCAGGCTTGATTCGGGGTTGGACGCCTGCAGGGAGGTCCACGTCCGTAAAGCCTCCAGCTGCCTGCAACTTACGTACAGCGTTGGCGGCTGCCGTTCCCAGGGCTGCGCGTTCCCAGAGCTGGGCAGCGAGCAGCAAGACGGTGCCCTCCGCCGGGGTCAAGCTCACATCGGGGAGACGGTTGGAGTCCTTGCCGATCCGGTAGCGCGCCGATGCGGGGTCGTCCGCACCGAAGTTTCGGGGGTCCATCACGGTTTCGATGTCAAAGCCGAAATGCTTCAGATCCACTTTGTCGCGTTCGAACATTCGTCCAAAGGCGACATCGTTCTCCGCAGAATCGTGGTACACCTTGTCGCGTAGCACGGCGCGTGGGAGACCCACTTTGGTATTGAGCAAAGCCAGGAGAAGGTTCAGGAGACGTTCAGTGCGGGATGCGGACACGGTTGCTACGTTACTAAAGACCAGCCCGAAAGCAGCAAGGCGCGTCACCGACCGGTAAAACCGGAAGGTAACGCGCCTTGCGAAAAGCCGATGTATTAGCGAACAGCTACGAGGTCCACCACGAAGATCAGGGCTTCGTTGGGCTTGATGGCTCCGCCGGCTCCGCGCGAACCGTAAGCAAGCTCGGAAGGAATCTCCAGGCGACGTCGGCCGCCCACCTTCATGCCCAGCAGGCCTTGGTCCCAGCCCTGGATGACCTGGCCTACGCCTACGCGGAAGTCCAGAGGAGCGCCGCGACCCCAGGAAGCGTCGAATTCTTCGCCAGTGGACCAGGCAACACCCACGTAGTGGGCTGACACGGTGTCCCCCGTCTTGGCTTCGGGGCCGGTGCCCTCAATCAGGTCCGTGATGACGAGGTCCGCGGGGACGTCGCCTTCCGGGAAGTCAATTTCAGGCTTGGTGCGGTCAAATTCACGCTGACCAAATGACATGGTTGCTCCTTGGGTTGTGGGAACGGAGAAGTTTTCAGGAACCAGCTTAGCCAGAACCCGCGCAAGTTCTACTTTTTGCCGGTGATCTCAACAACGAAGACCAACGGGCCCGCAGGCTTGCCCTGAGCAGCGGCGCTTGCACCGTAGGCGAGATCCGTGGGAATCGTCAGGAGGACCTTGGAGCCGACCTTCTGCCCCGTAAGTCCGAGCGTCCAGCCCTTGATGACCTGGTTCAGGCCGAAGGTAGCGGCCTCGCCGCGGTCATAGCTGGAGTCGAACTTGGTGCTGTCCTCCCAGCGCCAGCCGGTGTAGTTGGCGTTGATCGTGTCAGAGTCTTTCAGCTCCTCGCCGGTGCCCTCGGAAAGGACCTTCACGGAAAGGCCGGCAGGTGCATCAGTCTTGGGGATCTCCACGGATGGAGCGCCCTTGTCGTCAAAGGTCACCTTGGGAAGCTTGCCGTCTTTGTCCAGCTGATCGGTCTCTTCCTTGCTCAAAAGACCGGGTGCGTCCTTGGCGGAGGCAATCTTGAAGATCACCAGCTGGGAGGAGGCCGGCGCCGAAGCAGAGGCGCTGCCGGGAGCAGCAATGGCCACATGGCTGCCGACTTTGGCACCGATGATGGCGTCGAAAATCAGCTCATTGCCGGACTTCATCTGCTCGGAGAGTTCGATCGGCTGGGGTCCCTTGGTGTAGCCGTCCTCAAGTGTTTTGCCATCGGTGCCATCGACTGCGACATACACCAATTCGGCGATTTGACCCATTTTGACCGGCTCGCCGTCACCTTCCTTGACTACCTTGACGGTGGGTCCCGTCACGGCGAGGGGCTTGGAGAACTCAATGCCGGGAGCTTTGTCATTGCCGTTGTCCGTCACCTTCAGGGAGTCGAGCTTGGAGACGTCACCTACTGATTTGCTGGTGGGCTCAGCGTCCGGAGTGTCTCCGCCACCGCACGCGGTGATCAGCAGCAGGGCGGGCAGGAGAATTGCTAGGAGTCGGCGCACAAAAAGACACTTTCGTCGGGGCAAGGGGACACTTGGAATGGCGCGTAACGCATCCAAGCGGGGCGTGTCTCGGGAAGAGACCACTATCCAGAATAGCTTGCGAAGCTGGGAGCCAGCTTGTAAACCCCTCTAGCCCATGGATTCAAGGAGGGCATCCACCCGCTCATCGACGTTGCGGAACGGATCCTTGCACAGGATGGTCTGATGTGCGCGGTCATTGAGTTTCAGGTGTACCCAGTCCACCGTGTAGTCACGGCCCAGCTCCTGTGCCCTTCGCACAAAATCTCCGCGCAACTTGGCGCGTGTTGTTTGCGGCGGGGCATCCACGGCGTCCTTGACGTCGGTTTCGGTGACCAGCCTTCGTGCTGCACCCCGGGCTTGAAGCAGGAAGAAGATGCCGCGTTGCCTCGAGATGTCATGGTAGGTGAGGTCCAGCTGCGCAATCCGGGGTGAATCAAGGCTGAGGTCATGCCGGCGCATGTAACCGTCCATCAGCTTTTTCTTGATGGCCCAGTCAACCTCGGTGTCGATGGAGCTGGTGTCGCCACTCTCGATGGCGTTCAACGTCCGCTCCCACAAATCCAGGATGAGCGGAACGTGGGCGTTATGGGCGCCATTCGCCGCCACAAACTCGGTGACCTTGTTGAGGTATTCGCGCTGAATATCCAGGGCGGTCAGCTGCCGTCCGTTCGCCAAGCGGACCAGTGCGCGGCCGGTGAGATCGTGGGAAATTTCGCGGATACTGCGGATGGGATTCTCCATGCGCATATCACGCATAATGACGCCCGCTTCGATCATGCGGAGGATAAGGTCCACAGTGCCGACCTTGAGCAGCGCCGAGGTCTCAGACATATTGGAGTCCCCCACAATCACATGCAGGCGGCGATAGAACTCGGCGTCCGCATGTGGCTCATCGCGTGTGTTGATGATGGGCCTGGACCTGGTGGTGGCGGAGGATACGCCTTCCCAGATGTGGTCGGCCCGCTGGGAGAAAGCGAACGTGGCGCCGTGGGGTGTCTTGAGTACTTTGCCGGCACCAGCGATCAGTTGCCGGGTCACCAGGAAGGGAATCAGAATCTCGGCAAGGCGGGAAAATTCCCCGCGCCGCGGTATGAGGTAGTTCTCATGGCTGCCGTAGGAATTGCCCGCAGAATCAGTGTTGTTCTTGAAGAGGTACACCGTGCCGTTGAAGCCCTCGGCGGCGAGCCTGGCCTGAGCCTCATCGACGAGGTCGTCCAGGATAAGTTCGCCGGCCCTGTCATGGGCAATGAGCTGGGCGAGGTCGTCGCACTCCGCAGTGGCGTACTCCGGGTGCGAGCCCACATCGAGGTAAAGCCGTGAACCGTTGGTGAGAAAAACGTTGGATGACCTGCCCCAACTCACCACTTTGCGAAAGAGGTACCGTGCCACCTCTTCGGGCGCCAAAGGGCGGGAATCAGGGCTGGAATAGGAAATTCCGAACTCGGTTTCGATGCCAAATATCCGCTTATCCATCTCAGCTCTCCTCTGTGAGCAACCGGGTCATGTCTTCCGGCAGCAGCCGGCGAAACGCCCTGCGGGACCCGCGGTTGCTTTCCGAAGCGCGATACAGCACGGCGGCTTCGACGGCGGTGGCAGGCAGTTCGTCAACATCCTTATTGGTGGCCAGAGCCCGCAAGGCCAGCTGCATGGCCCCCGCCAACGTGAGCTCCGACTCCCAAGCCCCGCTGACGACATCGGAAATCTGGTCAGCGAGTCCGCCCATGACGACGAAGCCGTTCTCATCGGCGATTGATCCGTCGAAGGTCAGGCGGTACAAGTGGTCCTGTTCCTGGGTGACACCAACCTCGGCCACTGCCAATTCCACCTCGAACGGCTTCTGCTCTGCTGTGAACACCGCTCCGAGGCTCTGGGCATAGACACTTGCCAGGCCGCGGGCCGTCACGTCCTCGCGGTCGTAGGAGTAGCCGCGGACGTCTGCGTACCGGACTCCCGCTTGCCTGAGGCTTTCGAACTCGTTGTATTTGCCCACCGCGGCGAACGCAATTTTGTCGTAGATTTCACCGATCTTATGCAGTGACGGTGACGGGTTTTCGGCGATCAACGCGATGCCATCGGCGCAGCTGATGACCACAACAGAGCGCCCACGCGCTATGCCCTTCCGTGCGAAGTCCGCACGGTCCTTCATCAACTGCTCAGGTGAGACGTAGAACTGCTGAGTCATATCAGGCCTCCCGTCCGGCGGCAGCCCGCGATTCAACGATTGTTCCGGCTATCGCGGCCAGATCCCGTTCAGGGACACGCCGGTTGCCGGATCGATCGACCGTATATACCACCGGCCACAGTTGCCGGACGGGGTCGGGGCCGCCAGTGGCGGAGTCGTCATCGGCGGCGTCGTAGAGTGCCTCGACAGCCACTGCCACGGCGTTTTCTTCAGACAAATTGGGCTTCCACAACTTTTTCAGGGCGCCACGGGCGAACACCGAACCGGAACCAACAGAGTGATGCTCCTGTTCTTCGTAGCGACCGCCTGTGACGTCGTAGGAAAACAAGCGGCCCACGCCGGAACCGAGATCGAAGCCTGCGAACAAGGGGATGACCGCCATTCCCTGCATCGCCATCGGCAGGTTTCCGCGGATCATGGCGCCCAGACGGTTGGCCTTGCCCACGAGGCTGAGGAGGGTGCCCTCAATCTTCTCGTAATGCTCCAGCTCAACCTGGAAAAGCCGTGTGATGTCAATGGCCAGGCCAGCGGTACCGGCAATGCCGAGGACCGAGTACTCGTCAGCCGGAAACACTTTCTCGATGTGCCGGCTGGCGATGATGTTGCCCATGGTGGCTCGGCGGTCTCCAGCCATCAGCACTCCCCCGGCGTAGGTCAAAGCAACGATCGTGGTGGCATGGGGGGACGCCGGCACCATGCCGGCGGGTAACGATTGATTGTAAGGAAGAAGTTCGGGACGCGAGCGTTGAAGATGCTCCGTGAAAGAAGACGTTGCCTGGGTGGCCAGGGGGCCGGTTGATGGGTCCTGCATTGCTGCACTCCTTCGACTCTGCATTCCGATGCCCGGCGGCCTCACGCCGGCCGGGCAGTACATCCTCTGGCGGGTCCGCCTACTGGCCACCCTTTTGGACAAACGCCCTGACGAACTCTTCAGCGTTGGATTCAAGAACGCCGTCGATTTCGTCAAGGAGGTCATCCACGCCTTGGGTCGCGTCAGAGGCCTGTGCCTCCGGTGCTGCCGGTGGTGCCTCCGGTACGTCCACTTCGGTCTCGGTTTCCCGTGACTGCGGTTGTTGCTGCTCCTGTGCTGCCATTTTCTTTCTCCCTACTGTCAGTCTCCTGAAGACGGAGACTTCCTACTGCCATATTGCCACGCTGACCGGTGCTGCGGACGGCTTTGGCCGGCGACGAATAATCCTGTGGCGGGCGTCCTTCAACTCCTGGCAGGCGGTGGCTTCTGACCCAACAATTCCGCCAGGAAAGAGGCCGCATCCGTGTGACGGTCAAAGAGGGCGCCGGTCAAAGCCCGGGTTCCCCGCAAAGGCTCCCGCGTAGGCACCCGCTGCAGTTTCCCCAGCCCTGGAACATCAAAAATCACCGAGTCCCAGCTGGCGCCCACAACGTCCCTGCCGAACCTGGAAACGCACCGCCCGCGGAAGTATGCACGGGTGTCCGACGGCGGTTCGGTCACCGCCCGGGTGATGTCGGCGTCGTCCACTATGCGCATCATCCGGTCCCTGGAGAGAAGCCTGTGGTAGAGGCCCTTCTCAGGACGGATATCGGACCATTGAAGATCCACCAGGCCAAGACGGGCGTCGTCCCAGGCCAGTCCGTCGCGGTTTCGGTAGCCTTCGAGAAGCGACTTCTTGGCCACCCACTCCACCGACGACGCAGCGGCATCAGGATCGGTCCCCAGGGTTGTCAGCGTGGACTCCCAGTGAGCAAGGACCTGGTGAGTGTGGCCGTCACCGGTAACTGAATCCGCCACCCCGGTCTCCTGGGCCAGCTTGGCGGCTGCCTCGAAATACATCCACTGAACATCCAGTGCTGTCACCCGCCTTCCGTCGAGGAGCCTGACGGTGGTGGTCAGTGTGGTGTCGTGGCTGACGGTTTGGAGCGCCTGGACGGGTTCATGAACCTCAATTTTGGGAGCCTGGCCCGCCTCGATGAGGCTCAGGACCATGGCCGTGGTTCCGAACTTCAGGAAGTTGGAGGACTGGCTGAGGTTGGCGTCCCCAATGATCACGTGCAGGCGGCGGTACTTATCTGCTGTTGCGTGTGGCTCGTCCCTCGTATTGATGATGGGGCGGCGGATGGTTGTCTCCAGCCCCACTTCTGCTTCGAAGAAGTCCGCCCGCTGGCTGATCTGGTAACCCGGCGTCGAGCTGTCCTGCCCCATCCCCACCCGGCCCGCACCACACATCACCTGGCGGGTGACGAAGAACGGCGTGAGCCCGCGGATGATGTCCCCAAAAGGCACCAAGCGTGGCATGAGGTAGTTCTCGTGCGAGCCATAGGACACGGACTTGTTGTCAGTGTTGTTCTTGTACAGGTTGATGGGTGGCAGTGAGGTGTCTGCCGCGACCTTCCGGACGGTGGCCAAGGCAACCAGGTCGCCGGCGGCATCCCAAGCCACGGCATCGCGGGGGTTGGTGACCTCCGGGCTGGAGTACTCAGGGTGCGCATGGTCCACGTACAGACGTGCACCATTACCGAGGACCATGTTCATCAGCAGGGAACCGGACTCGTCCGAGCCATCCAGTTCCAACTCCTGGCGGCCATACGCCAAGGCGACAGCTTCGGCGTCGAGCACTGGCGGTTGGTCCGTGAGCTGGCTTGGATCGGCCGCAGCCCTGTCCACGGTCCAACCGCGGGCATCGTGCAGAGGTTCCTCGTCCGTGTAATCCCACCGGGTCTCCGCACCGCCGGCCGCCCGTTGCCGGGTCACGGTGGCATACGCCTGAATGATCCGGGCGGACATCATGGTGGCGTTGGCCCCCGGAGCTGACGGCGCGTGGATCCCATATTCAGTTTCCGAGCCCATGACACGCATGGCGCCGCCTGCGGGAAGTTTCTCTGCGGGTAAACCCTCGGGCCTTGCTGTCACAGGTACTGACCCGTGTTGGCAGTGGTTTCGATGGACTTGCCAGGCTCCTGACCTGCCTTACCCTGCACGATGGTCCTGATGTAAGTGATCCTTTCACCCTTCTTGCCCGAGATTCTTGCCCAGTCATCCGGGTTGGTGGTGTTGGGCATGTCCTCGTGCTCACGGAACTCATCGACGACGGCCCGGAGCAGGTGATCGATCCGAAGACCCTTCTGGTGAGTGGTCAGCAAATCCTTGATGGCGTACTTCTTGGCACGATCCACCACGTTCTGGACCACGGCACCGGAGTTGAAGTCCTTGAAGTACAGCATCTCCGTATCGCCGTTGGCGTAGGTGACCTCAAGGTACTCATTGGACTTCTCGGTGGAGTACATTGCCTCCACTGTGCGCTGGACCATGGCATCCACTGTGGCTTGCACATCGCCGTCATACTCGGCCAGATCCTGGGGGTGGAAGGGCAAGTCAGTGGTGATGTACTTGGCGAAGATGTCGGCTGCGGCTTCGGCGTCAGGCCGTTGGATCTTGACCTTCACATCGAGGCGACCGGGACGAAGGATGGCGGGGTCGATCATGTCCTCACGGTTGGAGGCACCAATGACGATCACGTTGTCCAAACGCTCCACGCCATCGATCTCACTGAGCAGCTGAGGCACGATGGTGGTTTCGACATCCGAAGAAACGCCGGTACCGCGTGTACGGAACAACGAGTCCATTTCGTCGAAGAAGACCACCACGGGGCTGCCATCTGAAGCCTTCTCGCGGGCACGGGCGAAGATCAAGCGGATGTGGCGCTCAGTCTCACCCACGTACTTGTCCAGGAGCTCGGGACCCTTGATGTTAAGGAAGTAACTCTTGAGATCGATATTGCCGGCCCGCTCTGCTGCCCGGGCAGCAAGGGAATTCGCTACTGCCTTGGCAATGAGTGTTTTGCCGCAGCCTGGAGGGCCGTAAAGCAAGATACCTTTAGGGGCCTTCAACCCATGCTCCCGGTAGAGGTCCGGATGGAGGAACGGCAACTCCACGGCGTCACGGATCTGCTCGATCTGCGGGCCAAGGCCACCGATGTCCTGGTAGGTGATGTCCGGAACTTCTTCAAGGACGAGGTTCTCCACCTCGGCGCGCGGGACCTTCTCCAACGCGTAGCCCGTCCGTGAATCCAGCGACAACGCGTCGCCCACCTTCAGGTGAACACTTTGGAGCGCACCGGACAAGCGGACCACACGTTCTTCATCGGCGCGTCCAACCACCAATGCACGGTCCTTGCCCAGCATTTCCTTGAGCGTGACCAGTTCACCGGCGCGTTCGTAGCCGAGTCCCGCCACTACCAGCAGAGCCTCGTTAAGCAGGACTTCCTGCCCGACGGCGAGCTGGTTGAGGTTCACCAGCGGACTGACGCCCACACGCATTTTGCGGCCCGCGTTGAAGATGTCCACAGACTCTTCGGTGGCTGCCTGTCCTGAACTGCCGGCGGCCGGCTGCTTCCGCGGGTTGATCTGCACCACGGTACCGAAGCTGTAAGGAGGTTGGCCCTCCTGCTCCAAGGCGCCCTTCAAACGAAGAATCTCAGCCTTCGCCGTCTCCAGCATGCTGACAAGTTTGCTGTTGTTCTGGGTGGCGGCTGCCAGCTGGCGGTCGATGTGGCGGAGCTTGTCCCGAAGGATGTTGATCTGCCGTTCGGCAACAGTCAGTTCACTCGAGGTCTCCGGCGGTTGAACTGCGCCAAGCCTCCTGCCAGCCGTATTCTCCGCTGCGTCGTTTGCATCTTCCGGCGTTGGCCGCCCAAGGTCGTTGTTTGACGTATCCACGATTCATCAGCCCCTTCCTGCGCTTAACAAGACCTTAGTCCCGAAAAGCTCAGGGTGCTGGGTGACATTCGGAATGCGAACCCTATTGTGACCTTTGTCAGTTTGTGACTGAGGGGTCATCCTGAACGTTGGTCCCGGCGATTGCGTCACGCGCCGCACGTCGCAGTTTCTTGTCAGACACGGAGCGTTCCCCCACAGCTGCAGGGGTCCAGGCGTTGAGGTCCTCTTCGCTGAATTCAGTCTTGGACGGGCGGCGCTTCACGGAAATTCCGGTGACGCCGTCAGCGAGACGGCGGGTAACCAGGAGGAAACCGGTGTGGGCCACCATGCGGTGGTCCGGACGGACCGCCAAGCCCTCAAGGTGCCAGCCACGAACCATCGATTCCCAGGCGTCCGGTTCGGTGAAGCGGCCGTCAGCTCGGATGGCCTCGGCGGTGCGGGACAGCTGCGTGACGGTGGCCACGTAGTTGATCCAGACACCGCCCGGAGCCAGGACAGTGGCCACGGCGTCCAGGCACTCCCACGGGGCGAGCATGTCCAGGACAACCCGGTCAACGGAACCCGGGGCTTCAGCCTTGACCACCTCGTCCTGGAAATCGCCCAGGGAGATCTGCCATGCGGGATGGGGACCGCCGAAGATGGTCTCAACGTTTCCACGGGCGATGTCAGCAAATTCTTCGCGGCGCTCAAACGAGTGGAGGTATCCGCCGTCGCCGACTGCACGCAACAGGGAAATCGACAGTGCGCCTGAACCCACGCCCGCTTCGACAACTCGCGCGCCGGGGAAGATGTCCGCCATGGTGACAATCTGGGCGGCGTCCTTGGGGTAAACCACTGCCGCACCACGGGGCATGGACAGAACGAAGTCAGAGAGCAAAGGACGCAACGTCTGGTACTGCTGGCCAACGTTATTGCTGACCACCGAGCCATCCACCTTGCCGATGATCTCATCATGGTTCAGGAAACCGCGGTGGGTGTGGAAAGCGCCGCCCACTTCCAGCGTGATGGTGTTCATCCGCCCACGCTCGTCCGTGAGCTGGACCCGCTCGCCCACACGGAAAGGACCGCGGCGTCGTGCAGCGCCCGTCGGCTGTACAGCCGAGCCGATGGCTGGCTTGTCAGTGCCTGTGCTTGCTGCGGGGGCGGCGGTTTCGCTGCTCATGTGGTGTTCCTCGCTCCTGTACGGCTGGGCCGCGATGTGTGACCGGCTGGTGGCCGCCAAAAAATTGATGGGTCTCTTCTGTGTAACCGCCGGCATGTAACTCTACCGGCAACGCAGTCAGGAGCGCCCGCTCCTGCGTGCTTCCTTACCTGTTATGGCAGTCACGACTGCTTGCTGCCGAAGCAGTCCGGTGACGATTCCGTTGTGGTCAACCACAGCGTATTCGCCGCCGTCCAGCCGAGCCAAGTACTGGATCAATTCCTGCCCCTTGGACCATTCCGGGACGTAAGCCCCGGCCGCCAAGGCATGCGCCACGGCGGTGACTGGAGTGGTGGTCGCGTTTGCGGCGGGCACACCCCGCGTTGCATCGAAGTCCACCACTCCCTGGGGCTTGCCGTCCGGACCGCAAATCACGACGGCGGGACTTCCGGCCGGTGAAATGTCCAGGACGTCAGCCACAGTGGCCGAGTTCGGCACGCCTACTGCTCGATCAGCCAGGCCTGCGGCACTCACGAGGTAAAGACGGCTGCGCAGCTTCGCGTGGTGAATGGAACTTGAAGCACCCATCCAAAGGAAACCACAGACGAGGACGGTGATGAGGGTGAGGCTGATGTCCAAGGGCGTGCCGTTGAGGAGCGGCAGGCCAATGACCCAGATCACCAATGCGGCGACGATGATGCGGCCGGACCAGCCAGCGGCGATGGTGCCTTTGTCCTGGCTGCCTGTGGCTTTCCACACTGCGGACTCCACCAAGCGGCCGCCATCCAGGGGCAAGCCGGGAAGGACGTTGAACAAACCGATCAGGAGGTTGGCCCACATCAGGATGTTCGCGAGGGTGTCCGGGACACCGCTGAGGGCGCCGGTGGAAAGCACGGCCCACATCCCGCCGGCCAGGACGAAATTAGAAGCAGGGCCGGCCAGTGCGACCACTACCGAGCGACCCGGTGAAGCCGTGAAACTCTCAAATTGAGTGTGGCCGCCCCAAAGGTTAAGCACGATTTTTTCCGTAGGCCAGTTGAAGGCCTTTGCACTGAGCGCATGCGCCAATTCGTGGACCAGCACAGACACGGCAAGCAGCAGGGCGTAGGCCAAGGCAACGAAGTATGCTCCGATGCCGAGACCGGGTGTCCGAACCAGCAACGCCGGGCCGTACACGATGACCGTGAAGCCAGCGATAATGAACCACGAATAGGCCAGGTAGACCGGAATGCCGGCAATCTTCCCAAGGGGGATGCCGTCCCGCTTTTTGCTTTGCGAGTGATGCGGTGTGGAGGGGTTGGTCACCTAGTTGGCCCCTTCAAGCAGGTTCGCTGCGGCAAAACGGTCAGCCACCAGCTGCTGCAGATCGGGTGCGGCACGGCCAACCAGCGTAGGCCACATGATCATTTGGGGGTGTTCCGGAAGGGGCACCTGATGGGGAATGCCCACAGTGATCACGCCCGATGCAATGGCCGCCGTGGCACCAGGGATGGAATCCTCAAGGGCGACGCAGTGGTGGATGCTCACAGAGGGGTCTTCCAGCCTGAGCCGTTCCACTGCCGTCAGGTACGCCTCAGGGTGTGGTTTTCCGTGGGTGACGGTATCGCCGGTGACCATGAACTCGAAGTAGGGCTTTGGAAGGCTCTCCACCACCACGCCGGCCAGTGGGCCTTCGGACATGGTTACCAAGGCGCAGCGAATTCC
This sequence comes from Arthrobacter sp. MYb23, assembly GCF_002979775.1. Classification (GTDB taxonomy): domain Bacteria; phylum Actinomycetota; class Actinomycetes; order Actinomycetales; family Micrococcaceae; genus Arthrobacter. Next base: position 117,103 of record NZ_PCPR01000007.1, read on the forward strand.
TGCCTCGTGGAGCTGATCCAGCAGTTCGCGGGCGCCGGGACGCCACGGGACCTCTTTGCGGACCTGCGCGATCACCTGTGCACTCAAGGTGTCAACGATTTCACGGGCCTCAAGCCTGACGCCGGCGGCTTGGAGGACTGCAGCGGAGTGCAGCAAGGACTGCCCCACCAGTTGCATGGCCTGATGGTGGGACCAGGTTCCGCCATGGGACTCCACCAGCTCCCGCTCGGCCGCGATCCAATAGGGTTCGGTGTCCACGAGTGTGCCATCCATATCCCAGAGCACGGCTTTGAGGAGGGGCTGGCTGGGTGAGGAATGCATGGTTTCCAGTCTACGTGGAACCTGACGGGCGGCCGTCCGCGGGTTGCGCTGTGGGCGAATCGCGGACACGCTTCGGCGTGAAATGCCATGCATCCATCAGGGTCTTGGACGTAGGGTGAGTGGATGAACAGTGTGGACGGGACCCCCGAAGGGCAGGACATCACCGCGGAGCCCGAGCGTTTCCTCAAGGAACCCGCGGACGGCCAGCGTGTCACCGTAATGCTCGCCGCGTTTGAGGGCTGGAACGACGCCGGCGAGGCCGCCAGCGATGCGCTGCACTACTTGAACAAGCTCTGGGACGGCAAGAAGGTTGCCACCGTTGACGCCGAGGAGTATTACGACTTCCAGTTCACTCGCCCCACCGTGCGGCGTACGTCCTCGGGCGCCCGAAAGGTGAAATGGCCTTCAACACGGATTTACAAGGCCGAAGTTCCTGACAGCAATGTGGATGTGTTGCTGGTCCTCGGTACCGAGCCGTCCTACCGGTGGCGCGCCTACACCACCGAACTGCTGGTTCATGCTGAAGCGCTCAAAGTGGACTCTGTGATTTTGCTGGGAGCTCTTCTTGCCGACGTTCCGCACAGCCGGCCTATTCCGGTGAGCACCACCACCGAGGACAGTTCCTTGCGGGAGCGCCTGAATTTGGAGGCTTCACAGTATGAAGGGCCGGTAGGCATTGTGGGCGTGCTCGCAGAGTTCGCGTTGCTGGCAGGGCTTCCGACGGTGTCATTGTGGGCTGCGGTTCCGCATTACGTTGCGCAGCCGCCCTCCCCCAAGGCGCAGCTGGCCATCCTCCACAGGATCGAGGACCTCTTGCAGGTTCCTTTGGACAGCCTGGCATTGGCTGAAGAATCTGAGGCCTGGGAACGTGGAGTGGACGAGCTCGCAACAGAGGACCCTGAGATTGCCGCCTATGTACGGCAACTGGAAGAAGCGAAGGACACGGCTGACCTGCCGGAGGCGTCAGGTGAGTCCATTGCCCGTGAATTCGAACGGTATTTGAAACGGCGCGGCAAAGAGCGTCCCTAAGCGAGCGATCCCCCCAACGAGCAACGGCCCTGACATGACGTCAGGGCCGTTGCCGTTTCCTTGGGTGTTTCTCAGAGTTCAACCCCGAGCAAAGCATCGATTGCGTCAGTAACAAGCGCGGCATCCTGCGCTGAGTTGTCCTCGGCGGAGCGAATCGCTTCTTCTGCCCAGTGGTCGACGACGGCGATGGCTCCGGGAGCGTTGAGGTCGTTGGACAGCTCGTTACGCACGGCGGCCACCAATGGCCCCGCCGAACCGGCCGGTGCGTGATCGATCGCTTCACGCCACCGTGCAAGGCGGTCCTTGGCTGCGGCGAACTCCTCATCGGTCCACGACCAGTCTGAACGGTAGTGGTTGGCGAGGATGGCAAGGCGGATGGCTGCAGGGTCCTCACCGGCCGCCCGGAGCTTGGAGACCAGAACCAGGTTGCCCTTGGATTTGCTCATCTTTTCCCCGTCCAGGCCCACCATGCCAGCGTGGGCGTAGTGGCGTGCCAGGGGGACGCCGGAAAGGGAGTACGCGTGACCGGCTCCCATTTCGTGGTGCGGGAAAATGAGGTCCGATCCTCCGCCCTGGACCGTGAAGGGCGCTGGCAGGTACTTCTGAGCGATGACCGTACACTCGATGTGCCAGCCTGGCCGTCCATCGCCGAGGGTCGCTCCGGGCCAGTTGGGCTCGCCGTCACGGGCAACACGCCAAAGCAGGGGGTCAAGGGCATTGCGTTTGCCCGGCCTGGCGGGATCACCGCCACGTTCCGCGAAGAGTGCAAGCATTTCGGTTTCGCCAAGCCCGGATACGTCGCCCAGGGTCCAGGCATCGGTGGCGTCGGAGCGTTTGCCGGCCATTTCGACGTCGTAATAGACGTCGCCGTCCGGCTCGCCATCGCCTCCTTGAACGCGGTAGGCAACGCCGTCGGCAATGAGGCGTTCAATGGCGGGGACGATGTCCGGAATTGCCTCGACTGCGCCGATGTAGTGATTTGGCGCCAGGACGTTGAGCGCGTCCATGTCTGTCTGAAACAGGTCGATCTGACTCTGCGCCAGTTCCCGCCAGTCCACACCGGTGGCCGTGGCCCGCTCCAGGAGCGGATCATCGACGTCCGTCACGTTCTGGACGTAAGACACCCGGATACCTGCGTCGCGCCAGACCCGGTTCAGGAGATCGAAAGCCACGTAACTGGCTGCATGTCCCATATGCGTCGCGTCATACGGGGTGATGCCGCAGACATACATCGACTGCTCCGGCTGTTTCTCAATGTCCACCACACGGCCGAGGGCTGTGTCATACAGCCGTAGTTGCGGCAGGCTGCCGGGCAGCTCAGGTACAGGGCGGGAGGTCCACGTTTTCACGACTTAACCTTAGTGCTAGGCGCTGATCACACCGAAACCGAGCAGGACATACAAAGCCAGGCCAAGGAGGATCCGGTACCAAACGAACAGCCGGTAGCTACGGGTGGAGACGAACTTGAGGAACCAGCCAATAATGACGTAACCCACCACAAAGGCAATGACCGTAGCCAACGCGGTCTCCGGAAGGCCGTACGGGCCGGACAAGCCGTCGTTGGAAACCGTCTTGTAGAGCTGGTAGAGCCCGCTGCCAAACACGGCCGGAATGGCCAAAAGGAACGAGTACCGGGCAGCGGCCTCACGGGTGTAGCCCATGAGCAGGCCGGCCGTTATGGTGCCGCCGGAACGTGACACGCCAGGAATCAAGGCCATGGCCTGGGCGAAGCCATAAAGGATGCCGTGCTTGTAGGTCAATTGGGTGAGATCCCTCTCCTGCCGGCCAATGGCGTCGGCAACAGCAAGGATCATGCCGAACACGATCAGCATGGTGGCAACGATCCACATGCTGCGCAGCACTGACTCGATCTGGTCTTGGAACAACAGACCGAGCACGATGATCGGCAGGCTGCCAAGGATGACCAGCCAACCCATGCGGGCATCTGGATTGTTGCGCTCCACCTTGCCTGTAAGGGAGCCGAACCAAGCCCGGACGATCCTTACGATGTCGCGCCAGAAGTAGACAATCACAGCGGTTTCAGTTCCCAGCTGCGTAATGGCCGTGAAGGCAGCGCCGGGGTCAGCGGCACCCGGCAGGAATGAGCCGACGATCCGCAGGTGTGCGCTCGAGGAAATCGGGAGGAATTCGGTGAGGCCCTGCACCAGGCCCAGCAAGGCTGCTTCTATCCAGTTCACGTGAATAGACCCTACGTCATGAAGTCCTCTAACTCCCCGTAAGCTAACTGCTATGCAGCAGCGTTATGTCGGAAACAGTGGATTCCGTGTGTCCTCATTGTCCCTTGGAACCATGTCCTGGGCCCAGGAGACCGACGAACAGGACGCTGCTGAACTGCTCCACGGGTTCGTTGCCGGCGGCGGCACAGTGGTGGACACGGCAGCGTCCTATGCGCAAGGCCGCGCAGAAGCAATGTTGGGATCCATGCTGGGTGATGTGGTGGCCCGTTCCGAGATTGTGATTTCCACCAAAGCCGGCGTGTCGTCGTCGGACTCCAGGCGAAGTGTCAACGCATCCCGCGGCGCGATGCTGTCCGCCCTTGATGCGAGCCTTGCCAGGCTTGGCACCGACTACATCGATATCTGGTTCGCTCACGAGTGGGATCCGAATGTGCCTTTGGATGAAACTCTCTCTGCCTTGGAGCTCGCCCAGCGAAGCGGGCGTGCACGCTACGTGGGGATCTCCAATTACAACGGCTGGCAGACAGCCAAGGCAGCGGCAGTGGCCGGCTTCACTCTCGTGGCAAACCAGTCCGAATACTCACTCGTTCAGCGCAAAGCCGAGGAAGAACTCATTCCTGCGGTGGAAGACGGAGGACTGGGGCTGATGGCCTGGGCGCCGCTGGGCCGAGGCGTGCTCAGCGGTAAATACCGTGGACAGATTCCTGCTGATTCCCGTGCCGCCCAAAGCCGGTTGGCTGGTTACGTAGAGCCGTATCTCGAGTCGCGGGCCTCCAGGGTAGTGGAAGCCGTGGCGATGGCAGCCCGCGGACTGGGCAGGACCCCGATGGACGTTTCCCTCAGCTGGCTGCTCTCCCGGCCAGGTGTTGCGACCACCATCGTGGGCCCAAGAAACGCTGTTCAGCTCAAGGAACTGATGGACGCGCAATTGACGGTTCTACCCGCTGAGATTGCCCGCGCCCTCGAAGACGTCTCAGCTGTTTAGTTCCGCCTATTGGCGGTCCAGAATGTCCAATAAATAGTTTCCATAGCCACTTTTGGCGAACTTGGCAGCCTGCTGGCGGAGCTCATCGTCGCTTAAGTAGCCCATGCGCCAAGCCACTTCCTCGGGTGCACCAATCTTCAAACCCTGCCGGTTCTCCGTGGTACGGACGTAGTTTGAGGCATCGTTGAGGTCACTGAAAGTACCGGTGTCCAGCCACGCGGTGCCCCGCGGAAATTTCTGAACATGCAAGCGGCCAAGTTCCATGTATTGCCTATTGATATCCGTGATTTCCAGTTCCCCCCTGGGAGAGGGCTGAAGGTCCTTCGCCATGGCAACCACGTTGTTGTCATAGAAATAAAGACCTGGAACGGCATAGTTGCTTTTAGGGACTGCGGGCTTTTCTTCGATGGAAACAGCCATTCCGTGATCGTCGAATTCCACCACCCCATAGGCGGACGGATCTTTAACCCAATAGCCGAAGATTGCACCGCCGTCGACGTCGGTATAGTGCCGGAGCTGGTTGCCCATGCCGGGTCCGTTGAAAATGTTGTCACCCAGGATCAGCGCCACGTTGCCGGTTCCGATGTGGTCCTCGCCCAGGATGAAAGCCTGGGCAAGCCCGTCCGGCGTCGGCTGCTCTGCATAGCTGAGGTTGATGCCGAACTGTGAACCATCTCCGAGGAGCCGCTGGAACTGCGCGGCATCTCCGGGGGTGGTGATGATCAGAATGTCTCGGATTCCCGCCAGCATCAGGGTGCACAGGGGGTAATAAATCATTGGCTTGTCAAACACCGGAACCAGCTGTTTGCTGATTCCGAGCGTGATGGGGTGAAGCCTTGAACCCGTTCCACCTGCAAGAACAATTCCTCGCAAACCTGCCGTCCTCACCTGTGCCCAGTATTGCCGTGGGCGGTTACTCTAGGGCCATGCAGAGAATCCTTGTCACCGGCGGGGCCGGATTCATCGGATGCAACTTTGTCCACTACATCATGGAGCACACTGGCCTCCATGTCACGGTGTTGGACAAACTGACTTATGCCGGAAACATCGAATCCCTCTCCGGGCTGCCGCCGGAGCGCTTCACTTTTGTCAAGGGTGACATTTGCGATGCCGGGCTGGTTGACGGGCTGACGGAATCAGTTCAAGCGGTGGTGCATTTCGCAGCAGAGTCACACAACGACAATTCGCTGCAGGATCCCCGCCCCTTTTTGGACACAAATCTTTTGGGAACGTTCACCTTGATCGAAGCGGCCCGAAGGCACGGCACGCGCTTCCATCACATTTCCACCGACGAGGTCTATGGCGACTTGGCTCTGGACGACCCCCACCGGTTTACGGAGAACTCCGTTTACCGGCCAACGAGTCCCTATTCGGCAACGAAAGCCGGCTCGGATATGTTGGTCCGCGCGTGGGTTAGATCATTTGGCCTTAAGGCGACCATCAGCAACTGCTCCAACAACTATGGCCCTTACCAGCACGTGGAGAAATTCATTCCGCGGCAGATCACCAACATCCTGGACGGGAACCGACCCCACCTTTACGGAAACGGGCGGAATGTTCGTGACTGGATCCATGTGGAAGACCATTCCTCCGCAGTGTTTGCCATCCTGGAGGGTGGCGGCGTAGGCGAAACCTATTTGATCGGTGCAGACGGTGAACGGAACAACCGGGAGGTGGTGGAGATGCTGCTTTCACTCGCCGGCCAACCCCGCGACGCCTATGACCTGGTGACGGACAGGCCAGGTCATGATCTCCGGTACGCCATCGATTCCAGCAAACTCCGACGCGAGCTCGGGTGGGCTCCCCGGTATTCAGACTTCGACGCCGGACTGGCTGACACGGTCCAGTGGTACAGGGACAACGAACAGTGGTGGAGGCCGCAGAAAGCGGCCACGGAGTCCAAATACGCCGGTCAGGGGCACTAAAGCGTGGAACAGGGACGTCAGCTACGTTCGAGAACCACACCCATCCCTGGCCTGTTGCTGTTTGAGCTTCCTGTTCACGGGGATGGCAGAGGCTGGTTCAAAGAGAACTGGCACCGTGACAAGATGCGGGCTTCCGGACTTCCGGACTTCGGCCCGGTGCAGAACAACATTTCCTTCAACGCAGTGCGCGGAACGGCTCGCGGAATCCATGCAGAGCCATGGGACAAGTTCATTTCGCTGGCCTCGGGACGGATCTTCGGGGCCTGGGTGGACCTGCGCGAGGGTCCAACATTCGGGACGGCATTCACCGCGGAGCTGACCCCGGGCGAGGCAGTCTTCGTCCCGCGTGGTGTGGGTAATGCTTTCCAAACACTGGAGGATGACACCGCGTACACCTACCTGGTCAACGACCATTGGACCGCGGAGGCACAGAAGGACTACACGTTCCTGAACCTTGCAGATGAGCACGCAGCCATTCCGTGGCCCATCCCCTTGGAGAACTCCATTGTTTCGGCACAGGATGGGAAGCATCCCCGATGGGCGGAAGTTGTTCCCATGCCGGCGAGGCGCACGCTGGTCCTCGGCGCGGACGGCCAGTTGGGAACTACCCTGCGGCAGGCCTTCGTGGGCGACCCGACCGTGGAGTTCGCCGGCCGCGCACAATTCGATATCACCGCCGAAGACTCGTATACGGCGGTGAACTGGCGGGATTACTCCACGATCATCAACGCAGCAGCGTTCACTGCGGTAGACGCCGCCGAAACACCGGAGGGACGTGCGGCCGCGTGGAGCATCAACGCAGTGGCCGTTTCCCGTATGGCACGTGCTGCGGTAGAACATTCACTGACTCTGGTCCACCTCTCCAGCGACTACGTGTTCGACGGCACAGCGGAGGTTCACTTCGAAGATGAGGTTCCCGCTCCCCTGGGCGTTTACGGCCAGAGCAAGGCCGCCGGCGATCTCGCGGCGGCCACTGTGCCAAGGCACTACATCATCAGGACCAGTTGGGTGGTGGGCGGGGGACGGAACTTTGTTCGCACCATGGCATCGTTGGCGGCGAAGGGCGCTTCGCCATCGGTGGTGGATGACCAATGGGGTCGGCTGAGCTTCGCGTCCGACCTCGCCTTGGGCATCCGTCATCTGCTCCTCAGCGAAGCTCCCTACGGGACGTACAACCTCAGCAATAGCGGGAAGCCACAGTCCTGGTACGAGATCGCCTGTGACGTCTACCGGCTTCTGGGCGCAGATCCAAACCTGGTGCGACCCATCAACACCGCTGACTACTCCAAACCCAACACTGCTCCGAGGCCGCGCAGCAGTGTCCTGGATTTGTCGGGAATCCGGGCCACCGGATTTGATCCACCCGCGGCAAGCCAGCGCCTGGCTGAATACCTCAGGGGCTTGGAGCTCTAGCGGAGTCCGGCGAAACGTCCTAAAGTAGCCGTACGGCAGCCTCTTGCAGGAGGCCGGGAGACAACTCAAATGAACATGTTGACGCGGCGGCACAGGTCCGCCACCGACGATCCAGGCAGTGCAGCAGCCTTGGATCGTCGGCCACATGGTGATGCCTTGAGTTGGAGCCGAGAATGCTGCTACCGAAGATTATGCCCGTGGGAGATCTCCTCCACAGGGCAGTCCCCCACTTTTACCCCCGACGCGGCACCGCCGTCGGCAAACTCCAAAGTAAGCGGCACCACAGTGTGGCCCCATCCGACGTGCCGAAGCCTGAGACGCCCTGGGTGAATCTGGGCGGAGTCCCGGTGAGGCTTATGGAGGCTGACGGCGCACTTCGGGAAATTTTTGCTCGTGCCAGCTCCACCGGTGGGCCACCTTTGGGCGTTTGCTCCGCAAATCTGGACCACGTCCGGCATTTTGGAGCCGGAAGCCGCTGGATTGGCACTTTGGACCAGCCGGCGCCCGTTGAATGGTTGACCCTGATCGACGGCGCACCCTTGGCCACCGAGGCCCGGCGCCTCACATCCAAAACGTGGCCCCGGCTTGCCGGAAGCGATCTCATACACCCCTTCCTGACCGCCGCAGCGGCCCGGGGGTTGCGACTCGGTTTCCTGGGTGGGTCTGAGGAGACTCAGAAACTGATTGCCGGGAAATTGGAGACAGAGCGGCCTGAGCTGACGGTGGTGGGATGGTGGGCACCTGACAGGTCCACTCTGGGCGATGCCGCAGCTTCCCGGAAGCTCGCCGGGGAGATACGCGAGGCATCCCCTGACGTTCTGGTGGTGGGTTTGGGAAAACCGCGCCAGGAATTGTGGATAGCCGAGTACGGTCACCTGACCGGCGCCAAGGTTCTGCTGGCGTTCGGTGCTGTGGTGGATTTCCTCGCGGGGAATGTCCGGCGCGCTCCCCAATGGGCCAGTTCGCATAGCCTCGAATGGGCATGGCGCCTCATGCTGGAGCCACGCCGGTTGGCGCGGCGCTATCTGGTGGAGGGGCCGGAGGCGTACGTGAAGTTGCGGACCTCGAGCAGCTGCGACATCGAGCCAAGCAGTCGGGTTTTCACCACTGCATCCGCCGTCCCGGAACCCGAGCCCAGCCGGGTTCCGGGATTGTTTGTTCCAGTCACCGAAGTGGCCGACGTCGCCGTCGTGGTTGTCACCTACAACAACGCTGAGGACGTCGGGCCGCTGGTGGCAAGCCTGCGCAAGGAAGCGGCCGGTGTTTCGATCAAAGTGGTGGTGGCGGACAATTCCCCGGACGATAGCACCGTGCTGGAACTCGCACATCACCCTGACATCACGGCGGTGCGAACCGGAGGAAACCTCGGCTATGCCGGCGGAATCAATGCCGCGATGGCCGTGGCAGGGGAAGCCGGAAGCTATCTCATCCTGAACCCGGACCTGCGTGTGGAACCTGGTGCGGTGGCCGCCATGCTCAAGCGCATGACCCACCAGGGCGCCGGTGTGGTGGTACCGGTCCTGTTGGACGACGACGGCAGCATCTACCCGTCATTGCGCCGCGAGCCGGCCGTACTGCGAGCGCTGGGAGACGCGGCTTTGGGTAGTCATGTAAAGGGCAGGCCCGGGTGGTTGTCGGAGATGGACTTTGACCCGGAGAGCTATTTGCACGGGCATCGGGTTGATTGGGCTACGGGTGCGGCTTTGCTGATTAGTGCTGCGGCAGCGAGGGTGGTGGGTGCTTGGGATGAGCAGTTCTTTTTGTATTCGGAGGAGACGGACTATTGCCATCGGGTGAGGGATGCGGGTTTTTCCATCTGGTTTGAACCCGCTGCCCGGATGTGGCACGAACGTGGGGGCTCGGGGGCCTCGCCGCAGTTGGCGGCTTTGATGTCGGTCAACCGGGTACGGTATGCGGTGAAGTATCTGGGGCGTGGGCGGGCGCTTGCTTTCCGTGGTGCTGTTCTGGCTGCCGAGGTGGCCCGGCTGAATAAGCCCGGGCATCGGGATGCGGCCTTGGCGGTTCTTAGCCAGCGTCGTTGGGAGGCGCTCCCCCATGCGACGCGGACAACCCCGGCAGTCATGTCATGACAGCGTCCCATCCTTCCGGTGCAGTGATCATCCCGGCACATAATGAGGCCGGTGTTATCAGCAGGACGCTTGAGGCCCTGCGGGAGGTAATCGGGTGGGGCACGGTTGATGTGGTGGTGGCCTGTAATGGGTGCATGGATGGCACGGAGGCCATTGCGTCCCGGTACCGGGGAGTTCTGGTGCTTCACGTGCCGGAGGCGTCCAAGACTGCGGCGTTGAACGCTGCCGACCAGGCGACGCACCGCTGGCCGCGTCTTTACCTGGATGCTGATATTGAAGTCAGTGCCCCTGCGCTTCGTGCGGTTTTTGTTGCTTTGGAAGGCGAGACTTTGCTGGCTGCCCGTCCGGCTTTTCGCTATGACACCCAGGGTGCTTCGGCTTGGGTGCGGGCGTACTACCGCGCCCGTTCCCGTATACCGGGCAACTCCGAGGGGCTGTGGGGTGCTGGTGCTTATGCGCTGAGTTTTTCAGGCCACCAGCGGTTGGGGACGTTTCCTGCGCTTACCGGTGATGACTACTACGTGGATCGGCTGTTCTCTGCCCATGAGAAGGCGGTGCTGCCTACAGAGCCCGTGGTGGTGCGGACGCCCCGGACGTGTTCGGCGCTTTTGTCCGTGTTGAGGCGTACCTATCGGGGGAATGCCGAGCAGGATCGCGTGTCCGGTGGTGCCTCTACGGCGGGGACCGCACGGCAGTTGCTTGCCTCGGTCAGGGGGCCGTTGAGTGTCTTTGATGCCGTTGTCTACATCGCGTTCGCTGGTGTGGGCCGTCGTCGTCCGCTGTTGGGCCGCAAGGCGGTTACCGCTTGGGAGCGGGACGATAGCAGCCGGTAGTCAGTGGCCGCAGCTGGTTCCGCCGTCGATGCTGTACAGATGGACTGCGTTGCCGTCGGCGAAGGTGTCGGTGAAGGTTCCGTCAACTATCGGAACGGTCCGGTTTTCGTTGATGACGACGGCGGTGCTGCCGCCGCATTTCACGGTGAAGGTCACCGTTCCGCCGGTGTTCTTGTTTGCTCCCGCGAAGACGTAGACCTTGCCGTTGTGGAGTTTGGTGGCGACGTCCACAGCTCCGGTGACTGTGGTGGCGCCGTCGAGGAAGGGGGCGTTGAGGACGGGGGCGAGGTCTTTGAGGTGTTTGTTCAGGTCTGTGACGGTTTGCCGGATGTCGCCTTTGCAGTCGCGCAGGACATGCTGGGTTGGGCACTGTCCGCCGAAGCTGTGATTGAAGTAGATGACTCCACGGGCGCCGTGGATGAGGCTGCTCCAGACGGCTGCACGGATTTGCGGCCCTGTGATGGTGGCGGCCTCCGGCGCGTCTTGAAAGGGGTGTCCGACCTCAACGAAGGCCCAGACGGGTGAGGCAGCTTTGTTCAGTTTCCTGATCCTTTCCACCGTCCAGCCGTAGTTGGCTGCGAGCCTGCACTCTTCTGGTGTGAGGTCGCGGGTGTAGCCGATGACTGCTCCACCTTCGGTCCGGGCGCAAATGTAGGGGTCGGTGAACCAGTAGGTATCGGCGGAGACCAGATCCTGGGTTTGGTTGAAAAAACCCAGGGCTTCTTCGTCGGATTCCCAGAAGGCGACGCCCTTTCCGTAGTTGGCGTAGAGCATGGCTCCGGGGGTGGCTGCCGCACGGCGTTCTTTTTGAATGGTGTAGCCGCACTCTGTGTTCTCTGCCGAGCAGATGGGTCCCTCTCCGGGGTATTTTCCGGACCAGGCTGCATTTCCAGGGCCGGCCCACATGTCCACTTCGTCGCTGAGGACGAATCCGGATGCTGCTGCGTGGGGAAAAGCCGGGATGGCGTACATGCCGGAGTCGCGGGCTAGTTGAACGTCGGAATCGGCGGTGAGTTCAACATAGGTGTTCAGTCCGGCTTCGGCGTCGAGTGTGACGTTGCTGCGGTCCACCACGCTTTCGAGCCAGACGCCAAGGGGGAAGAACGCCGGGTCTGTTGGCAGTCCCCCGGTAAACCGGGAGTAGTAGGCGGGGCCGCCGTCCACAGGGCGCAGGGTGACTCCGGCTGGGCTTGGTGCAGTGGACGGTGGTGCCGCAGATGCAGGAGCCGTGGCTGTGGGTCCTGTCATGGGCACTATGCCGCTGGCTGCGGCGGCGGCAGCGCCAAGGATTCCCACCACCACCGCTGCGCCGGCCAGTGCTGTCCGGGTTTTCATCATTTACCCACGGGGCTCTTCATTCCCGGGTAGCGTTTGGCATCCAGAACTCCGCGAGGCTTTCCTTCGTCCCGCTCGGTGTTTCTTGCCGGTGATTCATTGATGGTCTCGTTGTGAGGGAGGGGGCTTACGGCCAATCCTTCGAGCCCTTCGAGGCTGACTGTGGGCTGCTCCTTCTTGACCGAGTCTTCGGTGGTCCCCCGCCGTGCCTTGCGGTTCTCCCGTTGGGGGCGGCCGTCCGGGCGGGATTTGTTCCGGGCTGTCTCCAGGGCCCGTGCGGCGGAGACGGCACCGAAGGTCAGGACCAGGCCTCCAACCACCACCACGATCAGTGAGCGCAACCTGCTGGAGAACAGCTCGGTGGCGTTATCGGGTGATGTCACCATCAGTGAGGTGAAGAGGAAACGATCCGCTGCCCCGTTGACCACTTGGATTTGGCGGAGGTCCTCTTCCATTCTTGTGCCCAGGGCGCGCACTGTAGCGGTGGCGGTCTCCTTGTTCTCTGAAACAGCGGAGACATCTATGAGGAAGGAGTTTGGTGGACGTTCCACGGAGTAATCGGTGCTTAGCGATTGCCTGAGCAAAGCATCACCAGTGGAATCATCCTTCAGCCGTGTAGCCACTACCTGTGCGATCAGGGATGAGTCCGAGGACCGGAGGTAGGGGTTGTCTGAGTTCAGGTCCAGGAGTTGGGGGTCGCGCTCCAAGTCGCTGGCGCTGGGTAGCTTGGGATTGACGATCGCGTAGGTTGCCCGGGCCTCATATGACCTCGGAGCGAACGAATAAACGTAGACGGCGGCGAATGCCGTCAGGATCAGGACCGGCAGGACCACCAACTTGTGGTGCCAGAGTGCCTTGATTACTGCGAGCGGGTCCATTGCGTTCCCTCCATTCCAGGGCTTGTGGGTTTGTGGTTGTTTCCGGACTGATGGGGACTGCTGGTGTTGTGGACGGCTTCGTCTGCTGGCCGGAGTTCCAGTTCCCGGCGGACCATGATCCAGATCCCCCCGGACAAACCAACAATGAAGGGGTACAACAAGGCGAAGACGGGGAAGGACATGGAATCGAACGTCAGCGAACAGGCGGCTGCTACTGCCCCTGAGGCGGCAAGAGCGCCGGCGAGGGCACGCAGGGCGGGTATGCGGGAGGCTCGGGCTGCGAGCAGGGCCGAGACGGCTGGCAGCGTCAGGTAGGCGATGATCCCCAGGAGCCCGACGAGGCCCAAGGTCACCAAGGAGTTCAGGTACTGGTTATCCAGGATCTGCAGGGCATCTGTTGGCCGGTAGTTGCCCGGACCCAGGCCGAGGAAGGGAAGCTCGCCAAAGAGGCGGGCCACCCGGGGATAGTTGTTGGTCCGCGTACTGACCGAGAGGTCGCTGCTTCCGGCAGTGAATTGCGAGGTAAGGGTTCCGATCAAGCCCGGAACTGTGAGGAAAAGGGCTGCGAGCGCTGTGGGCGCCATGACCAGGGCCCAACGGCGTGCAGCTTTGGGCAGGAAGGGAGTAAAGACCACCATGCACACCACCAGCCCCAGTACCCCGGAGCGGGAGACCGTGGAGGCGATGGCAAAGACCAGTAGCGCGGTCCCTGCCCAATGGATCCATTTCCGGCCGGTCGTGTCATAGATTCCGCGCCATATGGACAGTGGGAGCAGCATGGAGCACACCACTGCCAGCTCTATGGAATGGAAGGTGCTGCCAGCGACACGTGTGAGGAGGCCACGGACTTGGAAGGCAGTCTCACCGCCGTTGTCGGTGAACCCCACCATGATTTCCTGTATCCACAGCATTGGATTGATGCGCAGGACGAACTGGACCATGGCTACGAGGCAGCAGAACAGGGCTCCTGCAAGAAGCGCACGCACCAAACCCATGGCGTCGTTAAGTGTCCGGAGGGCTTCTCCCACAGAGAGGACGATTCCGGCGCTGGCCAGGATGAGGACGAGCCAACGGTCGGCTGAGGCTTGGGAAGCGATGCTGGTGTTCCCGGTAAGGCCGGAGAACATTGCAACGTAGGAGGCACAGGTTCCCAACCACAACAGACCGATTCCCAACCGGCCCGGGTGCCTTGCCGCAAGGGGATGGTGCAGGCCGAACAGTACGGAGCAAAGCCAAAGCCCCAGAAGCAGGAGGGCAAGCATTAAGGGGACGGTGCCGATTGCCCCGAGCGGCTTCAGGACCATGTTGGCGGGGAAGAAGAAAATACTGAAGGCAGCAAACCTGACCAGGAGGCTGACTGTGGTCCCCTTGGCGGGCTGGATCTCCAAGTCGAGGGTATGGATCTCAGTGTGGGGCCGCAGGATCAGCGTTTTCGCCCTGAGTGTTTTCACGGTTGTCTGACCCCCCTGCGTGCACCGGCACAGGTGGAGTGGAGCACATCAGCGAATGCCTCCCCGGAGGCGTCCCAATCCAACCGTTTCCTGTTGGCTATGGTGGCCGCGCGGAGGTTGATATTCGGTGCCCTGACCACTGCGGTGAGGGCGGCGGCGAGACCGCCCGGAGTTGATGGAGCCCAGACAGCGTCCGGGTCTGTGAGGAGGCCTGAGGCGAAGGGCGCCTGGTTGAGGACCGGGACGTTGCCGGAGGCGAGCAATTCTCCCGGCACCAAGGAGATGTTGGTGAAAGAGATCGCCAGCCCTGCAATGGTTTGGTTGTACAAGCTGTTGAGTTGCTTGGGCGGGAGGTTTCCGTGGTTGATGACCGGGACCTGCCACCCCGTGACCACGTCACCGTAGACGTGGATCTCTTGTTCGGGACACTTTTCGTGGAACAGTTCCAGGGCCATTTTTGCTAAGAGGTAGCCCCTGCGGTCCACGGTCTTCTTGGCGTAATAGACCACTCCCGATCGCGGGGTCTGCTTGTCTCCGCGGATTAGATGGTAGGTGGTCGTATCACAGCCATAAGGAACAACAGCTTCAGGTGCTTGTCCCAGCTCGAACCGCATGACCTCTGCAATCATCGCGCCTAAGGCAATGTTGGTGAATCCGAAGCGGTAGCTGTCCTCCGCCAAAGCGTAGAGGGCCCCCCGCGGATAAAAATAGGGTTCGTAGTCCTGGATGAAATAGAAAGGATGGACACTGCGTGGTGCCCGCGCAGCGATAACGTGGGCCGATGCCCATGAACTCGCGACGATGGCGTCCACCCCGTCCAGCCCGCGAGTGGCGCTTCGCACATCAGCGTTCAGGGCCGGCCAGTACCGCCTGATGGTTTCCTCGTGTCGTGAAGGATCATCGGAGTTGCGGTCATAGAGAAACAAGGTGCAGTGGTGCCCTCGGGTTTCCATGGCACGGACCATGCGAAACAAGGTGGTGTGCCCTCCCGAACCCGGGCCGGGGGGTGCACACACCCATCCGATGCTCAGCGGTCCTGTTGCCGGGTCCGCGTTGTAGCCACGGATTTCCTGGGCGGAATCAACAATATCCCCGGGGCGCAGAGGCAGCTCAGGTTCGGCCAAGGCCCATTTGTCCAGCAGCAGGCGCGCAACCTTTCGCGTTGCCTGGCGGCCCGCGGAAGCCCAGCCATCCTGCTGGATCCTTTGACTGATGTGCCGCACCGTGGCCTGGGAGATGATCATTGCTCGGCCGTCCTGCTGGCGTCACTGAGTTGATCCAGGAATTCCTGGATTGCCTGACGCCGGGTTGCCAGGGAAATGCCGGATTTAGCGGACAGCATCACCAGCAGTTTGTTGCCCGTAGCGGAATTCAGCAGCTCCCTTACCTGGGGCAGGTCCAAGGCAACCTCGTCGCTATGCACAATCCCATGCATCTCAGTGAAGGTGGCGTCCTTCCCACCCAGGACTTCATCGACGTAGACCCCGTAGAGCATCATTTCGGAGAAGCGCAACTGCCTGGCCACTGCCGTGGTCCAGCGCATCCCCGTGGTTTCCTCAATGTGGTCAATGAGGCCACGCACTACCGCAGGTTCCCAGAGGCAGGGCCAGCAAATGTAATCAGCCAAATCCCCCTCCGGCGGCGGGGCAAGGCCAAGGAGCTCACGCGCCGAGCCATGCCACAAACGGTGGCCGGGAAGGGACTGGTCCACTCCTGCCGGGAGGCGGTACATGCCGATCCGGCCGTTGATGCGGAAACTATCCAGAGTCACCGGCCTGACGAGGACACTGTCCGAGTCCAGCAACAGTGCACCTTGGACATCCAAACGGGCAACGATGGCCAGTTTGACCACCTGCTGGGTGATCCACCCCCGGACAGGCGGCCATGGCCTCGCAGCGTTGACCCAAACGTTGACGCCAGGGGCCTTGAAGAACGAGCGGGGCAAGAACTCCCGGACGTCATGAATCTGCGTGCGGGCACTGGCCAGATGCCTGAAGGCTGGAAGATCCTTTGCCGGGACAATGATGTGATGCGTCACCTCCCTGGCTGTCAGCTCCATCACCGAACGGTTCAGGTCCCCACAGAGGTCCAGATCAGGCAGATAGCTCGGCGTGACAACCGCCAGTTCCGCAACCGCGCCGCTGTTCATAGTGCACCTTCCCCGGCCGGCTGCTGCAAGGCAGGATGGTGTGGCTTCACCAGGATCCGGACTTCTGCGACCAGTTCCTTTCCCTGACGGAAAGTCACCAGGCCGTACACGGCCGCTCCCAGCAGGAGGCCGGCGCCCAGGGCAGCCCAGGGCTGGTCCATCCAGTGAGTGCCCCACCACGCCGCCATTCCGGCCAAAGCCGCGCCAATCAGCGACCTGAGACTGCCCTTGAGCAGATTCCAGGAACTGATATGCAGCACCGAGGTCAACGCCCTTACATAGAGCGGAATGACCACCAAAGAGGCCACCACGGCATGGGCTACACCGGCTCCGGCGATCCCCCACCACCGGATACCGAAATACAGGGCGGGTGTCAGGGCAACAAGCCAGGCCACTTGAACCCAGAAGAGCCACACCGTCTTGCCGGCGCCCACGCTCAGATCGGCAAAGAGTTCCACAAGAATGCGGGTGGCTCCAAAAACCCCAAGGGTGGCCAGCGCGATGCCTGCCGGCGCCCAAGCCTGCCCGTAGGCAGTGACAATCAGAGGTTGTGCAAGTGCAATGACCATCGCCGAAATAGGGAACGCGCAATAGCAGACTCCGGTCACAAACCGGCCCGCCAACTCCCCCAGGGTGCCTTCAGCGAAGAGCCTGCCAAACGTAGGCACGGCCGTTGCCCGGATGACCGCGGTAATCACCGAACTCGGAAGACCGGCCAGGTTGAAGGCCAGAAGGTAGAGACCCAACGCGGCCGGATCCATCATCCGGCCGATCAGAAGATAATCCACGTTCAGCGTCACAAACACCACCAGGTTGGCCATGGCGAGTGGCATCCCAAGCTTCAAGATCTCCGCTGCCACGCCACGGTCAAACCCGGGAGCGTACCTCGCGGGGGTGATGATCCAATACCCCACCATGACAACAAGTTGCCCTCCGACTCTGGACCACGCCAAAGCCATGGCACCCCAGCCATCCAGGGCCATGGGAACCACCAATACCAGCACTGTCACCAGGCCACACAGGTCAACCACCACACGCGGCTTCTGCAGGAACTCACGCCACACCATAGTGGACGGAACGGCACCAATACCTTGGAGCAGGATGGTCAAAGAGAGCACCTGGATCACGGGAGTAGCAGCGGGGTCGTCAAAGGCCGCGGCCAAGGCCGGAGCCAAGGCAAAAGCTCCTGCAGTCATCACTGCACTGGTCACCAAAGAAATGGTGAAAACAGTCGGAGCGATCCGGTTCGGATCCCCATTGCCCCTGGCCAAGGCTGCCGTAGCACCCAGCTCAGCCATGTTCGTGGCAATGGTCTGCACCACAATAGCTACGGCAAGCGCACCGAAGTGCTCCGGAGCGATGAGCCTGGCCACGATGATGGTGGTGGCAAACTGCACCACTCTGCCCAGGGCCATGTTCACCCCGCCCCAGAGTGTGGCGCTCGCGGACCGCGCACCCAAAGTAGTCCCGCCGCTGGCCGTCGTCATGAAATTCCTGTCATGGCCCACAAACGCCAGCGGACGCGCTCAAGCTGGCTCCGCACATACTCGGCGGCAGACTGTGCCGGCCCAGGCCTGCCGCCACGTGAGACCCGGGTGATCCGGGCCTGCAGCGCATTCGCCCTATGGACGTTCCCGGGGACATCCTGCAAGCACTCAATGAACTTGCGCAATTCAACGGCCGTCTCCAACGAGCCGCCACGGATGACTTCCCTCGCCCCCAGATGCGAGGCTTCCTTGCTGAGCGCACCCTTGGCCCGCCGCAACTGACGCACCCGCTTTTCAGGGGTAATGGGAAACCGGGCGTCTTCAAGAACACGGAAAGCCTCCAGCCGATGCTGGAGGTCCACCGCCGCCGCAGCGAACTCAATTTGGTGCATGTTGTTCCCATGAACCCGGTAGAAAGCCTGCACAGGCCCGTTGATCCGCCCGACATCCCAGGAAGCAGCCGCACGCAACCAATACTCCAAATCCCCCGAATGCGGCAGCGAAGCACTGTAAGCACCAACGCTCAAAACCGTCTCGGTCCGCATCACAACCTCAGGGGAAAGAATGAAGTTACGTCCACGGGCACAAGCAAGCGCGATCCACCGGCTGCCCTCCCACACCGTCCACGTGGAGCGCCCGCCCAGGGCAACTGGCGGAGGCTGATCCACGAAGTCCTTCGGCAACCCATAAACCATCCCCACCCTCGGATGAGCCTCCATCAAGGCCACAGCACGGCCCAGCGCGCCGGGAGCGATCACGTCATCGGCAGAGAGCAACGTCACGTACCTGCCCTTGGCCCGTGAAAGCCCGTCATTGTAGGTGGCAATATGACCCTGGTTCCGCCCATGATGAACCACCGAAATCCGCGGATCCGCCGACGCAAGCCCCCACGCAATCGCGGCGCTGCCATCCGTGGACGCGTCATCGACCACGATGACGTCCACGTCCACCTTCTCCTGCGACAGGGCACTGTTTACAGCCTCCGGCAAGTACCGGCCGTAGTTGTAGCAGGGAATGACCACCGTAACGCCCGGCCTGTTCACAAGAGGCCTTGGCCGCATCACCTTCACAGGACCCCCTCCAGTTCCGGACTGTTTCCCCGCCGGATCACCCTGGCGGGCACACCCGCCCAGGTTTCATCCTCAGGAACATCGGCCAGGACAGCGGCCCCCATCCCTATGGTCGCTTTCGCGCCAATGCTCAGGCGCTCGCGGACACTGGCGTTCATTCCGAGATAGGCGGCCCTGCCGATGTGGACGTTGCCTCCCAGGGATACGCCGGAGGCCAACGTGGCGTAGTCCCCGATCACGTCATCGTGGGTGAAAGTGACCCCAGGCATGGCCACAACGTGGTTGCCGATGGTCACGGACGCTGTCATGCTCACGTGGGCGAGGATGATGCTTCCCCGGCCAATCACGCAGCCCTCGGGAACGTACACCGAAGGATCGATCGCTGTGGCATAGCGGTCCTCAGCAAGACCCAGGGCACGAAGCCTCATCACGACGCTTTCCCGGCCGCTCCCTGATCCAATGCAGATCAGCAGCAATGCGTGGGGATAATTCATGGCCTCACGGACCGGGCCCAGGACGTGGGCCCCGTCCACGACGCGGCCGAGCTTGTCTTCGTCGTCGTCAAGTATTCCTACGACGTCGAAGGGCCCGCTGCTGCGGACCATGGCAAGTACCTCCCTGGCCAGGCCGCTTGCAGCAATGAGCAGTAGCTCGGTCATGGCTGTCCCGCGGCGCGTAGCACGGAGTCGATCACGCGGACTTGATCGTGCAATGCCAGTTCGTGGTATAGCGGGAGGATGAGTGTGTGATCCGACAACCATTCCGTGACTCCCAGCTCAGCGGCTCCCGTGTCCGCGCCGGCATACGCGGGTTGCCGGTGCGCCGCCATGATTCCGCGCCGGGCAGAGATACCGTCCGAGGCCAAATGTGCCATGAGACCCTCACGCCCTAGCGGGAACGCCGGCCCCACCTCCAGCCAGCACGACTGGAAATTGCCCATGCCGTACTCCGGATCGCCCACCAGACGGAGGCCCTCCACGCCGGCAAAGGCGCTTGCGTAGGTGGCGGCGAGCTCGCGCCGCCGCCTGACAGCCCTTTCGAGGCGGCCCAGCTGGACGATTCCGACGGCGGCCTGAAGATCGGTCATGCGGTAGTTGAAACCGATTTCGAGGTACTCCTCCGAGGGTGCCAGCAGACTGGCGTGCCGGTCAGTGGCCGAAACGCTCATGGCATGTTCGCGGAGCCGCCGTGCCCTGTCGCCGAAGTCCTGACGTGCAGTGGTGAGCATGCCACCCTCTCCGGTGGTCAGGATTTTGCGTGGGTGGAAGGACCACGCAGCCAGCTCAGCGTTGGAACCCACCGGTTGTCCGCGGTACCTTGAACCGATAGCGCATGCCGCGTCCTCCACCACCATGATCCCGAGCGGATCGCAGAGAGCCCGGATGGGTTCCAGATCAACCGGGACTCCGCCCTGGTCAACAGCAATCACCGCCCGGGTAGCGGGAGTCAGGGCAGCCTTGATGGTTGCAGCCGTGACGCAGCCTGTATGAAGATCGACGTCGGCGAAAACCGGCCGTGCGCCCACGTAGGCAGCTGCATTCGCAGTAGCAATAAAGGAAAATGACGGCACCACGACGTCCTCGCCCGCTTGAACGCCGGCGACGACGAGCGCCAAATGCAATGCCGAGGTGCAGCTCGAGGTTGCGACGGCAAATCCAGCATGTTGAGTGGCCGCGAAGGCTTCCTCGAATTCCCGTACCTTGGGACCCTGGGCTACCCAACCGGACGCAATCACTTCAGCAAGCGCTTGTGCCTCTTCTTCGCCGAGCCACGGCTTCATGACATCGATGCGGCCCACCTGGGTTTCGGAGATGGTCATCGCGCACCAACTGCCGGAGCTGCCGGGCGGCTTGCGGCGATCTCTTCCCGAAGCGGACTCCACCATGAGACCAGCGAGCGCAAACCGTCTTCCAAACCCACGGCAGCCTCGAACCCCAGGTCTTCGCGGGCCGCGCTGACATCCGCCAGGCGCCTGGCAACTCCGTTAACGGCCCGTTCCGGGCCATGTTCCAGATGAAGAGGCGAGTCCATGACCTTGAGTAGCGTTTGTGCCAGTTCGGCGAGGCTGGTTTCGGTGCCACTGGCCACGTTATAGACGCCTTCGCGTACATTGCTGACGGCAGCGAGGACATTGGCCCTGGCGACATCCGCGGTATGGATGAAGTCCATGGTCTGCTGTCCGCTGCCGAAAATCAGCGGGGGCCGGCCATCGACTATCCGCTCCATCCAGCGGACCAGGACTTCGGTGTAGAGGCCGTGCACGTCCATGCGGGGACCGTAAACGTTGAAGTACCTCAGCAGGACGTAGTCCAGCCCCGACATGGCACGGAAGCTCCTCGCCATACCTTCGTTGAAGGACTTTGCCGCGCCGTAGAAGGTGTCGTTGTTGTGATGGTGGTGGCTTTCCTTGGTGGGAAACTCCTCGGCCATGCCATAAACGGAGGCACTTGATGCTGAGATGAGCCTTTCCACTTTGTGAGCTGCGGCAGCCTCGTAGACGGTGAAAGTCCCGTCCACCAAGACTTCAAGGGCCAGCCGTGGTTCTTCCGCGCACTGGGTGATGCGAATGGCCGCCTGATGGAAGATCAGGTCCTTGCCCCGAGTGAGGTCGTGGACGAGGTCGCGGTCACGGAGGTCGCCTTCGACCAGCTGCACTCTTTCAGTGGCGAGGGCTTCATCCAGGTTTGCGCGGCGGCCCCGCACGAGGTTGTCCAGCACGTCCACGTGCGCCGCACCGGCGTCGAGCAGTTGGTCAACCAGCGTCGATCCTATGGTCCCGGCGCCTCCTGTAACCAGAACGCGTGCCCCTAGCAACTCTTTCATTGTGCAACCTGGAGAGAGACTTCATTTCCGGCCACAATGGTGGATTGGCCGTCAGTACCCAAGCTTCGGGTGACGGCTTCGAGGACGGACAAGACCCGGAGCCCGGATTCACCGCTGGTCCGGGGCGTTGTCCCGTTGCGGATTGAGGAGGCTAGTTCGCCGACCACCTGGCCCAGTGGCTCCCGTTCCTGCAGGGCCGGGGACCACGTGTCCCCCAGCCGGTAGGAGATGGCTGAGGTCCGCTTGTCGGCGGCGGACCGGGGCTGATGCTCCAGGCTTACGCCGCGGTCGTACACGCTCAGACGCTGCTGGGGATTGAGATCGTCCCACACCAGGGTCCTCTTTGAGCCGCCGATGATCATTTGCCTGATTTTGGTGGGGCTGAGCCAGTTCACGTGAATATGGACCATGGCATCGTTGGGCAGGCCGAAGGTGAGGTGTCCTACACAGTCCCTGCCGGTTCCCAGGGGATCAGCGCCGTGGGCGGATATTTCAGTCGGGTGCAGGCCGCCGGGGAGGACGAAGTCCAGGATGGACAGGTCATGCGGGGCCAGGTCCCAAAAAACGTTCACGTCCGGTTGGACGAGGCCGAGGTTGATGCGGACGGAATCGACATACAGGATGTCGCCCAGTGCGCCGCTGGCCACCAATTCCTGGATCTTGAGGACTGCAGGAGTGAAGCAGTAGGTATGGTCCGCCATGAGGACCAATCCCCTGGCTTTTGCTTCTTCCACCATCTCCAGGCCCTTGGCGCGGCTGTCCGCCAACGGTTTCTCCACCAGGACGTGTTTGCCTGCCCGCAGTGCCGTCATCACCACCCCATGGTGGGTATGGGCCGGAGTTGCTACCGCTATGGCGTCCAGGTTGTAGGTATCCAGAAGCTCGTCCAGGGATTCGACGACGGCCACCCCACCTACTGTCTCGGCAAGCTTCAGGCCCCGCTCGACGTCGAGGTCGCAGATAGCAACGAGATCCCAGTCCGGGCTGGCCTTGAGGTTCCGGGCGAGATTGGGACCCCAATACCCTGCTCCCACCACAGCGATGCGGAGCCTGGGCAGTAGTCCGTGGCCGTTCAGTTGTCCTGATGGAATGGTTCGTATGGTCATTTCCCGCTCTGCTTCTGTGTTGAGAATCCGATTCGTTGGGTGATGCTCAGCTCTTGGCCAGTAGCTTTTGGCTAGTAGGCTCCGGTGGGTTGGATCATTGCCCTGAAAGTTCGCCACATGATCATGAGGTCGCCGGCTATGGACCAGTTCTCGACGTAGTAGAGATCCAGCCGAACGGCTTCCTCCCATGGCAGGTCGGATCGCCCATTGATCTGCCACAGCCCGGTGATACCGGGTTTGATGAGGAGCCGACGATGTGTGTGGCGTTCATAGCCGCTGACTTCCCGGGCCAGTGGCGGACGCGGCCCCACCAGGCTCATATTGCCCACCAGGACATTCCAGAACTGGGGCAGCTCATCGAGGGAGTACTTACGCATCCAACGTCCGCATCGGGTGATGCGTGGATCCCCGCGGATCTTGAAAAGGACACCGGCGCCCTCATCCTGGGTGTTGAGCTCCTCCAAACGGGATTCGGCGTCCACCACCATGGAACGGAACTTCAGCATGTGGAAGGTGGTGCCTCGCCTGCCAACACGTTCCTGCCGGAAAAGTACAGGCCCGGGGCTGTCGTAGTGAACTATGGCCGCGAGGAGCAATAGAATCGGTGACAGGATCAGCAATGACGACGCCGAGACTGTGAGGTCCATCAACCGCTTAAGCGTGTGCTTCCCCCCGGAGTAGTGCGGAATATCCACGTGCATCAAAGGAAGTCCCTCGACCGGCCGCCAATGGATACGCGGGCCGGCAACGTTGGTCAGGGCAGCCGCAAGGACAAGTTCGGCCGCATTCTCCTCCAACCGCCACCCCAGCTCCTGAATGAACTGGTTTCCCCCTGGCACGGGACCGGCCACAATCACTGCGTTGGCTCCTGTATCCCGGACGGTCTCGGCAATGCCGTAGATCGAGGACAGGACAGGAACGCGAAGGTGGTCCACTTTCAGGACTGCACCACGCCGGGCGCCCGGGAGGCATGCTCCGAGGATGTCGTAGGCAGCGCCTGACTTTCGATTGATCTGTTTGATGACGTACCGGACGTCTTGGGGTTCACCCACCACGATCGCGCGGGAAAGACAACGGCCCCGTGACTTTTCGTGGCTCAACCACCGGCGGAAACTCCACCGGCTGCCGGTCAGCGCCACCAAGCCAAGTGGCAGGGAAACGAGAACGAATGAACTGACGGCATCAAGACGGAACACCACGGCCACAATGCCCAGGAAGCCAAAGACCCGGAAGCTGGCTGACAGGACGCGCTTGTACTCTTCGGGCCCAACGCCGAGGACTTTGGGATCCCGGGTGCGGTAGACCTCCAATGACCCCAACCAGAGGAGGCCAAGTATCAAGCCCATCACCAAGTGGCGTGTGTAACCAGGACTTTCGGCAGCCAGGGACAGTCCGTCGGTGTTAAGAACAAAGCCGGCGAATACCGCTGCGGCGACCAAGGCAGTGTCCGTCATGCGGAGACTGTTGGTCAGTGAGTGTGTCCAGTCGGAGCCGCCACGTCGGGCGGGTGTGATTCGAGGAGCCTTGCGGGTGACTGGCGGCACGAAGTCCAGGGTTACCTCGGATCTTAGCGCCGCCAGTCCCGCCTTTTCAGCCCGTTGTGCAGCAACGGACTTGTCAATCCAGGGAGACGCCGGCGGATTGACGTCGACGATGGCAGTTTGTGCAGGAAAGACTGACTGCGCTGCGGCATGGTCCGCACCGTGGGGTGCCGCTACCTTGCCTCGACGCATCACTGGAACTTTCACCATGTCAGCCTTCTTTGCAGACCTGTCATTGCCTACTCATCAGTGAACCGGCGGCGCTCTGGTGGCGCACCAGTAGTCGGTACTCAAGTTTGCGCAGGATTACCCATCACCCCTACGTGCGAGTACCTAGCCAGCGGCAGCGCGACTACGTGTTTTTGTGCCTGTTCATGAGGGGAAATCAGCCGAAGTATGGTCCGGAAACGGCACCTTTATTGCCGGGAAATGGCACAAAAAAACCGGCCACCCCAGGGTGGCCGGTTCATCAGGGTGTTCAGTCCTCCACGATTTCCAAATCTTCGTCCAGGACGTCGTCGTCTTCTTCATCCTCGTCATCAAAGACCTGCAACGGAGTAACCTCGGAGAAGGCTTCGTAGAGTGCGTCTTCGTAAACTTCGAAGGCATCAGCGACAGCGAAGAATGCCGCCTCGACGTTGGGGTCGCCTTCACCTCGTCGGGCCGATGCAGCAGCCAGATGTTCTTCCAGGGCGGCGGTCAGTGATTGAAGCGCGACACGCGGATCGATGCTCATGACTTCACGTTAGCCGGAAAAAGACGAAAATGGAGAGGGATGAGAGAACAATTTCCGGGCAGCTCCGTTGAGCGCCAAAGAGACTATGCGCGTCAGTACGAGTACCTCGTTCTGACGGTGGCCCCTGACGATTCGCTGCCGGAAGCCCGGCGCCGGCTCGCCGAACATTCCGAATACGGCAAGTGGGAACTCGAGCGCAGTGTGCTCTACCTTGGGGGCGGGCGGCGCTTCTGGCTGCGCCGTAAAGTCTATTCCGTCCAGCGGACCGTCTGAACCCGGCGGCACCGTCTGAACCCGGCGGCACCACCTGCCCTGATGGGAACAGCTAGTCCTCCAGAGGTCCCAACCAGGCGGTCGCCACAGTGTTATGGGCGGATTCGTCGTTGGAAGGATGGAAGATTCCCGCCAGGACATCGCGGTACAGCCGCTCCATCTCAGAGCCGCGGAAGTAGCTGGATCCTCCCGTGACGCGGATCGCCAAATCCACCACGTGGCGTGCATTCTCCGTAGCCCGGGATTTGAGTCCTACGAGTTTGGGGAACCACTGGGCGCCGTGGTCCACCAGGTTGTCCACGTCACGGGCCAGCGAAGAAATTTGCGGTGAGATCCCGTCCATGGCCAAGGCTGCATCTGCCACCTTCCAACGGATATCAGGGTCTTGGGCGTAGCTCCGGCCCCCGTGTTTTGCCGAAACCCTGCGCTTGACGTTGGCCACACCGAGGGTGAACGCGCGCTCGGCAACGCCCGTGTACACAGCGGCGAGCAACGTCTCGAAGCATGCGAAGATCGCGAAGAACATGAGGTCCTTGCCGGGTCCCACGGGTAGTTTGCGGAAGATCCGCTCCGGCGGGATCACCGCCCCGTGGAGGAGGGTGGTGTTGGACGCACTGGCCCGCATACCCAGGGTGTCCCAATCGCTCAGGGTTTCATGGCCCGGCTCATCACGCCGGAGGAAGCCAAAGACCAGCTCGCCCGCGCCGTCCCGGGCGTCAGCATCCTTGCCGAATGTCCCCAGCCGTGTCCAACCCCGGGAGAGGCTGGTGAAGATCTTCCGGCCAGTGAAACGGTAGCTTCCGTCAGGCAGCGGTTCGGCAAGCGTGCCCGAATCGAACAGCATGGAATCGTTGCCGGCCTCGGAAATACCAAAAGCGAAGATCTCGCCCTGTCCCGCCTCCTTCAAGACGAAGTCCAGGGACGAGTCCCCGCGCGCGGCCATGACCTGCGCGACGCCGGTCCATACCAGGTGCATGTTGACGGCCAACGCTGTGGCGGGCGCTGCCGTAGCGAGACGTTGCTGCAAGGCAGCCACCGATTCGAGCCCAAGCCCGAAACCGCCGTCGGCCTCCGGAACGAAGAGCTTCAGGTAACCAGCGGCGGCCAGCTCTTCAAGGTCTTCATGGAAGAACTGGTTATTGCGGTCGTAGCCGGCGGCGCGGCCACGGAGCCGTTCGAGCAGTTCATCGGGAAGGATCTCTTCGGGAGTCATGGCGGGGAGCTCCTCTTAGTAGTTGCTGAGCAGGGTGTTCAGGACCCGGGCGCCGAACTGAAGGGACTCGGCCGGCACACGCTCGTCAACGCCGTGGAACATTCCTGTGAAGTCGAGCTCATCGGGCAGCATCAGGGGGGCGAAACCGTAGCCGGTGATCCCGATCTTGCTCAACGACTTATTGTCGGTACCGCCCGAGAGCGTGTAGGGAAGGACTTTCGCGCCCGGATCCTCGGAGTGGAGTGCATCGATCATGGAATCCACGAGGTTTCCCGCAAAAGGCACCTCCAAGGACACATCCTTGTTGACGTAGCTGATCTCAATGCCGTCGCCGGCGAGTTCCTTGATGGTCTCGAACACCAGTTCCTGCTGGCCAGGAAGCGTGCGGCAGTCAACGAACGCCTCCGCTGACTCCGGGATGACGTTGTGCTTGTAGCCCGAGCGCAGGAACGTGGGGTTGGAGGTGTTCTGCAGTGTGGCACCGACGAACCGGGCTACAGTGCCAAGCTCTTTCAGAAGGATGTCCGGGTTGTCGGCGTCAAACTCGACGCCGGTCAGTTCAGTGACGCCGTCCAGGAACTGTCGGGTGGTGGGCGTCAGTTCCACAGGCCATTTGTGTTCCCCGATCCGGGTAACGGCTGCTGCCAACCGGGTAACGGCGTTGTCAGTATTGATCTGTGAGCCGTGGCCAGCCCGCCCATGCGCAACCAAACGCAACCATGACAATCCCTTCTCGGCGGTCTGCAGCAGGTAGGTCCGCTGACCACCGATAGTGGCTGAGAAGCCACCCACTTCCGAGATCGCTTCGGTAGCGCCGTCGAAAAGTTCACGTCGGTGTTCGACAGCGTACCGCGCACCATAGGTGCCGCCGGCCTCTTCGTCGGCGAAGAAAGCAAAAATGATGTCGCGCTTGGGCTTGCGCCCCGTCCTGGCGAAGTTGCGCATGACTGAAAGGATCATGGCGTCCATGTCCTTCATGTCCACGGCGCCGCGACCCCAGACCAGGCCGTCTTTCAGTTCGCCGCTGAAGGGATCCACGCTCCATTGGTCCTTCAGGGCAGGAACAACGTCCAAGTGCCCGTGAACCACTAACGCGTCGGCTGACGGATCCTCACCGGCCATGCGGGTCACCACGTTCGCGCGGCCCGGGGCAGACTCGAAAATCTCGGCTTCGAGTCCCACTTCGGTGATCAGCCCGGCTGTGTACTCTGCGGCTGCCCTTTCCCCCGGGCCGGTGTCGTCGCCAAAGTTGGAGGAGTCGATCCGGATGAGCTCCTGGCAGATCCGGACAACTTCGTCTTCAGGGCGGATGACAGACATGGAAACTCTCCTCGCGTGGCTGGGCTGCAGGTCCGGGGACGAAGGCTGCGGTCTTCGCGGTCTCTGACGTCCCCTTTTCCATCAGCCTACCTATCAGTGGTCGCCGACGTCCCGAAGATGCACCCATGCAAGGGACCGGGGACGGACCGTGTACGCCCGGACCAGTGCCGATTTTTCAGCGACCTGAAACCGTGTTAGAGTTTTTCTCGCTGCTTCGGAGGAAAGTGAAGCACCGCAAGGTGCAAAACCAACCATCTGAACACCACCTGCGCGGGTGGCGGAATGGCAGACGCGCTAGCTTGAGGTGCTAGTCCTCGAAAGGGGGTGGGGGTTCAAGTCCCCCTCCGCGCACCATCGCAAGGCCTGGAATCCATGGATTTCGGGCCTTGTTTTGTTTGTAGGCATCGAAGCCCCACCATCGTGATGCGAGCTTCATCACAACTGTTTCTTCAGTTGTCGTTAACAAGGAATGGCGGCGATCACCTGTTGGTGGACGCCGCCATTCCTTTCCTTGACTCAGGTCAAGGCAGCAACACTTCCGGTGAAGTGCCGCCTGCCGCTGCGGGGATTCCACGCGACGTAGTCCGAACGTTCCCAGTTTCCCGAGTCCGCCTGCACCGTGGTGATGTCCAGGGCAACACGTGCTGGAAGGAAGACCGGCGCTTCGAACGTAACGTTCCAGGCAAACGATTCCGCTTTGACGGCTCCGACGTCAGCCAGTGCACGGGAGGCCAGGTACATGCCATGGGCGATGGAGCCCCGCAAGCCCAGAGCCTTTGCCGAGAGGACACTCAAGTGAATCGGATTGAAGTCGCCGGACACCGCGGCATAGTTCCGGCCTGCGTCCAGATTCACTTGCCACAACGCGGTGGGATCCGGCGGGACAAATTCACTTGCGCCGGTGGCGCCATTGGGACTGCCGGGCTTGTCGATGCCGGGCAGGAAGACGCCTTTCGCCAAATAAGTGGAGACCCCGCGCCACAGCACGTCATTGCTCGAATGGGCCCGGACCTCGGACACTATGTCCAGTTGCGTACCGGCTCTGTGCCCGGCAAGGTTCTCCGCCCAGGATCGGACATCCAGTTCTTGCGCGAACTGAATGGGCACCAACTGTTCAATGCGGTTTTTCAGATGGATCATGCCAAGAAGCGGCAGCGGAAAGTCTTCGCGGTTCATGACGCTCATGGATACGGGAAACGCCAAGGAATGCACATAGCCGGCGGGGAGAGTATCGCTGGCTGTCTCCCCTACCAGGTGTTGGTAGGCGGTGAGATTTTCGACGTCTGCCCGCACTCCCCTGACTTCGTGGCTGACAGCAGGAAGCCGCGTCTTGCCGCTGGATCCTCCCAGGAGCCGACGGCGGGCTGCCGAGGCCGCTGCATTGACATACAGCTTGGAGAGAGATGGCATCTCGCCAAGGACAACGGGTTGGGAATGGTTCATGCCCCCACCAATTGTTGCCCGCACACGCGCAGTACCTCTCCGGAGATCCCGCCGGCGGAGTCACTTGAAAGGAAGGCAATGGCTTCGGCCACATCCTGGGGCTGGCCGCCCTGCTTGAGGGAGTTGAGCCTGCGGGCCGCCTCGCGGATGGCAAAGGGCATCTTGGCAGTCATCTCAGTTTCGATGAAACCCGGCGCTACCGCGTTGATGGTCCCGCCAAAAGGTTCCATCAGTGCTGCCGTCGACCTCACCATGCCTATGACGCCGCCCTTGGAGGCGCCGTAATTGGTCTGACCCCTGTTTCCAGCGATGCCGCTGGTAGAAGCAACTGAAACGATGCGGGGCGATTCCTTGAAGTGCTCCGATGCCAGAAGCGCTTCGTTGATTTTCAGTTGAGCTGTGATGTTGACGGCGATGACTGACTGCCAGCGGCTCTCGTCCATGTTGGCCAAGAGCCTGTCGCGGGTGATTCCTGCATTGTGGACCACGATGTCCAGCCGGCCATAGCGTTCCACTGCGTGTTCTATGATGCGGTGCCCGGCGTCATCCCGGCTGATATCGAGCTGCAAGGCTGTCCCGCGAACCTCGTTGGCTACGGCCGCCAGGTGATCCCCAGCGGCCGGGATGTCCACGGCCACAATCCTTGCTCCGTCGCGGTGCAGGGTGCGGGCGATCGCTGCACCGATTCCCCGGGCCGCCCCGGTAACAACTGCCACTTTGCCGGCGAGGGGCTTGTCGGCGTCGTTCGGCAAGCTGCCTGACGCTGAGCCGATGGTGAGGAATTGTCCGTCCACGTAGGCGGACCGGCCCGAGAGGAAGAACCTCAGTGCACCCAGCGCTGATGGACTGGTTGTTGCCAGATGCTCATCCTCGTGCTCGTCCAGGAGAATGCCGTTGGCAGTGGAGCCCGCACGCAATTCCTTGGCAAGGGAGCGCAACAGCCCGTCAATGCCCTGCCGCGCGGCAGCCGTAGCCGGGGTCCTGGCCGACTGTGATGTCCGGGAAATGGTGATGACGCGGGCATTGGGCGAAAGGTCCCGCAAGGAGGCGCCGGCGGTAAGGACGGGTTTGCCCAGATCAGCTGGATGCTGGACGGCATCAAGGACCAGAATGATGGCCCCCAGCTTTTCCTTGGGCAGCGCGTTGCGTCGGACGTCCAAACCCCATCCGAGCATGGTGGTGGCGAGGTCGTCTGCCCCCGCGCTGTCGCCGCTGACCAGAACCGGGCCGGTAACGAGCGGTGCGCCGGGCTGGTGACGTCGAAGCACCACTGGCTGAGGCAAGCCGAGCTTCTTGGCGACGTCCTTCCCTAATCCTTGGCTTACGAGCTGTGTGTACTTATCAGTCATCGCGTTCCCCCTAAGCTGCTTCCAGAATCGCGACGACACCCTGGCCGCCGGCGGCGCACACTGAAATCAGGCCCCGGGCAGGACGGCCGTCAACGGTCCCCTTCTCATGCAGCATTTTCGCAAGAGAGGCTACGATCCTGCCACCTGTTGCGGCAAACGGATGGCCAGCGGCCAGCGAGGATCCATTGACATTGAGTTTGGCGCGGTCCACCTTTCCCAGCGCGCCACCAAGGCCTAAACGCGTCCTGCCGAACTCTTCGTCTTCCCACGCCGCCAAAGTGCTGAGCACCGTTCCGGCGAAGGCCTCGTGGATTTCGAAGAAGTCGATGTCCTCGAAAGTGAGTCCGTGGCGGGCCAAAAGGCGGGGAACCGCGAAGACTGGTGCCATGAGGAGACCGTCCTTGCCATGCACGAAATCAACGGCGGCCGCTTCGCCGTCCAAGACGGTGGCCAGCTTGGGCAGGCCGTGGGCGTCCGCCCATTCTTCCGTTGCCAGGAGGACCGTTGATGCGCCGTCGGTCAGGGGTGTGGAGTTGCCTGCGGTCATGGTTGCCTCAGAACCGAGGGTCTTTCCGAAGACTGGCTTGAGAGTGGAAAGCTTCTCCAGTGTGGTGTCCGCGCGCAGATTTGAATCTTTGTTCAGGCCGCGATACGGCGTGATGAGGTCATCAAAGAAGCCCCGCTCGTACGCCGACGCCAGGTTGCGGTGGCTGTTGTAGGCAAGCTCGTCCTGGGCTTCCCTGGAGATTTTCCACTGGGCGGTTGTCAGGGCCTGGTGCTCACCCATGGACAGCCCAGTGCGGGGCTCCCCTGTGTTCGGTGCATCGGGAGCGAGGTCCTTGGGCCGGATCCGGCTGATGATCTTCAGTTTCTGCACTGTGGTCTTTGCCCGGTTCAGGTCCAACAGGATGTCGCGGAGCCCCTCGCTGACGGCGATCGGGGCATCGGATGCCGAGTCCACTCCACCGGCGATTCCTGAATCAATCTGGCCCAACTTGATCTTGTTGGACAACCCGATGACCGTTTCCAGGCCGGTTGCACAAGCTTGCTGGAGGTCATAAGCCGGGGTTTCAGGTGACAATGCCGAGCCGAGCACGGCCTCGCGGGTGAGGTTGAAGTCCCTCGAGTGCTTGAGCACCGCCCCTGCTGCGACCTCGCCGATGCGTTCGTCCTGCAGCCCGAACCTGGCGATCAAGCCATCCAGTGCCGCGGTGAGCATGTCCTGATTGGAGGACTTCACGTAGGCTCCGCCTGTCCGGGCGAACGGAATGCGGTTGCCGCCCACGATGACCGCGGAGCGCGTTGTTCGAGGGTGGGTAGCCGATTCCAAGGGCCCGTCCGTGGTCATGTCTTCTGCAGCCATGCTTGTCTCCTTCGATCAATGCCAGTTACTGATACCCAGCGTACCTGATACGCTGGGTATCGTGAACAGTCGCCACGAAGTATTCACCAACGCCGCCGATGCCCCGCAGGACACCGCCACGGCGGCCGTCGACGGACGGGCCGCCCGCTGGCAGTCCCACCGTGAGGAACGGCGTCGCGAACTCATCAAGGCAGCGCGCAAAGCCGTCCACCGGCTCGGCAGTGACGCCTCAATGGAGGACATCGCCGGCGTAGCTGCAACCTCCAAATCCGTCTTCTACCGCTATTTCGGTGACAAGGCCGGTCTTCAGCAGGCCATGGGCGAGGTTGTCTTGGGCCAAATGCAGCGGCGCATGCTTGAGGCCACCCAGCTGGCACAGACCCCGCGCGAGGGTTTGTTGGCCATGGTGTCCGCTTACCTCCAGATGGCAGAATCCAGCCCCAACGTGTATGCGTTCATCACCCGGCTCAGTCCCGGGGAGGCATCAGCACAGGACGCCATTGCGGCATCCGGAGCGCTGGGCAACTTTTTCGAACAGATCACGGACATGATCGCGACGCCCATGCGGGCACACCTTGGGGGCGAGAAGGAAGCGGTGATCGTTTATTGGCCTACCGCCGCCATCGGACTCGTTCGGAATGCCGGCGAGATGTGGTTGGGCACTCCCGACGGGAGCGGGAAGCCCGATCAGGCAACCATGGCCGGGCAGATCACCGATTGGCTGTGCCTGGGTATAGCCCCGGCGCTCAAGACCACCACCTGACACCAGCAATGACTCATCAGTTATAGGAACCAAAGAAGGAAGCAACATGACTGAAGTAGTGGACCGGGCATCATCGGCCCAGCAACCCTCCGGCCGGGATGACGCCACCGCCGGCGCGGATCCGGTGGTGGACGTTGCCGCCCTCGGCGAACAACTCCTTGGAAAATGGGCCCATATCCGCCATGAAGCCCGCAAGGTGGCGGGCAACCCGGCGGTCCAGAAGATTGAAGGCCTGCACCACACCGAGCACCGCGCCCGGGTGTTCGAGCAGCTGAAGTTCCTCGTGGACAACAACACTGTTCACCGCGCGTTCCCCACCCGCCTGGGAGGTTCGGACGACCACGGCGGCAACATCGCCGGCTTCGAAGAGATCGTCACCGCCGATCCGTCCCTTCAGATCAAGGCCGGCGTGCAGTGGGGCCTGTTCGGCTCGGCAGTGATGCACCTCGGCACAGTGGAACATCAGGACAAGTGGCTCCCAGGGATCATGAACCTGGACATTCCCGGTTGCTTCGCCATGACCGAAACCGGCCACGGCTCCGACGTTGCCAGCATTGCAACCACTGCCACGTACGACGAAGCCAGCCAGGAATTCGTCATCAACACTCCCTTCCGTGCGGCGTGGAAGGACTACATCGGCAATGCTGCCAACGACGGCCTTGCTGCTGTGGTGTTTGCACAACTCATCACCAAAAAGGTCAATCACGGTGTCCACGCTTTCTATGTGGAACTCCGCGATCCTGCCACCAAGGAATTCCTCCCGGGGATCGGCGGCGAAGATGATGGCATCAAGGGTGGACTGAACGGCATAGACAACGGACGGCTGCACTTCACCGAGGTCCGGATCCCCCGCACCAACCTCCTGAACCGCTACGGAGACGTTGCCGTGGACGGCACGTATTCGTCCACCATTGAGAGCCCGGGCCGCCGATTTTTCACGATGCTTGGAACGTTGGTCCAAGGGCGCGTTTCCCTCGACGGCGCCGCAGTGGCTGCTAGCAAGGTGGCACTGAAGACGGCCATTCAGTACGCCACCGAGCGCCGTCAGTTCAACGCTTCCTCCAGCACCGACGAAGAAGTACTTTTGGACTACCAGCGGCACCAGCGCCGCTTGTTCACCCGGCTGGCAACCACCTATGCGGCCAGCTTTGCGCACGAGCAGCTGCTGCAGAAATTCGATGACGTCTTCTCCGGTGCCCACGACACCGATGCCGACCGCCAGGACCTGGAAACGCTGGCCGCCGCGCTCAAGCCACTGAGTACCTGGCATGCCCTGGACACGTTGCAAGAGTGCCGCGAAGCATGTGGCGGTGCCGGCTTCCTGATCGAAAACCGTTTTGCTTCGCTGCGTGCTGACCTGGACGTCTATGTGACCTTTGAGGGCGACAACACCGTCCTGTTGCAGCTGGTTGCCAAGCGGCTGCTTGCCGACTATGCCAAGGAATTCCGGAGCGCTGACTTTGGCGTCCTGGCCCGCTACGTGGTTGATCAGGCGGCCGGTGTGGCTCTGCATCGAACGGGCCTCCGGCAAGTCGCCCAGTTCGTGGCCGATACCGGTTCAGTCCAGAAAGCGGCTCTGGCTTTGCGGGATGAGGAAGGCCAGCGCACCCTCTTGGCTGACCGTGTTCAGTCGATGGTGGCCGAGGTCGGTGCCGCGCTGAAGGGAGCCAACAAGCTTCCCCAGCACCAGGCCGCCGCGCTCTTCAATCAGCACCAACATGAACTCATCGAGGCTGCCCAGGCACATGCGGAACTTTTGCAGTGGGAGGCCTTCACCGAGGCCCTTGGGCAGGTATCGGATGAGGGAACCAAGCGGGTCCTGACCTGGCTTCGAGACTTGTTCGGCCTCTCCCTGATTGAGAAGCACCTGTCCTGGTACCTCATGAACGGCCGCCTGTCGATGCAGCGTGGCCGCACTGTAGGAACGTACATCAACCGCCTGCTGGTGAAGATCCGCCCGCACGCAGTGGACCTCGTTGACGCCTTTGGCTATGGCCCTGAGCACCTCCGTGCCTCCATTGCCACCGGCGCGGAAGCAACTCGGCAGGATGCTGCCCGCGAACACTTCCGAGAGCTGCGGGCCAGCGGTAGTGCCCCGGCGGACGAAAAAACACTGCTTGCCCTTAAGGCCGCCAAGGCCCGCTAGCAGACCTCCGCTGCCATGCGGTGAACAACTGCGGAACCTTTGTAAAGTGCGACGGCGCCGTCCCCACCAAGGGGGCGGCGCCGTCGTGGTTTGGCTGCTGTCAGAACATCAAGCGTGAGTTCAGCGAAGCACTGATCGGTAGACCTCGAGAGTTGTTTCCGTGATGGACTCCCAAGAGAAGTGCTCTTCGGCCCGGCGTCGCCCTGCCTTGCCCATTTCACGGGCACGGGCAGGGTCGGCAACAACCTCGTTGAGGGCAGCAGCGAAATCGCTGACGAACTTTTCCGGATCCAAGGGGGTGCCGGTTCCGTCAGTGACCTGTTCCAATTGCACCAGCAACCCGGTCTCACCGTGTTGAACCACCTCCGGGATGCCTCCGGTGGCGCTGGCCACAACGGCGGCACCGCAAGCCATGGCCTCGAGGTTCACGATGCCCAAGGGCTCGTAAATCGACGGGCAGGCGAACGCCGTAGCGTGGCTGAGGACCTGGATGAGTTCCTTTCGCGGCAGCATCCGCTCGATGAGGATGACGCCCTCACGCTTTGCCTGCAATTCCTCAATGAGGCGTGCAGTTTCGGCGGCGAGCTCGGGAGTGTCCGCTGCTCCAAGGCACAGGACCAACTGGACATCCTCAGGCAAGCTTGACGCTGCGCGCAGCAGGTACGGCACCCCCTTCTGGCGGGTATTGCGGCCCACAAAGACGACGCTGGGCTTGGCGGGATCGATGCCCAGCGCACGGATGGCATCGTCCTCCTCGTCACGTTCCCAGAGGGAGACATCGATGCCGTTGTGGACCACACGGACTTTGTCCGGATCCACGTTGGGGTAGCTGCGGAGGATGTCCTGGCGCATGCCATCTGAGACGGCAATGATCGCCGCGGCCGCCTCATACGCCGTCTTCTCAACCCAGGAGGACAACGCATAGCCACCGCCCAGCTGTTCAGCCTTCCACGGGCGCAGGGGCTCCAGGCTGTGGGCGCTGAGGACGTGCGGGATACCGTGCAGCAGCGAAGCGAGGTGGCCGGCCATGTTGGCGTACCAGGTGTGCGAGTGGACAACGTCCGCTCCCGCAATGTCCGGAACAATCCTCAAGTCCACGCCGAGGGTCTGGATGGCGGCGTTGGCATCGCCGAGGTCTTCGGGCGTGGCGTAGGACGCCACCGTAGCCCCGTGATAGTCGGCATCACGGGGCGCTCCAAACGCCCGGACGTGAAGGTCGACGTGCTTTGCCAGCACCCGGCTGAGCTCGGCAACGTGGACACCGGCACCGCCATAAATTTCCGGAGGGAATTCTTTAGTCACAATGTCTATTCGCACGCTAACCAACGTAGTCGTTCCGGCGTATGTGTTCTAGTGTGAAAGAGTCCGGAAAATCGGACTTTTGGGGGATACGAAGACGTACGGGGAGCTGTGACCATGGCGTTGAAGAAAGTTCTGGCAATCGTATTGGCAGGCGGAGAAGGCAACCGACTCATGCCGCTGACGGCGGACCGGGCCAAGCCCGCGGTTCCGTTTGCAGGCGGCTACAGGTTGATTGACTTTGCACTATCCAATCTCGTTAATTCGGGATATTTGAAAATCGTTGTGCTGACGCAGTACAAATCGCACAGCCTTGACCGGCACATCTCGGAAACCTGGCGTATGTCAACGCAGCTGGGCCGTTACGTGGCTTCTGTTCCCGCGCAGCAGCGCGTGGGCAAGAGCTGGTTCCTTGGCAGTGCCAATGCAATTTATCAATCGTTGAACCTCATCCATGATGACGCCCCGGACATCGTGGTAGTGGTCGGCGCTGACCACGTGTACCGCATGGATTTCTCCCAAATGGTGGAGCAGCACATTGCCAGCGGTGCCAAAGCGACAGTTGCTGCAGTCCGGCAGCCGTTGAACATGGCCAACCAGTTCGGCGTGATCGAGGTTGACCAGAACGATCCCCAGAAGATCGCCGCCTTCGTGGAGAAGCCGGCCAGCACCCCCGGGCTGGCAGCTGACCCCACGCAGTTCCTGGCTTCCATGGGCAACTACGTCTTCAACGCAGACGCCCTGGTTGAGGCTCTGCATGTTGACGCGGAAAGACTCGATACCAAGCACGATATGGGCGGAGACATCATTCCGTATTTCGTGGATCAAGGCGAAGCCGGTGTTTACGACTTCACTCTTAACGACATCCCGGGCGCCACCGATCGCGACCGGACGTACTGGCGAGACGTCGGTACCATCGACTCGTTCTACGACGCACATATGGACCTCATCTCACCTGTGCCGATCTTCAACCTGTACAACTCCGAGTGGCCCATCTATACACGCCAGAGCATCTCCCCGCCCGCGAAGTTTGTCCGTGGTGATAACAACACCGTGGGCACGGCGCTGGATTCCATTGTGGCCAGTGGTGTGGTGGTTTCCGGCGGCATCGTTGAAGGATCCGTGATCTCCAACGATGCCTATGTGGCCGCGGGCAGCCGGGTCCAGGACTCTGTGTTGATGGATAAGGTTCGTGTGGGCGAAGGCGCTGTGATCAAGCGGGCAATCCTGGATAAGAACGTGAAGGTCCCCGCCGGCGCGGCTATCGGGTTGGACCCCGCTCTGGACAAGGCCCGGGGTTATAAGGTCACGGAGTCCGGCATCACCGTTCTGGCAAAGGGCCAGGTTGTCCCCGAGCCCGGTGAGGCAGAGCTCGCGTTGTCCGCACAGCATCGCCGTGCGCTGCCGGAAGCGGTCAGGGCGGCCACCCATGACGATCCCGACATCCGCGACTCAGCGGAAAAGGTGGCGGCCGGCATCCAATCACGCGTGGCGGACGCCGCGGCGCAGGGTGCCTCCCGTTAGCCGGTAGGGCGCACCCCGGCACTATCAGAACCCGAGGCAGGCCACTGGCTCCCAAGGCTGTAAAATCAGGTCAATGAGCTCCACCGATCTGACGCCTGAAGAGATCCAGGCCTGCCTCAAGGTTCTGACCACGATCCACGTCTACGACGAAGAGCACCCGGACTACGTTGCTGTCCGCCGTGCCACCGGAAAGATGTTCAAAGCCGTCAAGCGCCACCGCCGTGTCACTAAACGCGACTCCATCGCCGAGGCTGACCGGGCCGTTATTGCGCTCACTGCCACGGCCGCGCCGGACCGCATTGACGACGAAACCCGCGGCAACAAGCTGGCCCCCTCGGCCACAGGCGAGGTAGCAGGCCACCTTATCCGCTCGCGGCCCTGCTATATCTGCAAGAAGCACTACACGCAGGTTGACGCTTTCTACCACCAGCTGTGCCCTGAATGCGCGGCCTTCAGCCACAGCAAGCGCGATGCCCGCACGGATCTCACCGGTCGCAGGGCCCTGCTGACCGGCGGACGCGCCAAGATAGGCATGTACATCGCCTTGAGGCTGCTCCGGGATGGCGCTCACACCACTATCACCACCCGCTTCCCCAAAGACGCTGCGCGGCGTTTCGCTGCGATGGAAGACAGCGGCGAGTGGCTGCACCGGCTTCGGATCGTTGGCATTGACCTCCGCGACCCGGCACAGGTGATGGCCTTGACAGACTCACTTAACGAGGCCGGTCCACTGGACATCATCATCAACAATGCGGCCCAGACCGTGCGGCGCTCGGGCAACGCTTACAAGCCTTTGGTTGACGCAGAGGACGAGGCCTTGCCTGCGGCCCTCGAAGTTGCCAACGGCGGACCCGAGCTGGTGACTTTCGGGCACGCACATGACAAGCACCCGCTTGCCCTCGCCAGCAGTGTCACCGAACACCCCGTGCTGGCCGGCGATGCGATCACCTCCCTGGCCCTCTCCACAGGATCGGCGTCACTGGAACGGATTGAGTCGGGAACGGCGATCGACGCCGGCGGCCTCGTTCCTGACCTCGCCTCGATCAACAGCTGGACCCAGGTGGTGGACGAGGTGGATCCCCTGGAAATGCTCGAAGTGCAGCTGTGCAACGTCACGGCGCCCTTCCTGCTGGTCAGCCGCCTTCGCGAAGCCATGAAACGGTCCACCGCCAACAGGAAGTACATCGTCAACGTCTCGGCCATGGAGGGACAGTTCTCCCGCGCCTACAAGGGCCCCGGACATCCCCACACCAACATGGCCAAAGCTGCACTGAACATGATGACGCGCACCAGCGCCCAGGAAATGCTGGATTCCGATGGCATCCTCATGACCGCCGTGGATACCGGCTGGATCACCGACGAACGCCCGCACTACACCAAGGTCCGCCTCATGGAAGAAGGATTCCATGCTCCCTTGGACCTGGTGGACGGTGCCGCGCGTGTCTACGACCCCATCGTGATGGGTGAAAAGGGTGAGGACCAGTACGGTGTCTTCCTCAAGGACTACAAGCCGTCGCCCTGGTAGAACCCCTCGAGTTTGAGTACAGATAAGGCCCTTAAGAACTGTTCTTAAGGGCCTTATCTGTACTCAAACTCCTGGAACCCGGTTCCTAGGCGAGGCGGGTAATCTCCACGGAAACCGAAAGCCCCGAACCGCCTCCACCTGACAGGACCCCCTTCAGCGGGGGAACATCGCGGTAGTCACGGCCGCGGGCCACTGTGACGTGGTAGTCCCCTGCGGGCTTGTGGTTGGTGGGGTCCCAGCTGCGCCATTCTCCATCCCACCATTCCAACCAGGCGTGGGATTGGCCGGCGACAGTCTCGCCGATGTCCGCGGAGGAACGGGGGTGGATATACCCGGACACGTACCGTGCTGGAATGCCGCTGCACCGAAGGGCACCGATCGCCAGGTGCGCCAGATCCTGGCAAACGCCCTGACGCTGGGACCATGCTTGTTCGGCATTCGTGGTGACCCCTGTAGTGCCCTTCATATAGGTCATCTCACCGGCCATCCACGCGAATACTGCAAGCGCAGCCTCGTGAGGGTTCTTCCCCTGGACAACACCCGGAACGATCTCCAGGACTTCCTCTCCCGGCCCGCTGAGCCGGGACTGCGGCAGCCAGTCGCTGAATTCGTCCTGGACCTTCTCCGAGGCGATGACGTCCCATCCCACAATGTCGTCCTCAGTTGCCACCCGTTCGGTGCGGTGTACTTCAACCGTGGCTGTAGCGAGGACCTCAAGGCTCTCATGTGGCATTTGCATGTCGAACGCTGTGACCCGAGTCCCCCAATAGTCACGGTAAGTACTGACAGAGGCCTGATGGGGCGAAACTTTGAGCGAGGCTTCCAGGACCACCTGTTGGCCGTCGGTCAGCGGCGTCATCCGGGCTTCGTTATAGGACAGGGTTACACGGCGGTTGTACTTGTAGGCGGTCTTGTGAACAATGCTCAGCCGGGTCATGAAACTTCTCCCACCCAGGCGTGCTCATCAGCCTGATTGAAGTACTTACGGGAAATTGCGTCCGATGCTTGAGTAACTGCCTTCTGCACACGTTCCATATGCTCGGGCAGTTCGGACATGAGATCGTCCGTGCGGTGGAACTCAAGGAACGTGCGTGCCTGGCCCACGATCCGCCGGGCATCATTGATGAATCCGACGCGTTGCGCCGAAGGATCCAACTTGGCGAGGCATTCATCGGCATCACGCAAAGCGTAGACAATCGAACGCGGGAACAAACGGTCCAGGAGCAGGAACTCCGCTGCGTGCTGGTCCCCGAACGCAGCCCTGCGGGTCCGGATGAACGACTCATATGCTCCCGCGCACCGCAGCATGTTGACCCACGACATTCCAGCGGACTGGACATCACGGGTGGACAACATGCGGGCAGTCATGTCGGCGCGTTCCAGGGAGCGGCCCAGCACCATGAACAACCAGCTCTCATCATGGCTGACCGTTGTGTCCGCGAGCCCACGCACCATGGCGGTGCGTTCCAAAACCCAATTGCAGAAGCGATAGGTTCCCACAACATCCTTGCGATGTTGATTGAGGCCGTAGTAGGTGGTGTTGAGGCTTTCCCAAAGGGACTGGGAAACAGTCTCGCGGGCCCGCCGCGCATTCTCACGGGCAGCGCCCAGCGAGCCTGCAATGGAAGACGCGCTGTGCTTGTCGTAGGCAAGCGCATGGAGGAGCTCAGGGAGGCCGAACTCTTCACCTTGGGGCTTGGCGCCCATCACGGCAAGGAGGTCCCGGGCGACGCTTCGCTGTTCCTCAAGGGGCAGGTGGTTCAAGCGCTCAAGGTGTACATCCAAAATCCTGGAGGTACCGTCGGCACGCTCAACGTAGCGTCCGATCCAGAAGAGTGACTCAGCAATGCGGCTCAGCATGGAACTGCCTCCTTCGCGTTGTGCATATCGAAGTTCAAGTATTGGTGGAGTGCTTTCACTGCTGCTGCTCCGTTTGGCGGTCACGCCAGTTGCTTTCCACGGGCCAGACGGATACTTGCTCACGGACCGTGACGGACTGGCGGGGAATGATCTCAGCGGGCAGTTGCGGTGAGTCGGCCAGAACCCAGGTGTCCTTGGAGCCGCCGCCCTGGCTGGAGTTCACAATCAAGGAACCTTCCTTGAGCGCCACCCGGGTGAGGCCACCGGGCAGGACCCAAACGTCGTCGCCGTCGTTGACTGCGAAGGGCCGCAGGTCCACGTGGCGTGGTCCGAATTTGTCTCCGGAGAGTGTGGGCACTGTGGAGAGCTGCAAAACCGGCTGTGCGATCCAGCCCCGGGGATCGGCAATGACGCGCTTGCGCAGGGCGTCCAGCTCTTCCTTGGTGGCGTCCGGTCCAATGACCAATCCCTTACCGCCGGAACCGTCCACGGGTTTGACCACCAGTTCGTCGAGGCGGTCCAGAACATGCTCCCTGGCTTCCTTTTCCTCAAGCCGGAAAGTGTCAACGTTGGCGATGATCGGCTCTTCGTGAAGGTAGTACCGGATCAGGTCAGGCACGTAACTGTACACGAGCTTGTCGTCGGCTACGCCGTTGCCCACAGCGTTGGCAATGGTTACTCCGCCGGCGCGGGCGGCGTTGACCAATCCCGGGCAACCGAGCATGGAATCCGAGCGGAACTGCAGCGGATCCAGGAAGTCGTCATCAATGCGCTTATAGATGACATCCACTCGCTGCTCGCCGGCAGTGGTCCGCATGTAAACACGGTTGCCACGGCATATGAGGTCACGGCCTTCAACGAGCTCCACGCCCATGAGTCCTGCAAGGAGGGTGTGCTCAAAATAAGCGCTGTTGAAGACGCCCGGTGTCAGGACAACCACGGTGGGATCGTCCACGCCTGCGGGAGCAGTCTTGCGCAGTGCGGAGAGTAGACGCCGGGGGTACTCCTCCACGGGCCTGATGTGCTGTTGGCCGAAAGCTTCCGGCAAGCCCTTGGCCATGGCGCGCCGGTTCTCCAGGACGTAGCTGACGCCTGAGGGAACGCGGACGTTGTCCTCAAGCACGCGGAATGTCCCGGCTGCATCCCGAACAACGTCAATGCCCGATACATGGACGCGAACGCCACCCGAGGGCTCAAAGCCGTGCACCGCGCGGTGGAAATGCGCGCTGGTGGTCACCAACTGCCGCGGAATCACGCCGTCGGTGACCACGGCCATTCGTCCGTAAACGTCATTGAGGAAAGCTTCCAGAGCTTTGACGCGCTGGGCCACGCCGCGCTCCAGTACATCCCACTCATCGGCGGGAATAACGCGCGGGACAATGTCCAGGGGAAACGGCCGCTCCTCCCCCGCGTAGTCGAAGGTCACGCCACGGTCCAGGAAGGTGCGTGCCATGGAGTCGGCACGGGCGGTGACATCCGCCAGGGAAAGCTCGCGGAGAGCCCCGGAAACCTGACCGTAGGATCTTCTGGCGACGTGGCTTTGGGTAAACATCTCGTCGTAGGCGCCACTGCGGGCTGCGGCCTCGGAGTAATCCTGGAATAGGTCAGACATGGGATTCAGGTAATCACCTTTTTGAGTCGAGCGCATTACGCGCTGGTTGTGTCGCTGTTTCCGGGTCCTCCCGGTTCGCCTTCCGTGCCCCCATCCGGCAGGGTTGAGGCATGCCCTACAAGAGTTTCGCGCCCCAGCTGTCCCGGCTGGGGCCCGGGTTGGTCCTGAGCATCGCCGCCACGGGTCTTGCCTTCGCCATTCACGGCGTTTTTCCGGCGGTACCGGCCATGACACTCGCTGTGGCCTTGGGTTTGCTCTCAGCCAATATACCGGGCACGGCAGTCTTGACCGCGGGGCGCGCCCGGCCGGGCTTGGACTTCGCCGGAAAGCACCTCATGCGTGCCGGGATCGTGCTGTTGGGACTCAAGATCAGCATCGGGGACGTCCTTGGCCTGGGCTGGCTGTCCCTGCTCCTGATCGCCGGTGTTGTCCTGGTCAGTTTCGCGGGAACCTATGGGCTGGCGCGCTTGCTTCGTCTCCCCGGCGAAGCTGCCATCCTCATCGCCACCGGCTTTTCCATCTGCGGCGCCTCGGCGATTGGCGCGATGGCAGCTGTGCGCCGCATCAAGCATCAAGACACAGTGCTCCCCGTGACGCTCGTAACGCTGTGCGGAACACTTGCCATCGGTGTACTGCCACTGCTCATGCACCCCCTGAATCTCAATCCCGAGCAATTCGGGGCCTGGACGGGCGCCTCGGTGCATGACGTCGGCCAGGTGGTGGCCACGGCGCAAACCGCAGGTACATCGGCGCTGGCGGTCGCCGTCGTCGTCAAATTGACGCGCGTAGTCCTGCTGGCGC
The DNA here is from genome assembly GCF_002979775.1 of Arthrobacter sp. MYb23. Lineage (GTDB taxonomy): Bacteria > Actinomycetota > Actinomycetes > Actinomycetales > Micrococcaceae > Arthrobacter. The sequence continues at coordinate 160,964 of NZ_PCPR01000007.1, forward strand.
CGATTGCCGCTGCCGCCGGGGTGCACCAACGAATCGTCCATATGAGGAAGCGCGCCAACGGTGGGGACGATTCGGCTGACGGCGTCGACGGGCGGTTCCCGCCGGTTGTCCCCCTGTTCGTCGTCGGATTCCTGGCCATGGTGGCACTCCGTTCACTGGGTTGGGTACCGCAGTCTGGCCTGGAAATTGCGGCTGTTGTCCAGGACATTCTCCTGGCAACGGCCCTGTTCGGGCTGGGTTCGGCGGTGCGGGTACGCACCCTGATTCACACGGGAGGCCGCGCTGTCCTGGTGGCATTGGGCTCTTGGCTGCTCATCGCCTCCTTGGGCCTTGGGGCCGCGTGGATCATGATTAGATAGCTGTGTGTCGAATCACAACCTCTCGCGCGATGACGCCGCAATCCGTTCAGCCCTGATCACCACCCACAGCTATGACGTCACCCTCGATGTCCGCGACGCGGCAGATCCCGCCGTCGCCGGGTACCCGAGCACCAGCACGGTCACCTTCTCAGCCGAACCCGGCTCCGCCACCTTCCTGGATTTCATCAGCGGCGGCGTCCAGTCAGTGGTGCTGAACGGCCGGAGACTGGACGTGGAGTCAGTGGTGGACCGCGACAGGATCATCCTGGAAGGCCTCGCCGCCGAGAACACCGTGACGGTGACCGGGACGGCGCTGTACAGCCGCTCCGGCGAGGGCATGCATCGCTTCGTGGACCCCGCGGATGGCCAGTGCTACCTCTACACGCAGTACGAACCTGCGGACAGCCGCCGCGTCTTCGCCAATTTCGAACAGCCGGATCTCAAGGCCGAATTTACTTTCCACGTGATTGCCCCTGCCGGTTGGGAAGTAGCCTCCAACGGAGTTGAGGAGGCACGCACACCGGTACCGGGCCACCCCACCGCCGCTCAGTGGGATTTTGCCGTTACCCAACGAATGTCCACCTATATCACCACCGTGCTGGCCGGTCCCTACTTCAAGGCCACCGATCACTGGGGAGCAAAGCTCGACGACGGCACCCGGCTGGACGTGCCGCTGGCACTTTTCTGCCGGGCTTCCCTGGCTGGCTCCTTCGACGCCGAGGAACTGTTCCGGTTGACCAAAAGCGGGCTGGAATTCTTCAACAACCTCTTCGCCTACCCCTATCCATGGGGCAAATATGATCAAGCGTTTGTGCCCGAATACAACCTCGGTGCCATGGAAAACCCCGGCCTGGTGACGTTCACCGAGAAGTACGTCTACGCCTCGCGGGCCACCGACGCCCAATACCAGGCCCGTGCCAATACCCTCATGCACGAGATGGCCCACATGTGGTTCGGGGACCTGGTGACCATGAACTGGTGGGATGACCTCTGGCTTAAAGAGTCGTTCGCGGACTACATGGGGACTCTAGGCGTGGACCGCGCCACCGACTGGGATACCGCGTGGGTGAATTTCGCCAGCAAGCGCAAAGCCTGGGCCTATCTGCAGGATCAACTGCCCACCACCCACCCGATCGTGGCGGATATACCGGACCTTGAGGCAGCCAAACAAAACTTCGACGGCATCACCTACGCCAAAGGTGCTTCGGTCTTGAAGCAGCTGGTGGCCTATGTCGGTTTTGATGCCTTCATCGCGGGGTCCCGCCAATATTTCCGGGATCACGCCTTCGGAAACACTTCCCTTCAGGATCTTCTCGCTGCCCTCAGCGCCGCCTCGGGAAGGGATCTGGCCGGATGGGCGCGGCAATGGCTGCAGACATCCGGCATCTCCACACTTTCGGCCGAGATGGTGGAAGACGACGGGACACTCGGTGCGGTAACGCTCCGGCAGGATGCCATCGACCCCCTCACCGGTCACCAGGAACTCCGTCCGCATCGTCTGCGGCTGGGCCTGTATGACGCCGACGAAACCGGTGCCTTGGTGAGGACCGAAAGCATCGAGGTGGACGTTTCAGGTCCCAGCACACTGGTGACCGAATTGCAGGGTAAGCGACGGCCGGCGCTGCTCCTGGTCAATGATGATGACCTCAGCTACGTCAAAGCCCGGCTGGACAGCGGGTCTGAACACACGGTGAGGACGTCGCTGAACAGGATTTCGGATCCTATGGCACGTGCTCTCTGCTGGACTGCGCTCTGGGATTCGGCCAGGGATGGCGTCACGCCGGCGGCCCGCTACGTGACCGCCGTCGAACAGTTTGCGCCTTCGGAATCGGGCATAGGTGTCCTGCTCAACGTGCTGGGCAACGCTGCCAGCGCGATCGAGCGCTACGTCCCCGCGGACACGCGCGAGGGTGTGCGGAAGGATTTTCTGGTCGTGGCCGCTGAGCAGTTGATGGCTGCTGTTTCAGGCTCAGACCAGCAACTTGCCTGGGCCAGGACCGTGGCCGAGGTTTCCAGGCATGGTGACAGCCAGCTGCCCCTGGTGCGGGGAATCCTGGAAGGGAGCACCGTGGTGGAAGGCCTTGCCGTGGACGCTGAACTGCGCTGGAGCCTGTGGCAGGCGTTGGCAGCCCATGGGCAGGCGACCCTCGTCGAGCTGGACCGGGAGCTTGACGCTGATACCACGGCATCGGGAAAGGAAGGCCATGCTCTGGCCTCGGCCGCCCGTCCGGAGGCATCAGTCAAGGCAGCGGCCTGGGATTCCACCGTCAACAGCACTGGTCTTTCCAACGAGATCCTCAGCGCCACCATCGCGGGGTTCGTTGCTGCTCCGGGAATCCTCCTGGAGCGTTATATCGAGCCCTACTTTGAGTGCCTTGAACGGGTATGGTCCGAACGCAGCATTGAAATCGCAGGTCGGATTGTCCGTGGCCTCTTTCCCGGAGCCCAGAATCTGGGCGAAGGCATGCGGCCCGCCGAGCACCCGGTACTGTTGCGGACGGACCGTTGGCTTCATGAGCACCCTGACGCTCCCCGCGCTCTGCGCCGGATCGTCATCGAGCAACGGAGCCACCTGCTGAGGGCGCTGACCGCCCAAGCGGCTGGGTGACCGCACAGGCGGCTTTGCGGCAGTGTCCTAGGGAACCCGGTTCAACCATTCCTCTGTGCCGAATTTTTCCTCGACGCGCTTCCTGGCTTCGTCGAGTTCGTTTTCGGTGAGCCGCGATTCAACCGCACCATAGCGCTCGGTGAAGACTTCCGTCATGGCGTCAATGATTGCCGAGCGTGCAAGACCTGTCTGGCGACGCAAGGGATCCACGCGCTTCTTGGCGCTCCGGGTTCCTTTGTCCGAGAGCTTCTCCTTACCGATGCGCAGGACGTCCACCATTTTGTCAGCGTCGATGTCGTAGCTCATGGTGACGTGATGGAGCATTCCGCCGTTGGCGAGGCGTTTCTGTGCCGCGCCACCGATCTTGCCTTGATCCGTGGCAATGTCATTCAGGGGCACGTAGAAGGCTGTAATGCCCAGCTTCTTCAGTGCGGCCATGACCCAGGCATCCAGGAAAGCGTACGAGTCAGCAAAGCTGATGCCGTCCACCAGGGTCTGCGGCAGGTACAGCGAATAGGTGATGCAGTTGCCAGCCTCCATGAACATGGCACCGCCACCACTGATGCGACGCACCACGGAGATGCCGTGCCGCGTGACGCCGTCCGGATCCACCTCGTTCCGAACGGATTGGAAGCTGCCGATCACCACGGAAGGCTCCTCCCAGTCCCAGAACCTCAGCGTGGGGTTTCGCAGCCCCGCGCCCACTTCCTCGGTGAGGACTTCGTCCAGGGCGACATTAACCTGTGTGGGCAGGACTGACGGCGGGATGACTTCCCACTGATGGTCCGCCCAGCTTGTGGCCTTGGACAGTGCCCGGCGCACAGTGACAGCCACGGCTTCCGCGGAGAACCCAAAGAGCACGGCCCCTTCAGGCAGCCCTGCCGCCACCGCCGCGGCAATGTCTGCTGCTGTTGAGGCTTCCGGAAGACCTGTCAACGCCTGGTTGATGTCCTGCAGCGCCTCATCAGGCTCGAGGAAAAAATCCCCGCTCACTGAGACGTTGTCGAAACGTCCGCCCACCACGTCCAGGTCCACTACAACGAGTTTCCCCCCGGGAACCTTATATTCCCCGTGAAGGCGGGTGCCGTCGTCGTGATGGTGTGCTTGCTTTGCGGGGTGGGAAGTCATGGTTCCCATCTTGCCGGAAAACACAAAGGCCCGCATTGCCGGAATCCGGCGATGCGGGCCTTCGATAAGCCTTGGGGTGAAGTGGTTACTTCTTGCCGCCGAAGCCCTTGAAGCGAGCGTTGAAGCGCTCGACGCGGCCAGCGGAGTCCATGATGCGCTGCTTGCCCGTGTAGAACGGGTGGGACTCCGAAGAGATTTCGACGTCGATAACCGGGTAGGTGTTTCCGTCTTCCCACTCGATGGTCTTCGAGGAAGACACGGTGGACTTGGTCAGGAACTGCGTACCGGAGGCCAGGTCGTTGAAGACAACAGCTTCGTACTTCGGGTGGATATCAGACTTCATAATGGGACCTTTTGTTCACGCAACTGGATTTTGCCAGCTGCCAGGTATGAATGGAGGTGGTCCTTGGCTGCAATGTGAACATTCCAGCGGGCGGGCCAACAACCAATCATAGCGGAAACGGCCAAGCCAGACGAACCGGACTCAGTCCTGCGGCCGAAGCTCCCAAAACGCCACTGCCGAGGCGGCCGCCACATTGAGTGAGTCCACACCTGCGCGCATGGGAATCTTCACAGCGAGGTCGACGGCGGCCAGCGTTTCCTCACTCATACCGGCACCTTCCGTTCCCAGCACCAAGGCAAGTTTCGGGTAGTTTCTGGCGGCGAGTTCGTCCAGGTTCAGCGCATCATCTGTCAGCTCCATGGCAGCCACCTTGAAGCCCTGCTCCTGCAGGCTGGCCAAGCCGTCAGGCCAGCTTTCCAGGCGCGCCCACGGTATTTGGAAGACCGTTCCCATGCTGACGCGGACGCTGCGCCTGTACAGCGGGTCGCCGCATCTGGGCGACACGAGCACGGCGTCCACACCCAGTGCCGCAGCTGAGCGGAAGATGGCGCCCACGTTAGTGTGGTCCACGATGTCCTCAAGCACCGCCACGCGTTTCGCGTTGCCAAGAAGCTCCGACAACGGAACGGGGGCTGGCCGGTGCATTGCGGCCATCGCTCCGCGGTGCAGGTGGAAGCCAGTGATCTCTTCCAGCAGTGAAGCTTTGCCAATGAAAACCGGAACGTCAGGATGGGCCTTGAAGACGTCGTCGAGGTCTTCCAGCCACTTCTCCGCCAGGAAGAAGGAACGGGGCTGATGGCCTGCTGCCAGTGCCCTGCGGAGGACCTTGGAGGATTCGGCGATGTACATGCCTTCCCGTGGCTCGCGCAACTTCCGGAGGTGTACATCCGTGAGGGTGGTGTAGTCCGTCACCCGGGGGTCGTTGGCTGACTCGAGATAGTGGAAGGTCACGGTTGATTATTTCAGCAGGTTGGCGATCATGAAGCCGAGGGCCACGATGCCGAGGGTGAAGATGACTGCCCTGAGAACCTTGGGCGACAACTTGCGGCCCACTTTGGAACCCACCAGCCCGCCGATGGTGGAGCTTACGGCGATGAGCAGGACAACGAGCCAGTTGATGCGATCAAAGGCGAAGATGAGGTAAGAGATGGCAGCCACCATGTTCACGCCCAGCACCAGGAAGTTCTTCATGGCGTTGGCATTTTGCATGGTCCCTGAGAGGAACACACCGAGAATCCCCACCAGCAGGATCCCCTGCGCAGCAACGAAGTAGCCGCCGTAGACGCCGGCCAAGTACACAAGAACCACAAGGAGGACGCCATGGCTGCGGTCCCGGATGGCATGCTCAGGGTTCTGTTCCCGGCTGCGAACCCAGGCCTGCAGCTTGGGCTGGAACAGCACCATCAGGAGGGCCAGCACCAAGAGGACGGGGGCCACGTAATGGAAGACCTTCTCCGGTAAATGCAGCAAGAGCCATGCGCCCGTTATGCCGCCCAGCAGGGAGGCCGGAAGCAGCTTCATCAGCTGCCTGCCCCTGCCTGCCAACTCACGCCGATAGCCCCATGCCCCTGCGGCCGTCCCAGCCACCAGGCCCATGGCGTTGCTCATGGACGCGACAACGGGTGTCACACCCAGTGCTATCAATACGGGGAATGTAACAAGGGTGCCGGAGCCTACTACGGCATTGATGGTGCCGGCCCACAAGCCCGCGAAAAAGACCAGGATGCTGCTAAGAATCTCCACAGTAAGTTACCTAAATCGCCTAGCGTCGGGCCGTGGCCGTGTAGCGGCCGGCGTTTTCCGAAACATCCAAGGCGAGGCCGAAGGTGTTGCTGAGGTGCTCGTCGGTGAGGACATCCTTGATGGGGCCGGCAGCGACCACTCCCCCCTCGCGGAGCAGCATGGCATGCGTGAAACCAGGGGGAACCTCTTCAAGGTGATGAGTGACAAGAACCATGGCAGGCGCTGCTTCGTCACTGGCGAGTTCACCGAGCTTGTGGACAAGTTCCTCTCGGCCACCAAGGTCGAGGCCTGCCGCCGGCTCATCCAGGAGCAAAAGTTCAGGGTCGGTCATCAGTGCACGGGCAATCTGGACGCGCTTGCGCTCACCCTCGGACAGGGTGGCAAAGGTCCGGTTCAAGAGGGGACCCATCCCCCAGTCGTTGAGCAAAGCGAAGGCGCGGCGTTCGTCGTCGCGTTCGTAGCCCTCACGCCAGCGGCCGGTGACGCCGTACGCAGCTGTGACCACCACGTTCAAAACGTTCTCGTGCTCGGGGATCTGGGTGGCAAGTGCCGCCGAGGAAAGTCCGATCCGGGGGCGCAACTCAAAGACGTCCACGCGGCCCAGGGTCTCGTCCAGGATCCCTGCCTTGCCGCTGCTTGGGTGCAGGCGGGCGGCGGCAATCTGGAGGAGGGTGGTTTTGCCTGCTCCATTGGGTCCCAGGATGACCCAGCGTTCGCCTTCGTTGACCTGCCAGTCAACCTTGTCCAGCAGGGTCTTCTTGCCTCGGACAACGCTGACGGAAGCCAATTCCAGAACATCACTCATAGCAGTAGACACTAGGACAAAAATCCATGTGACTGATAACCGGTCACGGTGCAGGCATTATGTCGCGAAACGAATTCGGGTGCGTGCGGCGCCCTCAGTAGGATTGGGGCCATGACTTCGAACTTGGCTGCAGTCAGCTATGGCGTGAACTTGTCCCCCGAATCCCTCGACAAGGTACGGAAGGCGCTGGCCGAAGCCGGCGCCGCAGTGTCATCGGAATCACAGGGTGGAGACGATCGCTTCGGCGTTCACACGGCCGGTCTCCTGGTGGGCGGGGACGCGGACCTCGGGACCATGCGGCGGCTGGTGGCCGAGGCCGCAGAAGCAGGGGTGGATACAGCCATAGTGCCTGAAGACCTGCGCCAGGCCACCCGGAAGCTCTTGATCATGGATGTTGATTCCACGCTGATCCAGCAGGAGGTCATCGAACTGCTGGCTGCGCACGCAGGCAAACGCGAGGAAGTCGCTGCCGTCACCGAAGCTGCGATGCGCGGCGAGTTGGACTTTGCCCAGAGTCTCCACGCCCGTGTTGCCGTCCTCGCGGGACTGCCTGCCGCCGTCGTCGATTCTGTTCGCCAGGAGGTGCGCCTCAGCCTTGGCGCGGCAGAACTTGTGGCGGCCTTCAAGAAGGCTGGCCATGTGGTGGCGGTTGTCTCCGGAGGATTCAACCAAATCCTGGGTCCTATCGCTGATCAGCTCGGCTTGGATTACTGGATCGCCAACGAGCTTGAAATCGTCGACGGCGCGTTGACCGGTAAGGTGCTGGGCGCGGTGATCGATCGGGCCGCCAAGGAAAAGTACTTGCGCGAGTGGGCGGCTGCCGAAGGCATCAGCCTTGAGCACACCATTGCGGTGGGTGATGGTGCCAATGACCTGGACATGCTCAGTGCAGCTGGCATCGGAGTCGCCTTTAATGCCAAACCCGCTGTCCGCGCGGTGGCCGACGCAGTGATCACCATGCCGTATTTGGACGCCGTCCGGCATATAGCCAACGTCTGAAGCCGCGGCGGCGCATCCTGACGCTGCCATATTTTCCTTTCGCTAAGCACCGGCGCGGTTCCCCGCCGGTGCTTTGGCGTACCCGGAGGCCGCGGCACATCCGCCCGCAGTATGAATGCCCTGCGAAAACAGTAAAACCAATTTCATGACGCAGAAACCGCAATAATTTATTAAATTGTCACTTATTCTTTGCTGGAATCATTTCGGGCCACTGTTGCAATAGTATTTTGTCTTGATGAGATAAAAGTTGTGTAAAGTGAAGAACCTTATCAGTATCTCCGCATCGTAAGCGGCAGCAAGGGATGACGAAATGCGAGGGCAGGAAGTGAACCGTTCGGAGCGTGCATGGAAATGGTGGAAACGCGAGAACGTATTCGAAGCAACTGCCTCCGAGCAAGGCGAATCTGAAGGATATGCATCGCCCCTCCATGAGATTCTCCACCCGGATCTCTACGACGATGACGTAACCCGAATTGCCAACCTCCCGAGCACCGCGGATTACTCAACAGAACAGGAACAACCCGATATGAGCACATTGGATGAAGCCATAAAGCAATTGCTGGCCATCGAAGGATCCACTGGTGCAGCTGTGGTGGATTACTCCAGCGGCATGGCTTTGGCACAAGGTGGAAGCCCGGGCTTCGACCTCGGCGTTGCTGCTGCGGGCAACTCAAACGTGGTGAGCGCCAAGTTGCGTACCATGGCCGACTTGAGCCTTGACAGCGACATCGAAGACATCCTTATAACCCTGGGAAGCCAGTACCACCTCATCAATGTACTGAACTCAGCCGGGTCCAAAGGCCTTTTCGTCTACCTGGTGCTTGACCGCACCTATGCAAACCTGGCGTTGGCCAGGCACAAGCTAAAGAACCTTGCTAAAGACATCACCATCTGATTCCCGGTGTGAGGGCGAAGGGGGCGGTGGCGCTTGATGCGCTACCGCCCCTTTTCCGTAGCAGCAATCCGTGGCGCTACGTCCTCACGCGCCGGGCCTCGCTGCGGCCTGATTCAAACTTCACGCCCAGCATATGGTGTACAAGGACGTCCTCATTCGTGTTGGCATTGGCCTCAATAGTGACGAGTTCTCCATCGCGCATCACACCCACCCGGTGGCACCAGCTGATCAGTTCGGACAAGTCAGAGGACAGGAGAATGACGGCAACGCCCGTCAGACTGAGCTCGGTGAGCATCTGGTAGACGGCTTCCTTGGCGCCGATGTCGATGCCGCGGCTCGGATGGCTGAGAATCAAGAGGTCACAGTCTGCGGTCATCCACTTGGCGAGCTGTACCTTCTGGCGGTCGCCCCCCGATAGCGTGCTGAGGTTTCCATGGATGTTGGTGGTGCTGATGCGCATGCGTCGAATGACGTCGGCAACTCCTCGGAGCTGTGTGATCTCTTCCCGGAGATTCGGCTCGTCCCCATCACCGCGTCGCTGGAGGCCTTCAACAATGGTCCCCGTAGCCTCGCCGTCGTCGACAGCATCGGACAGGTATCCGATTTTCAGGCTCCGGGCGTCCTGGGCGTTCCTGATCTGTACTGCCTGACCGTGCATGAGGATCTGCCCCGAGGTGCTGGGGCGGATGCCAGCCAGAGCTTCAACCAACTCGTAGACGCCTGAGCGGTGCGTCCCCACCAAACCAAAAATCTCGCCCTTGGCCACATTGAAGGTAACGTCCCGAACCCTGGCCGCCGTGCTGAGGCTCACTACCCTCAGGAGCTCGTGACCTTCAGCGGGGTCGCTGGGCCTGGCGCTGCCCTCCAGTTCGTGTTGGAGGAGCAGAAAGGCCAGTTCGTCAACGTCAGTGTGGCTGGCCTCAAGAATTTTGTGCACCTGGCCGTCCCGCAGGACAGCAATGCGGTGCGCAATGGAGCGGACCTCATCCAGCCGGTGCGTGATGTAGATGATGGCCCGACCCTGCCTGACCAGCATTCGCAACACCTGATGCAGCACTGCGACGTCATGGTCCGGAAGTGAGGCGGCAACCTCGTCCATGATGACCAGCTGGGCCTCTTCGGCAACCATCCTCAGGACCTCCACGAGGGCCTGTTCGGCACGAATGAGCGATCCCACTTTGGCGTCAGGGTCCAAGTTCACGCCAATATCCCGGATCAGCTTACTTGCTTGGTCACGGAGTTCGTCGTGGGGTTTGGCCGCTTGAAAAGTTCCTCGAAAAATGGCACTTGCAATGGTTAGCTGGGGATCGATCCTGAAGTTCTGCGGAATGAGGCCGACGCCGCAGGCCTGCGCTTCCTCAATGGTTTCAGGTCCGTACTTTTCTCCCGCGAGGGTCATCACACCGGCGTCGACTCGATGCGAACCGGCCAGAACTCCCATCAGCGTGGTTTTTCCAGCACCATTGGTTCCAATCAACCCCAGGATTTCGCCGCGACATACCGAAAGTGAGACTCCTTTAAGGATTCGCCGATGATCATACGAGGCATGAATATCATCTGCGTGCAATAAAAGGTCCAAGAAAGCTCCTAAGGCAAAGGGACAAAAATCGCCCCTGAGTCAACCCCGAAGCTTCCACCTGCTGCCTGGGGTGGCCTAGGTGGCATAAACTTCCCGCCCGGGTTTGGGCAGCCTGCTGATAACCAAGGACGAGGGCGCCTTTGAGAGTCAATCAGAAGAAATGCCTAAATGCAAAGCGACATTAGTGGAACAACAATTCGCAATTCGTGACGCGAAAAAGTGAATAATTTATGAAATCGTCATTTTCGTACGCCCAGGCCTGTGAAACAGCAGCGGCCCGGGACACATGTCCCGGGCCGCTGCTGATGTGGTTTGTGCTGGCTATTCTGCCGTCTTGGCGAAGTAGTCGGAGCCACCCACATATTCAGTGTGGCCGGATTCGACGTCGGCGGTCACCATCTTGGCAACCTCGGCCGCGAACTCCTCTACGGAGTAGAGCTTCCCGGCCTCCGCGCGGCGCGCCTCGATGGCTCCCGGGTTGGAGCGGTCAAGCAAAGTAGCTGTAACAGTGCCCTCGATCATGTCGCCGGACACGACCACCAGTGAGATGCCCTTGTCAGCGAGGTTGGGCAGGAGCGCGCGCAAGGCGTCCTCACCGGCGCGCTTGCTCTTCGCCACAGGCTCGTACTCGGGCATGGTGGGCACGGTCTCCACAAAGTGCGCCTGATGGCTGGTAACAAAGACCACTCGGGAACCTTCGGGCATGAGGGGAACTGCCGCGTTAAGCATGTTGATCTGTGCATCGCGGTTCAGTTTGAGGGCATACCCTTCCTCCATGCCGGATTCCATGCCTCCGGAGGCATTGAGTACCAGGACATCGAGGGAGCCGAATTCCTCCATGGCGGTGCTTGCCAGTGCGTGAACACCTTCATCGGTAGTGAGGTCTGCCCCTACCGCGGCGGCACGCCCGCCCGCTGCCTGGATCCCGGCCACTACTTTGTTGGCGCGAGGCGCCTTCTGACGGTAGTTGACCACGACGGCGGCACCCTCACCTGCGAGGATCTTGGCAACTTCGGCGCCGATTCCGCGGGATGATCCCGTGACGATTGCGGTCTTGTTATCCAGAATTCCCATTCGTGCTCCTTTTGTTCACTTCATCCATATTCCATGGGCCTGGGTTCCATCATGCCAGCGGCACGTACGAAATCCGTTGTCGGTCCCGAACAAAAACTGCTGTGCGTGCTAGTTGCCTAGTGGCCCATCCCCAGGCCGCCATCTACCGGGATCACGGCGCCGGAAATGTACGCAGCCTCGTCACTGGCCACCCAGCGCACAACGTTCGCTACCTCCGAAGCTTCGGCAAAGCGTCCCGCCGGAACGTTGGCCAAGTAGGACTTCTGGGTATCCTCCGGCAATTCAGCAGTCATGTCTGTGTTGATGAAACCGGGAGCAACGACGTTGGCCGTGATGCCGCGGCTTCCGAGTTCACGCGTCAGGGAGCGTGCGATGCCCACCATGCCTGCCTTGGAAGCTGAGTAGTTGATCTGTCCGGGAGCGCCGTACAAGCCGGAGACGGAGGAAATGAGGACAACGCGGCCTTTCCGCAACCGGATCATGCCCTTCGAAGCGCGCTTGATCACGCGAAAGGCGCCCGTGAGGTTGGTGTCCAGAACTGACGTGAAGTCGTGCTCGCTCATTCGCAACAGCAGCGTGTCCTTGGTAATGCCTGCGTTGGCAACCAGTACCTCCACCGGACCGTGTGCCTCTTCGACGATCTTGAAGGCAGCGTCAATTGATGCCTCATCCGTGACATCGGCCTTCACCCCCAGGATGCCTTCAGGCAGTTCTGATTCACTTCGGTAGGTGACTGCGACTTTGTCGCCGTTGGCCAGGAACGACTCGGCAATGGCGAGGCCGATGCCCCGGTTTCCGCCAGTAATGAGAACGCTGCGGCCGGTGGATACTGCTTCAGACATGCTTTCGCTCCAGGTTCCGCGGCATTGCCATGCCGCTAATAAAGAGGGATTTTCCTGTGTCGATCCTATCTGCCGCCCGGTGCAACCCGTGGGTAACCGTTCATCAACGCGGGTTTGGGCGGGTAAGGCCTTGGTGAGAGAATTGAAGAAGCCTTTGGAGCGTGATGATTCAGTTGTGACACGAGAAAACAGCCCCCTGCAGCAAGTTCCCGGGGAACCGGACGCTTTTTCCGGCGACCCCGAAGTCCACAGCATCACCGATGCCTCGGCCGCCCACTCCGAAGACATGCGTGATCGCATGATCAAGTACGCGGTGGCTATGGGTATCCGCATGGTCTGTATCGTTCTGATCTTCGTGGTTGACGGTTGGTTTAAGATCATTGCGATCGCGGGTGCTGTCTTCCTGCCGTGGATTGCGGTGGTCATAGCCAACGGCAACGACAAAGCCGAGGACCACAGTGAGTCCCTGCTGGACTACGTGGCGGTCCCTGAAATAGAACGCTCCCCAGAGCCTGCAGAACCTCCTGTGGACGCGCCAACAGTGCTCCAAGGCGAACTGGTGGAAGACGAAGAACCAGACGAATCACGTGGCCCCAGCGCGGGCCCTGCAAGCGATGCCGGAGCTCCCGGCGACGAACGGGCGGCTTCATGAATATCTTCAACCTCGGCGACACAAGTCCGGCCGGCCGGGATTCCGAGCGCGCTACCGAAGGGGCGTTGTGCTCCCGGAAAGGGTGCCGCGCCGCCGCGCAGTGGCAGCTCTTGTGGAACAATCCCCGGATCCACACGCCGGATCGCCGCAAAGTGTGGCTTTCGTGTGGCGAACACCGGGAATGGCTGGAGGAATATCTGCAGACGCGTGGCCTCTGGAAAGAAACACTGCCGTTCGCGGCCCATGAAGCAACAGTGAATGAGGCCGGCTGAATGTACCGTTTTCTGTTCTCCAGCAAGTGGCTGGGGTACTTCGTGCTGGCTGTTATTTTCGCCACAGCCTGTGTTTTCCTGGGGCGTTGGCAGATGGACCGCAGGGCTGAGACGCTGGCGGAAATAAATCGCGTGGTGAGTAACTACTCGGCAACCCCTATCCCTTACGCAGAGATCAAGGACGAGTTCAACGCCTTGGACCCTGAACGGGAATGGACTCAAGTTGAACTGCGCGGCAGCTACGACCTCGACGGGCAGCGGGTTGTGCGCAACCGGCCCTTGAACGGCCAGCCAGGCTACGACGTCGTGGTTCCTTTCAGGCTGACTACAGGCGAAGCCGTGGTGATCGACCGTGGGTGGCTGCCAATCGGCAACAACACACCTGGCCGTCCTGACGTCATCCCTGCTCCTCCCACGGGTGAGGTAACGGTGGTGGCACGTCTCAAGCCTGCAGAACCCAAGCTGGACCGTGGTGCGGTGGACGGTCAATTGGCGTCCATTGACCTGGCAAGCTTCGCCGGCGAACTCCCCTATCCAATTGCCACCGGTGCTTATGGACAGTTGGCCAGCGAGACTCCTGCGGTGCAGCCCATGCCCACGCCCTTCCCCAAGCCAGCCACTGAAGAGGGCACGCACCTCTCCTACTCGCTGCAATGGTTCGCGTTTGGCGTCCTCATGTTCATCGGCTTTGGATACGCTGCAAGGCAACAAGCCCGCAACGCAGCCATCGATGCCGAAGACGAAGAGGAAGAGCAGATCATCGCCGCTGGCGGCACCCCCAGGAAGCGCGCGCCCGCCCCCCGGAAGAACAAACGTCCAACGTCCGAGGAAGAGGAAGACGCGATTCTGGATGCACAAGGTTACTGATCCGATTCACGATCCGGTGGTCAACGTCCGATCCGCTTTGACCGCCGCCGGAGCCGAGGACACCGTCCGGACTTTCGAGGAAAAGGTTCCAACAGCTGCCGCCGCAGCATCGGCGCTGGGCTGCGATGTAGCGGCGATCACTAACAGCCTGATCTTCGAGCTCGATGGCGAGCCGCTGCTCATCCTCGCAAGCGGTGCGGCACGAGTAGACACAGGGCTGGTGGCAGATCAGGTGGGTTCCGGCAGAATTCGCCGGGCGAAGCCAGAATTCGTGCTGGAACACACAGGCCAGGAAGTAGGCGGAGTAGCGCCAGTCGGCCACCCTAATAAACTCCGAACCATCCTGGACACCTCGCTCCAAGAACACCCACTGCTATGGGCAGGAGCCGGAGATCACAACTCCATGTTCTCCATCAGCTACGAAGAACTACGAGCCATCACCGACGCTGAAGAACTCCGAGTCCGTTAGCTGCATCAGCCTGCGGGGGTGACCCAACCGCGCCGCGCAGCGAACGCAAGCAGCGGACGCAACAACAACGCGCCGCCGAACGCAACCAGGGCTTACGCCAGCGTGATCAAGTCCAGGTAGTCCTCGTTCCAGTGGTCTTCAACACCATCCGGAAGCAGGACAACGCGTTCCGGGTTCAGCGCTGACACGGCACCTTCGTCGTGGCTGACCATGACGACGGCGCCACTGTAGTTCTTGAGCGCGCCCAGGATTTCGGCACGGCTGGCTGGGTCCAGGTTGTTGGTGGGCTCATCAAGGAGCAGCACGTTGGCGCTGGAAGCCACAATGGTGGCCAGGGCCAGCCGGGTCTTCTCACCGCCGGAGAGGACACCGGCAGGCTTGTCGACGTCGTCGCCGGAGAACAGGAACGAACCCAGGATTCCGCGGACTTCGGCATCTTTCATGTCCGGGGCGGAAGAACGCATATTCTCCAGGACCGTGCGGTCGACGTCGAGCGTCTCATGCTCCTGGGCGTAGTACCCCACCTTGAGGCCGTGGCCGGGGATGATATCGCCGGTATCGGGTTTGTCCACACCGGCGAGCATGCGCAGAAGGGTGGTCTTGCCGGCACCGTTCAGGCCGAGGATGACTACCTTGGATCCGCGATCGATTGCCAGGTCCACATCGGTGAAAATCTCCAACGAACCGTAGGACTTGCTTAGCCCTTCCGCGGTCAAGGGGGTCTTGCCGCAGGGTGATGGATCCGGGAAGCGCAATGCGGCCACGCGATCGTTTTCGCGCACGGCCTCCAAGCCGCTCAGGAGCCGTTCAGCACGCTTGGCCATGTTCTGGGCAGCCACGGCCTTGGTTGCCTTGGCGCGCATCTTGTTGGCTTGGTCAATCAGGACCTGGGCCTTCTTCTCGGCATTGGCCCGTTCGCGCTTCCGGGCGCGCTCGTCTGTTTCGCGCTGGAGCAAGTAGCGCTTCCAGTCCATGTTGTAGTGGTCGATCTGGGCGCGGTTGGCATCCAGCAGGAACACCTTGTTCACCGTCGCCTCGAGCAAGTCCGTGTCGTGGCTGATCACGATCAGGCCACCTTGGTGGTTCTTGAGGAAGTCCCGCAACCAGGTGATGGAGTCGGCATCGAGGTGGTTGGTGGGTTCGTCCAGGAGGAGGGTCTCGGCGTCGGAGTACAGGATGCGCGCCAACTCCACACGGCGGCGCTGGCCACCGGAAAGGGTCTTGAGCGGTTGGTTGAGGAGACGATCCGGCAACGCAAGATTGGAGGAGATCGCAGCGGCTTCAGCTTCCGCTGCGTAGCCACCACCAGAGAGGAACTCTGCCTCGAGGCGGTCATAGCGATTCATTGCTTTACGCTGGACGGCCTCGTCATCGCTTGCCATATCCTCGTGGGCCTTCTTCAGCTTGCCCACCACCACATCCAGGCCGCGGGCCGAAAGGATGCGGTCTCGCGCGAGCTGTTCCATGTCAGGAGTTCGCGGATCCTGGGGCAGGTAGCCGATCTCACCGCTGCGGGTGACCTTACCGCCTGCGGGAAGCCCTTCGCCGGCGAGTACCCGGGTGAGGGTGGTCTTGCCGGCACCGTTACGTCCGACGAGTCCAATCTTGTCCCCTTTGTCCACCCTGAAGTTGACCTGGTCCATGAGCAGGCGTGCGCCGGCGCGGAGTTCGAGGTCCTGGACGGTAATCAATTCGGGTGATGCCTTTCAATGGGGAACGCTCGCGGGGACCGGTGGGTCCGATAAGTGCGGCGGGGGCGGCCGTGAGAACAGCCTGTTCAAGTCTACCGGTACCAAGGCCGCGGCCTGACATCGGGTTCCTCAGCAGCAAACTGTGCTGACAGGCAAAGAATCCCTGGCCAGCGTTGTGGAAAGACTCCAAAATCCCGGATTCGTTCCCTCCGTACTCTCGACAACAGGGGAAACAAGAACATTCATCGCATCGCATTACACCCGATAGGACCGTCATGAGCCAGACCAACTCTTCCACTTCCGCTGCCACACCCCAGCGAACCGCGTCCTCCCGAAAACGCTGGACCGCCACCGACCTCGGCCTCATCGCAGTTTTCGCGGCGCTCGTAGCGGCCTCCGCGATCGTCCCCGGCATCCCGGTAGGCGCGCTTGGTGTTCCCATTACTTTGGTGACCCTGACAGTGATGCTCAGTGGATTGGTGCTGGGAGCCGGGCGCGGATTCGCCGCCGTCGGGCTTTATGTGTTGCTTGGCTTCGCCGGGCTGCCGATCTTCAGTGGAGGCCGCAGCGGGTTGGGCATCCTTGCTACTCCCTCCGCCGGTTACATCATCGCGTTCCCGCTGGCGGCAGCCGCAACCGGCTACCTTGCCGCCGTGGTCATCCGCAGGACAGTGAAGTTCCGCGCACTGTGGCTCTTCGCAGCGACCATGGTGAGCAGCATCGTGGTTGTTCACGCCCTCGGCGTCCTGGGCATGATGGTCAATGCCAAGTTGGATTTCACCAAGGCCTTCCTCGCAGACCTCCCCTTTGTCCCCGGCGATATCATTAAGAACGTCCTGGCCGTGATCATCGCCGTGGCAATCCACAAAGCCTTCCCGGATGTCCTGGTACGTCGGGTCAAGTAAACGGGAACAATCACTCCATGAATTCCATCAGTTTCAGCAGGGTTTCGGTGTGCGTCGCAGTCGATGGCAGCGACGCACCCAAAACCCTGCTGCACACTTTTTCCCTGGACCTTACAGAACGCCGCATTGGAGTCATCGGCGCCAACGGCTCAGGGAAGTCCACGCTGCTGCGGCTTGTAAATGGCTTGGTTGAACCGAGCGAAGGCGCCGTAGTAGTCCACGGAGATAATACCGTTGCCGACGTCCGCCGTGTCCGGGGCAATGTGGGCTTCGTTTTTACCGATCCCCTGTCCCAGTTGGTCATGCCCACGGGACGGGAGGACGTTGAGCTTTCCCTGCGCCGTTCCATCAAGAACTCCAAAGAGCGTGCGGCCCGGGCCGAAGCCGTCCTGGATCGCTTCGGCCTGCTCCACCTAGCCGATCAAAGCATCTATGAACTGTCCGGTGGTGAAAGGCAGCTACTGGCCCTGGCCGCAGTCCTTGCGGTGGATCCCACCGTGCTGGTTCTCGACGAACCGTCCACGCTCCTGGATCTCCGGAACCGCGAACTCCTGCGCCGAACGGTCGCCGGCCTGAATCAACAAGTCATCATGTCCACACACGATCTCGACCTGGCCCTGGACATGGACCGGGTGCTGGTAGTGGAGGCCGGTCGCGTCGTGTTCGACGGAGGTGCTGCAGAGGGCGTCGCCTACTACCGTGAGCTGTGCGCGGCTCCGCTGCCCGGTGCCGGCTTGGGTGATGTGTCCAGATGAGAGGGCATGGCTTCCTGATTGCGAACTACGTTCGTGGAAACTCGATCATCCACCGCACTCCCCTGTGGCTGAAATTTTTGGTGGTAGCAGCCTGCGGAGCGGCGTCCTTCCTTATTGTGGACTGGGCCGTATCGCTGGTGATTTTTGCCGTCATGTGCGGCCTGTTCATGGCGACGGGGGCCGGCTTCCGCCGCCTTCTGCGGGCTATCTGGTTGGTGGCCCCCATCCTGCTGGTCATCGGGCTCTTCCAATGGTGGCAACTCGGCGGGCCCACCGCGGCGCGGATCGTGTTGAACGTGCTGGTCTGTGTGGTGGCAGCCTCCGTCCTCACCGCAACTACTCCCGTGCAGGATCTGCTGGACGGCGTGGTGGCGCTGGCAAAACCGTTCCGGCGTTTCGGTGCCGATCCTGAGCGTTTCGCTTTGACCATCGCAGTGATGCTCAGGAGCATCCCCTTCATAGCCGGCGCCTTCTCTGACGTACGGGACTCAGCGCGGGCACGGGGGCTTGAACGCAATCCCCGCGCACTGGTGCTCCCTGTCTTCATCACCACTGTTGCATATGCGCGCCAGACCGGTGATGCGTTGGCGGCCCGCGGGCTGGGCGAACCAGAAAGGGACTGAACCGGCGGAGGGGCTGAACCGGCGGAGGGGCTGAACCGGCGGAGGGGCTAGAGCCTTGCGTGCTGAAAGAGCGCTGCGGTTCCCATGCCCCCTGCAATGCTGATCATTGCCAATGCCAGCGAACTCTCGCCCCGCAGTGCATAACTGCGGCGTGCCTGGGCCATCAACCGCGTCACCAGAACCGCTCCCGACGCACCGTAACCATGACCCAGGGCAAGCGCTCCGCCATCAAGATTGGCTTTCCGGGGATCTACGCCCAAATACTGCAGGCATGCGATGGTTTGGGAGGCGAAAGCCTCGTTGAACTCCACAAGATCAAGCTGGTCCGCGGCCAGTCCGCGGTGATCCAGAAGCTGCTTGGCTGCGTGGGCTGCGCCGATACCAAGGAGTTCCGGATCAACCCCGGTGGTGTCGCACCCCAGGACCAACAAACCGTCCGTCGCGCCCATGGCGCGGGCACGTTTCAGTGACGTCACGACGACGGCGGATGCTGCGTCCGCGTCGAAGCAGGAGTTCGCTGCCGTGACCGATCCGCCGGCCACGAATGCTGCAGGGAACCTCGCCATCAGCGGGGCGCGCAGTGAAGTCCTGGGGCCATCGTCCGCCTCCACCAGTTTCCCGTTGCCCTTGAGCGGAACAATTTCATCCGCGAAAACCCCCAACCGGGCGGCTTCAACGGCACGGCGATGGCTTCGCAGCGCGTACTCGTCCTGCCTCTGACGGGTCACGCCGAATTCGCGGGCGACGTTCTCCGCCGCCACGCCCATGTCCGGGTCTCCGAACTGCGGCGGCACAAAGCTGGCCCTGGAGTAGAAGTCGAGTTCGCCGTCGTCGGTTCTGTTGGCCCTGGCCGGCGCGGTACTGATGCTTTCAACGCCGCCAGCCAAATACAACGGATCACCGCCAGCTGCCACCAGCCGGGACGCCAACACCACAGCGTCCAAACCGGAGCCACATTGCCGGTCAACGGTGATGCCCGGAACGCTGACGGGCAAACCGGCCAGGAGTGCTGCGAACCTGGCCACGTTCCCACCACCGCCAACGGCGTTGCCCATGATGACGTCGTTCACGTCAGCAAGGTCCACCCCCGTTGTTTGGACCAAGGTAGCCAGCACAGGGGCTAAAAGGTCCGGGGCGCGCAGTTGCTTCAACTGACCGTTGGAACGACAAATAGGAGTTCGGAGCGCGGCAATAATGACAGGCTGGCGGGATTCGTCGATCCCTCCGGCTGGGCCGGCCCCGCTTTCCAGGGGCCTGTCGTTGTACAAGGACTTGCCGCTATCCAAGGTCTTGCCGCTATCCAAGGGCCCGCGCCCGGGGGTCTTGGTTCTTGATCCAATCCAGGAGAACCTTTCTGCTGACCTTGCCGCGGTCCGTCATGGGCAACTCTGACAACACGTAGTACTGCAACGGCCACTTGTCCCGCGCCAGCAGGCCATCCAGGCCTGTGCGGAGCTGGGTGGCGGTGATCGCGCCGCAGGCAGGAACGACGCCGGCGATCACCTTATGACCGCGGATGTCATCCGGTACTCCGGCAGCAACCGCACCGTCAACCCCAGGCACGGAAGCGACGGCCAGCTCAACCTCATGCGGGTAGACGTTCTTTCCCGAAGTGATGATCATGTCCGAGCGGCGGCCAAGGATGTGAAGGGTTCCGTTCTCCAAAAAGCCCTGATCCCCCACGGTGTACCACCCATCGAGGCACCGCAGGGCCTGCCCGTCGTCGCCCCACAGATAGCCGTTGCTGACCATTCCGCTGCGGACACTGATATTCCCGTGCTCGCCGTCCGGGAGTGGCATGCCGGCGTCGTCGAGGATGGTCAGTTCAACCCCTGGGAATGGCAACCCAATGCCGGTGCCCCCAGCATCCAACGGTTGGCCCGCGGCCAGGCGGGTGCCGGAAACGAAACTCAACTCCGAGGCACCGTAGTACTCAAAGATGGCAGCACGGGGTGCCCACCGCCGAGCTGCCTCCAACGTCCGGGCGTCCAACTTGGAACCGGCGCAGATAATGCTGCGGATGCCGGAAGCATCAACGTCCCCTGCCAGTCCCCGCTCGCTAAGCAACCTAAGAGCAGTGGGCGCCAGGACCAGGCGGGTGATTCCGTCGTGACTGATGGAAGCATGGGCTGCGCCGACGTCGAAGGCTTCAAGGGTGTGAAAGGCTGCACCGGCATACAGGCACTCCGAGAGGGCGTACAGGTTCAGGCTGGCCGACAGAGGGCCGGGTGCGAGGGTCCGGTCATCCTGTGAGAGACCAAAAAACCCGATGGACGCATCAAAAGAAACCTGCCAGGAACGGCGGGACCTGGTGAAGGCCTTGGGGACCGACGTGGTTCCGGAGGTGAGGCCCACCAGGAAAGTGCTTGACGGGTCCCCGTCCACCAGTTCGGACTCGGCTGGCGTAACGGTCCCGAGGATGCGTGAGGAAACCTCTTCGATCATCGGTGCAGGCCACTCCGGGTCCAGAACGGCACAACGACGCTCCCCCGCAACCGCGGCTGCGTAGCGTTCCACGAAGCGAACAGAATTTGGCTCGGCCAGGACCGTGGTGGCAGCGGAGACCCCAACAAGGACCGCTGCGGCATCGCGAAGTCCCGCCCAGGTGAGCCGGCTGCTGCCCACAACGACGGCGGTGTCGTGGGGGCGCTCATCGGCCCAGAGCTGAAGTTTATCCAGGAAAGGCATCCAAACAATTTTACGGCAGTGTCAGGCACCAGGCACCAAAAGTGACGTCTATTCTGACTGTATGAGTTTCAATGACGGCGCGCAGCTTGACCCCTCGCAAGTGGAAGACCGACGTGGAGGCGGCATGGGCCGCGGCACCAAGATCGGTGGTGGCATTGGCGGCGGCATAGTGGTGTTGCTGCTGGCGCTCTTCGGTATCAATCCCAACATCCTCGGAGACCTGACGGGGGGCGGTGGCCAGCCACCCGCCGTCGATGGTGGGAGCGCCGGAGCCGGAGGCGTCCAGGAATGCCAGACAGGAGCCGACGCAGACAAACGGCTGGACTGCCGGATCACCGGCACGGTGAACAGCCTCAATGCTTTCTGGCCTGACTACCTTGCCCAGTACAACGTGAAGTACTCCCGCCCTGGAACGGTCATCTTCGATTCCGCGACCAATACCGGCTGCGGCCCTGCAACCACAGCAGTAGGACCTTTCTACTGCCCGGCAGATGTCAAAGCCTATTTCGACCCCGGCTTTTTCGATGAACTGGTTACTCGCTTTGGTTCCTCCGGCGGCCCGTTGGCCCAGGAGTATGTGGTGGCCCACGAATTCGGTCACCACGTGCAGAACATCCTGGGAAGCCTGGACCAGGCGCAGCAAGATCCCCAGGGGCCGGAGTCTGGAGCAGTCCGCGTGGAGCTGCAAGCCGACTGCTATGCGGGTCTGTGGGTCCGCCACGCGACCACTCAGACCGACGCCAGCGGCAAGCCCTTCCTCGATCCGCTCACCGAACAGGATCTGCAGGATGCACTCTCTGCCGCGTCCGCCGTTGGTGATGACCGGATCCAGCAAGCTGCAACTGGACGGGTATCGCCAGAGTCATGGACGCACGGCTCCAGCGCTCAACGGCAGAAGTGGTTCTACCAGGGGTACACCACGGGCGACATCAACAAGTGCGACACCTTCGGTGTGGCTGCGCCCTAAGGACGAAACGCTAAAAAAGCGCTACAAAAAAGGAAGGGTTCCGGGTGCTATACCCGGAACCCTTCCTTTTCCCGCTGAGCGGGTCAATGCTGATCAGATGTTGAAGCCGAGGGCCCTCATCTGGTCCTTGCCGTCGTCGGTGATTCGCTCAGGACCCCATGGCGGCATCCATACCCAGTTCAGGCGCCATTCATCAACTACGCCGTCGAGGGACTTGCCCACCTGCTCTTCAAGCACGTCCGTCAGCGGGCAAGCCGCAGTGGTCAGTGTCATGTCGATCAGGAGCGCGCCGTCGTCGTCGGAGTACTTGAGTCCGTAAAGAAGGCCCAAGTCCACAATGTTGACCCCGAGTTCCGGGTCAATGACGTCCTTGAGCGCTTCCTCGACGTCCTCGAGGCTGGTTCGCGCCGTGTTGATTTCGGTCATGGAACGATCCTAACTAGGCCTGCACTGCAGGAGCAACGGCAACGCCGGCGCCTGGAGCGTAGCGGTCGTAGCCCTCGTCTTCAAGACGGTCTGCGAGCTCCGGGCCGCCCTCTTCAACAACCTTGCCGTCAACGAACACGTGAACGAAGTCCGGCTTGATGTAGCGGAGGATGCGCGTGTAGTGGGTGATGAGCAAGGTGCCCATGTTGCCTTCTTCGTGGGCGCGGTTGACGCCCTCGGAGACAACCTTCAAAGCATCGACGTCAAGGCCGGAGTCGGTCTCGTCCAGGATGGCGAACCTCGGCTTGAAGAGTTCGAGCTGAAGGATTTCAACACGCTTCTTCTCACCACCGGAGAAGCCTTCGTTGACGTTGCGCTGTGCAAAGTCAGCGTCGATGCGGAGCTGCTGCATGGCAGCCTTGACGTCCTTGGTCCAGGTACGCAGCGCAGGTGCTTCGCCGTCGATTGCGGTCTTGGCGGTGCGCAGGAAGTTGGTCATGGTGACGCCGGGAACTTCCACCGGGTACTGCATGGCCAGGAAGACGCCTGCACGGGCGCGTTCGTCGACGCTCATTTCCAGCACATCTTCGCCGTCCAGCGTGATGGTGCCGCTGGTGACGGTGTAGCGCGGGTGGCCGGCGATGGTGGAGGCGAGGGTGGACTTGCCCGAGCCGTTGGGGCCCATGATGGCGTGCGTTTCACCGGTCTTGATGGTGAGGCTGACGCCCTTCAGGATCTCCTTGGTTCCCTGCTCCGTCTCGATGCTGACGTGCAGGTCCTTGATTTCAAGAGTTGACATGCTCTTCTTTCTTTCCGTTCGTAAGTCTGGCGGTACTGGGCGCTCAGTAGTGATCTACCGACGCGCCGTTCACAACGTTGGTCACGTCCACGTAGACGTCGTCCCCGTCGATGGTGACGGCGAAAACCGGGACGGGGTCATAAGCAGGCAGCTGGAGGGGCTGTCCGCTGCGGAGGTCGAACTGGGAACCATGTCCCCAGCACTCGATCGCGCAGCCTTCAACCTCGCCCTCGGACAACGAGATGTCCGCGTGCGAGCAGGTATCGGCGATGGCATGGATATCACCCATCGAGTCCTTCACGATGGCTACGGGGTAGTCATCGATCAGGACGCGCAGCGCCTGCTTGACCTGTATGTCATTGGCGTTGCATACCAGTTCGCCCTTGGTTTCTTCACTCATTGTTGTCCTGCCTGGCCTGTCTTAGTTGTCGGTCGCGGCGAGTTCGCGCTCAACAGCTGCGGTCAGGCGATCTTCGATTGCCGGGACCTTGATCTGCTGGATGATCTCGTTCAGGAAGCCTCGTACCACCAGGCGGCGGGCAACCTTTTCCGGGATGCCACGGGCCATGAGGTAGAAGAGGTGCTCGTCATCGAAACGTCCGGTGGCGCTGGCGTGGCCGGCACCCTCGATCAATCCGGTTTCGATTTCGAGGTTGGGAACGGAATCCGCGCGGGCACCGTCAGTGAGTACCAGGTTGCGGTTGGCCTCGTAGGTATCCGTGCCTTCTGCTTCCTTGCGGATCAGGACGTCGCCAACCCACACGCTGTGGGCGTTGCGGCCCTGAAGAGCGCCCTTGTAAAGAACGCGCGACTTGCAGTTGGCCACTGCGTGGTCAACGAACAGGCGCTGCTCAAGGTGCTGTCCGGCGTCGGCAAAGTACAGGCCGAACATCTCGACGTCGGCGCCAGGAGCGGTGAAGCGCGTGGACGGCGTGACACGCACGAGGTCGCCGCCAAGGCTGACCACAATGTGCTTGAACTTGGCGTCGCGGCCGATCTTTGCCTGCTGCGATGACGCGTGGACTGCGTTATCTGCCCATTCCTGCAAGGAGACAACGGTGAGTTCAGCACCGTCTTCAACAATGATCTCCACGTTCTCGGAGACAACTGCGGAGCCCTGGTGATCCAGAACCACAACGGCTTTGGAGAAGCGTTCTGCCACAATCACGATGTGCTGTGCAGACGGTGCCTCGCCGGCGCCGGTGATCAGGACAGAAACTTCACTCTCGGCCTGCAGCTCAGCGGGTACGGTAACTACCGTGGCCTCCGCGAAGTTCTCCCAGGCGTTGGCGGACACAAGGTCCTCCGGGATGGCCGCTTGGCCGATCCGCTTGTCATCGCGGCCAACGGTTTCAACAACGACGCCGGCAGGTGCAGTGACGCTGACAGCAGGGGCTGCACCGTTCAGGACGTCGGTGTGAAGGCCACGCAGGCGCTTCAGCGGTGTGAAGCGCCAGTCTTCCTCAAGGCCGTTCAATGGCTTGAAGTCGGCCAGCCTGTACGAGGTGAGACGGCCGGCACGGGAGCTGTCCGGGATGCCTACGCCGCCGCCATGGGAGTGGCTCTTTGCCGAAGCGCCGCCGAGCGGACCCGCCGAAGGCTGTTCCGACGTCGTGCTGGTGTTCGTTCCGGTGTTGACGGGCGAAAGGTTCTCGCCTTCCTCGGTGAAGCCGTTGATAAACGGCTGGGCCGAGGGCGCGCCAATGCGCGCCTTTTCAGTAGTGATATCAGTCATTGTTAACCGACGGACCCTTCCATCTGCAGTTCAATCAAGCGGTTCAGCTCAAGGGCGTATTCCATGGGCAGTTCACGGGCGATCGGCTCGATGAAGCCGCGCACGATCATGGCCATGGCCTCGTCTTCAGGCATGCCGCGGGACATCAGATAGAAGAGTTGCTCTTCGCTGACGCGGGAAACGGTGGCCTCGTGGCCCATGACAACATCATCCTCACGGATGTCGATGTACGGGTACGTGTCCGAGCGGGAAATAGTGTCCACCAGAAGGGCGTCGCAACGCACCGTGTTGGCCGAATGCTTGGCACCTTCGCGGACCTGGACCAAGCCACGGTAAGCGGCACGGCCGCCGCCGCGGGCCACAGACTTGGAAATGATGGAGCTCTTGGTGTTCGGTGCAATGTGCACCATCTTGGAGCCGGTGTCCTGGTGCTGGCCCTCGCCGGCGAAAGCGATGGACAACGTCTCACCCTTGGCGTGCTCGCCAACCAGGTAGACGGCCGGGTACTTCATGGTCACCTTGGAGCCGATGTTG
Source organism: Arthrobacter sp. MYb23 (assembly GCF_002979775.1). Taxonomy (GTDB): domain Bacteria; phylum Actinomycetota; class Actinomycetes; order Actinomycetales; family Micrococcaceae; genus Arthrobacter. The sequence continues at coordinate 186,722 of NZ_PCPR01000007.1, forward strand.
CCATCGATCCACTCCATGGTGGCGCCCTCTTCGCAGATGGCGCGCTTGGTGACCAGGTTGTACACGTTGGTGGACCAGTTCTGGATGGTGGTGTAGCGGACGCGGGCGCCCTTCTTCACGATGATCTCCACAACGGCCGAGTGCAGGGAATCCGAGGTGTAGATCGGAGCCGTGCAGCCTTCGATGTAGTGAACGTAGGAGTCCTCATCGGCAATGATCAACGTGCGCTCGAACTGGCCCATGTTCTCCGTGTTGATACGGAAGTAAGCCTGCAGCGGGATGTCCACGTGGACGCCCTTGGGCACGTACACGAAGGAACCGCCGGACCATACAGCCGTGTTCAATGAGGCGAACTTGTTGTCGCCTACGGGAATGATGGTGCCGAAGTACTCCTGGAAGATCTCCGGGTGCTCCCGCAGTGCCGTGTCCGTATCCAGGAAGATGACGCCCTGGGCTTCCAGGTCCTCACGGATCTGGTGGTAGACAACCTCAGACTCGTACTGGGCTGCGACGCCCGAGACGAGGCGGCTGCGCTCAGCTTCGGGGATGCCCAGCTTTTCGTAGGTGTTCCGGATGTCTTCCGGAAGGTCTTCCCACGTTGCAGCCTGCTTCTCGGTGGAACGCACAAAGTATTTGATGTTGTCGAAGTCGATGCCTGAGAGGTCTGCACCCCAGGTAGGCATGGGCTTGCGGTCGAAGTACTTCAGGCCCTTAAGCCGCAGATCGAGCATCCATTGGGGCTCGTTCTTCTTCGAGGAGATATCGCGGACGACCTCCTCGTTGAGGCCACGACGGGCATTTGCGCCTACGTCGTTCTTGTCGGCCCAGCCGTACTCGTAGTTTCCGATACCGTGCAGTTCGGGATTCTTTTCCAGAATCTCCGAGATCACAGTGCCTTCGGCTACCGCTTTCTCTGCTATTTGGTCCGTCATCACGGCCTTTCTTGCTGGTTGTTTGATTCCTGGTACGGACTCCCGGACTGCTCTGCAGCATCCGGAGATGCCGTGGCAGCCGGGCGCCCGGTAGGTATGTGGGTGGTGCAAACGTGTCCGCCCTGCGCGAGCGTGGAAAGGCGCCGGACATCGACGCCTACCAGGCGGGAGAAAACCTTGGTCTCGGTATCGCAAAACACCGGGAACTCCGCAGCGAGCCGCTGAATCGGGCAGTGACCCTGGCAAAGCTGGACGCTGGACAGTGCGGCGGGCAACGGCGCCTTGGCCTCAATGGAATGGGCTGAAGCAACGAAGCGATCCCGGCTGAGGGCCTTGGAAAGTGCCATGGCACGGGCAGTAATGTCATCTCCGGCGGCCTCGACCTCGGGTGCGTAGCGCCTTTCCATCTCGGAGAAGCGTTCCTCCGCATATTCACGGACTGCGTCCATGCCAGCGAGTTCTTGGAGGCGACGGAGTGCAGAGCTGGCAATGTTCAGGTAGTCATCGCCAAGAGTGGACTGCCCTTGGGAGCTCAAGACGTAGCGCCGCGCGGGGCGTCCCGCGCCGGAACCGGCCTTGGCCACACGCTTGACTTCGATCACGCCGTTGCGCTCCAAATGGTCAAGGTGGCGGCGGACTGCAGCCGGTGTGAAGCCGAGGAGATCGCCGAGTTCCGCGGCGCTCACCGGACCGTTCTCAAGAACGGCGCTCAGGACCCGGTCCCTGGTGCGGTCATCCGCGTCCGGCAGCGCAGGCGGGGCACCTAAGGCCTCTGCCGCTGCAGCATGCCGTGTTGAGGGCATGGATGGTGGACTGCTCATGGAATACACAACACAATCATGTCGTAATTTGTTTCATGCATCCAGTAAGGCGAGGCTGACCTGGGCAAGCCGCCAACTGTGACCGTACTACTTCCCGTAGAATACTCTGGTGCGATCCCCCGATTCCCCAGTCCTCACCATAGACGGACTCGTTAAGGATGTAGGCCCCCTGGCCTCCCTTGACGGCAAAATGCTCAGGGTGGTTAGCGGACTGTCCCTCGTGGCCGAACGCGGCCAGGTAACTGCCTTACTGGGGGCAAACGGTGCGGGTAAGACCACCACACTGGAATGCGCCCAAGGCCTGCAGAAGCGAACTGGCGGCAGCATCTCCCTGCTTGGCGCGGACCCGGATACAGCCGGTGCCGACCTGAGATCCCGCGTAGGTGTGATGCTCCAGGACGGCGGCCTCCCGCCGTCGGCCCGTCCCATCCCCTTGCTGCGGCACGTCGCCGGCATGTATCAAAAGCCAATGAACGTTGACGCCTTGGTGGAACGGCTGGGAATCAACCAGTTCAGCCGAACCAGCGTGCGCCGTCTTTCCGGTGGCCAAAAGCAGCGGCTGGCTCTGGCGGCAGCACTGGTGGGCAATCCTGAAATCCTGTTCCTCGACGAACCCAGTGCCGGCTTGGACCCACAGTCCAGGCAGATGGTTTTCGATCTCATTGCCGAGCTCAGGGACGCCGGGATGGGCATCGTCCTGACAACACACCTGATGGATGACGCGGAGCGTCTGGCGGACTACGTCTACATCATCGACGGCGGTCACAACGTGGTTGAGGGAACGGTGGCCGAGCTGCTCCAGCACGATCACGCCGGGGACTCTGCCATTACTGACAGGACGCTCTACTTCGACGCACCGGGCGGACTGGACTTTGCCGGCGCCTTGGGGCCCGGCCTCCAGCTGACCGAGACACGCTCCGGAAGCTACTCCATTACAGGCGCGATCACACCAAGAGACCTTGCATCATTGACGGCGTGGTGGGCTGAACAGAACATCATGCCTGCCTCGCTGCGGTTGGAAGCCCGCAGCTTGGAAGACGTGTTCCTGGACATTTCCGGAAGGGACCTCCGATGAGCAAGCTACTTTCCCCCAACGCCGGCCCAGCTTCGCTGCCGCGCCGAATCATGCAGCAAGGCCGCTACGAAACCATCACCATGCTGCGCAATGGTGAGCAACTCATCCTCGCTGTCGTACTGCCGTTGATGGCACTCGTGGGCTTGACAGTGACTCCATTGCTCGACGGTCTCGGCGGATCCCGCGTAGACGTCGCCACGCCTGGGATTCTGGCGCTGTGCGCCATGTCCACGGCCTTTACGGGCCAGGGTATCGCTACTGGTTTTGATCGCCGATACGGAGTTCTCCGCTTCCTTTCCACTACTCCCCTTGGCCGTGGCGGGCTTATCGCGGGCAAGATCCTCGCCGTGCTGGTAGTCCTGTTTCTTCAGGTGCTGGTGGTGGGCGCAGTTGCGGGCCTGCTCGGGTGGCAACCGCGGTTGGAGGTATGGCTTCCCGGGCTCGGGCTGTTGGTTCTCGGCGCTGCCGCCTTTACTGCCTTGGGCTTGCTGGTGGCCGGTACTGTGCGCCCGGAAGCTACCTTGGCGATCACCAACCTTCTGTGGATCCTCCTCGGGGCCTTGGGCGGCATCGTGGTTCCGGCCGATCGATTGCCCTCCTTGCTACAGGGCATCGTCCATTTCCTTCCTTCCGGGGCCTTGGGCCAAGCACTCAGGGATGCCTTCCTGTTGGGCATCGTTCCTTTCCCCGCCGTTCTAGTCCTCCTGCTGTGGACCGTTCTGGCCGGCGCCGCGGCCATCCGATGGTTCAAGTGGAACTAACCAATCAAGGCACCAACCACCAACGCAGAACTGAGAAGTGAGAAAACTGTGAGCACGGCATCGCGCCTACCGAAAACCGTCCAGCGATTGACGTCCAAGCTGCCGACCGAGGTCAACAAGACCGTACGCCGCCTGGCATTGTTCTCACTCATTGGGCAGACAGTCCTGGTGGTGACAGGTGGCGCCGTGCGACTTACCGCTTCCGGTCTGGGTTGCCCAACGTGGCCGCGCTGCACCAGCGACTCGTTGGTCAACACTCCGGAGATGGGCATTCATGGGTTCATAGAATTCGGCAACCGCCTGCTGACCTTCGCCCTCGCCGCTGTTGCCGCCATGATGTTGGTGTACTTGTGGAACCTTCGCAAGGAGCGCCGGGACCTCTTCATGCTCGCCTTGGGTCTGCTTGCCAGTATCCCGGCGCAGGCTGTGATCGGCGGAATCACCGTTCTGTCCGGCCTCAACCCCTGGGTTGTCGGCCTGCACTTCCTGGTCTCCATGGCCTTGGTGGTCTTTGCAACGCTTCTTGTTAACAGGGCCTACGGGCGGACCGGCCGCTTCATGAACCGCACCCTGCCGTCCCTTCCTTCGGTCGCCCGCCCTTTGATGCTCGCTGTTGCAGTTTTCTCGGCGCTTTCGGTGATGCTCGGCGTCGTTGTTACGGGAGCCGGGCCACATGCCGGAGATGCAGATGCGCCCCGCAACGATCTCGACTGGGATCTCTTCTCCCACATCCACGCTGTGCCTGCTTACCTCATCACCGCCGGAACGTTGCTCGCGGTGTTTCTGGTGGTGCGCTACAAGATTGGCGGACCGTTCCGCACGGCGGCTTACCTCTTGTTGGGCGTAACCCTGCTTCAGGCTGTCATCGGCTTTACCCAGTACTACAACGGCATCCCGGCTCTGTTGGTTGGTGCACACATGTTCGGTGCAGCAGTGCTGATGAGCGCCGCCACCAACGCGGCTGACATAGCGAAGCACAGCCCGGCTGGCTAGCTCTTTCTAGGCCCGGATGAGTTGGGCCGGGTTGGATCGCGACGCCACGAGAGCCGGGTAGAGAGCGGACAGCGTTCCGCTGGCCATACCGGCTCCTATTCCCCAGAATGAGGCGTACCAAGGGATGACGGCTGCCCAGCCCTCAGCGGAGGCGTAGAGCAGGACCGAGCCCATGCCCACTGCTGCCCCGGCGGCACCACCCAAAACGCCAACCACGGCACCTTCCAGCAGGAACATGCCAGCCAGTGGCCACCTCCGCATGCCCAATGCCAGTCGAAGCGCAATTTCACTCGACCGGGCCAGGACGCCGAGGTACATGGTGGTTCCCGCACTCAGGCAGGCGATGGCCAGGAGGACAATGGAGACAATGCCCACCAGCCTCCCCAGATCAGCGTTAACTCCTTGTTTGAGGTCCCGTAGGTCTGCCACGGTCTGCACCTTCACCGCGCCCGTCTCCGCAGGACTCAACGCCTTAGGCAGCGCCTCCGCGATGGCCGCTGGCATGCCCGAAGCTGTCCTTAGGACCAGGCTGGCTGCCACTCTATTGGTCACTGGGTAAGACCCGACGCCCACCACCACCGACCCCGGAAGCAACGGATCCCTCCCCGGATTCTCGATGATGCCCACCACGGGAACCGGTTCACCATACAGCCAGACGACGACGTCGGGACCCGGTCTTGCGATTCCCAGTTTTCCGGCTGCGTCCTGACCAAGGATCGCGACCGGGCCTCCGAAAGAGTGATCAAGGAGGCTGGCATCACCGTAGGAAATGGTGGCACCTTGCAGTCGGAGATAGGCGGAATCAGCCACCCGGACTGCGCCGGTGAAGACAGGCTGTTCGGGAAAAGACCCAGGACGGAAGATGGAAGGCTGCACGATGGACGCCGATAGCTCGGCAATGACTCCGGCTTCCAGAACACTGGGTAGTTTCTTTGACCGCTCAAGATCGGCGGTCACTTTTTCCCACGAGGTGTATCCGCCCTCACGCGTAGCCCGCACTTCGTCGCTGGCGGCCGCGTCGATCCGCGCGGACACCTTGATGGCTGCACTCTCGCTCAGCCCCATGGCTGCTACGAGTCCTCCGCTTCCCAGCAGGAATGCCAGCACCAACAGAAAGGCCTTGGCCGGGCGGACCGTCAATGCAGATAGCGCATCCGCCACCACGTCTGCAGCTTCATTGCGGACCCGACGGACAAGGTGATGGGGAGCGGATCTGTCTCTTGGTGTAACTGGCGCATCCATGTGGACTGTAGCGGAACCAGTGTCGCCCACAATAAGCCCGTCCCGCATTGTGATGACCCGATCAGCGGCGGCAGCGATGCCAGGGTCATGGGTGACCAGGACAACGGTGGTTCCTGTGGCGTGAAGCTCGCGGAGATGGTCCAGGACAATACCGCCATTGACGGTGTCCAAGCTGCCTGTCGGTTCATCAGCGAGCACGATTCCCGGGGTTCCGATGACGGCACGGGCAATTGCCAGCCGCTGCCGTTCGCCCCCGGAGAGCAAGGAAGCGGGGATGGCCGCCTTATGCGCAAGGCCAAACTTGTGTAATGCGGGCATCACTAATCGCTTTTGGACGGTCAGGCCGATCCCCCGTGCACGCAGTCCGAGCACGGCATTACGCGCTGCCGCATCGCGTCCCACCATGTGCGAGTCCTGGAAAACGAAACCGAAGAGACTTGCGCGTCGCTCAGCTCGCTGCCGCTCGGTTAGGCCCGATACGTCGTTACCCTCCACTAAGTAGGTTCCTGCAGAAGCCGTGTCCAAAAGGCCGAGGACATTTAGTAGCGTCGACTTTCCCGAGCCGGAGGGGCCAACAATGGCTACGAACTCGCCCTGATGGATGTCGAGGTGCAGTCCGGCCAGGGCCTGCGCGCCGGAAAATCCGCGCTCGACGTCCCGCATGCTGAGAATCGGACGGCGTGGTGGTTGAGCGGCCGCTTCGCGGACATGGCTCTGTGAAGTCATTGCAACTGGACTTCGTCGCCGGGCGCCAAACCGTCAATGTCGGCAATGGCCGCCCACCCGTCCGCCTGCGCCAACACCTTTACCTTCACTCTTTGCGGCTCACCGCTCTTTTGCAGCACCACATAGGGCGCACCTTCTTCCTGTCGGACCGCGATCAGGGGTACGGCCAGGGACTCCGCGGCGGCGCTGCCCGCGGTCACGGTGACGGACTGGTCAGCGGCGAATCCCTGCGCGCCGGGTGGGACTGCAATCGTAATGTCCTTTCCGGGGATTTCGTTCTTGCTGTGGTCTCCCTCCAAAAAGTCGCTGACGTGCGCTACCTTGCTCTCGAGTACTGCGGAGCCTGCGCGTACAGTAACGGCCCCGCCTACAGGAAAACTCTCGGACTGGACAACGTCGGCGCGGGCAACAATGGAGTCGTCAGCAATCCTCACTTGGGCAACAATGCCATCCTCACCCAGGACCGATCCGTTGCCTGCCATGGCAGCGATTGTCCCTGTATCTCCAGGCACTTGAACGAATTCCTTCCATCGGAAAACCACGCCGTCAGAAGACTCCTTGATAGAAAGGGGCTGATGGTCCGCGTCCCCGGGTTTGATCGCTTTCGACGAAGGTGCCGCGGTTGGCGCTGTGTAACCGGCGGCTTTATACCAGTCGATCAAGGCATATCGCGTGCTCATGTCGAACGTATCCGTTGAGGAAACGGTGTAGCCAAAACTGGCCAGAGCGGTGTGCAATGCTGTGACGTCCGGGCCCGAATCACCCAGCTCGATGTCGCGGTATAGCGGCACACTGCTGGGCAGCAGGAGTAACGGCCTCCCTGACACAGCGGCCACCAACTGGCCGGGAGTCACCACGCTTCCGATCGCCTTTGGAGTCGCCGTTAGGACCAACCTGTCAACATCTTCGGAGGGGCTCGCTTTGATCGCGAATTGCGTACCCGCCACAACCTTCCCTGAGAGCACCACCTGTTTGATGACGGCGCGACGCTCTACGGTCGCGGAGACGGGGATCACCGTGGGGGTTGCCGCCGATGGTTCTGTGCCGGCAACGCTGCTCGCGCCAGTCCAGTACGCAGCGCCAAGGCCCGCAAGGACTACCACCAGTACTGCTGGAATGAGCCACCATCGCGGAACGCGCCTCATGGCGCTGCCCGGCGGGGTCACCTCAGAGTCTTGCATCAGCCACACCATGGTCCCGGAGTATTTGCTTGGCCCGTTCCACGGCGTCCGCCTTCTCTTCTGCCAAGGCGTTGAGCTCAGCCTGATGGTCCTTCATCTGCGCCGCCTGGTACTCAGCGAGAATGTCATAAGGTTTCCTGGCACCGCCGCTCGAGTCCTTGCAGTCAACCTCCAGGAGGGCAACACGTATCTCGCCTTCCTTGGTTCCGCCCGATTGAAGGCTCCACGAACCCTGTTCAGTCAGTGCCAGACCATTTTCGGCCAGGCAATTCTCCCAATCCTGCCGGAAGGTCAAATACTCGGGGTCGCGCTCCGTAAGCGCCACTGCGTTCCGCGTGATCTGGTTCTGGACTGAAGTGTCACCGACCAAACCCTCTAATAGTTCGGGCAGCCCGGCCCTTTCCACGGAGTTAGTGCACTTAGTTTCTGCCGCCTGGTGCTCCGCGCTGAGAACGGGGCGCTCGGGTTGCTCGTCCAACACACCAGCAATTATGCGGATCTCCGGCAGGGCACCGTTCTTCGCTGCCAACTTCCGGGACCATTGTCCATATCTGCCGTCCTGCAGGGCCTTGCCCCCGCCTCCCCAAGGAGCCACCGTGAAGCCCGCTTCTTCAACGCAGTCAAAAATGAGGGAGGCCACGGCAGAATTGACAATGACGTTCTCCCGATCCGAGTACCAGTACGCGCTCATGGGGAGCACAAGCTCGCCAGTGATTTCATTGAGGGAGGCCCTTGCCCCAGCTCCGGCGGAACGATCAACGGAGGGCAGGTTTACTGCCGGAGCCTCAGTGGGCGATGGTGCCGACGGTGCAGAGCAGGCGGTGTTGGATATCAACCCCGCCATCAACAACATCGCCAGCGCTGTTATGGACACCTTCTTGATGGTGGGCTCCAAGGGATTAACCCCAGACACTCGTAATTTCGTCGTCCCAGTTCCGGGTGGGAGTCATATAGAGACCGCGTAGATCATTCGAAGCGTTACCAGCGCGAAAGACAACACTGTCGCCTCTGAAGTTTTGGTCAACATAGAAATAGACATATGGCGAGTTGGGATCAGTGGGCGGCCCCACGTTGAGGGAGCTCGCCTTGTCGTTTGCATCCACTCCCACGTTGTACGTGACCCAGCCAAATGATCGCGTCGTTCCGGTGAACCAGTAATCGTCATAGAGGCATACTCGTGCGGTGGAGCATGCCGGGGCGGCCTGGGCTGCGGTTACACCGGTCAGTACCGAGGCTGAAGCAACTGCCAACACTCCAACGGTGCGCATGGTGTTTTTCATGAATATCCCCTAAGTTCGTGCGAGGCGGGACAGCTCTGTCCCGTCACGAACGCTAAGGGTTTGACGTCAGCACCTAGACGCGTTTTTAGCGAATTAGGTGGCGTTTAAGCAAGAATTAGGTGCCCAAAACCCCAAACTAGGTGCTGTGACATGGCTTCTAGGTGGTGAACGTTCAGACGGTGACCCTGAGACGTCACCGCCGGGGTCCTGCATACTGTTCCTATGCTGGCCACAACAGTCTTGGTAGAGGGCGAAAGTGACCGACTGGCGGTCGAGACACTGGCAGTCCGCCGGGGATATGACCTCGTGTCACAGGGAGTCTCAGTGGTTCCCATGGGCGGGGCAACCAGCATCGGCCACTTCCTGGATCGCTTCGGCCCGAACGGGGCCGGCCACCGGCTGCTTGGCCTTTGTGACGCGCGGGAATCCCCTGGCGTCGCCAGGGCACTTGCAAGAGCGGGGATTGGATCCGGTCCTTTGGAAGAGTTCGGGTTTCAGGTCTGCACTGCAGATCTTGAAGACGAGCTCATCCGCAGCCTGGGCGTTGATGTGGTGCTCAACGTGATTGCAAATCAAGGCGAGCTTGCATCGTTTGAGCTTCTTCAGCGTCAGCCGTCGCTGCGGGACGTACCTGTGGAAGCACAGCTGCGGAGGTTCTTTGGTGGACGAAGCGGCAACAAGATCCGGTACGCGCCACTGTTGGTTTCCGCATTACCGGCCGGAAAGGCGCCGCCTCCATTGGCCCGTTTGGTTGCATCGTTCGCCATGTGAGCGAGCGTTGGGTTAAAGCCCGAGGGAGGTGAGCGAGCGTTGGGGGAAGGAAAAGCGCGACGTCGGCACTCAGGTGAGTGCCGACGTCGCCCTTTTGCTTGAAGACCTGCAGTACCTCGGAGGCTAGCCGCCTACGATAGCTGAGCCAATGAAGGGGTCAACGGCCAATGCGATGAAGAGCAATGTCAGGTAGCTGATGGAGCCGTGGAAGACCTTCATGGCGCCCTTGTTGGAAACGTCGCCACCCTGTGCGCGCTTGTACAGAGCGTGGCTTTCGTAAAGGAACCAGGCCCCGGCGGCTACGGCGACGATTGTGTAGACCCAGCCGGCCCCACCCACGGGCACCATCAGCAACGAGCAGGCAACCATGGCCCAGGCGTACAGGACAACCTGGACTGAGACCACTTTGGCTCCGGCGATGGCGCCAAGCATAGGCACCTTGGCGTTGCGGTAGTCCTCGCCGTAACGCATGGACAGGGGCCAGTAGTGCGGAGGTGTCCACAGGAAGATCACCATGAAGAGCACGATTGCGGGCCACTCGACGGTGTTGGTGACGGCGGCCCAGGCGATCAGGACCGGGAAACAGCCGGCTGCTCCGCCCCACACAATATTCTGGGCCGTGCGGCGCTTCAGGATCATGGTGTAAATAACCACATAGAAGACGATGGCACCGAGGCCGAGCCAGGCCGACAGAGGATTGGCACCGAACCACAGGATGGCGATCGATGCCGCCCCGAGAATCCAAGCGAAGATGAGGGCTTCGCGAGGCGTCACTTCACCGGTGACCAGCGGACGCTTTTCGGTACGGTGCATCAGTTTGTCGATGTCGCGGTCGATGTAGCAGTTGAAGACACCAGCACTGCCTGCAGCGAAAGCGCCACCTACGAGGGTTGCCAGGATCAGGCCGATGGACGGGAAGCCGCGCTGGGCGAAGATCATGGTGGGGAGGGTACTGACCAGGAGCAGTTCGATGACACGGGGTTTGGTCAGTGCCAGATACGCCTTGAACTTACGGGACATTCCAAGGCTTCCCCGGGCCGGGGACGCGTTGACGGGCGTATCAGTTGTGCTCACGGCGGCAGTCACTCTGTTCTATGCTCTGGGGTTCTCACAGCGGCTGCCGTCCCTGTTGTCGAAAGCAAACACGGGCGCATGAACCGCTGGTGGCCTCCAAATATCATACCGTGGCCGGAAGTGGCCCGTTGTCCGCAAAATTCGTCAATGTTTCAGAATCTTCACTCCTTCGCCGGGCCATGGTGATTCATATAAGGGAATTTCTGTCCAGTTAGTGGGATTCCCTGAGTTCCATGACACGTTTAGGGCTAAGCTGTTGAGCAGATCAGCACACGTTGACGATCCGGGAAACCGTATTCTTGGATATCCGTGCGTCTGGATGAGAGATCAACGTTTCAATGGTGAACGGCTGGTAGACACATTGCAGCGGGCGCCATCCTGTGCTTCCTGCGTGCCGTGTCCGTACGCCTGCCGTCAGCACAGAGAGGGGCTCGGTTTTCGTGCCACATTTGGAAGAGCAAGAACTGTCATGGACCGATCTGGACAAGAAGGCAGTTGACACCGTTCGCGTGTTGGCCGCCGACGCCGTGGAGAAGGTCGGCAATGG
>NZ_PCPR01000008.1 GCF_002979775.1 Arthrobacter sp. MYb23
TTCGGCTTCTCCGACACCCGCCAAGCCGCACGCCGCTACTTCAAAAACGACACCCACTCCATCGTCGCCAAAACCCTGCAGTTGCTGGCGGCGAGGGGCGAGGTAGAGGAGGGCGCGCCGTCGTACGCCATTGACCGCTACAAACTGCTGGACGTCAACGCCGGCACCACTGGCGGAGCAGGCGGCGACGCCTAAACAGCCCGCATAACAACAATTGGCGGCAGTGTTCATGAAGAACACTGCCGCCAATTGTTGTTGATCGGGTTTTGGTGGACCGGACTCAGGTGCCCAGATTCCTTCTATCGACGACGAAGCCGGTTGCCGCGTTCTCGCGAACCGCGTTGATACCCGCCACTACAGCTTTCAGACTCGGGAACTGTGGCGACACTGCCACAACCGTTCCATCCTCCGCGGTCAGCCGGAACCGGAATGAGTTGGTTCCTGCCTTGAGAATTTCAAAACTGCCAGCCATTTTCCCCTGTTCTTTCACGCGACGTTGCGTATCCGAGCTGACTTCATAACTCCTTCAAAGACAATATCGGCCATTTCAGACCACCAAAAGGCCTACTGCTCGGTAATCTACAACCGATATTGGTAGATCTCTTGGAAAGAACCCCAGGAGCTAGAGACCGTATGGACCCCCGCGCGTATGGTGAGGATATGACTGACACCGGCACGGCCCCCACCACGGGCGTGCTGCTCGCTGCGGGCGCCGGAACGCGCCTGGGTCGCGGCCCCAAGGCGCTGCTACCCTTCCGAGGCAGGACCTTGGTGGAAGTTCTCGCCGACACACTGTTCGACGGCGGCTGCCGCGAAGTTGTGGTGGTGCTCGGCGCTGAGGCCGACCACGTACGGCGAAACACCGACTTAGGAACACATGTGGTGGTGGAAAACCAGAACTGGGCCAAAGGAATGGCCGGTTCCTTCCGCGCCGGCATTGACGCGGCCACGGCAGGCAACAGCATCATGGTGGCGCTGGTGGACCAGCCCGGATTAACCCCGACGGCGGTGAGCAGGCTGCTGGGCAGCCACCGTCCCGGCCGGGTCACCGCAGCCGCCTACCCTGATGAGTCCGGTCACCTGAAACGCAGGCACCCGGTGATTTTCGACGTCGGACTCCGATCCGAAGCGGCCGCAGCCGCTCATGGCGACACGGGCGCGCGATCATTCCTCAAAGCTCACCCCGGCCTAGTGGACCTGGTGGACTGCAGTGATCTCTGCTCCGGCGAGGACCTGGACACGAAGGACAAACTGCACCTTTTGGACGGCTAGCGAAGGGTAAATTTAGGGGCATGATCCGCATCGCAACTGACGATCCCGCGTGCCCTGATGTCCACCAGCTCCTCAGTGAGCACCTGGCCGACATGTTTGCCACCTCCCCCGCAGAGAGCGTTCATGCTCTGGACCACTCGGCGTTATCGCACGAATCGATCACATTCTGGACTGCCCGCGAGGACGGGGTTCTGCTGGGTTGTGGGGCGTTGAAGTTGCTGTCCGCCGGGAGTGCCGAGATCAAGTCCATGCGCACCACCGCCAATGCACGCGGACGTGGTGTGGCCACGCTGATGCTGGAGCACATTGTGGCCGAAGCTGCCCGGCTGGGCTACGAGCGCGTGAGCCTGGAAACGGGAACCGAGGACTATTTCGCTCCGGCCCGCCGGCTGTATGCCCGGCACGGATTCACGGAGTGCCCGCCGTTCGGGGATTACACCCTGGACCCGAACAGCGTGTTCATGGAGCTCGCCATCTCCCCCAAGTAGCCCTCCCATGTAAGTCGCAGTTGAGGTCGTTCCCAGCGCTGGGAACGACCTGAACTGCGACCTAGTTGGGGATGAGGGTGCGGTCGCGGAGGGCCAGGTAGATCTTGTCCCGCGCAATGGGCAGCTCGCCGAAGCGGATGCCAGTTGCGTTGCGGATGGCGTTGGCCAAGGCGGGAGCCACAGGGTTGAACGGGCTCTCACTCATCGACTTTGCCCCCAGAGGGCCGGTGGAGTCGTTGGTGGTAGCGAAGTACACCTCGCTCCTGGGCACGTCCGCGAACGACGGTATGTGGTACTGCCGCAGGATGTCCGTGGTGACGCGTCCGGCGTCGTCCACTTTCACTTCCTCGTACAGCACCGCGCCGAGCGCCTGCGCAATACCGCCCTCGATCTGGCCACGGCACTGCCGCGGATTCACCACAACACCGGCGTCGGCGGCCTGGACACTTTGCAGGATCCGCAGCTCACCGGTTCCCGTATTAACAGCAACCCTGAAGCCATGGACGTTGAACGCGACCGATCGCGGCGTCCCTCCCCAGTTGCCGTCCGTGGCGAGTCGAACGCCTTGCAACCGGGCGGCGTCGACGATTTCCGTCAGAGACAACACCCGATCACCGCATTCAACGGCACCATCCACCAGACGGCAATCCGTCAAGGCCGCTCCGGTCAGCGAAGCGGCAACCGTCTGGATCCGGGTGGCCAGTTCCAACGCCGCTCCGAGGGTCGCCTTGCCCGCCACCACGGTTCCGGCCGAACCGAACGCACCGGTATCGTGCTCCAGAAGATCGGTATCGGACTGCCGCACGGTCACCTTGGACGCCGTAGTAGCCAAGGCGGTGGCAGCCAGCTGCGCGTGGACGGTGGTGGTGCCGTTCCCGAATTCGGCAGTACCGACGTCGACGGCGAACCTTCCGTCCGCTTCCAGGCTCACCCGGGTGTGGGCGAAGTGCCCGCGCGGCGGGACGGTGTCGATCATGGACAGGGCTGAGCCCTCCCCCACCACCCAGTCCGGCCCGAGATCATCCAGCCCTGCGGCCCGGTAGCGTTCCTTGCCCCGATCCAGGGCATCCCGGACCAAGGAAACACACTGGTCCAGTCCGTAACTTCCGTAGTGGACGTCTTCTTCGGGCTCGGGGGTGGTGGAGAGCATGTGATCCCCGGGCCGGACCATGTTCTTGAGCCGGAACTCGAGGGGATCCATGCCGATCCCTATGGCCAGCTCGTCAATGGCCGACTCGATCGCGAAGATCATCTGGCTCAGTCCATAGCCACGGAAAGCGCCAGCGGGGACGGTGTTGGTGTAGACGGCGTGGGCGTCAACCTTCTTGTTCACGCATTTGTAGACAGCCAGGGATTCGCCGCAACCGTGGAACATCACACCGGGAGCGTGGTTTCCGTAAGCCCCCGTGTTGGTGAGAACGTTCAACTGCAATGCAGTGAGCGAACCATCGCGGCTGGCACCGGCCTTGAGCTTGATGGTGAACGGGTGCCGGGTGGTGGTTGCGGTGAACTGTTCCGTGCGGGTGAACTCCAGCTGCACGGGCCTGCGGAGAGCCAGTGCCGCAAGGGCCACCAGGTCCTCGGTGAGAACTTCCTGCTTCCCACCGAATCCGCCGCCGACCCGGCCGGCCACCACACGGATGGTCTCCGGCGCCAGGTTGAACACCCTGCTCAGCGTCCTCTTCACCAGGAAAGGAACCTGCGTGGAGGAACGGATCAGCAAGCGGCCATCCTCATCCAGCCAGGCAGTGGACGCGTGCGTTTCCATGGCCACGTGCTGCACACGTTGGGTTTGGTACGTGTGTTCGTGGATGAAGTCCGAGGCCGCGAAGCCGTCAGCAACGCTGCCCAGTTCGGCATGGACTTCGGCCACCACGTTGTGATGCGGCCGGGAAATACGGGACGCTTCCCCGTCCTTCTCACCGTGAATCGCCGGGGCTCCGGGGAGGATGGCCTCCTGCGGCGTAAACACCGGCTCAAGAAGCTGGTACTGCACCTCCAACGCCCGGGCACCGGCCTCAGCCGCGCCCACGGAATCGGCCACCACCGCGGCAACCCGCTGCCCGATGAACCGCACCACGTTATCCAACACACGGGTGTCATCCGGGTCGTCAGTGTAATTCTCGTGTTGGGCCGAGGAGAAGAGCATCTGCGGAGCATCCTCATGGGTGAAGACCGCCACGACGCCGGGAACCGCAAGTGCCGGGGCCTTGTCAATGGACACGATGCGGGCATGCGGATGTGGCGAACGCAGGAGCTTCATGTGCAGAAGGCCCGGAAGCTGCTCAGCCGGGACATCAAGGGCGTAACGCGCGGTCCCGGTGACCACGGCGTGGCCGGCGGGTGCGGGAACGTCGTCGCCGAGTTGTCCGGGCGTGGCGGGAACAGCGGCTGGTGGCTGGCCCCCCGAAACGTCAGCTCCGGCGTCGTGCTGGTGATCGCTACCGTGGCCGCAAACCGCGTCGGCGATGGAGCGGTAGCCTGTGCAGCGGCACAGATTGCCCTTGAGGTTACGGGGCAGGTTGGCGCGTTGCTCGTCGTCGAACGTTGCAGCCGTCATCATCATGCCGGCGGTGCAGAATCCGCACTGGAACCCCTGGGCCTCCAGGAACTGTTCCTGCACAGGGTGCAGTTCGCCGTCCTTGGACAAACCCTCAATGGTGGTGACCGCTTTGCCCTCGGCGCGGACTGCCGGGTAGATGCAGCTGTGGACTGGTGTGCCGTCGACGTGCACGGTGCAGGCACCGCAGTCACCGCCGTCGCAGCCCTTTTTAACGCCGAAGTTGCCCTCCTCGCGGAGGAAGGTGCGGAGGCATTTTCCGGGGCGGGGTGTGGCCTGCGAGGCAGAACCATTGATCTCAATTGCCATTGCGGGCCTCCTTCTGCTGGGTGCTTGATGTGGCTGGCTGGGTGGACGGCTGGGGCGAGGTGTTGTGCGGGGGCCAAAAATCGCCGGACACGCTCATGGACTCGCCCAGCAGCTCGGCCCTGATCTCCTCGGCAAGCTTGAACGTCATGTCACGTCGCCAAGCTGGGAGCCCGTGGATGTCGTCGTGGTAAAGCGGCCAGGGAATGGAATCGCCGACGGCGTCAGCCAGCGTCCCGGCGTCGGGAACCTGCCCGGCGGGGAACCTCAGTTGCACGGGCCGCTGAGTGGAGGCGGTGACGGTGATGACCAGGCCGCCGTCGGGGTCGAGCCGGCCGATCAACAGCACGCCGGAGCGACCAAGGTTGCTGAGCGACAAGCGCCGGAAAGCCACCCTTGCCGAGAGCGCGCTGGCTGGCAAATGGATACTGCGGAGCAGTTCCCCCGGTGCCAGGACAGTCTGCATATCCCCTGTGACGACGTCGGCCACCGGAACGTTGCGGCTGCTGCCGTCCGGGCTGAGGATGGTGGCCAGGCCATCAAGGCCTGCGCACAGTGAGGTCATGGGTCCTGCCGGGAGGCCGGTGCAAATGTTGCCGCCCACAGTGGACATGTTCCAGATCTTGAACGAGGCCACGAACGAGTCGCAGCACGGGCGTATCAGGGCCAATCCAGGCCATTCACGGTGTCCTGCTTCCGCGGAGAGTGGCAGGGCGTAAAGCTCAGCGACGGTACAGGTTGCGGCAAGTTCGATGCCCGCATCCGTGACACTGATGGCAGGCCATTCCGCTTGGCCGAGGTCAAGGAGCCGCTTCAGGACGGTGCTGCCGTAGGAGAAAAGGACAGTGCCTCCGGCGAGCCAGGCATCGCCTTCGCGCCACTGTGCCGGGTCCGTGGTGGGGACCACGGCCTCGATGGTGTTCATGTCCATGGGTCCTCCTGAGTGAGGTGTTGGGTAGCCGCCTGAATCGGGGCTGGGTGAATCGGGGCCGGGTGAATCGGGCCGGTGCTGTCCCTGAGGGAAGGGAAACCGGGTGTGCTGGCTGGTCCGGCGGCACCGCGGTTGGCGATGATTTCTGCCGTGATGGACACGGCGACTTCGGCGGGAGTCACGGCGCCAAGGTTCAGGCCGATGGGCGAATGCAGCCGTTCCAGGGACTCCAGCGGTGTGCCTGCTTCAAGCAACGCATCGATCCGTTGGCGGTGGCTGCGCCGCGAGCCCATCGCCCCAACATATGCCAGCCTCAAACGGAGGGCGCTTTCGAGCAAGGGGACATCGAACTTGGGGTCGTGCGTCAGGATGCACACCACCGTTCGGGCGTCGATGCGTCCTGCCGCTGCCTCCGATTCGAGGTAGCGGTGCGGCCAGTCGGTGACCACTTGCTCTGCTCCTGCAAAGCGGCTCTGCGTGGAGAAGGCAGGCCGGGCGTCGCAGAGGGTGACGTTGTAGCCGAGGAGCTGCCCGGCAGGC
Source organism: Arthrobacter sp. MYb23 (assembly GCF_002979775.1). Lineage (GTDB taxonomy): Bacteria > Actinomycetota > Actinomycetes > Actinomycetales > Micrococcaceae > Arthrobacter. Next base: position 6,098 of record NZ_PCPR01000008.1, read on the forward strand.
AGTAGGGCTGCACTAAAGTCGTTGGCACCGAAGATCAACATCCGGGCTGCCGGCAAACGGCTTTCGACAAACAGCGTGATGGGCTCCGGCTGGGCTTCTTCCTGTGGAGGCATAGCCAGCCTTTCGGTGGTCATCCAGCCGTCGATGCATCCCTCCGGCGGTGCCAGGCGGACCAGGCCGGCGCGGCCGCCTTGGAGCAGTGGCTCCAGCTGGGCAGCGGCGGCAAAAAGTGTGGAGGGGTGGTCGCCTAGTAATTTGGCGAGTTCCTCGGATTCCATGGCGCGGAACCGGACGGGATCGTTGACCACCATGACTCCGCCCTGGGCATCGAGCCGGCGGATCAGGGCCGCAGGGCGCTGAGTTTCAGCAAGCACGGAAAGTTCGGCAGATCCAGCCCTGAGTGGTTGGATGTGGACTTCCAGTTCCCCTCCACAGGTGAGCCCGACGGCGAACGCGTCCTCGGAGCTGTAGCCGAACGACTCAAGGCGAGAGCCGCCGTCGCGCATTGCTTCCAAAGCCGCCTCCACCACGGCGCCTTCCACGCAACCTCCGGACAAGCTGCCCAGGATTTCGCCGTCTTCGGAGACCATCATGGAGGTCCCCAGGGGCCGCGGCACGGAGCCGCCGGTCCCTACGATCGTGGCCACAGCACACAATTGGCCGGAGACCGCAGGCCGCCAGCTGCCCAGTGAAGGCATCAGATCCAGCATGGCAACACATCCTTATTCCAGGTGTCCCGGCCAGGTGGCCCGGCCGGAGCAGTGCGCGATCTTGCCCCATATTCTCATTTCCAGAGGATGTTGAGGGGTAGTCGCGGTTAATCAGTAAGAGTTCAGTCAGTAAGAGTTCATAGGAACGGGGGCAAGGGCTTCATCTCCCTGCCCCCGTTCCCTGACGGAGCGCGCGGTAACCAGCCGCCGCCCGCCGTCGTGCCTTTTCCAGTCCGTAAAGTTCGGGAAGGACGACGACGGCGGACGCCTATTCGTGCGGTGGGTACCGGCGGACCGCCGATCGAAGTGCCGGAATGGTGCCCGCCGGCGCGGGGTGCGGCTCCGGGCTAGACGCCCATCAGGGTGTTGATGGGACCGCGGGCGAAGTAGATGATGAAGCCTGCCGTGACCACCCACATGAGCGGGTGGACTTTCTTGGCTTTGCCCGACGCCGCGCTGATGACGGCGAAGGAGATGAACCCGACGCCGATGCCGTTGGCGATGGAGTACGTCAGCGGCATGGTGACGATTGTCAGGAAGGCCGGGAGGGCGATGGAGAACTTGGTGAACTTGATCTCCCGGATCTGCGCCATCATCATGGCACCCACTACCACCAGGGCTGCTGCTGCTACTTCCAACGGCACAACCGAGGTGAGCGGTGTGAAGAACATGGAGCCCAGGAACAGCAGGCCGGTGACCACCGAGGCCAGGCCGGTGCGTGCGCCTTCGCCGATGCCCGCCGCCGAGTCGATGTACACGGTGTTGGACGAACCGGACGTTGCGCCGCCCACCACTGCGCCCATGCCTTCAACAATGAAGGCCGACTTCAGCTTGGGGAACGTGCCGTCCTTGTGTGCCACGCCTGCGCTCTTGGCCAGGCCCGTCATGGTGCCCATGGCATCGAAGAAGTTGGTGAACACCAAGGTGAAGACCAACATGGTGGCCGCCAATCCGCCGATCCTGGCGAAGGAGCCGAAGAGATCGAACTGGCCCACCAGGCTCAGGTCCGGTACGGAGACCAGCTGGCTGGACAGGATGGGTACGTTGAGGTGCCAGCCGCCGGGGTTGTCCGCAGTGCCGGGACCGATGTGGAACACGGCCTCGGCAACAGCGGCGAGGACAGTGGTGGCGACGATGCCGATCAGCAGGCCGCCTTGGATCTTGCGTGCCACGAGGATGCCCATGGTCAGCAACCCGATGATGAAGACGAGGGTGGGGATGGACGTGATGGAGCCGTTATCCCCGAGCTGGACCGGTGGGCCGCCCGTTGTTGCGCGAACGAATCCGGAGTCCACGAAGCCGATGAAGGCGATGAACAGGCCGATGCCAACGGTGATGGCGGCCTTGAGCTCCTTGGGGACTGCTTTGAAGATCGCCGTCCGGGCGCCGGTGGCGCCGAAGAGGACTATCAGGATGCCGTTGATGACCACCAGGCCCATGGCTTCGGGCCAGGTGACTTCCTGAATGACCGCAACGGCGAGGAAGGAGTTGATGCCCAAGCCTGCTGCCAGGCCGAACGGCAGGTTGGCGACGAGACCAAAAATGATGGTCATGACGCCGGCGGTCAGGCCGGTGACGGCGCCTACCTGCGCAGCGGAGAGCCACCCTCCGGCAACGTCAACAGGGGCGTTTTCTGCCGAGAAACCACCCAGGATGAGCGGGTTGAGGATGACGATGTACGCCATGGTGAAGAAGGTGACCAAACCGCCGCGGAATTCACGGGCCAACGTTGAGCCACGTTTGGAGATCTGGAAGAACTTGTCCAGAAAGGAGTTCGACACCGGCGGCTTACTGTTGCCGGTTGCCGTGTGCTTAGCAGCTGTGGGCTCTGCGCCGTCTCCCTGGGGAAAGAGTGCAGCCTGCTTCTCAGCTGAATTGTCCAGGATTGTCATGTCAGCCACCGGGCCCTAGTAGTCAATCCTGGAATCAAGCGTGTTCCAGGTGTTGAACGGCTGGAGGGCCTCCGGAGCCTGGGGGTCGCCCAGTTCCAGCTTGGCTACCGGCATCAGCGCGTCCCGGTTGTCGTTCTCGAAGTATTCGTAGAAGACGGCGTCGTCGAAGCCGACGGATGCGGCGTCGTGACGGTCTGCGGCAAAGAACACGCGGTCCACGCGTGCCCAGAGAGCGGAAGCCAGACACATGGGGCATGGCTCGCAGCTGGTGTAGAGGGTTGCTCCGCTGAGATCGAAGGTTCCGAGTTCGCGGCAGGCATTACGGATGGCCGTGACTTCTGCGTGTGCGGTGGGATCGTTCGTTGCGGTGACGCGGTTGACGCCTTCGAAGGCTCGTCCGTCCGCGCTGACAATGACGGCGCCGAAGGGGCCTCCACTGTTAAGGACATTGGCTGTTGCCAGCTCAATGGATGTGGCCAGGAATTGCTCGGCCGTGACGGTTGTACTCATGTTGCGACTTCCTTAGTGCTGAGGAAGCCAGGTGACCTGTTTGGGGGCGCTACAGAGATGAGCTCCAGTTAGCTTGGTTACCAGGCTTCAGCATGTGCGATGAAGGTTAAGTTGCGCCTGGTAGATAGCTTCCCGAGGTCCGGGTGCCCGCCTTTGGCAGTTAGAGCGTAACACCAGGTTTGTGAGCCGCGCCATAGTTTTTTGAAAACTTAATTTCGTCATGCGAAATTACTTGCGCTGAGATTCTGGTGCCCGAATGTGACCGGAACCCGCCCGCGGGCGTTGACGGCCGCCGTCGAGCATTCTACGCTTTTTGGACTGGGCCGCGTTCTGACGGTCCGGCAACCTGGATCAGCAGACAGGGCCTAACTGAGCTGGAACGCGTACACGCCGACCAGACAAGGAACCTGTCATGACCCCACTTTGGATCAAGAACCCGCTGGGTATCTTCACCGCAAACGACCTCGACGCCGGCGGCGGCCTGGTGGTTTCCGAGTCCGGCACCATCCTTGAGCTGGTGCCTTCGGGCGGGCAGCCTTCTGTGCCATGTACCGTCTTCGACGCCTCCGCCCACGTGGTTCTCCCCGGTCTGATCAACACGCACCACCACTTCTACCAAACCCTCACCCGCGCGTGGGGGCCCGTGGCCAACGCTCCCCTGTTCCCCTGGCTGCAGAACCTGTACCCGGTGTGGGCCCGGTTGACTCCTCGAAGCCTCGAGCTTGCCGTGCAGGTTGCACTGGCTGAGCTGCTGCTTTCCGGCTGCACCACCGCGGCCGACCACCACTACCTGTTCCCCGACGGCATGGAAGATGCAATCGACATTGAGGTGGCCGCAGTACGGGCCATGGGAATGCGGGCCACCTTGACCCGCGGCTCCATGACGCTGGGCGAGGACGACGGCGGGCTGCCGCCCAGGACCACGGTCCAGTCACCCGAGGCGATCCTTGCGGACAGCGAACGGCTCATTCGTCAGTATCACGAGACCGGTGATGGGGCTGTTGTGCAGATCGCCCTTGCCCCATGCTCGCCGTTCTCAGTAACCAAGGAAATCATGGCCGAAGCAGCGGCGATGGCTGAGCGGTTCGATGTCCGGCTGCACACGCACCTTGCCGAGACGATCGATGAGGAAGACTTCTGCAAATCCATGTTTGGACTGCGGACCGTGGACTACCTGGAATCCGTGGGCTGGTTGGGTTCACGTACCTGGCTTGGACACGGCATCCACTTCAACGACGAGGAGATCGCCAGGCTGGGAGCCGCCGGCACCGCCGTCGCACATTGCCCCACTTCCAACATGCGGCTTGCATCCGGCACCGCGCGCGTCCTGGAACTTGAGGCAGCAGGCGTCCCCGTGGGGCTGGGAGTGGACGGATCGGCGTCGAACGATGCCTCCAACATGATCCTCGAAGCACGGCAGGCCTTGTACTTGCAGCGCTTGCGGTATGGCGCATCCGTGCCCGTGGAACGTGCACTGGGATGGGCCACCCGTGGCTCCGCCGCCGTTTTGGGGCGCTCTGACATCGGCCAGTTGGCTCCTGGACTTCAGGCGGACCTGGCCTTGTTCAAGCCCGACGAGCTGCGGTTCTCCGGCAGCCACGATCCCGTAGCCGCATTGCTGCTCTGCGGCGCCGACCGCGCTGACCGGGTAATGGTGGGTGGTGTTTGGCGCGTGGTTGACGGCGCGATTCCCGGGCTGGACGTTGCGGGGCTCATCGCTGAGCACTCGGCGGCGGCGCGGAAGTTGGTTGCGGGGTAGCTCTGTTTGCGGGTTTGGCTGGGCTCCGGTTCGGGGGTTCCCTGCGCGAGATGCCGTGCGCACGGCACTTTTCGCAGGGAACCCCCGGAACGGGTCGGTTTAGTTAGATCGCCCGCTCAGTTAGATCGTGATCTTGTAAACGTGATGCGTGTACTCATTCGCGAACGAATCCGTGAACTTGCCGCCTGATAGCTGGAGGGTACGGCCTTCGCCCACCACCTCCACCTGGGTCCCAGTGATTCCCGCAGGAAGCGTGAACGTCTTTGAGCCCGTGGCACCGTTCAGTCCGATGCCCGCGAAGAGGTAAGCGCTGCCGTCCTTGGCCTTGAGCATGGTGTCCGTACCTGCAGCTCCTGCGTTCCACACATAGCTTTGGGTGTTGAGGACAGGGGCCAACGCCTGAATGCCTGTCAGCGCAGCCTTGATCTTCGCCTTGCGGTCAGCCGGGATGTTCACCAGCGAGTAGTTACCGTACGCCGGATCGTTGTTGTGCTGGAAGATGCTGATACCGCGGGCCTCGTGAATGATGCCCGACCACATGGCACCTTCCATCTGCTCAGGGGTGATGGTCCTGGCGTTCGACTCAGTCAAATAAGGTCGCGCCGATTCGACGAACACCCAATTCGGCTTCGCCCCAGGGGTTGCCTGGTATGAACGCATCCGGTCAATCTGCCACCCGTACGCTGCACTCGCGGCCGGGTTCGCTCCCGCAGGCCAGGCAGGGGAAGCCTTGATCGCATCGCCCACAGGCGGACTGGTGTAGGCGTAGTTGTCAGCAGAGGAGAAGTCCACTGCGGACAGGAAGTCGTCCATGGTCCCGCTGGCCCACCATGTCCCCAGGATGCCCTTGCCGTAGTTGGCATTGATGGGCCGGCCATCACCGTAGGCGCGAATCTTCGCCACAAGGTTCTTCATCTGCTGCAAATGCTCCTGGGTATTGCTCCCGGAACAGCTGAGGCCCATATCGCACTCGTCGTACGTAGCCCAGCCGACAACCCCGGTGTTGGTACCCACTTCGGCGCGGGTCCATTCCTGGCCCGCGATGACGAGCATGCCGGTGTTGGTGATGGACGTCAACGTGGAGCCATCGTGTTCAGCCTCCTGGTAGACATTCACGCCGATGTCCTTCAACTGGGCAGCATGCTCCGGCTTCCCGAAGAAGACGCTCACGGGGAACAGGTTGGGGTTGTTCAGTTTCGCTGCACCCGGGAACTTCGACCAGTACGCCGGCCCGCCATCCCAAGGTACCCGGGCCAAGTTCGTGAGGCTGCCAGAGGGCGGAGGCGAGGTGGGTGAGGGGGTCGGGGTGACTGTTGGGGTGGGAGTTGGGGTTGCCGTTGCGGTGCGAGTCGGCGTCGGAGTGGGCGTTGGGGTCTGCGTCGGTGTTGGGGTCGCCGTGGCGGTGCGAGTCGGCGTCGGGGTCGCCGTGGCGGTGCGAGTCGGCGTCGGCGTGACAGTCGGCGTAGCCGTCGCAGTACGCGTCGGCGTCGGTGTTTGGGTCGCCGTGGCGATACGAGTCGGCGTCACTGAAGGCGTAGCCGTCGCAGTACGCGTGGGCGTCGGCGTCGTCGTGACTGTCGGGGTAGCCGTGGCAGAGCGGGTAGGCGTTGGAGACGGGTTGGCGGTTGTCGCGCTCGGCGATGGTGCCGTGGCGGTTGTGGACGGCGTCGGCGTCGGCGTCGTGCACCCTGCGAGGGTCAACGCGATCACCGCCCCAAGCATTGAGACCTTGAGTTTCATGACGTGTGTTCCTTTTGGGATAGCAGCCAGACTTTCGCTGCTGCGGCGCCGGACTCCCACTCCCGACGTTTTGTCACCTGCGAAGGCAGGGATAACAGCCGGGGCACAAGTCCCGGCACAGCTCGATGACGAGCATCATTTTTTACTCGACATGCTGCGGTACGACGCGTGCGGACATACTGCCCGGCGCCATCGAGCGAGCAAGCGCAACCCGTCAGTCGGGGCCGCCACGGCCATCAGGACCCATGAGGGCGACCGTCAGCCCAGCTTACGTGAAGCCCTCAGCAACCTGCCGATTGTTACGTGGATCACATCACGCCACTTCGATGGTTCCCTGCTCAGGATGCCGGGCGCACGGCACGGCACGCAGGGAACCATCGAAGCTAGTTCTCCACATAGGCCAACTCACCCCTGTGCCAGCCCTCCGCTTCATTCGAGTCTTGACTCATGACGAAGAGCATCAATAACCAGCTTCCCGCGGAAATGGACCTGTGGCGGACCAACGAGCTGCACGAACTGGGGATCAACGACCGACGGATTTCCTTGCTGGTCCGCTCCGGAGAACTAGTTCGGCTACGCCGCGGGTGCTATATCCGCGGCAGCACGTGGACAGCCCAAAAGCCGTGGATCCGCAGTCTGCAGCTCGTTGCCGCGCACGCACACGGAACGCTCACGACGTCGGCCGGCAGCTCTGTTTACAGTCACACCTCGGCCGCGCGCCTCCACGGCTTGTTCCTGTGGAACGTGGATGACAAAGTCCACATCACTACGGAAACCACCACATCATCCACATCTCATGGCGGGGACGTTGTTCCACACACCCGCCCGCTGGCACTGAAGGGCGGCGTGGCTTTCATGCAAGGCATGCCCTGCACCACTTTGGAGCAGACCGTGGTGGACTGCTGCCGGATACTGAGCTACAAACAAGCCTTGGTGCTCATGGACCACGCACTCAGAAAGGGTGCCGATGCCGCCAAGCTGCAGGAGATGTGTGCGTCGCTAGCCGGATGCAACGGCGTCCTGACCCTTCGCCGGGCCCTGGAGAATGCGGATGCCAGGTCAGAGTCACCCGGGGAAACCCTCACCCGCGAGTTGCTCCAGCGGCTGCAGATAGACCTGCCCGAACCGCAGGTGGAGGTCACGTCAGCGGAAGGCCGCCATCGGTTGGACTTTGCCTGGAGGAAGAAAAAGGTGGCTCTGGAGTTTGACGGAAGGGTGAAGTACTTCGATTACGCCCCCACCGACGAGGTGATTTACCAGGAACGGCTGCGCGAAAAGGCTTTGAGCGAGCTCGGATGGACGTTCATTCGAATCAAGTGGCAGCACTTATTCCGGGAACAAGAGTTCAAAACGAGCGTGCTGAGGGTTCTGCGCGGGACGAGCTAGTGCCCAATACGGGGGTTCGCTGCCAACAGTGCCGTGCGCACGGCATGCCACGCAGGGAGCCCCCGGAACGGGCAAACCATGAGCCGGGCAAACCACGAGCCGCGCGCAGAGTGGGCAGACAGAAACGGCGCGTGGCAGCGGAAAGGCGGACGACACCTCCCCAGGTGTCGCCCGCCTCATTTGGCTCTGTTGCGCAGAGTCCGCACCCCCTGAATGCAGGAAAGATCCTAGGGGCGCTGCCGGCCGAACACCGGGAGCGCGCGCAGCCAACGGGAGAACCCGCCGGCTTTGCGGTCACAGTCGGCCGGAATGTAGAAGTCGGGATCTGTTGCACCGAAGGGCAGGTACAGCTCCTGACCCGGCGCCGGGAATTCCACGACGTTGTTCGTATCCTTCGAGTCCATCTGTTCCTCCTCTTTCTCATACAAGCAGTTTCCGCACTTCGGAAAACTTTTATTGTTATGTGGAAAGTGTAGGCAGCTCAGAAACGCAGCGTCAAGACCCTCGTCAGAGCAAAGAGAGTCGCCCCGGTCACATTTGGATGGTTCATAACGATCCTTGGGAACCCATATACACAAGACGAAATAGTGCGCTACTCTCGAATGAGTTCGTGGCGTAGGTCACGTAACCTGAGAGCAGCAGGCAGGGTCGTAATGAGCTGGCATCCATGGATGCTGGCTCTTTTTTGTTGGGTCGGCTCCACCAGAAACGCAGTGGAAACACGCGCTTAATTTCATTGATGGAACCTAGGTTCCACCTCACAGAAGTTGGGATATGACCATGAGCAACAACATCGTCCTCGGCGAAAACCAGTACGGCAAAGCAGAAGTCCGCGTCGTCAAGGTCACCCGGGATACCGACCGCCACCACATCGAAGACTTGAACGTCACCTCGCAGCTGCGGGGCGACTTCCAGGCGGCCCACCTCCAAGGCGACAACGGCCACGTCGTTGCCACCGACACCCAGAAGAACACGGTTTACGCCTTTGCCCGTGAAGGCGTCGGTTCCCCCGAGTCCTTCCTGCTGCGCCTCGCAGACCACTTCACCGGCGGCTTCGACTGGGTTACCGGCGGACGCTGGGAAGCCGAGGCCTACAGCTGGGATCGTATCCAGGCCCACGGCGAGGGACACGACCACAGCTTCGTCCGCAACGGACAAGAGGTGCGCACCGCCGTCGTCGTCCGCGATGGCGCAACCACGCACCTTATTTCCGGTCTCAAGGACCTGACCGTCCTGAAGACCACGCAGTCCGGTTTTGTTGGTTACCCGCGGGACAAGTACACCACCCTGCCGGAAACCACGGACCGCATTCTGGCCACCGATGTATCCGCCCGCTGGCGCTACAACACCAACACGGACTTCGCCGGCACGGACTTCAACAAGAGCTACGAGGACATCAAGGCACTCCTGCTTGAAGGCTTCACCGAGAACTACTCCCACGCCCTGCAGCAGACGCTGTTCGACATGGGCAAGAAGGTCCTGGAAGCACACAGCGAAGTGGACGAGATCAAGTTCTCCATGCCCAACAAGCACCACTTCCTGGTTGACCTGAGCCCGTTCGGCCTGGACAACCCCAACGAGGTCTTCTTCGCCGCGGATCGCCCGTACGGCCTCATCGAAGCAACCGTTCAGCGCGAGAACATCGATGCTGCACCCGTTGCCTGGAGCGGCATCGCCGGCTTCTGCTAGACCGCACCAAAGCAGTAAAACCGCACCATCTCAAGGATTTGTGTGCAGGTCCCCCCAAACGGCGCCCCGTAAAGGCCGGACCTGCACACAAACCCAACCCCAAAAAACCCAAGATTTTGTTAGCCAGACACAGTTAGCCAGACGAAGACGTCTGCCATGAACCCAGAAAGTCTGCCATGAACATCAAGAAAAAATCCCGCCCTGCGAATACCACCTCCTCGCAGTCGAATAAGCCCGAACGGCCCGAGGACAAGCGTCTCTCCATCGGCAGCACCTTCGCTTACGGCTTCCAGCACGTCCTCACCATGTACGGCGGAATTATTGCCCCGCCGCTGATCATTGGTGCAGCGGCCGGCATGAACTCCCAGGACATCGGCCTCCTCATCGCCGCCTGCTTGTTTGTGGGCGGCCTCGCCACCATCCTCCAGACGGTAGGCATCCCCTGGTTCGGCTCGCAGCTGCCGCTGGTTCAGGGCGTTTCCTTCGCCGGTGTTTCCACCATGGTGGCGATCGTCCAAGGTGGCGGAGGCATCCAGGCGGTGTTCGGCTCGGTGATCGTGGCCTCGCTGATTGGTCTGGCGATCACTCCCCTGTTCTCCAAGATCATCAAATTCTTCCCACCGGTTGTTACCGGCACGGTGATCACCACCATCGGCCTGACGCTGATGCCGGTGGCCGCTAACTGGGCCATGGGTGGCAACGCCAAGGCTGATAACTACGGCAGCATGGCCAACATTGGCCTTGCAGCAGCAACCATGGGCGTCGTCCTGCTCCTGAGCAAGGTTGGCAACGCCGCCATTTCGCGGCTCTCCATCCTGCTGGCCATGGTCATCGGCACCATCATCGCGTTGGTTGCGGGCATGGCTGACTTCTCCAAGGTTGGCCAGGGCGACATCGTCGCATTCCCCACGCCTTTCGCTTTCGGTGCTCCCACGTTTGAAATCGCCGCGATCATCTCCATGCTCATCGTCATCCTGGTGACACTCACGGAGACCTCGGCAGACATCATCGCAGTGGGCGAGATCGTGGACACCAAGGTGGACTCCCGCCGCATCGGCGACGGCCTCCGCGCAGATATGCTCTCCAGCGCCATCTCCCCGCTGTTCAACTCCTTCACGCAGAGCGCCTTCGCCCAGAACGTGGGCCTCGTGGCCATCACGGGCATCAAGAGCCGCTTCGTGGTCAGCGCCGGCGGGCTCATCCTGGTAATCCTCGGCCTCCTGCCCATCCTGGGCCGCGTTGTGGCAGCGGTTCCGACGCCCGTCCTGGGCGGTGCCGGCGTCGTGCTCTTCGGTACGGTGGCCGCCAGCGGTATCCGTACCCTGGCCAAGGTTGAGTACAAGAACAACATGAACCTGATCATCGTGGCGGCTTCGATCGGCTTCGGCATGATCCCCATCGCCGCCCCGAAGTTCTACGACCAGTTCCCCTCCTGGTTCGCCACGATCTTCCACTCCGGCATCAGCTCGGCCGCCGTCATGGCCATCCTGCTGAACATCCTCTTCAACCACTTCAAGGCCGGCAACTCGGACAACCAGTCGGTGTTCGTGGCGGGCACTGACCGAATTGTCAGCGAAGAGGACATCAAGTGCCTGAGCGAAGGCGACCGCTTCGAAAACGGCAAGCTGATCGACGCCGACGGCAAGGAAGTCCCACTCAAGACATCCAGCGCGTCAGAGCACTAGCTTCCGCACGCGCAGATGACAGGCGGCAGTGTTTCCTTGGGGGACACTGCCGCCTTTGTCGTCTGGGTGGAATGGTCGCCTCTCACGGAATGTACGACGCCGGCACCCGGCAACGCGTGGGACTCACCTTGGGCAGGCCCACACTTGTCGTCCGGACATGACAAAAGATGGCAATGCTTCCGGGAAACATTGCCATCTTTTGCTACCTCGCGCGCTGGAAGCGCGGGTGGGAAGCTAGTTCTGGTTGAGCTCCGCGGAGATCGCCATGGCTGCGTCACGCAGCATGGGCACAGCGCGGTCGGCGAAGCTCTGGTCAACGCGGGTGATCGGCCCGGAGACAGAGATTGCCGTGGGGGTGGGCGCATTGGGCACGGCCATGGCGAAGCAGCGGACGCCAAGCTCCTGCTCTTCCTCGTCAATGGAGTACCCGCGTTCGCGGATGAGCTTGAGGTCTGCGAGCAGGGAGTCGATGTCGCCGATGCTCTTGGCCGTGGGAGTAGGCATGCCGGTGCGGGCCACGATGCCGCGGACAACCTCGTCGTCCAACTGGGCGAGGATGGCTTTACCCACGCCGGTATCGTGCGTGTGGGCACGGCGGCCGACTTCGGTGAACATCCGCATGGAGTGCATGGACGGGACCTGGGCAACGTAGATGACCATGTCGGAGTCCAACACGGCCATGTTGGAGGTTTCGCCGAGGCGTTCCACCAAGGTCTTCAGCTGCGGACGGGCCACAGCGCCGAGCTGCTTGCTGGCACCTTCGCCGAGGCGGATGAGGCGCGGGCCCAAGGCGTAGCGGCGGTTGGGCAGCTGTCGGATGTAGCCCAAGGACACCAGGGTCCTCAAAAGGCGATGGATGGTGGGCAAGGGCAAGTCAGTGGACGACGAAAGTTCGCTCAGCGTGACGTCGCCGCCCGCGTCCGTGATCAGTTCCAACAGTTCAAAGACGCGCTCAACGGACTGCACGCCTCCGGAGGCTTTTTCAGCCATTCCCTTGTCTCCAATGACTCAGATTCCGACAACTCTTATCCGCATCGTGAAAAGAATTGCTTAGAACACCCAACATACAGCACAACCCGCACCTGCGCGATGACGCCAAACATGACCAAGCAAGGGGTTGTGTTTCCACTTTGTAGATAATAATATCCATAATACGAAAACATTCAGTTTGGAACGGCGGCCCGGGAACGGGCCTTACAGGAGGAATTTCAATGGCGAATCCGAGCCCCGGAAACTCGATCACCCTGCGCGTCGCCGCACCGTCGAGCTTCACAGCTACCAGCGAATTGGCAGCAGCCGTCGGCGCAGCCGGTGCAGCAATCACCGCGTTGGACGTCACGGAATCCCACCACGAGACGATCGTTGTTGACGTCACCTGCAACACCACGGACGACGATCACGCAGGCCGCGTGAAGGACGCCCTGAACGCCCTCGACGGCGTCACCGTCCAGCACGTCTCGGACCGCACCTTCCTCATGCACCTCGGTGGCAAGCTCGAAGTTGTCCCCAAAGTAGCCCTGCGCAACCGTGACGACCTCTCCCGTGCCTACACTCCCGGCGTCGCCCGCGTTTGCATGGCCATTGCAGAAGACCCGGCCGCAGCCCGCAACCTGACGGTCAAGCGCAACACCATCGCCGTCCTCACCGACGGTTCAGCCGTCCTGGGCCTGGGTAACATCGGCCCCGCCGCTGCCCTGCCCGTGATGGAAGGCAAGGCCGCGCTCTTCAAGCAGTTCGCTAACGTTGACGCCTGGCCGGTCTGCCTGGACACCCAGGACACCGAAGAAATCATCATGATCGCCAAGGCCATGGCCCCCGTCTACGGCGGCATCAACCTCGAAGACATCGCCGCACCGCGTTGCTTCGAAATCGAGAACCGCCTCCGCGAAGAACTGGACATCCCTGTCTTCCACGATGACCAGCACGGCACCGCGATTGTCACCCTCGCTGCCTTGGTCAACGCCCTGCGCGTTGTGGACAAGAAGCTCTCCGAGGTAAAGATCGTGGTTTCGGGCGTCGGCGCTGCCGGCTCGGCCATCATCCAGCTCCTCAAGGCCCAGGGCGCGCAGCACATCATCGCCGCCGGCCGCTCCGGCGCCATCCACTCCGGCCAGGAATACGGCGACGAACACCGCAGCTGGATCGCCGCGAACACCAACGAAGAAGGCTTCTCCGGAACCCTGCATGACGCCCTCAAGGGAGCAGACGTCTTCATCGGCGTCTCCGCCCCGCACGTGATCGGCGAAGAGCAGGTTGCTTCCATGGCCGAGGACGCGATTGTGTTCGCCATGGCCAACCCGACGCCGGAGATCGATCCCGTGATCGCGTCCAAGCACGCAGCCGTGGTTGCTACCGGCCGCAGCGACTTCCCGAACCAGATCAACAACGTGCTGGCCTTCCCCGGCTTCTTCCGCGGGCTGCTGGACGCCGGAGCCTCGGACATCACGCCGAACATGCTGGTGGCCGCCGCCGAGGCAATTGCCAACCGGGTAGCTGACGATGAGCTCAACGCGAGTTACATTATCCCCAGCGTCTTCGATCCCCATGTTGCCGCCGACGTTGCGACCGCCGTAGCCAACGCTGCGCACGCCAACGCCGCCAGCGCACTCTAGAAAAAGGAATCCGCTCACATGGCTATCACAGTCACCGATCCCCGGCCGGTCGATCGCGCCGAGGAAATCCTCACCCCCAAGGCATTGGCCTTCATCGAGGAACTGCACAAGCGCTTCACTGGCACCCGCAACGAACTTCTGGCGGCACGCGGCGTCAAGCGCCAGAAGGTTGCTGACACCAGCCGCCTGGACTTCCTCCCCGAGACCCAGGAGGTCCGCGACGGCGACTGGAAGGTCGCCGAGGCACCGGCAGCTCTGCAGGACCGCCGCGTTGAGATGACCGGCCCGGCTACTCCGGCCAAGATGGCCATCAACGCCCTTAACTCCGGCGCCAAGGTGTGGCTGGCAGACCTCGAAGACGCCAGCACGCCCACGTGGCCCAACGTCATCGACGCCATCCTCAACCTCCGCGACGCCGCCCAGGGCACCCTGAGCTACACCTCGCCCGAAGGCAAGGAATACCGTCTCCGCACCGACGCTCCCCTGGCCGTTGTGGTGGCCCGCCCGCGTGGCTGGCACATGGAGGAACGCCACTTGCAGATCGACGGCGAACCCGCCGTGGGTGCGCTGGTGGACTTCGGCCTGCACTTCTTCCACATCGCCAAGCAGCTCCTCCTCAACGGCCAGGGTCCGTACTACTACCTGCCCAAGATGGAAAGCCACCTGGAAGCCCGCCTCTGGAACGACGTCTTCGTCTTCGCACAGGACTTCCTGGGCATCCCCCAGGGCAGCGTCCGCGCCACAGTGCTCATCGAGACCATCCCGGCAGCATTCGAGATGGACGAGATCCTCTACGAACTGCGGCACCACGCCTCGGGCCTGAACGCCGGCCGCTGGGACTACCTCTTCAGCATCATCAAGTACTTCCGTGATGCCGGCGAAGAGTTCGTCCTCCCGGACCGCGCCACCGTGGCCATGACGGCACCGTTCATGCGCGCCTACACAGAACTCCTGGTCAAGACCTGCCACAAGCGCGGCGCTTTCGCCATGGGTGGCATGGCCGCCGTCATCCCCAACCGCAAGCAGCCCGACGTCACCGCCGCAGCCTTCGACAAGGTCCGCGCCGACAAGACCCGCGAAGCAAACGATGGCTTCGACGGGTCCTGGGTTGCCCACCCGGACCTGGTCTCCACCTGCCGCGAAGTGTTCGACTCCGTGCTGGGCGACCGTCCCAACCAGCTGGACAAGCAGCGCCCCGAGGTGAACGTCACGGCCGAGCAGCTCATCGACGTCGCCTCCGCCGAAGGCCACGTCACCGAAGCGGGCCTGCGCCTGAACCTGTACGTCGCAGTGGCCTACACCGGCGTCTGGATCTCCGGCAGCGGCGCAGTTGCCATCCACAACCTCATGGAAGACGCCGCAACCGCGGAAATCTCCCGCTCGCAGGTGTGGCAGCAGATCCGCAACAAGTCCGTCCTCGCGGACACGGGCAACACCGTGACCCGCGAACTCGTCAGCCGCATCCTGGGCGAAGAAACCGAACGCCTGCGCATCGAATTCGGCGACGAGAACTTCAAGGCGTACTACGAGCCGGCCTCCAAGCTGATCGAGGACATCTGTCTGTCCGACGATTACACGGACTTCCTCACCACTCCCGCGTATGAGCTGGTGGGCTGAGATGGGTTCATTCTCTTCATCTGATCTGGCTCACATCGAGTCCCAGCTTGCGGCGACGGACCAGTTGCTGGACCGCAACTACCCCGGCGACGACGGCTCACGCCAGCCCATCCACACCGTCTACATTCCCGCCGACCGCTTCACGCCTTCCCTGGCGGCAGAGTGGGGTGCACAGGCGCTGGCGACGGCGGAGGCTCACGGCGGCCTGGAGAAGCTCGGTCAGCTGCTGGGCCAGGAGTCTCACCTGGCTGCCGCTGTTGCGGAGCGTGTGGCAGCGAAGCTTTCGGCTGAACCGATCGAGGACCTGCGATTGGACTTCGAAGACGGCTACGGCGACCGCGGCGATGAGGCAGAAGACGCCGACGCCGTTGCTGCCGCCAAAGCTGTTGCCACTGCCGTCGCGGCCGGAACAGCTCCGCCGTTCATCGGCATCCGCTTCAAGTGCTTCGAAGCCCCCACCCGGGCCCGGGGCCTGAAGACGCTGGACTTGTTCGTCTCCACGCTGGCTGAAGCCGGCGAACTCCCCGCCGGGCTGATCCTCACCCTGCCCAAGGTCACCACGGTGGCCCAGGTTCAGGCCATGGACTTCGCAGTATCCCGACTTGAGGAAGTCCACGGGCTCCCCGCCGGCCGGCTCCGCTTTGAGGTGCAGGTGGAAACGCCGCAGCTCATCATCGGTGCTGACGGAACCTCGCCGGTGGCACAGCTCCCCCACGTTGTTCCGGGCCGTATCAGCGCCCTGCACTACGGGACCTATGACTACAGCGCCTCGCTGGGTATCTCCGCGGAATACCAGTCCATGGAACACCCGGTGGCCGACTTCGCCAAAGAAGTCATGCAGCTCGCTGTCGCCGGCACGGGCATCCGCCTGTCCGACGGTTCAACCAACATCATCCCCGTGGGCGATTCCGTGGAAGACGCCTGGAAGCTGCACGGCCGCTTGGTTCGTCGCTCCCTGGAAAACGGCTACTACCAGGGCTGGGATCTCCACGCCGCCCAGCTGCCCAGCCGTTTCTCGGCGTCGTACGCTTTTTACCGCGAAGGCCTGCCCGCAGCGGCCCTCCGCCTCCGCAACTACGTGGAGCGCACCGAAGGCGGCGTCATGGACGAGCCCGCCACCGCCCGCGCCCTGGCTGGCTTCGTCCTCCGCGGCGTCCAGTGCGGCGCAGTGGCCACCGACGAGGTCAAGGCGCTTGCCGGCGTCGAACTTTCACAGCTGACCGCACTGGCACACCCGCGGCTCGCGCAACCGACTTCCCACTGATAGGAGCATTTCGCATGGGCAAGTACTACTACCCACAAGGCGGCCTGCCGCCGCAGACCCAGCTGACCACCGAGCGGGCCATCGTCACCGAGGCTTACACGGTGATCCCCAAGGGCGTCATGACGGACATCGTCACCAGCAACCTGCCGGGCTTCTCCAACACGCGCTCGTGGATCATCGCGCGGCCGATCTCCGGCTTCGCCACCACGTTCTCGCAGCTGATCGTGGAGATCGCACCGGGCGGCGGGGCTCCCAAGGCCGAGTTCGAGTCCGGCGTTGAAGGCGTCATCTTCGTCACCAAGGGCCAGGTCAACCTGACCCTCGACGGCGAGCTGCACCACCTCGAAGAGGGCGGCTACGCCTACCTGGCCGCCGGAGCAGAGTGGGGCCTGGAGAACGTCTCCAACGACATCGTCTCCTTCCACTGGATCCGCAAGGCTTACGAACGCCTCGAAGGTTTCGAAGCCAAGTCCTTCGTCACCAACGAGAAGGACATTGAGCCCACCTCCATGCCGGACACCGACGACGTCTGGAAGACCACGCGCTTCACGGACTCCAGCGACCTCGCCCACGACATGCAGGTCAACATCGTCACCTTCCAGCCCGGCGGCGTGATCCCCTTCCCGGAGACCCACGTCATGGAGCACGGCCTGTACGTCCTGGAGGGCAAGGCCATGTACTTGCTCAACAACGACTGGGTTGAGGTGGAGGCCGGCGACTTCATGTGGCTGCGCGCGTTCTGCCCGCAGGCTTGCTACGCCGGTGGTCCGGGCGAGTTCCGCTACCTGCTGTACAAGGACATGAACCGCCAGGTGAAGCTCACCTAGTCTGTTGCTTGCGCCGCCGAGATCGCCGGATTGCTGCCAGTTCGCTGGAGCTATCCGGCGATTTCGTCGTTTTCCGGCGAACTCAGCGGCGGCGGCCGATTCTGAGCCCCGCCCAGAATGCGAGGACCAGCAGCCCCAGAACCGTCACGGCAAGCCCAAGCTGCGTTTCCTTGCTGACGAATGAGCCGTTGTCGCCAATGAACATCGTGTTGCTTAGGGGTGCGTAGGCAAACCAACCGAAGTCCGTGCTTTGGTTGGTCCATGCCACGATCACGCCCACAATCACCGCGATCAGGCCCAGCAAAGGCACGACGACGGCTGCCGGTTTCCGTGCTGGCTGCGGTGTGCTGTTTTCCCCGGGTGTGTTCTGTTCCCCAGGTGCGTTCTGTTCCTCAGGCGTGTTCTGTTCCCCCATGCGGCCGAGTCTAACCCGCGTCCGCACCCAACTGAGTAGCAGATCAGGTCGTTCCCAGCGCTGAGAACGACCTGATCTGCGACCTAGTTGGGTTTTGCTTTGCCGGGGCCGCCCGCGATTCTGTACGACTCCTGGAGCAGTTCGTCGAGCTCGTCCATCTCGATTCGCTCGAGCCGGATCAGCAGGAGCTTCGGGGACTGTTCGTGATGCGGGGTCCAGAAATAGGTATCCGGTTCCATGGCGGCGAGCGCCTCGCGTTCATCCGTCTTGACCGTGACAACCCCCTCTTCCCAGATGCGTGCCATGAGGGACTTGGCAAACCATGCCGGTTGCCCCCAACTGGGGCGCTCAGTCACTCCGGCCATGCCGAGGCAGATTCTCCTGACGTCCTCTTCTGTTGCCATGGTTCACTCTGGCATTGGCGCTCCGCCGAGGACAAGAGGCCGCTCCGCCGTCGGAGGCTATTTGCCCATCCCCAGCGTCAGCCCCTCCGTCAGCCGACGGCCAAGCCATACATAGATGATGAGCATCGGCAGGACCACGATTACCAGCCCGGCGAAGAGCCCGCCCCAGTCGGCTCCCGAGTAGGTTTGCTGCTGAACGAAGGAAATCAGGGCCACGGGCAAGGTGTATTTCTCAGTGGATTGAAGGAGCGTCAGGGCCAGCAGTGTCTCGTTCCAGTGCGAGATGACCTGGAGGATGAACGCGGTCAGGATGCCGCCTTTGGCCAACGGCAAGGTGATGCGCCAGAACGTCCCGAATGCCGTGGTCCCATCCAGCGCCGCGGCTTCTTCCATTTCCAAGGGGAGGGAACGGAAGAACGCGGTGAGAAGGAAGACCGTGAAGGGCATGGAGACGCCGATGTACACCAGGTTCAGCCCGATGATGTTGTCCGTCAGGTACACCTTGTTCAGCATCACGAACAGCGGGATCAGGATGACCTGTGCCGGAATCCCCAGGCCCAGGATGAAGTACAGGCTCAGTCCTTGGGTCAGCTTGTTGTCCACGCGGCTCAGGTAGTACGAGCACGGAGCCGCGATGGCTACCGTCAGGACCGAGGAAACCACCGTGGTCAACAGGCTGTTCCACGTTGCGACGGCGAAGTCCCCAACAGTCCAGGCACGGACAAAGTTCCCAAAGTCCAGTGATGTTGGGACGCCCCACGGATCATCGAGGATGGCCCGGGTATCCCTGAAAGCCTGGGCCACCATCCACACGAGGGCGGCGATGCTGATCACCACCACCATCCACAGCAGCGCCACCCCCATTCCCCGGAGAATGCTGCGCTCCCCTCGCAGTGCAGGGCTGACGCCGCGTCCTGGCCGACGCCGGACAGGGGTCAAAGGTGCAAGCAGTTTGTCTTGGCTCATGACTTTTCCTTTAGAACTCGACGGCGTCGCGGCGCATGGCGCGGCGCAGCAGGACAACCAGGACGGAGATCAGCGCCAAGGACAACACGGCAGAGGCCGTTGCAGCCCCATAGGCCGGCGTTGACTGCCCGGAGAAAGCGTTGACGTAGGTGTACACGGCTGCCGTCCAACTCTGCGTTGGCGGCACGCCAGCCCCTGAACTGCCACCGAAGACCCAGACGATCTCGAAGATCTTCACTGACGAAATGGTCCACAACACGGCACAGGTACCAAAAACATCCCACGTCAGCGGCAGGATCACGTAGCGCAGCCGTTGGAAAGCGGACGCCCCGGCCAAGGCGCAGTCTTCGTAGTAGTAGGGCGGAATACGGTCGACGCCGGCCATCAGGATGGTGGTGAAGTAACCGGTGGTGGTGCAAACGAGGGTGACCATGATGAGCGGGAAGATGTTGTCTTGAGCCAGCCACTTGGGCGGGTCGGTCACCCCGAGGGGCGCCAGGAGGCTGTTGACCATTCCTCCGGGGTTGAAAATGAAGCCGGCGAGGACACCGAACACCAGCGCGTTGATGAGGTGCGGGAAGAAGATGACGTTGCGGGCAATTTTCTTCCCGGCCATGTCCCTGAGCACCAGCGTCAACGCAAAGGCCAGGACGAAGATCGCCGTACCTACCACGAAGAGCAAAAGCAGGGTGTTCCCAAAGGACGAAAGGAATAGTTGGTCCCGGAAGATCCTGCCGTAGTTGTCCAGCCCAACGAACTTCATGGGGCCCGAACCCGCCCACTTGTGCAGGCTGATCCATACGGCACCGAGTGCGGGCACGATGAAGAGAACCGTGTACAGAACGAAAGCCGGACCGACGAAGGGAATCAGCAGCTTCTTGCGCTGCACGTCGATGGAGCTCCCTCCGGGACGGCTGCCGCGCCGCGACTTCCGGGGGCCCGGTTTCCGTGATCCCGGCTTCCGGGACTCCGGACTGTGGGCGGGCGCACCGCCTGTCCGTGGCTCCGTCAGGTGGAGGGTCATCAGCTGTTGTCCTTCCAGTACTGGATCTGCGCGGCCTTCATCTTCCCGATGAACTCGTCAGCAGAGGTCTTCCCGAGGAACAGCTCGTCATCCTTGGGGAAGAAGACCTTCTCCATAAAGCCGGGGAAGGTCACGCCGTCGTTTTGCAGGTGCGTGGCCGGAGCCGCGTCAATGGCTGCTTTGACGGACTCGACGGCGGGATCCACCGGCGCGTCCGGCCGGACAGGCAGCACTTTGGCTTCCGTTCCGAGGGCATTCTGGTACTTGGCACTCAGCATGAAGGCTGCAAGGCGCTGCGCGGGGGCCTGGTTCTTTGACTTGGCCGGTACTGCAAAACCGATGAAGTCCACACGTGCGCTGGCTGGTTTGTCTCCCATTGCCGGGAATTGGAAGGACGAGTACTCGAATCCGGGGGCCGCGTATGAGCCGGTTTCTGTTGGCGTCCAGGATCCGTTGAGGATGAGGGCTGCGTCGCCGTTCGCCCAGAGCTGCTGCTGCGCGGGGAACTTGCTCGCGTTGTAGCCGCTGTTGAGGTAGCCACCCTTGACCAGGGTTTCCACTTTCCGGGCTGCTTCGAGCACTGAGGGGTCGTCCCAGCCTTCACCGGACTTGTCCTCAACAAGTGCCTTGAAACTGCCGGCACCCTTGAGCCGGAGCAGCGCCGTGACAAACCAGGTGGAGTTGTAGCCGGCAATGTCACCGTCCGCCGCGATGGGAGCCGATCCTCCGGCCTTCAGTTTGTCCAGGACCTCAATGAATTCGTCCCACGTGGCTGGCGGAGTGGCTTTGAGCTCAGGGTGCTTGGCGGCATCGAACCAGATGCCATCCGAACTGATGCTGTAGGGAACCATCCACGGCTGACCATCTTCCCCCTTGAAAACACCATTGCTGGTGAACTTCTCCGGAATCACCGAGCTGACCTTTTTGCCGTCAACTTCGTAGGAGTAGACGGAGGTCAGAGGGCTCGCCTGCCCCGTTTCGCCGATCACAGGGGCGAGCTTCGCGAAGGTACCATCCACCAGGTCCGGGACGTTGTTGGTGTTCAGCGCGGGAACGAGTTTCTCCGTGTTGCTGCGCCCCTGCCATTGAACGCTGACGGTGGCTCCGGTTTCCTTTTCGAAATCGGCGATGGCAGCAGCGATGACCTTCTGCTGAGGCTCACCGTCTTTCCACATGGACCAGTAGTTGATGGTTTGCCCCGAAATGGAGCCGGAAATGTCCACGGCCTCGGCAGCGGTGGAGGCATCTGTGGCTCCACCGCATGCAGTGGTGGACAGGGCAAGTGCTGCACCCAACAGGGCGGCCAGCGGGCGAAGATGACGGGCTGTTTTGCCCATGGGAATCACCTTTCAAGTGAGGGGGAACCGGCCGGATGCGGTTCAGTGAGACGACTCTCACAGCCCGTGAAAGCAGGATTCAATGAGTACTTTTGAATGAGTCGCCATCGGTCTCCAATCCCCCCGCGCGGGTACCTGACGCCGAGCCCGCAGTTCACTCCGATTAGGCATTTATTCCTCCCTTGACGCTCCCCAACAATCAAGGTGATCTGCGCGGGCAGGCTGTGTCCGCGCTTCGGCTCCGAGCTAAAGAGGGAAATTGATACGACTGGGAATCATTGGCGCCGGTGCCGTGGCACACTTCCATGCTGAATCCGCCGGACGGATCAGCAATGTCCACTTGGCTGCTGTCTGCGACCTCCGGCAGGAAGCCGCAGAAGGGGTTGCCTCGCGCTGGGCGGCCCAGGTCTACACCGACTACGCGGCGATGTTCCGCGAGGCTGGGCTGGACGCAGTGATCATCAATACCCCGCACGCCCTGCATTTGGAGATGGTGCTCGCCGCAGCAGAACACGGATTGCACGTTCTGGTTGAAAAGCCCATGGCCACCACCGTGGCCGATTGCGATCGCATGATCCAGGCCTGCCGCGACGCCGGGGTGTCCTTGGTGATCGGACAGATCCAGCATTTCCTGCCGGAGAAGCTGGCGGCCGAGGACGTGCTGGCCGGGGGTGAACTTGGCCGCGTCTTGATGATCCGCGACTACAGGACCACCGACTACCGTCCCGGCACCCGTCCGGAGTGGTTCTTCAGCGAAGCCATGGCCGGCGGCGGGGCGCTGATGAACATCGGTGGCCATTGCCTGGACCGTTCCCTCTGGTTTGGCGGCGCACCGGTGGAATCCCTCACTGCCTCGACCCTCAAGAGGTTCGGCGTTCCGGTGGAAACGGACGGCGCCATCTCGCTGACGCTCCGCAACGGCGTCCACGTCAGCGTTGTGGTGGTATCCGACTCCACCCAGCGCACAGACGAGGTCCTGATCGTTTGCGAGCACGGCACCATTTCGTGCAGCCCTCACCACGGAACGCTGGTCCGCAGCAACGGCACCACACGCACTGTCTGGCAGCCACAACCCGAGGACATCCAGGAGGGTTTCTACCTGCAGCTGCAGGACTTCATCAAAGTGCTGGACGGCGGAACACCGAAAGTCAGCGTGGAACATGCCCGCCACATTGTTGAAGTGGTTCTTGCGTCCTACGAGGCAGCCAAGAGCGGTATTCCCCTGGTCCTCAACCCGTCCGGCGACGACACCCACGCCGGACGAGTCCTCAGCGAAGTCCCCTAGTCGGCACGGCCGGCTGCGGCCGTGCCGTCCCAGTTGGGTGGTGTAAAGGCCCCCAAGGGATCATCCAGCACGGACGCAGTCTGGCCTGCCCCAGCCACCGGGAGCCAGCTTCCATCCAGTCCAGGGACCGCATGGCGTTGGAACCACTCCTGAAGTTGGGCCCTCATGGCGGATACACGTTCTGCGTGCGCCGGTTCATCCACCAGATTGGCCCGTTCATCCGGGTCCGCCCCAAGGTCGTACAGTTCGTGGGGACCATGCGGGTAACGGTGCACATACTTCCACTCCGCGCTGCGGATCATCCGGACCGGGCCGTACTCGTCAAAGACCACGACGGTGCGCCCCCCAGAAGCGTCCGCCAGCCCGCCGTCGTCGGGGTTCTTAGCGGCGCTATTCCCCGCAGCATCCGGCAGCACGCGCAGCAGTTCCGCGAAAGAGCGACCCGGGCCGCGTTCGAAGGCTTGCCAGTCCAGGCCGGCGAGCTCCAAAACCGTGGCGGCAACATCGTAGGCGGACAACAATTCCGTGAGGACAGTCCCCTGCTGGATCCGTCCCGGGAGTGCGAAGATCGCGGGGACTTTGACGGAGGAGTCGTAGACGTTCTGCGGGAACGTCCCGTTGCCCTTGCCCCAGATGCCGTGATGGCCGCAGTTGAAGCCGTTGTCGCTGCTGAAGATCACCAGCGTGTCGTCGTCGATGCCCAGTTCTGCAAGCCGCCGCAGAACGTCACCAATCCCAGCATCCATGGCGCTGACCGCCGCGAAATACCCCACCAGGGCCGCCCGCACGTCCGCCTCGCCGCCGATCGGCACGCCATCCACGGTGGGCGTCCACGGGTGGAGGGGTTCCTGAGGACAGCTGCTGAAGTGGCAGTCCCTGTAAAGATCCTCGAATTGGGGCGGGTGCTGGCCCTTCCACGGTTTGTGGGGCGCGGTGTAGTTGAGGGCAAGGAAGAAGGGCGCGGGTTCCCTCGAGGCTTCTTCGATGAAGTCCAGGGCGTCGCGGGTGATCGCATCCGTCAAGTATTCGGTGACCAACTCCCGGTGGCTGGTGCCGCCGTCGAACCTGTACATCACGGACCGGTCATAGGGGCTGCCGCCACCCTGCAGCGCAAACCAATGGCTGAAGCCCTTCCGGGGAACATCGTTCGCGCCTAAATGCCATTTGCCGGAAAGACCCAAGCGGTAGCCGGCATCGGCCAGGGCATCCGTAAACAAAGGTTGCCCCTGCAGATAGTCCACAGCTTTCGGCCCCGTTTCACTACCGGCCAGGTAATCGTGGACGCCGTGGCGCGAAGGGATATCCCCTGTCATGAGACTGGCGCGGGCCGGCGAGCAGACGGGCGACACGCAAAAGAAGTTCTCCAAACGCGTTCCGCGGGCCGCCAGGGCGTCCAGATGGGGAGTCTGGATCTCCGTGTTTCCGGCGCATCCCAGCGCCCACGCCCCTTGGTCGTCGCTCAGGATGAAGATGATGTTTGGCTTTTCGTTGGACACCCCTCCTTGCTACGCACCCTCCACGCGAGGAATCAATAAGCATTCCCAAATACCTTGCAGATGCAAGAAATTAATATCTAAATACTCTCTAATCTGTGGGGCAGGATAGGAGTAATCGTCCGTTCACAGGTGGAGTTTGATCATGCCAAGGAAGAACCCTCAGCCATTCCAGGCTGAACCTGCCTCCGCGACCGTCCGCGACACCGCCAAGCAGAACCTGAAATTCCAGAACCTCAGCGACAACCTGCGCAGGGGAATTCTGGCAGGAACGTGGGCCGTGGGAACCAAGCTGCCTACCGAGCAGCAGCTGTCCCTGGACACCGGGCTGTCCCTGACCACGGTGCGCCGGGCATTCGAAGACCTGGTGGACAAGGGGCTGGTGGTCCGGCGGCAGGGTGCCGGGAGCTTCGTCGCCGCGCCGCAGCGCTCGCAAAAGCGCTCCAGATACGTGATTGGTGTCCTGCTGCCGGATACGCAGCTTTACTACCCCCAGGTACTGCAGGGCATCGAGGAACACCTGTCCTCCCGCGGCGCGAGCTTGCAGCTCTCCACCT
Organism: Arthrobacter sp. MYb23; assembly: GCF_002979775.1. Classification (GTDB taxonomy): domain Bacteria; phylum Actinomycetota; class Actinomycetes; order Actinomycetales; family Micrococcaceae; genus Arthrobacter. The sequence continues at coordinate 31,270 of NZ_PCPR01000008.1, forward strand.
ACCACTACGACTTCACCCGGGAGAACGCCAGCATCGAGTTCCTCTTGGATGCGGGCGTGGACGGACTCATCCTGGTGCCGACGCTGACCGGCCTGGACAATCCCCAGCAGCGGGTGGCCGAGCTCATGGCCCTGCCGGTTCCTGTGGTGCTGCTGGAGCGTAGCCTGGACGATTTGGGGCCGGGAGACCGGACCGAACACGTCTGCTCGGATCACCAAGGCGGAGCGTACGACGCCGTGATGCACCTTCACCGCTTGGGTCACCGAAAGATTGGGCTGCTCACCCGGGCGAACGAGGCCGCGCGAAGCAGCAACCCCACCCAGGCCGCGGTGATCGCTGGCCATGCGGCCGCCGTCGACGCTTTGGGACTGGACAATTCCCTGGGACTGGACGCCAGCGGGCACCGCCACATGGCATTCAGCGCTACCAAGCCGGAATGGGAAGCGGACCAAGCCGAGCACATGTTCCAACTCCTTGCGGGCAGTGGCGCCACGGCGGCCCTGGTATTCGGCGATCGGGAAGCGGCGCTGTTGGAAGGGGCCGCGTCCCGCCACGGGATTCGTGTGCCGGAAGACCTTGCATTGGTTTCCTATGACGACGAAATGGCCGACCTCGCGCAGATTCCCCTCACGGCAGTCTCCCCCGCCAAGCATCGATTGGGCGTCATGGCGGCCGATGTCCTGCTGCGCCGATTGACCGAGGGAGATGCCTGTCCCCTCTACCAGATCCGTTTGCGGCCAAGGATTGTGGTCCGCGATTCCTGCGGGGCCAAGCTGGTCAGCCCTGCCTAGCGCGATGTGAGGCCCGCTCTGCATTCCCACCGCCCGGGGTGGCGCGCAGAACGGGCCTCACAACGAGGGTCTAGCGGCGGAGCTTCACCACACTTGCCTGACCGCTGAGCCCGGCCATGTCCAGCGTCAGGGTGGTCTTGCCCGCGGCGTCCGTCCCCAGCGTGCCCGCACCTTCCTCCACGCTGGACCAGGTGCCCTCAGGCAGCGTCAGCGTGAGGCTGGCAGCCTTCTGTGTTGGCTCGCTGACCGCCAGGCTGAGAATATTGCCGTGCCTGGAGAACACCACGCATGCGGGTCCCGATGAGCCAAGGTCGCCCGCCGTCCCGGGCTTCCAGAACGTCGCGGCCGTGGTTTTCTCTGCCGTGAACTCCACCGATTGCGCAGTGGCATCGTTGCGGATCACCACATGCTTGTTGCCCCTCGCAAGCTTGCTGCACTCCTTGGCCGAAGCCCCGGGGGCCACCAGATAGGCATAACTCCTTGGCACGGAACCCACCCCGTGATCAACATAGATGGTTGCGAAGTTCCGTTGCTGCACAGTGGTACTGCCGTTGATGTTCACTCCCGACCAGCTTCCGGAACGGCTCTCCCGGAGCACCGTCAATGGGGAGGAATCCAGTACGGCGTAGCCACCAAATCCTTCCAGATGGACCCAGCGATCGTCGCTCAGCACAACAGCGTTACCGGCCGTTTCCGCGATGGTGCCCGACGCCGTCGTGAGTGCATTGTTGCCCTGGTGGAGGTTGCGGTGGTCCACGATGCTTTCCACCTTGGCGCCAGAACCGGTGGTGATGTCCGCGCCGAGACAGACGGTGACGTCACCACTGACGAACCAGGACTTCCGGGCCGACAGGCCGGTGCGGCCCGGACCCACCAAGTGCTGCCCGACGGCGGCTACGTCACCGAGAGCGGTGGACCCGGTCCACTCGTTGGCAGGGACGGCGGCGCCCCATTCGCCTTCCACCTTGTCCGGCAAAGGTGTGGTGTCCACGGTGGTGCCGGGGAGGCGGTTGTAGTTGGCGGTGGCCCAGTAGGCGTCGTCGTACTGGCCGAGGTCCGCGGTATAGAAGTAGGTCATGCCTGAACCGGTGTGATATCCCCGGTTGTTTTCGCCGTTACCGCATTCGTACCAGGCGATCCGGTTGCTGGCCATGGACAGCGACAACGCCCAGCCGCTGCCCCGGTGAATGGTGCGGTCCATGGCTGGGAAGAGCCGGTGGCCCGGGGATTCAGGCACAGGCGCGACGCCGGCCGCCAGCAGCTCTTTGACCAAAGCCGTCCGTGGAACGCTCGCCCCGGTCAGGATGGGGCGGTACGTGTTGCGCGTGATCCAGCCTGCGCAGAGGCCCCGCCACCGGCCCGCCGTCGTGCTGTCCATGGCACGGGCAAGGAGCAGGATGGCTTCAATGCTGGTTGCGGCGAGGTCATAGCCGGTGTTGGCCTCCCGGCTGATACTCCGGCCACGCACCGAATCCGCCATGGTTCCGTTGATGATGAGCGGCGCGAACGAACCCTCAACGGCGTCGAAGAAAATGCTCCGTGATGGATCGTTGACCTCGAAGCCGGTGCCGCCCAGCAGCGCGAACAGTTTGGACAGGCCATTCAGCAACACAACCCCATAAGAGCCGGTGTAGGGCGTGGTGCTGTGCTGGATGAACGAGCCGTCATGGAAGATCCCGTCGCCGCTGGTGACGTATTGCCACACCTGGCTGAGCCCGGCGATGGCGTGCTGGAGTTTGGGAGTGTCCTCTCCAGCCAAGGACCGGATGATGATTCCCTGGCACAGGTCCACGCGGTTCGCTCCCACTGAGGTGATCTTGCCGCGCTTGGGCGGGAACTGCAGCCACGGATCGGGGACAAAGTGGTCAATCGCTGCGGAGTAGGCCTGGATCTCAGCGGCGGAGAGCTCGGCGTGCAGCAGGACCATGGCGTCAGCCAAAGCCCGAGGCACGCCGATCTCCCACGACCACCAGTTGCCCACCTCTTCCTTGGTGTGGTTGTAACAGAGCGTGTTGGCATCGGCGAGGCCCGCTTTGATGTCTGCCAACACTGAAGCATCCCCAAACACGGCCGCCGTTGGTGTGGCCCAGGCCGTAGCCAGCTGGGAAAGGCGCGTGTACGTGGTCACCATCTCGGCGTCCTTGGCGAAGGACAGATCCGTGAAGACCGACGCCCGGCCGGACGCCCGGTTGAGCTTTGCCAAGGAGTCAGCGGCTTTGCTGTTCAGGGCTGTGATCGCTTTCGCGAAGTCTGCGTCTCCGGCTTGGATGACGGTGCGGCCGGTGATCTGATCCACCCAGCGGTTTCGCAACGCTGCGAACTCCGTGGCATCAGGTTGGGTTTCGGCCCAGGCATTCTGGGCGAACATCGAGCTGACCACTGCTGCGAGGGACAGGGCACCGGCACCCTGAAGCAGGGTCCTGCGGGGAAATTGAAGTGACAAGGAGTTGCTCCTAACACTCGTGGATGGACATGGTCCGGCGTCTTTTGGCCGGGGCCCTCCACTGGCTTGCGTTGTAGTCAACGCGAGGTGGAAGGGAGGAATAAAGCAGTACCCGGGACGTGGCCGCGAGATCGCCGGAGGTGTGCGAGATCGCGGGAACGCTGCGAGTTCGCTGGAGGTATCCGGGGGTATTGGCACGTTTCCAGCGAACTCGGTGCCCGTGCCCCGCCGCCCGGGCCCTTCGGTAGAGTGCTCAGCATGGATGACAAAGCAACGCTGCTCCGCTATTTGCAGCTCCGGAGGGCGGACCTGATCGGGAAGCTGGACGGACTGAGTGAGTACGACGCCCGGCGGCCCATGACGCCCACGGGAACCAGCCTGCTGGGTTTGGTGAAACATGTGGCCAGCGTTGAGCTGGACTATTTCGGGGTGACCTTCGGACGGCCAAGTGGCAGGGACCTGCCCTGGCTGGCGGACGACGCCGAACCGGATTCCGATATGTGGGTACCTGCCACCGAGAGCCGGGAGGAGATCCTGGAGCTGCACCACTTCTCGGCCAAGCACAGCGAGGAGACCATCGAATCCCTCCCTTTGGATGCGCCGGGCGTTGTGCCGTGGTGGTCTGAGGAAAAGAAGAACGTGACGCTCCACCAGATCCTGGTTCACATGTGCGTGGAGACCGCCCGCCATGCAGGACATGCAGACATCATTCGCGAGCTCATCGACGGCTCCATAGGTCAGAGGCCTGCCGATCCGAATATCCCCGGCCGGACCGCGGAAGAATGGGCGGCCCACCGTGCACGCATTGAGCAGGCAGCATTGGAGGCAGGCCCCTCCAGAGGGTAAACCTTCACAGCCCCCGCATATGTTGGGCAAACCTCGGGCGTAGCCTTGCTCCGTAGAAATGAGGAATGACTCCTCCACAGACCGAACACCGTAAGGGCGGCCGGACACGGCGCGCCGTGATCTCCGCCGTTCTGGCGGTCACTCTCTCTGCCGGGGGTGCCGCCGCCTGGGCCTTGGACCGGTTCGTGGTCCCGCATGCTGAGATCACCAACGTCTCCGAGTACGAGGCAAGCCAGGCCGGCACCACCACAACCACGACGACGGACGCTTCCTCCGCTGACACGTCGGCGAGCGCCGTGGTCACCGATACCTCGTACACGCAAGGCAACACGGGTGTCACCGTCTCAACCGTGACCACCGGCAGCGGTGACGACACCGTCACCTACTACGTTGCCGACGTCGTGCTTGATGAAGCCACCACGCTGAAGTCGGCGTTTGCCGAGGACACGTACGGCGAGAACATCACCGAGACCACGTCCGCGATCGCCGAGGACCACAACGCAATCTTCGCCATCAACGGCGACTACTACGGCTTCCGCGACACCGGCATCGTGATCCGCAACGGTGTGGTGTATCGGGATGAGGGTGCGCGGCAAGGGCTCGCCTTCTATAAGGACGGCACCGTCAAGGTGTACGACGAGACCGCCACCACCGCCGACCAGCTCATCGCGGACGGCGTGTGGAACACACTCTCCTTCGGGCCTTCTCTGCTGGACAACGGCCAGATCGCCTCGGGCATCGAGGACATGGAGGTGGATACCAACTTCGGCAACCACTCCATCCAAGGCGAACAGCCGCGCACGGCCGTGGGCGTCATCGATGAGAACCACTTGGTGTTCGTGGTGGTGGACGGCCGCAGCCCCGGCTACAGCGCCGGTGTCACCATGACCGGACTGGCCCAGATCATGAAGGACCTCGGCGCCACCACCGCGTACAACGTGGACGGTGGCGGCTCGTCCACCATGTACTTCAACGGATCCCTGGTGAACAACCCGCTTGGCGAAAACAAAGAGCGCGGCACCTCGGACATCCTCTACATCGCCCAATCATGATCATCCTGATACCGGCGTACGAGCCGGACCACCAGCTCCCTGCCCTTGTCCGCAATCTTCAAGAAGCTGATCCTTGGCTGACCATCGTTGTGGTGGATGACGGCTCCGGGCCTGACTATAAGGACACGTTCGACGACGCCGCGCGGCTTGGGTGCCATGTGCTCAGTTATGCCGTGAACGGTGGCAAGGGCCACGCACTGAAAAGGGGTTTCGCCTTCATCGCCGAGCGCTTCCCGGGCCATGATGTGGTCTGTGCTGACAGCGATGGGCAGCACGCAGTGGCCGACATCCTTGCCGTTGCCGACCGCGTCCGCCATGTCACCGCATCGATGGTCCTGGGCTGCCGGAACTTCACCGGTGACGTTCCGGCCCGGAGCAGGTTCGGCAATACGGTGACGCGGTGGCTGTTCAGGCTCGCCACGGGCCAACGGATCACGGACACGCAAACGGGCCTCCGCGGTTACCGGGCTGACATGCTCCCTTGGCTGCTGACGGTTCGCGGTCAGCGGTACGAGTACGAACTCAACCTGCTGCTGGAGGCGAAACCTGCCGGCTATGGCATCCACAGTGTCCAGATCGCCACCGTCTATCTGGACGACAACTCGGGTTCACACTTCCGCCCCGTGGCCGACTCGATCAGGATCTATGCTCCCCTGCTGAAGTTCCTTGGCTCGTCTTTGTCCGCCTTTGTGGTGGACCTGGTGATGTTCCTGCTCCTGAGCGCCTTGACGGACTCCCTTTTGCTGGCGGTGGTGGGGGCCCGGTTGGTGAGCGCCACTGTGAACTTCATGATCAACCGACGCCTGGTGTTTGAGCACGGCAGGGACACCTCGATCCGCGCCGCGGCTTCCGGCTATGTGGCGCTGGTGGCGGTCCTGCTGGCCGCCAACTACACAGCAATCTGGGCGCTCACCTCAATCCAGGTTCCGGACCTGCCCGCCAAAATCCTTACCGAAGCCGCCTTGCTTGGTGTCAGCTACGCCGTGCAGCACCGCTTCCTCTTCGTCCGCAAGGCTCATGTTCCGTCAAGCATCCCGGCCACACCAAAGGAACCAGTCGCCGTCGAAACACATATCCCAGCCTTGGTCCGGGCACAGTTTCAGCACAGCCTCGCCGGGAAAAGTGAAGATCAATCCCCCAAGAGATTCCGGAGTAACTGATGAACACCATCATCCTCATAGCGGCAGACCTGGCCGCCATCACCATTCTGACGCTGGCCCTCTACCTCCGCCGGCACCGGCGCCGCGACCTGGTTGTCTCATACCTGGGCATGAACGTGGGCGTCCTGGCAGTTGCCACAGCATTGTCCGGTTCGGCCGCTGGTGTTGGCTTGGGACTGGGTTTGTTTGGTGTTCTCTCCATCATCCGGCTCCGGTCCACCGAACTCGCCCAGCACGAGGTGGCCTACTACTTCTCGGCGTTGGCGCTGGGCTTGATTGCGGGCATCGGCGTCGAGCCGCTCTGGCTGACCCTGTCCCTCATGGCACTGGTCCTGCTGGTGATGTTCGTCGGCGACAACCCCCGGGTCCTCCCGGCCTACCGCCATCAGATCGTGGTGCTGGACCGAGCCATTAACAGCGAGCCCGAGCTCTTCGCCCGGTTAGAGGAAGTCCTCAACGGCACAGTTCATTCGGCCACCATCCAGGAGTTGGACATGGTCAACGACAAGACGATCGTTGATGTCCGGTACGCGGTCCGCCCCCTCCACCAGGATCTGTCCCAGCCGCGGCACTCACAGCTTGGTTTCAACCAGCCTGCCGGCGCGCTGACCCCGGCGCCGGAGGAACTGCCGGCTCAGACAACCCAGCCGGCTGAGTCCCCACAGCCCGCACCCCAGCAAACCCAGCAGTCCGTACCCACCTCGGCCGGTGTCGCATGAGCCGCATCGACGCCGAACCGATCATGCCGCAACTGGGCCAGCTTCCCGCCGTCGGACTTGAAGAACTCACTGCGGAAGCCGCGTTGCTGACCCGGGTCGATCGGAAGTATCTGGTTCCGTCGGCAACGGCCCGCAAGATCCTCAGCACATTCAGCACCGAAGCCCGGGTCTTGGAGATGGACGGGAAGCGGACCTTCGACTACGACTCCGTCTACTTCGATACACCCGGTTTGGACAGCTACCTGCTGGCCGCGCATGGCAGGCGCCGTCGGTTCAAGGTCCGCACCCGAACCTATGTGGACAGTGCCGTGAGCTTCCTGGAAGTCAAGACCGAAGGCGCCCGCGAGGCCACCGTCAAAGAACGCATCCCCTATGAGCTAGTCGACCGCGACCGGTTGACCGAGGAGGGGCTGGCGTATGTCAACGAGACCCTCGCGGCCACCATCGGCGATGTCGCGTTCGGCCCGCTGGAGCCGGTGCTTTCCACCCGCTACGACCGCATCACCTTATACCTTCCCGAATCCGGCAGCCGCGCGACCATCGACTCCGACGTCACCTGGCAGAGTCCCGATGGCCAGCCCTGGGTTTTGGACAACGCTGTGGTGGTGGAGACGAAGTCCGGCTCCGCTCCCGGCCCTTTGGACAGGCACTTGTGGGCACATGGCGTCCGCCCTTGCCGCATCTCCAAGTTCGCCACCGGCATGGCCGCCCTCCATCCCGAGCTGCCCGCCAATCGCTGGAACCAAACGCTTCGGCGCAGGATGCCCCTGCGCCCCCTCCACTGACTTTCCCTCCACAGACTCTCCCTCCACAGACTTAGGAATCCACCATGCGCTCCTTCCGCACTTCCCTTTCCGTTGCCGCCGTCGCCCTGGCCATCTCCCTGGCCGGCTGCTCCACCGCCGCCACCAGTTCCACGTCCACCGGCAGTACCGGCACCACTGGAACGTCGACCGGCACCACCCAGCAGGCAGTCACGGCCGGCACCATCGAAGAAGACACCCACTACGACAGCGATGACCTCACGTGGGACGCCGCAACAGAAGTGGCAATCAGCCTGTCCGACGGCGGCAGCAAAGTGACGTCGTCGTCCTCCACCGGGGTGGCCGTCGACGGCAACACCGTCACCATCAGCACCGCCGGAACGTACCGCTTCAGCGGCTCCCTCAGTGACGGGCAGATCGTGGTGGCTGCGGGAGAAGATACGGTGCGGATCATCCTGGACGGCGTGGAACTGGGTAACTCTTCAGGCTCACCATTCGTAGTGCAGAGCGCGGACGAAGCGATCGTGTACTTGGCGGATGGCAGCACCAACACGTTGACCGATGCCACCAGCTACGCCGATCAAGGCGAGGACGCTCCCAACGCGGCCCTCTACTCCATGGCAGACCTGACCATCGCCGGAACGGGATCCCTCACCGTCAACGGGAAGTCCAACGACGGAATCGTCTCCAAGGACGGCTTGGTGATGGCCGCGGGCAAAGTCACCGTGGACGCGGTGGACGACGGCATCCGGGGCAAGGACTACACCGTGCTGCTGGACGGCGCCTACCAGGTAACCGCGGGTGGGGACGGCGTGAAGGCTGACAACGAGACTGACGAAGGCCGTGGTTGGCTCTTGGTCAGCGGCGGCTCGTTGACAGTCAACGCGGGAGACGACGGCGTGAAAGCCTTCAATACGCTGACAGTCAGTGGTGGAAGCGTCACCGTTGCCGAGTCCGAGGAGGGGCTGGAGGCACAGCACATCGCCATTACCGGCGGCGAAGTTTCCGTCACGGCGAACGACGACGGCGTGAACGCCTCGGGCGGCTCGTCCACCAGTACCGATACCGGCGCGGCCGCTGGCGGGATGGGCGGACCCGGCGGTGGGGGCATGGGCGGCGGCGAAACGGTGGGCGACTACACCGTGGACGTCTCCGGTGGAACGCTCACCATTAACTCGGAGGGCGACGGCCTGGACTCCAACGGCAACGCCACCATCTCCGGTGGCACCGTGGTGGTCAACGGTCCCACCAACGATGGCAACGGCGCGCTGGACGTGAACGGTGAACTCACCGTGACCGGCGGAACCGTTGCAGCGGCAGGCAGTGCCGGGATGGCGGTGACCCCGGCGACCTCGTCCACGCAGTCCGGTGTGCAGCTGACCTTCAGCTCGTCTTTGTCAGCAGGCACACCGGTACACATTGTTGACTCGGCCGGGGCCGTGGTTGCGACGTTCGTGACCACCAAGACCAGCGCATCCCTGGTGTACTCGTCCTCGGCCATTACCGACGGGGCCACGTACACCGTGTACACGGGTGGCAGTGCTGATGCCGATGCCGGCGTCACCACCGGTTCCATTTCCGGTGCCGAGGAGCAGGGCACCGTCACCGCAGGCGAGTACACCCAGGCTCAGGGTCCGGGCCGCCGCTAGATCCGGCGTTGCACAGCGCCCGACGACGGTACTCAAGCACCGCCGTCGGGCGCTCCAACACGAGCAGTCCACCCACGGCAAGCCTCCCCCGCAAACTTGATGCGAACTTGAGCCAATCGAAAAGCTTCCTTGATATAGCAGCGCCACGCTGGAAGTACGAAGCACCCATACATAGGGGCTTCGGCAACGAATTTCAAGTATGAATCACGATCACGTGGGGGAAGCAATGGAACAGGCATCAGCACTAACCGAGGTGGTGTCCATCAAGGGCATCATCCAGGACCAGAACCCCGTGGATTTCTATGCGCTGGGTGTCGCGGGATGCATCGACCGGCTTGCAGCACCCCTGCGTCGTGAGGGCGTCACAGTCCATTGGCACACTCCGCATCACGGCATCGAGATCTCGTCCACAGCCGCCGCCCTCCTCTATCACGTGGCCCAAGAGACTTTCAGCAACACCCTCAACTACGCGAATGCCAGCGAGCTCACCGTCCGCCTCAACGCCGTTTACCACGGCATCCAGCTCACCGTCACGGATGATGGCAGCGGTTTCGAAATCCACGCCGCACCCAGTGGCCGGCGGCACGGTTTCGGTTTGTTGCTGATGTCCATAGCAGTCCACGACGCCGGTGGAACAGTAGACATCGACTCCGCGGTTGGGCGGGGCACCAGTGTGAGGGTGACGCTGCCGCTGGATTGAGTCCTATTTGGGACCATTTTTGGGTGCCCTACCCGTAGCCGCGCAGCTGTGCCGGACGTATTCTGTAGCTACTTTTCAGCCGGGTTATCCCTACGGATTGGCACGAAATGGCGCGGAACAAGGGTCCAAAGATAGGTCTGGGCAAGGTCCTTTTGAGGATCTTTGGGTTCTTCTTCGTGAGCACCCTCTGCGGGGTGTTGATCACAGGATTCCTGGCACCCGTGGTTGCCTTCACCAGCACCACCGTGGGCGGTTCCATCGGATTTTATCAAAGCCTGCCAAGCGAGCTCAACGTCGATTCCCCTTCCCTCTCCAGCACCGTGGTATCTGCGGACGGCCAGCTCATCGCCACCTTCTATGCCGAGAACCGTGTGAAGGTCCCGCTGGAGGAGATGTCCCCGTTCATCCGCGAGGCGATCATCGCGATCGAAGATAACCGCTTCTACGAACACGCAGGCGTGGACGCACAGGGCATCATGCGGGCGCTGAGCTCAAACCTGACACAGGGCACCCGGCAAGGCGCTTCCACACTGACGCAGCAGTACGTCACCAACGTGCTCAACGAGTCCCGCCTGTCCGAGGGGCGTCCGGAGGATGTGGTGCTCAGCGGACAGAAGAGCGTGGGTGACAAACTGCGCGAAGTTAAGCTCGCACTGGAGCTGGAGAAGAGGTTCAGCAAGGATCAGATTCTTGAGGGATATCTGAACATCGTGTTCTTCAACCGGAACGCCTACGGCATCGAAGCTGCATCCCGCTATTTCTTCAGCACCTCCGCGATGGACCTGACCTTGCCTCAAGCAGCACTCCTGGCTGGTTTGGTCAATGGACCCAGCATTTATGACCCCATTGTGGACCCCCAGGCTGCACTCAACCGGCGCAACCTGGTGCTGGACCGGATGCTGGAACAGGGCAAGATCACTGCGGTGGATCACGGCGTGGCAGTAGCCACTCCGGTTGAGCTCAACATCACCCCGTCACTGCAAGGCTGCGCCGGTACCTCGTTTGCCACCTATTTCTGCGACTACGTCTCCCACCTCATCCTCAACGACGAAACCTATGGTTCCACCGTGGAGGAACGTGAAAGGTTCCTCTACCGCGGCGGCCTGACCATCACCACCACGTTGGACAGCCGGCTTCAGAACGCCGCACAGCAACAGGTTGATGCCTCCGCCGGACCTAACCCGGATAAGTGGGGTGCCGCGATGACCACCGTCCAGCCGGGCACCGGGAAAATCCTTGCCATGGCCCAAAACACGGTGTTCGTACCCCAGGACGGGAAGTACGATACCCAGCTGAATTTCAACGTGGATTCCAAGGACGAGAACGGCTATGACCTCAATGGCGCGGGCGGTTTCCAGCCTGGCTCCACCATGAAGCCATTTATCTATGCGGAGTGGCTCAATGAAGGCAAGAATCCCACCGCCGTTGTTGACGCTTCCCGCCGGGTCTACCCCGTAGGTTTCCCTTGGCGCTCAAGCTGCGGCAGAGTCCTTGGCGGTTACAGCACCGCCCAGAAGGCCCAGAACCTGGGCGCCGATGACGACCTGCAAAACAACGACGACGGTTACTACCGTCCGATGCCCATCAATTACGGCCTGTACAACTCCATCAACACGGCCACTTTTGCCACCGCAGCCCAGCTGGACTTCTGCGGGATCCAGAAAATGGTGGACACCGTGGGCTTGCACAGCGGCTTGGACAACGCGCCGGTGAACATGCACCAGATCGGCAACCTCCTTGGCTCCATTGGAGTGGCCCCTGTAGTCCTGGCGAGCGCCTACGCCACCTTCGCGAACGACGGCACCTACTGCAAGCCAATCGCCGTCACCGGGATCAGCGATGCCCAAGGGCGTAAGTTTCAAGCCCAAACGCCTGAATGCAGGGAGGCCGTGAAACCAGCCGTGGCGCGGGGCGTGAACGCCGTCCTGCAGGATGTCCTGAAGATGGGATCAGGCGTGTACATCAACCCCAAGGTCCAGAGCCAGGTACCGGTGGCGGCCAAGACGGGCACGTCCAACAACAACGGCGCCACCTGGGTGGCCGGTTACACCACCAGTCTGGCAACGGCGTCGTTCTTCGGGGACACGTCAGCGGGACAGCAGCGGGCCGGGCAAAACATCACCATCAACGGCAAGTTCTACAAGTCTTTGGACGGTTACATGATTGCGGGCCCGCAGTGGGCCAACTACATGATGACAGCCACGTCCCTGTACCCAAGCGGGCCTTTCGTAGCACCGGCCCCTCCCCCAGCGCCCACCGTTCCGGTGACGCCACAACCCACGCGCCGCTGACCCGGGCGTTGCGGGGCCTACTCTGCGCGCTATCCGACAGCAGGGCCCACGCCGCCCGGGTTCCCTGACTGAGCTTGCGAAGTGAGGGAGGCTGCGGGGATGCAAAGCTGGCCCCACAACGGTCGCTATCGGGCGAGCTCCACCTCCGCCTGTGTGCCGTCGTCCTCATATGCAGCGACGCCGGCGAGGTCCCGACCAGCGATGTACCCGAACGTCAATGCCGGTCCCAGGTTGATGCCGCCCGCCGGGTAGTGCCCGCCCATGACGTTGGCTTGATCGTTGCCGGCGACATAGAGACCATCTATGGGACCGCCGTCGTTATTCAGCGCCCGGCCGCGGCCGTCAGTTTCCACCCCGGCGAATGTCCCGAAGCTCCCCGGAACGACCCGCACGGCATAGAACGGCCCCTTTTCGATGGGCCCCAGTGACGGGTTGGGCCCATGCGTCACGTCGCCGCCGTAGCGGTTGAACGCGGTTTCGCCGCGGCCAAAATCGGGGTCTACCCCGGCTCGTGCGTTGGCGTTGAAGCGCGCCACGGTCCGCCGCAACTCCGTGGGGTCGATCCCACATTTCGTCGCCAATTCCTCCAGCGTCCGCCCCTTGATGAGGTAGCCGGAGCGCAGATACGGGAAGAGCGGCACGGGCAGCGGCTTGGCCATTCCCAAGGGGAACTTGCGGACAAAACGGCTGTCCGCGATCTGCCACGACTCCACGGTTTCGCCCTCAGGGGTAGCGGCGAGAAGCGCCTCCACATAGTCGTAGTAGCCGTTGGCCTCGTTCACGAACCGCTTCCCATCCGCGCGGACACCGATGCTGCCAGGCTTCGCACGGTCCATGATGTGCGGGAAAACCCCGGTCCTGCCGTTGCGGAACGGCACCAAAGACACCGGGCACCAGGCGGCGGGCGACTTCACTGCGGTGGTGAAGCGTGCACCCACGGCCTGCGCCAGGTTGATGCCATCACCTGTGGTTTCCGCCGGGGAGAGCGTCCAGTGCTCCCGGCCGGTGGGCGTCTTGGGGAACAGCTCCTTGCGCCGCTGCACATCGTTGGGGAAGCCGCCGGTTGCCAGCACGACGCCGCGTCCCGCGTTGATCTGCAACTCACCTTCCGGCGAACGCACGACGGCGCCGCTCACCTTGCCGTTTTCATCGCTGAGCAGCGCTGTGGCCGGCGTCGAGACACGGATGTCCACACCAAGATCATCAGCGGATTTCATGAGCCTTCCGGTCAGCGCCGTGCCATTGACCAGTTGCATGTTCCGACGATGCGTCAGCAGGTCCAGGAGGTGGAATCCGAAGCGCCAACCCGCGTGAAACAGGCCCTTGGGGTTGCCCCGGGATGCCGACAGGAACTTACCAAGGTCCGGACCTGCCATGATTCCCATGCCCAGGAACGAGGTTTCGTAGAGCTGATGACGCATCTTGGCTCTCAGGCCGGGTTTGATGGTGCGGGCGTTCAGCGGCTTGGGGCCCACGGAGCGGTTGCCGGTGCCTGCTCCGGGGAGCGTCCCATAAATATCGTTGATCTTGCTGCCGGGAACGAACTGGAGGGAAGTCTTGTGGTGGAAGAAGCCCACCATATGCGGTGCCGCTTCGAGGAAGGCGTCCACCTTGTCGGCCTGGTAGTCGTCACCGAGAACCTCCCGGAGGTATGTCCGGAAGGTCTCCTCTTCCTCGTTGACTCCTTCGGCCTTCGCCAACGGGTTGCCCGGCGCCCAGGCCCAGCCTCCGGACCAAGAGGTGGCACCGCCGCAGACCTCTGATTTCTCGACCACGATGACTTTCATCCCGTGGAATGCAGCCGTGACAGCTGCGGACATCCCACCGGCGCCTGAGCCGATAACCAGGACGTCGCAGTCCACGGTGCGGAGGGTGTTGCCGTTCATTTGATGCTCCCGGTCAATGCTGCGGTGTTGAGTGGTGCGGTGTTGAATGCTGGGGTGTTGAGGACGGAATCTGCGGCCGCTTTGAGGTGTTTGGCCCATGCGAGTTCGCCGATTTCGGCCACCTTGGAGTCGGATGGCGTTTCGATGCTGACCCGGGTCTCCGCAGGGAAGGCCTCGAGTATGTCCCGGAGGTCGAATTCACCTTCCCCGGGAACCCCCCGTTCCGATCGCGACTCGAGAATCAGGGCTTCCCTGCTGGACGGCGGGGCGGCGGGACCGTCGCAGAGTTGGATCAAGGGAACCAGATGCGCGGCCGTTTCGAGTTCGGCCATAGTGCCGCCGAAGCGGTTGACGTGGAGGGCATCAACAACAATCCTGCAGCCTGCCCGCTGGGCTAACGTCGCTGCCTCCGGGATGGAACGAACGGTTTGATAGGCGATGGGTTCCAAGGTGGGCATGATTCCGTAGGCCTTACCGTCCTGGGTCATCTGCGCGAGATGGTCTCCGAAGCGGCCAAGGTCCGGGTCTGCGCAAGCCACGGTCAGGCTTGATGCCCCGAGGGCGTTGCCCGCTTCCATCATCTGCAGCCAGGCTTCACGCTGATCCTGTCCGTTCTGCAGGCCAGTGCCGTCCAACAGGAGGAACTCGATGTCTTCAACCGTGATCCCTGTATCCGCCATCCGTTTCAGAGTCTCCTTCAGCATTGAAGAGCCGGGCTGGAGGTCATATGGCCGCTCTGTGGTGGTGACAGGCCGGACTCTGGCTCCTATGAAGTCGAAGCCCGCCTGTGCCGCGATGCTCACCAGATCCGGCGGTGCGGTTCCGACGAGGGAGAGCTGGGCAATTCCCAGCCGGCGCGTTGGTGTGGTCACTTTCGGGCTCCGTTCAGGGTGAAGTCATGCTGAGTGTCGGCGAGGTCGCCGGATTGCTGCGAATTCGCCGGAGCTCTCCGGCGATCCGGCACCGTTCCAGCGATCTCGGCGGAGGGGGTGGGTGTGGAGGGGGTGCTAGCGGTGTCGGTGCGAGCCAGCGCCGCGGCAATACGCTGGGCTGCGTCGTAGCCGCTCTTGACCGCGTTGGACACGATGGCCGGTGTCTTGTCCACGACCGTTCCCGCAAAAACGATGGGGAGGGAAGCGGCCAAGCTGAGCTCGGTTTCCCGTTGCTCAAGTGTCAGTGGCTGCTCCTGTGACAGTGGCTGCTCCAGTGCCAAAGACCCGTCCAACGTCGAAGACCCGCCCAGCGGCTGCGCCGGTGTCAACGACCCGTCCAGCGGCAGCACCGAACGCGAGATCAAGAGCTCGCCGGGCGCGTCAATCCACTCGTCGGCCCCACCGGAACGCCTGATCCGTACCCTGTTACCGCCAAACTTCCTGTTGCCGCCAAGCTCCCCACTACTGTCAAACTCCTCGAGGGTGCTGGACAGGAAGATCCGTACCTTCGGATTGGCTTCAAGCCGGGGTACTGCGAGGATCTTGGCACGGCGGCCGGACTCCGGAGCCAGGGCTTCCTGTGGCCCGACGATGAGCACAGCAGTACCAAGTGCAGCAAGGGTGTCGGCCACGCTCATGGCAACGGAATCCGCACCCCAAATTGTCACAGCCTCCAGCGCGCTGCCCACAGGACCGGCAGGGCCGCCGTCGAGCACGTCCGGGTGAGCAGCGAGCCAATCCCGGATGTCAGAAACGAGTGGAGAGTCGCCGCCCACGAACCCGGGAGCCGGGCGCAGCCCGCCCGTAGCAACCACCACTGCGTTTGCGCCGAAATCGCGGGCCAGCGAGCCGGCGTCGGACGTGTCTACGTGGACTCCCAGACGAACCTCAACACCCAGGCGCTCGTTTTCCGCGCTGGACCAATCGGCAAAGCGGTGGAAGTCCGGCGTCGATTTCATGCGCTCAGCGAGCGCGAACTGCCCGCCGGGCCGCGCGCCGTCGTCCACCAGCGTCACGCTGGCGCCGGCTTCGGCGAGTTCACGCGCGGCGGTGAGGCCGGCAGGTCCGGCACCCACCACCAGCACCCGGCACTCCGGTCGAACGGCTGGTGTTGGAACCGGGACCCGTGAACGCCCCACCGCCGGATTGACCGTGCAAGTGACCTGACCGAGGCCAAGGTTATCGATGCACACGTTGCACGCGATGCAGGGCCGGTAGCGGTCGCCGCGCAGCACCCCGCCCACGAACGCGGGATCGGCATGGATGGCGCGGGCAAGGCTGACGAAGTCGCAGGTGCCTTGGGATAGGACTTCCTCGATGATTTCCGGGCTGTTGAGCCGTCCGGCCATGCCCAGCGGGAGTCCGAACTGACGGTAGGCCTTGGCGTAGTCGGCCAGGATCCCGGGCTTCCACTCCCCTGACTGGACGATCCATTCGCCGGCGTCGTAGCTGCCCGCGGAAAGGTCCAGGAAGTCGAGCTTCTCCATATGGGCCTTGGCGATGATGCCCACTTGCTGCTCAGCGCTGATGCCGTCGGCCGGACCTTCCACTACCGAGACACGCATGCCCACGATCGTGTCCGGAGCGGCCTGCCGAACGGCGTCGATGACCAGGTTCATGAAGAACTCCGGTGCCGCGAACTCGTCCGTGCGGTGGTTCGAAATGGGCGACATGAACTGGTGGATCAGGTAGCCGTGTGCACCGTGCAGATTGATCACGTCGAAGCCTGCGGCCACTGCGCGCCGCGCCGCGGCAGCATAAGCCTCCACCAGTTCATAGCACTCAGCGGCGGTAAGTTCCCGCGGAACTTCACCACCCGCCGTCGGGCAGGGAACCGGCGACGGCGCGAGGTTCTTGAAGCCCGAAACTGCCGATTGCGCGGTGCGGCCACCGTGATTAAGTTCGACGGCGGCCAGCGCACCTTCGGCGTGCAGGGCGTCGGTGAGGCGGCGGAGCCCGGGAATCATGTCATCCGTGTGCAGGCCGAGCTGGTGGGTGCGGCCCTTGCCGTCCGCCCGGACGTAGGTGGCCTCCGTGGTGACCATGCCGAGGCCGGCTTTGGCACGGGTCACGAGGTAGTCGATGTATTGCTCGGTGATGAAGCCGTCCGTGGTGCCGTAGTTGCGTTCCATGGGTGCGGAGGCCAAGCGGTTGCGAAGGGTTTTGGGGGTGCGGCCGTTGCGTCCCAGGGTCAGTGGTGATGCTGCTGATGGTGAAGAAGCCATGCTTAGCCCGCCACCTTCTCTCGGCTTCGCAACTGCTTGGTCGCTGCGCGGGCTGAGGGAATGGCTGCGTGGGAGGGCTGTGCCGGCGCGAAGCGGACGGGTTGGCCTGTGCGTGAAGATTCGTAAACGGCGAGAAGTATCCGCAAGGATTTCAGGGCGTCTTTGCCGGTAATAGCGGGGTCCGTCCCGTTTTCCAGTGCCTGGACAAAGTCCTGGACCTGTAGTTTATGGAACGGGATCAGCTGGCCGTTGATGACGGACAGATCGACGTTCGGCTCCACTCCTTCCGGGTGGACAGGCTCGACGACGATTCGCTCGCCCACCGCCCACAGGTCCAGCCGTCCGTCGCTGCCTTCCGGAAACTCCGTGAGGGAAGCCGAAGCCCCGGTTTCGCCGGTGATGCGGAGCTGGATACCGAGGTTGGGAGACACCGCGGTGGAGGCCTGTAGCGTGGCCATGGCTCCGGAGGTGAAGGTGATCACCGCCGTCGCGGAATCCTCTACTTCTATGTAGTCGCCATGTCGGTAGGTGTTGACCTGGCCATAGACCTCGGCGACGTCCCCCAAGTACCACTGGAGAAGGTCAATCTGGTGGACGGCCTGGGACATCAGGACCCCGCCGCCGTCGCTCTCCCACGTGCCGCGCCACGCATCGCGGTTGTAGTAGTCCGGGGCACGGTGCAGCATGACTGAACACTGGGCCATGATTGCCTTGCCCAACGTGCCGTCGTCGATGGCGGTGCGGATCTTCTGCGAGGCCGGCCAGAAGCGGCGCTGGAAGAGTACCCCCAGCTGGACCCCTGTCTTCTCGCAGGCCGCCACCATGCGCTCGGCCGACTCCAGCTGGGTGGCAATCGGCTTTTCGCAAAGAACGTTCACCCCTGCCGCCGCAGCTTGCAGCACCACTTCCTCGTGGGTGGGATGCGGCGTGCAAACGGAGACGATGTCCAAGCCCAGGGTGAGGAGTTCTTCCACGCTTGTTACCGCATTCGGTATGCCCCAGGCTTCCGCTGTGGCCCGTGCCCGCTCCGCATCCACATCACACACGCCAACGATCTGCACGTTGTCCAAGGCACGGAACGCTTCAAGGTGGTTTCGGGAAATGGCACCGCAACCCGCGATTCCAACGCGGAAGGTACGGGGTGCGGTTGCTGACGAAGTCATGGGTATCCAACTTTCAGGGCATGAGTCGTAGGGGTGAGTTCGGATATAGCGGGCGCCGGAGTCAGTGGCGCGGTGGGATCACTAGAGGCGAAGCGGGGTGCGGAGCGGTTGCGAGGCGAAACGGGGGTGCCGGGCGGCTGGGTCCCGCCGCCCGGCGTCGTGCTTTATCCGTCTACCAGCGCGCCGCGCGGTTTGCCGAGGTCCTCGAGCGGGACGTTGTAGGTCTCGCGGGCCGTCATGATGGCGATGGCCGAGGCTGCCAGGCAAAGGATGGTGAAGCCTGCTACAGGCCACCAACCGTTGGGTCCGGGTTGTGCCAAGAGCGTTGCGATGGCGGGTGCGAACCCGGCCAGGATCAGGCCGATCTGGCTGCCGATCGCCATGCCGGAGTAGCGGACGGCTGCCGGGAACATCTCCGGGAAGAAGACGGTCCACACGCCGTTCCAGCAGGAGTAGAAGACTGTCATGTTCAGGAAGCCGAACAGGAAGATCATGGGGATGTTTTGCTCGCTGATGGCCCAGAAGTAGCCGATGGTGGTCAGTGCGCAGCCGAGGGCTCCCACCAGCAGGACCTTCTTGCGGCCAATGCGGTCCGAGATCATGGCGGAGATGGGAATGGTCACCATGGAGAGGCCGATGGTTACGGCGTTCACGGTGAGCATGAGCGTGCGGTCGATGCCCACGGCCGGTCCGGTGGCGTAGGCCAGGGCGTACACGGTGAAGGTGGTCTGCATGACGGAGAAGAGCATCACCACGCCAACGCGCAGGACGTCACGCCACTGCGTTTTGAAAACTGCGACGGCGGGGATCGACTTGGGCTTGTTGTGCTCCACAATTTCTTCGAACACAGGAGGCTCATCAAGCCGGGTCCGGATCCAATACGCGACAGCGAGGACCACTACCGAAAGCCAGAACGGAACACGCCAACCCCAGCTGAGGAGTTGCTCTTCGGGCAGTGCGGCCAGCGGAATGAAGACGATGGTGGAGAGCACCATTCCGGAGGCGTATCCGGTCATCACGAAGCTGGTGAAGAAAGCGCGGCGGCCTTCCGGTGAGTGCTCCATGGTGAGTGTTGACGCACCTGCGGCTTCGGCGCCGGCGGAGAAGCCTTGGGCTAAACGGCCTACCAGTAACAACGCCGTTGCCCAGTAGCCGATCTGCCCGTAGGTGGGCAGGAATCCTATGCCGATGGACGCGATACCCATGATCACCAACGTGATCATCAGCGCTTGCTTTCGGCCGATCTTATCCCCGTAGTGGCTCATCACCAGGCCACCCAGCGGCCTGGCCAGATATCCGACGCCGAACGTGGCCATCGCTCCAAGGAGTGCCACCACGGGGTCTCCGCCCGGGAAGAAGATCTTGGGGAAGATCAGGGCGGCGGCGGTGCCGTAGATGAAGAAGTCGTAGTACTCCAGAGTGGATCCAAGGAAGGAGGCGAGGGCCGCCTTCTTGGGCATTTTGACGTGCTCAACCGGCGCTGCCGGGTTGACGTCCGAGGGCGAGTGCTGCTGCACGTTTCCCATACTGTCTCCTCATTGAGTGCGCGGGAAGTGGCACCGCCATGGTGCCTTGCCCGGCAAAGAATTAGATGAGTCACGCATCGCCGGCTGCCGCTTTGTTGGGCAGTCCATCCTGTGGCCGTTGATAACGAATTCAGGATGTATGGTCCGGGTCACTGGCGATAGTTCCTCTGGGATCGACTGTAGGACCCAGGTCACAAGCCGAGGGGAAACTTCCCGTTGAACGGGACAGTCGCTTGGTTGACCGAGACTGGCTAGTCAGCGGCGTGGGACAGCCACGGGCGGGACCCATACGGCCGGCGCTCAGCACCCATGGTTCTGGACAAACCGCGACCCGCCGCCACCAGCACCGGCAAGATCAGCCCGGCGTCTTCATCCACGGAAGGCACGACGACGGAAATGGCACCAATGACTGCCTGCCCCTGGCCAAACACCGGCACGGAATAGGCCGTGTTCTCCGCAACGAGGACGCCGACCAACCGGGCGTAGCCGCGCTCCCGGATCAGTGCGAGGTTGGCCCTGACTCTTGCAGGATCTGTCTCCGTAGCCGGAGTGGTTTTCTCCAGCTTCCCGGCCAGGAAACGATCCTGCACCCAGCCCGGCATGTGCGCCATCATGGCCATTCCGGAGGATGTGGTGTGGATGTCCAGACGGCCAGCCACCTCGGCCAGGTTCATGACGGTTCCGTGCCGGTCCAACCGTTCGAGGTAGAGCACACTGTTGTTCTCGACGTCAGGGATGGACAATGCCACGTGCTCCCGGACGGCAGCATGCACGCCTTCCAAAAACGGCAGTCCTCTGCGTCGGAACTCCTCCAAGGGGTTGCTGCGGGATGCCAATTCCCACATTTTCATACCTACGCCGAACTCTCCCGAAGCATTACGCTCCAAAAGTCCGCTGGAGGCAAGGTCCATGGCGAGCCGATGCACGGTACTGCTGGACATCCCGGTAATCCGGACCAATTCTTTCAAGGGAAGCCACGGCTGGCCTTTGGAGAACGCATCCATGATCTTGACGACGCGCTCAATGACGGACTCCCCCGACGCTGAGTTAGCCATGATGCCTCCCGTTTTACTCCCCGGCCATCCCGGCCTCCCCGGCCATCCCGGACGTGAAACCCAATATAGCCTTGCACTTGACCGTGAAAATGTGGGAGGCAATGTGGAACTGCGGCAAATTGAGGCCTTCCTGGCTGTGGCCGAAGAACTTCACTTCGGCCGCGCGGCAGAGCGGCTCCTGATGGCGCAGTCACCCCTGAGCCAGACCATCAAGAAGCTTGAAAAGAGCTTGGGAGCAGCACTGTTCGAGCGCAACACCCGGTCTGTCACGCTGACGGCAGCCGGCCATTCACTGCTGCCCCACGCCAGGAGAATCCTCGACGAAGTGGACCTGGCCCGCCGGGCAGTGAACGCCGGCACCGGGACCGTTTACGGCAAGCTCGCCATTGGCTTTTCCGGGGCGTTGAACCACACCACGCTTCCCCCTCTGGCGCGCGCTCTCCGCCAGCATTACCCACAGCTGGAGGTGACACTCCACGGTGGGCTGCTGACCCAGGAAGCACTCCATCAGTTAAGCAACAACGTCTTGGATCTGGCCTTCATTGGCCTCCCGGTCGACTCGCCAACTTTAGCCACCCGCCGGATTGCCACGGAGCGTCTGGGAGTCACGGTTCCTGCGGACCATCCGCTGGCCGGGCAACCTTCGGTGGAGATGGCAGCTCTCGCGGGCGACCCGTTCATCACCATGCCCGCCGCTCAAGGGTCCACACTGCGGGACGTCACCTTCGCAGCCTGCGCAGCCGCTGGATTCCGGCCACGCATCAGCCAGGAAGTGGCCGATCCGTACACAGCCCTCTCCTTGGTGGCAGGCGGAGTGGGCATCAGCCTGATGCCCGAATCCATCAGGGAAATCATGCCGGCCGCCACCGTCTTCCTCTCCTTGGCAGGGGAGGACGTTCTGCTGTTTTCAGGTCTCGCATGGAACCCGGAAGCCTCATCGCCAGCCGTCCGCGCAGCGCTCATGTTGGCCGAAGAAGTGCTCCCCACCCCCGCCGACTAGCCACTATGTACTTGCTGCACATAGTTATAGACCAACTAAGTATTGGACAACACCTAATAGCTTGCCCAGCATTGAGGAAAGCCCCCACTCACTGAAGAGGACAACCTCATGGCCACTTTCGCTGTCACCTATGCCTACTCCCCCGCAACATCCACCAGCCGGGATACGGTCCGCCCGTCTCACGTTGAGTTCCTCAAAGCCCAGTTCGACGGCGGTCGCCTCCTGAAAAGCGGACCCTTCGGCCCCGAAGAAACTCCCGGTGCGTTGCTGATCATCGCCGGCGATACCAAAGCGGACGTCGAAGCCCTCATGGACCAGGATCCGTTCCAGCAGGCCGGACTCATCCAGGAACGGACCGTGCGCCAGTGGAACATCTTCTTTGGCGCCGAGGCCGATGTTTCAGCTGCGCCGGCCGTTCAGAACTGAGGTCCAGGAATGCTCTCCGCGGTCACCGTCTCCAAAGAAACCATTGAATTCCGGAACTCCCCGGAGCCAAGCCTTCAACCGGGCCACGCCCTGGTCCGGGTCCACAACGTCACTCTCTGCGGCACCGATCTCCACATCTGGGAAGACGACTACCCTACGGACCTGCCCCTCATCCAGGGTCACGAATTCTCCGGGATCGTGGAGGCACTCACCCACGGAGAGAATCACGGCATCAGCATCGGCGACCGCGTGGCCGTCAACCCCATCATTTACTGCGGCGAGTGCCGCCCATGCCTGACGGGCCGCTATAACGTCTGCCAGAACGTGGGCTGCCTGGGGTGCTACTCGGACGGGGCACTCAGTGAGTTGATCAGCGTTCCCCTGGACAAGCTCTGTCCAGTGCCGGACGGACTTCCGTTGGATATGGCAGCCATGGGAGAACCAGCATCCATCGCCATGCAGGCAGTCAATCGTGGCCGGCCTAAGGCAGGGGAAACCGCACTGGTGCTGGGCAGCGGTCCCATCGGTTTGTTAGCCACCTTGTATCTGACAGAGCTGGGAGTCACCGTGGTCTGCGCCGACACCGAGCAGCACCGGCTGGACCTCGCCGTCGAGTTCGGCGCCACGGACACTTTGCTGGTGGCCCCCGGGAGCGACTTCCCGGATGCACATCAGGGACCTCGGCTGGAGGCTCTCACCGAGGGCTACGGGCCGCAGCTGG
Organism: Arthrobacter sp. MYb23; assembly: GCF_002979775.1. Lineage (GTDB taxonomy): Bacteria > Actinomycetota > Actinomycetes > Actinomycetales > Micrococcaceae > Arthrobacter. Next base: position 54,619 of record NZ_PCPR01000008.1, read on the forward strand.
TCATTGAGGCCACAGGTGTTCCGTCGTCTTTGGAGAATGCCATCCGGATTGTGGCCAGTGCCGGGAGGATTGTCCAAGTGGGCATTTCCCCCAGGCAGGCCAACGTCTCCATGAAGGACATCCCCTACAAGGAGCTGGACATCATGGGAAGCCGGATGAGCCTGAACCTCATCCCGGACGGCCTTGCCCTGCTGGCCCGGCACCCGGAGAAGGCAAGCGCCCTCATGACCCACCGCTTCGCCTTCGCGGACTTGCAACAGGCATACCGCCTGATGCAGGGACGCACGGAGAAGATCGGCAAGATCCTTATCGAGATGCCGGCAGGAACCCCCGAATGAGCACCCCCATCCTCACCGCAGCCGAGCAACTCCAGGCGAGCTACGACGTCGTAATCATGGGCAGTGGCGCGGCAGGGCTGGTGGCTGCCGTCCGCTCGGCCGACGCCGGTCTCAGCGTTTTGGTTGTAGAGAAGGCTGCCCTGCTGGGTGGCACCACGGCGGCTGGGGGCGGCGTGATGTGGGCGCCGAACAACCACCTCGCCAAGGCTGCCGGGTACCAGGACAGCCATGCCGACGGCGTCGCTTACCTTTCCGAGGCCGCCGGGCATGTGATGACGGCTGAGGAGATTGAATGGTACGTCGCCACGGCGCCGCGGGCCGTGGAATTCCTCAACTGGAACACGAAAGTTTCCATGGTTCCGATCGCCCGTCCGGATTACCACATGGAGTGGAAGGGATCCGCGGATGGTGGCAGGGGCCTGGACAACAACGCGTTCGATCCCCAGGATTATCCGGGCCTTTCGGAACTGATCCGGCCGTCGTCCTATTTCCCGCTGCTCACTATGACCGAGCGCGACGAACTCAATGGCCGCGCCGCCGATCCGTTGCTGTTGAAGCGCCGGGCCTCCGCAGGGATCAGGACCATGGGCGGTGCACTGGTGGGCAGCCTTGTTGCGAGCGCCTTGGATCGTGGAGTTCACATCGTTGCGTCCAGTCCTGTGGAGGACTTGTCGCCGTCCGGCACCGGATGGAACGTACGTCTCGGCGGCGGCGCCGGAGCGCACGTGGCCGCGACCGCCGTCGTCCTCGCCTCCGGCGGGTTCGAATGGAACGCGCGGCTCCGCAGCGCGTTCCTGCCGTATCCGGTGACGCCCATCAGTGCTCCGTCCAACGAGGGCGACGGCCTGGAGCTGGGGCTTAAAGCCGGGGCGGCTGTGGAGGACATGTCCGCCGTGTGGGGCGTTCCGGTCATATCGACGGCGGCTCATCAGTACGACGGGCAGCGCTCAGGCCGCATGGGAAATGTCGAGATGACGCTGCCTGGGTCCATCACCGTGAACAGCGACGGGAAGCGTTTCGTGAACGAAGCCCTCAACTATCACGACGCCAGCCGGGTCTTCGCGTCCATCAACCCGCATACGGGCAGGCAACAGAACAACCCCGCATGGCTGGTGTTCGACTCCAACTACTTAGCAAAGTACCCCGTGGCGGGCTCCACTCCGGGCTTGGCAGCCGAGTGGATGGTGTCCGCGCCGAGCCTTGAACTGTTGGCACTGGATCTGGGCATCAACCCTGCCGGGCTAGAGGCCACGGTTGCCCGGTTCAACGCCGACGCTGCCCTCGGTGTGGACACGGAGTTCGGACGCGGCGCCACTCCGCAGGACCGTTTTCTGGGCGATGCCGGCAACACACCCAACCCATGTTTGGCGCCTCTGCTTGCTGCTCCGTTCTACGCCGTCCCCATCCATGCCGGGGTACTGGGGACGTCGGGCGGTCTGGCCACTGACGTCAACGGGCGGGTGCTTGACCACCGGCGCTCTCCCATCCCGGGGCTCTACGCTGCAGGCAATGTTTCTGCCGGCGTGTTCCGCAATAATTACCCCGGCGGCGGTGCCACGTTGGGCTCGGCGATCACGCGGGCTTTCGCCGTTGGGGAAGACCTGGCCTGTCGGCTCACGTAGCCGCATCTTGCGGGGAGATACACGCTCGACGGCGACTACCGCCGTCGAGCGTTCGCGTTGCGAGGCCTACTCTGCGCGCTATTCGACAACAGGGCCCACGCCGTCCGGGTTCCCTGACTGAGCTTGCGAAGTAAGGGAGGCGGCGGGGATGCAAAGCGGGCCCCACAACGGGTGGGCTAGCGGGCGTAGAGCTCAGTGAAGTTCCTGAGCACCCGCATGGGCTCCGTAACGGATGACCGCCGGGCGGCGGCGATGAGCTCGTCGGCCGTATGGGGCGGGAAATAGCCGGAGTTCTTGTAAATGTTGATGCGGGTGATCAGGCCGTCGGCGTCCAACTCGGGGTGGAACTGAGTGGCATAGAGGTTGTTCTTGATCCGGAACATGTGGACCGGGCACGCAGCCGAACTGGCCAGCAGCACCGCATGCTCGGGAAGTTCGCTGCACGCCTCTTTGTGCCCAACGAAGGCTTCGAACGAGCGCGGGACACCTCGAAGCATGGGATCGAGCCCGCCCTCGGTGGTCAACGTGATCTCAGTCGGTCCCACTGCTTCGCCGAATTGACGATCTATCACGGCACCCTGGTGCACGCCCAATGTGCCGACGCCGTAGCAGGCGCCCAGGAACGGGAAATCCTCGGCCACGATCCGATCCAGCAGCGATGAGAGTTCCGTCTCAACACGGATCTGGTCTGGGCTCTTCTCCTCGGCAGGATCGCTGGAGGTGTAAGGGCTGCCGCCGACGATCACACCGGAATAGTCCGACAGTTCCAGGTCCGGCAAAGGCCCGGATTCCAGCCGTACACGGACCAACTCTTCCGGTTTCAAGCCGCAGTACCGGAGGTAGGCCTGGTACTCGTCATCGGCTGCGGCGTCTTCGGCCCGGGTGGCCAGCAAGAGAAAGGGCTTCACAGGCCCAGTCTGCGGGAGGAATGACTGAGGGACAAAGTGTGTTGCCAACCGGAGGGGGTTTCTGACAGAGACTCCCTCGCATCGCCGTGGCTGCATAACGTTGTAGGAACCCCCATGAACTAACTCATTCCAGAGGAGCAATCTTTGAAGCAGGACCCCGCGGTCGTCGGAACGCCATCACCCGAGGCGTCGCGCGCTGCAACGCAGCAACCGAAGAAGATCCCGTGGGGCGGCCTGTTGGTGTTGGCGGCTGCCGGCTTCACCGCAGTAACCACAGAACTCCTGCCGTCGGGTCTGCTCCCCCAAATCAGCCGTGATCTGGGTGTGGACGAATCTGCCGTGGGTTCTCTGACTGCGGTCTATGCTGCGATCATCGTCTTTACCGCCCTGCCGCTTTCCCGGTTCCTCGCAGGACGGGTTCCCCGCAAGACCCTGCTGATCGCCACCGTGCTGGCTTTTGCGCTCAGCAACGTCCTCCTTGCCATGAGTCCGGCACTGGGCTGGGCCATCGGGGCGCGACTCCTTGGCGGCATCGCCCACGGCATGTTGTGGTCCAGCATGGCGCCATATGTGGCCCGTATCGTTCCCGCTCATTCCGTGGGCAAAGCCATGGCTGTGGTCTTCAGCGGCAACAGCATCGCATTGGCCGTTGGCGCCCCTATCGGAACGTTGATGGGTTCCCTCATGACTTGGCGGGCCTCGTTCCTGGTCTTGGCGGGAGTTGGTGTCCTGTTGGCTGCACTGGCTTTCTGGCTTCTCCCCGGCGCCCATGACCAAGCCAGCCAAAAGACCCCTTCCCTCCGGGCAGCCATGAAACTGCCGGGCGTCGTAGCCATCGCCATCGCATGGCCTCTCTTGTTGCTGGCCCATTTCACGCTGTTCACCTACGTAGCGCCGTTCCTCCTCGCTTCAGGATTGCCGGAATCCGCCACGAGTCTCTCCCTGTCCGTGGTGGGAATTGCCAGCCTGGTGGGTATCTGGATTGCCGGCATGACCGCTGACTCCCGCCCGCGCACCTCGGTGATTGCCGCCGTCGTACTCTTGACGCTGGCGTTCGCCTTGCTTCCTGCACTGGGCGGCACCTGGGTGGGTGCGTTCGGACTGATGACGCTGTGGGGCATCGCTTTCGGCGCGGTGGGTATCTACAACCAGGCCGCGATTCTCAGAGCCGGCGGCGAGCACAAAGATGCTGCCAACGGTCTCACTGTGGTGACCATCCAGCTGGGGATCGCCGTCGGTGCTGTGTACGGCGCGTTCGCCCTCACCACCGTGGGCGCCCAATTGGTGCCTCTGGCCGCTGCCTTGCCCACGGCGATTGCCTTGGTGATCATCATCGCCAGCCGCCGCGGAGGCTACCCGGCCGGGCCCCGGGAGAAGCGCCGTTAACATCCCCGAAACATGCCAGTGACGTGATCTTCACGAACGGGGGATTTCTGTAACTTACCTGCAACTTAGCTCTTCTGAGTCGGAAACATAGCTCACCGAATATTGATCGGGGGGTTCGACTCAATGAGAAGGGAACGCAGGTGGAGATCTCTGCGCAACACGTCTGGATGATGTTGTCGGCGGCAATGGTGCTGTTCATGACCCCCGGCCTCGGCCTGTTCTACGGTGGCATGACCCGCGCCAAAGCAGCGCTCAACATGATCATGATGAGCTTCATCTCGGCGGGCATCGTCGGTGTGGTGTGGGTCCTGTGGGGCTACTCCATGACCACCGGCGACGGCTTCCTGGGCCTGTTCGGTAACCCCTTTGCACACTTCGGCCTGCAGGATCTGATTGGTTCGCCCGATCTCATCAAGGCAGGCTTCGCTGCCACGTTCGCCATCATCACGGTGGCCCTTATCAGCGGGGCCATTGCCGACCGCGCCAAGTTCGGCGCCTGGGCAGTGTTCGTACCGATCTGGATCACCGTGGTGTACTGCCCGCTGGCCTACATGATCTGGGGCGGTGGCCTCATGAGCGCCGGTGGTGCCGTTACTCAAATCTTTGGCCAGGTCATCGACTTCGCCGGTGGCGCAGTGGTTGAGGTCAGTTCCGGAACCGCCGCTTTCGTCCTCGCATTGATCGTGGGAAAGCGTCACGGATTCGCCAAAGACCCCAACCACCGCCCGCACAACGTCCCGTTCATCATGATCGGCGCCGCCATTCTCTGGTTCGGCTGGTTCGGATTCAACGGCGGCGCAGCAACCACCGCCGAGCAAGCCGGGCTCATCTGGATCAACACTCTGGTCACACCGGCGGCCGCGATGCTGAGCTGGCTTGTTGTGGAGAAAGTCCGTCACGGGCACCCCACATCGCTGGGTGCGGCATCCGGCGTCGTGGCCGGCCTGGTTGCCATCACACCTTCCTGCGCCAACATCAGCCCGCTCGCTGCCCTCGGCCTTGGTCTCGTCGCTGGCGCCGCCTGCGCCGTGTTCGTTGACCTGAAGTACAAGTTCGGCTTCGACGACTCCTTGGACGTGGTGGGCGTGCACTTCGGCGCCGGCGTCATCGGCACGCTCTCCTTGGGCTTCATCGCCTTCCCCACCGAGGGCACGGCCGGCGGCCTCCTTTACGGTGGCGGCCCTCAGCAGCTCATTGCCCAGACGGTTGCCGTGCTGATCACCATCGCCCTGTCCGGTTTGGGCACGCTGGTGATTGGCCGGATCATTCACAAGACCATCGGCTTCCGGGTCCCCTTGGAGCACGAAGTCACCGGCGTGGACCTCACCCAGCACGCCGAGTCCGCCTACGAATTCGGCCTCACCGCCCACGGCCACTTCCGTCAGCAGCAGGCACACCTCTCAGCCATGATCTCGCGGAAGCCCGCCCCAGCTGCCCCCGAGGCCAAGGAAGACAGCTTCGCCTAAAGCCTCACACGCAGAACAGCAGCCGACGGCGGAACCCGGGTTTCTCCGTCGGCTGCTGTTTGTGCCGTCTTACCCAAGTAGGTCGCAGTTCAGGCCGTTTTGAGCGCTCAAAACGGCCTGAACTGCTATTTAGTTGGGTTGCCCGGAGCCGTTCCAGAGGCGCTGCCACCACGTTCGCCTGGCTTCTGGTGCGGGTTCCGGATCCGGCGGGGATGCAGCAGCCCGGCGCCCGCGCCATCGTTCCAGCTCTGCCTCAACGTCCCGGAGCTTGGTGACCACGGGTGGGCCACCTTGAAGTTGCCGGCGGGCCTCGATAACCCGTTTGTTGAAGTCTTCGAGGATGTCCCGGGCTTGTTTCTCGGCGTACTGCTGGTCCAGCTTGGCGTCGAGCTCCGAGTCCTCGATCCGCAGCAAAATGGCGGGCGGTCCCATCCCACTGAGCCGTTCACGCTGAATAAGCCCCTTGACCCACCAGTCGGGATCATAGTGCTCCCCCAATCCGGGGATTGGCTTGCCGGCGTACTTCAGGTTGTCGAACTTGCCTTGTTTCTGGGCGTCCCTGATGAGGTACTCAACCCGAGCTGCGTCGTCTACTTTCCGGCGCTTCTCGCGTTCTTGGGCATCCGCGGCCTCGAGTTCTGCATCTTCCTCGGCGTTCCCACCCCAGGACCGCACGGCCCGCAGCTCCGCACCCCGCTCGAGTTTCCGTCTGAAGGCGTTGTTCTCGGCGCTCACGTTCCCGCCACCTCCTCACACGGCAGCCCTCGCCTGCCGGACATCGTGGTTTCTGAATCCAGTATTACGCACGCTGCTCTTGGAGGCCCGGGCCTCCACCACCCACTTTGAAACGGGACCAGCCCCGACACGCCGTGGAAGCGGAGTGTCGGGGCTGTTGTCCGCCCAAAGTGGGTGGATGGGACCCGGCGGATCGTGGAGCCGCGGTGGCCGCGGCGGCCGGCGGCCGGATCTACGCGCGAACCGCCATGCTCGGGTCCAGTTGCTCGATGCCCTCCGGTGTCACCAGGACGACCCGTGCCGTGCAAATGTCGTAGAACAAGCCAGTGGCCTCCAGTTGACCGGCCGCGAGTGCCGGTCCGGTGACCGGGTGTTCTTCCAGCTTCCGGAGTTGGAGGGCCACGTTGACCATGCTCAATTGGTCGAGCCGGCTGTAACCCTCAGCAGCAGCGGCAACCCCTACAGGGTGGCTGGCCAGCAGGGCAGTGTAGCTAGGCCGGGCATGCTCCAGCCACGTATCGAAGCCTTTGCCCATACCCGGCGAGACCCCCTCAGCATCGGCAATGACAGCTTTCATCGCACCGCAGTTGGAATGTCCACAGATCACGATCGAGTCCACGGACAACCCCTTGACTGCGAAGGACAATGCGGAGTCGATCGAAGCATCGCTGCCGTCATTGCACACCACGTTGCCAATGTTCCGGAGCGTGAGGAGGTCGCCCGGTCCGCTGCTGGTGATCAGGTTGGGATTGACCCTGGAGTCAACACAAGCGACAAAGAGCGTGTCCGGATTCTGCCCTTCGGTGAGGTCCTGAACCAGGGGTCGGACCTTGTCCGCGTGCCGCCGGTGATACTTGTCGATGCCCAGGAGGATCGACCGCAGCGGCAGCCGCCCGTCGTCGTCGGGAGCTGGGGTGGCCCCGGAAGGCAACCAGGACGTGCGGGGCGGCAGCGGGAACTCGCGAGGGTCCTGGCGCTGTGGGGTGTTGTCCTCGGCGTCGCTAAATGCCGTGGTGCCGTGTTCTTCGAGGATCACGGATGCGCCGGTGTTGCGCTGCTGCTTCTGCCACGCAACCAAGGCTTCGCGGAAGGCGTGATCCAGGTAGTCGGCGTTAAGTTCGACTACGACGTCATGGCCTTCGGGCACGGAGTGGAGGACCCGGTTAAGCCGGGGCAGCGCGAAGAAGCTGCACGAGCCGGCTATGGTCACGCGCCATGGCAGCGACTCAGCAGAGGGGGCATGCGCTTGGATCTGTGCCCGGAGCACACGCCACAGCACGCAGAGGGCGGCCAGTGCGAGGCCAATAATGACGCCTTCCAGGAGGTTGAGGGCCACCACGCAGACCAAGGTGACGCTGTAGACGAGGAGGTCGCCGGTGCGGAGGCTTGTGCGGATGTCCGCGATTTTGATGAGTTTGGCGCCGATCACCAGCAGGAGCCCGGCGAGCACGGACAACGGAATCAGTTGGATGAGGCCGGCAAAGAGAGCGGAGAACACCAGGACCCATACGCCATGCAGGATGGCTGAGCTGCGGCTGGCGGCGCCCGCTTCAACGTTGGTTGCACTGCGGACAATCACACCGGTGACGGGCAGTCCGCCGAGCATTCCGGACACAACGTTGGCCGAGCCTTGGCCCACGAGTTCCCGGTTGAGATTGGTCCGCGAGCCGCCCATCTTGTCCACGGCGACGGCTGACAGGAGCGATTCGATGCTCGCGATCAGGGCCACCGTGATGACAGCCATGGCGGCGGCACGCCAGTTCCCGTCGGGCAGGCTGGGAAGTGCGATTGCGTCGAAGATGGAGCCGCTGAAGCTGATGCGCTCCACGCTTGGCGCGACGGCGACGGACAGAGCCGTCACCGCGACGACGGCGGCAAGCGGCCCGGGGATTTTCCGCACCGCGGCTGGGAGGAACTTCCATGTCAAAAGAATCGCGACGACGGCCAGACCCAGGAGCGCCGAGTGCAGCTCTACGTTGGTGATGGCGGCGGGAAGGCCTGTGAGGTTTTCGATGGCGGACCCAGCGGCTTGACCGCCGAGGAGCACATGGAGTTGCTGCAGGATGATGGTGATGCCGATGCCCGCGAGCATCGCTTTCACCACCACCGGCGAGACCGCCAGCGCCGCCCGGCCAATGCGGCTAACTCCCATGAGCAGCTGCACGACGCCGGCAGCAGCGGTGATTGCGCATGTCACCTGCCAGCCGAACTCATCAACCAGACCGGCAACGACGACGGTCAGCCCGGCGGCCGGGCCGCTCACCTGCAGTGGGGAGCCACCCAGACTGCCTGCAACGATGCCGCCGACGGCTGCGGCAATGAGACCGGCCATGATCGGAGCACCTGAGGCGGCGGCAATGCCGAGGGAAAGCGGGAGTGCTACGAGGAAGACGACGAGCGATGCCGGGAGATCCGCGCCGAGGTTGCTCAGGAAGGTGGGCTTACGGGCCTTGGGGCCTGGCGGGCTGTGGGAGTCGGCGGGAACGGTGGCGGATTCGTTGGACTGCGGCATGGGAACTCCTAGCTCGGGACTGCTGACCCTTCCAAGCTACGGAACTTGTCACCGTTAATGACAACAAGATGTGACAAGCATGACAAAAGCTGTGAAGATGCGCTTCATGTTGGGACCAATGGGAACTTTGGCGGGGGTGGAGCGCGTTGCAACACTCGTTCAGCTCTTCCCAAGCTCCGGCGAGCACCCTTGGCGTGCGCCCGATGCCGCGTCTTCGCTTTCGGGCGTATAAACTTCGCAGGTTGACGCGATGGTCGCGCACTGAATTATGGGGGTCGAGCCTTTGGCTGCTCTGGGTATTTTCACGTTTTCTACCACCAGTCTCTGGCATCGAATCGCCGCCACCCTGGTGTCTGTGGCCACGGCTGGGACAGTCTTGGTAGGCGTCTCCCTGCCCGCTCAAGCCGACACCATGACGGATGGCATCCGCCTGGGCCCCGAGCCTTTTGCCCTAGCGGTAAATGAAGTAACAAACAAGGTGTATGTCACCAGCGAGGAGGCCAACTCCGTATTCGTCTTGGACGGGGCTACCAAGCTGGAAAGGACCATTCCGGTAGGTACGCGGCCTCGCGAACTGGCCGTCAATGAGAAAACCAACAAAGTTTATGTAGCGAACAATGGCAGTTCATCCTTGAGCGTCATCGACGGAGCAACAGGTACCACGAGGACCATCGCTTTGACGGGTGACCCTATGACAGTTGCGGTGAACGAGACCACCAACAAGGTCTACGTCTCAACATCCGGCACGAACGGCGTTACTGTCGTTGACGGTGCCACGGGTGCCACAACAGCCCTTCCGGCAACGGTCTACTCCTTCGCTGTCAACGAGAAAACCAACAAGATCTACGGAGTGAGCCGCAACAGCCAGGTGACTGTTGTGGATGGTGCAACAAACATCGTCTCGGCGATCCCCGTTTGCAGCGACACTCGCGGGGTAGCAGTGAACGATGCCACCAATACGGTTTTCGCTACGTGCCTTGCCTCCAAGGCGATCGCGGTTATTGATGGCGAAACTCTTGCGGTCACAACAGTTCCCACTGGCGTGGACTCGGGGCCCAAGGAGATTGCCCTGAATCGCAGCAATAACAAGGTCTACGCGCTGAACTCTGAGCTTGCCAGCATGACCGTCCTGGATGGCGCGACGAAGGCGACCGTCACCGTTCCCACGGGGGAATCTGCCTCAGGACTGGCGGTCAACGAAGTGACCAACAAGGTTTACGTACCCCTTTGGTACCGCTCCCGTGTGATGGTCTTTGACGGAACCACCAACGCTGCTGGAAGCCTTCCAGGCTTCAGCATGGCGGGCAAGATGGCAGTCAATACAAAGACCAATAAAATCTATGTAAGAAATCTGCCCTACAGCATCAACGAAGACAGCAAGAATGTTGTCGTCATCGACGGCACGAGCGTCGCTCCCACTTTCACGTCCGGCCCTCCACCCTCAAAGGGCGCGGTGGACGCGTACTACGAGCACAGATTCGCGGCAAAGGGGTCGCTCACCCCGACCTTCAAAGTGGCCAGCGGCTCCGTTCCGACAGGACTGACTCTCAGCGATAACGGCATCCTGTACGGGGTTCCAACTTCCGCGGGCACCTTCACCTTCAGCGTTTCTGCCACTAATGGTTACGGCCCTGACGCCGTGACGTCTGCATTCACGGTGACTATCGCAGCTGATATCCGTCACGATTTCAATGGCGACAAGAAGTCCGATGTCCTGGCCCGGACCACTAACGGCGACCTGTGGCTCTACCCCGGCAACGGGAGCGGAGGTTGGCAGACACCGTCCAAGGTGGGCCAGGGCTGGAACGCCATGACAGCCCTGGTCACGCCGGGGGATTTCAACGGTGACGGCAAGGCCGACGTGCTGGCCCGGGATGCCTACGGGGTTTTGTGGCTGTATCCGGGGAATGGCCAGGGCGGATGGCAAGCCCGGCTTCAAGTGGGCCAGGGCTGGAACGAGATGACAGCCATCACAGGAATCGGAGATCTTGACCTGGATGGAAATGCGGATATCGCAGCCCGGGACAGCTTCGGACAGCTGCGGCACTACCGCGGAAATGGCCACGGCGGCTGGTTGAGCCAGTACTCAGTTGGCAGCGGCCTGAACGGCATGAACTTCATCGCCGGTCCTGGAGACATCACCAAGGATGGAGTCCAAGACCTTCTGACCCGGGATGCCAACGGCACACTGTGGAGCTTCAACGGATATCGCAACACTTCCTTCTATACCGGTACCCAGGTCGGTTGGGGCTGGAACGCCATGACCGCCATAGCCACACCCGGCGACTTCAACGGCGACGGCAACGTGGACCTCCTGGCCCGCGACGCAGGCGGAGCCCTCTGGCTCTACCCCAGCAACGGCCAAGGAGGCTGGCTCCCCCGCGGCCTGGTCGGCTCCGGCTGGAACGCCATGAACTTGATCATCTAGCACCAAGAAACATAGCAAAGCGGACGACGGCGGGAACCTCCCGCCGTCGTCCGCTTGCTTTCCGCACACATAACCTAAGGTTCCTTAGTTTAGGCTTGGCATCATGAGCTATTCCGAAGCCCAGCCCGTCCGCATCAGTTCCGAACCCGCGCAGTTGCAAGCCCTGGAACCCGTGCTCGAAAAAGTGCGGGCAGCAGTAGGCGACGTGCCGACACTACTGACCCTGGCCGAGGACATCGGACGGACCGCCCCAAAGCCCGGCGAGGGAAACACCGCCAAGCTGTGGGAACTGTTGGCCTCCGTGACAGCCGTGGACGTGGCGGCCGGGCGGGTACTCGAACCGCACCTCGACGCTCTCGCGATCCTCGCCCAAGCCGGAGTCCCGGCCGGAGTCGAAAACGAACCTCAAGGAACTTGGGGAGTCTTCGCAGCGGAGGGCCCCGGAATGAAGCTCGAGGCCAAACGCTCGGCAGACGGCGGCTACGTCCTCAACGGCTCCAAGCCGTGGTGCTCTCTTGCCGCGCAATTGGATGGCGCCGTGATCACCGCCCACACGGAAGACAACACCAGGGCCGCCTTTGCCCTTGATCTAAAGCACCAGGGCGTGACAGCCGAAACACCTGTGTGGACCAGCCGGGGGCTGAAGGAAATTCCGAGCGGCACTGTTCACTTCGACCAAGTGGAAGCATGGCCCGTCAACCAAGGAAGCTGGTATTTCAAGCGCCCGGGCTTCGCTTGGGGTGGCATGGGTGTGGCTGCCTGTTGGTTGGGCGGCGTGGTAGCCGTGGCTCGCGATTACGAGAAAACACTCACGAAGGCCGCAGCCAACGGCCGCGAACCCGACCAGATTGCGCTGGCTTCCCTGGGCGAGATCGACCGTATCCTTGCCACAACCACGGGCTACCTCGCCCAGACGGCGGAACGCATCGACGCCGGTGATTTGGAAGGCTCAGATCCTGACGGCCCAAGCCCCTGGCCCGAAGCACTGCGCGTCCGAGGAACCGTTGCCGCCGCCGTCGAGCGTGTGCAAACCTTGGTGACGCAGAATCTGGGCCCCGGCCCGCTGGCTTTCGACGAAGCGTACGGCAAGCGCATGGCGGACTTGTCGCTGTACATCAGGCAGCATCACGCTATGCGGGACGATGCCCAGTTGGGCGCCTTGGCTCTGAAGGGAGACCGCAGTTGGTAGCTTTCTCGCACACGGACACCGGCACGTCGGAGGCGGAATGGGCCGCCAGCGGAGTTGCCGCCTTACCGGAGCTGCCACTGAGCGCAGACGAGCTCGCGGGCATGACCTTTGTTGTACTCGCCGCCCACCCGGACGATGAAACTCTGGGCGCAGGCGGTTTCCTCGCCAAGCTCCATGCCGCCGGGGCTGCGGTGGAGATTCTGCTGTGCACTGCCGGCGAGGCCTCGCATCCGGACTCGCAAACCACGACGCCGGAACAGCTTGCCGCTGTCAGGCTTACGGAGTTCAACACGGCAGTGTCCGGACTGGCTCCTGATGCCACGTGGCGGTTCCTGGAACTTCCCGATGGGCAGCTTGCGGCCAACACGGAGAGCATCGCGGAAGCCCTCCGCGCAACTGTGGCCGGAAGGCCTGCGGAGACCGTCGCGATCGTAGCCCCTTATCGCTATGACGGACACACGGACCATGACACCTTGGGCAGTATCGCCGCGGAAGTCGCGGCGCTGGGCGGCTATGGTCTGCTGGAATATCCCGTCTGGTACTGGTTGTGGGCAGGGCCGGATGACTCCACGTGGAACTCATGGGTGCGGGTGCCGTTGACCCATCAGGATCAGCGTGCGAAAGCACGGGCGATGGACGCCCACACCTCCCAAACGAAGCCGCTGTCCGATCAACCCGGCGATGAAACCCTCCTTTCGGATACGTTCCTTGAGCACTTCAGCAGGCCGTGGGAAACCTTCGCCTGGCATCCTTCCAAGGCCGGGAGCAACAGTGCCGCAGACGCTGAGCGGATCTTCGACGAGGTCCATGCCAAGGAGGACGATCCCTGGAGTTACACCACCAGCTGGTACGAACGGCGCAAAAGGGCACTGACGTTGGCCGCCCTGCCGGAGGAATTATATGAATCCGGGCTTGAACTGGGTTGTTCCATTGGCACCCTCAGCGTGGAACTCGCCCAGCGCTGCCAGCAGTTCCTTGGGGTGGACGCCAGCAGCGCCGCCCTTGCCCAGGCGACCGAGCGGCTCTCACGATTTCCCTCGGCGGAGGCCCGGCATCTGACCATGCCCGGTGAGTGGCCCGAGGGCACTTTCGATCTCGTGGTGTTGTCCGAGACGGGTTACTACCTTTCGCCGGATGAACTCACGGAACTCCTGGCACGGCTTGACGCGTCCACCCGGCCCGGCGGAACCTTGGTGTTGTGCCATTGGCGGCACCCGATTTCGGGCTGGCAACTGGACGCTGAAGCGGTTCATGCGATGGCTCGGAACCAACTCGGCTGGCCCACGCACGGTCTCTACCGTGAGAAGGATTTCATGCTGGAGATCCTTCTCGCCCCTGACAGGACACCGTGACCGTGCCGGGGCCGTTGGAGATCAACAGCGTGGCAGTGGTCATGCCTGCCCATAACGAGGACCAACACATCGGCAAAGCCCTGGTGGCGCTAAAGGCCGCCGCGGACGCACTCCAACGTGACTGCCCGGACGTGGAGACCAGAATGGTGGTGGTCCTGGATCATTGCACCGACCGATCAGCGGAGATTGCCGCGGCGCACGCCTCAGGCGACAACCGCTTCAGCGTGGTCAACGTGAACCTGCGAAGCACGGGGGCCAGCCGTGATTATGGTTTCCGCGCTGCTTTGGAAAGCCTGCGAGCTCGGGACACGGCCGGTATCTGGTTGGCCACCACAGACGCCGATTCCGCTGTTCCCCCGCACTGGCTGACGAGGCAAGTGGAACTGGCCAACGCCGGAGCGGACGCCCTCCTTGGGTCAGTGGAACCCGATCCAGAGGACATGGACCCGGCCATCCATCGCCGCTGGATGGAACTCCATCCGTTCCGGGAGGACCACCAGCACATCTACGGCGCCAACTTGGGAATCCGGGCCTCGGCATATATCAGTGCTGGCGGCTTCCCCGGGCTGCGCTCCCATGAGGACCGCGTTCTGGTGGAACGGCTCCGCCACCGAGGTTTCGCAGTGACGGCCACGGACACCATCCGCGTTGTGACCTCTGGGCGGACACATTCCCGCGCGCCGGAGGGATTCGCCGCGTACTTACGCTCCCTCGCGGCGGAGCTTCCGGCTGCCCAATTCCCGGCCGTCCAGGTACCGGCTGCCGAGCTTCCGACTCCCGCCAGCGGCTAAACCGCCAGCGCATCCTCCAAGGCGGCAATCGCAGCCTTCGTGATCGTTTGGCGTTCGCCCGTTCCGTCAACGCTGAGCAGAATCCCCCGGTTCGAGTACGCCTTCAGCACTGGCTGCGTTTGGTCCCGGTACAGCTCAAGGCGCCGCTGTATCACGGGTTCGGTGTCATCGGCGCGTCCCTGCTCCTGCGCCCTGCGGAGCATCCGGGACAGCAGCTCGTCGTCTGATGCGTTCAGCTCAAGAACCACTTCAAGGGTTTGCTGACGGTCGGCCAATATCTCGTCCAGGGCACCGATCTGAATGACCGTCCGTGGGTAGCCGTCCAACAGGAATCCGGCCGCGGCGTCCGCTTCTTCAAGCCGGACCCTCAGCATGGCCGTGGTGACATGATCCGGCACAAAGTCCCCGCGATCCATGTACCCGCTGGCTTCTGCCCCCAACTCTGTTTTGTCGCGAACGTGGGTGCGGAACAGTTCACCGGTAGAAATGGCGGGGATCCCAAAATGCCGGGCAATGTGCTCGGCCTGTGTGCCTTTTCCGGAACCCGGAGGACCCATGATGATCAATCGCGCCATGACATTGGTCCGTTTCGAGAGGCAACCGAGACTTAACCATACGCCGACGACGACGGGAGGCACCCGCCGTCGTCGGCATCTTTTTGCTTTTGGTTCAGTGTTCAGGCGCTGGCCAGCACGGCGTCGATCTGCCCGGCTGCCTCCCGCATTCCCTCATCCATGCCCATCTCGACCATCTTCTGCATCTGTTCTTCGGAGTCGAAGGTGGACGTGATGGTCATCCGGGTGCGGTTTTCCAAAGGCTCGAGCTTCACGGTGGCGTGGGTGATGCCCAGGTGGTCCACGGGTTCACCCTGCTCGTCCGCGAAGCCGTCGTCGAACTCAAGGTGGTCCGGGGAGTTGATGGCGGTGAATTTCCACCAGCCCCGCGCCTTGGTGCCGTCCGGCCCGGTCATGTAGTAGGCGGCCTTCCCACCAACGGTGAATTCATGCGTCTCAAAGGTGGCCGGCCAAGTGGGCGGTCCCCACCAGCGCTCAAGCTGCCGGGGGTCTTCCCAAACCCGCCAGACACGCTTCACGTCGGCATCGAATTCAGAAACAATGCTGAAGCTCAGGGCCTCAACATCCTTGTTTACGCTGACAACAGTCATGGCAGATCCCTTTCATCATCTTCGGCGAGTATGTCCGCAATCCGGTCGGCGCGTTGCCGCCAGACCATTTCCAGTTGATCCAGCAGATGGCGGGCTTTCTGCAACCCTTCATGGTTCCCCCGCACGATCTGCTCCCTCCCACGCTTCTCCTTGGTCACCAGGGAGGCCCGTTCCAGAACCGCAACATGCTTTTGTACGGCCGCGAAACTCATGGTGTAGAGCGCAGCAAGCCCGGAGACTGAGTACTCCCCCGCCGTCACCCGAGCCACGATGTCCCTGCGGGTGGCATCGGCCAAAGCCTGGAAGATCCGATCGATCTCGGCGTCGGAGAGAGGCTTACTGATCTGATCTACAACCATTTGGTTGTACGATATCTCCACCAGTCACGCCACGTCAATGGTTCTGCGTTAAGAACTGGAGCGGGGATGCATGATGCGCATCTGGTCCCACGTCCGCTCCGAGGCGGCGATGTTCTGGTTGGAACGCTCACGATCCAAGGAGGCAAGCTCGACGGCGATCGCCTGGACCGCGGCCACAGCGCCTGTCAGGGATGGGAAGAAGCCGGCCCCCTCGGTGGGCACCACAATCCTGTGGTCGGCGTGCACCGCCACGGGCGAACCCGCACTATCAGTGATGGAGACGATGGGTGTACCCAGATTGTGGGCGATGTCCACTGCCCTCATAGTGCTGTCGTAGACCCGCCAGAGACTGATGGCGATAACGAGGTCTTCCGCACCAAGCCGTGCAAGGGCATTGGTGAGGGCCGCGACGTCGGCATCAAGGAGCCGTACGTTGTAGCCGGCGATGATCGCGTTATGCTCCAACGCCTTGCCCGGGATCGCGTAACTTCCTGCCGCGACGATGAAGGTCTGCCGTGCACCAGCGATCGCCTTCGCAATATCATGGAGAGTTTGGGCGTCTAGCGTGCGCTCGAAATGCGCCAGATTCGCCCGGTCAGTGGATACCGCTGCCTGCGCAGGACTGCTGATGTGGCCGTTATGTTCGGCCGCAACCTCCACTGCGCTCAGCGAGGCCAGAAACCGCGAACGCAGCTCAAATTGGAAGTCGGCCCACCCCTTGAATCCCAGTGTTTGCGCGGTTCTGGTCACGGTGGAGGCGTTCGAGGCGGCTACTGCGGCAATGTCGCTGACGGAGCCGTAGGACGCAAGCCGGGGCTGGGATCGGAGGATGCCAATCACCTGCAACTGACGGGCCGCAAGCTTCCGCCCTTGGACACGACTATCCAGCCACTCGGTCAACGTTGACGAGTCGAAATCTTCTTCCACCTATTGACCTACCTCACATTTTGGCCGTACCTTCGATACATCGCTTCTGCACAGACCCGTGCATATTCCTAAAAATGTACAACTTGGCCCAATTTGGCAGGAATCCCCATGTCTCTCACAGCACGCCTGGATCGTCTGGCTCTCAGTCGACCACACTACAAGCTTCTCCTCATTGGAGGCCTCGGCTACTCGTTCGACGGTATGGACGGTGCAGTGGTCGCATTCCTGCTCCCGCGCATCCAGGAAATTTGGGGCCTCAGCACCGCCAGCCTCGGTTTGGTGGGCTCGGCCGCCCCCTTCGGCTTCTTCTTCGGCGCAATCCTGGCCGGTTGGATGGGTGACCGCTTTGGCCGCAAGAAGGTCATGCTCTGGGCTCTGGCCTTCTACTGCCTCATGTCAGTGGTGGCGGCCATGGCCCCCAACTTCGAAATTTTCCTGATTGCACGGATCTTTGCCGGCCTGGGTGCGGGCGCTGAAAGCGTGATTATCGCCCCGTTCCTGTCCGAATTCATCCCCCCGAAGCGCCGCGGCTGGTTCATTGGAACCCTGGCCGGATTCTTCTCCTTCGGCTTCGTGGCTGCCGCACTGATCGGCCGGTTCGTTGTTCCGCTGGGCGAGGACGGCTGGCGCTGGGCGCAGGTCATCACCGCAGTCCCCATCCTCCTCCTGCTCTGGTGGCGTCGCAGCCTGCCCGAATCCCCACGCTTCCTCATCAGCCAAGGCCGCATCGCAGAGGCAACCGAAGTGGTGGACCGCTTTGAGCAGAGCGTCGTCAAAGCCACTGGGAAGCCCCTTGCTCCCTTGCCCGCCGCCGAGGAAGAGATCACCAAGCACGAGCAAAAGATCAGTATCTGGAACGCCCTGAAGTTCATGTGGTCCAAAGCCATGCGCCGCCGCACCGCGGTGATCTGGTTGATCTGGTTTGTGATCACGTTCTCCTACTACGGCTTCTTCTCCTGGATTCCCACGCTCCTCGTAGGTCGCGGCATCACCATCACCAAGAGCTTTGAGTTCTCCATCCTCATTTATCTGGCACAGATCCCCGGCTACTTCTCCGCTGCTTGGTTGTGTGACCGGATTGACCGCAAGAACACCATTGCCCTGTACTTGGCGGGATCGGCCATCAGCGCCTTCTGGCTGAGCCAATCCAACGATTCCGGAATGATCCTGCTGGCCGCTGCAACGTTGTCCTTCTTCCTGAATGGCACCTACGCCGGCGTCTACGCCTACACACCGGAGCTCTTCCCCACCTGGATGCGTGCCACCGGTGTTGGCCTGGCCAGCGCAGTGGGCCGCATCGGCAGCATCCTGGCACCGTCCATCATTGGCATCTTCGCCGCGTCCCTCGGTTTCGGCGGAGTGTTCACCATGACCACCGTGGTGCTGACCATCGGCGTGTTGGGTGTGGTGATCTTCGGAGCGTCCACCGCAGGCAAATCCCTGGAGAACATCAACGCCCGGGCCGAGCATGATCCGGCCACGGCAGAAAGCAAGTGAACGCCATGAATTCAGACGAAGTTTTCCAGCAGACGCTTGAGGCGATGCAGCAGGAACCGGGAGTCATTCTGTTCACTGCACTGCAGTGGATTCCCCAACGCTCCAGCCTCAAGCGCCTGTTCACCAGCCACCCGGCCGAGTACCCGGTAGGCGGCGAAAAAACAGTGGAGATCTCCCCCGGCTGGCTGGGTACGGTCATCGAAAAGAAGGAGCCGTTCCTGGCCCCCGACCTGACGGCCCTGAGGGAAGTCTTTGCAGACTCCGAGCTCATCCAGCAACTGGGCTGTGGCGCCGTCATCAACGTGCCGGTCTTGGATCAGAAAGACAACGTTGTGGGTGTCCTTGCCCTCTTGGACGCTGAAGGCAAGTACACGCAGCAGAGTGTGGAAACCGCCGTCGACGTCATCAATGCCCACAAGGCCCGCCTGGTTCAGGCCTTCGAAGCCCATCCCACCGAAGCCGACGTCCCCGAACCCACCGAAGCACCCGCGAAGGACACTGTTTAGTATGAGCACCACCCCACTTGTCATCCGCAACGCAAGCGTCCTGGACGTTGACGCGGGCACCTACTCCACTGCCGACGTCGTAAGTGTTGACGGAAAGATCAGCGGCGTCGGCCGTGACCTTGAGGCGCCTTCGGGCGCGCGGGTCATCGATGGCACCGGTAAGTTTGTGATCCCGGGCCTGATCGATGCCCACGTTCACGTGGTGGCGTCCAGCGCGGACTTCCGCTCGCTCACCTTCACACCTGCCTCCTATGTCTACGCGCAGACGGCCCGCATCATGGGCGAGATGCTGCGACGCGGATTCACCACTGTCCGCGATCTGTCCGGCGCCGACTTCGGTCTTGCAATGGCCCAGGAGGAAGGTCTGTTGGAGGGCCCGAAGATCCACTTCTGCGGCCATGCCTTGAGCCAGACCGGCGGACATGGGGACATGCGCCTGCCCGGCGAGGACCATGATCCCAATGGTCGGGGCTGCTGCGGCATCGGCCGGGTGGCCGACGGCGTTGACGCTGTCCGCGCTGCCGCCCGCGACGAAATCCGCAAGGGCGCCCACCACATCAAGATCATGGCGTCCGGCGGTGTCTCCTCGCCCACAGACCGCATCGATTCCACCCAATACTCCATGGAAGAAATGCGCGCAGCAGTGGAGGAGGCACAGGCCGCCAACCGCTACGTGGCCGCCCACGCCTACACTGCCCGGGCCATCAACCGTGCGCTTGAGGCGGGTGTCCGCTCGATCGAACACGGAAACCTCCTGGACGACGAAAGCCTGAAGCTGTTCCTCGAAAAGGACGCCTTCCTGGTCCCCACGCTGGTGACGTACTGGGCGCTGAAGGAAGAGGGCAAGGAGTTCGGGCTCACGGAGGAAATGTGGGCAAAGGTGGACTCCGTACTCACCAGCGGCCTCGAAGCGATCGGCCGCGCCCACGAAGCCGGCGTGAAGATGGCTTTCGGTACTGATCTCCTGGGCGGCATGCACCGCCACCAAAACGAGCAGTTCAGACTCCTCGGCAAGGTGCAGCCAGCGATAGATGCCATCCGTTCCGCAACCACGACGGCGGCCCTGCTGCTGGAGCGCGAAGGTGAACTTGGCGTGATCGCGCCGGGCGCGGATGCTGACCTTCTGGTTTTGGGGGCCGACCCGGTGGCTGATATTTCGGTGCTGGCCGACATCTCCGAGCACCTGGAATACCTCATCCAGAACGGCCGGGTGATCTCCTAGTTTCTGTGCCCGCCGCGTGTGCAGTCCTTCCCGACGCTCTCTCACCTAACGCGCCATTTCCGCCGACGCTCTATCACCCGGTGATAGAGCGTTGGGCGGAAGGGGCCGTTATGTGAGAGAGCGTTGGGGCTGACCGGGCCTGTTATTACCCTCCTCAAAGACCGACAATGTAAGTATGCTGATCATTATCAGGCAAGACTAAGAGGAGGACACAGTGACCACGAAAGTGAACAAGACAATCATGGTCAACGTTCCGGTCAGCGCCGCTTACAGGCAGTGGACCAAATTCGAGGAGTTTCCGCACTTCATGGGCGGGGTGGAACGCGTCACGCGACTCAGCGACGACCGACTGGAATGGGTGGCCGAAATCGCCGGCGTCCATCGCCGTTGGGAGGCCAAGATCGTCCAACAGGACGTGGACCGGGCAGTGGCTTGGGCCGCCGTCGAGGGTGCCAAGAACGCAGGCTGGGTTGAATTCAAGGAAGCCGGTCCCAGCCAGACGTCCTTGCATCTGTCTTTGGAATACGAACCGCACGGCGTCCTCGAGTTCCTGGGCGACAAGTTGCACATTGTTGAAAGGCAGGCTGAGTCAGACTTGAAGAAGTTCAAGGAGTACATCGAGAAGCAGGCACCGGAAGCTGGCACCGATACAGAGGAGCGGACCACGGCCGGCACCACCGCAACGGCTACAGGAGCAACCGCGGCCACCGGCGCTTCCGGTACCACCGGCTCCCCTGCCCCGGACTCGCCACCGATCGTCGATCCCATCACCCACCCGTTCGATCAGACCAACGGCCTGGCCGATCTGGACGGCGACTCCGACGAGACGGCTGACAGCGACACCCGCAGCGAAGCCGAGCGGAAGGCAGACGAAGGTCACGGCGAGGGATTCATCCCACCCCTGGGCGGGATGCCGGGACAGCGGTAAAGTCCCACTCCGGACGTGGCGTCCTGACCTTCTTTGACCACCGAAGCACCGAAAGTAAACCCCCAAAGGTTGAAATAGCTGCCTCCCGAGCTCAAAGAGGGTCAGGAATCAGCCCGCTATGGGAACCCGGCCCGGGATGGCCGTGATCAGCTGCCGGGTGTAGTCCTCCGCAGGGTTTTCCAGCACTGCGGTGGCCTCCCCGAGTTCCACCATTTTCCCTGCCTGCATGACGGCCACGCGGTCGGAAATTTGCTGCACCACGGCGAGATCATGCGAGATGAACAGGTAGCTCAACGACTCCTGCACCTGCAGCTCAGCCAAGAGAGTCAGGATCTGCGCCTGCACCGAAACATCCAGGGCCGAAACCGCTTCATCCAGCACCACGAGTTCGGGCTTCAGCGCCAACGCCCGCGCGATAGCAATACGTTGCCGCTGCCCACCCGAGAGTTCGGCCGGACGCCGGGTTCCGTAGTCCACGGGGAGGTGGACCTCCTCAAGCAACGCCTTCACCCGGCTCTTTTGTTCGGCCGGGGTGCCCTCCGCAAAGGCCCGGAGCGGCTCAGCGATGATGTCCTCCACAGAGAACCTCGGATCCAGCGATGCATAAGGACTCTGGAACACCACTTGGAACCGGCGTCGGAGTTGGCGCAGCCTCTCCCCTTTCGC
Source organism: Arthrobacter sp. MYb23 (assembly GCF_002979775.1). GTDB lineage: Bacteria > Actinomycetota > Actinomycetes > Actinomycetales > Micrococcaceae > Arthrobacter. The sequence goes on from NZ_PCPR01000008.1 coordinate 76,616, forward strand.
GCTGGCGAGGTCCACGCCGTCGAACGTCACTGAACCTGAGGTTGGCTTGTCCAACCTCAGCAGCAGGCGGGCAACTGTGCTCTTCCCGGAACCGGACTCCCCCACCAATGCCAGAGTCTCGCCTCGCCGGATGTCCAGCGAAACATCGTCGACGGCGGTCAGCGACCTTGCGCCCCCGGCTGTCCGGGGCAGGCCGAACACCTTGCGAAGCGACTTGGCCTCCACAAGAGGGAAAACGTGGACAACGTCGCCGCCCGTCGCCGTGCGTGGGTTCTGGACCGAAAGCGATGGCCGCAATCTGCGCGGGCTGAGTCCCGGGGCCGCCGCAATGAGTTGCTGCGTGTAGCTGTGCTGCGGGTCGCCCAGCACAGCCGTCGCGGACCCTTCCTCCACAATTTCGCCGCCGCGCATCACGATGATCCGGTCGGCACGGTCAGCTGCGACGCCGAGGTCGTGCGTGATCAGCAGGACGGCGGTCCCCCGCTCCGCAGTCAGGGTGGCAATGTTGTCCAGGATCTGCCGCTGGACCGTCACGTCCAGAGCACTGGTGGGCTCATCAGCAATGACCAGTTTCGGCTGGGCAGCAAGCGCAGTGGCTATAAGCACGCGTTGGCGCATGCCACCGGAGAACTGATGGGGAAACTGGCGCGCCCGGGAGGGAGCGTCGCGGATTCCGGATTCCTCCAGCAATCTGACGGCACTCTGGCGTGCAGCCTTCTTGGGCTGGAGCCGGTGGATGGTGAGCGCTTCCGCCACTTGTTCGCCCACCCGTTGGAGGGGATCCAACGACGCCGTGGGGTCCTGCGGAATCAGCCCGATGTCCTTGCCGCGCACCCCCTGCCACTCCTTGCGCGTCAGCTGCGTCAGGTCCGTGCCGTCGAAGGTCACGCTGCCGGAGGAAACCCGGGCGTTGCCGGGGAGCAGGTTGATGATGGAATGGGCCGTGGTGGTCTTGCCGGAGCCCGACTCCCCCACAATCGCCACCACCTCGCCGGCCCGGACCTCAAAACTGACACCCGCCACCGCGTTCCGCGAAGATCCGTCCACCACATAGTCCACGCGGAGGTTCTCCACCTTCAACAGCGGTTCAGCATGGGAGCTCATGGCCGGTTCCTTTCAGAGTCTTGGAAAGCATGCGAAATACGGTTGGTGGACAGCACGACGGCGGCAATCACCACGCCCGGCAACGTCACCAGCCACCACGCAGCCACCAGGTAGTCGCGGCCTCCGGCCACCAGTGAACCCCATTCCGCGGAGGGCGGTGGTGCGCCGAACCCGAGGAAGCTCAGCGATGAAATCGACAGGACTGCCATGCCGAACTCCAACGCGGACAAGGCCAGAACCGGGCCGGCAGCGTTGGGGAGGACGTGTCGGAGGAGGATGGAGTGCCACCGGACACCCGAGGACCGTGCGGCCTCAACGTACACAGCGGTGCTCACCCGCAGGGTTTCAGCCCGCATGATCCGGGCGAAGTTGGCCACACTGGCAATGCCCACCGCGATGGCGATGTTGATGGTTCCAAAGCCGAGCACCGTGATGAGAGCCAAGGAAAGCAGCAAGCTCGGAATGGCCAGCAGCACATCCATGACGCGCATGATGGCGTCATCCACCCACCCCCTGATGGAGCCAGCCAGCAAACCGAGCGCCGATCCCGCAACCAGGCCGACGGCTACCGCCACTGCCGTTGCAGCCAACGAGGTTGCCGAACCGTGGACCACACGGGAAAAGAGATCACGGCCCAGGCTGTCGGTGCCGAACCAGTGTTCCGCGGACGGTGGTTTGAGCCGCGACGACGGAACACCCGTGTCCGGAGGCCACTGGGTAAAGGCCTGGGGAACCAACGCCCACAGGATCACCAAAGCAAGGACCAGCACGGACAGCACCAATCCGGGCTTGGCCAGGAACCTCCGGGCGCCGGCCCAAGGGGAACCAGCCCAACTACCTGAAGCCTGGTCGGAGGCCGGCGGGACGGGAACTGCCGTCTCGGGTGCGGCGGCCGAGTGCCCCGTCCCGGAGCCGGCCTCGGAGGGCGTCTCCCTCACAAGTTGCTGCGTCATGATGGCCCTCCTAGACCTTGGCCCCGCGCGCTGTGTTGATACGCGGGTCCACGAGCGGATAAATCAGGTCAACGATCAAGCTGGTGATCACAAAGATGGCGGCGGCCAGGACCACCAGGGTCTGAACTACGGGGATGTCCCTGCTGTTGACGGCCGTGACGGTGAGCCGCCCGATGCCTGCGCGGGAGAACACTGTTTCGCTCACCACTGCCCCGGCCAGCAGGTTTCCCACCAGGATTCCGAGCATGGTCAGCGTGGGAATGGCTGCGTTCCGGAGGGCATGGCCAAAGTTGATCAGCGCTTCGCTGGCTCCCTTGGCCCGGATCTGTTCGATGTACGGTTCGCCCAATGTTTGGCGCAAGCTGCGCGTCAGCAGCTGGGCGATCACCGCTGAGGTGGGTATGGCCAGAGTCAGGGCTGGAAGCACGAGGCTCTGGCCGCCGTCGTTCCCTATCGCTGGGAACAATCGCAACCTGAACGAGAAGAACTGCAGCAGCAAGAGGCCAATCCAGAAAGTGGGCACGGCGATGCCCAAAGGCGGCAGCGAGGAGAAGGTCTGGCGGATCCAGCGGTTGCGGCTGAACGCCGCAACCACTGCCAGGGCACTGCCCAGGAGCACCGCGACCGCGAATCCCGCCACGGCCAACTTGATGGTCTCCGGCAAGACTTCCGCCACAGTCTGGGTCGCAGGGACACCATTCTTGATGGACAGCCCGAAGTCCAGCTGGAACGCCTTGAACAGGGCAACAAAGTATTGCTCGTAAAGAGGCCTGTCCAATCCGTACTCCGCGCGGAGTTTCTCCACGAGAGCCGGGTCCACTGCGTTCTGTTCGTCGCCGCTGGCCATGATGCTCACGGCGTCGCCGGGCAACAAGTACAGGATCAGGAAGGACACTGTGTACGCGGCCCAGAGGACGAACGCGCCCTGCAGCAACCGTTGGCCGATGTAGCGGATCATGGGATTCCTACTTGCTCAGCCAGGCGTCGTAGAAGTCCAGGCGGCTGGAAGCTTCGAACGTGAGGCCCTTGACTTTGTCGCTGGCGGAAATGGTGGTGGACAGCTCATACAGCGGGATGGAGTGGGCGTCCTTGATCAGGATTTCCTGTGCTTCGTCCACCAGTTTCTGGCGTGCGTCCTTGTCCAGCGCCGCGGCCTGCTCGCCCAGGACATCGTCCACGGGCAGCTTCTCGCGGAGGTTGCTTCCGCCACGGGCTGTGGTGGAGGCGAAGACGGTGCGCAGGACGTCCGGGTCGCTGCGGGTCAGGTTGCCGTAGGAGAAGTCATAGGTCTTGTCAGCCTGGGCAGCCGTCACGTCCGCGATGGTGGTGAACTTCAGCTGCAGGTCCACGCCGATCACCTTGAGCTGCTGCTGCACGAGCTCCAGTACTTCCTTGGGTGACTGCCAGTAGGTGACCTTGAAGGACAGTTTCTCGCCGTTCTTCTCGCGGACCCCATCCGTGCCAACCTTCCAGCCTGCATCGTCCAGGAGCTTCTTGGCGCCATCGGGATCGTTCTTCAGCAGCTGGCTGTAGTCGTTGAAGTACGGCGTGGTGTGGGAGAGAACGCCCTTGGCCGGCTGGTCTGCTTCGGTCAGCAAGGTCTTGGTAATTTCCTCGCGGTTGATGGCCTTGGAGATGGCCTGACGGACGGCGGTTTCCTTGAGCTTGGGGTTGGTCTGGTTGGCGTACAGGTTGTAGACCACGCCCGGGTTGGCCCGGGTTTCGTTCCAGAAGCCGTTGCCGTTGAACAGGCTGATGTCAGCAGCGGAGATCGCCGCCGTCGCATCGATCTGGCCGGACTGCAGGCTGCCCGTGCGGTTCCCTGCCTCAGGAATGATCTTGAAGGTGACAGTGTCCAGGTAGGCCTCGCCCTTGTTGCTGTTGGTGGCGGCGGGCCAGTTATAGCCCGCACGGCGTTCCAGGACAGCTTCCTTGTCCACGGTGTAGCTCTTCACGCTGAACGGGCCGGAGCCGGAAAACTTCCCGGCGCAACGGTCAGCTTCGGAAAGCGTGGCAGATGCCGGAGACAACAGGCCCAGCGTGAACGTGGACGTTGCCTGGAGGAACTGCGCATTCGGCTTGGAGAAATCCACCACCACGGTCTGCGGGTCCTTCACGGTGATGGCACTGACGTCGCTCAGGTAGGTGGAGCCCAGCGTCGCTTTGGCACCGAGTGCCTTGATCGCCTCGAAGTTGGTCTTCACCGAAGCAGCATCAATCGCGGTCCCGTCAGCGAAGGTGGCACCGCTGCGGAGGGTAAACGTGAAACTGGTGGCGTTCGTATTGGTTTCGAACTTCTCCGCCAGCCACGGAACGATCTCGCCCGTCGTCGGATCCTGCGACGTCAACGACGCCACTGTCTGACGGGCAATCGCGATCGCATCGTTGTTGCCCACCTGCTGCGGGTCAATGCATCCGCGGTCAACGGACACCGCGAAGTTCAGGTTGCCACCGGAGACCGGGGTGGCGTCGGCACTTTGCTGGGTGCCGGCGTTGGCCCCTCCAGCGCAAGCTGAAGCCAGGAGCGCAAAGGCTCCCAGGACGGACACGACGGCGGCGGGTTTCCGCAGCTTGCGCGCTGCAGTTGGGTTGGGGACGCTCATGCGACTTCTTCGCTTTCAGTGAGTTGGGTGCTGGAGAGTGATCCGCGGCGGGTCAGCGGGGCGCGGAGGCCGAGGTTTTCGCGGAGGTTGGTGCCTTCGTATTCGGTGCGGTAGACGCCGCGGTCCTGCAGGCGGGGAACCAGTTCGTTGACAATGTCATCCAGCCCGCCGGGCACAATCCACGGGGTGATGTTGAAGCCATCAACTGCGCCGGTGTGGGCGTACTCGGCGAGTTTGTCCGCAATATCGTCGTACGATCCCACCAGGCCGCGGCCGTTGAGCCGGGAACGGGCAGCGACGAACTGGCGGATCGACTGGCCGTTTTCCTTGGCATCCGCACGCCACTGGGCGACCAGGTCCTTGGCGCTCTTCCCGTGGAAGGCGTTGCCGCGGGTGGGGTTGGTGACGTCCACAAGGGGGTCGATATCCGGCAGCGGACCGTCGGGGTCGTATTCGGTGAGGGTGCGTCCCCAGAACTGTTCCAAGTAGGCGATGGCCGTTTCCGGACCCACTTGCAGCGAGCGGACCCACTGGTGCTTTTCCTCGGCCTCTGCCGCGGTGGCGCCAAGGATGAACTCCTGGCCGGGGAAGATCTTCACGTCATCTGCCGGGCGCCCGGCTTTGAGGGTGCGGGCCACAATGTCGTCGCGGAACTTCTTGGCGTCCTCCAGTTCCGGGTGTGCCGAGAAGATCACGTCGGCGTTCCGCACGGCGAAGTCCCGGCCGTCCGGTGAGTCCCCGGCCTGGAACAATACCGGGTGCTGCTGACTGGAGCGCGGCAATCTGCCGGTGATTTCGACGTCGAAACTCTCATCCTGACGCTTGACCGTGGTGATGGCGTCCTCGCGGAGCCAGCGTGGATCATTCCGGGACCCGGCGATTGCGCCGTCAGCCCAGGAATCCCAAATAGCCTTGGCCGTCTGAACGAACGCTTCGGCCCGGACGTAACGGTCCTCGTGCTTGAGGAACCCGCCGCGCCTGAAGTTGGCACCGGTCCATGCGTTGTCCGTGGTGACGATGTTCCATGCCGCACGGCCGCCGGACAGAAGGTCCAGGCTGGCCAAGCGGTGGGCAAGATCCGCGGGATCGTTGTACGTAGTGTTCTGTGTTGCAACCAACCCGATGTTGGTGGTGATAGCTGCGAGCGCGGCGAGGGCGGTCTGCGCGTCGGGACGGCCCACGACATCCAGATCGTGGATCTTTCCGAGGTGTTCCCTGAGGCGGAGTCCTTCTCCGAGGAAGAACGCGGAGAAGAGTCCCCGTTCAGCTGTCTGGGCCACCCGGCGGAATGACTCGAAGTCGGTTTGCGAGCCGCTCTGCGCGTCCTTCCACACGGTGGTGTGGTTGACGCCTTGGAAGAAGACGCCAAACTGGATCTGGCCGTTGCCTGCGATGCGGTGATGGTTGGTCATGGTTCTGCTCTCTGAATCTGGCTCTGTGAGTGGGCTCTTGGCGGCGGGCGTTGGTCAGCCGGCCTCAGGCCGCGGCAAAGCGGTTGGCGGGACGGGGAAGGCCGAAGGTTTCACGGAGTGTGGCGCCCGGAAGCGGCGGCACCACCAGTCCGCTGCGGTGCAGTTCGGGGAGCACCTTGTTAGCCAATTCGGGGAGGTCCACATCCAGTACTGCTGGCTTGAGGCGGACGCCGTCGGCTGCTGCGAACAGCGTGGTGAGCAGTTCCACCAAGCCTTCGGCGTTGCCCACATAGCGGGCACCGCCCGTCCACTCTTCGTACGAGTCCAGTTCGGCCAGACGGTCCTCCGCGGTCTGCCCCCGGGAATCGAGGATGACGTCCAACTCCACCAAGGTCCTCGGCGCACCCGCAGATGCTGCCGCTTGGGCAGCTTGCGGGAGGTCGTCCGTGGTGTCCGCGGAGACCAAGGCAACGTCAGCCTCGACGGCGGGGATCAGCTCAGCGGGCGCGAACACCACGAGCTGCCCTTGGAGTGGGCGGGGGATGATGGACGGTCCCTTGACGGAGAAGCGTTCACCGTCAAAGTCGGCGTAGTGCAGCTTGTCCCGGTCCAAGTACCGGCCTGTGGCAACGTCACGGATCACCGCGTCGTCTTCCCAGGAGTCCCAAAGCCGGCGGCTGGCTTGGACCACATCCGCGGCTTCGCTGACGGCCTCGCCTTCTGGCAACTGCGTGCGCCCCACGGAACGGGCTTCCTTGGCCAGGTTGTCCGCGGTGACCAGCCAACCCGCCCTCCCCAAGGAGGAGTAGTCCAAACTGGCCAGCTGCGTGGCTACATGGAACGGCTCAGTGAAGAGCGTTCCGGCCTCAGGGACAAGACCGATGGACCGGGTGATCGGTGCTGCAAAGGCCGCGCGCTGGATCGCATCAATCCGGCCCGCAATCCCGGTGCTTCCAGGATCCACCACGCGGCTGTCCTTGAACGTGGCCGCATGGAAACCGGCGATGTCCGCTGCCTGCACGGTTTCACGGATCCGCTGGCCCCCCAATAGCGCCTGCGGATCATGGTGGGCCTTGCGCCACGACGCAGGGTGGGCTCCGTCGCCGTCGAGCTCCAATGCGATAACGCGGGAGCGGAATTCGGGTACAGGTGTGGAAGTCATGATTCTCTCTTTCAGAGGCCGCACAGCGGCCGGGACGACATTCACTTGCCGCAAATGCGGCCTGGTCTGTTTCCGGAGCACCCCGCCACGTAATGCCTGAGGGTTGCCGCAGCACGAGCCGGTCCTTGGCGTGCTGACTCTTGACCTGAACTTGAATCTAGGAGGCTGTCCAAGGAATGTACAAACCGCTGGACTTGCGGCGTCAAGGCGGGAAATACCACGTCAAAGGCCTGCTGGAATCGTCATTTTCGGGCTTTTGAAGGGTCGGTTGTGACGGCCCATTTCGCCGGATTTCGTTGGATTTAGCCCGGTTGAGCGGGGTGACGGATCGGCTTTGGGCTCCGCGCGTGGCTCCGTAGTGTCGTGCCATGCCGAAGCCTCCAGTTACTCCCCTGTCCGTCCTTGACCTGAGCCCGGTGTCCGCCGGCCAGACTCCCGGCGATGCCCTGCGGAGCACCCTTGCCCTTGCCGCCGCTGCCGAGGCTTCCGGCTACTCGCGGTATTGGCTGGCCGAGCACCACCTCAACACCGGCGTTGCCGGATCAGCCCCGCACATTCTGGCCGGGTTGGTTGCCTCCGCCACCAAGACCATCAGGGTGGGGACCGCGGCCACCTTGCTGGGGAACTACAGGCCGCTCCAGATTGCCGAGAGCATTGGGACGCTGGCCGCCGTGTTCCCGGACCGTGTGGACTTGGGCTTTGGCCGCTCCGGCCCGCCCAAATCCCCCAGCGATCCGGCTCCCGGAGTGGTACCCGCTGACTCTTCGGAACCCACCGATCGGGTGGTTGACGGACTGCTGATCCCCGCGCCGCGCCCCATCTTCGGTGCGGTCCTGCCCAGGAAGTTCCGGCTGCAGGGCGAGCTGCTGGGTCGCTTCCCCGGTGATACGGACAACTTCGAGAACGACATCCAGGACATCATCGGATTTTTCACCGGCGAGTACAGGACCAAACATGGTGAGGAAGTCACGGCTACACCCGCCCTCGGCCAGGCGCCGCAGTTCTGGGTCCACGGCTCAACAGCCGGACCCAGTGCCCGCTTGGCCGGCAAGCTGGGCCTCCCCTTCGGGGCGAACTATCACGTGGCACCGGCGGGCGTCCTGGACTCCATTGCCGAATACCGGGCCCACTTCGAACCATCGGCGGCATTGCGGGAACCGCGTGTGATTGTCTCCGCGGACGTGCTGGTAGCCCCGGACGAACGCCAGGCCCAGCGCCTGGCCCGCGGCTACGCACACTGGGTCCACGGGATCCGCAGCGGCCAGGGTGCCATCCCGTACCCGTCACCGGAGGATGCGCTGGAGCTTTCCTTGGACGCCGAAGCCGGGGAGCTCATCAAGGATCGTCTGGACACCCGGTTCGTGGGCGACCCCCACCAGGTCAGCGAAGGACTCCGCACGCTGCAACGCGCCACCGGTGCCCAGGAACTTCTCATCACCACCATTGCCCATGACCCAGCCGACCGGCAGAACTCGTACCAGCTGCTGGCCGAGGTATGGGGTCTCTAGAGTTTCCGATATTTCAACCACCACCTAGATAAGGGAGCACCATGTCCATCGAAACCACCGTTCACGAGAACGAAGTCCAGGAATCAGTCCAAGACACCCAGCTGATCACCGCCGATGCCGCCGCCAAGCTCATCGAAGAAGGCGCCCTGCTGATCGATGTCCGCAGCGAAGGCGGCCGCGCCAGCACCGGCGCAGTCCCCGGCGCTGTGGTGGTGAACCGCGAGCACGTGGAGGAGGACTTCAGCCCCGAATCCGCACACCGGTTGCCCCAGGTCACCAGCACCGAACAGAAGATCGTGGTGTTCTGCGGCTCTGTCAACGGTTCACGACCCGTCGCGCAGAAGCTCCAGGTCCTCGGCTACGCCAACGCTGTCCATGTGGACGGTGGCTTCCCGGCCCTCCGCGACGCCGGCGTCCCCACCACCGGGCCCACCGCACCGCCCGTCGAAGCGGCACCGCCCGCCGCCACTACTCAGGCGTCCACCGAATCGGTGGCTTCCGAACGCTGAGTACCTGCCGCCGTCGGACCTTCCGGCGTCAGCACCAGTGCCGTCGTCGCGGCTTCCCTCCCGGAAGTCACGACGGCGGCACTTGTCTTTGTGAGGTCCCGCGCCTCGCGCAGCCAGTCGAGTCCGCCGGCGAGCAAGGCGACACCCAGCAAGATGCAGCACAGGACGATGCCTTGGTGGAAGGCGTCCTTGGAAGCTTGGCCGGTGGCCGCGCCGTGTGCCTGAAGGAACATGCCCGCCGCCGCGGCCGAGCAAAGCGCCGCAGCGAACCGCTGGCTGAGTTGGTAGAACCCTGCAGCCACTCCGGCGGCGCCCACGGGCGCATGGGCCAGGGTGAGTGTCTGGTTCGGCGCGACCACCAGGCCGGTTGACACACCTTGGAGAAGCCCGACGGCGGCCACCGCAAGAGCCGCTGTCCCGCCGTCGAGCCCCTGCACAAAAAGGTCCTTGGCAATCAGGCAGGCCAGACTGCCGAGAAGCGCGTACACGATCCCGGCCCGCCCGTACCGAGCCACGAAACGCCAGCTGAAACTCGACGCCAGCAGCATGCCGGCGGCTTGCGGCGCAAGGATGGCTGCCGCTGCCAACGGAGCCATCCCGGTTCCGGAGAGGAAATAGAAGGCGGTCACGGCCGCCATTCCGGCACCGACGCCAAACTGGCAGAGTGCCACCACTGTGCCCAGTGCGTAACCCTTGGATTTCGCCAGCGAGGCACTGAGCAACGGGGTTCGGCCACGCCGGTGGTACAGGATCTCCCAGCCGGCGAAGGCGAGGAGCGCACCGGCACCGACAGCCAACGACGTCACAGCAATGGTGCCCGCGCCGTAGATGGTGGGAATGAGTGATGCCACCACCACTCCGCCCAGCAGCAGCGCGCCCAAGATGTCGATGGACGGCTTGGCGTTTCCGGGGTGTTTGCCTGCTGGCCGCGGGAGGAGCCGGAAGGCAAGTGGCACCAGGATCAGCACCAAGGGAACGTTCGCCAGGAACAGGATCCGCCATCCGATCCCGGGGTCGCCCAGTGAGAGGACGAGTCCCCCGATCAGTGGTCCGCACACTGCAGCGGAACCACCGGCGGCGGCGTAGGCGCCCAAGGCCTTGGCACGGTCGTGTCCCTGATAGATGTCCTGCAGGAGTCCGAGCACCTGCGGGTTCAGGGTGCCTGCACCAAGTCCTTGGAGGAGCCTGGCGATGATGACCAGCGAGGGGTCTGTGGCCAGGCCACCCACCAGGCTGGATGCCCCGAAGACGGCAATGCCGGCGATGAAAAGCGTGCGCCTCCCGACAATGTCGCCCAGCCTTCCTGCGGGAACCAATGCGACTCCGAACGCCAGCGAGTAACTCGCCAGGATCCACTGCACGGACCCGGAATCGGCGTGCAGGGAGTCGGACATCGCGGGAACGGCCAGGACAAACATTGACTGGTCCAGCAGCGTGATGAATCCGGCGCCCAGGCAAAGCCAGAGGGCGGAACGTTTAGCGTGATCTCCATGGCCCATGATTGTGGACTCTAGGCGGGTTCTGCCGGGGTCCGGGCATCGCGAGACACCCGGTTAAGGGGCGTTAATCCGGGTTACCGCCGGTGACTCGTTTATGACTCTTTGGGGCTTGTTCGCCGACGCTCCGGTCACGGAAGGACGCAGCGGGAAACGCTTTTTTGTGAGGCGATGTCCGCGTCTTAGCGTGGGCCGCATGACCGTGTATGAATCAATCCTGGACGCAATCGGCGGCACTCCCCTGCTTCGGCTGAAGCGGCTGGGCGAAGGTGTCCGGCCCCGCATCTACGCGAAGCTCGAGTTCCAGAACATCGGCGGGAGCGTGAAGGACCGGGCCGCACTTTCCATGATCCGGGCCGCAGAAAGGTCCGGTTTGTTAAAGCCCGGCGGGACCGTGGTGGAAGGGACCAGCGGTAACACCGGCATCGGGTTGAGTTTGGTGGCCGCACAACTGGGGTATCGCTCCGTGATTTTCGCTCCGGCGGCCACAGCTGCTGAAAAGATCCGCCTCTTGCGCGCTTTCGGAGCCGAGGTCCATCTGGTGGCCGATTTTGTTCCACGATCCGATCCCGGCCACCTGGCCAACCGGGCTGCGGCCTTCGCGGCCTCCACTCCGGGGGCCTGGCTCGCGGTGCAGTACGACAACCCAGCCAACCCGCAGGCCCACGCAGAGAGCACCGGGCCGGAGATCTGGGCCGACACTGCGGGGTCGGTTACGCACTTTGTGGCCAGCGTCGGGACCGGCGGAACCATCAGCGGAACCGGCCGGTACTTGAAGCAAGCCAGCGACGGACTGGTACAGGTCATCGCCGCTGACCCCGAGCACTCGCGCTACGGAGGCGGCAACGGCTCGCTCAAATACACGGAGGGCGCTGGCCACCCCCTGCACCCGGCGTCGAAGGAAGACATCTGGCCCGAGGCGTTCGACACCGTGTTGGTGGACAAATACATTAGCGTCAGCGATCGCGACGCCATCTTCACCGCCCGCCGTGCCGCCCGCGAGGAAGGACTCCTCATCGGGGCCACCGGCGGGACCGCCCTGGCAGCAGCCCTGACCCTCGCCGAAACTTTGGATGAAGAGCACACCATCGTGGTGGTCCTGCCGGACTCAGGCCGGAACTACCTGTCCACCTATTTCGACGACCACTGGCTCGCCTCGCTCGGCTTCCTGGAACCCACGACGCCGGAAGGAACCATCCGTGCGCTTCTCACCACTGAGCCTGCCGGAGTGCAGCTGGTGGCGAGCGACCTGACAGCGGCGGAGGCCGTCGTCGAACTTGACTCCCGGGACGTGGCACCGGACGAACCAGTGTTTCTGGTCCTGGACCGGGGCCAGAGTTTCGGGACCGTTCACCCGCGCGAAGTAGTGGGAGTGGTGACCCTGCGTTCGCTGCGCGGCGTTGAGCCTGCCTCGCCGGCGGTCACCGCTGGTATCCCGAACCGCACGGTTGCCGCGGGACTGCCGGCTTCAGAGGCTGGAGCCGCCGCGGACCCGGAGTCTGGTGCTGGTGCTGGTGTGGCCCCGAAATCTGGTGCTGGTGCGGCCCCGGAGGTCATCGCGGTCCTGGTTGACGGCCGAATCGCCGCTACGCTCACCTAACCCCCAACGCTCTCTCACATCCCACCCCCTTCAAGCCAACGCTCTCTCACATCGAGAATGACGAAAGCATCGGGGGGACTGTCCGCTTATCGGCGGATCCGGGTGTCGACTGGGAATGCCGGGTGGCATGGCGGCTGAAAGAAAAAGCGGGACGTGAGAGAGCATCCACAGCAACCACGCGGGATGTGAGAGAGCGTCAGGAAGCGTCGGCCAGCACCCGTGCTCGGGCCGCGGCTTGGCCTGCCCGGAGTTCCTCGGCGGTGCGGCCCTGATCCCGGCGCGCCACTTCCTGCTTCAACTGCGGTATGACGTACTGGCCAAACTCCAGTGCGTCCGGGACGAAGTCGTACCCCCGGAGGCCGAAGATCTCGAAACCGAGGTCATGGTAGTCCAGGATCGCTTGGGTGACCGTGTCATAGCTGCCCACCAATGCCGTCGCACTTCCGCCTCCGCCGCCCGCTGCTTTGGCGAGGGCCGTCCAGAGGGCGCGGTCGTGCAGGTCAGCACGTTCCGCGGCGGCGAGCAGCCTTTGGGTGCCGGTAGCTTCGGGCTTCTGGTTGTAGTGGCGCACAGGATCAATGACCTCGCCGGCAGACCGTCGCGCCTCAAACGTTCCAAGGATGGCGTGTGCCTTCTCCCACGCCAATTCGTCGGTGGCAGCAACAATGGGCCGGAAGGCGATCTGCCAGCGCAACGGTTCAACTCTGCCCAAAGCAGCGGCCCGCGCAAGGATCTGCTCTTGCTGCGAAGCGGCGTCGGCCAGCGGCTCGCCGAAGAGCGCATAGATGTCTGCTTCGGCGGCGCCCACGGACCACGCGGCTTCGGAGGAGCCGCCAAAGGAAATACCTGGCCTCTTGCCGGCAAACGGCCCCAAACCAGAGGAAAAATCCTCAAAGCGGTAATGCTCGCTGTCCCAACTGAACGAATCCCCGGACCATGCCCGCCGAACGATCTGCATGTACTCCTGCGTCCGGCCGTACCGCGCATCCTTGGGCAGGAAATCGCCCTCGCGGGCCTGGTCCGCTTGGCTTCCACCGGTGATGAAGTGCACGGTCAGCCGGCCTTCGGCGATGTGGTCCAGCGTCAGGAAGGACCGGGCGGCGAACGTCGGATGGGAAACGTTGGGCCGGTGTGCCAAACGCAGCTGGATTCGCTCCGTGTTCGCAGCAACCCATGCCGCATGGACTGAGGGATCCTGCGTGGTGGAGTTGTACGCGAACAGCACGTGGTCCCAGTTGTTGTCCTCGTGGATCCGCGCAATCCTGGCAGCGTACGCGGGGTCAAAGAAAGGCGTGGTGGCAGGGGACGTCTCCGTGGAGTCGTTACCAGCCCCCATACCGAGGAATTCGATAGGCATGTTGTGGCTCCTGAAAGTTAGCGGTGGAGGATGCGCTGCGCCAGGAAGTTACCCAGCAACTGCGCGGCCTGGACCATGACGATGATGATCAGGACGGTCACCAGGGTGACTTCCCAGTTGAACTGCTGGTAGCCGTACATGATGGCGAAGTTGCCCAGCCCACCGCCGCCGATGTACCCGGCCATGGCAGACATGTCCACGATCGCGATGATCATGAACGTGTAGCCCAGGATCAGCGGCGCAAGCGACTCGGGAATCACCACGGACCACAGGATGTGCAGCCGGCTGTCTCCCATTGCCCTGGCCGCCTCAACCACGCCCGGGTCTGAGGCCACCAGGTTTTGCTCCACTACCCGCCCAATCACGACGCCGGCCATCAGCGCCATGGGCAGGATCGCCGCCGTCGTGCCAATAGTAGTGCCCATGATGATCAGGGTCAGCGGCGCAATGGCCGTGATGAAGATGATGAACGGGATGGGCCGGATGATGTTCACCAGGAAGTTCAGGAACGAGAACACGGCTTTATTGGCAAACAGGTTTCCGGGCCTGGTGGCGTAGAGGGTGACGCCCAACGCCAGTCCGGCGATGCCGCTGAGCAGGACGGTGATGACCACCATGTAGATGGTCTGTTGGAAGGATTCGCCCAGGACGGGCAGGAGTGTTGTCCAGTCGGTCATGGCTATTCTCCGGCGTTCGCGGGGACGGGAAGGTGCGGAACGGCACTGTCGGCGGGGTCCGCCGTCGGCGTTTGGCGTTCGACGGCGGTGACGTCGCCCAGGTCGGCGAGCGCGGCGTCGATCGCGGCGTCGCTGCCCGTGAGTTCGTACGTGAGTGTGCCCAGGATCTTGTTCTGGATCTCAGTGACGCCCCCGAACACTACGCTGGAGCCCACGCCGTGGCGCTCGAACGTGGCCGCAACCAGAGGGGTGGGCGCTGCCTCGGAGATACCGATGGAGACGAGCGGGCCCGGGTGCGCCGCGGCGAGGCGGCTGACGGTGTCCGATCCCGGCGTGCCGTGCACGGCTGTGGAGACGAAGCGTTGGGTGGAGTCGCTCTGGGGGTCGGCGAACACGGAGTATGTGGGCCCGGCTTCCACTACCCTGCCGGATTCCATCATCACTACGGTGTCGCAGATTTCGCGGACAACGTGCATCTCGTGGGTGATCACAACAACGGTGGTGCCGAGTTCCTTGTTGATGCGGCGGAGCAGTCGGAGGACGTCGCGGGTGGTTTCGGGATCCAGGGCGCTGGTTGCTTCGTCAGCGAGGAGGATGTCCGGGGCGTTTGCGAGTGCACGGGCAATGCCCACGCGTTGCTGCTGTCCGCCGGAGAGACGGCGAGGGTAGGAGCCTGCCTTGTCCGCGATACCCACGAACTCAAGGAGCTCCTCCACGCGCGGCTTGATCTTCTCTTTGGGCCACCCTGCCACCTTCAACGGATACGCGACGTTTCCGAACACGGTGCGGGACTTCAGGAGATTGAACTGTTGGAAGATCATGCCGATGCCGGCACGGACTTTGCGCAACTGGCCTTCAGGGAGCGAGGAGATGTCCTGGCCCTTGACGAAAACCTGGCCCTCGGTGGGACGTTCCAGGCCGTTGAGAAGGCGGACCAGCGTGGACTTTCCGGCACCGGAATATCCCACAATGCCCACCACCGTGCCCTCTTCAATGTCCAGGGTGACGTCATCAACGGCCCGCACTGGTTCGGTGCGTTGGCTGCGCTTGCTTCCTTGGACCGGGAACAGCTTGCTGACTCCGCGCAGGGAAACGATCGCGCTCACCGGAGCCTCCTTCGGGGTTGTTTGAATGCCCATTCCAGCAGCGGGGCCGCCGGGCGATCGAACCTCATGAACCCCTGTGACCTGCGGTTTCTTTCCTTGACGGTGCGCGTCGGAGTGTTGCGAAGGCGTTCGATTCCCATCAAGGCAACTGCCTAGCGTGAGGCAGGGGGAACACCCCGTGCCTTTCATTCGCATCAATACCCTTTGTACGGAGAAGCATCATGAAGAACCGCTTGTTAGTTGCCGCCGTCGGCCTGATCGCCGCCCTATCGCTCTCGGCATGCGGGGGTGCCTCAAGTGGTTCCACCACCTCCGCGAACACCAAGGTGGTCATCGGCGTGGACGACGGTGCCGAGGAGCACTGGACGCTCCTGAAGAACAAGCTCAAGGATCAGGGCATTGATCTTGAGGTCAAGAACTTCACTGATGGCGCGCAGATCAACACGGCAACCCAGCAGGGCCAGGTGGACATCAACCTGTTCCAGCACCTGAAGTACCTGTCCCAGTTCAACGTCAACAGCAACGGCACCCTGGTCCCGGTGGGCGCTACCGCCGTGTACCCACTGGCGCTGTACTCGGAGAAGTTCAAGTCCGTTGGTGAACTGCCCGCAGACGCCGAGGTTGCCATCCCCAACAACCCCACCAACCAGGCCCGCGCACTGCTGAACCTGCAGACGGCCGGATTGCTGCAGCTCAAGGATGGCGGCAACTCGCTGTCCACTCCGGCTGAGATCACCTCAAGCAAGATCAAAGTTGTCCCGGTGGACAGCAACCAGACGGTGAACGCGCTCAAGGGAACCACGGACGCCGCCGTCGTGAACAACACGCAGGCCCAGAAGGGCGGCTTGGGCGACGAGAAGATCATCTTCAAGGAAGACCTGAACTCGGAGTCCCTGGCTCCTTATATCAACGGCTTCGTGGTGAAGGCAGACCGCAAGGACGATCCCACATGGAAGAAGATCGTGGACGCTTACCACTCGCCCGAAGTTGAAGCTTCTGTCAGCAAGCTGAACGACGGCAACCTTCAGTTCAAGGCTGATTGGACCGCTGCCAAGCTGCAAGAAGTCCTCACGGCTGAAGAAGCAGCCATCAAGAAGAGCAAGTAGTACTTGAGGGGCGGCGGCCCTGCGCCACAGAGTGCCGCCGCCCCTCAACCTTCCTGCTCCCGAAGAGCACCCAAGAGTCCCGAACAGCACCGAAACAGGCCCATGAACCAGACACTCATCCGTGAACGCCAGCAGATCCATTTCTTCGCCTACCTTGTGGGCACCGGCATCCATCTGGCTTCATGGCGCCACGAGACAGCGTTCCCCCAGGCGAGCATCGACTTCGCCCACCAGGTACAACTCGCAAAAACTGCCGAGGACGCCAGGCTCGACGCGATCTTCCTGGGCGACTCCCTCGCGATCGACGAGACGTCCAATCCGGGCATCCTCAACAGGTTCGACCCCATCGGGCTGGTAACAGCCCTTGGAGCGGTCACCACCAACATCGGCCTCATCGCCACGTCCTCCACGTCCTATGACGAGCCCTTCAACTTCGCCCGCGCGGCCCTCACTGCGGACCACATCAGCGGCGGCCGTGTTGGCTGGAACATCGTCACCACGCGGGACCTGACCAACACCACCGCTGGCAACTTCAGCGCCGATGAGCACTTCGATCACAGCCTCCGCTACCGTCGCGCTGAAGAGTTCGTGGAGGTCACCCAAGGGCTCTGGAATTCATGGGATACGGACGCTTTCCTTTACAACAAAGCGCAAGGACGATTCTTTGACCGGCGCAAAATCAGCCGTCTGGACTACCAGGGCGAATTCTTCAAGGTCGCCGGGCCCCTGAACATCGGTCCCTCTCCGCAGCACTCCCCTTTGCTAGCCCAAGCGGGCACTTCCGTACCGGGCCAAAAACTGGGGGCACGTTTCGCCAACGCCCTCTTCGCGAGCCACCCCGACGTTCCGCAGGCGCGGCAGTACCGGGAATCCGTCCGGGCTCAGGCGAAGGCGTTCGGCCGGAACCCCGACGAACTCTACGTTTACCAGGCCATCTCGCCGGTTGTGGCGGACACCCGGGACGAAGCCCTGGAACGCATCCGGGAGCTGGACAGCCTCATCACCGATCAGCAGGTGCTGGACTTCCTGCAGGAATACTTTGCCGGCCAGCTGGATTTCACGGGGCTCGGAGCAGATGCAACCGTAGCCCAGTCCGGCATTCCCACCATCACGCAGCCCAGGACAGACTTCCGCTCGGCCGGGGAACAGATCTACGGCCGGGAGGAAGAGGTCACGCTCAAGGACCTCTATTCGATCCTCACGGGCGACAAACGGAATCACGACTTCATCGGGACCCCGCAGCACGTCGCGGACTCCCTGCAAAGATGGCATGCCGAAGGTGCCGCGGACGGCTTCAACCTCATGTTCTCCCTTCTTCCCCAGGACCTGGAGCGCTTCGCCACCGGCGTCATTCCCCTGCTTCAGGAACGCGGCCTTGCCCGCACCGAATATGCGGGCGCCACCCTGAAATCGCACCTTGGACTCGATCCGCAGCCGAAAGGACAATCATGACCACCACACCAACCGTTGCCACCGGCACCTATGTGATTCGCCAGGCGCGCCACGACGAGTACGACGCCGTGGGGCAGCTGACGTATCAAGGCTTCGGCCACCACCTCCCCGGAGCACACCAGCCCGACGACCAGCGTCTTGGGCTCTTGCTGGATGCCGCGGCCAGGGCCCGTGAAGGCGTGCTGTTGGTGGCCGAAGACGTGGAAACCGGACGTTTGGTGGGCACCGCCAGCCTCCTGCCCTTTGGTTCACACCTCAGCCGGCAGGCACAGGAGGGCGAAGTGGAGCTCAGGTTGCTGGCCGTGCTCCCGGAGACGCGCCGCACAGGTCTTGGCCAGAAACTTCTCGACGAATCCGCCCGCCTTGCCGCAGCCCAGGGCGCCAATCGCGTGGTGCTGGACACCGCCGTCGACAATGAACCATCCCAGCGCCTTTACCGCCGCTTGGGCTACGTCCGCCGGCTGGAGCGTGAGAAGGAACGGCCCGCGCCGAAGGTGCAGCTGGTTGTTTACACGCTGGATTTGCCCGCGAGGGGTTAGCTCTCGTCCCTTTCGCGTGCCCGTAGTGCCGAAATGTCGCCCCTCAAGGGAGGCACTGCCAGTACCCGGATAAGAGGGCACTCCCACTGAGCCGGGGAGTAGCGTTCCAATGGAATGGTCCCCTATGAAAAGGAACATCATGACTACCTGGCTCATCACAGGCTGCTCCACCGGACTTGGCCGCGCGCTGGCGCAAGCCGTCCTCGCACGAGGCGATAACGCCGTCGTCACCGCCCGCGACACCTCAACGCTCCAGGACCTGGCAACAGAATTCCCGACGACGGCCCTCGCCGTGGCGCTGGACGTCACCGAGCAGTCGCAAGTGGACGCCGCGGTTCAGCAGGCAGAGGAACGTTTCGGCTCCGTGGATGTCCTGGTCAACAATGCCGGCTACGGATATCGCGCGGCCATCGAAGAAGGCAGCGACGCGGATGTTCGTACGCTGTTTGATACCAACGTTTTCGGCCCGGTGGCAATGATCAAAGCAGTCCTCCCCGGCATGCGTTCGCGTCGCTCCGGCGCGATCGTGAACATCTCCTCCATCGGCGCACGCATCTCCCCTCCCGGCTCCGGCTACTACTCCGCTTCCAAGGCTGCTCTGGAGGGACTGTCCGGGTCCCTGCAGAAGGAAGTGAAGCCGCTGGGCATCTCGGTGACCGTGGTGGAACCCGGTGGTTTCAGGACCGACTTCGCAGGGCGTTCCCTCACCCAGTCGGCCGGGGCAATCGCCGATTACGCCGACACTGCCGGCAAGCGCCGCAAGGAGCACGACACCGTCCACGGCACACAGCAAGGCGATCCGGACAAGGCTGCCGCTGCGATTATTACGGCCGTCGAAGCACCTGAAACTCCCGGTTTCCTTCTGCTCGGCGAAGACGCGTCGAAGGCTTACGACGCCGTGGCGGAAGCCCAGCGGGCCGAGGTGGATCACTGGCGGGAACTCAGCATCAGCACGGGTTACACGGAGTAATGAGCGACGTGTAATCGGTCACACTTGGCCGGATTCGCTTGTCAACCGTGGTGGGCAGCATGAACCATGAAGGAGGGAATTCGTTCCCATACAAGCTGAATCAGCAATCCTCACCGACGAGGATGCGGCCCCTGCGAAGAAGCTTGGGGCTGTTAACGGCCTGAGTGAAAGTACTGACAATGACGACACATACTGACTCCATCACGCTGAAAATCTGGGACAAAACGGCAATCGACCACACCATCGATGCCGCAATTGAATCCCTCTCACACCGCGCAGCCGCCGAAAACTGCGGGATCGCGGTAACCCTTAGCGGCCCTAAGACCTTCACGGTCAGCCTGAACCGCTAAGCAGCTCACAGCAAAAGCAAGAGGACGACGCCGGTACTTACCGGCGTCGTCCTCTTGCGTTTAAGGCCCGCCCCGGGGTGCGTGCAAGCGGTACCAGTGGCCCTTCCACCCCGTTCGTGACGCCGTTCAGAGAGTCCTGAGCAAACCTTGAGACTTCCTTGATGGTTTCCCTCCCCTGATCTTGCGTTCGCGTTGGAACTCTAAGTGAGACAACGCTGCAACGCACGAACGGAGGGATCACAAATGCTTACGAAAACAACGGCCACTGCACCGGCCCCGGCTAACATACCGGACACGGCTTCCAGGAGGCGGCGATCCCATCGTGCGGCAGGCGGGGTAGTCACCGTCCTGGTTCCGGCGCACAACGAGTCCGCCGGCATCACCGAGACGCTTCACTCCTTGAACAACCAGACCCACCGACCGGATCGAATCATTGTGGTGGCAGATAACTGCACGGACGATACTGAAGAGCTTGCAATGGCTCAAGGCGCCGAAGTTATCCGCACTGTGGGCAACAAGGACAAGAAAGCGGGCGCGTTGAACTTCGCCCTCAGCCAGCTCCTTCCTGATGCCGACCCCGAGGACTTGTTCCTGGTTCAGGATGCCGACTCGCAGCTGGCTCTGGACTTTATTGAGAACGCCACCAGGAACCTGCTGGCCGACGACCTGCTCGGCGCCGTTGGCGGGGTGTTCAGCGGCGGTCCCGGCGGCGGTTTTGTAGGCCACCTGCAGCGCAACGAATACGCCCGCTATGCAAGGGACGTGAAGCGACTCCATGGCAAGTGCTTGGTAGTGACAGGAACGGCGGCCCTCTTCCGTGTCAAGACTTTGCGCGACGTGGTGGCCGCCCGGTTGACCGGCACACTCCCTCCCGGCAACGGCAAGGGCGGCGTTTACGACACCTCCGTCCTGACCGAAGACAACGAACTCTCCTTTGCCCTCTTGACCCTGGGCTACCGCATCAAGTCTCCATCAAACTGCACGCTGGTCACGGAGGTCATGCCAACGTGGCGTGAACTGTGGTCACAGCGGCTCCGGTGGAAGCGTGGCGCGGTGGAGAACTGCGTGCAATACGGATGGACCAAAGTGACCAGGCCTTATTGGGGACGCCAGTTTCTTTCCATGATCGGCGTCATCGTAACGCTGGCCTACTTCGGTTCACTCCTGTTCGCGTTGATATCCGGGATGGGCCTGAACCTTCAGCCCTTCTGGATTACGGTCACCGGCATTTTCATCCTGGAACGCATAGTTACTGTGCGCTTCCGGGGCTGGAGGTACATGCTCCTGGCCGCAACCATGTACGAAACCGTCATAGATATTTTCCTCCAGGCCGTTCACGCCAAGGCGTACCTGGATGCAGCATTCAACAGAAAGAAAGTTTGGTAGTCGACTCATGTACAACAACCCAGTAGCCCCAGTGACAGGGGCAGCAGCAGCCGGAGTGGGCTCCGGAACGCTCGCATATTCCGGAGCAGGGGACCTCTTCTGGTTTGCACTGGCAGCCTTCGCCATGCTGGCACTCGGCCTCGCCATCAAGAGGATCGTGCCTGTCCGAGCCCAGAAGAACTAGGCACAGCAGAACCAGTCCAGCCACCACGCCCGCAGTTGTGTCGCTACCTCCAGCGCGACACAACTGCGGGTTTGGTGCATCCGGCCTGCCGGACTACCGGCCTACGGAACCAGCGCCGTGTTGGCCGAATATTTAGCTACCGTGGTGTAGCCGGCCTTGGTACCGGTAACCCTCACGCTCATGGCATCAGCTTGGTCAGCACTCACCAGCTTGTAATTCTTAGCTGTAGCCCCGGCAATTGCTGCACCCGAGCGGTACCACTGATACGCCAAAGTGGTTCCGGACGTCCACGTCCCAGCGTTGGCAGTCAGCGTTGAACCCACTGTGAGCGTTCCGGAGATGGTAGGTGTCGGGGCCACCAAAGTCCCCGCCACCACTGCTGCTGTGGGGGCCGATTCCCTGGTAGCCGTGGCATATCCTGCCTTGGTTCCCGTCACATGGACCGTCAACGCAGCGCCCAGGTCCGCAGCGGCGAGAACCCGGGTGGCAGCGGTTGAGCCGGCAATCGCAGTCCCGTTCCGGAACCACTGGTAGCTCAGGGCGGTTCCTGAGGTCCAGGTCCCCGGAGCTGCAGTCAGCGTTGAGCCAACGGCGGCTGTGCCTGAGATGGTGGGCGTCGGTGCTATGAGCTGACTTTGATTTGCCGGCACGAAGGAGAAGTCCCGGATGGTCACAGTTTCAGGAGCAACATGCGCAGCATCCCCTCCACCACCGCCCGTCACCCACAGGTTGAAGTGGATTTGCTCCTTCGCCGGGAGCGGGACAGTAGAGCCCTCCAGAACAGTCCGCTTCAGGAGAGTACCGTCGTAGCCCTCACCTGCGAACGTCTCATAAGTCAGCTTGCCCGGTTCCCACACCATTCTGTGGGTGAGGATGGGAGCACTGCTGACATCAAAGGTGACAGTGTTGTTTCCCTGTCCCGGCGGCAACGTGGCATCAAACCAATATCCGTGCCCTTGGGTCACCGGCCAATCTTCGCCGTACGCGGCACCCCCGCCCCACGCCGAGGCCTCACACAGGTCAATTTCCGTATACCCGGGCTCCGCATTGGGATCGTAGGTGAACAGGCAACCCCACACCACTTCCTTCTGGAGGGAGCTGACATCCTTTTCCACAGTGGTGCTATAGGTGCCATAGCCGAAACCTTCACGCGTGGACTGGAATTCTGCTCCCTTCGGGGCCGAGCCGGTGGGATTGCTGATGGAGAGCGTGACGTACCCGTTGGCATCCGGGTGGCTCACATTATTGGCATCCCAACTCGCGTTATACATGGGCGCCCCGCCCCAAAATCGCTTCTGCCAGTTGAACCCTTTCCAAGCAAAACTTCCCACCGGGCCGGGATCCTCAGCCATGGGCGTGGTGTCCGCCGCATGTGAAGGCCCCATTCCTGTAAACATCGATAAACCGACCGCAACAATGACGGCCAAACCCATTGCTTTTCTTCCCCCATGTGGAAGGAGCCCCACTGACAATGCCATAGCTGTTTCCTCCTGCTGATGCGCCCAGACCCGTCAACGGCTGATGCCGGTGACCGCAACGACGTTCCACCCCCGGGAAACGCCTGTCCTCGATTATCAAGTAGGCAGGGTCCAGCCGGAAGGGTAATCGACAGGCAAAATCATCAACACAACATCAATTGGATAACGGGGCCAGCTCCACGAGTAGCCTTGACGTGTCCGAGAAATTCTCAGTGCATCGCAGAAACCCGGGAGGGCACATCACCATTCGCAGCGCGGGCATCCTCCTTCACCGACGAAACACCACCGGGAAACTGGAGCTCTGGATAGCCCATATGGGCGGACCCTTTTGGGCTCGCAAAGACGACCACGCGTGGTCCATTCCCAAGGGAGAATTCCCTGAGGACGAAGACCCGTTGGTTGCCGCGCACCGGGAATTCACCGAAGAAATAGGCACACCAGCTCCGGCGGCGGATTACGAACTTTTGGGCGTTTTCAAGCAGCCCTCCGGAAAGCTGATCACCGCGTTCACAGCGGAGGCCAGCGACTTTCAGCCTCAGGAGATTACCAGCAACACCTTTCCCATGGAGTGGCCAAAAGGCTCGGGTGTCATCAAGGATTTCCCGGAGATCGACGACGCCCGGTGGTTTGAGGAAACAGTGGCCCGGACCAAGCTCGTCAAAGGCCAATTGCCCATTGTGGACGCACTGGTCCGGCGCCTTGGCGAGAATTCCCTATAGAGCCGACCAGCCACCGTCGGACGCAAGAATGGCACCGTTGATGTTGGTGCCATCATCACTGAGCAGGAAGGTAATGGACGCTGCCAGTTGCGCGGCGGTCGCCGGCGTGGGAACCGTTGCCTGCATCAGGGGTCCTAGGCGTTCGGCGGCGAGCTGAGATCCCCAGTTAGCCACGATGTTGGTAATGGTGGGACCGGGAGCCACAGCATTGAACCGCAAGCCCTTGGGACCGTACAGCACTGCAGAATTCTTGGTCAGGCCCACCACCGCATGCTTGGACGCCGTGTAAGCAGCACCGGCGGCCGAACCGCGCAGTCCGGCCTCCGAGGCGACATTCACTACGGAGCCGGATCCGGCTTCCAGCATGAGCGGCACCACTGCGCGGGTCAGGCGCATAAGAGCCGTGACGTTGATGCGAAAAACGCGCTCCCAGAGCTCGTCATCAACCTCGTGAAGGGGCGCAAAGTTGTCCATGATGCCGGCAACGTTGGCCAAGGCATCCACGCGTCCGTCCGCAGCGGCCACGACAGCAGCCACCGTCATTTCAGTGGAGATGTCGCCCGTCACCGGTACCAGGTCCAGCCCGGCGTTCTCCTCCACAAGAGCGTCCAGACGCTCCTTGCTGATGTCCGCAGCAATGACCTTGCCGCCCTCCTTCGCAATCCGCAACGCGGTCGCCTGGCCGATTCCCGAGGCTGCGCCCGTGACGATGATGGTCTTGCCGGCAAAACGGCCGGAGGTAATGGCCTCCTGCCATGAAGCGTCGTTGCCCATGATGTCCTTCCGATGATTGCTGAGTGGTCCACCCACCTTATGACACTCTGTGTCATTATGTAAGAGTGAATACTGGAGGAATGACTTCGGAAGATGCCAAACCCCCGCGTCCCAGCGGCCGACCCGCCACCATTGACCCCGACGCCGTGGCCGGACTGGCCCTGGGCCTCTTCGCTGAACACGGCTACGAGAACACCTCCATGGAGGACATCGCCAAGGCGGCCGGAATCGGGCGCAAGAGCCTCTACCGCTACTTCGCCAGCAAAGCCGACCTCGTGTGGGGCGGAAGCGAACCGGTAGTGGAAGCTTCGACGCTCGCCTTCGGCTCGTTCCACAGTCCAGGAAAGTCCGACGGCGGCGTGCTGGCCGGATTGCGTGCGGCAGCGATCGCCGGGGTGGCCGTCATCCCGGACCTGTCCGTGACCCGCGGCAGACTCCGGCTGATTGCCGAGCACCCTGAACTGACCAGCCGGAGCTATGAGTCCCTGGCACCGCAGCGCGAAAGAGCCCTGGCTTTCCTGACGGAGAACGGCCTTTCCCCCTCAGCGGCACGCTACTTGAGCGCCGCGTACCTCGCTGCCACCTTCGAAGCATGGATGCAGTGGGCCGCGGGCTCGGAGCCAGACCCGACCCCATACCTGCTGGCCGCACTGGAGGTTTTGAACGTCGCCGGTGGTTAGCCGCTCTTTCTGGCGATGAATTGCCGGATCCACTCAACCGTCTCAGGGTGGTCCAGGTGCAAGCCATGCCCCGCTCCGGGCAGCCGCACCAGCACGGAGCCACGGATGTGCTCGCGCAGAAGGAGTGCGTTGGGCAAGGGCTTCAACGCATCTTCAGTACCGTGCAGGATCAGCGTGGGGGCTTGGATGGAGCTGAGTTGACTCCAGGCGTCGTGTTCGCGGCTCGCCTTGAAGTGGCGCGCCTTGGCCCACGCCGACGCGTGGGAGTTGAAGAAGGTGTGCGTCGCTGCGGGATTGTTCAGGACCCATTCAGCGTCGAAGAAGAGCGGCTCAAGCCGGGACATGTCACCACTGACCAGCGCTTCCAAGGCCGCCCTCTCCGGCTGGGTTCCGGCGTCGTGTGACTTTCCGCCACTCGTTGCGGCGAGGGTCAGCGTGCGGACCTTGTGCGGGTAGTCGATGGCCAACCACTGCCCCACACGGCCGCCCATCGAATGACCGTACACGTGTGCTAAATCCGCTCCGGCGGCCTCGAGGACCGCAGCAGCATCTTCCGCAAGCAGCCTCGTGGTGTAGCGCTCGGCGTCGCCCTTCCCACTCCGCCCTATCCCCCGGTGATCGAAGCGGATGACGCGGTAATAGCGGGACAGAAGCTCCGCCGTCGGGCCCCAACCGTCCATGGCCGTGGCCTGTCCTGCAATGAGCAGCATTGGCTCGCCTTCGCCTTCTGAGGTCCAGGCGAGTTCAGTGCCGTCGGCGGCCTCAGCAAAGTTCACCGTGCCACAGTATCCGGGCGGCGCTCAAAGCGCTGCGGCGCAGGACACAACGCCTCAATCAGCGGCTCAATCAGCGATGAAGATGTCCTCGATTCTGCAGTCAAAGGTCCTGGCAATCTGGAACGCCAACGGAAGAGATGGATCAAACTTCTCCCTCTCTATGGAGATCACAGTCTGCCGGGAAACTCCGAGCGCCGCAGCCAGATCCGCTTGTGTCCAGTGCCGTTCGGCGCGACGGTCCGCGAGGTTGTTCTTCATGTCAGCGGAGCCTTACTTCAGCGCACGGTAGCGGATGGCCACGTATCGCAGGCCGGCGTCAACCGCGCTCAAGGCAACAAGACCTAGAAGGACCGGAAGCGCATCGATCTCGAAGCGGCCGATGACCAGCACCAGCGAAGCGACCACAATAACCACAAGGACATCCAGGAATGCCCCCGCTCCCGCTTGGCGCATCCACTGCAACTCGACGCTCTGCTCGCCATGCGGATCGCGGGTGACCGTGTGGTTGGAAACGAAGACCTTACCGCCCAGCGACATGGCGGGGTAGGCGGCGCACAAGGCGCCGATCGCAGCAGCGAGCCAGAAGTCATCCGGATTCGACGCTCCCACTGCGACGGATACTGCCAGAGTCAGGATGACGCCGAGGATGAGCGCCTGGATGTAGTGGTGGGCCGGCGCACGCCTTGATGTAAAGGATGCTTTACTCATACAGAAAGTAAAGCATCCTTTACTTCGACGAGCAATGCTTCATGCGTAGTTTCCAAGCTGGGGCTAGCGTTAAGGAATGACCGCTGAATACAGGTACGACGTCGACGTGCTGCACCTTTTGGTATCGCCGGCCCACGCCTATTTTGGTCGCGCCAGGGAAGGAGCAGCAGACGTCCCCACCACCGACGCCAAGCAGGCCGAGTTGGTAGCAGGCAAAGGAATTGTTGGCGACAGGTTCTTCGGCAAGGCGGCGCACATGGATGCCGCAGTGACGTTGTTTGCCATGGAAGCCCTCGAATCCATCGCGGCCGAACTCGATGCCGGGCCCTTCGATCCACTGCTGACGCGGCGGAACGTCGTCCTCCGGGGAGTAGAGCTGGCTCCCTTGCTTGGCCATGAGTTCGTCATTGAATCCGGCGGAGATGAGGTGCGTCTGAAGGCAGGACGCCCTGCCCACCCCTGCGCTTGGATGGACCAGATGCTGGCCCCGGGTGCGCACAAAGCGATGCGCGGGCGAGGTGGCGTCCGATGCCAGGTGATTGCCGGTGGCTTGCTGCATCGCGGGCCGGCGGTGTTGGTCAGTCCGATTCCACTCGATCCCGGCAAGGCCGGCGAAGCCAACGTGCTGCGGCCGTCGCGGTTGCCGTAGCTTCGGTTGCCTCCTGACCTTCTTTGCGGCGCCAGGAGTCCGAATTCAACCTCCACCGGTTGGAAACCGACTGCCTGGTCGGCAAACAAGGTCAGGAAGCAGCACCCGTTGCCTTTTTCGCCTCCTCCGAAGCTTGGAATTCGCCCAGCCGGCGCAGGGCCTCGGCTACAACGGCGTCGCGGTTGGCATGCAGCCACGCCGCAGCACCTTCCTCATCGCTGAACAACCCGTCGTCCTGAGCGTCGCGGCTCTGCTCAATCACAAACCGCCAGAGCCTCCCCCGCGGGATATCCTCCGAAGCCAAGGCCGCACCCTTGAGCAACGTGGTGCCCACAACAGCCTGCTTAGTCAGCAACTCTGCTTTCGTAAGCCAAGTAGGCAGGTGGTTTACTCCCTGACGTGCACCCACCCCGCGGCCTGCTTTGTCGGCTTCCACCAGCCGTGCCCAGTCCTCTATTGAAGGCCCGCCGTTGGCGTGATCCAGACGCCGAATCAGCCTGCGGACTGCGGAGTCACTGACGGTGCCCTGCCCATCCGGTGTGTGGCACATGTGTTCCCGGATCAGCGGCAGGATCTTGTTTTCGTAGTGCCCTGGCGCTCCGATCCGGCGCAGGAAAGTCCGCGCAGGCTCCACCCCTGTGACGTTGTGTCCGTTGGAGGTGATCCGGCCGTTGGCACCAATAACGGTGGATACTGCCTTGCCGAGGTCGTGGGTGATGGCGGCCAGTACCAAGGTTGCCGTTTCATGCGCATCCAGCTGATCGCGCCGGGCGATGCGGGCTGCTTGATCGCCGGCCAAACCGAGGTGAACGTGCACGTTGCCCTCGGGGTGCCACTCCGGATCCTGCGGCACTTCCCGCGTGGCAGCCAACTCGGGGAAGTGTTCCTCCCAGCCGGAAAGGCGCAGGGTCTCCAATGCTTTGGAGAGGAAAGTGCCTTTCGAGGCCAGCTTGTAAAACTCACCCCAGATCCGCGCTTTGGGCAGGTCGGCAAAAGCGGGCACCAGACTGCGACAGAGCTGCGCCGTCTCCGGGACCAGTTCGAACCCAAAGCGACCACTGAACTGCATGGCCCGCAGCACTCTCAACGGGTCATCTCCGAAAGCCCTACTGGTGTGGCGCAGCAGGCCCGCGGCCAGGTCACGTTGTCCCCCAAACGGGTCCACCACTTCCCCGCTCCTGTCATCCCAGCCCATGGCATTAATGGTGAAATCCCGGCGGGCAAAGGCCTCTGTCTCGGACTCCTGGCGAGGGAGCGAGACATCGAATACTTGGCCACCAACAGTGGCGGAAACTATCCCGAAATGCTGCCCTACTTCCATGACGTGACCAGGCAACGCTGCCGCCACCTGAGCAGTGGTCAACCCATAGACCTCAATGTCAATGTCCTTGGAATCCACGGCAATGCCGCCGGCACGGGAGAGCAACGCGTCCCGGACGGATCCTCCAACGATGAGGGGACGGCCGCCCGCAGCACGCAGGGAGTCGAGAACCCGCCGGGCTTCCGGGGTGAGATTGATGAGATCAGGGATGGTTGTGATGTTCTTCAAGTCCTAACAACTCACAGTGACGGAAGGCGACGAGACTCGATGCCGCAGCTTCCAGCCCATCTTCGGATCTTCAGCACCCCAAAATCAACCTACCGTAGTTGGAATCCGACCCGCCGGCGTCGAAAGCTGGGCCAGAAGCGACAAGCCAGGAGCTACAGGCCAGACCTCACACCTCAGAGACAGGCGCCGCGAACTGGGCCTCGTACAGCCGCGAGTATGCCCCGCCCGTGGCAAGAAGTTCCGAGTGTGTCCCCTGCTCCACGATCTGCCCGGCTTCCATCACCAGAATGAGATCGGCGTCCCGGATGGTGGAGAGACGGTGAGCGATGACGAAGCTCGTCCGGTCCGAGCGCAAGGCATTCATGGCTTTCTGCACCAACACCTCGGTCCGGGTATCCACGGAGCTGGTGGCTTCATCCAAGATCAACACCGAGGGCCGGGACAGGAAGGCCCGGGCAATGGTGAGCAGCTGCTTCTCACCCGCGGAAACATTGCCGCCTTCGTCGTCCAGCAAGGTGTCATACCCCTCGGGCAGCGACTTCACGAACCGGTCAACGTAAGTGGCCTGAGCAGCCTCATGTATTTCAGATTCCGAAGCAGTGGGCCGACCGTACGCAATGTTGTCCCGGATCGTCCCGCCGAACAGCCAGGTGTCTTGTAGGACCATGCCCATCCGCGAGCGAAGTTCCTGCCGCGAGAGCGAGGCGATGTCCACGCCGTCGAGCGTTATTCGTCCGGAGTCGAGCTCGTAGAACCGCATCATGAGGTTCACCAGGGTGGTCTTGCCAGCTCCCGTCGGCCCAACAATCGCGATGCTCTGTCCAGGTTCAGCTACCAAACTGAGGTCCGTAATGAGCGGCTTGTCCGGCGAGTACCGGAAGGACACGTTCTCGAACACCAGCCGCCCGCGGCCTGCACCTGCCTCGGAAGGTGCAGGCTCAATAGATTCTTCTTCCTCATCCAACAGATCGAACACGCGCTCAGCCGAGGCAACGCCGGATTGCAGCATGTTGGCCATCGATCCGAGTTGGGCCAGTGGCATGGTGAATTGCCGCGAGTACTGAATGAAGGCTTGGACGTCACCCAATTGCATGGACCCCGAGGCCACCTGCAGGCCACCCACCACGGCGATTCCGACGTACACCAGGTTCCCTATAAACGTCATTGCCGGCATGATCAGGCCGCTCACGAACTGCGCCCCGAAGCTCGCCTGATACAACTCCGAGTTCTTTTGACGGAATTTCTCCTGCACCTCGTTCTGCCGCCCGAACACCTTCACCAGCGCATGCCCGGTGTACGTTTCCTCAATCTGGCCGTTGAGCTCACCGGTGTTCTTCCACTGGGCCACGAACAGTTTCTGCGAGCGCTTGGCGATCAGCAGCGTGGTTCCGAGCGTCAATGGAATGGTCACCAAGGCAATCAGGGCCAGCAGTGGCGAGAGCAGGAACATCATCACCAGCACACCCACCACCGTCAGCAACGAGGAGACCACCTGGCTGATGGATTGCTGCAGGCTTTGGGAGATGTTGTCCACATCATTGGTCACGCGGCTTAGCAGCTCGCCGCGCTGGATGGAGTCGAAATAGCGCAGGGGAAGACGGTGGATTTTCGCTTCGATCCGCTCGCGGAGGCGGTACACGGTCCGCTGCACGACGCCGTTGAGCACGTACGCCTGCATCCAGCCGAACGCTGAGGCCAGGACATACAGCGCCAGCGCCCACAGCAGCACTGACGCGAGCGCAGTGAAGTCGATTCCGACGCCGGGAGTGAGGGTCATGGCGCTCAACATGTCGGCCTTGCTGTTCTCACCGGAGGCGCGCAGGCCCGCGATCACGTCGGCTTTGGAGGCGCCGGCGGGAAGCTGTTTTGAGACGACGCCGGCGAAGATCAGGTTGGTGCCTTCGCCCAGCAGCCTCGGCCCAATGACCGACAAGGCAACGCTGGCCACGGCGAACACCAGCACCAGCGTCAGCCAGAACCGCTCCGGCCGCAAGGTTCCCAACAACCGCCGGGCTGAGGCACTGAAGTTCGAGGCTTTCTCGGCCGGAATGTTCATCCCGGCGAAGGGTCCTCCGCGGCCCGGTCCCATGGCTGGCCGTTGGGGTCCGCGTGGCCCGGCTGATACGGCACTCATGCTGCCTCCTCTGCCGCGAGCTGGGAGGACACGATTTCCCTGTAGGTTTCGGAGGTCTCCAGTAACTCATCGTGTGTTCCGCGCCCAACTATCCTGCCGTCGTCGAGCACCAGGATCTGGTCAGCGTCCGCGATGCTGGAGACGCGTTGCGCCACGATCACCAGCGTGGCGCCGTTGGTGTGGCGTTTGAGGGCCTGCCGGAGCCGGGCATCGGTGGCGGTGTCCAGGGATGAGAAGGAGTCGTCAAAGATGTAGAGCTCCGGCTGTTTCACCAGTGCCCGGGCGATTGCGAGCCGTTGACGTTGACCGCCGGAAACGTTGGTGCCGCCCTGCGAAATGACCGCATCCAGTCCGCCTTCCATCTCTTCCACAAAATCCCGGGCCTGAGCCACTGACAGCGCCTGCCACAGCTCGTCCTCGGTGGCGTCGGGCTTCCCGTAGTGGAGGTTGCTGCGGACCGTCCCAGAGAACAGGTAGGGCCGTTGCGGTACCAGGCCAATGTGGCCCCACAACAGGTCCGGGTGCAGCTCGCGGACGTCCACGCCGTCCATGCGCACTGACCCGGACGTGGCGTCGAACAGCCTCGGCATGAGGTTCACGAGCGTGGTTTTGCCGGCGCCGGTGCTGCCGATGATCGCGGTGGTCTGACCGGCCAAAGCGGTGAAAGAAAGCCCGCTCAGCACCGGCTGCTCGGCACCCGGGTAGGCGAATCCGACGTCGCGCATTTCCAGTTCGCCGCGGCGGATACCGCCGGTGACAGGGTTCGACGGCGGTTGGACACTTGATGCGGTGTCCAGCACCTCGCCGATCCGGTCGGCGGAAACGGACGCGCGCGGGATCATCACGGCCATGAACGTGGCCATCATGACGGACATCAGGATCTGCATGAGGTAGCTCAGGAACGCGATCAGGGTGCCCACCTGCATGGAGCCGTCCTCGATCCTGAAGGATCCGAACCAGATCACCGCCACACTGGAAACGTTCATCACCAGCATGACCACAGGGAACATGAGCGCCATCAACCGGCCGGCCCGCAACGCAACGTCGGTGACGTCGTCGTTCGCTTTTGCGAAACGGGCGGCTTCCATGTCCTCCCGGACGAAAGCCCGCACAACGCGGATGCCGGTCAGTTGCTCGCGGAGGACCCGGTTGACGGCGTCGATCCGGACCTGCATCTTCCGGAAGAGCGGTACCATCCGCGTCACGATCAACCCGACAGCCACCAGCAACACCGGCACGCACACCGCGATCAGCCACGACAATTGGGCGTCCTGACGCACAGCCATGATCACGCCGCCAATGCTCAGCATGGGAGCCGCGACCATCAGGGTGCAGGACATGAGCACCAACTGCTGCACCTGCTGAACGTCATTGGTGGACCGGGTGATCAGTGATGGCGCCCCGAACCTGGTGACTTCCTGCTCGGAGAACTCCCCCACCCGGCTGAAAATCGCGTCGCGGAGATCGCGGCCCATCCCCATGGCAGCCTTAGCGCCGAAGTACACGGCAACCACCGCACACGCGATCTGCACCAGGGTAATGAGCAGCATGAGTCCGCCCATGCGCATGATGTAGTCCGTATCTCCGGTGGCCACGCCGTTGTCGATAATGTCGGCGTTCAGCGTCGGAAGGTACAGGGACGCAATGGACTGCGCCAACTGGAAGACGACGACGGCGATCAGCAGCCGCTGATGCGGCCGCAGAAACCGAACAAGTACCTTCCACAGCATGGCAACTCCAAGCAGAAATCGTGTGAACCGAAGGCCAGTTTACGTCTGGTTGCTGCGGGCAACTAGAGGGATGTGAGGGGTAATGTCAGGGACTCCCTCACTCCGGTCCGGCCCCATAACGTCGAAGTAGTCAACAGCCCCAACAGCAGAGGAGAGCAAGCATGGAGAAGCGCACACTTGGCACCGGCGGCCTGGAAGTTTCCGCGATTGGCATG
Source organism: Arthrobacter sp. MYb23 (assembly GCF_002979775.1). GTDB lineage: Bacteria > Actinomycetota > Actinomycetes > Actinomycetales > Micrococcaceae > Arthrobacter. The sequence goes on from NZ_PCPR01000008.1 coordinate 109,502, forward strand.
GGATGCATGAGCATGAGCGGGGGCTACAGCGAACGGCCTGACCGCGATGAAATGATCTCCCTCATCCGCACGGGCGTGGAGCGCGGAGTGACGTTCTTCGATACCGCCGAGATCTACGGCCCTTACGCCAATGAGGAACTCGTCGGCGAAGCATTGGCGCCGTTCAAGGATCAGGTGGTCATCGCCACCAAGTTCGGTTGGGATATCGACCCCGCCGAGCGGAAGCCAAGCGGCAAGGTCACCAGCCGTCCCGAGGTCATCAAGGAAGTAGTCGAGGGATCCCTGCGGCGGCTCGGAGTTGACGCACTGGACCTCTACTACCAGCACCGCGTCGATCCGGACGTGCCCATCGAGGACGTGGCAGGTGCCGTCAAGGATTTGGTAGATGCCGGAAAGGTCAAGCACTTCGGCATGTCAGAGGCGGCCGCAGGCACCATCCGGCGAGCCCACGCAGTCCTCCCCGTGGCTGCGGTGCAGAGCGAGTACTCCTTGTGGTGGCGCCGTCCGGAAGAAGAAGTCCTGGACGTTTGCGAAGAACTTGGAATCGGTTTCGTTCCCTTCAGCCCACTAGGCAAAGGCTTCCTGACCGGCACCATCAACGCCTCCACCAGCTTCGAATCCGGCAACGACATCCGCAGCACCATCCCCCGGTTCACCCCGGAAGCCATGCAGAACAACCAAGCCGTAGTGGACCTGCTCGCCGGAATCGCTCAACGAAAAGGCGCGACGCCGGGCCAGATAGCCCTGGCATGGTTGCTGGCACAGAAGCCTTGGATCGTGCCTATTCCGGGCACCCGGAAACTGCACCGCCTCGAAGAAAACCTGGCCGCGGCCGACGTCGAACTTTCACCTGCTGAACTGGACGAAATCGAAGCAGCCGCGGCGAAAATCACCGTGGAGGGCGGCCGCTACAACGAGGCAGGCGAGCGGTTGACCAACCTGTAAAAGACGTCAGTCGCTGACGAGTTCAAGCGACCGAAGCTTCCCTGCAAATTCAAGTGCGGCATCGCTGACATCAGTCTCGGCCGCACGGCGTGAGCCATCAACGTCCGCATTGAGCACAGTAGGTGCGAACCGGATATGTGTCGCGTCCTGGATGCCCACAAAGTTCAGCCAGTCAGCGAAGAAGGTACTGCTGAAATCGGAACCGAACGCTGCCGGAACCCCGGGAGCGTAGACGCCGCTGGTGTGGATGGCTACAGCGTGCTTGCCTTCCATGAGTCCGCTGTAGCCACTCTGGGGGTCGAATCCGAAGCTCCAGCCTGGCTGGGTGATGATGTCGATCCACTGCTTCAGCACATAGGGCACGCCGGAGTTCCACATGGGGATATTGAAAACGTAGGCGTCAGCGGCCGCGAATTGGTCGAACACTGCCCGGGCCGATTCCCACGCAGCAAGCTGTTCCGGACTCTGGTCCTGGCCGGTAAAAACGGCCATCTTCGCGGCAGCTGCGGTCCGGCCGAAAGCCGGCAACGCGCCGTCGTCGAAAAGATTCAATGTCTCCACCTCGAATGACTCCGGGGCCGCAACCTGAACTGAGTCAATGAAATGGCGGGCGAGCCGCAGGGAATCGCTGTTCGCGTATCGGGGCGAGGCGTTGATGTGGAGGATGGAGGGCACGGTGTTCCTTTCGAATCGGGGGACGTTTTGACCCCCGGTTCGATCCTCACCCGGGTATGTAACGCAGCGTAAGAACGCACTTTATTGTGCCCAAGGCACCTCGAGGTGCCTGCAATGATGAGGGCATGACACTCACAGCTGAACAGAGCCGCGAGAGAGCGCAACACCGCTACAACGCTTCTTTGGAGCTCTGCCCTGCACGCCAACTTCTGGAAGCCATCAGCAGCAAATGGGTGACGTTGGTGATGCTCGCCTTGGAGGAAAGCCCGCAACGGCACAGCGAACTGCGACGCCGCATTCCCGGTGTAAGCCAGAAAATGCTGACCTCAACGCTCCGCACCCTGGAGCGCGACGGCCTCATTGATCGGGAGGTCACCGCGTCCGTTCCGGTGCGGACTGACTACGAACTCACTGCCCTGGGACGGTCATTGCTTCCGGTCATTTTCGGCATGAAGGAGTGGGCGGAGGACAACATGGATACGGTGGCAACGTCCCGCCAACACCATGACAGAACCCATGCCGGCGTCGCCCCCAAACAGTAGGCTGGAAACGTTCGAGTAGAACCGCATCGAAGGGACTTGAGTTTTGGCTTACATCACCGTCGGAAACGAAAACAGCACTGAGATCGAGCTTTACTACGAGGACCACGGGACCGGCCAGGCAGTGGTCCTGATTCACGGCTACCCGTTGGACGGTTCCTCCTGGGAGAAGCAGACAGCCGCACTGCTCGACGCCGGTTACCGCGTCATCACCTACGATCGCCGCGGTTTCGGAAAGTCCAGCCAACCCACCGAGGGCTACGACTACGACACCTTCGCAGCAGACCTGAAGACCGTCCTGGACACCCTGGACTTGAACGATGCTGTCCTGGTGGGCTTCTCCATGGGCACCGGCGAAGTTGCGCGCTACATCAGCACGTACGGTTCGGCCCGCGTTGCCAAGGCTGTGTTCCTCGGTTCGTTGGAGCCGTTCCTCCTGAAGACCGACGATAACCCTGACGGCGTCCCGCAGGAAGTCTTCGATGGCCTTGCCGCCGCCGTCAAAGCTGACCGCTACGCCTTCTTCACCGAGTTCTTCAAGAACTTCTACAACAGCGACACTTTCCTGGGCACGGATCGGCTCAGCCAGGAATCTGTGGATGCCAGCTGGAACCTGGCCAGCAAGTCGGGTGCTCACGCCTCCGTGGCCGCCCAGCCCACCTGGCTCACAGACTTCCGTGCCGACATCCCCAAGATCGACGTCCCGGCCCTGATTGTTCACGGCACGGCGGACAACATCCTGCCCATCGACGTCACCGGACGGCGATTCAAGGATGCCCTGCCCAGCGCTGAGTACCTGGAAATCGAAGGCGCCCCGCACGGCCTGCTCTGGACGCACGGCGCCGAGATCAACGAGGCCTTGCTGGCGTTCCTTCGGAAGTAAAGCCCGGGAGTGTTTGTACAGCAGATGACCTTTAGAAGGCGTTTAAAGGGCATTTGCTGTACAAAAACTCTTACTTCTTGAGGCGAAGCTTCCGTACCTTTTTGCCCTTCCGCAGGTACTTTTCCAGCGTCGCATCAGCGGCGGTGCGTTCCATTGCATGGAGCACTCCATAGGTGAAAGCACCGTTGCTGGTGCCCGGCGCGGAACCCAGCTTCAGCAGTTCCGCACTGGCCATGACGCTGTCCTGATGGTCGCCAAGGATGGATTGAACCCTGTGGGCCGCATTTCCCAGCTTCACAGCACGCTTGCTGTGGACGGCTTCCGCAGCAGCCGCGGCAAAACGCAGCTTTTTGGCGGCCTTCCGGACTTCGTGGAACGCCTTATCGCTTTGAGGCCCGACGCCGGCACGCACCGCTGCGTCGTGCCGTTTGCGGAGCCTTTTGCCGGCCTTGTTGACGAGCTTTGCCGTGGTCTTCTTTGCCGGCGCGGAACCCTTTGGCGTCAGTGGGGGATGCTCCAGGAAGGCTTCCAGGTTGTCCAATAACGTGAAGTAGCGGGGGCTGTTCAACCGGTTCCTCACGGCAGACATCGCATTGTTGGCCCTAAGGGCCATGCGTTCTTCAAGGTCATCGCCTAGCTGACCGACAACCAGTTTCCCCGGCAGTTCATCAAGGCTGACCTTCAGGCGCTGGTGCAAGACTTCCACATCGCGGTACCGGCCAAGTGTTTTTGCGAGCGATTTAAGCTCCCGTTCCAGATCCTTTACATCCGTCGGCTCGAAGAGCGCGCTATAGCTATGGAACACGGCCCGGATCCGGCGGATCTGGGACCTCATTTGATGGACCGAATCGTCACGGGCAAGGCGGACATGGGCGTCCTGAAGGAGCATCTCGGCCACTTGTTCGTCCAGGTAATTGAGCACCGGAACCGCCGCCGGGCCCTTGCCACTGGGCTCTTCACGCTCCGTCCGCTGTGGGGCGGGCCATGAGTCGCCCAAGGCGGTGGCCAGCTTGGACGTGCGCTTGCTTGGCTTTGCTCCAGCATCGGAGAGTTGCTTCGTGAGTGTGCTCAGCATGGTGTCATCTACGTCATCGCAGGGAGCCAACTCCACCTCCCATTCCCGCCATTGCAGCTCGCGCCGTTCACCGAGCATCGACTGGGCGCGAACGTGATCGTCCACGAAATCGGCCACGCGGTGACCGTCGCTGCCATACAGGGCGTAGCTGGTCCGTTCCGTGTCCAGCGTTGCGATGGCGGCCACCGCATGGCCCCTGGTGTAGGCGAGCACGCGGTCCATGAGTTCTGACGGGACGGTGTCCGCGTTGCCCAGGGGTGCGTGGATCTCTGTTCTCTTGCCGGGGCCATGCGGGAGCTTCAGGTGCCAACCGGCATCCGGTCCACCGGCGCGGCGGCGCAGCGTGATTCCCCGGGCGGCGAGGGCCAGGTGCTGCGTATCAAAGTAGATGGCTTCCAGGGCGTGGATTGCCGGTTCACCCACTTTTTCGACTCCGACCAATTGATCCAGGGCCGGCAGAGGAGTGGTCGCCTCGGCGTCGAATTTCTGTTCAACTTCCACGTTGCCTGTGGTTGCCATGACCGCGGAACTCCTGTCTTTTGGGATGCCACGAGGGCCGGCCAGTTGTAGTGGCCGGCCCCCGTTGGAGCTATTCCATTTCTTCTGTCTCCAGTGTGAGTCAGTTCAGGGCCTCACACCAGAGAACCTCACCTAGAGTCCTGGTGAGCGTGGCTGCGGCGGTTCTGCCGGCCCTTCATTTGCAGCGGGCGCAGAGACGTCCGCGGCGGGTGCTGAGAGGTCCGGATCCACCGGCGGGAACTCGGCTGTTGCTGCTCCACTGCGAAAAGTTTCGCCCGTGTCATCAACATCTCCCCCGGACACCGTGCCACGCCAAGCACCGGTTTCGTGCCCTTGGGCTTCGATGAACTTCTTGAACTTGTCCAGATCCGCACCAACGCGCAGACTGTCCACTCCAAGGGCCGAGCCCGCCTTTTCTGCGAGACCATCCGGCTCCCAGACGATCTCCACGTTCACCCGCGTCCGGCCGGCGTCGAGGGGCTCGAAGCTCACAGTGCCGCCGTTGCGGGGACCATTCACGCTGGCCCAACTCACCAGGGAGTCCGGGACTTGCTCGATGATTTGCGCGTTGTATTCGCGCTTCACTCCGCCCACATTGGTGGAAAAGTGCAGGCCCGTTTCGTCGATTTGTTCCACGGCCTCCACTCCATTCATGAACTGGGGGAAGGCCTCGAACTGTGTCCACTGGTTGTAGGCGACAGATACGGGGACATCTACTTCGATTGACTTATTGACCGTAGCCATAGGTTTGCTCCTTCGATCACGTCTAGTTCGATCACGTCTCGGGCGCTCACGCTGTACTGCTGGTGGCGCGCCAGCCAGCTGGCTGCTTAACCAGTGGCGCGCCTGTCTAAAGCGCGCCAGCCAAAGCTCTTAGCCGGCGTCGAAACTTTCTTCGTCATCGTCGTTGGGGGACTCTTCCTGGGGAAGGTCGTTGCCGCTGCCGTCCGGCAGGCTGTCGTCGTTGCCGTCGGGCAGCGAGGATTGCTCCGCGTGGGCCTGCTCTTCGGTTCCGCCGAAACGGCCTGCACCCGGTTCGCCTGCACTATCTGAATCCTCGGGATTCAGGTGGCTGAGGTTCGGCGCGCCAGTGCCCTCGCCGAGGGCGGCCTCCTCGATGTCTTCTTCCACGCGGGGCTGTGCCTGGCCTCCGCCGGCTTCCTGCTCCGCGGTAGGAGTGCCGTAGCCTCCCACTTCCTCTTCCGGTGTGGCGTTCTGCTTGTCCATGTGAACTGTCCTTTCCCTGAGCGGTGGAACGTGTTTATGGAACACTTCGAACCTATAAGGCCCCTTGGTGGCATGTCCATGCCTTTGACGATAATAGTCAGCAAACTTAGTAAAAGGCCATTCGGGGGTCTAGGCTTCCACCATGGAGCCGCAGCCCACGTACCATCCGAGGGCCCGCTGCAGGCATGCCTGAACCAGGCCCGGCACCAGGCGGGATCTACTTAGGAGGGTTGTGGAATCTCGCAGCCACCCTGAGGATCCAGGCCCGTGTAATTCAGCGGGCCGGCAACAATATTCAACGCGATGGTGGCGAACTGTGAACACTGCGCCGGCGGGGCAGTGAAATATCCCCGCTGACCGGCCGCAACGGCCCCAATAATGAGCCACACCACCACGAACAGCCCGATGATTGAACCGATTCGCATTTAATTCCCCATCGCTAAAGACAACTCCCGCAATTAGCGGCAACCACAGATCCTTGTTTGCCGAGAGCGCGGCCGCGGACTGGATCTCTCCTGTTCGCGGCCGCGCTGGCTCCCATCAATCCGTGGGATTGGTTTCGGTGGTCAGACCACGCGAGTCCGCAGTCTTCTCGTCCTTTTCTTCGGCTGGTCCGGGCGGACTGGCCGATTCGCTGGGACCGGCATCGACGGCGTCGTCCGGACTTTCCGACGATGCATCACCTACGGGCGCCCGACTGCTCGAGCCGGGCATCCCGGGATCTCTCGGAATGGGGTTCCCGGGGGTTGTGGTCCCATCGCGAACCTGCGCAAAACCTGCTACTTCGTTTGGGTCAGTTGTCATACGCGCGACCGGCCCCGGCCCACCACCCAGCCGATTAGTGCCAGCACCAGCAGGATGATTCCCACCCACAGCAGGAAGCTGAGGGCCTGATTGAACCCGCCTACCAGGAGCAAGATGATCGCTATAACACCGGCGATTATTAAGAGAGTGTTCATTGAGCTACGCATCCCTTTCAATAACGGTTATTTATTCAGGAAGGCGTCCGCTGGTACTTCATTACTGAAGCGCCACCCATGCCAACGGGCACCGATCAGGGAATTTCTTCCCAATATCGCTTACGTACCCTCACGGAATTTTGTTCAAACGGACCATCTTCCCGTGAAGGGGCACGTACATAGCATCATGATAGGCGCGCAATACGCCGGAGCGAAGTATTTGGACAGGAAACTTAGTATCCCTTTGTGGAGAACGCTCCCAAGGCGCGGCTGATCTCCAATGCGGTACCCGCCGCCGCCTCGCCGTACTCCTCATACTTGGCCGGCACAATCCTGCTGGACGGTCCGGAAATGGAGATGGAGCCCGCCGCGACGCCACCGGAGCCCAGCAACGGAACACCGATTGAGGTGATTCCCGTGCTGAGGCCTTGCTCGTTGATGGAATACCCCCGCGCCCTGGTGTCTGCGATCATCGCTCGAAGCCGGGCAGGGTCCACCACCGTCTGGGGAGTCAGGGCTTCGAGTGGACCGGCCAAGTACTCATCTACGAATGCGTCGTCGGCCGCCGAAAGGTAGGCCATTCCCGTGGAGGAAGCGTGCATGGGAAGCCGCGAACCCAGGGGCAGGAAGGCCCGGAGGACGTGCGGGGTGTCCAGACGCTCGATGATCAGCATGTATCCGCGGTCCGGCACAGCCAAGTGAACGGTCTCGGTGGTGTCCAGCTGCAGCGCGTTCAGCGGGCCCATGGCAGCGTCACGAATGACCGAACCACTGCTTCCGCGGCTTGCAACAGCGAAGGCGTGGTTGGTCAGCACCCACTTGCTGGCCTGAGCTTCCGACTGCGCAACCCAGCCCAGCTCGGCCAATGTTCTGAGCATGCGCAAGACCGTCGCCTTGGGCACATCCACCTCGCGGCTCAGCTCTGACAAGCCCGCCGGCTGGTTGTCAGAGACCGCTTCCAACACACGAATTGCCGTGACCACGCTCTGCGTACTCATCCACACTCCCGCTTGACCGACTTCCCACAGTGCTCTACATTACAGGCGACTTCCCAAAATGAACCAACGGTTCATCCAGTGAACCAGCAAAGTTTGATTGACGAGCAAACCCGGGTGCTCTTTTCCAGCTTCTTGTCGCTTCAACGCACGAAAGGTACCCGCCATGCTCAAACCACTCCGCGGAATCACCGTCATCGACCTCAGCCGAGCCCTCGCCGGCCCCTACTGCACAGCACTCCTTGCCGATATGGGCGCCAGAATCATCAAGGTGGAAAGCGTCAACGGGGGTGACACTGCCCGCCAGTGGCCCCCGTTCCAGGACGGCCACAGCCTGTACTTCGACTCGGTCAACCGCAACAAAGTCTCCGTGTGCATCGATTTCTACTCTGACGAGGGACGCGGGATTCTCTCCAGCTTGATCGCCGAAGCGGATGTCCTGGTGGAAAACTTCAAGCCCGGCACCCTGGAGAAAATGGGGTTCACCCGTGCCAGGCTGGAAGAGCTGAACCCGGGGCTGGTGGTGGGGTCCGTGACAGGATTCGGCAACACCGGCCCCCTCAAGGACGACGCCGGCCTCGACCAAGTCATCCAAGGAATGTCCGGGCTGATGTCCGTCACCGGCCCCGGACCAGGCTCGGCTTATCGCGTGGGCGTGCCGATCGTGGACATCACCTCGGGCATGATTTGCGCGTTTGGAATCGTCGCTTCACTTCTCGGAGCCCGGAACGGCGAGCGCCCCAGCCGAGTGTCCACGTCCCTTTTGGAGACCGCACTGAATCTCTCCGCATTCCAGGGACAGAAGGCGCTTAGCCTCGGCGAGGCACCCACGCCGCAGGGCAACAACCACCCGGTGATCGCGCCCTACGGCATGTTCGCCACGGCCACGGAGTCCATCAATATTGCCGTGGGAAGCGACAAGCAATGGCGGGCGTTCTGCGGCTTAATCGGTGTTTCCGGGGCCGTAGGGGACCCCCGGTTCATTACCGGAGCGGACAGATCAGCCAACAGGGATCAGTTATCTGAACTCATTGAAACTGCCCTTGCGAGCAAAGCCGCCGACGATTGGGTTCCGCTGATCAGCCAGGCCGGAATTCCGTGCGGCCCTATTTATGACTACAAACAGGCCCTCGCCTCGGAGCAGGTTGCCGCTTTGGGACTGGTGCAGCGCCGCGAACGACTGGACGGGTCCGAGCTCCCCCTGCTGCGCGGCCCCCTCAGCCTGGACGGCGAGGCCAGCGAAATCCTCTCGCCCCCACCGCTTCTGGGCGAGCACACCGCAGATGTACTGATGGAGTTTGGAATGACGCACGACGACGTCGCACGCCTTGAGCGCGAAGGCCGCATTGTGTGCGGGACGGCAAAGATTGGAGCACAGCGATGACCACCGTTTCTGGCGTCAGGGCCAGCCGAATCGCCGTCGCAATTGCCGATGGCGTGGCCACCGTGGAAATCTCCAACTTGGCGCAGCGAAACGCCCTGACCCGGGCAATGTGCTTGGAGATCCAGGAACTGATGCCCCGCCTCGACGCTGATCCGGACGTTGCGGTGGTGGCGCTGAAGGGTGCCGGGGACACGTTCTGCGCCGGGGCCTCCATCAGTGAGCTCGCTTCGGTGCTGGTGGATCCTCAACCGGATGGCACCTCAGTGGATCATCTCAGTGGGGCCGATGCAGCCATCGCTTCCCTGTCCAAGCCCTCGGTCGCTTTGGTGGATGGTGCTTGCATGGGCGGTGGCTGGCAGATTGCCTCCGCCTGCGACTTCATCATCGCCAACGAACGTGCGGTGATCGGGCTGACTCCGGCCAAGATCGGGATCATCTACCCCCGACCGGGAATCGAACGGCTCGTCCGGCTTGTGGGGCACGCCAACGCCAAGTACATCCTCCTCACCGGACTGACGTTCAGCGCAACCGAGGCCCGGGCGCTGGGGCTGGTGGCCGACGTCGTGCCTTCAGAATCCTTTGAGGAGACGTGCGCGGCACTTCTCAGCACGCTGCGGAGCCGCTCCCGGTTCTCCATGCATTCGATGAAGCGGTTGATGGATGTGACCGGCACACCCGGCGCCGGACTGGCCCACCTTGACCAGGAATGGTCGGACGCGTGGTCGGCCATGCCGGACAGCCCGGATATGGGGATCGGCATCAGCGCATTCCTGAACCGCGAGCAGCCTGAGTTCGTCTGGCGACCTGCGGGCTGAGCTGGCTCCGGGTGTGATCTGCACCTCAACCGGCACAAGTGACGCCCTCCCCGCGTTGTACATGGAACGAGTTGTACAGAAGACGAAGGGAGGGCTCATGCTCATTGTTCTGACGGGAATTGACGGCTCAGGAAAAACGACGGCGGCCCGCGCCTTGGTCGATTCGGCTCGCGCTGAAGGACGAAGCGCCCTGCTGCTCAGTAATCACGCTGCCCGCCGGAGGATGTCGCTGTTGTCCGAGCGGTTTGGATGGACAGTGGCACCACGCGTATTGGACGTCATTGAAACCGGCGTTCGATTGTTCAACGTGCTGGTCAACCATGCACGGGCCTGGCAGTTTGATGGCCTGGTGGTGATGGACCGCCATCTCCACTGCCAACTGGCGTTACGCCAGGCCAACGGATTGGGTCGCGGCACGCTGCTTCCGTGGCTGCTGGAGAAGCTGCCCGCAGCCGACCTGCACGTCCACTTCGACACAGATCCCACCGTTGCCCACGCGCGGGTCATGGCGCGTGGCACGGACCAGGAGACAGTTGCCGACCTGAGGGCATTCAGAGATGCTTACCGTTCGCTGCCTGAGTATGAAAACTTTGTTGTGGTGGACGCCAACGGCGAACCGGGCGACGCCCTGGCCCAGCTGAACCGGGCGATCACCTCCGCCAGCAAACCACCCGCCCACTTACCCAACTAGGAGACAGATAACGCTCCATTGAGCGCCCATTAGAGCGCTTGCTGTCCCCCAGTTGGGTAGCCTGTCACGCTATGGCCACGCGACCAATTGACTAGTTCCCATCCCACGACAAGTAGGCTCGCCCCATGCGTACACTTGGCAAACACTCCCAGGGAAGTCACCAGTGATTTCAGAGGCCCGGATCAGTCGCGGCTCTCAGAAGGTCACCGCAAGTGTGGTGGGCCTGCTCTGTTTCTTCATCATTGCAACGGCCATTCCCAGCGGAGTTCTGCTGATGAGCGCGGCGCTGGTTGTAGTCATTGCGCTCCTGACAGTTTCGGTACTCCGAATAAGCGTGACCATTGAAGCGACAGGCCAGAACCTGACGGTCAGATGCCGGCCGTTCTACTCCAAGACGATCCCTCTGCAGGACATCGTTGATGCCTCCCCTGCGCCATCCAGTTCCATGATCGAAGGCTTCGGCGTCCGGTACTTGGGCCAGCGAACGTGGGGGTTGCTGGTCGGCGGTCCGGCCATCGTCCTGGAGACCCCCAGCCGCACGTGGCTCATCTCCACGCCGGACGCCGAGTCAACAGCAGCGTCCATTCTCGCCCACGCCGGCAAGTGATTGGCAGACAACGGCGGGTGGTTTTCAACCATCGTCGCAATAGTTTCGAAGTGAACGTACATGGTAGGGGCCAGCTCGAAGAGCACCGCTACTTTCGAAGTGGACGTGTAGCGTTTAGGGCACCTTCACCGGGCAGTTTTGCGGGCGGGTCTTACGGGAATCCGAATGGCCCCGAAGTCACGCGGATTTGACTTGGAGCTTCTCAGGAGTGACGCGCGGACCGTGGAGGACCGTCTAACGGGCGGGCGTCCAGGGATAGAACCCGTGAGCGCGAAACCCATATGATCCAGCTATGACCGTCACTGACCTTTCGTTCCTTCAGCCAGATCTTCAAAGCGGAGCACGGTGTGATCCGAACGGAGAAGTAAGTTGGCCGGCCTCCCAAGCCTCGGCCGTGATCGAAGCACTTGCAGGATCAGGCCGATTAATCCTCGGGCTAGATATCAGGGACTACCAAAGTGACGGCACGTTCATCGAGGTGCCGAGGTGGTCGTATACGGGATCCGATGTGCAGGAGGCTTGTAGCATTGCGCTGGCAGTTCTTAGCCACGGTGACCTTCCCGGCGAGTGGGTCCTAGTTACTTGGTAAGCCACCCGTAATGACGGGTGTGACAGACTCCAACAAGTTGCGTAGAGGGCCGCTCATTTGGAAGGAAGAAGCTACATGCTGTCACAAGCTGATAGGCGGGAAGCCGTCTATGACCTCATCCAGTTGCGGTGCCCGTTGAATGAGTCCTTGGCTCGTTTGGCCGCCTCTATTTGGTCCTATCAGGAGGACCTGGCGGCCGTCGAGGTTCGGGACATCAGCCATGCACTTGACGAGTTCGAGGCCGGGAGGATTGGTGCAGATGAGCTCTCCGTCTGGGCAGAGGAAGTGCAGGGACGCGAAGATATTGGGGTGGATTCCAGTGGGCACGATTTCATAGCTGATGCACTCTTTCAGCTGTCTACGCCTGAGATTTGTGGACCTGCGAATGAGGTAGCCCTTGCCCTCAGGCAACGGATGCCCTGACGGCAGCTTGTCGAGACCAGCGTGACGTCCGGTAGAGGATCCGTTATCGTTCACGATGCTGCCGGTCAGACCTCTACTTTGTAGCCAAGAGCGAGGTCAGCGGCGTTCGATCCTCTGATGCCCCAGTTCACCTTGGGAGTCTCGGTAATCGTGATCTCAAGACTGTGCGGCGCGATCCCGGCTTCCGCCTCGATGCGATGGAAAAGCTCTGCGATCAACGCACGTTTGGCATCATCAGAGCGCCCCTCGAACATGGAGATCTCAATAATTGTGTAGTCGGCACCGCGATCCTCAGGATGAACGAAGTCCTCATCGTCCAGCAGGATAAAGCGCTGAAAGCACTTGTCTGCCGGATACTCCAAAGCGGCCATGACCGCACCGTGAATCGCAGTCTTCAACGTCGCCCGCCGAGGGCCAAGTGTCCCTCGATGCCCGTAAACGATAATTTGTGCCATGCGAGCACCATACCTGTCTGCGGGGAATGAAGCCGGCGGCCGAACGGGCACCAAAGCGTCCGGTCAGGGATCCTCTTTCGCACGCACCTCCGGAAGACAGCACAAGCCGGCATGCGCATGAAGAGAACCGAAGGGCAATACAGTTTCACTCATGGCAATTTGGAACCTGGCTGACGAGCTGAATCATCCGCTGGACTTTCTCTTGATCCAGAACAGCTTCATCCGTCCTTTCCATCAGCAAGCGATCCTCGACGAAGCGACGTCGTGGCTGCGAAACCACCGCTACAAGGTCGTTGAGGTTGACGCCGCTGCCTGGCAATCTCAGGCTGACCTCCACCAAGACGTTGCCCGGGCTCTGGATTTCCCTGATTACTACGGCTCCAGCCTGGATGCTCTCAACGATTGCCTCGGCGACGTAGCCGTTCAAGCTTATGGATGGACCGCAGAGAATGCCGGGCTAGTTCTCGTGATTGACGGGTTTGAAGCCTTCGAAGGCAAGGACGCGTCAGCAGCCCATCACCTCTTAGACATCTTCGCGAGGCAGGCAACTTATGCCGCGTTATTCGGCCATCGCATGATGTGTCTAGTTAGAACCGGGGATCCGCGTTTGGAGATCCCTCCGGTTGGTGGCTTTTCTGTTGCTTGGAATCACCGTGAATTCCTCAGTGCCCGGTGAAGGATCCCCGAACGGGTGTCTGGCAAACCTTGGTGAGCTGACTAATTGACTAGCTGAAGGCTTCCCTTCCACCTCCAGCGCACCATTCGCCATCTCGTTGCTACTGTAACGATGTGTCCACTCGCGTTGAGCAGTTCCTGTCCCACCTCGACCACATAAGCGGCGGGATCGAGCCGCGGTACATCCCGGTTGAAACCAGTCATCCTGGTTTGCCAGGTGTGACTGTTGTCGTCTACGACGACGTTCCTGAACCCGAAATGCTCACGGGGATCACCTACGGTGTCAGCTTGGCTGACCACCCCCATTGGCGCTTCGGCAAGCCCGAACTCTCCATGACCATAAGGTCTAATGACCTTCGCTGGCTCTTTGCACCCGGCAGCATCGGCGAAGCCCAACGGGGAGACAACCCGTTTCACTACGGCGACACGATCAACTTGGGCGAGAGAATCACTCCAGATTCCGAGATGACAGCTTTTGCCATCTTCGCACCTGCAGTACTCGACCGTGACGACTACACCGGGATTAGCGTAGGAGACGCTCTGCCCGTCAATATTTGCGGACTCTACCCGATCCACGACGCTGAACGGCGTTACATCCACGACCACGGACTTGAGGCATTCTGGAAGCTCGATTGGGACCCATACGACGTCGGACGGCCGTCAGCCGTCTAACGTCATCTTCAATCCTCCGATGGCACGCACAGGGATCGGCGTACGGGCAGCCCGGGCAGCCGCGCCAGGGCAATCTTTAGCTCTGCAGTCCGGGATTAGACTGGACCTAGTACGGACGGATTGGGGGATCCAAGACGGCGCACAGCGCCGTTCCACTGGTCGGTCGCAGCCCGCGAACCCCTTAGGAACGACCGTGACCTTCTTTCAGGACTTTTCGATCCCGACACCGCCTCCTCGCCCACGGATGCCCCGGTTCACGCCGCCTCCTTGGACGGCCCCGCCCCGCTACGAACTGCCCGTTATCGTCCCTGTAGGACGGTTCGTCCACAAGTCCCAGGCCTTTGTGATGGCCATTGACGCCGTAAGGGTCCACTCCACTGGGTGCGTCATTGACCTGAACTGGATTCTCCGCCGCACTGACCAGGACGACCAAGAGTGGACGGAGATCAGTGCCGTCTTTCACCGGCACGCGCCGCAAGTGCGTGATGGGGGAATCTCGGCCGATTCCATCCTCCTACTCGGAATCCAGTTCCCGGACGGTGCAAAGGCAAGCAGCTCGTCTCTGGCAATGTACGGGCACAGGCCCCTGGACGAAGAACCTGACGGGCCGGTCTTCGAATACCGGCCCAAGGGCGGTAACGGAGGCGATGACGATATCTCAGGAAAGGCAGAACTCTGGCTCTGGCCGTTGCCGCCTTCTGGGGATCTTCGCATAGTAGCCAAATGGACCGACATGGGTCTGTCCGAAAGTTCGATCATTCTCGACGGTCGTCAGCTTCGAGAGGCCGCGGCAGGAGCCCAGAAGTACTGGCCCGAGGAAGACGCATAGAGATGAATCCACTCAACAACCCGATCCTGCTCGTAGTCTTCGCGGCAATCTTCCTCTACGTCCTCTATGGCGTCATTGTCGCCGCCGTTCGCGACGGCATCCTCCAAGCCGACAAACAGCGTGAGAAGGCACTAACCGAGCTCAATGATGGCGAACGGAGATGAGCGCCCGAGCATTGTGCGTCGAGATCCTAACTCTCATTGGGATGCTTCACTCCGGCAGCTGGCTCCCCGGCGGCGAACATACCTCCGGAACGTGCCGGTAGGGAATCACTGACAGGAGTGTGAAGCGTCCGGTGAAGGATCCACTTTCGCTCGTGGGCAGGCTATGAAGGATTCTCAGGCCACCATGACTTGGTTCTACTCCTACTCCGCCGGAGTCTACGGACGCCATGCCTGCTCGCCTGGCTGGCCCAAGGCGCCTCTTCGATAGCAATCATGACGTTGTCGTCGACGTCGCTGGCGGGAAGTGAAGCCAGCCAGGGCACGGAAAGGGAAGTCCAATAGTCCATCTGAGTCGCCACTGCTGTCGCCGGAATAGTTGCCAGCGGAACTGTTGAGAGCAGTGTCCCAGGCACCATGGACAGCTCAAGCTCGCGCGCCTCAAGTTCTGCTCGGACTTCCTCGTAAGGACGTTCCAGACACGGAAGTAGCCCAATCGGGTTCTCCAGATCGAGCTGCCTTTTAGGCCGCGTCTCATCACCTATGAAGAGGACGTCTCCAACGAGACCTAGCCATGAGTGTTGCCCAAGCCTAAGTATCCGGGTCCACGATGGGTGCATTAGACCAGTGTGAAATACGGAAGACGGGACTGCAAAGTCGAAACTAGGCTATCGCAGGTGGGGCGGAGCGCCGTCCGGTAAAGGATCCCCTTACAGGCCAACAGAAGCGTGTCCTGATTAAGCGGAGTGTCAACTGGGTGCGTAAGCGCTAGCGCCTAACGATGATCGTTGTCGGGTGAAGGTTCGTTCTTGCTGGCCCTTCAACATCTTGAACTCTGGGCGAATCCGCTACCGCGACTACTTCAGTTCAGTGTCAGCCGCTTTAGTCCCTCGGGCGCATCAGCGGCGGGTTCAGGACCGCGCGGGTGGGCTGGCCCGGCGTCGGGCGCGCCTCGGGGGCGAGTCTGAATAGCGCAGCCGGCCGCCCGGCGTCGCCCGCTGTCATCCGCCCTGTGTCTTCCAGGAAGCCGGGTGTTCCGGTGGCTTTTCTGTGAAAGTTCCGCGGGTCGAGGCGCGTCCCCCACACCGCTTCGTACACGGCGCGGAGCTGGGCGATGGTGAATTCCTCGTCGCAGAACGCGGCACCCAAGGGTGAGTATTCGAGCTTGGACTTTGCCCGCTCCAAGGCGTCGTCAAGGATCCGTGCGTGATCGAAGGCGAGCTCAAGCTTCCCTTCAAGGATGTCCCGGACCGGATACCAGGCGGCGTGTTCAGCGTCGCTTCCCGCCGACAACACCGGAAAGTCCGGCGCCATGAGCAGGTGCGCCACAGTGAGAACGTCACCGCGGGGGTCGCGCCCCTTCGGACCGTAACTACCCAACTGTTCCAGATGCCCTGGAAGATGTTCGACGCCGGTTTCCTCCGCGAGCTCCCGGCCAGCCGCCTCAAGCAGATCCTCGCCCGCCAGAACGAAACCGCCGGGGAGCGCGGGCTTGCCCTTGAAGGGTTCGATGAGGCGCGTGATGAGAAGGACGTTCAGCTGAGCTTCGCGCACAGTCAGGGCGACGACGTCGACCGTCACCGGGAAGCGCTCGGGCGCTGGATGGGATGCAGGCATGCATCAATCCTAGATAGTTATCGTCATGTTGACAATAAAGCTTGGTAGCTCCTATTGTTTAATTATCGTCAGCTTGACGAGAACAAGACGAAAGAGGCGAACATCATGGCAATCATCAAGCGCTACCCCTGGATCAGCCACTTCCTTGGCAGCCCCACCGGTTACGTCGTCCACCTACAGAAGGGGACGGTCAGGCACCAGGGCGTGGGTCAGGCATTCTTCTTCCGCCCCGCGAACTCCGTTTTGAGTGAGGTACCCGTGGACGATCAGGAACTGCCCACCCTCTTCCACGCCATCACCCGCGACCACCAGGATGTGAGCGTTCAGGCCAACGTCACCTACCGCTTCATCGATCCTGTGGCCGTTTCCACCCGCCTCGACTTCGGACTCCAGACCGCTGGCAAAGCACCCGCGACCGGACGCGAGCAGGTGTCCACCATCATCGGCCAGCTGTGCCAGAGCCACGCGATCGATCAGATCGCCACCACCACACTGGCCGAAGCGCTGGAACGCGGAGTCAGCCAGCTCCGCTTGGTCCTCACGGAGGCACTGCGGGCAGATGCACGGCTGCAGTCCACCGGCATCGAAATCCTCGGCGTGCAGGTATTGGCCATCCGGCCCGAAGCCGACGTCGAACGCGCACTGCAGACTCCGGTGCGTGAACAGCTCCAAGCCGAAGCGGACCGGGCCGTGTACGAGAGGCGGGCGGTCGCCGTCGAACGTGAACGCACTATCTCCGAGAATGAGATGGCGAGCCAGATCGAACTCGCCGTCCGGCGGGAGAACCTCGTGGCCCAGGAGGGCGCGAACGCCCGCCGCGCTGCCGAAGAGAAAGCTGCCGCCGGTCTGATTGAGGCACAGGGTTCAGCTGAACGAAAAGGTATTGGCGCCGAGGCTGAAGCGCACCAGATTAGGTTGGTGGGCGAAGCAGCCGCGGCCCGTGAGGCAGCCACCATGGAGGTCTACCGCGGCATGGAACAGGCCACGCTCCTCGCCCTGGCATTCAAGGATGCGGCCGGCAGCCTGCCGAACATCGGGAACCTCACCATCACCCCGGACCTGCTCAGCGGAGCACTTGCCGGACTGTTCAAGGAACCCGCCGCTACTGTAGAAGCCACCAAGTAAAGGACCCGTCATGGCAACCCCGCGCATCGTCATCGTCCACCGGCGAACCGAACTTCAGGAACTCCTGGACCGGCATGCCACCCGGGGCCAGGCCGAGTTCTTCCTCCGCACCCGTGGCCGCAGCATCCAGGACGTACAGGACCGGCACGATCAGCTCACCTCCGCACTCGCAACCATCAGGGCGGCAGTACCCTCCGATTGGCGCCAGGCAGAAGTGGAACGCGCGGACCTGAGCCGCTTCCTGCTCACCGCCGAGGACATCATCGCTGTAGTGGGGCAGGACGGACTCGTGGCGAACGTTGCCAAGTACCTGAACGGCCAGCCGGTGATCGGCATCGATCCTGAGCCAGGCGCAAACCCGGGCGTACTGGTCCGGCACACGCCGGCCCGCGCTGCAGCATTGCTTGGCGCCGCTGACGTTGGGCGGCTGCACTGCCAAAATCTCACCACCGTGACGGCAACGCTCGACGACGGTCAGCAGCTTTCGGCGCTCAACGAAGTCTTCGTCGGCCACGCTTCGCACCAGTCGGCAAAGTACACCCTGACGGCGCCCAGTTTCACCCAGCCCGGCGGGCAAACCGAGCGGCAGTCGTCGTCGGGCCTCATCGTTTCCACGGGAACCGGCGCCACCGGCTGGTGCGCTTCGATCGCCCTGGAACGCGGCGGCCGTGCACTGCCTGCCCCGAGCGATCCGCGGCTCGCCTGGTTCGTCCGCGAAGCATGGCCTTCACCCGTCACCGGCGCGTCCTTGACCGAAGGCGTCCTGGAAGCAGGCGAAGTCCTTCGGATTACCGTGGCCTCCGATCAGCTGGTGGTCTTCGGCGATGGCATGGAAGATGACCGGCTGACGGCGTCGTGGGGGCAAGAGATCACGGTGCAGTTGGGGCAGAGGCCGCTGCGATTGGTTGTTTGAAACCTGAGATTAATCCATTCGGTGTAGTATGAGTGGCTTGCCCGCCTAAATTAGGCTCCGGCACTCCGTTCAGACTCATACGAGGAGCCTCGTGAGCCACCCTGAGAACACTGCCCAGACTTCCGCCCCGGCCCCGAACCCTTCTGGAAAGCCCGGCCGAGACGCTCTATGGGGATGGTTGGCGGGACTTCTTGCCGGCATTCTTGGTCTGGCCCCATGGTGGATCACGGGCGGCACACTGCCTCTCCAAAACTTGTGGGCTACACAAGTGATGCCAGCTCAGATGCCTCCGGCTCTTCTGCCCCTGAGTCAGTATGAAGCGACAACCATTGTCGCGCTTCTGACAGTTGGCGGAGCATTGGCCGGGCTTGCTGTTCGCATCTGGTCACCCGCCCGCCGTCGACTCGTTATGTGGTGCGCGGCTGCCGGTGTTTTCGCAGTGCACTTCACGGCCACCGTCCAATCATTTTCTGTACTCCACGAGGGCCTCGCTCCAGGCACCTTGTCCGACCTCTACTTCTTCGGTCTCATGGCGGGCGTCATCGGTTCCGTGATCGCGGCATTTGTTGCCATGCTGCTCATCGCTTCACCTTCCCCTGTCAAAGCCACCATCGGATTCGGGCTCATGGCTGTTCCCTTCACTTCCTGGGCGGTGGTGTGGGTAGTGAGCGTGGTGGGATTTCTCAATGTACCCACTGCCGTGCCGACCATAGCACGATGGGTCCCCGCCGTCCTGGTGGGTTGTACGCTGGCTTGGTGTGGCCTCAGGCCCGCCAAGAGGGCGATTGCCTGGGTGCTCAACCTCGTCTTCCTGTGGCTACTTCCGGCGCTGTTTACCGCCGTCCAAGCCGTCCTTGGAACCCGGGTGCTGGCAGGGGATGTTCCTGAAATGCTGCTGATGGGCCGGCAAGTTTTGACGGCAGCCCTAGGCCCCGATGGAGGGGCTTTGCCCACGATATTGCTTGCCCTGGCTATCGGGCTTGTAGGCGTTGGTGTCCACGAGGTCATATCGCGCAGGGGTTCCGGACAGCGGATTGCTCAGTAGCGCCGATGGTGGCCGGTCGCATCCTGCTGCGGGACGCTCCCCTTTTAGGGTGATCGTTAGCCGGCGTTTCTTGCTGTCACTCGATGCCGCGCGAGCGCCCGTTAGGGGATCCCCTGCCGGTCGCTGTGGTCCTCTGCCGAGCGGGTAAGCCGAAGTAGGGAGATGCTCTGTTGCTGGCCGTACGCTGCAAGATAGAGTGTGCTTTTAGGGGGAATCATGGAGTGGATAATTTTAGGCGTCGGCGCGATGGTCGTCATTATTGGTTCCATTTGGCGGGACATTGCCAGAAAGTCGGTTCGACCGCCTCTGGGATCCGATCCGGATTCGGAGCGCGAGCTCCGTGATTTTCACCGGGGGCATACCTTGGGCCTTTCGCATTTTGTTGGGTTGGATAACACCGGTCATCGCCGCTAGTTCGTCGGGTAGGGAAGGCCGTCGCCTTATCGCAGGGCGCTGGGGAATTTTCGTGCCGTGCAGCCCGAAAATATCCGACTACAACGTCAAAAGAACGTGACCCCTGGCTGTCCCGCTCCCGTTTAGCCCGAGCGAGCTGTCGCAAGCGCCTGGACTCAGTGTCTCGGAAACCCTAAGGTTTCGTGGCACGCCAGGCCACTGGCCGCCGCGTTGACGATCAAGCCCACGCGTTTACTGCCGGACCCGCAGCAAGCCCGCTCATGCGTGCCCGCTACTCGGCCCGGAATGAGCCAAAACCGGCCGGTTTCAAAACGTCGGGATCTCCCTGCCCAGCCCGGCGCCGTACCCCTACCCGAAGCGAATAGCAACCATTGTTCCCTTGCAGACCCCGCGATAGGGTGACCGGACCGTCCTCCCACATCATCGTCTGGAACAACTCTGGGAGACACCATGACACATGTGCGACGTCAATTGGCTGCGGTTACGGCAGCCTTGGCACTGACCGCGACGAGCGGCGCGATGGCCAGTCCGGCCTTCGCCGATCCTCGCGAAACAGACAAGACGGCCACGGCCACCGGCTATGGCGGCGCCGTGAGCACCGTGGATCCCGAAGCTTCCGCCGCCGCTATCGAAGTATTACGGAAGGGTGGCAATGCTGCCGACGCCGCCGTCGCCGCAGCAGCAACCTTGGGTGTTACGGAGCCCTACAGCGCAGGCATCGGTGGCGGCGGCTACTTCGTGTTCTATGACGCGAAGACCAAGCAAGTGGGGACCATCGACGGCCGCGAAACCGCTCCGGCAGGCATGCCGAACGATGCCTTCATCGACCCGGCAACCAAGAAGCCGTATAACTTCACTCCTGAACTCGTGACAAGCGGCGTTTCCGTCGGCGTACCCGGCACACCCGCTACATGGGAGCGGGCGCTGGAGCGCTGGGGCACGTTGGATTTGGGCGAGGCGCTGAAGCCCGCCATCAAGGTGGCAAACCGCGGTTTTGTTGTGGACGAGACTTTCCGGCAGCAAACGTTAGACAACAAGCTCCGCTTTGACGCATTCACCTCCACCCGGGACCTGTTCCTCCCCGGCGGCGACGCTCCCGCCGTCGGAAGTGTTTTCAAGAATCACGATCTCGCAGCGACCTACCGGCAACTTGCCAAAGGGGGCACTGGCGCCTTTTATGGCGGCCCGCTCGCAGAGGAAATCGTCAAAACCGTGCAGGCTCCGCCGAAGACCGCCACAACCGAACTTCCCGTCCCTGTCGGGTTCATGACCACCCAGGACTTGGCCAACTACAAGGTCCTGGACCAGGACCCCACTAAGGCTGAGTACCGCGGCTACGAGGTCTTCGGCATGGCTCCTTCCAGCAGCGGCGGCACCACAGTGGGTGAGTCGCTGAACATCCTGGAGAATTACGACCTCAAAGGTATGACACCTGTTGATGCCTTGCACCATTACATCGAGGCCAGCTCGCTGGCATTCGCGGATCGTGGTGCCTACGTCGGCGATCCTGCTTTTGTCAATGTCCCCACCGAGACGCTGCTGGATGACGTCTTCGCCAAGGAACGCTCCTGCGAGATTGATCCGACGGCGGCAGCTCCCAAACCAGTCGCCCCGGGAGACGTGCAAAAGTACGACGGCGCGTGCCCGGCTGCCGTGGCGCCCCTCGCCAATGAGACGGATACGGAGAACATCTCCACCACCAACCTGACAGTCGCCGACAAGTGGGGCAACGTGGTGGAATACACGCTGACGATCGAGCAGACCGGCGGTTCGGGAATCGTTGTCCCGGGCCGGGGCTTCCTACTCAACAACGAGCTGACTGACTTCAGCACGGTCTATGACCCCAAGGATCCCAATCGGATTGAACCGAACAAACGGCCGCGGTCCTCAATGTCGCCCACCATCATCCTCAAGGACCAGAAGCCGTTCCTGGCACTGGGCTCCCCCGGCGGTTCGACCATCATCACCACGGTGCTGCAGACCATCCTGAACCGCGTCGACTTGGGGATGACGGTCTCGGAGGCCCTCGCTGCGCCACGTACTTCACCGCGGAACGGTGCCACGGTTAGCTCCGAACCTGCCTTTATTGAGGCCTATGGTCCTGCCCTGGAGTCATTGGGGCATGATCTAGTTCCGGCTGGCGACGCTTTCACGTCGGCTGCCGAGATTGGGGCCGCAACCGCCATTGAGTTCAATCCGGACGGATCGTTGACTGCGGCCGCGGAGCCCGAACGCCGCGGCGGAGGTTCGGCGATGGTGGTGAAGCCGGCTAAACCTCGCAGGTAACGCGTAGGGAACTGGGTGCACTGCTTAGGGTTGTCGGTTCTTCCTGACCTCCCGGCCGAACCTCCACAGCGTGAGCAATGATGCGGCCGCAATGATGATTCCGGACAGAATTGACCACCACGTTTGATCTGAGTCGGAGACGAAAATGGACACAGCATAGGTGCCCAGGACCAATGCCAGAAAGAGCCAAACCAACGGACTGCGGTTCATTGCGAATTCCTTAATTGAAGTAGATGAAATGTCATGCCAGATCCCGCTTCAGGAACATCCCGAACGCAACCGCTGTAACTACTACAAGCCACATACCGGCTCCAGTAAAAGAACCTGAAGCCGGTATGTGGATTGCTACTTGCTCAGCCCATTCGGCGGCCAAGACGGGGAAGAGGTACTGTCCGGCGCGCCCTGACGAATCAGCCAGGAGCTCCGGAAGCACCAGGCTCAGGGGCACCACAAAAAGACTCACCAGGTGGCTGCGTATAAGGGATCCGATGGCTAAGCCCCATAGCGCTCCCATGGCGGCCGTGCCCGCGAACGCCAGGACTGATTGAACGCTGAATCCCCATGCTCCGGCCAAGATCCCTGCGGACGCTCCGAACATCGCGCCCACGGTTGCGCCAACCAGGAGGGCCGACAGAAAAGTGCTGGCCGCCCGGGCAGCGAACGCCGGTCCACGCTGGAACAGCAGTACCCTCCGTGTGAAGCACCCCGTCCGATAATCCGAGGTAAAGGAGAAGGACCCCGTCACCGCAGCTGCCGTGAGCATGAGGGACAAACCTGCTTGCCGGAGAACGCGGTCAATTCCCGGCGGTTCCTGGAGTTCCAGACTCGCCATCCCAAGGAGTACACCCACGAGCCCCAGCACCAGCAGGGCACAAATGGCTGATCCCAGCCACAACCAAGGCCTTCTGATGTCAGAGAGAAAGGCGGACACCATCTACAACTCCTTCCCTTGGAGAAGTCGCACCGCACCTGAACCGGCAGCGAGGAGCCAGCCAAGCGATACAAGGAAGGCCGGCAACGGGTTCAGAAGACCTTCAAAGGGCAGGGA
Source organism: Arthrobacter sp. MYb23 (assembly GCF_002979775.1). Lineage (GTDB taxonomy): Bacteria > Actinomycetota > Actinomycetes > Actinomycetales > Micrococcaceae > Arthrobacter. The sequence continues at coordinate 133,068 of NZ_PCPR01000008.1, forward strand.
CGCTATTCCCGCCAAAGCTCCGGAGGGAAGCCAACGGGCTATTTCAGGTGCACTTGCCAAAAGGGGCACTTCAAGGGCCAGTGGAATCAGCAAGGTGAGCATCGTCGTCGCGTAGTAGTGCCGAATGATCCAACCCAGCGAACAACCCCACAACGCACCCATGATTGAGGCAAGCACCACTCCTGGCACGTGGTTCCAGGACTCGGCAGCCAGCAGTTGGTCCAACACGCCAGGGGGTAGCGAAAACGCCATGCTGACGCCCCACAGCACTATTCCGGTGATGACCGAGGCAAGACCAACAACCGTTGCGGCCACGCACTTGGCCGTAAGCACCTGTGTCAGTCCTGACATCACCACACTGCGTCGAAGGGTTCCGTAATAGGACTCCCGCGTGACCACATAACTTCCTGCGAACATGGCCACGGGTACAACACTCGCTGAAAGGGCCCAAAATGTTTGGACGTTGTACGCCGCAGATAGCCCTTCCGAAGTACTTGGCCAGCCCAGGAAGTTGGCAACAAACCAAGGCACCAGTGCGGTGAATGCCAGGATGCCGAGTACTGAATAACCACTGACATACCGGAGGAGCTCTGAACGGAGCCCACCAGCCAAGGAACTTAGCGCGGCTCCCTTCACCGGGAGCCCTCCAGAATCTTGAAATACGCGGATTCCAGGCTGCCTCCGCCGAGCTCCTTGGCTTCCTCGAGGGTGCCTCGAAACAGCGTCCTTTGCTTGAGAATCACCACTTCATCCGCAACCTGTTCCAACTCCATGAGCTGGTGACTTGAGACCAGGGCGCTCCCGCCGGACGCGGCGAATTCCCGGAGGAACCTCCGCAGCCACTGGATGCCTTCAGGGTCCAGGCCGTTGGCAGGCTCATCAAGGACCAGCAATTCCGGGCTGCCCACCAAAGCGGAGGCAATTCCCAGGCGTTGCCGCATTCCCAGCGAGTAGTCCCGTACCTTCTTGTTTCCTTCGGCAGCGAGATCCACCAACTCAAGGACGCGCTCTACGCTCCCCGGCTCAGCTCCCGACGCGAGCCGGCAGATCTGCAGGTGCCGGCGTCCCGTCAGCCCAGGCTCCACGTCCATGCCGTCCAGGTTCACGCCAACTTTGGTGGCGGGTTTGGGCAGTGTCCGGTAGTCAAGGCCGAAGACGGTTGCGCGGCCGGACGTGGCTTCCACAAGGCCTGTCAGCCCTGCGAGCGCGGTGCTCTTTCCGGCCCCGTTGGGACCAATCAGGCCCACCACCCGTCCGGCCGCTACATCGAAAGTTAGATCTTCAACAGCGAACCGCGATCCTCGCTTCTTACTGAATGCCTCAAAACTGGCGTGGATTGTCATGAGTTCCCCCTCGTGGATTCGGTGGTTTGCCCGGACTGTCCCGGCCATAGCGGCGAGTTCATGGCCGTCTCCCACAGCCACTCCCCCAGGCTGAGCTCCCGTTGGCTGGTCACTTCGGCTCGTCCGGAGGAGGACAGGTTCATGCCTGATTCCAATTCGCTTGGATAGGCAAGGACTGGCAGGTTGTCGCCGGCCAGGGCGATCGGCGCGATGGTGTCCAGCGTTGCCATGGAGTTCGACGGCGGCGGGTCACCAATGGCGGCCTGGCCCAGTTTTTCGTGGATGATCATTCCCTGCGATTGCAATGTCACATGATCACCGGGTTCGAATGCCTTGCCGGAACCTTGCAGCGGGGTCACGATGCGCAATTGGCCGTCCGCATACGTGTAGCCGGCTACGGTCACGGACCTCATGGGCGCCAGCGCTAAGAGTGCTCCGACACCAAGCACTCCCAAACCGACAACAAGGATCCGCCTCCATGCCGGGCTTCCCTGCAGGGTTGCCACACGGAAAAACCGGAAGACACCCTTGCCAGCCATCACCAGCAGCAGGCAAAGGACAGCGAAGACAACAAGATGCCCCACGTAGCCAAGCTGCAGGAAGATCGGCACGAGTCGTTGGAAACCGATCACCATGAAGGCAATTCCTGATAGGAAGCTCGCAAGCCCAAACCACGGGAGGTAGCCCAAGTCTTGGGAAGCGCGCCGGGAACCGAGAACGCGTGAACGGACGACGTCGGCCGACTCATCCATCGACTTCTTCCGGAGGTGGGGAAGGTCCACGGCGGACATCAAAGCTACGTAGCCGTCCAATTTGATGAAGGGAAAGAGATTCAGCACCGCCACGGCGTAGCAAATCATCCCGTAGAGCACGGCGGCGTCCTTCAGTGGCGAGTCCGGGAGAAACACCTGAACCGTCATGGCAATGCTCCCTAGGGCAACGTGCACCAACGGTCCGGCAAGGGCGACGAGCACCCGCTGCTTTCCGGAACTCAAGCGCCACCCATCGGTAACGTCGCAGAAGAAGGCCGGCGAAAGGTAGAACAGCATGATCCCGATCCGCCGCGGTGTGCCGCCAAAGTAAGTGAGCGCCATGCCATGACCCAGTTCGTGCAGCAGCGTGGACACGAACATCGCTGCCACCACGTACAGATAGGCCTCCAAAGGAAGTGGCGTCGAGAGGACACACCACATGCTGGGCCCCGCGAAAAACGCACCGATCAATCCGCTGAGCAGTAGCAACAGTGCTGCGACGGCCCCAGCCGGTCTCATCATCGCTGCGACTACCGGGCGGAATGACTCCAACAGCGGCGCCGGATTGAAAAGGGTGAATTGCACGGTGAAAGGTGGCCGGAACTGGACCCGTCGAGTCTCAGCCGGCCCCGCGCCGTCGTCGAAAATTCCAGTGTGCGCCAACTGGCGCACAATCCCTTCCACGTCCGCAGGCGTCCAGACTGGTCCGAGCAGCTGCGCGATCTGGGCCGGATGCATGTCACCATCCACAGCCTTCAAGACATCGGCGACGTCGGACGAGACCCGCGCTTTCGGCACACCATTAATGGCGACGATCCACGGCCCGCCCTCCTGCAGCGGCACATCAACGGATGCATACGATGCGAGCTGCACCGGCCACTCAAGCTCACCGCGCGTAGTCTTCCCCCACCTGCTCATATCAATGGATGCGGAGTTGAAGGGCAGCCAGGCGTGACGAACAGCCCTTTGGTCTCATCCATGGTCAAAGGGACAGCCCCGGGGCAGATGGCTTTGCCGGCCACCCACCCCAACTCCTGGATCGCTGGGGGAAGCCTATGGGTGAGGTTGACCCAGTGAGTGCGGATGTTTCGTCCAGCCAAATGCTGCACCAGGACATCCACGTCAGGCGCAGGGTGGCTTCCGGGAAAGCAGGACGATGTGAAGGTTCCAACCCACTGCCGCAACTCAGCGATGGCCGGTGCTGTTGTCCAGAAGTCAGCACGGGAGTCGTCGTCCGTCACCGGTGCATCCGCCACCGGCGCATCCGTCAGTTCGGAGTGTGGCCCGGCCGAAGCCGGACGGGCAGACTGTGCCCGGGCAAGGTAGAGCTCCCGGATTTGCAGCCCTTCCTGGAGCGCTCCCCTGAGGGCAATCACAGGGTCCGAGTCTGCTTTGAGCCCCACGGCGCCAAAGCCAACGGGCCCCTCCTCCTCCGTAATGATGCAAACTGCGGTCAACAGCGGGCCGTCTTTGTTCGGAATGAAGGCAAGGGTGGGTTCCACGCCGGCCGCCCGGGCAGCAATCAGGAGCAGACTAAGTCCCCTGGTTTCCGGTGCCTGACGGGTAGCCACGGGCATGCTTTCGGCGTCGAACTTTTCCAGCGGGGTCCTTTGCCGCCACGCTGCAAGGAAGGCATCCCGTTCTACTACCTCGGTTATGCCGGAGCGCTGGGCGAAGGCTTCCGAGGGTCCGGAGGCTGCGCCGTTGGGTGAGGGGTCGAAGTATCCATCCCAGGGGTTCGACTGTCCGCGTCCAGGGGTGTAGTCCACAACAGGAGCGGGCACCAGGGTGGGGTCTCCCGTCAGCAGATCAGTGGCCCGGTACCAGGGGAAGTCGCAGTCGAGGGCCGACGCGCATCCTAGACCGGCGCCCACAAAATCGATTCTCGTGTCGAGGCTGCCGCTCCGGGCCAGCAAACGTTCGGAATCTGCCGGGACGGGAACCAACGCGAATCGTTCAACCGCTTCACCCGCCCCTCTCGTCAAGGACGCCCGCTTCGTGACGTCAAAGGCGCCTACGGCAGAAGCGAGCTGAGCACCCGGTGCGCTATTGGCTAATCGCCCCACGGTTCGCCACAGCCCCACCTCATTGGGTACGTAGACGGATGCTTCTGACACCAGTCCCAAGGAAGGGTGGAGTGTTCGTACGGCATCTACGCTCATTTGCCGCAAACCCATAGCTCCACGTCATGCACATCAGGGCTTGGTGACGCCATCCGTACCGGCCGCCGTTCCAGGATGGTGAGTCCTTCGGCAGCGATCTCCTCCTCAAGGAGGCTGTTGCTTAGAAAGGCGAGGTCGCTCGCGTATGCGGAGGACCGATAGGTCCCGTCCAGGCCGAAGCTGACATGGATCATGGTTACGTGGCGCGCTCCGTTGGCAGCGTCCCGGCCTTCCGCGGTGATCAGGAACGAATCGTCCCCCAGGGCCGAAACCGTACAGCGCCCGCCATTGCTGACCGGGGCTTGATGGTTGTCCGCATTCAGGACGGTCAGCAGGAATCGTCCGTCCGGCCTCAAACATTCACGCACCCTGCGGAACAGTTCCCACCGGCCGGCCGGATCCAGGAGCGTGATGGAACTGGCACCAAGAACCACGCAACCGAAACCGCCGTCCACCTCAAAGCGGGACATGTCCGCCTCCAACAACTCAAGCTGCACGCGGCGGGGGTTGAACGTTGTAGTGAGGGCCTTCTCCTTGAGCATCGCCAACATCTCCTGTGACGAATCGACGGCGGTGAGGGGACGCCCCAAAGCAAGGAGAGGCCGCGTGATCCTTCCGGAGCCTGCTGCAAGTTCCAAGATGGGGCCGGAGGTTTTTCGAGCGGCCGCCAGGATCTCAGGAAGCTCAGTGAGATCGTTCGCGGTGATCTGGTCATAGAGGCGCGATCCCGAAGCACTATAAAGATCCTCAGGCGGATCGACGTGTCCAAGAATCCGCAAAATGGCGTCGGTGGTCTCATCTAGTGCAGTGTTCATCAGCTCGTGTTCTCCAGGAGGTGGTGTTGTGGTCTGGGGCTCACGCGGGTGGTGGCGAACATGGCACCACCCGCGTGCACTGGCTTAGGTAGCCGCGAGGCCGACGACGACGCCGGCGATGATGATGACGTCACCAACGCGGATGTACCACGGCGTATCGTCCGGGGTGTCGAGGTTTTCCAGCTCTTCGATGCTCAGCTGAAGGTTCGAGGATGCGATCATTGACTTCTCCTTTCTTCTGGATGTGGATCTTCAGGATGCGGACGGAACCGGGGTTAGGTGATGCTGACGGCGATCACGCCGATGGCGACTCCTTGGGTCACACCGATGAACCAGTTGTTGAAGTCCGGGGTGTCCATCGACTCGATCTCCTGAACGGAGATGTTGAGCTGATTTTGCATTCGTTTTCACCTCCCTCTGTGTGCTCGTTGACGGTGTGCTCTTTGACCTTGATGGGTGGGGTGATCAGGTGATGCCTACGGCGATTCCCACCAGGGCCAGTCCCGCCGTGATGCCTTTGATTCGTTCGTCCCAGTCATCCGGGACATCCATGGCCTCCAGCTCTTGGATGTTGAGGTCCAAGGCTTTGAGTGCTGTGCTGTTCATGTACTCACCTCCTCCCTCTTGCCCGCTCGTAGATCGCCCATGGGGCCTGACAAGACGTGGTGTCCTCTCGCCGCTGCGGTGAGGACGTGGTGAATCTGCGCGGCGTCAACGCCGCGCAGCATGGGAAGCGCTCCGCCCCAATTTCGGATGGCGGCCTCCGTGGTTCGGAGCAGCGTTTCCCCGCTGATAGCCTCGAGTCCGGCGATGCCCCACCGGCGCATCAGATCGTTGATGCCAGGAGCTGGTTCCCTGTCCAGGTCTGGGACTGCCGTGGTGACCAGGGCCCACAGCTGTTGAAGGCGTCGCCGGTCACCCCAGGCTGCTGCGCCGTTAGCGATTTCCTCCCAGATGGGACCGATCACGGAGGCTGTCGCCGTCATTTTTCGCGTACCAGTCACATAAGCGAGCTCGTTCGCGAGGTACCAGTGCCTCGCCCCGTAGGGATTACGGCCCATGAGGGCCCATCCTGTGTGCGTCTCCATGCTGAGGCGGGCGGCGGTCAGCCTCAGCTCCGGCGCGTCGTGCAGCGTCAATCGCTCTCCCAAACGGACCATCCGTTGGATAAGGACCTGGCCGTCGTCGTCGAAGATGCTGCGCTGGCTGCCGACCATGGTTCCAACCACTCTCAGGAGAGCTTCAAGGAGTCCTTCAAAAACCAGATACTTGGGCAGGGTGGCGAGGTGCCCGGCGTCGAGCACTGCAACGTCACCTGCCAAGTTTGGCGAGGCCACCAGGCGGCGTCCGACGGCGGTGTCCAGGCACGCAACAGCGCTGACTTCAGCGCCGGTCCCCACTGTGGACGGCATGAGAACGGTCTTGGGACGTTCCCTGGGGTTCGTGATGGGCGGCAACACCAACAGGCCGGAGCGTTTGGCGTGACGCTCCGCAAATACGGTCAGACCAGGGTCGGCGGTGAATAGCGCGGCGAGTTTTACTGCGTCCAGCACTGAGCCGCCACCTAGTCCCACGATGGTCTGAAGTCCGTTTTCGCGGATGAAGCTGCCGACCTTCCTCAGCGTTTCCACGGTGACTGGCGCTGCGGTCAGTTCCAGGACGGCTGATCCTTTGAGGTCACCTTCAAGGAGATTGTTGCGGTGTACTTCGAGCTCTTTATCTACAACCAAGCCCGTTCTCCCGCGGGTGAGGCTGCCCATGTACTTGGGTGTCATGCCGTCGTCGGATATGACGCAACGGGTCCTCAATCCGTGATCGGCAATCATTCGAAGACGCCGTCCCGTTCAGCCGACGCCAAACCGATTTTCATTGCGGCCTGGAGCTCTTCGAAGTTCTCTTCGGTGTAGGTGAGCGCTGGCAACAGTTGGATCCGGCCAGGCCCTGGCTGCACTATGGCGCCGGTCTGGTGGATGCTCCTAACTACGTCCAGGACTCCCTCGGAAGGGAGGGGCATGCCGTTTCTGGAGTGAAGCTTCAGGCCACGCATGCAGCCCCGGCCGGTTGAGTTGCCTACGCCGGGGAAGCGTTGAAGTTCCTCCATGAGGTTGCTGAGGCTTTCCGCCACCTGCTTGTTCAGGGTGTGGTGGTCCAGCCGCTTCATCTCGGCGATGGTGCTGAGGATGGCGGCACATGTTGCCGGGGTTCCGGCTTGGGTTTCTCCGTGAACGAAGACGGCCTCCGTTGTGTCGAAGCGTCGGGTTACACGTTGGGCTACCAGGAGTGCTGCGCATGCGCTGGTGCCATTGGTCAGGCCTTTGGACGTGACAATGATGTCCGGCTGTTGGGGCCACGCATCGGAGGCGAACCAGCCGTTCACCCTGCCAAAACCGGTGGCAACCTCGTCCGCGACCAGAAGGAAGCCGTGCTGGTCCCGGTGCTTAATGACTTCCTCAACGAAAGCGTCCGGCACCGACTCCGCGCCTGAACCCAGAACCGGTTCCAGGATGACTGCAGCAATCCTGTGGCCTTCTCTTTGAATGAGGCGGCTCAATTCGGCGCCGTTGTCGTCGAATCTGACGTGGCGGATATTGCGCCGGTCCACGCCATAAAGTGCTTGGCCCAATTCATCGCCGCTGAGGGCTTGGCTTCCATACGTCAGGCCGTGGTAGCTGCCGTTGAGTCCCACTACGAGCTTTCGCTCCGGCTGCGCGTTCAACACAAAGTAGTGGCGGGCGAGCTTCATTGCTGCATCGTTGGCCGCACCCCCGGAGGTGGAGAACACCACCCGCTGGAAGCTGTGTGCAGGCAGAGTCAGAAGAGCCCCTGCGGCCTCCACAGCTTTCCGGTGGGACGTGCGGAAAAGGGGAAGGTAGGAGGCGGTGTGGAGTTCCTTGGCAATGGCCGTGGTTATCTGTTGATTCCCATAGCCGAGGTTGGTGTTCCACAGACCACTCTTTCCGCAGATCCGTTGCCGGCCGTCCTCAAAGGTGACGTGGACGCCGTCGGCGCTGACTGCCGTGTAGCTGGCCTCATCGAAGGAGTGCTGAGTCACCAGCGGAACCCAGAGTGGAAGTTGTGTTCGTGGGGTTGGAAGAACGGGTACCACCGTCATCAGCGTGCGCCGATGATGTCGATGCCGAGTTGGTCAAAGTGCGTGACCACTGCTCTGGCTGCGCCTTCAGCCACACCAGCTGAAACCTTGAGAGCGGGTGCCACCACCCTGGCGGCAACCTTGATGTCCCTCTCATTGGAGACGGCCTCAATGATGGCAGCAGCATCCGTACCGATGGTGAAGAGCCGGCCGGTTTTCGTGTCCAGCAGGGTGTGTTCTGCTGCCCGCTTCAAGATAAAGGGAGCGCTCGCCGACGGTACGTCATCCCTGAGTGTGGCGCCGTAAAGACTGACGCCGAATCCGACCAAGCTTGTGGTGGCCCTGTCTTCACGGGGGATGAACTTCCAAGCATCCAAAGCGGCAAGGTAGCGCGGGATCCAGGGCTTGGACTCAAGGGATTCTTGGATGTCGTCGGGGTAATGGACAGCGGCGACGGCGGACTCCGGCCTCAGCGAAAGGGCCCGGACTCTGATATCCGGCAGCGAATCACCCACCTTGCCGATTTTGGTTCCATAGGGCCCGGTCCTGACGGAACCATCCCACGTGATGTGAAGCCGGGTCAGCAGCAGGTTGTCCTTTGCAGCCCCGCTCAACAGGCGTCGCTCCGCCAGGACAGCGTTGACTTCTGTGAGTTGCTGGACAAAATGGCCGGAACGGAAAGCCTCGTCTGCGTCGTCGAAAAAGGCCTGCCAGTCTTCCTCTGTGGTGATCCTGACTAACGTCACGCCCACGAGGTTCACAAAAGGGATGGCCACATAGTCTTGGATTTCCAAACTGAGGGTGCCATCCACCAACAGCTCTTCCCCAGCGGCATCGAAGGACCCCGATACCGGGACGATGCCTTGGTCGGCCTTGTCCCCGTTCAAAACCAAAACAGTAGAGCCCTCACCGGCCAGCGTCTTTGCGTAATCAGTGTGCTCGGGATTCTCAACAAAAATGACGTGACCCGCAATCCGTCCGGTTACCCCTGTGATCCACTGATCCACGGCGGCGGCAATGCTCTGTTGCTGACTCAGCTTCAATTCCCCAACCCCAATAGTTGTGTTGTCCTGCCGCTGCCCCGGCTGATGATCCGGGATCGCGTTTCGAGTAGGACACTATGGGTGGGTTTGGGTGCCACAGAGCGGAATTAATCAACTAGGTGGTGAAAAGGGCTCCTGAGGGGCAAATTTAGGGGTACCTAGTGGGTGGTTGGAGGGCGTCTAGGTGGTGGGAGTCAGCGGCTGAGGCGTGGGAATTCCACAGCTTTCGATCCCTGATCCAGTTGCTTGACTCTCTCCGCGGACCACGTCACTCCGGCGGGCATCTGCTCCGGCTCACGCCATGCCCTGTAGACCAGATCTGACGGGCGCGCGATGCCATAGGAGTGACGGAGGGCAGCTATGCAACGGTCGGCCAAAGCTTTGTACTCGGTGGTCAACGCCGGCAGTTCAAGCGAAGAAGTCCAGTTTGGTTGAGCAGCGCCCGGTGCCGACCATCCGGCGTCGGCCATTATCTGTTCCTTGGCGTCCGCCACCACGTCCGCACCGGGAGCCTCGGCGTCCAGGACGCCGGACTGGCAGGCGAACTGCACGTACCGCTTGGGGTCTGCAGCGGAGGAAATGATGACGACGACGCGATCGTGAGTAGCGCGAAACGCCTCCACCAACCGGCCCCTGTAGTCATTCCAGGCTGGCATCTCTGGATCTACCCAGGGCGTCGGGACAGGGGTCCTGACTGTGGTGATTTCCAGGTCCGGATCGTCCAGAGGGATGGTTTTTATGTACTCGCCACGATCAACCTGCGTGAAGCCCTCAGCAAGTGACCTCGAGTCGCGCGTCCAGGCCATGACCGGCCCTTCAGGCGATTGGACCTCGAAGGCGAGGCCTCGGTAGGTGCCGTGGTACTTGAGCCTGAAGCACTCCAGTTCCAGCGGATCACCGACGGCGATGAGTCTCACGTACTGGCCGTGCTCATTCCGGGTGAATCCAGGAGTCCGTCCATCGGCCCGGAGTACCCAGCCTTGGCCGCGTCGATCCAGCCGGACCTTGACGCCGTCGTATAGCGCGTAGGTTCCTGCCGACAGAGCGGTCGACGGCGGTCGGTTGCCGGAGCTGTCCTTGTCACCGGCCATGTCAGTACCCCGAATTCCGATCGAGCTCAACGCCTTGTGGAGTGTGGAACATTGCGCTGAGACTCTTCGGATTGAGGTTCACAGTAACGCGCGCGCCTGAGGGCTGTAGCCAGCTCGCCGACTCCCCGCCATCGAACTTCCGGATATGTGGGCTTCCCCAGCGCTGCTGGCCAACACGGACCACGAGCGCAAAATTGTCACCCAGGAATTCAGTGGACTCCGGTGTGATCTGACGAATCACGTCCGATATCCGCAAGCTGATGTAGCTGAGGTCTCCCTTGCTCCCAATCGTCGAAACGTCCGGGATGGTGAAGCCTGAAACATGATTCATCAAGTAGGGAGTGCCATCTTCCACCTCGATGCTCCAGCCGAAACGCTCGACGGCGAGGCGCTGCACCTCCTCCTGCGTCAGCGGCCACTCGGCGGCATCCCAGAAGTCCATGAGGTCGCAGACCTCGGCTGGCGGCATTGCTTTCCAAGTTGCGGGCTGTTTCACGCGTCGTCCCCAATTCCGAGCCTTTGCCGTGATGAATTCGGCAGGTTTATCCAGTTTAGGAGACGAGTTTGATCCCGGCCCGTGGCGATCGTGCCGACCGCTCGGTGGCAACGGGTATCCGGTGGCAAGAAGATAGGGCGGGCGCTGATACGCACCCGCCCTGTCCTCGTCAGGCTAAATAGACCTACAGAACCGTGGTCCGCGAAAGAGACAGGTCCTTCGTCTCGCGGAAGAACAGGACCACAACCACCGCCGACACCAATGCCATGCCCATCAGGTAGAAGGCCGGGGCCAAGGGTGAGCCAAAACCCGCTACCAACCCGGTGGCAACAAAGGGAGCGGTTCCGCCGAACAGCACGTACGCCAGCGTGTAACCAATGGCCGAGCCGGATGCCCGGACCGAGGAGGGGAACATCTCCACCAGCGCGGGAACATTGGATGTACCAATCACGGCTACCAGGGCACCCAGAACACTCGTCCCCAGGATCGCGAAACCGAGACCCAGCGGCATGATGGAGAACGCCGGAATGGTCATCACCACGAAGCCAACACACGCCACCAGCAGCATCCGTTTGCGGCCGTACCGGTCACTGGCACGGGCGGCCAGCGGGCAGACTGCCGTGTACACCAGCATGGTGATCACACTGGTGATCATGGATTCGGCCGATGAATAGCCGAGGCTCGACGTCATGTACGCGATCATGTAACTGCTCATCAGGTAGTAAGCGATGGCGTTGGTGATGCTGTATCCGAACAGGGTGAAGATTTGGCGGGAGCACATGCGGATGGCATCGCCCAACGGCCGCTTTGCCACTTCGCCCGTCTTCTCCAGACCACGGAACACCGGGGTGTCGTCAACCTTTGACCGTATATACAGCCCGATCAGACCCAGCGGCGCAGCGAGCAGGAACGGAATCCGCCAACCCCAGGCATGCAAGTCGGCAGTGCTCAACGTGGAAGTGATCGCCACACCCAGCAGCGCACCGGCTACAGAAGCCAGGCCAACAGTGGCCGGGATAATGCTGGCGTACGTCGCCCGCTTGCCTTCCGGAGCGTATTCAACAATGAACGCTGAGGACCCCGTGTACTCACCACCGGTGGTGAACCCCTGAACCGCGCGGAACAGGAACAGCAAGATCGGAGCCCACACGCCAATCACCGCAAACGTCGGCAGGATTCCGATGCAGAACGTCGCCGCGCTCATGATCAGCACGCACAGGCCCAGCATCTTGTTGCGGCCAATCCGGTCACCGTAGCGTCCGAAGAAGGCTGCCCCGAGCGGCCTGGCGATGAATCCGCCGGCGAAGATCGCCCACACGGCCAGGAGTGACGCCGTCGTGGAGTAATCCGGGAAGAAGAGCTTCGCGATGGTGACGGACATGACCGCATAAGCCGCGGAGTCGAACCATTCCACGAAGTTTCCGACGGCGGCTGCCGCGGCGACGCGCTTCAGGCTGCGCCGGGGGGAAGACTCAGTGTCTGCAACTTTCTCGGTCATCGTATTCATGATTGTTGTCCTTCGAGGCGGGGAGAGGCTACAACGTGTGGGAGTTCGCGGAGCTGGGCCCGCTGGACTTTTCCGGTGGCCGACTTTGGCAGCGCGGAGACGTATTCAATGAATCGTGGGTACGCGAAGCGGGAGAAGTTCTCCTTCACGTGCGCCACGATGGTTTCGCTCAGTTCCGCTCCCCCAGCGTGACCGGGCATCAGTTCTATCCAGGCCTTGATGGACTGGCCGCGGAGCTCGTCGGGCACGCCGGTGACGGACACGTCCCGCACGGGATCGAGTTCGCGGATGACCGCCTCCAGCTCATAGGGTCCAACTCGGTAGCCTGACGTTTTGATGACGTCATCGGTCCTCCCCAGGAACCAGACATAGCCGTCGTCGTCCGCATAGGCCTGGTCCTTGGTGTGGTACCAGCCGCCCCCGAATGCGGTAGCGGACGCCTCCGGCATGTTCCAGTATCCCAAGGGAAATTGGGGGTTGGAGCGCGACCGGAGGCAGATCTCGCCGGTCTCGCCAGTGGGAACTTCCTGCTCGTTGTCGTCCAGCAGACGGACCTCCCATCCAGGGAGTGGGCGGCCCATGGAGCCTGGCTTCACCGGCACGTCCGGGTAGTTTCCCAGCAGCGGGTACGACTCAGTTGAACCGTAGTAATCCAGCAGCGTCACCCCGTATTGCCCCTCGAACCACGTGATCAGGTCCGGCGTCAGCGGCTCATTGGACGAGCAAACTGTCCGCAGGGACAGCGGGAAGCGAGTACCGGCGTCGGGCACGTCTTCGCGCATCTTGCGCAGGAACGTCGGGTTGACCAGCGCACTGGCGACGCGGTGGCGGCTCATGCTGTCCAGCAGGGCTACGGGGTCGAATCCACCGTTGGGTCGGAAGACCAAGTGGGTGGCACCGAGGCGGAGGGGACCCATCAGTTTGGCGAGCGACCACGCCCAATCCCCTGCCCCATAGAAGACGTCGCCGTCGCCGATCTGGTGGCAATACTCGAACTCATTGTGGCCAAGCAGCGTGCGGTGAGCGTGGACGATTCCCTTCGCCCGGCCGGTGGTGCCCGAGGTGTAGAAGATGAGTGCGGGGTCGTCGGCCTTGGTTTCGACGTCCTGGAACTCGGTGGGTGCTTGAGTGATGGCCGGGCTGTCGATGTCGATGAACGTGCCCTCGTAGTCTCCGAAGAGGTGCTTCGCGGACTCCTCGGCGATGATCACCGACGCACCGCTGTCCTCCAGCCGGAAACGGATCGGCTCGGCAGCCCAGAGCAGGGACATGGTGACCAGGATGGCGCCGGTCCGCAGCACACCGAGATACGCAGCCGGAGTGTCGGAACGCTGAGGGAGGAGGACGGCGACGCGATCGCCCTTCTTGATGCCGGCTTTTTGGAGGGTGGCTGCGATCTGCCGGGATCGGTCCTGGATTTCGCCCCAGCTCACCTCGCGTTGACCTTCGACGGCGGACTCCAGGATAAGTGCCCGCTTGTCCCTTGGGTGCCGGTCGGCGACGTCGACGGCCATGTTGTAGAACTCCGGCACCTCCCAGCGGTGGCTGTTCCGCAGTTCGGTGTAGCGGTCTTGGGTTGCGGTTTTCATGATGTTATTCCGTCCGTTCAGCGGCGGCCGGCAAGGAAGCGGGCCATCTCGCGCTGCGGTTCACCGGTGCCATAGGCCTCGCGGTGAACGCGCTTGGCTTCGGCCATCGCATCGGCGAGGTCATCGTCTTCCAAGCTGCGCAGGCGGTTCTTCGTCAGGCGGACTGCGCCCGGGGGAAGGAGGCTCAAACGGGAGGCGAGGTCCTTGGCGTAAGCCAGCACGCCGCCGTCGTCCGCCAAGTAGTTAAGGAGGCCGAGCCGCTGTGCCTCGGCAGCATCCACCAGCTCGCCGGTGAGGACGAATTGGGAGGTCTTGGATTTGCCGAGGATGCTCCACATGGCCCAGATGCCCGTGATGCTCGGGATGCCGGAGAGGACTTCGGGCTGGCCCATGCGGACTTTGGAGTCGCCGACGCGGAGGTCCGCGAGCAGTGAGTATTGGAAGCCGGAGCCGGCGGCCACTCCGTTGACTGCGGCAATGGTGATCTGGTCCAGGTTACGGACGGCGCGGTAGAGGCGGTCGAAGCCGTCGATCCAAGCTTCTGCGGACTCGTGATCCTCGGGGTTCATGGACGCGGTCTCGGCCAGGTCCTGCCCGGCGCAGAACGCGCGGCCACTGCCGGTGAGGATGACCGTGCGGATTTCGTCGTTGCCCTTCAGGCCTTCCAAGTAGCCGATGAGTTCGCCGCGCATTGCTTCGGTCCAGGCATTGAGCTTGTCCGGGCGGTTGAGGGTGATGATGGCCGTGGAGTCGATGAGTTCGAAGAGGACGTCCTGAGACATTGGGTGATTCCTTTGGGTCGTTTGGGGCTTCTTGAGTTCCAGTTGACCATCAGTAATTGTGACCCGTCTAACATCAATATCTACTCGTCTTGATACCAAACTGATATGGTGCGGCATGGACTTCCACCATCTCAAGTACTTCGTAGTCCTCTCCGAAGAACTTCATTTCGGGCGGGCAGCACAGCGTCTGCACATGGCCCAGCCTCCACTGTCGCAGCGGATCAAAGACCTGGAGAAAGAGCTCGGGGTGCTGCTGTTTCATCGGCGACGCACCGGCGTCGAACTCTCCGAGGCAGGCGCGTTGCTGTTGGAACATGCCCGCGGGGTCTTGGATCACATGGCCATGGCGCAGGAATCGATGCGGCGCATCCGGCCTGGAGCGTCGGGCATCCTGCAGGTGGCGGTGCCGCCGGACACGAACCCGGTTGCCTTGTCCACGATGGTTTCTTCTTTTGCCGCATCTGCGCCCGATGTTCTGCTCAACCTGCACGAACTCACCACCGTGGAGCAGGTTGAACGACTGCGCGACGGCGAACTGGACGTTGCGGTGGTGCGTCACCCGTTGAGCAGCGTGGGTTTCGAGTCAGGGCCGTTGTTCTCCCGGGCGCTCGGGGTGGTGCTGAATGCTTCGCACCCACTGGCTGCTTTGTCTTCTGTGCGACTGGGTGACCTTACCGGGAATCCTCTGATCATCTTCCCGCGGCACATGGCGCCAACGTTGTACGACTCGTTCCTTCAAACGTGCCGGGACACTGGGTACCTGCCTGCAGCGATTGTTCATGCCCGGAACCAACACTTCACGCACGGGTTGATCATGGCCGGCCGCGGGGTGCATTTCAACGAGGAGCCGTGGACGCCGTTGCCTTTGGGGATTGTGTGGCGGCCGTTTGTTGGTGATCCGCTGGCGTGGCGAACATCGGCTTTGTGGTTGAAGAGCAGGAGGTCAGCCGAGACGGATGCGTTTGTTGCGGCAGTCGGGGCGGGGCTGCAAGCAGGCGGGCATGAGTGATGCTGCGCCACGACGAATCTCGATTTGATGGTGCAGGGGCTTTCGCATCTCCCGAAGAGGGCCGTGTTAGTGTCGTCAAATGAAAGCGAACTCTCGCACCCTTCGCAGCCTTGCTATCTTCCTGGCAGGGTACGTACCGTTCGCGATTTTTTGGCCGATGTACGGTGCCGTGACGGCATTCGGTATCGGCCTCGGCGTCACCGCGATCGTCATTTCAATTTTCGCCATAGTTTCCCAGCACCGTAAAACCCGACTCGAGGTCCAGGTTCATCCGGTCTTGCGTGACCGCAAACCGAGCTAACGCCGACCCCGACGCCCGCGAACACTTCCGCTCGGAGGCCGGGGCGGGGCGCCATTCACAATTGCGATGTCGAAACTATACCGATGGCGGTATGGTTTCGACGTTTGAGAGGTTTGTTCAAAGGCTCCCCGGATTCCTGCCCCAGTGGGGGCCAACCGGAAATAGCCGTGACATACAATCTCGGTGAGGGCGAAGCAAAGCGACGAAATTCCGGCACCGGTGTGGGGAAGAGGTCAGGATGTTCGGTTGGAAGAAGCAGAAGCTCAACAATTTGGTGGAGCAGCTCAGGCCCGACTTGAGTCGGGAGTCGCTGGGCGTCGGTCCCACCTTCCCTGGAGTCGCCCCGAATCCACTCCTGAGCAGTGAAGCACGGAAGCGCATTGCGGAACTGCGTACTGGGACGCTTGCGCTCGGAGTCCTCGTCGACTGGCGCGAGGTCAACAACAACCCACGCATTGTCATGATGTTCGATGTAGAGACCGCCGACGGTACGTTCTTTCGCGGTATCGCAGACGAAAGCTTAACTATCACCGCTCTCACCCGACTTGCCCCAGGGCAGACGTTGCCAGTGCGCTACCGGCCTGCCGTCATGGATCACTACGTCGCACTGGCCACGGACGCGGACCCCGCGGATGTTCAGCAGCTCTCTGACGTGATCGCGAGCCGCAAGCGGCCCTGACAGGTGATGTCACCACGCTGCCACCACGCTGCAGAGTTCGGGCGCTCGGGAATGGAGGTCGCTAAAGCGTTTCGACGGCGGCCAGTTGCGGGCTCACGTCATGGTCGGCAGCTTGTCCAAGTCAGCCGCATCGTTGTCCGGATCGGGATCCGAAGAATGAGTGCTGGCCTGCCGACGCTTCGAGCGCCTGGATTCGCCCTGGGAGTAGAACCAGATGGGAATGTAGAGGGCCAGAACAATGAAGCCCAGCCATGTTGAGGTCCACCCGATCTCCAGACTGTTGAGGTACACCACACCAACCAAGCACAGCGGAAGGTTGAAAAGGCCGAAAAGCATGGCGATATGCTTCCAGCCTTTGGGTGCCCTGAAGGGCCGTTCGAGGCTGGCAAGACTTGGATGCTTGACGGCCTTTACATAGGCAAACAGGCTGATGCCGTTAGCGCAGGTGTAGCCGATGGCAGCCGCCGCGAGAATTGCCGCCATGGATCCCATCGAGATGAGGACCATGTTGAATGCTGCAGTGACGAGCAAGGCGATGAACGGGGTGCCGTGGCGGTTGGTCTTGCCAAAGACCTTGGGGAGATTTCCTTCGGCCGACATTGAGTGCATGGCACGGGAGGAACCCAGGTAAGCCGTTTGGATGATCAGGACCATCGCAGCGATCAGCATGATGATGGTGATGACAGAGCCGGCATTGCCGAAGACAGCCTGGGCTACTGGAATCAACGGCGAGATTGGTTCGGCCGCTACACCGTCAACGCCCAGGACTCCGATCACTGCTGTCTGGACCAGAACGTAGGAGAAGAAGCAGATGGTGCCGCAGGCAAACAGCGCCTTGGGGACATCTTTGGCCGGGTTCTTGTACTCCGGACCATAGATGGCGGCCGTTTCCCAGCCACAGGCGCTCCACTGTGCGATGGCGAAGATGCCAAAGAGGATCAGGACGTGGTGCATGTCCCAGGCCCAGTCGGCCGGCAGCCAATTGCTGGTGATGTTCGCCAAGTCAACATGTCCGGTGGCAAAGGGTGCCACAGACAAGATGACCAGTGGCAGCAAGGAAACCGCTGCCAGCACGTAACCCAAGATTGCGCCGTCCTTCAGGCCAAACCAGTTGACCACGAACAGGCCCGTGAATATCACCAGACCTGAAAGCAACGAGAGCTGGTATGAGGTGAACGTCGCCGCCAGCACCGGGAACAACCCATGCAGGTAGCCTCCCACCAGGATGGAGAAGATTGCCAGCACCGGGTTCCAGGCGAACCAGTAGCTCCAGGCGCTGAACCCTCCGATCAGCTTGCCCTTGTCGTACCTACCCTTGTAGTTTTCGGTCCGAAATATGTGCTGCGCATAACCGGGAAGCCCTGAGGCCTTGGGAAAAGTGGTGGCCATTTCGGCGTAGGCAGCGTTTTGCATGAAGCCTTGAATGACGGACAAACCCCAGATAACTATGGCCGCGGCGGATAAGTACATTGGAATGTATCCCAAAGAAGGCAGTATCAGCAGTGGCACCCCCAGCGAAATTGATAAGCCCTGTTTCCAATCGATTGATCTTTTTAGATCGTTCGCAAGGGGCAAACTGTTTTCACTCATTAGATTCTCCTGTGAATAGCGATGAAACCCGGGACATCTCAGTCCAATGACGGGATGGATTCCCGGGAATCAGCTACCGGGATTAAGCCCAAGAGGGCAGGAGTTCGCCTGGCGCAAAATTCTTATAGGCGAGCTGAGGCATGGAGCGGCGTGGGCCGCGGGTACTTAGAGTTCGAAGTATCTGAAGGAATGCGAGTCCACTCCACGCGGGTTGGGTCCGTAGACGGTGAGCATTCGCGCGTAAACGGGAGCCCAGTAGGTGCCGAGTTGCCCGCGGTTCACCCGCGCAGAATCGCCTGGTTTCAGAATGACTGTCTTGCCTTCACTCTCGACGTGCAGTTCTCCCTCGAGGACGAAATTGGTCTCGGTGTGCGGGTGGAAGTCTTCCCAGCCGCAGGACGTCAACTCCCATTCAGACAGGATGAATTCATCCCAACTGCCCACGGGATCAGCGTTGATGAACCTGCAGCGCAATCGTTGCCATTCAGCTTTCATGGGCTTCATGGCACTCCCCGGCCAGAGGTCGATTTTCTCCGCTGTTACGGGCGTCAGAGGCTGAGAAGAAGCGGCAGTTGACATGGATATTTCACCCTTTCTAGGCCCGCCGTCTGCTGCGGGATGATTCGTCGAATCCAGACTGGATCGCGATGCAGTGACGTAGGTCACGGCGGTGCCAACTTTGACACGAACGACTGTTCAAGTCAATGGTTCATCACGAACAATGTGCGGCATTACGGCTACGACCGAAAATCCAAAAAATAATCACATGAACGGTTGACTTGCACGCTTGTTCATGTCACCTTTTTGGTGTGAGCTCTCGTGACTGACATCACAGCACGGGAGCTTCGCCGGCCTTCTGTAAACATTCTGTAAACCGACGCAACGTTCGGTCTGGCCGCAATTCCCTTGAGCCCTACAGGGCATCTCATTAATCTTCGGCTTTTGCCATGCCGTAAATACCGTAATTCCACAATTCATTCCCACTAACAAGGAGACATCATGGAAACCACCCTCGTAGGAACGCTCAGCACAGCCGGATCCATCCATAAAGTGGAGGGCGGTTATATCGGCCTGCCCTCAATGAACGAGCCGGGATCCATCGCTGCCATCGGTGATTCCCTTCATAACCCTGCCGGCTCAGTCATGTGTGCGGGTTTCTTTGAACTCAAAGCCTCGGAGCCGCTGGTGTACACCTACACCTACGACGAGATGAAGGTTGTGGTCCAAGGCGAATTCATCCTCACGGACCAGTCCACCGGAGAAACCACCCACGCTAAAGAGCGCGACGTGTTGTTCTTCCCCAAGGGAACCACCGTCAAGTTCGAGACCCCTGACTATGCACTGGGGTTCTTCGTCGGCGATCGCAATTTCGCAGCCTAAAGCAACTACAGGAGAACACCGTGGCATTGAGAGTCGGAATCATTGGTGCCGGACCCAGCGGCCTGGCACAACTGCGCGCCTTTGAATCAGCACGTCAAAAGGGCGCCACCATCCCCGAAATCATGTGTTTCGAGAAACGCGATGACTGGGGTGGACAGTGGAACAACAGTTGGCGTATTGGTCTGGACGATCGCGGCGAGCCAGTGCACTCAAGCATGTATCGCCATCTGTGGTCCAACGGGCCCAAGGAGTGCCTGGAATTCTCGGATTACTCTTTTGACGAGCACTTCGGCCGGCCCATTTCCTCCTTCCCGCCCCGTGAAGTTCTCTTCGATTACATCAAGGGACGAGTAGAAAAGTCCGACGTCCGCAAGTACGTCAGGTTCAACAGCGTTGCCCGCCACACCAGCTACAACGAGGCCACACAGGAATTCACGCTGACGGTTGAGGACCTCAAGACGAACCTCACCGAGACCCATGTGTTCGACAAGTTGGTGGTTGCCACCGGTCACTTCTCCGTTCCCGCAGTCCCCGAGTTCAAGGGCATCAAGACCTTCCCGGGCGAGGTTCTGCACGCTCACGACTTCCGCGGTGCCGAGCGTTTTTATGGCAAGAAGCTGCTCATGATCGGCAGCAGTTATTCCGCTGAGGACATCGGCATGCAGGCCCACAAGATGGGCGCCGCGTCCATCACGCTAAGCTACCGCTCTGCGCCGATGGGCTACCGCTGGCCAGGGACAACGGTGGAGCGGCCACTGGTCACGCACTTCGAGGGGCGCACCGCATACTTCAGCGATGGCACCCAAGACGACTTTGACGCCGTCGTCCTCTGCACCGGATACCAACACAAGTATCCGTTCCTGCCCAGCGGGCTGTCGTTGAAGTCGCCGAACGTGCTGTACCCGGCTGGCCTCTACAAAGGAGTGGTGTGGCAGCAGAACACCAATCTGTTCTACCTGGGCGCCCAGGACCAGTACTACACGTTCAATATGTTCGATGCTCAGGCCTGGTTTGCCCGTGACGTCATGACCGGCCGGATCAATCTGCCACCCTTGGCTGAGCGTGAGGCCGACATCCAGCACTGGCTCCAGCGTCTGGCCGCGCTGCCGGACCATGATGCAGAAGCCGATTTCCAGACGGACTACCTGCGCGAACTCATAGCCGCGACCGACTACCCGCCGTTCGATTTGGATGCTGTCTGTCAGTTGTTCAAGGACTGGATGCATCACAAACACGACGACATTCTGGGCTACCGCGATATGCTCCACCGCTCGGTGGTCACCGGCACCATGGCCACCAAGCACCACACCCGCTGGCTGAACGCCATGGATGACTCGTTGGAGCGGTACCTGAACGGCCCTTCCCAGGATCTCGGTAACGTCTCCCCTGACGATCTCAGTGAGACCGTAACCGCCAGGTAGCTGGGCCGCATCGCTCGGGGATAGCACCTCCCCTGTGCAGGCCGCCGCCTTGGCTACCAGGCGGCGGCCCGCCGCGCCCCAACTACCTACCCGTCGCGTCTTGATGACGAATAGGTCAGTCGTTCACAACAGAGGAGCAACTTTGCACTCTCCAAGCAATAGTCTTAAGAGGGGTCCCCCAGCGGGGCCGAATCGTGAGACTGGGGAGTGAGCAATGCGGGTTTCCGCAAAAGATCGAAAAGAACAGCTGATAGCGGCAACTGTGGAACTCATGAGGCGCGAGGGCGTCCAGTCGGTGACCATGCGGGCTATCGCCAAAGAAGCCAATGCTCCTTTGGCTACGGCCAACTATTGCTTCAGCGGTAAGGACGAGCTCATGGAGGCAGCCGCCGAGGCCTGGCTGAAGAATCTCAGCAGTTTTTCCGGTGAAGTCCCTGTCCACCTAGGCCTTCGCAAGGCTGTGGAACAAGTAGCCGAAGGTTACTGGCGGGCACTCGAAGAGGAACCTGCCAGTCTCATTGCTGAGATTGAACTCATTCTGTGGGCGACTCGGAATGCTCCCGTCAGCCCGCTGGCCGCGAAAATCTATCCCGCTTACGAAGTGGAACTCGGGGACATTTTCTCTGCCGCGGCGGAAAGCAACGGCGACGAATGCCTTATCGGCATCCCTGCACTCGTGCGGTCTTTCCTGATGATCTACGACGGAGCAACTCTTCAGTATTTGACGGACCCGACGGCGGCAGATCACCGCGCGCTGTTCTTCATGACTTTGGATGCGCTACTGATCAAGGCGGGAGTCTGAGGCACCCCACCCTTCAACGGCGAAAGAGGCCAACTATTTCGCGCCCACGACCACGAGATCTTCATTTCCCGTGGTGACGGCTGGAACCTCCGTCACGACGCTCCTGTTTCGTGCCGACTCTTCGACGGCGGCCAACACCCGCTGGATCTGCAACCCATCAGCGAACGACGGCGATGGTTGGGTTCCGTCGCGAATGGCAAGCAAGAAGTCGCGAACCTGGTGCGTGAAGGTGTGTTCCCAGCCGATGACGTGACCCTGCGGCCACCATGCTGCAGCGTAGGGATGCTCGGGCTCATTGACCAGGATCCGCCGGAACCCCTGCTCCCGCACCGGAAGCGTAGCGTCCAGGAAGCCGAGCTCGTTCAGGTTCTCCAGATCGAACGTCAACGAACCCAAAGACCCGTAGATCTCTATCTTCAAAGAGTTCTTCTGTCCGGTAGCCACTCGTGACGCTTCTACCGACGCGCTGAGGCCGCCGGTCATCCCCAAAGTGGCCCACGCGGCGTCGTCGACTGTCACTTTCTCCAGACCGCCAAAACCGGGGCGTTCGGCAACAAAGGTCCGCAACGTTCCCGTCACCTCAGTGACCGTCTGGCCCGTGAGGTGCTGGACTTGGTCGATGGCGTGCGAGGCGATGTCCCCCAGCGCCCCAGACCCGGCCGTCTCCTTGCGGAGCCGCCAACTCATGGGGGTTTCGACGTCGGACAGCCAGTCCTGCAGATAAGCGGCACGGATGTGCCTCACAGTTCCGAGGCGTCCTTCGGCAATCAGCTCCCGAGCCAACGCCAGCGCAGGAACCAGCCGGTAATTGAACCCGATCATCGACTGCAAGCCCCGGGCCTGGGCGGAAGCGGCCGCTTCCGCCATCAGCTCGGCCTCTTCTAGGGTGTTGGCCAGCGGCTTCTCCACGAGCACATGCTTCCCCGCTGCCAGGGCCGCAATAGCGATCTCGGCGTGCATCCAACCGGGCGCGCAGATGTCCACAATGTCGATGTCGTCCCGCGAGATCACGGAACGCCAGTCAGTAGCGGATTCGGCCCAGCCATACTTGGCAGCGGCCTCGGCCACTGCCAAGGCGTCCCGGCCCACGAGCACTTTCTGTTCGAAGGCCGGAACGTCGAAGAAACTGGCCACATTCCGCCACGCATTCGAGTGGGCCTTGCCCATGAAGGCGTAACCGATCGCGGCCACACCCAGCGGACGGGCACTAAGAACAGAAGCGGTCATGGTTTACTCGAACCAGCCCCGCGCCGGGTTGGAGACCTCGGGCGCCTCACGGAAAACGCCGGGCTGGGCAACCCAACCAACCCCATTGGCGATGACCTTCTGGATCTGCGGCTGGTGGTACACCGGGTATTCCTGGTCGCCGGGGCTGAAGTAGAAGATCCGGCCCTTGCCGCGGGAGAACGTCACGCCGGAGCGGAACACCTCTCCCCCGGTGAACGAGCTGATGAAGATCAGGTCATCAGGCTCCGGGATGTCGAAATGTTCGCCGTACATTTCCTGCTGGGGAATGACAATAGGGCTTTCGATCCCAGCGGCGATCGGGTGCGAAGGCTTGACCGTCCACACGAGCTCGCGTTCGCCCTCGTTGCGCCATTTCAGCGAGCACGTGGTCCCCAACAGTCGAGTGAAGATTTTGGCGAAGTGGCCCGAATGCAGGACCACCAGTCCCATGCCGCCGAGCACGTGGCGTTGCACGCGCTCCACCACTTCCTCAGCGACGTCCCCATGCGCAATATGCCCCCACCACAGCAGCACGTCGGTCTGCTCCAGGACTTCCTCGGAGAGTCCGTGCTCGGGATCGGCCAGGGTGGCGGTGGAGATTTCGGAGTCCGGGTAGAAGCCGCGGAGTCCGGCGGCAATGGCGCCGTGGATCCCTTCCGGGTACATCTCGCCGATAGTTGCGGGCTCGTTGCGGGCCTCATGGACGGCCTCGTTCCAGACGACGACCTTCAATTTTGAATCAGACATTTCAGAGCACCACTTCACGTTGTTCGAGGGCGGATTTGTAGCAAGCATCAAGGACCAGCGCGCGGCTGAGGGCAAGGGACCCGTCGTGGCTTCCCCACACGGTCTCGCCACCGCGCACGGCGGCAATGAAATCGTCGACGACGGCCTGGTGGGCTCGCCCGGGTTCGGCCACCACCTCGAAGTCGGTGTTTTCGCCGTCCTTCTCCGTGAAGACATGGACGTCCGCCACTGGGTTCTCGGAGGCGCCGACCGAGCGCAAGTCCGCACCGCCGTCGGTCCCGTAAACGGTGAAGTCCATCAGGTCCCGCTCGTCGCGGTAGGTGGCCCATCCCGCTTCCAGGATCAGGGTCCCGCCGCCTTCCAGCCGGATGAACGCGGACGCGAAGTCTTCCACTTCAAACTTGTGGCTGGAGTTCGACGCCGTGTACCGGGCGTTGCCGCCGAGGCCGCGCGGGCCGAGTTCGGAATGGGTCGACGCCGAGACGGCCAGAACCTTGGGCTCACCCAGCAGGTGCAGCGAGTAGTCCAGCACGTGCACGCCGATGTCCGCCAGCGGTCCGCCGCCGGCGAGTTCCGGGTTGGTGAACCAGCTGCCCAGCATCGGAATGCCCTGCCTGCGGAGCCAGGATGCCTTGGCGTAGTACGGGCGCCCCAGCGTGCCGGCGTCGATCACTTCTTTGAGCGCCTGGATGTCCCCGCGGCGGCGGTGGTTGAACGCGACGTCCAGAACACGGCCGGCCTTGCGTGCGGCGTCCACCATCTGTTGACCTTCGACGGCGTTGCGCGCCAACGGCTTTTCGCTCAGTACATGCAGTCCCCGCTCGAGCGAAGCAATAGCGATGGGCGCGTGCAGGAACGTCGGCACGGCGACGCTGACGGCGTCGAGGCCATCGAGCTCGATCATGTCTTCCCAGCGGGCGAAGGCGTGGGGAATGCTGTATTCCTCCTTCAGCTGGGCAAGAAGGTCAGCTTCCATGCCCGCGACGGCGACAATCTCGACGCCGTCAATGTTGCTGTACGCCTTGAGGTGCTGCTGGCCGGCCCAACCGATGCCCACAACTCCCACCTTGAGGGTTGTGGACGGGGCCTGCTGCTGAATGCTCACGTTGTTCCTGTTCTTTCTGTGGTTACTTCGGATGGCTGAAAGTGGGGTTAGCCCTTGACCGCACCGGCCGTCATGCCGGATACGATGCGCTTCTGGCATACGAGCACCAGGATCACGAGCGGAACGGTGATGATCACCGACGCGGCGCTGATGGTGCCGAGGGGTTGGTCGAACTCGCTGGTTCCGCTGAAGAACGCAATCGCGACCGGCACGGGCCGGGATTCCGGCGAGGTGGTCAGCGTGACGGCCAGGAGGAATTCGTTCCAGACCGAGATGAACACCAGGATCGCCGTCGTCGCCAAGCCCGGGACCGCCAGCGGAAGGATGACCTTGCGGAAGGCGACAAACGGTGTGGCGCCATCCATGTACGCGGATTCCTCGAGCTCACGCGGGATCTCCTTGAAGAACGACGTCAGCGTGTAGATCGCCAGCGGCAACGCGAACGTCAGCTTCGGGATGATGAGGCCGAGCAATGTGTCGTACAGCCCGATATCACGCCAGATGGAGAACATCGGGGCCGCGATGGCGATGGCCGGGAACGTGGTAACCGAGAGGATGAGCGTCAGGATCATCGCCTTGCGGCGCATCTTCAGCCGGGCCAGCGCATAGGCGGCGAAGGACGCGAACACCAGCGCCACTGTTGTAGTCACGACGGCGATAATCACCGAGTTGCGCAAGGCCAGGAGGAACTCGGGGTTCTGGAAGACCACCAGATAGTTCTCAAGGGTCGGCTGGCTCGGGAAGAGCTCGCCTTGGGACAGGCTCGCGCCCTTCTTGAGGGAGGTGTTGACCAGCCAGTAGAACGGGATGAGCGAGAAAGCCATGACGGCCACCACGAACACCCACACCAAGGGATGCAGTTTCGATTCCCCACGCAAGCGACGCTTCGGCGCCTTGGGGCGCGTGGCGAGTTCCGCCGTCGGACGTTCAGCAATCAGCGTGCTCATTGTTCCTCCTTCGCGACGTCGCGGATGTTGCCGCCGGCGAAGCGGACGTAGATGACCGAGACCACCATGACGGTGAGGAAGGTCAGGATGGACAGCGCCGAGCCTTCGCCCACCAGCCGGTTTTCACGCAGCTGGGTGTAGGCGAGCATGGACATGGATTCGGTGCCGTTGGCGCCGCGGGTGAGGACGAACGGCAGGTCGAAGACGCGGAGGGCGTCCATGGTGCGGAAGATCGCGGCGAGGACGATTGCCGGGCGCAGGAGCGGCAGGGTGATGTTCACGAAGGTCTGCCATTTGCTGGCGCCGTCGAGCTCCGCGGCCTCGTACGTTTCGGCGGAGATGACCTGCAGGCCGGCCAGGATGATGAGTGCCGCGAATGGGGTGGTCTTCCAGACGTCGGCCATGACGATCACGGCCATCGCGTAGCCGTGCTCGCCGAGCCACACGACGTCGCCACCGGGCAGCCCCAGCGTGGAGAGGACGTTGGTGACCAGGCCCATGTTGGGCTGGAACATCGTTTGCCAGGTGATGGCGCTGACCACGGTGATGATCGCGTACGGCAGCAGCACCACGGTACGCAGGACGGCGCGGCCCTTGAACGCGAGGTTGAGCAGCAACGCCATGGCTGTTCCGAGGACGAGTTCCAGGCTGACGGAGAGACCCGCGAAGAGGAAGGTCTGGCCGAACGCAGCCCACCACTCTTGGCTTGCGAGGGCGTTGATGTAGTTTTCCAGGCCGACAAAGCGGGACAGCCCTGCGGTGCGGACGCTGTACTGGTTCAGCGAGAGCCAGATCGCATAGCCAATGGGAACCGCTGCCACCAAGGCCATGATCACCAGCGACGGGGCGGTCATGCGGAACGCGAGCCTGCGCTCTGCGCGGTCGCGGCCGCTTGTTTTTGCCGGTGCGGCCCGGCCCGGTTGAAGTGTCTTGGTGGCCATGATCAGAAGCTCGCCTTGGCGGTGGTGATTTCCTCGGCCATCTTCTGCACGGCGTCCTCGGTGGAGGCGGTGCCGGAGAGGACTGCGTAGACGTTCTTGTAGATCGCCTGGCTGATCTGCGGGTAGACCGGCGAGATGGGGCGCGGCTTTGCACCCTTCACGGAGGCGAGGAGTTCCGTGGCGAACGGCATCTTCTGAAGTACCGCGGCGTCAGAGTAGGCAGCTTCGTTGACCGGGGCCTGCGAGTAGTCCATGGCCACGTGCTTCTGCCACTCCGGGCTGGTGGCGTAGTCGATGAACGCTACAGCTCCAGCCTGGTTGGTGGAGTGGGCCGAGATCGCGAGGTTCCAGCCGCCGAGCACGCCGGAGGCCTTGCCGCCTTCCCATGCCGGCAGCGGCGCGACCGCGAAGCTTGATGCCAGCGGTGTCGCGTTGAGCAGCCGGTACACGTGCGGCCAGTTGCGCTGGTATCCGAAGTCGCCGGACTCGTAGGCGAGGCGGGCCGGGTCTTCGTTGTAGGTGAGGACGGCGCGGTCGGCTGAGCCGTTCTTGAGTCCGTCGCTCATGAAGTTGAGGACGTCGCGGGTTTCCTTGGAGTCGATCTTGACGTCGCCCTGGTCGTCGAGCACTTCGCCGCCTGCGCTGTAGAGCATTTCGAGGAAGTTCACCGTGAGGCCCTCGTACTGCTTGCCTTGGTAGACGTAGCCGTTGCCGGGAGCCTTGGCGGCTTCCGCGTAGAGCTGCTGCCAGGACTCGGGCTTGGCTACCTTGTCCTTCTGGTAGTAGATCAATCCGGCGTTGGTGAAGAACGGCGAGCCCCAGTACTTGTCCTGGTACTTGGTGGTTTCCACAGTGGAGGGAATGAGCCGGTCCTTGTTGGCTTCCACCAGCTTGGTCTGGTCCAGCAGCCAGCCCTGGGAGGCGAACTCGGAGGTCCAGATGACGTCCGTGATGAAGAGGTCGCACTCGGTGGACTTGCCTTCGAGCCGCTGCACGATCTGCGTGCGGGCTTCGTCCGTGGTGGCGCCGATCTCGGTGTACTTGGCCGTGACCTTACCGTTCGCCTTGGTGAACGCCTCCGCTGTGCCCTTGTAGATACCGCTCGCGTCCTTGACGCCGCAGATATTCACGGCACCGCTGGCATTAGCGCCCGACGCCGGATCGGCAGCTGCCGCTTGCTCGGCACCTTGGGGTGCTGCTCCCCCGCCGCATGCGCTGAGGAGGAGGGCTGCTGCTAGTGCGGTTGCCGCTAGGGCTTTTCTGTTTCGGGGTGCTGCGGCGTTGTTCTGGCTCTGGAGCGGGAAAGCAGGTCGGTTCAAGTCCACAAGTGGCTCCTTTGGGGTCTGTGGGCGGGTGGCGTTCAGTGCGCGTTATGGCTGTCCCGCGTCCTGAGGGTGGCTTCTTTGCCGGTAGTTCTCGTGGTCCATGGAATCGATTCCAAATGTGTCCAAAAGAATCGGCCTTTCGGCCGTGGAATCGATTCCAAAATAGTGGAACAGGGACCACTGAAGGCTGTCAACCCTCTTTATTTCGTGGAGTCCCGGATGACGAGTTGGTGCGGGAGGAAGGTTCTTCCCTTGCGATGTTCCCCTGGGACTGTCATGCGATCGAGGAGTTCAGCGAAGGCGACCCGGCCCATCTCGTAGGCCGGCTGTCTTACGGTTGTCAGCTCGGGGACGCACATTTCTGCTTGGGCAGAGTCATCGAAACCCGCTACGGCGATGTCGTTTGGTACAAGTAGGCCGGCGTCCGTGAGCTCGCGGACACACCCCGCGGCGACTACGTCGGTCCCGCAGAAGATAGCGTCCGGAAGGTCTTTTGCTTTGAGGAGCTTCTTGGCGAGGCTGCGACCGGAGTGAAAGCCGAAGTTGCCTTCTCCGAGCAGGATCCGGTCCGGTTCCAAGCCGGACTCAGTGAGTGCCTGGCGGAATCCTTCTTCACGCAGCCGGCCCGAGCGGGCTCCCCTATGGGCGAGCATGGCCAGCTTCTTGGCACCGGTGTCGATCAGATGTTTGGTGATGTCGTATGCGGCCTGCCGGTCATCTATGGACACCCCGAATGCTGCCTCCGCATCGACGATTTCACAGACCTGGATCACGCTTAGCTGCTCAGCGACTGTGTTGACGTCGTCGTCCGGCATCGTTGGCGAGAAGATCACCAGGCCGTCCACGGAGCCGTTGCGGAGCATGTCCACGAGTTGCTGTTCGCGATCGAGGTCCCCGTCGGTGGCAGCGATGAGGCTGACGTAGCCAGAGTCCGCCGCCGCGTCGCCGACACCACGGAAGACTTCACTGATCACGAGGGAGTCGAGGTTCTTGGCCAGGGCTAGGACGCGCATCGTCCTGTCTCTTCTGAGGTCCCTCGCCGAAGCAAGAGGACGATAGCTAAGCTCCTTGATGGCGGCGTTGACCTTCTCCTTGGCCGACGCACTGACAGCCGAACTACCATTCAGAACGCGCGACACCGTCCCCACGGACACACCCGCCGTTTTGGCGACGTCCTGAACTGTCGGCCGAGCCATTCGTTTGTCCTTCCGCGAGAAGTGCCGATGGTCCTTGCCGCCACGAACTACCACGCCCACCGGCGTTCCTCAGCTTAGCTGTAACGAAGAAAAACAGACGGAGTTAGGGGCTCATACAGCAGCCCCAGGCGCACCCACCCCCCTGTTCACCGTCAATGCCTCAAGGTCGAGCAAACAATTACGGCCTCCGTCTGTGGAGCATCACTCACGAGCTAGAGATTGCATAAATGTGGCCCGGAGCGCTCCTACGGGCAGGACGCAGCGGTCTAGGAAATCCGATACCTATCACATAGCTCGACTCACGCAGTGAAGAGCAGTCCACGACGATATAGTGGCCTCCCATGATCACCTTTTCGCAATTCAAACACGCAGTTCGGCGCTACGCACCCTCGGACCTTCTGCCCGCGTTGGCCGCAAGAAGTTCCCAAATCGCTGTCAAAAGGCTTTACACGAATGATCTAACAACCGAAGAACAACAACGGATCTTGGCTTACGGGACCATCGCGCGAATTAGCATGCTACATGGCAACGAGTTTCGTAGCAGTACGGTAGATGAATCTGCGATCATCAAACTAGTAAACCTCTTCTGGGAAGCAGAAGATGCCGCCCATGATCCGGAAATTAACATATGGGCTCTAGTTTCTGCATTCATGTACGAACAGTTTGCCCTGCAGGGTACTTCAAGAGACGAACTAATTCGCAGTTACCTAATGCTCTGCGAAACTAGCGTTGAAGCTCAGCTGGTCAAGCCAAACACCGAAGACTGGAAGGAGCTGCTCGGTGCATCCATTCATGATGCATTCAGCGCCGCTTTCATGTTCTACGTTGTGGCCATAAATCACAATGGTGAGATTGATGATAAATTCATTGAAAGTGATGCGTATAAAAGACTAGAAGACGGTGTACCCCGAGAATCGGCTTATAAGACCCTTGAGTTATTAACGGCCTCAATTGCCGAGATCAAAATCGATGCTGCTGCGGCGGCCGAGAGGTCCCAAGTCCCGACATCCTTAGAGCGCTTCTCATACAATCCATTGTCTCGAACTCCAGTAATTGAGCTCGAACCAGGTAGAAGACTTGCGCCGCAGCCAGAGTTCATCCTCCATACCATGAGTCCTGAGAACCTCTACTATCGAGGTATGCGTCAGTGGGCGGATCAAGAGTTCGGAAAGGCCTACGGAGCCCGAGTCGAGGCCTATACGGGTATGCAACTCCTCCATTCAGGGAAATTTACAGTAGAGGGAGAGTTCAAATACCAGAAATCAGGCAGTGAAGCACGCTCCTCCGACTGGTTCCTCATGACTCCACAGGCCACTTTTATCATTGAGTGCAAATCAGCGCGTATGAGCCTCATTGCAAAGGCGGGCTCACAATCCTTTCCAAAGGTATTCGAAGAGCACATAACGAAGGCCTATCGTCAACTCGATGAAAACGCCAAACAAATAACTAGTGGCAATAAAAGTTTTGCTCACATTCCCGCAGACAAGCCGCTCATCGGCCTCGTAGTGGCGGCAGAGCCCCTATACAGCGTCAACGATCCCAGCATTCGAGAACTTCTTCCACAAACAAAAATCCCCATACTTACGCTAACACTTCGTGATATAGAGATGATTTCAACACTAGATCCTGAAGATGCTGGACGAGCCTTGTCCTCTATTGCCAACGATGCGACTGAAGCTGGTTGGAATATCTCGGCCGCCGTCCTAACTCAGTTGGGCATGAAGGACTATCCAAAGAACCGCCTGATGGAGGAAGCCTTCGATCGAGTCTTCTTACCAACTGTCGACTGATCGCCTCAGCCCGCGCCGCAAGTTCGATCACGTGAACGACGCAGAGAGCACCTGTCGAGTGATAGCTCGAGTAATGCTCTACAGTTTGTATCTACAGGCGAGCGATGCTCTTGGGGAGGGAACAGAACTTGTGGCCGGATAACGAGACGGATCGAGACTTTCTCAATTTCGAGGGGCTCGCCGACACCGTCGCGCAGATGATCGTCCAAGCCGAGGGGCGCCCGTTATCTGTCGGCATCTCAGGTGCATGGGGTGTCGGCAAGTCGTCGATGATCAAGTTGACAAAGTCCTCTCTGAAAAAACTTGAGGACTCAGACGATCAAAAGAAATTTGTCTTCGTCGATTTCAACGCTTGGCTTTATCAAGGTTATGATGACGCTCGCGCAGCTCTCCTCGATGTAATTGCTTCCGTCCTTACTGAGGAGGCGACAAGCCAAGAATCGGGAATGGACAAGGTCGCCGACTTCCTGAAGCGGGTGCGCTGGCTACGTCTCGCAAAGTTGGTTGCTCTGCCAGTCGCAGCACTCGCGCTTGGAATCCCACCTGGCGGACTGGCAGGCCAAGCCACCGATCTTATCGGCCAGGCCGCCAGTGGAAAGATCGGGTCTGAGCAACTGGAGACCGCTGGCAGGCTGGCAACGGAAGTCAGCCGTGAGTCGTCCTCATTGATTCGCGCAAAGGAGGACTCGTCCCCCCCTAAGGAAATTCAGGCCCTTAGGGACTCATTCGAAGCCGCCTTGGAAGAACTGAATGTTACCCTGGTCGTATTGATTGATGATCTCGATAGGTGCCTGCCGGAGACGACGATCTCAACCCTCGAGGCCATCAGGCTATTTCTCTTTCTAAAAAATACTGCATTCGTAATCGCCGCCGATGACGAGATGATCAGATATGCAGTACGAAAACATTTTGGCGGTTTAGGTGATGAAAGCCTTGTTACAAACTACTTTGACAAGCTCATCCAGATACCCGTCCGGGTTCCAACCCTTGGAACCCACGAAGTCCGAGCGTATATGGCGATGCTCTACATCGAGAATAGTAGCCTTTCGGCCGATCGTAAAGAACTGATCTGGAAAGGAGTTGCTAAGCAACTCCGCGCATCATGGCAAGGCAAACGCGTCGATCGAAAATTTATTGAATCCATCGATAACCAATTGCCGGCGGACTTAGTCGCGAGACTAGATTCAGCTGAACGACTATCGTCTTTGATGACAACCTCGGCCGGTATAGTTGGTAATCCAAGACTAGTTAAGCGATTTCTGAATGCCGTTTCCATCCGTATGGCCATATCGAAAGCCCAGGGCGTCGGGGTAGACGAAGCTGTCCTCGTAAAATTATTACTATTTGAACGACTGGCCCCCACGGCTGCATACACAGCGCTAAGCTCGTCAGTCAGCGCTAGTCCGAACGGCGAGCCCTCGATACTGGCCGATTGGGAGCAGTCACTCGCTGCGGGTAAGGAACCCGCCTTAACCGATCCTTGGGATGCGCCCTTCATACGAGAATGGCTTCAATTAGCCCCGCCCCTTGCGGCCACCGACTTGCGTGGTGCGTTATATGTTAGCCGCGAGCACGCCCCTCTTGAAATTTCAGGCGGACGACTCTCCGCAGAAGGAAGCCGTATTCTCGCGGCTTTGCTTTCCAACCCAGACATGGCTGATGCTCTGAAGGAGGATTTCAGAGCCCTTCCACCGACGGACCTATCCGAAATTCTGGACAAGCTTCTTTCAGTCGCACAACAGGAGCAGGAATGGGGCACTCCGCCGGTGCTTTCAGCTTGCATTGCAGTAGTTGACGTCGACCCCAGCCAGGGAAGTCGCTTGGCAGGTTTCCTCGTTGAGCGCCCGCCAAGACAAATTCGTGCAGGTCTCATCCCCAGGATAGACGGATATTCTTGGGCCAATGAGGTCTTCGACCACTGGGCTACGTCCGCTGTAAGCAGTCCCGTCAAGAACGCCATTAAAGCCGCCAAGAAGAACAGCGCGGCGAATGGGAACCTCTAAGAGCAGTACGGGGCCCGGCGCGAACGTGCCGATGGTGCCACCGTGGGCAGAGACGATTGGTCCGAGCACTCCGGATGGGGCTGCTCAGCAGCCCCTGTTCGACGCGGACGTGCCCACTCTGACTCCAGCTACCGCACCCGCTAGGCGATTCGGCGCGGCGCGCAGGAATTTCAGCAGCTTTGCCCGCTCCGGGAACTCGGTTGATATGCGCCGCGGTCTCTCACACTACGTCTCCACCGGCTACGGCGGAAGCAGAACATTCACTCGGCGCATGGGCGGAACCGCAACCACTGGCGGTCGTTTGGGAATGCTGCTCGCCACTGGTCAAACAGTGGAAGGAATATCCCTTCGTGATCGGGCATTGGCCGGTGGTTCTGACACGAATATTATAATGGACGCCATCGTCTCAGCGGTTCGCCCCGAGGACGGAACGCAAGACGCGGAAGGGTCGCGGCGCTCCATCCGCGAAGCTCTCTCAGATTTACTCGAGCGTTTCCCCGATGCCGACCTGCTCAGGCTTGATGACGCTCAACGCTCTTTCGTCATCGAGCGCTATGCAGCCCTCGATGTATATCAACGGTTTTTTCTGGACATGGGCAAAGGTGTCATTGCGGCCGCTGCTGATACGGCCTCGGGCCTGGGACGGCTCAGGGAAATACGCGAATTCATTGCAGAGTCAGTGGCTGCAAGCTTTCGGCGGATCCGCGGCGACAAGGGCACGGCAACTAGTGCCAATATCGGGGTGCTAACTCAACACGCACTTGCGCAAACATTCAGCATCTTCGAGGAGTATCTCGGTTGACATACTATTGTGGCCCATTTAGTTTTCTGTCTTCGAAACCAACCCCGGCGCAGCGCATCCTTCTATATGGACAAGCCTCCGGAACGGCGCATGCAAGCGCCGGAGCCGCTGTGGCAGAGCGGGTTCAGCGTCATGGACTCGAACCTAGTTCCGAAGCATGGGACTTCCTGTCGCTAGCGCTTTCTGCCGTTACCGTGGATGGCATTCATAGGCGGAACCTGAGCGCCGACGGGTGGACGCGTCAGCTGGACCTGTCGATTGCGGCCGTTGATCCCGACCGCTGGAACGATGTCGGAGGTGAGATCGCACGAGCCCTCTCCTTCCTGACGACAGACATATGGTCAGTTTCATTCATGCCTGGTGGGCAATTGCCTCGTCGCCCTCGAAAGCATGCTCCCCCGAAAGCCGACGCAGTTGCACTGCTTTCTGGTGGGCTGGACAGTTTGATCGGAACAATCGATCTAGCTTCAGGCGGCTCAGCAATCCTCGGGGTCAGTCAAACAGTTCGGGGCGACAGTCATCGGCAGAAATTATTCGCAAGGCGCATGGGTCAGAATGTCCAACTCATACAGCTGAACCATAATGCCAGCACTCGTCGCAGGGAAAAGGAAACGTCACAACGGGCGCGATCGATGGTCTTCATTGCATTTGCTGTGTTAGCCGCTAGCACTCTCGACAAGTATAAGTCAGGTGCAACAATACCCATCTACATCTGCGAAAATGGCTTCATCGCAATAAATCCGCCTCTAACACTGGCGCGAATTGGAAGTCTCAGCACTCGAACAGCCCACCCACATTTTTTGTCGCAGATACAACACATCTTTGACAAAGTAGGGCTTCGAGTGAAAATTATTAACCCTTATGAGGAAAAAACAAAGGGCGAGATGATGCTTGAATGTCGCGACCAGGATATTCTGCAAGAACTAGCGACCGTGTCCACTAGTTGTGGTCGATTCCAACGATTCAATTACACGCACTGCGGCAGGTGCGTGCCATGTCAGATCAGACGCGCTTCATTTCTCACCTGGGACGGCCCTGACCAGACTAAGTACCACTTTGAAGACCTCAGTATTGCGGACAGCGACTATGCGATGTTTGATGACGTTCAGGCGGTGAAAATAGCGCTAGAAACAGCCGAATCTTATGGTCTCGATCGCTGGATCGGCAATGCGCTTAATTCACCTCACATCGATAACGCTTTGGCGCTGCGAGCCATGCTGGGAAGAGGGCTACAAGAACTGCGCACCCTCCATGAGAACCTCCGTATTCCGTGATCGATTTTCATTGCCATCTGGATCTCTACCCCAACCCCGTCGACATCGCCGAAGAGGCGCGGCGCCGCAATATCGGCGTTCTTTCCGTAACAACGACCCCGTCAGCTTGGCGCGGAACCTCTAATTTGGCTCTCGGCAACCCTGCGATACGGACTGCCCTCGGACTTCATCCCCAACTCGCATCCGAACGAATTCACGAGATGCCGCTGTTCAAGGATCTACTACCAGAGACCGATTTCGTGGGTGAGGTAGGGCTGGACGGATCTCCCGAAAATCAGGGCACTCGGCATGACCAACAAATTGTATTTCGGGATATATTGCGAGCTTGCGACCAGGCCGGCGGCAGGGTAATCAGCGTTCATAGCCGAAACGCGGCCTCTGCAGTAATGGATCAACTAGAGCGGCACCTCAGAACGGGAACAGCCATCCTCCACTGGTTCTCTGGCAACAAAACTGAACTTCGGCGGGCAATTGCTCGCGACTGCTGGTTCAGCGTGGGACCGTCCATGCTAGTTGGGGCAAAAGGGCAAAGCCTCGTCTCCGCCATGCCCCGAAACCGCGTCCTTTTGGAATCGGACGGACCCTTTACAGCTCAAAAAGGACGTTCACTGGCCCCTTGGGACGCTGCCCTCGCAATTGACGGAATCTCCCGCGCCTGGAATATCCCTCCGGAAGAGGTGGTTTCTTTGGTCCAAAGCAACGAGCGATCGGTGCTCCGAACTATCTGATCCCTTTCCTGCTGCAAAAACCACCGGCGGTGGATCTCTGGTTGTCAGCACCGAGCGCAAATCCCTACGAGCCCACAGCGTTTGACGAGATGGGGGCCGGCTCGAGCACTCGACGGCATCCTCGGGGTTCCATTCAACTCCAGTCCCGGACCTAGCTCTGCTTGGTATCCCAAACCCTCACCTCCCCACCCACCCTCTTG
>NZ_PCPR01000009.1 GCF_002979775.1 Arthrobacter sp. MYb23
CAACCGGCTGTGATGGTGGTCATTGCCGCAGCTGCGGTGGGGCTCGTGCTGGGGGCTGTGGGCATCGTTGACCACTTGACGCCGGATGCCTACACAGAGCAACGGGCTGTGGAGTCCGCCATCGCTCCACGGGAAGAGGCCCCTTCGACGCCCGCGCCCTCACTAACCACCGCGCCTTCACCAACCACTACGCCGTCTCCAGTCATCCCCGAGCCAGCGGGGCCGGCTGTGCCGCCGTCCGTGGACGAGCAACCAGTTGAAGTGCCGCCCGTGGTGGAAGAAGAACCCGTGCCGGAGGCTCCGGCGAAACCACCGATCGTGCCGGTCCCTGCTCCCGTACCAGTTGCCACATCATCTGCCGAGCCTTTGGTAGTTCCGCCGGCGGCTGCTCCAGCGGTTGTCAATGGCTCTGCTCGGGAGGCCGGGGACACTCACTCCAACGGCACCGTCATGGAAATCGACTTCAGGGTCTCCGGAGCCGCCCCTCTGAGTACGGGCAGAGCGGTGTTCTCAGTGGGAAAGAACTCGTGGATAGTTGAGGACTCCTTTCGGGCACCGGACGGATGGACCTGCACCTTCGAGAGCCGGAGCGTGGTCAGCTGCTCCACCGACTCTGTGCAGCGCACTGATCTTAGCTTTCAGCTTGGAGCAAGCCTCAAGCACGGCAAGTACGAGCCCAATAAGGATGAAAGGATCCTCACCTACACGCTGAGTGGACCGGGGCTGGCTTCGAAAAGGTTCACTGCCGTGTACTGAGCCGAACTTGGCCGTGCGGATAAGAAGCCGTGCCGATTAATGACTGTGTTCCCCTCCTCGCGGGGCGTACCCTGAGCCCATGGGGATTGAGGCAGTGTTTTCGGCCGCAGTCAGTCTGGCGCTCATTGTGGGTTCGATCTGGGCCGGCACGCGGCTGGTGCAGAAGGGCGTTCCTTCAAAAGGAGCAACCGGCACCCTGGGGAGTGTTCTCTCCATGATCGAGCCGGCCACGGGTGCGCCCACCCGAATGGAAGCGGCCGCAGCCGTTGAAGAGATGAGGCAGCGCCGGCACGAGTCCCTGTCCGCAGGCCCGGGCACGGCAGGCCGGGAAGTATTCGGTGGAAGAGTGGTGCTGCCACGGCCTTCCGGGCAGTCAGCAGATGGCCACGCCAAAATCTGAGACACATTCCTTGTGTTGAGTTAGGTGCGGGTAAGATCCCGTAGGAAACATTAGTAATCCGGCTCACAGTATCCAGCGCAGTGTACGGGCCCAACCAGATCCCGAAGGTAAGTATCTATGGTTCACACTGCCCATCAAGACACCGATCTCGCTGCCGAACTGCGTGCCGACGTACGTCGTGTTTCCACGCTTCTCGGCGAGTCCCTGGTCCGACAACACGGACCGGAGCTGCTCCAGCTCGTGGAGCAGGTGCGCTTGCTGACCAAGGAGTCCAAGGAAGCCGCCCGGGGCGGCGCGGATGCTACCGGCCCATGGAGCGCGCACGACGTCGTTGCCCAGGTCCGCGAGCTGCTCGCCTCCCTGCCGCTGGACCAGGCCACGGATTTGGTCCGTGCCTTTGCGTTCTACTTCCACCTCAGCAACGCGGCCGAGCAGGTCCACCGGGTACGGGGGCTGCGCACCCGGCAGGAAAAGGACGGATGGCTGGCAAAAGCGGTCTCGGAGATCGCCGGCCAGGCTGGCCCGCAGGTCCTGCAGGATGTGATTAACGAACTCGACGTCCGCCCCATTTTCACGGCGCACCCCACCGAGGCCTCCCGCCGCTCTGTACTGGACAAGGTCCGCAAGCTTTCGGACGTGCTCGCCGAGCCCACCACGGAGGGGACCTCAGCGCGGCGTCGCCAGGACCGTCAGCTCGCCGAAATCATTGATCAGATGTGGCAGACCGACGAGCTCCGCCAGGTGCGCCCCACTCCCGTGGATGAGGCACGCAATGCCATCTATTACCTGAACAGCATCCTCACCGATGCCATGCCGGAGATGCTGACGGACCTTTCGGAGCTTTTGGCTGAGCACGGTGTCTCACTGCCGGCTGCCGCCGCACCTTTGAAGTTTGGTTCGTGGATTGGTGGTGACCGCGACGGAAACCCGAACGTTACCGCCGCCGTCACCAGGGAGATCCTGCAGCTGCAGAACCAGAATGCTGTGCGCATCAGCATTGCCTTGATTGACGAGCTCATCTCCGTGCTCTCCAACTCGACGGCTCTCTTTGGGGCCGACCAGGAACTGCTGGACTCGATCGCCACGGACCTCAAGAACCTCCCCGGCCTGGACAAGCGCATCCTTGAACTGAATGCCCAAGAGCCGTACCGGCTCAAACTGACCTGCATCAAGGCCAAGCTCATCAACACCGGTCGCCGTATCTCAGCTTCGACGTATCACGAGCCGGGCCGCGACTACGCCACAACTCCCGAGTTGCTAGCCGAGTTTGGATTGCTTGAGGCCTCGCTGCGGAACCACTCCGCCGGGCTGGTGGCGGACGGTGCCCTGGCCCGCGTCCGACGGGCGATCGCTGCCTTTGGTTTGCACCTGGCAACCTTGGACATCCGTGAACATGCTGATTACCATCACGATGCCGTGGGGCAGCTTGTGGACAGGCTCGGCACGGAAAAGCCCTATGGCGAGCTGACGCGTGAGGAACGCTTCACGTATCTGGGCGCAGAGTTGGCTTCCCGCCGTCCCCTCTCCGGCCACCCGATCAAGCTTGAGGGCACTGCAGACGGAACGTACGACGTCTTCCGGAGTATCCGCCAGGCCCTGCACACCTACGGCCCGGAGGTCGTGGAAACCTACATCATTTCCATGACCCGCGGCGCTGATGATGTTCTGGCAGCAGCAGTTCTTGCCCGCGAGGCCGGCCTGATTGATCTCTTCAGCGGCAAGCCCCATGCAAAGATCGGCTTCGCTCCGCTGCTGGAAACGGTGGAAGAACTCCGGGCTTCGGCTGAGATTGTGGACCAGCTGCTGTCCGACCCGTCCTACAGGGAACTTGTCCGTCTCCGCGGAGATATCCAGGAGGTCATGCTTGGTTACTCCGATTCCAATAAGGAATCCGGCGTGATGACCAGCCAGTGGGAGATCCATAAGACCCAGCGCAAGCTGCGCGATGTGGCTGCCAAACATGGCGTCCGGGTTCGTCTCTTCCATGGCCGCGGCGGATCCGTTGGCCGTGGTGGCGGACCCACCTACGATGCCATCATGGCCCAGCCAAACGGCGTGCTTGAGGGTGAAATCAAGTTCACGGAGCAGGGCGAGGTTATCTCGGACAAGTACTCCCTGCCTGAACTCGCCCGTGAAAACCTGGAGCTTTCCCTGGCCGCGGTGATGCAGGGCTCGGCACTGCACCGCACTCCGCGGACTTCGGAGGATGAGCGTGAGCGGTATGCCAACGTCATGGAAACCATCTCCGACGCAGCGTTCGCCCGGTACCGCACGCTGATTGACGACCCCCAGCTTCCGGCCTACTTCCTCGCCTCCACACCGGTGGAGCAGCTGGGTTCCTTGAACATCGGCTCGCGTCCCTCCAAGCGTCCGGACTCCGGTGCTGGACTCGGTGGCCTGCGGGCCATTCCGTGGGTTTTCGGCTGGACGCAGTCCCGCCAGATTGTTCCGGGCTGGTTCGGCGTGGGCTCCGGTTTGAAGGCTGCCCGCGAGGCCGGAGACACGGATCAGTTGCTGGAAATGATGGACCGCTGGCACTTCTTCCGCTCGGTCATCTCCAATGTGGAAATGACCTTGGCCAAGACGGACATGGAAATTGCGGGTCACTACGTTTCATCGCTGGTCCCGAAAGAACTGCACCGGCTGTTCCATATGATCCGCGATGAGTACGAGCTCACTGTTGCTGAAATTGAGCGGCTTACCGGCGAGATCGAACTCCTCGATGCCCAGCCGACGTTGAAGCGTTCACTGGAAATCCGCGATCAGTATCTGGACCCGATCAGCTATCTGCAGGTGGAGCTCCTTCGGCGCGTGCGCGAGGAGCAGCTCTCAGGAGGCGAGATTGATGAGCGGCTTCAGCGGGCCATGCTCATCACCGTCAACGGCGTAGCCGCCGGCCTCCGCAACACCGGCTAGCAAACGCTCACTCACATCCCTCGGGATTCCCCGGTTCCCTCTCTCACCCGGTGAGAGAGGGAACCGCTCAAGGGCGCGGGATGTGAGAGAAGGTTAGGGTAGTGGGATGCCGTCGTTCCAGACCAAGTTGAAGATCACTGGCCTCAAACCGGGCAACGCACCTGAATCGGTGATGGCCGCTGCGGTGGAAGCGCTGGAATCCCGCCACCACGTGGAATCGAACCAGCTGGACATCGTGGGCGGAGTACCCCAGCTCAGCCTCCGCTTCACAGTGGACGACCGCGATTACTTGGGCGAGAACCACGAGGCCCGGACGTCGGCAGCCATGATGCGTGACGCCGTCGAGCGCGTTGCTTTGACCGGAAGCCTCTACGTGCTGCGTCGTAGCCGCGGACGTTGGTCACCCGTCTAGAATCCGTCTGAACCCAAACGCTACTCGGGCTGCGGGACGTCGCCGGGCTTGTCGGCGTCGAACGGTTCGTCCACGGGGGATCGGTTGCCGCGGCGCCGGGTGACAATCAGTCCCACCACCACGCCGATCACCAGACCCAGTCCCACTCCAATGAGTGAACTGGCCCAAAAAGGAAGCTTGGTGGTGGAGCCGGTGAAGTATCCCAGGCCGACCTGCCACACGGCCCACAGAACTCCGCCCAGCCCTGCGCAGAGGCTGAACCCGCGCACCGAGACGTTGGCGATGCCTGCCGCAGATGAGGTGGCGAGCCTGCCGCCCGGGATGAAGCGCGCCCCGATGATGGCGCCATAGGTTGAGGAGCGTCCGGCTTTTGCGATGGCCTCGTGGATCCCTCGGTGGACGCGACGGCCCCAGGCCCACCTGTCCAGAACGTGGCTGATACGCCGTTTGAACAGCATGAACACCGCCATGTCACCCAACCAGGACGCGAACGCAGCCAGGAAAAGGATGAGCCAGAAGTTCGTGTGGCCGTCGGCTGCGAGCGCCCCGCCAGTGATGACCACCATTTCGGAAGGGATGGGCGGGAAGATGGCGTCGCCCAGCACAATGGGGACGATCCACAGGTAAATCGCGGATCCCCAAGTTTCCGGGGCAGTGATGTCCATGGGCACAAGGTACCGTACTTGCCGTGTCCGCCGCTTCGGAGTGAGACTGGCGCCATGCGAATCGACATTCTGCACGGCGACCTCACCACACGCACTGTTGACGCGATCGTCAACGCCGCTAACTCCTCTTTGCTTGGCGGCGGGGGAGTGGACGGCGCTATTCACAGGGCCGCGGGCGGGGAATTGCTTGAGGCGTGCCGCGAGTTAAGGCGGACGGAACTGCCGGACGGACTTCCGGTGGGTTCGGCTGTTGCGACTCCCGCTTTTCGGCTTCCTTCGCGTTGGGTGATCCATACTGTGGGACCCAACAGGCACGCCGGACAGGCAGATCCGGCCCTGCTGGCCTCGTGCTTCCACGAAAGTTTGATGGTGGCGGCTGAGCTTGGTGCGCGGTCAGTGGCGTTCCCCGCGATCAGCGCCGGAATTTACGGTTGGGATTCCCGCCAGGTGGCGGAGGTGGCGTTCGACGCCGTGAGCTCTTTTTCGTCGTCGTCTACAGCGAGCGCCGCTTCGGACAGCGGGCTTGAGTTGGTGGAGTTCGTGCTGTTTTCGGAAGACACGACGGCGGTGTTCCGGGCAGTGTTCGATTCCTCACCGGGGGTTGATTCCTCACCGGGAGACTGAGCCTCCGGGCAAATTCAGGCTGGTTCCGGCGTGGGGCCCCGTGGCGCCTCAGCAGCGCGCTTGTGCCCTAGGAATTTGCCTGCCTTGAAGTACCAATAGGGCCACATGACCCATGATGCAGCCCCGGCCACGACGCCCGCGCCCATGATGACGTAACGGAGCCACTCCGGCCCGGGAATGAGGAAGCCGACGACTGCCACGGGAAGCCCGGTCAGGAGGGCGCCGCCGATGAACCGGCCAAGCTTTGCGAGCCCATTCGGGTAGTCCTCACTATGGAGAAGGTTGTTGTTCGCCACGAGGAACCAGAGCCCCTGGATGACGATTGCGGTGACGGAAATTGCTGTTGATGGTCCAAATTCCAGGACCTTGAGCACCAGTAGCGTCGAACTCGTGGCCCCGGCTGCGCAGGCTGCCACAGTGACCCACTTCAACGGTTCACTCCAGGGCGTTGCAGGGATGCGCTTGTGGATCTGGAGGATTACCGGGATGGCCAAGAGGTTGAACACAGCCCCGGTGGCATCATTGATGGTCCCGAAAACAAAGGGGCCTCCCTTGGGCACTTCCACGGCGTACATGGCGGCGAGGGTTGCGACGCCAACAGCACCCACGGCAGCAGCCGAATAGGCGAGGGCAGCTGTGGTTCTGTCCCCGGGTAGCTCACCTGAATTGTTCATTTCCTGCTCCCGAAAACTACCCCAGCATCCTCATGGTAGTCCTGGCCGGAGTCGCGTGGAATGGGTTGAGGAAGTTCTCAGCCGTGCGCTTCGCTGAGCTCCAGTTGGCTTCGGTATTCCACGCGGTGCATGGTGATGGGGTCCACGAAAGTGATGCCTCGGGCCAGCAGCTGCAGGGGCTTGGTGTAGTCGTCCGGGGCTTTGTCCAGCAGGTCCGGGTAGAAGGCGTCGTTGACGATTCCCAACCCCAGCGAGGCCATGTGCACACGGAGTTGGTGCGTCTTTCCGGTGTGTGGCTCCAGCCGGTACAGCGCGCGCTGGTGAGTTCCGGCGTCGAACGTTTTGGTCTGTTCGATGCGCGTTTCGGCATTCGGTTCACCGGGGATGACTTCGGCGAGCAGGTAACTGCGGGACTTGGTCATGCGGTTGCGGACCACTGCGGGGTACTCGACGGCGGGAAAACCTGCGGCGGGCGTCGCGGCGGACACGCACTCGTATTCCTTCTGGACCTGGCGCTTCTCGAAGAGGACCTGGTACTTGCCGCGGGTTTCCGGGTTGGTGGAGAGCAGCAGCAGGCCGGCTGTCATGCGGTCCAGCCGGTGCATGGGGATGAGGTCCGGGAGGTCGAGGAGTTTCCGGAGCCGGACCAGCGCGGATTCCTGGATGTAGGTGCCGCCGGGGGTGGTGGGGAGAAAGTGCGGCTTGTCCACCACGAGGATGTGCTCGTCTTGATGGAGGATGCTGATTTCCACGGGCAGCCGCGTCTCCGGCGGGAGCGTGCGGTAATACCAAATGAAGGTGTGGTCCTCCAGTTTGGTGCTGCGATCCAGGGGGATTCCGCCCTCGCCTACGATCTCGCCGGCGTCGAACCGGTCCTCGATGCCTTGGGGATCGATGTGTCCCCAGCGGTGCATCATGTAGTCCATGGCGGTGGTCCACGGGCCCTCGTCCGGCAGGCGCAGGCGGGTCGCGTTCACGCCGTCGCGAACGGGGAGGGGGGATTGCATCACCGGACAATTCTACCGGGGACGTTGCGGGGCCCGCTCTGCGCCCCAATTTGCGCGCGAAGCACGCGCAGCAGGCCTCGCAACGGAAGAGCTAACCGAACACAAAAAAGTTCTTGACAATAAAAGTTGTCGGTAAGCATACTTGAAGCATGTTGGACATCGAAGTGATCGAGGACCCGGCCGCGGCGGAAGCCTCGCTGGACCCCATTCGTACCCGCATCCTGCGGGAGCTCGTGGAGCCGGCGTCCGCCACACAACTGGCCGCGAAGGTAGGACTGCCCCGGCAAAAGGTGAACTATCACCTCAAAGCCTTGGAGCGCCACGGACTCGTGGAGCTTGTGGAGGAACGACGCAAGGGCAACGTCACCGAGCGGGTGCTGCGTGCCACGGCGGCGTCCTACCTGATCTCGCCCGTCGCCCTGGCTTCCGTGGCGCCTGACCCTCGGCGGTTCTCTGACCGGTTTTCGGCTTTCTGGCTGCTGGCACTGGCCTCCCGCACTGTGCAGGAGATGGGCAAACTCATTGCCGGTGCTGCGGTGGCCAAGAAGAAGCTGGCCAGCTTCGCGATCGACGGCGAGATCACTTTCCGCTCTGCTGCCGAACGGTCAGCGTTCGCGGAAGAGCTCGGCGTAGCGGTGACTCACCTCGTGGATAAGTACCACGACGGCGGTGCCGCCGCAGTGGCGGACGGTGCACGTAAGCACCGCCTCGTCGTCGTCCTCCACCCTGCACTTAAACCCACGGCACTAAAACCCACCTCAACAGATACAGCCTCCCCGGAGCATTCAGCAGAAAAGGATCAAAGCAATGACTGACAACCGGAAATTCGAAATCGAAGCGGACGTCGAACTGCCCGGCACTCCCGAGCGGGTATGGCAGGCGGTCACCAAGGACACGCCGGCGTGGATGTTCCCCACGGATCAGTGGCCTGACGTCAAGACCACGGAGGAATACCCCAGCCACCTGGTGTCCCGGATGGACGGTCCTGACGGATGGTTCAACCAGTTGGAGCACATCCTTGAGCCGCTCGAAGGTGGCCGAGCCAAGCTGCACTACGTTCACAGTGGGATCTTCGCCGACAACTGGGACGAGCAGTACGACGGCG
Organism: Arthrobacter sp. MYb23; assembly: GCF_002979775.1. Taxonomy (GTDB): domain Bacteria; phylum Actinomycetota; class Actinomycetes; order Actinomycetales; family Micrococcaceae; genus Arthrobacter. The sequence goes on from NZ_PCPR01000009.1 coordinate 8,560, forward strand.
CCAGCAAGCACACCGAGTTCTACCTGCACACCCTGGGCCAGTACCTGCGGTATTTCGACGGCAAGCCGGTGGTCTTCACGGACATCCAAGCGCCGGCGTCATCGCAGGCCGCGGACGGTTTCCTGCAGCTGAAGAAGGCCCTTGGTGTGGACGGAACGGCCGCCGGTAGTGCAGTGGATGTGGACGTCGACGGCGTTGGCCGGCTTAACGGCGAAGTGGACTTTTCCAACGAGAACTTCCTGGGCCTGCGGACTGCCGACACCATGTACCGCTTCTTCGGCAGGAACGCTTTCGGCGCTCCGGTGGGCATGACGGTGCACGAGTTCAGCGGCTCCGCCGATTCGGAACTCACGGCCAAGGCCTGGGGCGCATTCCTGGAGAAGGTGTACGCCTAAAACTCCGGTGGGGCCGCCCAGGCCCGAGCCACGGACTCCAGGGCGGCCTCATAAATGGAGGCCCAATCGGTGGCGGGGTCGTTCATCTGCGCCAGCTCCAAGCTGACGAGACCATGGACCTGCCCCCAGATGGCCATGGCCACGAGTGCGGGATCGTCCTTGCGCAGTGCGCCCGAGGACCGAGCGGCGACCACCGCCTCCACCAAGGGGAGCATCGAATCGGAGGCGACTTCCGGCGTCGGACTGCAATCAACGTAGGCGGCCAGCGCCCCGCCGAACATCAGGCGGTACAGGGCCGGGTGATCCAGTGCCCAGGCGCGGTAGGCCCGGCCCAATCCCAGCAGCCCGTCCTTGGCGGCCTCGCGTTGGGACTCTCCAAAGGAGCGAAAACCGTCGTCGACGGCGGCCGTCAGCAGTTGCGCTTTCCCGCCGAAGAGCGAGTAAATCGCGGTGGTGGACGTTTCTGCGGCAGCGGCCACGTCACGGAGGGTGACGCGGGCTGGACCTTCGCGGTCCACCAGTTCAGCGGTGACCGCGAGAAGGCGATCCTGCACCTGTTGATCATGAATTATGGGTCTTGCCATACTCTCAAGTGTTTCATAACATTGTTTCATAACAACGTTACGAAACCCGGATCCGGGAACTCGACGTTTCCCCAACTGAAGGATTCTCATGGCACAGGAGATCTTCCCCGGCCGCTTCACTGCGGACGTCGGGCGCGAAACAGTCACCGTTTTCCTTATCGGTATGCGGGCAAACCGATGGTGGAAACTGGCTAAGGTGGCCAAAGTTGCGTCCGCAATGCCCACCATGATGCAGCATCTCGCTGCCAAGCCGGAGGCAGGACTGCTTGGCAGTGAGCAATGGTTCGGGCGGACCACCATGCTGCTCAGCTATTGGGAAAGCCCGGAGCACCTGAGGCGTTTTGCCGCGGATAAGGACTCGCCGCATCTGGGTCCGTGGCGGAAGTTCATGAAGGAGGTCGCGGGCAGCGGCGACATCGGTGTGTGGCATGAGACGTACCAGGTGCCGGCGTCGGGTATTGAAGTGGTGTACAACGGAATGCCGCTCTTCGGGTTGGCCAAAGCCACTAAGCATGTTCCCGTTGGACCCGGCAGCAACACGGCGAAGCAGCGCTTGGGCGGGGCGGCCCGATCCGCTGGCCCGGCCCCAACTAAGTAGCAGATCAGGTCGTTCCCAGTGCTGAGAACGACCCCAACTGCGACTCAGTTGGGTACGACGGCGGGCCCGGCAGCCTAGGCAACCGCGACGGCGACTGGCCGTTCTGCTTTGAGCGTCCTGCGGAGGTGGGGCGAGGCATCGAGCTTGTCCTGGGCGGCGCGGAGGGCATCGACGGCGAACTCCAACTGTGCGGCGGGCAAAGTGAACGGAACGCGGAGGTAGTGCTCAAACGCGCCACCCACCCCAAAGCGGGGTCCGGCCGCCAAGCGAACGCCGAAGTCGGGAGCGAGTACGGTCAGCGCGGTGCTGCACGGCGTGGGAAGGCGACACCATGCTGTGAGCCCGCCGCGTGGCCGTTCCACCTCCCATGCCGGCAAGCGCTCCGCCAGCAACTCCAGCAGTGATTCCCGGTTTTGCCGAAGCTCCTCGAGCCGGGCATCAAGCGGTTCGGCGAAAGACCGGACCAGGCGCGCCGCCGCCAGTTGTTCCACCACTGGCCCGCCCAGATCCATCACGGTCCTCGTAGAGATGAAGCGGGCAATCAAGGCCTCGTCTGCCCGGATCCACCCGGTCCTCAGCCCGGCCCAATGCGACTTGCTGAGTGATCCGATGGAAACCACCGCAGGACTGAAGGAGGACATCGGTGCGGTGCGGGCGCCGTCGAGATTCAACCCGCGCAGCGTTTCATCCACCACCAACACGGTTCCGGAAGCGGCGGCGGCCCGCGCGAGGCGCCGACGTTGCAGGTCAGACATGATGCGCCCGGTGGGGTTGTGGAAGTCCGGCACCAAGTAGGCCATGGCGGGGCGCTGTTGGTTCATTGTGGCCACCATTGCGTCAATATCCCAGGCGGGCGAGGTGCTCGACTGGATCCCAGGCAGCGCGACCGGAAGAGGCTTGCAGCCGGCGGCGCGAATGGCGTCCAGGGCGTTGGGGTACGTGGGGTGTTCAATCAGCACCCGGCCCTGCTTTCCGGCCAAGGTGCGCAGGACAATATTGAGTGCATGCTGCGCGCCGGAGGTAACAAGGATCTGGCCAGAGGTGGTTGGCACTCCTTCGGAGGTGTACTTTTCTGCGATGGCTTCGCGGAGTGCAGGAACGCCCACGGCGTCGTACCCGAACCCGGGCAGGAGGGCGGGCAGCTCGGTCAGCGCATCAGCGAAGGCGCGGTGCACTACCTCGCCGGCGGCCGGGAGGGATGCATAAGCCAAGTCCAGGAGCCCTTCGGGGACCGCGAGTCCGGGTGCGCTCACTGGCGCGGTGCGGTGGGGGATGCACGTCCGCCCGCGGCTGCCCTGACCCGCGGTGAGGAAGCCCTGTTCGCGCAGGCTCGCATACGCGGCGGTGACCGTGGTGCGGCTGAGGCCCAGCGTCTGGGCCAGCGCCCGCTCGCTGGGCAGGGCGACGTCCAGCGGGATGCGGCCGTCCATCACCAATAAACGCACGACGTCGGCCAGCTCGCGGTAGGCGGGCAGGGCGCCGGAATTCCAGGAGCCCAGGAGGCGGACGAGTGCAGTGGGGTTCAGTGAGCCGGACATAAGACCAGTATTCCAAACTGGCTATGGAATACAAGGCCAGTTCTCTTGGATGATGTATTTCATGATGACCCGAAGAATCACTCAGCTCCTGATCGGCCTCGCAATGTACGGCATCTCCTTGGCCATGTTCATTCGCGCCGGGCTTGGGTTGGACCCCTGGGATGTGTTCCACCAAGGCGTATCCGAAAAGACTGGTTTCAGCATTGGTGTCGTGGTCATCGCGGTCAGCTTCCTGGTCCTTCTCCTGTGGATCCCGCTCCGGCAGATGCCAGGGGTCGGAACCATCGCCAATGCCGTGCTGGTGGGGCTCTTCGCCGATCTTGGGCTCTGGCTCATTCCGGAGTTCTCGCACCTTGGCGGACAGATCGCCATGCTCGCAGGTGCCGTGATCCTCAATGGCATCGCCTCCGCGTGCTACATCGGTGCCCGTCTTGGACCCGGTGCCCGTGATGGGCTGATGACTGGACTTGTCCGCCGGACCGGGTGGTCAGTGCGGCTTGTCCGTACGGGCATCGAAGTGGTTGTCCTCGCCGTGGGCTTCCTCCTGGGCGGTTCCGTCGGGGTGGGTACGGTGGTCTACGCCCTGGCCATCGGCCCGATTGTGCAGGTACTGCTTCCAAAGTTCATGGTGCCTGAACGGGCAAAGGCAACGGCCCCCACGGAAGCCGTGGAGGCCGCATCAGCTGCCTGACGTTCAGTCCTTGATTGCCCCCATCGAGAGACCGGACTGCCAGTAGCGCTGAAGACTCAGGAAAGCGACGATCAGGGGAATGATCATGAGCAGGGAACCGGTAATGACGAGGTTTTGAATCAACTCGCCGTTTCCTGCGGTGGACCCAAGCTTGTTCCACTGGTTGATTCCAATGGTGAGTGGGTACCACGCCGGGTCCTTCAGCATGATCAGCGGCAGGAAATAGTTGTTCCAGATGGACACGAAGGAAAACAACAACACCGTTACTGTGGCCGGGGCAAGCAGCGGGAAAGCGATGCGCAGGAAGATGCGCAGTTCCCCCGCGCCATCAATGCGGGCGGCCTCGATCAAGCCGGTGGGCACGGCCTGATCGGAAAACACCCACATGAGGTAGAGGCCGAACGGATTGATGAAGGATGGAATGAGCACAGCCCACGGGGTGTTGGTTATTCCCAGCTGGGCGAAGAGCAGGAACTGCGGAATGGCCAGTGCGATGCCGGGAACTGAGATGGAACCCAGCACGATCAAGAGAAAGGCACGCCGGCCCACGAAGTCATGCTTGGCAAGTGCGTAGCCTCCCAGAGCCGCCAGGAACGTGGACACCACGGCACCGATCACCACGTACAAAACGGTGTTAAGGAGCCAGCGCGAAAAGATTCCGTCCTGGAACGTGAACACTTGGACCACGTTGTCCCATAACGCGATGTGGCCACCGAATCCAAGCCCGAAGGAAGAGACAAAATCCTGCTGGGATTTTGTGGCATTGATGACCAGCCACAGCATGGGAACAATGCAGTAGAGAGCAAACAGCCCGGTCACGATTGTCAGCGTGAGGCTCTTCCTGGGGTTGGCCAAGGTGTATAGCTTGCGTTTGCGTACCGAGGGTAGCTTGGGGGCCGGAGCGGCTGCCCTGGTGGAGGGTGCTGTGGTGGGTGCTGTGGGGCTACTTGTTGAAGGCATTCTTCATTCCCTTGATTTGAACCGCATAGGCGATGGCAATAGTGAAGATGGCCATGACTAAGGCCAGCGCCGCTGCATAACCCTGTTGGGAACCAGTGAAAGCAAGGCTGTATGCGTACATGTTGGGTGTGTAGTAGGACGTTATGCCGCTGTTGGAGACAAGCGTGGTGAGAATGTTGGGTTCATTGAACAATTGGAAAGTGCCGATAATCGAAAAGATGATGGTGACTATGAGAGAACTCCGCAGGGCCGGGAGTTTGATGTGCCGGACAATCTGGAACTCGGTTGCTCCGTCAATTGCGGCCGCCTCATAGAGCTCGCGGGGCACAGCCCGGAGCGCGGCGTAGAAGATCAGCATGTTGTAGCCCGTGAAGCCCCAGGTCACCATCACGCCGATGGAAATCATGGTGGTCTCCGGGGCGAACGGATTGAACGAGGTACCAGCTGCCTTGTTAAGGCTTCCGATAAGTCCGTAACGGATACCCAGCATGAATCCCCACATCAGAGTGGAGACGATCGCGGGAATCGCGTAGGGAAGGAACACAATGATGCGGAAAAACCGTGAGCCGTGGAGCCGCAGGGAGTCGATGGCGAGTGCCAGTGCAATAGCGCTGAACAGCATGATGGGCACTTGGATGGCAGTGAAGAGCACCACCCGGATCACGCCATCGTAAAACTGGCTGTCCTGAAAAAGCTTGATGTAGTTGTCGAACCAAATAAAGACTTTTCCGCCGATCAGTTTGTTCTGAAACATGCTGATATAAGCGGAGTAGCCAATCGGAACAATGAAGACGAAGAGGAACAACACGCTGAAAGGTGCAATGAACGCCAAACCGACGTTCCGGCGTTTTGGCTTTCGGAGCGTTTGGTGATCGGCTGCCACGTCTGAAACCGATGTTTGGTGGGTGAGCAGCTGTCGGCTCATGGGGCCCTGCTTTCATGTTTCATCTGGTGTAACGGGAAAGGTCCGGTGCCGCGCGGTCATCAGCACGGCACCGGAGACCACTAACGGACCGAGAACCCTTGTTCGTTGCCGTACTCGATGCTGCGCTGCTTCCAGGTCTCCAGGACCTCTGCCAGCGTCCCTTGCTTGCTGTCGTACAGGGGAGCGGATACGTCCTCATAGCTTGTGCGTGCCCAGCCAAAGAACGGCGGGTACTGCCAGCCTGTTGCCACGTTTTTTGATGCATCTGCCAGGACCTGGTTGTACTTCTGGTCACCGAAGAAGGGGTTCGTGGCGCTCAGGAACTTCTCGTTATTGAGATTTGAGAGGTTCGGGACGAATGCCCCTGCGTCAATGCGTGACTGCAGGCCATCTCCGTGCGTGAAGTATTCGAGGAAGGCGTAGGCTGCTGCCTTGTTCTGCGCTGCTGCGGGAATGGCCATGGCGCTGCCGCCGTTTTCGGCACCGGATGTTTCGCCGGCCTCCCACTGGGGGAGCGGCGCCACGCGGAAGTTCCCAGCGGCCTGGGGTGCGCGTTCTGGAAGTGTTGAAGTGAACCAGCCGCCGATGAGTTGCGTGGCCAGGGTTCCTTCATTCAGGCCGCGGTTCCAGTCGTCGGACCAGTTGGTAATTTTCGTGTTGACGAGGTCCTCGTCGAGGAGTTTCTGCCAGAAGGCGACGGCGCGGCTGCTGCCGGGGTCTTTGAAGTCAATGGTGACGTCCGTGCCGTTGACCTTGAAGGGCCGGCCCCCGCCTTCCCACATCAGTGACATCAGCACGAAGATATCCGCGGAATCATTGGTGATGTAGTGGTCACCGCCCAGGGCGCGCACCTTCTTGGCGGCCTGATAGAACTCTTCCCAGGTTGTTGGTGGTGCGGCTACCCCGGCCTGCGTAAGTACCGACTGGTTGTAGAACATTGCTGCAGGTCCATAGTCGGAGGGGAGCGCATAGGGCTTGTCGTCGATTGTTACATTGCCCCAAGCGGCATCAACGTAGTCCTTTGCCAGGTCTTTGGCCCCAAACCCGGACAGGTCAGTGAGTTTGCCGGGAATGGCGAAAAGGGGGAGTGAGAAGTACTCAAACATGGCGATGTCCGGTACCCCTGATCCAGCTTGAATGGCGTTATCCAAGGCGGTGTACTCGTCGGTAGATGAGCCGGCGTTGACCACGTTGACCGTGATGTTGGGGTGAAGTTTTTCAAATCCCGGAACGGCTTCCTTGACCGTGCCGTCCCAACTCCACACCGTGAGCGTGATGGGTTGGTCGGTGGGAACTTCGGTATTGGGCGAAGTGTTTCCTCCGCTCGCGCAGCCGGCCAAGGCCACAACTGACGCCGCAATCGCTGCTGCGACCCGCATTCTTCTCTTGGGCATTGCATACTCCTTCGTATCGATGTTTCGGTGGCCGGAATTCCCGCAATTGGCCAGTGCAGCTCGCTATGTACAACGTTGTACCTTTTGGGTGAAGGCAATCCGGGTAGGCGGCGTGGGTAGTTTTCCCTGGCTTAGGCTGCGGCAGCACTCTCGGATTTCGCAGGAGACCGTAAGCTGGGTACAACGTTGAACCTCATGCTAGAGCGGGCCTCTGCGGACCGTCAAGGAAATGACGCAAAGTTCCCCGGAGCTATGATCAAGGCAACGCCCTAGTCGGAGATGCTGCGGGGCGGGAAGGACGCGGATGAATGTGAATCCGACGATTCATGACGTCGCACGGGCGGCAGGTGTCTCCATCAAGACGGTGTCAAACGTGCTTAACGACAACCCGAAGGTCGGACCCGAAACCCGGCTGAGGATACGGCGGCTCGTGGATGAAATGGGATACCGGCCTAACCTCTCGGCCCGAGGGCTCCGTTCGGGCAAGACCGGGGTGATCGGTCTTGCCGTTCCTTCTCTTCGTGAGACGTATTTTGCAGAGCTCGCTGATTCGGTGATTCGGGCGGCTGCCAAAAAAGGTCTGCGTGTGGTTATTGAGCAGACCAATGGGGACCGGGACCTGGAGATTGCCACGCTGTCGGGCGGGCAAATGCGATTCATTGACGGCCTGCTTTTCAGTCCTGCCGCCATCGGCCAGCAGGACGTGGATGTCCTCACAACGAATGATCCCTTGGTCCTCCTCGGCGAACGGATTTTCGGTGGGCCAACGGACCACGTGACCATGCACAACACATCCTCAGCGCGGGCAGCCGTGGAGCATCTGCTGAATATTGGCCGGACCAAGATCGCGCTGATCGGAGCGCCGGAGCAGCCAGCTGACGAGGCGAGCTCGGCTAACCTGCGGGAGCGCGGTTACCGTCAGGCACTGGAAAATTCCGCGATCGGAATTGATCCGCGGCTTGTGGTCAGGGGCGGGACCTGGCATCGGGAAACAGGGGTTGCGGCAATTCGGCGGCTCCGTGAAAGCAACGTGGACTTCGACGCAGTGTTCGCCCTCAATGACACCCTCGCCCTGGGTGCCCTGCGTGCACTTGCCCAGTACGGCCTGCGAGTTCCCCAAGACGTTGCCGTTATGGGGTTCGACAACATTGATGAAGGCCGTTTTTCGCTGCCGTCCCTGACCAGCGTCGATCCCGGCAGGGACGAGATTGCCGAGACCGCTGTGGCTCTGCTCGTGAACCGGATCCAGGAAAAGGATGAGAAGGCGGCACCCAAAACCGTGAAATCGGGCTTCAGGATCGTCCAACGGGAGTCCACGGGGTTCGCGGATGGGGATGGCAGGACGCTCCTTAGCACTTGAGGAAGAGCCGCCCATCCGCCCCTAGCGGCAGGCCTCCAAATCCTCGCCGTACTCCAACCAGTCCGGCAGGTCCTCACTGAAGGCATCACGGATGGCGGGCGATCCAGCGCTCCGCCAGTCGACGTCGTCGTTAATTTCGATCTCGTACTTCTTCCACTCAAACCAGTTGATCATCTTCAACTGCGGGTAATTTTGATGGGTTTCAGCTGAGAAGACCTGACGCCACCACGCCTGCTTCACGTCCAGCTCGGAGGCACCGCCGCGGGCGGGGGTGAAGATGGCTGCCGTCTCCGGGATCGCCACCGGCTTGTTGTGGTCCACCCCGTACACCTGGTAAAAATCCGGGACGGAACTGTCGTCACCGGCGGTGCCGCTGTACGTGCCGGTCAGCATGGCCAGGAACTTGCCCGGCTCCGAGACATCGTTGTTCCCCCAAGGCCGCTGATTGCCCCAGTGATACAGGGAAACTCCCACCCAATCCACGGCGTCGTCCCCTGGATAGTAGGGCGCATAAGTATCGTCGGCCATGGTGAGCGCGCCATCATGGTCGGTGTCCAGGGCAGCGAAATCCGGACTGCCCGGACGCGCCGCAAACTGGCCACCCGTAAACGGGTAGCCGCCACCGTAGTTCGGGGCCCACATCATGGACGTACCCGGTGCCTGCGAGTGCACGGCGGCCGCCACCCTGCGGAACACCTCCACATAGCGCAGCGGCTGCTGGCCCCAGGAATACCAGGAACCGTTCATTTCATGCGCCAAACGTACGACGACGGGCGTCCCCTGATCGTTGATGGCCCGTAAGTCGGTGGCGAGTTTGGCGATCACTTCCTCACTCAAAGTCTCCAAGCCGCCGTGCGGTTCGAGCGTCAGGAGCAACACGCCGCCCGTTGGGCGGACCTGGGTGACGGCGTTGGTGGTGTGCGCCCACGTTTCGTCGTCGTAGGGGATATCCGAGAACTGCACCACCACCGCAGGATCATGGCCGAGGTTTTCCCGGTGCTCGGACAAGGTCTCCGAGTCCCAATCCAGGTTCACGCCCAGAAGCACGCCATCCTTGGGGATCATGGTGGAAGCATCCCCAGCCCGGCAGAGGGACAAAGCCTGGACTACGGGGACCACCTCCTGGGAAGCAAAACTCAAACCCGTGGCAGCCAGGGCAGTGACCACCAAAGGGATGAGCAGGCTGGCCCGCCGGCGTTTTGTGTTCGGGTGTCCCGTGAAAGTGGGAGGAGCCGGCGCCACGGTCAGCCCCAGCCCAGGGAACGACGGCGACGCCCGAAGAGGCTCCGCCAACTCAAGCGAGGCGCAAGCGCGCGGGGCCGCGCAAGTGCTGTGCCGCCGTCGACCGCATCTTGACGGTTTGCGTAGACGCGGGCCACATGACCCAGATGGGCTTGGAGGCGGGTTTCCTGCAGCTCTCTGGAATGACCGAAAAGGCGGAGATCTCCGCCGCGCAATCGGAGCAGGTGCAGCACCTCAAGCAGCCCTACGACGCCTGAGGCTCCCACGGATGTCACGGCAGCGACATCCACCAGCACCAGGATGGGGCCGTCCGCGGCGGCCTTGGCGGACGCTTGGCGAACGGCGAGAACGGTAGTGGCGTCCAAAGCGCCGGTAACGGTCAGCTCCAGACTTATCAGATCCGCCGTCTTCGGTGCGGAGTGAATGGTCATTGGGGCAGGGGAGAGCATGGACATGGGGGTCGCTCCTTGCTGGGGGATGGAACGGCGTGTGATTGCTGTCAGTGTTTGGGTGCGGAGGCTGTACCAAGGACGCTGGTGAGCTCCTTCGGAGTGGGCATCGGCTCCTTCAGGTGATCGCCGGGACCCCGGTATCTTGCCGCGCCGATCACCACGCTCAACAGCGCCAGGTCCAAAGCAACCCAGGCAAGCGTGATGAGGGTGGGATACAGCGGCGCTTCCCCGAAGGACACTCGGGCAATGCCGATGAGCGAGGACCCAACGAGCAAGGCCATGGCTGCCACTTGCAGCCTGACGTGCTGAAAACCGCGTCCGGCAGCCTGCTTGCTCTTAGCCGTCACCGAGAACGTGAGGTGCTTGCCAAGGAAGACCGCCGCCGCACCGGAACACGTGGCCGCTATCCAGGTGGGAAACAGTGCGAAGGACCATTGCTGGCCACGCCACAGTCCCTTGGAACCGTTGCCCGCCACTTGGAAAAGCAGCTGGCAGGTCACGAAAAAAGGCAGGAAGAGGCAGAAGAACACCACCGGGCTGGCAGTCAGCGGGTAGGTCCCAGCCACCAGGTACACCACAGGCGCTGCGATGTAGCTCAGGGCAGCGAAGCCATTGAGATAACTCGTCATAGTGCCCAAGTACATGAGCCGTTGGGCCACGGTGAGGCCCCGAAGCAGGACCGGATTATCACTGAAAAACACCTGCATGGTGCCTGCCGCCCATCGCTGCCGCTGCGAAAGCATGGTGGACACGTCCTCGGGGGCCAGTCCATGAACCAGGACCTCGTGGTGGTAAACACTGCCCCACCCCATTGCGTGAAGGTGCATAGCGGTGGCCATGTCCTCCGTAATGGTGGTTGTGTCCATGGGATGGATGGCCAAGGCCTGGTCCGTGTGCGCAACATCCACGGATTCCAGGACCGCGTCCAGTTCCGGCACCACATCGTCCATCGAATCGGGCACCGCCAACGCGGCCGTATGGAAGGCGACGCGGAGCTCGAAAGTGATTTCGGCAAGGACATCGCCCCTGCGCACCTGGTGCTCCGCACGCGCCACTGCCTCCAAGGCCTGTTCTGCGACCGGCATGGCGGCGGGATGGCGCCTACCCAGTTCGCCATGAAGGTCCTGGAGCCTCGACCGGCCCCTGCGTAAGGCACGCCACGTCTGCTCAGTGGCTGTCCGGGTGTAACGGGTCAGGCCCAGCGCCATGAGGGCTTCCCGGCGAAGGACAGCATTCGAACCGCAGAAGAACGCTGCGTCCCAGCCGTCCTTGCCCTGCTGGATGGGTCCGTAGAAAAGTTCCGCCTGGCTTCCCAAGGGGTCCCGCTCCGGAACATTCCAAAAGTGCTGCGGCGTCTGGACAAAGGCCACTTCTTCGGCGTCGAAATACCCGAGGACGCGGTCCAGGAAGCGCGGCTCAGGGACTTGGTCTGCGTCGAAGATGGCCACAAACTCGCCCGTTGTCAGGGACAGGGCGTTGTTGACGTTGCCCGCCTTTGCGAAGCGCTGCCGGCCATCCCATTCGGGGCCACGGGTGATGTACCCGACGCCGATCTGCCGGGCTGCTTCAGCAAATTCGGCCCGATCGCCGTCGTCAAGAATCCACGTTTCGTGGGGGTACTCCATGTCCCTGGCCGCAATGGCCGTCTTCATCACCAGGTCCAGTGGTTCGTTGTAGGTTGCGATGAATACGTCCACCGATCTGCCCGGCAGGGCAGGTGGGGGAGGTGGACGTCGTCGTGCGTTCCACATGGTCACGGCGTAAAGCGCTGATTCGCCAAGGCTGTAGGTCTCCGCCGCCACGAGGGGCAGCGAGATCCACCAAGCATCCCAAGCCACAGTGCTGGACCAGCGCCAACTGATGTAGATCACTCCAAAGGAAACCACTAGAACTGCAAGGATCCTTACCAGTATTTGTCTGTAAATGCCCATCTTTAGCCTCCGGTAACTGCTGGGGAAAAGGCCAAGGCGCGCCAGTATGTCCACACGCTCTTCAGAGCGAATTTGGGAGGACACGGCTGACGCGCCTGGAGCTGCATCGTCGATGCTCAAGGGAAGGAATTCGGTTGCGAACGGAATGTCCTTACTGCCAATGGGCTTGAAACTCTTGTCAAGCCAATCGGTTCCTTATTCCACTTTCTCCCGCCGACATTTCATCCTCGTTACGGCATTGAAAAGAAAACCCGCGTTGATTATTTCCTTGCCGTGACGTTTTGCGTGTCGCATCGAAAAGGCTTGCGCGCCATAGGGACGGGCCTTCAGAGTTGCACCATGAAGCGAAGACTCATGCCCCTGACGATGCTCGTCGCCGGCCTGACCATCGCAGCTACCCTCATTGCTCCAGAGCCTTCTGCTCAGGCAGCCGCTGGTATGCCAGCCCCCGGATCACTGGTCTGGAGCGACGAATTCAACGCCCCCGCCGGCACGGCGCCCGACCCCGAAAAATGGACCCACGACACCGGAGGATCCGGGTGGGGAAACGGCGAACTGCAGTACTACACCAACAGCACCGGCAATGCCGCAGCTGATGGTCAGGGTAACATGGCCATTACTGCCCGCAGGGAAAACCCTGCCGGATATGAGTGCCACTACGGGACGTGCCAGTACACCTCCGCCCGACTGTTGACCGCCGGCAAGTTCAGCCGGACTCAAGGCAGGTTCGAAGCCCGACTTAAGTTGCCCAAGGGCCAAGGCATGTGGCCCGCCTTCTGGATGCTCGGAGACAACGTGTTCTCCGACGGTTGGCCCTCCAGCGGGGAACTCGACGTCATGGAAAACGTTGGCAAGGAACCCGGCACGGTCTGGGGAAGCATCCACGGACCCGGCTACTCGGGGGCCAACGCCTCAAATTCCAGCTACACACTGCCCGGCGGTCAGGCCCTGAGCGATGCCTTCCACACGTTCACCGTTGACTGGGGGCCCGATTCCATCACCTGGTACATCGACGGAATCTCCTACTCACGGAAAAGCAAAGCCACAACTTCCGGACCGTGGGTCTTCGACCACAATTTCTTCCTCCTCCTGAACCTTGCCGTGGGCGGCCACTGGCCGGGAGCGCCGGATTCTGGCACGGTGCTTCCCCAGACCCTGCTGGTTGATTACGTCCGCGTATATGAGCTTGCTTCGGTTCCGGCGACGCCCGCTTCTGCGTCCAGCACACGCATCCAGGGCTATGCCGGAAAATGCATCGATGTAGCCGGTAGGCAAGCCACGGACGGGGCCCCATTGCAACTGTGGGAATGCGACACCTCCGCTTCGGAGCAATGGACCTTTGCTGCCAACGGCACCGTCCGCTCACTGGGCAAGTGCATGGACGTGGCATGGGGATCAACGGCCAACGGTGCACCAGTCCAACTCACCAGCTGCAACGGCGGCCCGGCGCAGCAATTCGTTGTGAACAGTGCCGGGGATCTGGTGAACCCGCAGGCCAACAAATGCGTGGACGTAGTCGACTGGAATTCATCCAACGGTGCGAGCATGCAACTGTGGGATTGCGCCGGTACCACCAACCAAAAGTGGTGGCGGATGGCATAAAGAACGTCCGACGGCGGCGCACAGGGCGCGGTGTCCGGCGGCTATTGCTGGGGCGGCTGGGGAGCTTCCTGGAGTAGCGGGCCGGGCTGGGCATTGCGCGCGGCCGTTGCGGCGGTTGGTGGCCGGACCTGGCTGGCTTTTGGGTGGCCGGGTCCGGCCGGTTGCTTGTGTTTGTTAGCAGGGTGTTTCTTGATCAGGGAGCAGGCTGGCAGCGCGGACAAAAGTAGATGTCCCGTTCCTCCGTGCCGTCCGGTCCAGCCAAGAGACCGCGGCGGATGGTGGCACCACAGCGCCTGCAGGGTTGGCGTTCCCGGCCATACACCCAATACCCGGGCCGCAGGGCGCGTGGCCCCAGAGTGGTCCGCCGCCCGGGGCCCAGATTTTCGCCGAGAAGGCGTTTGGCGTCCCTGACTGTCTTGGGAAGGTCCGGAACTTCTCCTACCGGCAGGGCAGGGTGTATGCCGGACAAGTAGCACGACTCGCACCGGTAGATATTGCCGATCCCCGCAAGCTTCCGTTGGTCCAGTAACGCAAATCCCACGGTGACGTCCGGTTCGGCGCGAAGCCTGCGCAACGCTTCTTCCTCGTCCCAGTCAGGACCGAGCAAGTCCGGCCCGAGGTGCCCAACAATCTTGTCTTCCTCAGCCGTGGGCACCACCTCCAGGATGCCGAGCGAGAACCCGACGGCGTCGGCTGAGTCCGTGCGGAGCACACACCGTGCAGTGTGGCCGGGTTTCGTCCAGCGGCCCCCTGGCGGGTAGATCATCCAGTTCCCCTCCATTTTGAGGTGGGAGTGGATAGTCAGGGCGCGGGGTCTCCTGCTGGCACCGGGTTCCTCGTCAACGGGTCCGGACAGGCGCATGAGCAGGTGCTTGCCCCTGGGAACAACCTCGGTCATGGTCCAACCCGCAAGGTTCAGGGTGGCAAAGCGGGGCACGCGGAAGTCTGAGGCCTTGATGACCTTCCCGGCCAACGCTTCGTTCAGGCGTGAGGCAGCCCGCCAAATGGAATCGCCTTCAGGCACGGATCCGGAGCCCCTTCGGTGTGGAGTAAGCCCCCGCGGCGGCGAGAGCAACGGCTATGGGAGTTTCCAGGAGATCGTGGCCGTTGACCTTCTCCATGAAGAGCTTGTCCACAGCACCTCGCCGCACCACGTCCACCAATGCCTGGGCCGCAACCGTCAGCACGGCGTCGTCCTGGCTGAAGGTGAGGAGGGTCTTGCCGCCGCGTTCGACGTAAAGGACCAACGCGCCGTCGACCATCACCACCAACGCCCCGGCCTTGCGTCCAGGACGGTGACCGGAACCGGCGTCGACAGAAAGCGCGGGCCACGGAAGAGCAGCACCGTAGGGGTTGGCGGGGTCGGTCGCGGCAAGGGCAAGCGCGGATGGCTCGGCTTTGGAGATGCGCGCGTCCTCGGTGAAGGACCTGAGACGGTCCACCGTGGCGGGGACGGCGAACTGGGCCGCCCCCAAATGCTCGACGAAGTAACCGCGCCGGCACCGACCCGCTTCCTCCAGACGGGCGAGGACTTTGTACATGAGCCCGAAGCCGCCGATGATGTTCTCCGCCATGACCGAGCCGCGGGTCACCACGCCGTAGCGGTCCAGCAAGAGCTCTGCAGTGCCGCGGGCGTGGATGGTGGGGTCCAGTTCCGGCGCGGGTAGCGCTGACCAGCGACCCACGGCCGACGGCGGTGCAGCCGCGACGCCGCCTGTCACCGAGCCATAACGGCCACCCGTTAGCCCGGGTGAACCCAGCAGTCCCGTCCCGTGGGAACGGCCCAGCCTGCTCATGCGCGGGGCGCGGGCCCTCGGCGCCTTGGCCACTTGCCGGTGCGCGGTCTTCCCCCCGGCGATCATGGCCCTCACCGGAGCAAAAGTATCGCCGGTCACCCGGCCGGCCCAGACGAGGTCCCACAGGGCAGAAACCACGGCGTCGTCGCTTAACACCGCATCCATGCCGCCGGCCACGTCTGTGAGTTGCCGGAAGAAGTAGCCACCACCGGCGCTGAAGTGTTCCAGGAGCCGTTGCTGGGCGTCGCCGGGTTCGAACTCGGGGTCCGGGTTGAGCGTCAGCTCGGCGGAATCGGCCACGTGGAGGCTGATCCAGCCGTCGTTTCCGGGAAGGGACCCTGCTCCTGACCAGAGGAGTTCGCCGGCCGCCATGAGCTCGTCCAGCATGGCCGGTTTGTAGTCCGCCACCCTGCTCGCAAGAACCAAAGGTTCCCACGCGGAGGCCGGGATGGGAACACCGGAAAGTTGGTCCACCGCCGTGATGATGCCGTCCAGCCCCCGCAAAGCCTGGCTTCGGGATTTGCCGGGCGCGGTCACGTTCTGCCATGCCGGCAGGAACCGGCCATAGGCGGCCGTGTCCACGGGCTCCACTTCGGCCCGCAACGCAGCGAGCGAACGACGCCGCAGTTTCCGCAGGACCTCGGCATCGCACCATTCGCTGGACGGCGGGGCGTCCAGGGTCATGAGTTCTGAGTCGGCTCGTTCCGCAGGTTGTTCGGCGACAGCGTGGGGCCGGAACTCGCCTTCCACCACGCGACCGTCGTCAGCGAGCCGTTTCAAGGCCGTATTGACCACCGCGACGCCAAGCCCCAGTCTGGCCGCAGCTTCGGCGGCTGTGAAGGGTCCATGGGTGCGCGCGTACCGCGAAACGAGATCGCCCAAAGGATCGTTGACAGGCTCAATGAATGCCAGAGGCACACCCATCGGCAGCGGAACCCCGATTGCGTCACGGAGCCGTGCCGAGTCCTCAATGGCAGCAAAACGCTCGACGCCGCCGATGGTTACCTTCAGCGCGCGGTTGGCTTTTTGCAATGCCGCGAGGTGGGACCCGGCGTCAGCCACGCTGCCATGAGCGGCCTGCGGGGTTTCCTCGAGCTGGTCCAGATCCTCAGTTTGCTCAGGCCCTTGGAGCCGCTCTGCGACTTCCTCAACGTTGAGCGGGCCCAGCAGCCGAAGGAGATCCGCCACGCCCTCCATGCCACGGACACGTCGGTCCGGTCTCAGGCGCTGCAACTCCAATTCTGTTGAGTCGATGACCTCGGCATCCAGAAGTTCGCGCAGTTCCACGCGGCCCAGGAGTTCGTTCAGGAGCGTGGAGTCCAGGGCAAGGGCGGCAGCCCGGCGTTCGGCCAAGGGGGAGTCGCCCTCGTAAAGGAACTGGGCCACATACCCAAACAGGAGGGACTTCGCGAAGGGGGAGGGTTGCTGCGTGGTGGTCTCCACGATCCTGAGTTCCCTGCGCTCCACGGATGCCGCAATGTCTTTGAGGGCGGGTAGATCGTAAACGTCCTGCAAACATTCGCGCACTGTTTCGAGCACGATGGGGAATGAGGGGTACTTCCGGGCGACATCCAGCAATTGGGCAGAGCGCTGGCGTTGCTGCCACAGAGGCTGACGCTTGGCCGGATTCTGCCGGGGGAGGAGCAGTGCACGGGCGGCACACTCGCGGAATCTTGAGGCAAACAACGCGCTGCCGCCCACTTCGGCGGTGACGATGTGTTCGAGTTCCTCCGGGTCGAAGAGGAAAAGCTCAGCGCCGGGTGGCTCGTCTTCCATCATGGGCACCCTCAGGACAATGCCGTCGTCGGCTGCCATGGCCGATCCGTCCAAACCGTAGCGCTGTTGCAGCCGTTGGCCCACGGCAAGTGCCCACGGTGCGTGAACAGGCATGCCGAACGGGCTGTGGAGGACTACCCGCCAGTCGCCGAGTTCGTCGTGGAACCGTTCCACCACCAAGGTTCGGTCGCTGGGAACAATCTCTGTGGCTTCCTTTTGCTCCCTGAGGTACTGGATCAGGTTGCTTGCGGCGAAGGCATCCAAGCCGCTGGCCTGGCAGCGTTCCATGGCCGGGGCTTCGTCCGCGGCCGAGAGTTCCCGGATGAAGGCGCCCAGCGCGCGGCCCAGATCCACGGGCCTGCCAAGGGAGTCGCCTTTCCAGAACGGAAGCTTGCCGGGTTGGCCAAACGCGGGGGAGACCAGCACGCGATCGTGGGTGATGTCCTCGATCTTCCAACTGGTGGCACCCAGCGCGAAGACATCGCCTACCCGGGATTCGTAGACCATCTCTTCATCGAGCTCACCAACGCGGCGTCCACCCTTGGCGGCACGCGCCGAAGCCGTGGGTTCGGAGCCGTCCGCGCTGGCGGGGGAGGCCGAGCCTTCAACTTCCGTGCCGATGATGTACACGCCAAACAGGCCCCGGTCAGGGATGGTGCCACCGGATGTGACGGCTAGGCGCTGGGCTCCGGGCCTGCCTTCAATGGTCCCGGCGTGCCGGTCCCAGATGATGCGGGGCCTGAGCTCGGCGAATTCGTCTGAGGGGTACCGGCCGGCCAGAAGGTCCAGAGTGGCCTCGAATGCGGAGCGCGGCAAGCTCGCAAACGGCGCTGACCGGCGCACCGTGCTGAACCAGTCCTCCACATCGATGCTGCCCAAGGCGGCAGCGGCCACTGTTTGCTGGGCCAGGATATCCAAGGGGTTGGCCGGGATGCTCAGGCGCTCAATCTGCCCACTGAGCATGCGTTCAACGGTGACGCTGGTGTGGAGGAGGTCGGCCCGGTGCTTGGGGAAGAGGACGCCCTCGGAGATCTCACCAACCTGGTGTCCGGCACGCCCGACGCGTTGCAGACCGCTGGCTACCGACGGGGGAGACTCCACCTGGACCACCAAGTCCACCGCACCCATATCGATGCCGAGTTCCAGGGACGATGTTGCCACCACGCAGCGGAGCCTGCCGGACTTGAGGTCGTCCTCGATCATGGCGCGCTGGTCTTTGGACACTGAGCCGTGGTGTGCGCGGGCCAGCACAGGATCGGCGCCTGTAGTGCTTCCAGCCTGAGCCATCATGTGTGCCGGGGTTGCCGTCGAGGCCGGGATTCCCGGGTTGGATTCGGGGGCGGCCCACTCACTGCCACCCACCGCCATCAACTGGCGCTCGGCGTAGATCTCATTGAGCCGGGCTGTAAGGCGTTCTGCCAAGCGACGGGAATTGGCGAACACGATGGTGGATTGTTTGGACAGGACCAGATCCACGATCTGTTCCTCCACATGCGGCCAGATGGACGCCTGCGGCTGCAGACCGGACGCCGGCCCTGAGTCGAACGCTCCCGCAGCACCTTGCAGGTCCGACATGTCCTCCACAGGGACCGTGACTGTGAGGTTCCAGTTCTTCTTGGACGGCGGAGCCACGATTTCCACCGGAGCCTGGCCTGCCAGGAACTGGGCCACCAGTTCCCGCGGCTGGACCGTCGCGGAGAGCCCGATTCGTTGGGCGGGCTTCGGAAGCAGTGCGTCCAGGCGCTCCAAGGAAACGGCCAGGTGTGCGCCGCGTTTGGTGCCGGCTACGGCGTGCACCTCATCGATGATGATGGTGTCCACTTCGCTGAGCGTTTCCCGGGCACGGGAGGTCAGCATGAGGAACAGGGATTCCGGCGTAGTGATGAGGATGTCCGGTGGGTTGGTCAACAGCGTGCGGCGATCCGCCGCCGTCGTATCTCCCGAACGGACGCCGACCGTCACCAATGGTGCGGGAAGGCCTAAACGTTTGGCTGTTTGGGTGATGCCGATCAGGGGTGCCCGGAGGTTCCGCTCCACATCCACACCCAGCGCCTTCAGCGGCGAGATGTAGAGGACGCGGGTCTTGGTTTTAGGCCGCTTTGCCCGACCCTTGCCATTGGCTGGGACAGTCTCAAGACCTGGCAGCGTGTCAGTGGGCTTGGAATGCAGGCGATCGAGCGCCCACAGGAAAGCCGCCAGGGTTTTGCCGGAACCTGTAGGCGCCACTACCAAGGCATGGGAGCCCGAGGAGATCGCGTTCCATGCACCATCCTGCGCGGGTGTGGGCTCGGAAAAAGCGTCGAGGAACCATTCCCTGGTTGCCTGGCTGAAACGGCTGATAGCGCCATCCGACGCCTTCGGCTCCTGCATTCCTCCATCATGCCTCACGGCTCCGACAGAATAAGCCGGAGCCGTAAGGAGACGGTCAGACTGCCTGGAAAGCGGTGATGGTCAGGAGCTTGATGCCGGCGTTGCTGCACGCATCGTGGGGTTCCGGGATGAACAGTGAGGCCGTGTCGTTCGGCGGGTAGATGCGGAAACCGGCGGCGGCCACCTTGGTGCAGTCGCCGTAGTTGCCGGCTTGCGTGTACCGGATTTCCGCCCACGCCGACTTGCCCGGAGCCAGTTCGATCTTGGTTACCGGGGTTGTGGTTTCCCGGGTTGCCGGTTCGCCGATCGGTTCACCGTTGGCGTCGGCAGTCAGGGAGACTCCTGCGAAGCCTTCCAAGAT
This sequence comes from Arthrobacter sp. MYb23, assembly GCF_002979775.1. Classification (GTDB taxonomy): domain Bacteria; phylum Actinomycetota; class Actinomycetes; order Actinomycetales; family Micrococcaceae; genus Arthrobacter. The sequence goes on from NZ_PCPR01000009.1 coordinate 28,535, forward strand.
GCAGGGGGCGCTGCCGGAGTTGGTCAGTATCAACTTCTCATAGATGCTGCCGGCCGCACCTCCGCCGGTGGCGTCCGTTGCGGCGGTGAGGGATGCCGCCTTGCACAGCGCGGGGGCCGCGGGTGCAGCGGACGTTGCTGTCGCCGAGGGTGAGGGCGTCGTCGTCGCCGTCGCGGAAGGCGTCGCTGATGCTGAGGGAGATGAGGCCGAAGGCGTCGAAGAGGTTGGCGGGGCACTGCTGGTTCCCGACGGGCTGGGGCTTGGCCCACAAGCAGCAAGAAGGAGCAGCGCAGCGGCTGCCGTCGTCGTCACAAGTCCGGTTTTGATGCGCTGAGTCCACATGGGCACCAGCCTTGCCCCGGCCCTGATCCGAGTCAATTCAGCCACGGCCAAGAGCGCGGATTGGCGCCCGGATTGTGATCTTCCGGGCGCCGAACCGCTGTCAACTACTTGGTGTCTGCTGTGGCCACGGCCGGCTTGGCGGAGCGGCTGCGGAAGAACGCAGCGCCGCCCAAGCCCAGGCCGGCGATGCCTGCGATCAGGCCGGCCCAGCTACGCGCCTGCGAGCCGTCGTCAGTTACAGCGGCGGCCTGCTCTGTGGAGACGGCTTCTGCAGCGTGGTGGTCACCGGCTGCGTCGGCCGGAGTGATGGTGACCGACGGTGCCGGAGCCTTGAGATCGTGCGGGTCCTGGCCCTCCTTGGCGATCTCGGACCAGTCTGTCTGGCCCGTCTCGCAGGTCTGCAGCGTGGGGAAGTAGATGGTCTTGCCCGCTGCGTCCGGCAGTTTGACCGACAAAACAAGGGCGTCACGCAGGTGCGGGTCCAGCGGCGCCTTGGCCGTGTACACAATCTGGCTTGTGCGCTTGGTGATGGTGGTGCCGTCGTCCAGCTTTTTGGGCTCGGCGAGCGTCTCCGTGACCTTTTCCACGTTCCAGTTGGGGTTGACGGTCGGCTGGGCGTCATTCAGTTCCTCAGGGAGTGAAATGGCCACTTTGGTGGTGCCGGAAGTGTCGCAACCGTGGGGGATTCCGAAGGTAACCAAAGCGTACGAGTTAGCTGCGGTCTTGTTGGGGTCCGCGCCGACGTGGGCGGATGCTCCCGCCAAACCGGCCATCATCAGGGCAGCGGTTCCACCGGCGACGGCGGTAGCGGAAAGGGTGCGGCGAATCGAGGATTTCATGGGAAGTGCCTTTCGGGGGCGCCGGCTGGTGCGGCGCAGGGGTACGGGTTTGAGACCCGTCACCATGCACAGGATGTGCTGTTGCAGCGCGCCATTTATCGCGCGCAGAAGGTGCCGGGCGGAACTAAGGAAGTACGACGCCGGCGGGCGGGCCGCGGCGGCTGTCTTGCCTAAGGTTCCGCCAAGGGCGGGGGATGAAGACGTCGGGTGTGCCAACTGCGACAGGCGAGGCGCCGGCGTCGGGCCTGAACACCAAGGAGGGCAGGGAAAGCAGCGGCCGCAACCATGCGGCGAGTTGCCACAGGGCATCTTCACCCTTGGCCAGGACCACGGCAGAAGCAATGGTGGCGACGACGTGGCCAACGAACATGATGGTGCCGAATGCTGTGCCGAGCTCATGTGTATGCGTAGCTGCGATGTCTAGCCCGGCGCTCAAAGGTTCAGCGCCGAGGTGGTGCTTTGTTTCCTGCACGTTTGCCGATATTGGGCCCAAGGCGGTGAAAGCTTCGTGAAGCGCCAACTGTCCCGCGCCCAAGATCCCGGCCATGGTGACAAGGTTCAGCTTGAACCGGGTGGCGAGCGTGGCAGCCAGGGCCGTCAGCGCAACCAGCGCCAGGAGGACCGGGGCTGTGGGAAGTTCTCCGCCACCCACAATGTGAGCTCCTGCGGCGAGAAGAACCACAATCAGCGAGATGACGCCTGAACGCAACGCATGAAAGGGTGCCCGGGGCTGTGATGTGCGCACGGGTCCTCCCTCATCTCTGTGGCGTTCTCTTGGCGCTGCCTGACTGTCAGCGTCTTGATTCTATCGGGAGTTCGGCGCCGGGCGGGTCTCGGATTGGTGTCTATGTGGGCACGTTGCTGCGTTCCTCCCCAGTTACCTCCGGTTTCCCGGTGCTCGCCCTGCCTGGACTCCTGGAATTCCGCGGCATCCTTGGGCTGCGGGCCGAGGTAACCGGGAAGGAACGTCGGCCTAGCGCTGTGCCCACCGCGTGAAGGTGGGCCTTGGCGGCTCCGGCACTTTGGCCGCGCTACCGGCTCCTGCCTGTGAACGCCGACGGCGGAGCTCAAGTTTCAGGCTTTCCTCACCGCGAGCCATGGCCCAGTGATGGTTTGCAGAGAACACCGGTTTGAGGAGCCAACTCAGGCGGCGAAGCAGGGGCTTGGAGGCACTGACCCGCCAGTCGTAAGTGATCACCACTTCGGGGCCGTCGGTCGCGAAAGTCCAGCGGCCGGTGCCGTTCAGGTCACCTCCAGCGGTGAGCGCGAAGCCGTCGAGGGTCACCGGCTCGGTAACTGTGAGCCGCCACTTGAGCGTGTAGGGGAGCCAGCCTTTGGTGTGCAGGTCGAAGCTGGCACCTACGCCATCCGGGCTACCTTGGGCTACGGGTTTCACGGTGAGGTATACGGCGGGCCACCATTGCTTGAGGCTGCTTGCGTCGCCCAGGACGCTGACCACTTCTTCGCAGGTTCCCGCAACCCGCCATACGGTGACGAATGCGTAGTCGGTGCTCTTCGTTGTCTTGTTTGTGGTCCCGGCCATTGTTGTCTCCGCGGTCCGTATGGGTTCCGAGGGTGTCTGGCGGCATCCGTGATCAATCTACGCCTGCCCGCGCCGAAGGGTTAGATCTCGGCACTTTCAAACCTCGAAAGTGCCGAGATTCCGCCCCTCGCTGCGCTACCCGCGCTGGGCTAGTCTTGGCGCATGAGCGACGCGAAAGAAGAACATCCCTTGCTCTGTTCGGCCTGCGGCTCGGATTCCATCTTCGGCCCCCTACATCTGTATCCGGAGACGGGTATGGGAAAGGGCGAGGTATTGGTCGCGACGCCGGGGTCCGCCAAAGTCTTCGGGAAGGTGCGGAGTGTGCCACTGAGGGCATTCGCCTGCCGCCAGTGTGGCAACGTTCAGCTCATCGCCGCGGACCCTGAAGCCCTCTTCGAGCACTGGTCAGCTGAGCGGGGCGAGGAATAGTCGCTGTGGTGGAGGGTTCTCCACACGATAGCCATCCGGCGAAATCAGCTCTGCTGTGCGCGCCGGACACTCCCTAGCACCAGGGCAGTGCGCTGGCCACCAGGCCCGTTGATACCGTTTGAACAATCCAGACATAAGAAAAGGCCCCGCATCCCTCATAAACAAAGGGAAGCAGGGCCTTTCTCATTGGCGGTGACGGTGGGATTTGAACCCACGTTGGCTTTTACACCAAACAACATTTCGAGTGTTGCACCTTCGGCCGCTCGGACACGTCACCAACTGAAATAGGGTACCGGAGTTCAGCCCGGTTCCCCAAAACGAGGCCCCACTGCCCCGCGGGAAGAGCAAGCCAAAACACAGCCAACTTCCGTCCACAGCGCCCCAACGATAGATTCGTAAGTATCATGACGATTTCGCGGGAGCACGAACAAGAACACGAAGCCCACGCCTACTGGGTCACGGAGACCGGCGATGGTGAGCTGCGTCCGGAAGCCCTGCCACCAAGGCAAGAAGGCGAAGCCCTGGTCAGGGCGCTCTACTCGGGTGTCAGCCGAGGTACGGAGCGCGTGGTCCACGAAGGCCGCGTCCCGGATCGGGTGGCTGACCTGATGCAGGCCCCGCACCAGGAAGGTGACTTCCCCGGCCCGGTCAAGTACGGCTACCTGAACGTCGGGATTGTGGAAGAAGGTCCGGACGAATGGCGGGGAAAAACCGTCTTCAGCCTGCACCCCCACCAGGACTTCTACGTGATCTCCACGAGCCAGCTCACGGCGATCCCCGATGAAGTCCCTGCGAAACGCGCTGTTCTCACCGGCATCGTTGAGGTGGCCATCAATGCGTTGTGGGAAGCCGGGCCCAGGCTGGGTGACCGGGTCGCCGTCGTCGGTGGTGGTTTGGTGGGTGGCGTCCTGGCGACGCTCCTGCGGAAGTACCCGCTGGGCCGCCTGCAGCTGGTGGATGCGGATCCAGAGAAGCGGAAGCTGGCAGAAACCATCAACGTCGACTTCGCCGAACCAGAGAATGCAAAAAGCGACAACGACATCGTCTTCCACTGTTCCGCCTCCAACGAGGGCCTCAAGCTGAGCCTCCAACTGGCCGGTGACGACTCGGACGTGATTGAACTTTCCTGGTTCGCGGACAAGGAAGTCGCCCTGCCGCTCGGCGAAGATTTCCACGCCCGGCGCCTCAACATCCGCTCAAGCCAGGTGGGCGCCGTCGCCCTTCCGAGGCGGCACCGGCGAACCAACGCCCAGCGCCTTGAACAGGCGGCAATCGAGTTGAAGGATCCGCTGTTCGACACCTTCCTGACCAGCGAATGCCTGTTCCGGAACCTGCCCACTACGCTTACAAAATTGTTCGAGAGACCTGGCGGGTTCTGCCACGTGGTCGCCTACCCCCACCCGGAGGATTAATACATGTTCAGCCTGACCGTCCGTCGCCACTTCATGATCGCCCACAGCCTTCCCCGCGAAGCGTTCGGCCCAGCCCAGGGCCTGCACGGCGCCACGTTCGTCGCCGAGGTCACCTTCCGCCGGCCCAACGTTAACGACGACGCGATCGTCCTGGACATCGGTGCCGCGGGCGGCATCCTTGAGGAAATCCTGGAAGACCTGAACTACAAGAACCTGGACGAGCATCCCGCTTTCAAGGGCAAGCTCTCCACCACGGAGGCGCTCGCGAAACACATTGCCGACGCCATGGCCGCCCGAATCCAGGACACCGCCGATGGTCCGGCCCTCACCGGCATTGACGTGGTCCTCCGCGAAAACCCTGACGCCTGGGCGGGCTATTCGCTGGAGCTCCCGGTCAAGTAAACAGGTCAAGTAAGTGCACATCCGCTTCCTGGTCCCGGGGAACGTCCGGCACGGCTCCGGCGGCAACAAGTACAACGCCATGCTCGCCGAGCACCTGACCGCCTTGGGCGCCAAAGTTGAGACAATAACGGTCGACGGCGATTGGCCGGTTGGGAGTCCAGCGGACCGGCAACGTTTCGCTGACATGCTCGACGGCGGCACAACAGTGATTGCCGACGGACTGGTAGCGAGTGGGGCTCCGGACGAGATCTCCGGTGCGACTAATGCCGGTACCCAGGTGTGGATACTGTCCCACATGGCGTTGGCGGACCACCCCGATCTTGAGGCCAAGGCGCTGGCTGCCGCGACCGGCATCATCTGCCCGAGTGCCCACGCGGCCGAGGAACTGCGAGCGAAGCATGGCACGCGGAAGATGGTCATCGCCACGCCAGGAGCCGAAAAAGCAGACTCCGCCGAGGGATCGCAGCCATTGCATATAGTCGCGGTCGCGGCGTTGCTGTCTAACAAGTGCCAACTCGAACTAGTGGAATGCCTTGGCAACCTGCAGGACGTGGGATGGACCGCGGCCCTCATCGGCTCGGAGAACGCTGACCCGAGGTACGCAGCGGAGGTGAGGGCCGCCGTCGAGCGTTACGGCCTCGAAAACCGCATTAGCGTCACGGGCGAGCTGACCGGCGATGCCCTCGAGAAGCAGTGGCACAAGGCGGACCTCAGTGTCCTCCTGTCACGCTCCGAAAGCTTTGGCATGGTGGTCACGGAATCGCTGGCCCATGGAGTCCCCGTGCTGGTGCGGCAGGGGACCGGTGCCGTGGAAGCCCTGGGCCACACAGAGGCCGGCGCCGCGCTGGACCTCACGCAGGAAGGGACCCTGGCCACCACGCTCCGGACCTGGCTCGACGATTCAGTCCTTCAACAAACCTGGCGCAGCAACGCACTCCAAGCGCGCGAATATCTCCGTGGCTGGGACACCACTGCCGCCACCGTCCTGGAGGCGCTCCAACGCTGAAGCGCTCCAACATCCTACGAACTAGGGCAGCCGGTGAGAGGCGAAGAACTCCCTCAGCAGGGCAGCGCACTCCTCTTCTCGGACGCCTGCGTAGACCTCCACCCAGTGGTTGAGGCGGCGCTCGCGGAGGATATCGAAGACGGAGCCCACCGCGCCTGCCTTCTCATCCCACGCGCCAAACACCACGCGGGGAATCCGGGCCAGGATAATGGCTCCCGCGCACATGGCGCACGGCTCAAGGGTGACCACCAGGGTGCAGTCCTCAAGCCGCCAACCGTCACCCGATCTGCCCGAGGCCAAAGCGCGCTGACGCAACGCAGCAGCCGCCTGACGAATCGCCACCACCTCCGCGTGGGCGGTCGGGTCCCCGTGCGCTTCACGTTCGTTGCGTCCGGAACCCAGCACACCGCCGTCGGGCCCCAACACCACCGCGCCGATGGGGACGTCGTCAGTTTTCAGCGCCAACCGGGCCTCGTCCAGGGCAAGGCCCATCCAGGCCATGTGGTCTGCGTGATACGGCTCGGTGGCGCTCATGTCTCAATGATAGTTTTGGGGGATGCGCACACTCGTCGTGGACCACCCGCTGGTCGCTCACAAGCTCACCGTTCTGCGGGATAAGAACACCCCTTCACCGGTCTTCCGGCAGCTCACTGAAGAACTCGTCACCCTCCTGGCCTATGAAGCCACCCGCGAGGTCAAGACGCAGCCAGTAGAGATCGAAACCCCCGTCACCACCACCATTGGCACGGCTTTCACCAAGCCCACTCCGCTGGTGGTCCCCATCCTGCGCGCAGGCCTTGGCATGCTCGAGGGCATGACCAAACTGGTCCCCACCGCTGAGGTTGGCTTCCTGGGCATGGCCCGCGACGAAGAAACCCTGGACATCATCACCTACGCCGAGCGCCTCCCCGAGGACCTCACCGGCCGCCAGATCTTCGTCCTTGACCCCATGCTCGCCACGGGCGGCACCCTGCGCGAGGCCATCAAGTTCCTCTTCAAGCGCGGCGCCTCGGACGTAACCTGCATCTGCCTGCTGGCCGCTCCGGAGGGATTGTCCAAGCTGGAGGAAGAGCTCTCCGACGCCAACGTGAAGATCGTCCTGGCCTCGATTGATGAGAAGCTCAACGAGAAGTCGTACATCGTGCCTGGCTTGGGCGACGCCGGAGACCGACTCTACGGCGTAGCGGGTTAAGAAAGCCCCCTACCGGTTTCCGGCGCGCCCCGTTAGCCTGTGGCGCATGGACTGGAAACTTGAACTGGTGTTTGTCCCTGTGTCCGACGTCGACCGCGCGAAGGATTTCTACGTCAACAAGGTTGGTTTCAACGCCGATTTCGATGAGCGTCCCATGGACGGCATCCGCTTCGTGCAGCTGACACCGCCGGGTTCGGCGTGTTCCATCGCTATCGGGGAGGGTCTCAGTGACGCCCCTCCCGGAACAGCGCCCAGCCTCCAAGTGGTGGTGGCGGATATCCACAAGGCGCACGAGCAACTGAAAGCCAACGGCGTGGACGTCAGCGACGTCGATGTCCAGGATTGGGGTCACTTCGTCTACTTCGCGGATCCTGACGGCAATAAGTGGGCTCTGCAGTACCTCCCGCAGCGGCCGAACGGCTAGGTCACACTTCGGCAAAACCTCATGAGCGTGCGGCAGGATGGAACCATGAGCCATCCTGCCGAACCCGCCGCACACACTGAACCCGCCGCCCGACCCTCAGTGCTGACCGTCCGTGCCGTTCTCTTCGACATGGACGGCACCCTGGTGGATTCGACGGCGATCGTTGAGCAAGTGTGGCTCGAGTTCGCCGAGCGCTACGGCTTGGATTTCGACGAGATCCTGCGCACTTCCCACGGCGTCCAAGCCGGCGATACCGTGCGTCGCTATGCGCCCGCTGGTGCTGACTTTGAAGCCTTGACCGCTGAGCTCGGGGAGATGGAACGTTCCCGGACCGATGGCGTGATCGCCCTTCCCGGGGCCGAGGCCATGCTGACGGAACTTCCTGACGAAGCCATTGCGTTGGTCACCTCCGCGGATCGGATCCTGGCCGATATCCGAATGCAGGCCGCCGGGCTCACCATGCCATCCACCGCGGTCACCGCGGAGTCTGTCACCCGCGGAAAGCCGCACCCGGAGGGATATCTGAAGGCGGCGGCGCTCCTGGGAGCCGACCCCGCCGACGTCGTGGTTTTCGAAGACGCGCCTGCCGGTATTGCCGCAGCCCGTGCCGCGGGGATGCGAACGGTTGTGGTGGGTGACGCCGGCGGCGAGCTGGAGCCGGGTATGTGGCGGATCCAGGACTACTCGGCCGTGACTGTCACCGCGGTGAAGGACGACGACGGCGGGCACCTCCTGACGCTCACGCTCTAACCTTTTCTGCCCGGTCTATTCGGCGCAGTGAACCGGGCGTAGGCTGTGCGCATGTCTGCGATGCCGGAGGCGTACGGTGCTGCATTGGAGCGGGCCATGGTCCACGCCGGTGACTGGCTGGCGTCTGTCCCCACACGTTCTGTCCGCCCTTCCTCCGACGCTAACCAGGTAGCCGAGAGCATCCTGGCGCGTCTGCCTGACGGGGCCACTGATGCGGCTGAGGTAGTTGATGAGCTCGCCGCACTCGCCGAACCCGGGCTCATGGCAATCCAGTCCGGGCGCTTCTTCGGGTGGGTCATGGGTGGAACGCTGCCCGCTGCCATGGCCGCCGATTGGCTTGTCTCCGCGTGGGATCAGAACAACGGCCTCCGGTTCGCCACCCCTGCGGCTGCAGCCATCGAGGAATCTGCCGCTGCCTGGCTTTTGGACCTCCTTCACCTGCCGGCAACAGCCGACGTCGGATTCACCACGGGTGCCACCACGGCTAATTTCGTGGGGTTGGCCGCCGGCCGCCAGTACTTGATGGATGAGGCAGGCTGGGACCTTCAAGCCCTGGGCCTGAGTGGCGCGCCGCGGATTACAACTTTTGCAGGCCGGGAACGTCACGCAGCAGTGGATCTGGCGCTGCGATACCTCGGCTTAGGTGCTTGTGTTCCGGTAGACGCCGACGACGAGGGCAGGATTCTTCCAGACGCCTTGGCCGAGGCTATGGATCAGCAGCCGGGTCCGTCCCTGGTGAGTCTGCAAGCCGGCAACCTTCATTCCGGAGCCTTTGACCCCATGGAGGAAGCCATAGCTGTGGCCCACGATCGCGGAGCGTGGGTGCACGTGGATGGTGCCTTCGGTTTGTGGGCTGCTGTAACCCCCACGCTGCGTGCCCGGCTGGCCGGTGTGGAGGATGCTGATTCGTGGGCAACGGACGCGCATAAAACCCTGAACGTCCCTTACGACTGTGGGCTGGCAATCGTGGCCCGCCCGGAAGCCTTGCGACGGGCTTTCAGCGTGCACACCAGTTATCTGATAGCCACTGACGCCGGACCGGGCGATCCTTTTGAGAAGGTTCCTGAGATGTCCCGCCGCGCCCGTGGCATTCCGGTGTGGGCTGCGCTCAGGCAACTGGGCCGGGACGGCGTGATTTCCATGGTGGAGCGCCTGGCGGCAAATGCCCGTGCTTTGGCGGAAGGGCTGTCCGCGATCCCTGGTGTGGAGGTGCTCAACGACGTCGTGTTCACACAGGTTTCGGTGAGCTTCGGCAGCGACGATCGCACGCACCGCGTCACCCAGCGGCTCATGGCCGAGGGGGCTGTGTGGATGTCCGGTTCGTCGTGGCGCGGCCGGGAAATCCTGCGGATCTCGGTTAGTAACTGGACTACGGATGCCGGCGACGTCGCAGCGTCCATCGCAGCCGTGAGGGGTGCCGTGGAGGCCGAACCAGAGGCGTAGCGCTGCGGGTGGTGGACAGGGCCGGCTGTCAGTGCCGGCCGTCAGCGGCGGTGAGGTCCGCGGCCCAGTTCGGCGCGTAGCCCGGCGATCGGAATGGTCCCGCGGTGCAGCTTGCTGGTCAGTTTCGCCAGTCTTTCGAGGTCGGTCACGAGGGTGCGTACGACGTCGACTCCCGAATCAGGATCGTCGGTCCAGTCGATGGGGACCTCATGAATGCGCAGAGCGGCGTGTTCGGCAATGATCAGCAGTTCGGTATCAAAGAACCACGCTTCATCGCCGGTGTGGGGGAGCAACTGGTGGGCGACGTCGGCACGTATGGCTTTGAAGCCGCACTCCGCGTCGGAGAACCGTGCCCCGGTGAGCACGCGCAACAGAAAATTGTAGGCGCGAGCAATGACCTCACGGCGGTGGCTGAACGTCCCCTGTGAAGCCCTTGCCAACCGCGTGCCGACGGCAAGGTCTGAGTGGCCGGAGATCAGCGGAGCCAAAAGGGGTGCCACGGCCGAAAGGTCGAGGGACAGGTCCAGGTCCACGTACGCCAGCAGGGGCGACGGAGAGGAAAGCCAGACCCGGCGGAGCGAGTTTCCGCGGCCCCTTTGATCAAAATGGACCACTTTGATCTCCGGGAGTTCCCTCGCCAGACGTTCGGCGATCCGCAGGGTGTTGTCCGTGCTGGCGTTGTCCGCCACAGTGATCCGGAAGGTGTGCGGAAAAGTGTCCATGAGATGACCGTGGAGCCTACGAAGGTGCGCTTCCAGACGGGCTTCCTGGTTGGATACAGGGACGGCGACATCCAGCACAGGAACCAGGGCGCGTGTGTCCACGGGCGAGCGCTGCAATTGCTGGTGCAGTCCCGGCCGGTGTTCTGTAAGCGTCATGTGTTCAGCATGCGGCCGCCAATTATGAGGCTTTTAGGCGGAAGCTGTGACACCACTGTGAACTACGAACAGGACCTGTGAACCGGCAAAAGCCGCGCCCGTTCCCGCCATCCGCTCCAGTGGGTACTGGTGCGAACGGCGGCAACGGGCGCGGCAATCAAGCAGGCTGGCTTAGTACCAGTTGTTGGCCAAGTGGAAGCCCAGAGCGGCGGACGGGGATCCGTAGCGCTCCTTGATGTAGTTCAGGCCCCACTTGATCTGGGTCTGGTAGTTGGTCTGCCAGTCAGCGCCGGCCGAGGCCATCTTGCCGGCCGGCAGGGACTGAACAATTCCGTAGGCACCGCTGGAAGCGTTGGTGGCAGTGGTCTTCCAGTTGGATTCCTTCTCCCACAGGGTGTTCAACGCAGTCATCTCAGCTGCGCTCCAACCGTAGTCGCCCAGGATGCTGAGCGCGTACGCCTTGGCGGCTGCGGGATCGTCAACTGCCTTGGGGGCTGCGGCTGCAGCGGCTGCCTCTGCGGCGGCGGCGGCAGCAGCGGCGTCGGCGGCTTGCTTGGCAGCGGCATCAGCAGCGGCCTTGTCAGCTGCGGCCTGAGCGGCGGCTGCCTGATCTGCAGCGGCCTTCTCTGCTGCGGCCTGAGCGGCGGCTGCCTGGTCAGCGGCAGCCTTCTCGGCAGCGGCCTTCTCAGCAGCTGCCTTGTCCGCGGCAGCCCGGTCAGCTGCGCCCTTGGCGGCGGCAGCATCCAGGGATGCGGAGATTTCAGCTGACTTGTTGGTGCTGACCTGGGCAGCGGCCTGGGTCCCGGCAACGCGGCTCGCCTCAGGAAGTGTCAGTGCGGCGTTTGCGGCCGTTCCGAGCGATGCAACGCCCAGTGCGGCCGCTACAACCCCGGCGACAACTGACATGCGGTGGCCGGACTTGCCCTGACGGGCAGCGTTCTTGAGGACAGCCTGCGACTTGGTCAACGGTGCGTTGTGTTCGTCGCGGTGACGCGCAGAATGGCGCGTCTGATCATTAAATTCAGACATGTGATTACCTCTCAGCGCCTGCGGAGTTAGCTGTCGGGTTCGGATGAGGTCATCCGGCCGCGCATCACGCTGCGGCTTCACCCCAAGGACCGGCAAAATGCCTGGGTCCGGAGACTCTGGGTCCCCCGTCTCTGCCTCGGAGAAAGAACGGACTCCGGGAAGTGGCAGAGCTCGGCGCATCCCGGATGTGGGCCTGCTTGGGGCGACCCACCCTTTCGACGGTACAGGAGGTTTCCCGAGAAGTCACATTTAGGTAACAGAGATCACGGCGCCGGTGAGTCGCCTTGCCCGATTCGTTACGCGCCTTCGTTGTTGACGGTGGGGAGCCGGAGGGCAAACTCGGTACGTCCCGGCCGGGAGGTCACTTCCACGCTACCGCCATGCGCTGAAACGATGGATTCAACAATGGACAAGCCAAGTCCGGAGGTGCCTTCGGAACCTGACCTTGCAGCGTCAGCGCGGGCAAACCGGGAGAAGATCCGGCCTTGGAAATCGTCCGGAATGCCCGGGCCGTTGTCAGTCACTGTGACCACGGCGCTGCCATCTGCGGAGAGCATGACGCCCGTAACCACAGTGGTGCCTGGGTCCGTGTGTTTGCGCGCATTGGACAGGAGATTGGCAAGCACCTGGTGCAGTTGCGTCGCATCGCCGCGGACCGTCACGGGTTCATCGGGGAGCTGGAGCTGCCAGATGTGGTCCGGCGCCATGACTTTTTCGTCACTGACCGTTTCGATCACCAGCTGGGTAAGGTCCACGTCCTCGACTTTCACGGGCTGGCCCTCGTCCAGCCTGGCCAACAAGAGAAGATCCTCCACCAAAGTGGTCATTCGTTCGGATTGGCTTTGCACGCGCGCCAGCGATTTCCTGCCGTCATCGGTGAAGGTCTCGGTCATCCTCAGCAACTCGGTGTAGCCACGGATCGCGGTGAGCGGTGTACGTAGTTCGTGAGATGCATCAGCGACGAACTGGCGCACTTTGGTTTCGCTTTCCTGGCGCGCTTCCAGGGCGTTGGAGACGTTGTTCAGCATTAGGTTCAAAGCATGCCCGACGCTGCCCACTTCCGTTCCGGGATGAGCGGCCGACGGCGGTACGCGCACCGCAAGTGCCACCTCACCGGCGTCGAGAGGAAGGCGCGAAACCTTGGTGGCAACCTCGGAGAGCTGCTCCAGCGGCCGCATGGTCCGCCGGATGATCACCGTTCCCGCGAGCCCGATCAGAACCAACCCGCCCAACGAAACCAGCACCATGGTCCACACCAGCGAGGCCTCGGCGCTTTGCTTGTCCGCCAAGGGCAGCCCGGTCACGATCACATCGCCATAAGGAGACTCAACGGCCACCAGCCGGTAGTCGCCGTTGGAGAGCGAGCGGTCCACAGGGCGGTCGTCCTTGGGCAAAGAGAGCAGCACTTGCTCGTCCGCGCCGGAGAGGGATACGCGATTGCCCTGGGCGTCGATGAGCCCCGAACTTCTCACGGCTGAGCCGTCGATCCTCGCGTTGAGCGTTCCAGCGGCCTGGCCACGCGCTTCCAGCGGATCAGGCCTTCCAGAGGGGTTCGCGGGAAAGTTCGACGGCGGCCTGCCGAAGTCGATCGCGCGGCTGGACGCCTGCTCCAATTGCATGTCCAACTGCTTGTTGAAGACCATGTCCATGGAGGCATAGCTGACGATGCCGATCGCTCCACAGATTGCCACCAGCAAGGCCATGGCCACCAGGACCAGGCGGGTGCGCAAATGCCAGGTGGATGGGTTGAGCCAGCTGCGTCCTGAGCTTCTGGCCACTCCTGAAAGTGTGCTCAACGCTAGTCCGCTGGCTTGATGACGTATCCGGCGCCACGGATGGTGTGGATCATGGGCGGATGGTTGGCTTCAATCTTCTTGCGCAGGTAGGAAATGTAGAGCTCCACGATGTTGGCCTGGCCGCCGAAGTCGTAGTCCCACACACGGTCAAGAATCTGGGCTTTGCTGACCACCCGTTTGGGGTTCTCCATGAGGTAGCGCAAAAGCTCAAACTGCGTGGCGGTGAGCGGGATGTCCTCGCCGGCCCGGGTGACTTCGCGGGTGTCCACGTTCAGGGTGAGATCGCCCACCACAAGTTCGGCAGTGTCCATTGCGGCCACCCCGGAACGCTGGACCAGGCGGTGGAGGCGAAGGAGGACTTCTTCCATGCTGAAAGGTTTGGTGACGTAGTCATCCCCGCCGGCGGCGAGGCCAACGATCCGGTCCTGCACGGCATCCTTGGCCGTGAGGAACAGCGCGGGAACTTCGGGGGCGAAGGTGCGGATGCGATTGAGGACCTCCACGCCGTCGAAGCCGGGGAGCATGACGTCAAGGACCAGCACGTCAGGGCGGAAATCCTTGGCAAGCTTTACGGCCTCGGGACCGTCGCCAGCCACAGCTACGGACCAGCCCGCCATCCGCAGACCCATGCTCATGAGCTCCGCGAGGCTGGGTTCGTCGTCCACCACCAGGGCGCGGATCGGGGAACCGTCCGGGTGGGACAGCTGGGGGAGGTTGTTGGTCATGGAGTGCGAGGAGGCCATGGGACAACTCTCCGTTCTGCTGGTTAGCCAGCGCTTTGCCGGTCCTGTGAGGACGCTGTGAAGACAACACTAGCGAGGCGGAGGTGCGGAAACACGCCTGTCCACAGGTCGCGGGAGCCACTACTCCTCCACACGGTGGGCAACCGTCAGCCTTCCGATCGGTGATCCTCCCTTGTCGGGAGCCTTTGCCGAGTGAGCTGTTTCTACGGCTTGTAGCAGATTTTTCTCAAAAATTTGTTGAGCGAGGCTACCCGCGATTGGACAACAACTGTTTCAGATCGTGAGATTCCGCCATGTAGCGGATCATGGGAAGGACGACGCACATCATGCCCGATCTGCCGAAGAATATTCACTTGATGGCGAATATTTCTCGCAACGACCGAATGAAATGCCATTCATTTATAGGCTTGGCTGAATTGTGATTTGCGGCACAATAGACCTCTGCGTCTCAAAATGTGGACGGTTCGGCGCTTTGTTACTTGCGTGTTGCCATTGTTACGTTGCACACTTCCAATGTGAACAAGAACTCAACAGCACCTGCAGCCGCAGCAACCTGGCCCAGCACACCCGCTGGCCATGATGACCGCTGTTGTCGAATGCAAGCCTAACTTTCCACCCCAAGAAGTTTCAGGCATTCGCCCCCTAGCCCAGCGTTGGGCGCCCCTCCCCAAACTCATTGCGGGGACAACCAGCATTCGAAGCCGCGATGACGGCTATTCACTTTTGAGGTAAGCACTCCATGTCAGTTGCATCTGGATACGTCCACATCTCCGTCCGTAACGCCAATAAGGCCGCGTCGAACGCAGGGCTTCGCCCCGGCTTCGGTAACCGCCCCGGATACTCTCCGGCACCGCAAGGGGCCGGTCAGCAGGCCCCCGGTTACGTACCGCAGGGCTACAACCCCAACTCCTACGGCCAGCTGCGCGCCGTCCCCACGGCCGAGCCGGCACCCATGACTGCCCCCACCCCCGTGATTGCGCAGTCGGACAAGCTCCGCCCCGTTGCCAACGACAATGTGGCCCGCGGATTCGTTCTGTACATGGGTATTGACGAAGACACCGCAGCCGCGGCAGGAACGTCCATCGCCAAGCTCGCCCAGGAAATCCGGGCCTACGCGCAGTCCCTCGTGACCGGCGCGGAAAGCTACGCCGCCGTCGCAGTTGCCCCCGCCGGGGCACCCGGCTCGGCACTCGACGTCGTGCGTTCCACCTTCGGTGACCCCACCGTTGCCGCACGCCAGCGCACCGAGGCCGCCCGTCCCGCGCCGCAGCAGGAATCCCGCCCCTCCGGCGTCCTGATCGACCTCGCCCGCCGCGAAGTGCACCTCGACGGCGAATCCCTGAACCTGACGTTCAAGGAATTCGAACTCCTCAACTACCTCGTCGAAAACGGCACCCGCACCGTGGGCCGCGACGAACTGCTCGAGGGCCTGTGGCGCAACGCCGAAGAGGTGCCCAACGAGCGCACCATCGACGTCCACATCCGCCGCCTCCGCTCCAAGCTCGGCCGCCTCGCCAACACCGTCCGCACGGTCCGCGGCCAGGGCTACCGTTTCTACGAGCACCCCGAAGTTATTGTTTGGGCCGCTCCGGAATACTCGATCTAGGCATCACTGCAGCCGAAAGGCGGCATCATCCCTCTGCGCCTGCGCTCGTTCCTCACGCAACAACGGCGCTCTCGGGATATGCCGCCTTTCGGCTTTTGCGCGCCCCGAAGAGTAGTGGCCTCCGCGGCGGGGGTCCTGCGCGTCAGAGTGTGCCGACACCACCCACTTTGGCCTCGGCAGGCCATCAACACGCCCGCTGCACGGCGTGTCCGGGGCGCCGCGGATTCAAAGTTGGTGATGGCGGACCGGCGGGGTGGAGTCCTGACCCTCTTTGATCTGCCAACAGCCCTTGGGCAACCGCATCAGGTTGACCAGGGGCTGTCCTCTTCCCAAAGAAGGTCGGGAAGCCGAGGGGCCTGGGATGTGGAGGGGCTGCGTGCCGCCACCACCCACTTTGGCCGCGGAAAGCCCTCAACACACCCGCTGCACGGCGTGTCCGGGGCGCCGCGGATGCAAAGGTGGTGGCGACGGACCGGCGGGGTGAGGTCCTGACCCTCTTTGATCTGCCAACAGCCCTTGGGCAACCGCATCAGGTTGACCAGGGGCTGTCCTCTTCCCAAAGAAGGTCGGGAAGCCGAGGGGCCTGGGATGTGGAGGGGCTGCGTGCGGCCATCACCCATTTTGGCCGCGGAAAGCCCTCAAACACCCGCTGCACGGCGTGTCCGGGGCGCCGCGGATTCAAAGGTGGTGATGGCGGACCGGCGGGGTGGAGTCCTGACCCTCTTTGATCTGCCAACAGCCCGTAAGCAACCGCATCGGGTTGACCAGGGGCCGTCCTCGGACCAAAGAAGGTCAGGAAGCCGAGGGGGAGGTAGCCTGCGGCGGATAGGGTTGGGTTATGAGTGACCATCACATTAAGCGCCTGGTGATCATGCGGCATGCCAAGGCTGATTGGCCTACGGGTGTGCCTGATCATGAGCGCCCCTTGGAGGAGCGCGGGCATCGGGAGGCTCCGCTGGCCGGTAAGTGGTTGCTCCAGCACGGTGTGGTGCCGGACTTCATTCTGTGTTCGTCAGCGCTGAGGACCCGCCAGACCTGCACCTGGGTGTGCGACGAGTTGGGCGACAAGGCGCCGACGCCCAAACTTGAGGACGGCTTGTACTCTGCTTCGGCCAACCGCATGTTGACGGTCATCAACCACGTTCCGGACACAGTGACCACGCTGATGGTTATTTCGCACATGCCTGGCGTCCAGGATCTTGCCATGCACCTGGCCTCCCGCGACTCTGACCACGACGCCTATATGGATGCCGCCACCAGGTACCCGACGAGTGCGTTGACGGTGATGGAGACGGAAAAGTCGTGGGCTGAGTTGGACGGGCAGGACGCCCGGCTGACGCACTTCACGGTTCCCCGCAAGTAGACACTGCCGCGCATAAGCACTGCGCCGCCACCATGACAGCTCGCTAGTGCGAGTTGCTGGGGTCTCCGTGCGCCAGTTGCGGCATGCACATGCAACGGATCTCGAACACCGGCAAGCCCGCGGCTTCTTCGCCGTGCCCGGTAGCGATCAGGTATTCGCCGTCGAACATGTACACCGGCAGCTGCGGTACCAGGTATTCGTTGTAGCGGCTGGGATAAACCCATTGGCCGCGGATGTCGAACGCCGGAAGCGCGTAGGGATCCCGCCGATTATGTGCGCTCGGATAGAGTCCGTCGTCGATCATGATGTAGCTCACCAGGCCATACGTGTGATGGTGGTTCATGTCCGTGGGAAAGAGGATTGCTTCCACAGTGCGGGCCCCTTCAAGGAGTCGACGTCCGCGCTCCGGAGCGGCGCGGCAGCTAGGTAAGGTTAGCCTAAGCTAACAGATGCCCGGGCGTCGAATGTTCCACTGTGTGACGTTGATCGCCTTGGTCATCCCTGGGGCAAGGGCAGCCCTCCTGCCACCTCGCGAAGCATTCCAACGGCGACCCGAATGTTGGGGCTGGCGGTCATCGTCTTCCGGTACACCACGCCCACGGACCGTTGCTGCACGGGGTTGATCACCGGGATGGCAACCACTCCGGCGGGAAGTGGGGGCCTGCCGAGTCGTGGAACCAGTGCCACCGCCACACCTTGTTCCACCATGGCGATGTGCGTGGAGAAGTCGGGATCGTAGATGCGGATGTCGGGGACCTTGCCAAGCCCCGCAAAGATCTGCAGCAAAGCCTCATTGCAGATGGCACCCGCCGGGGTGCTGATCCAGGTTTCGTTGAGCAAATCTTCACGCTCGACGGCGGCGCTTCCGGATAGCGCGTGGGTGCTGTTGACGAGGACATCGGCCTGGTCGATGCAAAGGTCCTCAAGGACCAGGTTCTCCGGGATCACCAGCGGCACCGAATTCCAGTTATGGACTACCGCGAGCTCTGCCTCGCCGGAAGCGACCCTTTGCACTGCCTCGCGGGGATCCTCGGCCAATACGGTGATGTCCAACGTGGAGTGGGCGGTGGCCATGCGCCCCAGCATTGGTCCCACCAGGCCTCGGCAGGCTGTGGAAAACGCAACGAGTCTCAGCAAGCCGGAAGGTTTCGCAGGATCGGCCAGCAGCGTGGCTTGGAGTTCTTCGAGCTCGCCCATGATCCGCCGGCCATAGCCCGCCAAGGCCAGGCCGCGCTCCGTGAGGAGCACCCCCCGGCCGTTGCGTTCCAGGACGGTGACGCCGGTTTGCTTCTCGAGCTTCTTGATCTGCTGCGACACTGCCGATGGACTGAAGCCCATGACGTCCGAGGCCGCCACAACAGAGCCGTGCTGCTCTACGGCCACTAAGGCCCTCAACGCCGAGATATCGATCATGAAGCAAATCTACGCTGTTCCATGTTGAATTCAACGCTGGTGCTTCAACCAAAACAGGGCCAGAGTGTACTTGTGAACCTTCGCCACTCCGCCCTTGCCGTTGCAGTCGCTGTCCTGTGGGGCATTAATTTCGTCGCCATTGATCTCGGCCTGCACACGAACGGCAGGGAAGTCCCGCCGCTGCTCTTCGTTGCCATGCGCTTCTTGCTGGTGGTGTTTCCGTTCATCCTGTTCATCCGCAAACCGGACGTGGGCTGGAAGGCGATCATCGGCGTCGGGCTCTTCATGAGCGCTGGCCAATTTGGGCTCCTGTACTTGGGCATGGCACTGGGAATGCCCGCAGGGCTGGCATCGCTGGTCCTGCAGGCGCAGGTTCTGGTCACCATTTTGATTGCAGCGAGAGTACTCGGTGAACGGCCGGGTCGCCGCCAACTGGCAGGCGTGGTGCTGGGCATTGCCGGTCTGGGCGTGGTGGCTTTGGGTCGCAGCGCCGTGGCACCGGTGCTTCCGCTCATGATTGTCCTTGCCGCGGCGCTGTCCTGGGCCGTAGGAAATGTGGTGGCCCGGCACTCCAAAGCCGCCTCCGGACTGGGCTTGGTGGTGTGGTCCGGTGCGGTGGTTCCGGTCCCGTTGGCTGCTTTGTCGCTGGTGGTGGACGGGCCGGACACCGTGTGGGCGACCCTCACCGACCTGCAGCCCGCCACTATCCTGAGCGCTATCTACACTGCCGTGTTCGCGTCCCTGATTGGCTACGGCATTTGGAACCGGCTGCTATCGCTGTACCCGAGTTCCGACGTCGTGCCTTTCACGCTTTTGGTCCCGGTGGTGGGGATGACGGCCGCGTGGCTGGTGTTGAACGAGATTCCCACATTGACCGAGATCCTGGGTGGGCTGATCCTGCTCCTGGGAGTTGCCACCGCAGTACTCGGTGCCGGCCGCAGAATCCCTCCGCAACCTCCCGTTGTGAGGCCCGCTCTGCATCCCCACCGCCTCCCTCACTTCGCAAGCTCAGCCAGGGAACCCGGGCGGCGTGGGCCCTAATCCCGGAGGGACGCAGAGCAGGCCCCACAACGAGGGTCCTGGCAAGGCAAAGAGAATCAGCGCAGCGAGAAGATGGTCCGGTGCCAGTCCTTTTCCGCGACGTCCTCCAACTCGAACATCACGTGCTTGACCTGGGTGTACTCCTCAAACGAGTAGGCGGACATGTCCTTGCCAAAGCCGGATTGCTTGAAGCCACCGTGGGGCATTTCGGAGATGATCGGAATATGGTCGTTGACCCAAACGCAGCCGGCCTTGATCTCGCGGGTTGCCCGCAAGGCCCGCTGGAGGTTGGTGGTCCAGGCGGAGGCGGCGAGCCCGTAGACGGTGTCGTTGGCGAGGTGGATCGCTTCGTCGTCGGTGTCGAAGGGCAGGACTACAAGAACGGGCCCAAAGACCTCGTCCTTGACGATTTCCGAGTCCGGCGCCGCATCAATCACCAGCGTCGGCCGGTAGAAAGCGCCCTTTTCAAGACCGCCCCCGTCTGGAGCGTAACCGCCGGCCGCGATCTTGCTGTATCCGCGGGCGCGCTCCACCATTGCCGCCACATGGTCCCGCTGCTTGAAGGAAACCAAAGGGCCGAGGTCTGCGTCGGTGTCCGCGGGGGCGCCCAAGACGATCCCCTCAAAGCGGGCGGCCACCTTCGCGACGAATTCCTCGTACACGCTGCGGTGAACGATTGCCCGTGTGGCGGCGGTGCAATCCTGGCCGGTGTTGATCAGTGATCCTGCCACGGCGCCGTGCACCGCCGCGTCCAGATTGGCGTCATCGAACACCACGAACGGTGCCTTGCCACCCAACTCAAGGTGCACGCGTTTGGCGTTGACGGCGGCAGCTTCCAGGACCGTGCGGCCAACTGCGGTGGAGCCAGTGAAGGAGACCATGTCCACGTCCGGGTGCCGCATGAGGGCTGCCCCCACGGTGGCGCCGTCGCCCACCACCACGTTCACCACGCCGTCGGGCAGTCCCGCATCACTGAGCGCTTGCGCGAACATAAGTGACGTCAGCGGGGTGATCTCGGCGGGCTTGAGAACTATGGTGTTGCCAGCCGCGATGGCTGGGAGGACCTTCCACGCCGCCATTTGCAGTGGGTAGTTCCACGGGGCGATTGACCCCACCACACCTATGGATTCCCGGCGGATGGAGGAGGTGTGCTGGGGCGAATATTCCGCGGTGGCTTTGCCTTCGAGGTGTCGTGACGCTCCTGCGAAGAAGTCGATGTTGTCGATGGTCCCGGGGACGTCGAACTCCCTGGTCAGGCGAAGAGGTTTGCCCGTCTGCGAGCTTTCAACCCGGGCGAATTCCTCCGCGCGGTCTTCCATGATGCGGGCGAATTTTTGCAGGATGCCGGCGCGTTCTCCCGGGGCGGTTCGGGACCAACCCGGGAAGGCGCTACGGGCGGCGGCCACGGCAGATTCCAGATCCTCCAGTGAGGCGAGTCCCACTCTTTCCACTACCTCGGACGTGGCCGGGTTAATGACGTCGAGGCTGTTTCCAGAGGTGCCGGACTGCAGTTTTCCGTTGATGAACTGGTGCATGTAGGTACCGTGCTTTCCCTGCCGGGCGTCGCTGTCCGGGCAGTGCTGAATGAACGACGCCGGGTGGTGGCGCCGTGTGAGTGAGGGAGGGTTGCGCTGCTGGTAATGCAGGCAGGCGGGCCGGGTAAGTAGGCCGGTCAGGCCTGCTTGGTGCTTTCCCGTTCGGCGCTGTCCAGGATGGCGGCAAGGCCGGCCTGGAACGCTTTGAGGGAGTCGAGGTTTTGCAGTGCTGCGTGGTGTTTTTCAAGCAGCGGGTGACCTGTGATGCGTGTAAAAACCCCGGGGTTGAGCCAGGGATCGTGGCCCTCGGAATCCGGGAGCCGCTGGATTTCAACCGCAATTCCGGCACCCAGTGCAAGGGTGTAGCTCTCCAAGGCCGCGTAGTAGTGCACCACGCGATCCTCTGCCAGCCCCGCGTCGCTGAGGCATTGGAGAACGAACTCTATAGCCTTCAACTCGCCAGGGCCGTAGGTGTCCGTGGCGAACGATTCGCTCCCCAACGATGGATGCTGCATGAAGGCTTTGAGGAGTTCATCGAGGTACGCCTCCAGCCGGGCACGCCAGTGGTGATCCCGTGCGGTGGCCAGTGTGCGCTCCACGGACATCATGAACAGTTGGTCCAGCGCTGCCCTGACAATCGCGTCCCGGTTCCGGAAGTGACGGTAGACGGCGGTGGCGTCCACCTCGAGTTCCTGTCCCAGCCGGCGGACTGTGAGCCGTTCTCCGAGTTCCTGGCGTGAAATCCGCAGGACGGCGTCAATGATGGTGGCGGGGTCCAGGCGCGTACGGCGGTCCGTCGACTGTGCTGGCTGCACCATCAAATGTCCGCCTTCCATGCGATCCCCGGTTGAATATCAACCTACATGATTCATGGCCCCCTCCTTTCAAGGTCCAGTCAAAGTCTTTGTCATCATTGATGTCAACACTGTTGACTTTAATGTGATCCGGCTCATAGTGTGTCTCGCAGAGTTGAATTTCCCACGAAAGGACTCCACCGTGCACGCAGAGATTTTGTTTGAGAACGGATGGGTATACACCGGCAACGACGCCGGACCCCTCCGCGCAAACCTGGCAATAGCCGAAGGCCGGATCATCGCGATCGGAACACCCGAGGACGTCAACGGAACTGTAACGCCGGAGACCCGCAGGGTGGACCTGCAAGGTCAACTGGTGGTGCCCGGTTTCCAGGATGCCCACATCCACCCCATCTTCGCCGGGATCGAGCTGCTTCAGTGTGATCTGACAGAGGCCGCCGGCGCAGAAGAGGTGGTGGCACGTGTTGCCCGCTACGCGGAGGAAAACCCGGACGAACCCTGGATCCTGGGCGCTGGATGGTCCATGGATTTCTTCCCCGGCGGCACTCCCACGCGTGGACTGCTGGACGCGGTGGTGCCGGACCGGCCCGTCTACCTCATCAACCGGGACCACCACGGGGCATGGGCCAACACCGCAGCTTTTGCGGCCGCGGGAATCACTACAGAAACGCCGGACCCGGAGGGCGGTCGCCTGGAACGGGAAGAGGACGGGACACCGGCTGGCACAGTCCATGAAGGTGCCATGGACTTATTCAACGCAGTCAAGCCGGCAGTGCCATACGAGTTGGCGTATCGAGGCCTGCTCGCATCCCAGGAACTGCTCGTGGCACAGGGAATTACTGCCTGGCAGGACGCCTGGGTACCCATCCCGGAGGGTGGACATGCCGATCACTTGGACGTCTACATGGACGCGGCCAAGGCAGGAGACCTCAAGGCCCGGGTCACCGCATGCCAATGGTGGGACCGGACGGCTGGCATGGGCCAGTTGGAAGCAATCGTGGAACGCCGGGACAGAGTCGCCAACACCTTCGATCACCTTCAGCTCAACGCCAACACCGTCAAAGTCATGGTGGATGGTGTGGCAGAGAACTACACAGCCGCCATGCACCACGTCTACCTCGATCACCATGGACACCACACGGACAACCGGGGTATTGAGTTCTTCGAGCCGGATGAGCTGAAAGAATTCGTCACAGCCATTGACGCATCCGGCATGCAGGTTCACTTCCACGCGCTGGGAGACCGCGCCGTGACTGACGCCCTGGACGCGCTCGAGGCAGCGCGGGACAGCAACGGGCCCAACGATCACCGGCACCACCTGGCCCACCTGCAGATGGTCCGCAGCGAGGATGTTCCCCGTTTTGCCGGACTGAAGGCGGCAGCCAACGTACAGGCTCTCTGGGCCTGCCACGAAGAACAGATGGACACCCTGACCCTCCCTTTCCTTGAGCCGGGCGCCGAGGAAAGGCACTACCCCTTCGGCGAACTGGCCTCAGCGGGCGCCCGTTTGGTGGCAGGAAGCGACTGGCCGGTCTCCACGGCAGACCCCATTGCGGCGATTCACGTCGCAGTCAACCGCGCAGCACCGGGGGAGGACCTGCCCCCGCTCGGTCCTGAATCACAAAAGCTCAGCCTCAAGCAGAGCTTGGATGCCTACACTCACGGCTCCGCCTGGATCAACCATCTGGACGCTGAAACGGGAACGTTGGAACCGGGAAAGCTCGCAGACCTCGCCGTGCTGGACCTGAACGTGTTTGACCTCCCTGCGGAGGAACTGCACCGCGCGGCAGTGACGCAGACGTGGATTGGGGGCGAGTGCGTCTACGACCGCGCCCTCGCCGGAAACATTGGAGCCAGGGACAACCAAGTCCGGCCTGCTCCGGTGATGCCATGAGGCCGCCAACACCGCCGCCACCTGCGCCCTCAACTGCGAAGGGTGCCGTGCGCTCCAAACAGCGGACGACGCCGGCGCGCATCACCGCGGTTGGTGTCGCCGCCGTCGTGGCTGGCCTGGTCCTGGGCGGCTGCGGCGTCCGGCCCGCCAGCGTGACTGACGCCGCGGGCGGAGCCAAGTTCACCATGTCCGACTCCACTCCGGCCCCCACTAAGGAGATCGATAACTTCAATTGGGCCATGTACGCGGAACCGTTCTCCTTGGACTATGCGTACGCCTTCGATTACCCGGACAACACTGTCCTGTCCAATGTGTGTGAGTCGCTGTTCCGTTGGAACGCGGACCTTTCCACGTCGCCGGGCCTGGCCACAAGGGTGGAGAATCCGGACCCGTTGACGTGGGTTTACACCATCCGGGAGGGCGTGAAGTTTCACGACGGCAGCGAGATGACGGCGGATGATGTTGTGGCATCGCTGAGCCGCCATCTGGATCCGGAAGTGGGTTCGTTCTGGGCCTCCGCCTACCAAAATGTGGAGTCAATCGAGAAGACCGGCGATTTTGAGGTCACGGTCACCACCACCCGGCCGGATCACGTCTTCAACAGCTCTTTGGTGGGTGCCACAGGCGTGGTGGAGTCCGCCAAGACGCTGGAAGCGGCGGGCAAGGACTACGGCAACTCGAGTACCGGCGTGAACTGCACCGGCCCCTTCAAGTTCGAGCAATGGGAAGCCGGGGAAAGCATCACGCTCAAACGCTTTGACGATTACTGGGACCCGGAACTCAAAGCCAAATCAGGCCAGGTCACTTTCAAGATGCTCCCCGATGCCACGTCCCGGATCAACGCGTTCCAGACCGGCGAGATAGATGGTGGCTTCGCGATCCCGTCCAATGCCATGGACATCCTCAAAGCCAACAAGGACGCCGGAACCTTGTACTTCGGCGAGGACACGTCAGTGCAAAGCATGGTCTTCACCAACCTCGCCGGCACCTTCAAGGACGTCCGGGTGCGCAAGGCACTGATGATGGCCATCAACCGTGAAGCCTTGATCAAAGCGGCGGAACAGGGCTATGCGAAGAAAACGGACGCGCTGACCACCAAGAGTGTGTGGAAGGACGTTCAACCCCAGACCACGGATGAGGCTTTCAACGGCTTGCTGTCCGCGCCCTATGACCTGGAAGAAGCCAGGAAACTCATCAAGGAAGCAGGGGCCGAGGGCAGCAAGTTCGTCTTCGCCACGGCCTCGTTGAACGCCGCTTTTGACATCACAGCCCGGGCCATCGCGTCCGCGGCAAAGGAGATCGGCCTGGACCCCGAAATTCAGACCATGTCCAACGACAAATACACCACGCTCTTCTCCGACCCCGAGGCCCGCAAGAACGTGGACCTCCTGGTGACGTCCTGGTACCTCTCCAGCACCGAGCCCTTGGAAATGTACAGCGTGCTGCGCACCGGAGATTTCAGCAACTACGGCGGCTGGAGCAACCCGGAATTCGATGACCTGGTCAATACCGCCTACACCGTGCAGGACCCCGATGCCCGGGGCAAGCTCACGGGCCAGGCCGCCAAGCTGGCCGCCGATGACGTGGTGTGGGGGCCGCTCTATGAGACCGTCACGTCCATGTGGATGGGCAAGCGCATCACCGGGGCGGACCCGTCCATCAACTACATGTACTTCCCGTGGGCAGCCCAGATAGGAGGTCGCTGACATGACCGCTACAGATCACGTACAGGCCCCGGCGCCGGCCCTTCCCACCCGTAAACGGGAAAAAGGCAAGGCAACCCGCCCGGCGATGTACATACTGAAGAAGCTGCTGGCCCTGGTGCTGACATTGTTTGTGGCCTCACTGGCCGTGTTCTTCTCTCGCTTCCTGGTTCCCGGCGATCCCGCCCGGTTCCTGCTGAGGGGACGCAGCCCCAAACCCGAGGCACTTGAAGAGATCACCCGGCAATTCGGCCTGGATAAACCGGCCTGGGAACAATACCTGAATTGGCTGGGCGGGATTCTCCAAGGGGATTGGGGACGTTCGCTGACGTACCGCCAGGACGTCTCGGACGTCTTGCTCGGACGGCTGCCCACCACTCTGCAACTCGTAGCACTCGCCGCAGTATTCATTACCGTCCTGGGATTGTTCGCCGGCATTGTGGCCAGCCTGAACAAGGGCTTCGGTGACCGCTTCATCCTCATCACCCTCACCGCCGCCGGTGCCGTTCCGCCGTTCGTGGCAGCCATCGCCTTGGTAGCGCTCTTCTCCGTGGGCTTGGGCTGGTTCCCCTCCTTCGGAAGCGGCGACGGCGGCTGGGACCGGATCTGGCATCTCACCCTCCCGGCACTCGCCTTGGGCATCACCTACATCGCCATGGTGGCCAGGGTGACCCGTTCCTCCATGAACGAGCAACTGCTCCGCGAACACGTTGAGGTGGCCACCAGCCGCGGCCTCACCCGCGGATCGGTGGTGGCACGCCACGTCCTGCGCAACGCCCTGGGACCCATCCTGACCGTGAGCGGCGTACTGGTGGCCGGACTTCTTGTCTCCAGCGCCATCATCGAGCGGACCTTCGGCCTCTCCGGCATCGGCCAACTCCTGGTGCAGTCCATCGACAGGCTGGACTTCGGTGTTGTCCAAGCGATCGTCATGGTGGTGGTTGCAGCCTTCGTCCTGGTCAACACCGTGGTGGATCTCGTCCAACCCCTCATTGATCCGCGGATCGCGGCCGGAACGGAGTCCCGATGACGTTAGCCATCCAGTTGCCACAGGCGGGGCTTCGCCGTTACGGCAACCTCCTGTCACCCATGGCGTGGGGCGCGCTCGCCGTTGCCGCCGTCGTCGTATTTCTCTCACTGTTCGCCCCGGTCCTGGCACCGTACGACCCCGACTATGTGGATCTCAACAATGTTCTTGCCGGTCCCGGCGCACAGCACCTGCTGGGGACCGACGCCCTGGGCCGTGATCTTCTCAGCCGGCTCATGCACGGCGGGCGGACCTCGCTGCTGGGCCCCACCATTGTGGTGATTGGATCCACCGTTCTAGGCCTGCTGCTTGGACTGGTGGCCGGCTGGTCCGAGGGCTGGCTGGGCAAGGTTTTGGGCCGCCTCTTCGATCTCCTCTTTGCTTTTCCCGCGCTGCTCATGGCCATGCTTGCCATCGCCTTGTTCGGCAAGGGGCTCTTTGCACCCATCCTGGCCATGACCATCGCCTACGTTCCCTACGTTGCCAGGCTGGCGCAGTCTTTGGTGGTGGCTGAACGCAGCAGGCCGTATGTCCAGGCCTACCGGGTGCTCGGATTCCGGACGCCCTGGGTGGTGCTGGGGCGGGTTCTCCCCAACCTGATTCCCACTGTTGGGGCGCAGTCAACACTGAACTTTGGCTATGTGCTGGCCGACCTCGCGGCGCTCTCCTTCATCGGGCTCGGCGTGCAACCGCCCACCAGCGACTGGGGCGCCATGATCGAGGAATCCCGTGGCGCCCTGCTGGGTGGCTACATCCTCCCCGCCTTCTGGCCCGCGTTGGTAGTGGTCCTGGTGGTGGTGGCCGTCAACGTCATCGGCGAGGAACTCTCAGACCGCATCGGAGGAAAACTTTCATGAGCCAGCTCTTGCAGATCGAAAACTTTACGCTCGGCTTTCCGGGCAGGCCGCCCCTGCTGGAGAGTGTCTCCCTGCACGTGAACGACGGCGAAGCTGTCGCCTTGGTGGGGGAGTCCGGCTCAGGTAAGTCGCTGACCACCCGGGCCGCGCTGGGGTTGTTTCCCGGCGGCTCGGAGTCCTCCGGCCTCGTGTCAGTCCAGGGCCTGGATACCCTCACGGCCAGCAAGCAACGCCTCATGGAGCTGCGCCGCAGACACGCTTCCATGATCTTCCAGGACCCCAGGGCCGGGATCAATCCCGTCCGGACCGTGGGGGACTTCCTCACCGAAACCCTGCTTCGCTTTGACGGGTTGTCCCGCGCGGAGGCCACGGAACGGGCCGTCAAACAGTTGGAGCAGGTGGGGCTCCGGCGCGCGGGAGAGCTCATGGATCAGCACCCACACCAGCTCTCCGGTGGCATGCTCCAGCGCGTCATGATTGCAGCGGCATTGCTGAACTCACCGGACCTGTTGCTGTGCGATGAGCCCACCACCGCCCTGGATGTCACTACTCAGGCGGGGATCGTGAAGCTCCTGCGTGAACAGCAACAGTCGCGGGGGATGGGCATGCTCTTCATCACCCACGACCTCAACCTTGCCGCCAGCTTGTGCGAACGCGTCTACGTCCTCCGCCGCGGTGAAGTGGTGGAGCACGGGCCCACCCGGGCTGTGTTCCTGACTCCCGAGCAGGACTACACACGGCAGTTGGTGGAGGCGACACCCGTCATTGAGACCGGCGCGGGCTCTGCCTCCCATGCGGCGCCCGGGCTGGATCCAGCCCCTCTGCTGAAGGTCTCAGGGTTATCCAAGACGTACCACCTTCCCCGTGGCGGCATGGTCACCGCCCTGGATGGTGCCGAATTCAGCCTGCCGGAGGGCGGATCCCTGGGCATCGTAGGTGAGTCAGGTTCCGGAAAGTCCACCCTTGCCCGGCTGGTGGTGGCTCTGGAAACCGCCACGGCCGGTGAGCTCACTCTGCGGGACGTCCCCCGTCCGCGCCGCCCCCTGAAAGCTTCTGAACGGAAAGCACTGGCTAAAGACGTCCAGATTGTGTTCCAGGATCCCTACCTGTCTTTGGACCCGCGCATCCCGGTAGGTAACGCTGTGGCCGATGTCTTCCGCCTGCATCAGAAACAAGGGCGCAAGGAAGCCAAGGACAGTGCCCGCAACCTGCTGGGCCGGGTGGGAATCGGGCCGGAACGCTTCGATGCCCTGCCCCGCGCCCTCTCAGGTGGTCAGCGGCAACGCGTTGCGTTGGCGAAAGCGCTCGCTGCCCGCCCACGACTTCTGGTTCTGGACGAGGCCACCAGTGCCTTGGACGTCTCTGTTCAGGCCCAGGTGCTGGAGCTCGTGGAGGAACTCCGGGACCAGCTCGGGTTGACCATCTTGTTCGTCACCCACGATCTCGCTGTGGTCTCACGCTTGTGCTCGGAGATTCTGGTGATGCATCAGGGAAGGATCGTGGAGCAGGGGCCCACAGCGCGAATCCTTGAGGACCCTGGAGATGACTACACGCGGAACCTCATCGCCTCCCGTCCCCGGCCCTTGTGGGACGCCGAACCGGTAACTGCCTAAGCAGTACCGGTCGCCAACGGCGGGCCAGCAACAACGGCCCTGGCCATCAACAACAGTTCCGGCGCCTCCATGAGTGCGCCAAGAAGCAGGAGAATTTCCCGTGAATACCACCGTTTTCGAACGGAATGTCCCCCAGGCCACCGTCGTGGCCCGTGCCCTGGAAGGTGCGGCCCACCGGCCGTTCTGGATCGACCACCTCAAGGACTCAGCCACCCGCTATCCGCAACTCGACGGCGATGCTGCCGCGGATCTGGTGATCGTCGGCGGCGGCTACACCGGCTTGTGGACAGCGCTGCGCGCCAAGGAACGCGAGCCTGGCCGGACCGTGATCCTGCTGGAAGGGGAGAGGGTGGCGTGGGCCGCTTCGGGTCGCAACGGCGGCTTCTGCGAGGCGAGCCTCACCCACGGCCACGAGAACGGCAAGAACCGTTGGCCGGACGAGCTGGAGACCCTGGACCGGCTGGGCATGGAAAACCTGGACCGCATGCAGGAAGCCGTGGAGAAGTACGGCATGGACTGCGAATGGGAGCGCACCGGTGAGCTCAACGTTGCAGTGGAGCCGCATCAGGTGGCCTGGCTCCAGGAGGACGACAGCCCTGGCAGCGTTTTCCTGAACCAGGAAGCCGTGAGGGCAGAGGTCAACTCGCCCACCTACCTGGCGGGTCGCTGGCACAAGGACTCCGTGGCCATGGTGCACCCGTACAAACTGGGACTTGAATTGGCGCGGGTGGCTACTGAGTTGGGTGTGGTGATTTACGAAGGCACGCGGGTTCGCGAGCTGAACGATCACGAGCACGGGGTCACCGTTGTCACGGAGCGCGGCAACGTGGAAGCGGCGCACGTAGTCCTCGGTACCAACGTGTTTCCTTCACTGCTGAAGCGGAACCACCTCATGACCGTGCCGGTGTACGACTATGCGCTCATGACCGAGCCTCTCTCCGCTGAGCAGCTGAAATCCATCGGATGGGGCAAGCGGCAGGGCATTGGGGATGTAGCCAACCAGTTCCACTATTACCGGATCACCAAAGACCACCGGATCCTGTTTGGCGGCTACGACGCCCTGTACTTCTGGGGCCGCCGCGTGGACCAAAAGCACGAGCACCAGCCGGCCACCTGGGAGAAGATAGCCTCGCACTTTTTCACCACTTTCCCGCAGCTCGAGGGGCTGAAGTTCACCCATAAGTGGGCCGGACCCATTGATTCGAGCACGCAATTCTGTGCCTTCTTCGGAACGGCGCGGAAGGGGCGGGTGGCGTACGCGGCTGGCTTCACAGGACTGGGGGTGGGCGCCACGGCCTTTGCCGCCGATGTCCTCCTGGACCTGTTGGCCGGCCTCGACACTGAACGCACCCGGTTGGAGATGGTCCGGAAACGGCCGTTGCCCTTCCCGCCTGAGCCGTTGGCTTCCCTGGGCATCAACTTGACCCGTTGGTCCATGGACCGGGCAGATCACAACCAAGGGAAGCGGAACCTCATCCTCAAAGCCCTCGACGCCGTGGGGCTGGGCTTCGACTCCTGACTCACCCATGTAGGTAACAGCACATGTCGCAATGAGCGCCCATTGCGACATGTGCTGTCACCTACTTGGGGGCTCTAGCGCTTGGGGGCCGGCTTGCGTTGGGTGGAAGCGTTCGACGTCGGACGCTTGGCTGGCGCTGCAGGGGTCCGGGGTGTTGTGGGACGTTTGGTGGACGAGGCCTTGCCAGTGCTCGACGGGCGTTGCGTCTGGGCCGCTGGGCGCTTGGCCGGAACAGCCGGCCGGGAGGTTGCGGGTTTGCGGGGAGACGCCGTCCGCTTGGCTGGAGTCGCAGGTCGTCGGACTGGGGCCCCAGCCCGTGAACCAAACGACGGAACTACCGCTCCGAGGAACAGCACCGCCAGCGTTCCGATTCCTGCAGCTACGGCCAAGTAGAAGTAGATGTCCGAATCCTGGGTGCTGACGGAACTGCCCGGCGCAGCGCTGCCCAGTGCAGCACCGCCCAGCGCGTTGGCATCCTGGTTGAACGCGATGCCCCACATCCGCAGGAACGCGATGCTGCAGCCGATGAACAGGCTGGTTCCCGCTGCGCCAAGCAGGACCACAAGATAGCGTCGGCGGCTAAAGACTTGCACCAGGGAGGCCAGATAGCAGACCAGCACAGCGCCAAGGAACAAGTACAGAACCAGTTCCTCGAGGACCACGGCGGCCAGCACCAACAGCCCGAGTGAGACGAATGCGGCCACCACCGCAAGCTTCCCGCTGTTCCCCATGTGACGCATGAGGTTAATCATCGCCGACCAAGTGGCTACGCCACGCCGTCGTACATTGCAGTTGGATACCGTTGCGAGCCCGAGCTACTTGATCACGTACCCGTGCATGATGGTCATCACGGCTGCGACGCTTTGCTCGCGGGTACGTTCGGGGTTGTACGTCTGCCGGTCCAGGCCCACCACGAAGATGGCTCCGAAGATCGCTGCCTCCAAAGAGCCGCGGGCAATGCTCTCATCCACCTTGTAGCCTGCCGCGACGCTTTCAACGGCCGAGCCGATCACGGCCAGGAGTTCAGCCCGAAGCTCAGCAAATACGGCACTCCACTCACCGGGCGTGCGCCAGTTTTCGCTAACCCACAGGCGGGCGAAGGAGGGGTAATCGTCCATGAACTCCATGGCCTGACCCACCATGTTGTTCATGGACTCAAGGGGATCGTTGCTCTGACCGCGGACATCCTGCAGACGGCCCAGCATGATGTCCACACCATGCCGCAGCAACTGCGCAATCAGATCGGATTTGCTGCCGAAGTTGTAGTACACAGTCCCCTTGGACACCCCGGCGGCGGCCGCAATTTCATCCACGGTCACCCCCGCCGCGCCGCGCTCGCCGATCAGCTCCATGGAGGCCTCGAACAGGCGCTGCTTGGTGGCGTTGGTGCGGCCGGGACGGAGCTTCTTCTCCGAGAGACCAGCGCCGGTTTCGGAAGGGTCCGGCTCGGTGGTGCTCATACTGCGATCTCCGGCTTCAGTGTCTTGAGGGTCCACACCTTGTGCTTGCGGACGGCGAGCGTGGACAGCGCCATTCCCAGCAAAGTGTATCCAAGCAGGCCAAGTACCGTGGGCCAGATCATGCTGAGCTCGCCGCCGTAGATCAGGTGCCTCATGCCGGTCACCACGTAACCCATAGGCAGAACCTCGTGCACAACATGGAGCGGCATGGGCGTGGTCTGCCACGGGAACGTGCCGCCTGAGGAAACGAGCTGCAGGACCAACAGGATCAGCACCACAAACTTGCCGGGCGTCCCCATGAGCGCCACGATGCCTTGGATGATCGCGCTGAACGCCATCACCGCGGCCAACATGAACAGCCACATTCCGATGGGGTGGGCAGGGTTCAAGCCCAGGCCAAGGTTCACCACCAGGGTGAGGATGGTGGCCTGCAGGACCGAGACCACGAAAAACGGCAGCCAGCCTCCGACGGCGATTTTCCAGGCGGGGGCGTTCGACGCCAAGGCCCGCTGAGTGATGGGTCGCATGGCCTGGACCAGCATGAACACGCCGATCCAGAGGGCCAGTGTCAGGAAGAACGGTGCCAGCCCGGCACCATAGGATCCAGCCTTGGCCTGGGACACGTTGTCCACGGCCACCGGATCCGCGATCACTTTGGAGACGCTGTTTTTCTGCTCATCGTTCGGGTTGGGGATGTCTCCCGCGCCCTTGGCGAGCTCGGTGGCCAGGGTATGTGAACCATCGGACGCGGTCACTGCGCCGCTGGCGAGCTGGCCTGCACCGTCGTCCAATTGGTGGGCGCCGTCGTCGAGCTTGGCAGCGCCGTCCAGGGCGGTCTGCTGCCCGGCGGCTAAGGTCGATGCGCCAGCGTTCAGCTGCCCGGCCCCGTCAGCGGCCTTCGAGATCGCGTCGGTCAGCGCTGGTGTGGCGGCGGCGAGCTTGGACGCTCCGGCGCTCACAGCGGCTGAACCGTCGGAGAGCTGCTGGATCTTGGCAGCGTCACCGGAAATTTTTGCCTTCGCATCGGTGACGGGGCTCGACGCTGCGGCGGCATCAAAGTCTGCCAGGACCTTGTCTGCCTGCTCCTGCGTCAGCACACCGGCCGTGACCAGCCGCGCGTTCGATTCGACCACGCGGTTGCGGAGGCCCTTATCTGCCGCTTCGAGCTGCCCGACGACGTCCTGGACTTTCGTGTTCAGCTCGGCGTTTCCGGCGGCTACTTGAGCCGCCCCATCGGCGAGTTTCTGGGAATCCGTTGGCAGAGTGGCCGTCTTGTTCCTGAGCTCGGTAAGGCCCGAGCTCAACTGGCCCGCACCGGCGTTCAGCTGCACAGCGCCATCGCGCAATTGGGTTTGCCCGGCCACGAGTTGGTCCGCGCCGGTGACCAGCTGGGTGGTGCCGGTGTGCAGCGTCGCGGCGCCATCACTGAGTTTCCCCACACCCGTGGCCAACTCCGAGGCACCATCAGCGGCCTTCACGATGGACGCATGGATGGTGCCAAAACCGGTGAGGAGCTGGTTGGCGGTTTCCTCGCCCACTTCCTTGGCCACCGTTGAATGCACTGCCGTGGTGAGCTTGTCCACGATGGTGCTCAGCAGGTAGTTGTTGGCGTCGTTGGTAGTGACGTGCAGCATGGCCTGGTTGGCGGCATCGAAACTGCCGGGGGAGACCAGGTTGGCCGAGAAATCCTTGGGGATGCGCAGGGCGAAGGCGTATTCACCCGTGCGGACACCGGCATCTGCATCCTCGGCGCTGGAGACCTGCTTCCAGTTGAAGACGTGGCCCTCCACCAGGCTGTCTGCCACCTTCTTGCCTGCTTGCAGCTGGGTGCCGTCCGACGACGTCGCACCCGTGTCTTCCACTACCAAGGCGGCATCGATCTGGTTCAGGTTGCCGTACGGATCCCAGTTCGCGTAAAGGTACACCGCGCCGTACAGCAACGGGACCATGGTCAGGGCGAGGATGGTCAGCTTGGGCAGGAGCCCGCCGGTCATGCGCTTGAGTTCGGAGCGGGCCAGCCGCAGAACAGTCACTTTGCAGTCCTTTGAAGGTTTTCGGATTCAGGGTGGGCAGCGGGTTTGACGGCTGCGGGTTGTTCGGGGCTAGCCGGGACCGTTTCGGCTGCGTGCTTGGCTTTGGGCTCGACGGCGGTTACCGGCTTGGGTTCGACGGCGGCGGCCGGCTTGGGCTCGGCAGGTTTGGGTTCCGCTTCCGGTTCAGGGGGATGCGTGACGGAGTTTCCGATCACCGCGGCAGCTCCGGTCCAGTTGTCCGGGAGGGCAGCTACGACGGCGACGACGGCAAGCGGCCGCCCGGCGTCGGACGCCAATGCCTGAAGCCGGGGCAACCAGGCCGAGGGATCGGCGCTGTGGCGGTCCGGGGAGTCGACCACAAGGAGGTCGGTGGCCGGATCTGCCAGGGCGAGCGCGGTGAGGAGTTCCAGGCGGCGGGCTGCGGGAATTTGTTCTATCCAGAGACCGGCGATGTCTTCAAAGCTGTTGACCTTCAGCCACGGCTTGCTCAGGAGCGCGCCGCGGTAACGGCGGGGGATGAGGGAGAGGTCCTCGGTGACGAGGTCGCGGACGCTGAGGTGTTGCTCGGGTTCGTTGACGCCGGGGGAGTCCACCAAGGCGCTGGCGAGGCGGATCTTCTTGGTCTTGGTGGTGGTGTCCCAGCTGAGGACGCCGTTGCTTGGCTTCATGCGTCCGCTCAAGGCCAACGCCAAAGCTGTCCGCTGGTCCTGGCCCTCTCCAGCGACGAGCAGGAGTTCGCCGCGGCGGACTTGAAGTGACGTTGCCGGAAGGAGGTCGCCCCGGCGGCCGTTGATCTGGAGTTGCTGTACGGACAGCACAATGAAGCCTTTCGCAGAAATGGTGTCTGCGAAAAGTCTAACTGAACTGACTGGTCAGTTCAAATAGGATCAGAGGCCGTATTTTTCCAGCAGGCGCAGCCACACTTCGCTGATGGTGGGATATGACGGAACAGCGTGCCAGAGCCTGTCCAAGGGAACCTCGCCAACAATGGCGATCGTGGCGGAGTGGAGGAGTTCGGCAACGCCAGGGCCCACGAAGGTGGCTCCGAGGATCACTCTTCGGTCCTCATCCACCACCATCTGGGCCCAGCCCTTGTAGTCGGGGGAGTGGAGCTGGGAGCCGGACACGTTAATGGGCAATTCGACGCCGGTCACGTTCTTGCCCTGCAGCAGCGCCTGCTCCAGGCTTGGGCCAACGGAGGCCACTTCAGGGTCCGTGAACACCACGCTGGGGACGGCGTGGTGGTTGGCCGTGTGAGCAAAGGGGCTCCATGGATTCGGAGTGCCGGTGAGCTTGCCGTTGGCCCGTGCCACAATTGCGTCGCCGGTAGCCCGGGCCTCATATTTGCCCTGGTGTGTCAGGAGTACCTTGCCGGCCGCATCCCCGGCGGCGTAGAGCCACAGTCCGCTGGTGCCATCGCTCGCCGGGCCTTCCACCAGTCCGCTGGGGTCGGTAGCGAGCCGCAGGGGTTTACCGTCCTGCGCTTCCACCCCCACATTTTCCAGGCCCAGATTGGCCAGGGCGGGGTGTCTTCCGGAGGCGACCAGGAGTTGGTCCGCCGTGAGCGACGTGTCGTCGAGCGTCACCGTGACCGAGCCGTCGTCGTTCTTCCCCACCCTTTGGACATCAGTGTGGACGTGGACAGCGACGCCGTCGGCGCGGAGCCCGGCCAGCACCAGGGCGGCGGCTTCCTCCGGGTAGTTGCTTAGCAAACGGCCGCGGGCAATGAGCGTGACGTCCGAGCCGAGGCGGGCGAACGCCTGCGCCATCTCCACTCCGGCTACGCCCCCGCTGAGCACCACAAAACGCTTCGGGACGTTCTTGGCTGCCGTGGCGCCACGGGTCGTCCAGAAGGGTACGTCGCTGAGGCCGTCAATGTCTGGAATGGTGGGAGTTGAGCCTGTCGCAATCACTACGGCATGGTGGGCTTTGAGCGCGTAACTGTTGCCGTCGATCCCGTCCACATGAACTTCCCGCGGTCCCGTGATGCGGCCCCGGCCACGGATCAACTCAATGCCGGCGCTGTCCAGCCATTCAACCTGGCTGCCGTCCTGCCAATTATTGGTGAACCAGTCCCTGTGCTTAAGGGCAGCCTCGGCATCCACGGTTCCAGTGATCGCTTCCTTCGCCCCCGGCACCACTTGGGCGGCGTGGAGCACGTTCCCCGGCCGGAGGAGCGCTTTGGAGGGAATGCACGCCCAGTAGGAGCACTCGCCGCCCACCAGCTCGCTTTCGATGATCACCGCCGTGAGGCCGCCGCGAACCACCCGGTCCGCCACGTTTTCTCCTACGGCGCCCGCGCCGATCACGATTACGTCGAATTCCCGGGAGCTCTCGGCAGTCATGGGGAAAGCCTACAACCGCTCCCTGAGTGTTGTGAGGCCTGCTCTGCGGGTTTCGCGGGGGCTTTGGGGCGCACAGTAGGCCCCGCAAACGCTACGGACCTGTCCATATATTGGGATAGGTATCTCAAAATATGGAAGCTCTGTTTAGGCTCGATGCATGGGAGAAGAACTGAAGCCTTTTGTTGACTGGAATTGGTGTGCCCGCAACCTCGGGAGGGTCGTCTTCGTGGATACGCGCTGGTACTTGGACGGCGCTTCGGGCAAGGACGCCTACGACGCCGGACATCTCCTGGACGCAGTCTTCATGGACATGGACAGATGGCTGTCCGGGCCGGCATCACCTGAAGCCGGCAGGAACCCGCTACCCGATCCGGAAGTGTTTGCCCAGGGGATGCGTGAAGCCGGTATTAGTGATTCGGACACCGTAGTGGCCTATGACGACGCCGGGGGAGTCATCGCAGCCCGGCTGGTCTGGATGCTCCGATCCACGGGACACACTGCGGCGATCCTGGACGGGGGTATCGGCAACTATCCCGGGGATCTCTCCACGGAAACGCCGCTGCCTCGGACCGGGAGCTTCACTGCCAAAGCCTGGCCTGCAGACCTGCTGGCAGACATTTCGGAAGCTTCCTCTGACGCCTTCCTCACAGTGGATGCTAGGAATCGTGACCGTTTCGAAGGCCGGCAAGATCCTATCGATCCCCGCCCCGGACACATACCCGGTGCCGTGAACGTGCCATGCCGTGAGAACCTCGACGCCACGGGGCATCTGCTCGCGGAGCCACAGATACGCGCGAACTTCGAGCGCGCCGGAGTGCTGACCGCGAAGAACACCACTGCCTACTGCGGATCCGGGGTGACCGCCTGCCACAACCTGTTGGTGATGGAGCAGTTGGGAATGGGCACCGGCAAGCTGTTCGTCGGCGGATGGTCCCAGTACGGCCATGCACTGGACAGGCCCGTGGAGACAACAATTTAGCCTGACATCGCGTTGTGAGGCCTGCTCTGCGGGGTTGGCGTGGGTTTTGGGGCGCAGAGCGGGCCTCGCAACGCGAGGGCTACGCGTGCATCGCGCCCTTGAACCAGCCCGTGATGCTGGCCGGGTGGGTGATGGCTGTACCCACCACCACCGCAAATGCGCCGGCGTCGAGGGCTTGCCGTGCATGCGCAGGAGTATGGATGCGCCCCTCAGCGATAAGTGGTTTGCCCAGGCCAGCGGAGGCGATCTGTTCCAAGAGCGCAAAGTCCGGGCCGTCGGTTTTGGGGCGCTCGCCGGTGTAACCGGACAACGTGGTGCCGATCAGGTCTGCGCCCGCCTCCACGGCTGCCACGGCGTCGTCGAACGAACCGCAATCCGCCATGACCCGTGCATGGGAATCGGCGTGAATGCCGGCAACAGTGTCAGCAAGGGAAAGCCCATCGGGCCGCGAACGACGCGTTCCATCAATCGCCACAACATGAGCACCGGCATTCGCCACAGCAAGGGCATGACGCAGCGTCGGGGTGATAAAGACGCCCTCGTGCCCGTCTTTCCAGAGGCCAATGACAGGGACCTCGACGGCGGTGCGCGTGAACTGCACGTCGGCCAGCCCTTGGACACGGATCGCCGTGGCTCCACCAATGACCGCTGACGCGGCCACCTGCGCAGTGGTCCGGGGATCGCGCATGGGCTCCCCGGGGTACGCCTGGCAGGAGACGATCAACTGGGAGCGGAGGGCTTCG
This sequence comes from Arthrobacter sp. MYb23, assembly GCF_002979775.1. Taxonomy (GTDB): domain Bacteria; phylum Actinomycetota; class Actinomycetes; order Actinomycetales; family Micrococcaceae; genus Arthrobacter. The sequence continues at coordinate 66,709 of NZ_PCPR01000009.1, forward strand.
AGGCCTTCGGGGGTGAGAATCATGATGTCTCCCTTTACTTACGGACTACTTAAGGACGAGTTTTGCGGCGCCAACGATGGCGGCGGTGTTGCCGAGGCGTGCTCGAACAACAGGCACGGAAACCAAGGGAGCCAGCAGTTCCTGACGCAAGGCAAACTCCATGGGCTTCCACCAGAGCTCGCCGGCGTCGGCCAAACCACCGGAAATCACGACGGTTTCGGGGTCAAGAATGTTGATGAGTCCGCCCAGGGCTTGACCCGCCGCAGCTGCGCCCACGTCTATGGCACACAGGGCTGCGGCGCGGTTATCCGCCGAACCTTCAGCAGTACCGCCGTCGAGCCCAGCACCGCCGTCGCCCGCTTCAGCAGCAGAGGCCAGTCCAAACACTCCCCGTGTGTCCAGGGCTGCCAAGGCAGAACCGCCGAACCGCAGGTACGACTCATAAATCGCGGGCCCCGAAGCGATCGCCTCCACGTGCCCGGACCCACCGCACACACACGGCAGCGCAACACCATCGGAGTAGGCATAAGAAGAAGCGAAGTGCCCCACATGCCCGCCCACAAAGCGGTGCCCCAGAACAGGCGAACCATCCAGCACAAAACTTCCGCCGACGCCCGTTCCGAACGCCACCATGAGCGAACTTGAGGAACCTGCGGCCGCGCCAAGCCAGGCCTCACCGAGGGCATGGGCGTGGACATCGTTGACGGCCCGCACGGTCGAAACATGAAGCGATAGACGGGATGAAAGCCCGGCAACAAGCTCAGTCCCGGCCCAGCCATGAATCGCGTCGGTCGCAGACACGACGGACCCGGAAGAGGCATCGATGACCCCAGCGGAGCCGATGCCGACGCCGGAAACTGAAATTCCGGCGTCGGCAGCGCGCTCCACCAAGCCCGTGATCAGCGCTGCGGTGGCGTCGAGGATCGCTTCGCCGCCATCCCGGTTCAGAGTCGGAATGGTCTCCGACATCAGAACCTCACCGGAGGCGGAGACCACCCCGGCGGCGGTTTTGGTGCCGCCGAGGTCAACGCCGATCACGTGGGTCATGGAGGTGGGCATTGAAACCTAGACCAGCCCGTTGCGTTCCAGGATCGAACGGATCGCAGCAGTCTCGGAATCGTTCAAGGAAAGCATCGGCGAGCTCATGGTGTTGGACTCGATGACGCCCATCACCTGCAGCGCGGTCTTGAACGCACCCAGACCAGCGGCTCCGCCGGACACGCGGCCGTTAGGGGTGTAGACGATCTCGAAGACGTCGGCCAAGCGGTCCTGCTCCCTTGCCGCCAGAGCCCAGTCGCCGGCCTGCGCGGCGTCGAAGAGGCGGCGGTAGCCGGCCGGATCAACGTTGCCGAGGCCCGGGACAACACCTTGCGCGCCGCCCAGAAGGGCGCCGTCCACCACAACTTCGTGACCGGTGAAGATGTCGAAGTTGGGGATGTCCTTGGCTGCGAGGAGCAACTGGCGGAAGGAAACGTCGTCGCCGGAGGAGTCCTTGACGCCGGCAATGACGCCGTCGCGGCCCAAACGGATCAGGAGGTCCGTGGGCAGTTTGAAGTGCGTACGGACCGGGACATCGTAGGCGAAGATCGGCTTCTCGATGGCGGCGTGGATGTCGCGGAAGTGGGTCTCCGTCTCCGCTGCGTTGCCGATTGCGTAGTACATGGAGGTAACCACGATCGCGTCAGCGCCCAGGTCCACCACTTTGCGCGCTTCTTCGATGACGCGGGTGGTGGTCTGCTCGTTGGCGCCCACGATCAACGGAACTGCTCCAGCGTTGGCGTCGGCGATGGTGGAGACCACCACTTCACGCTCATCGTTGGTCAGGTAGGGGACTTCGCCGGAGGAGCCCAGGACGAAAAGGCCGGACACACCGCCGTCGATCAGGTGCTTGGTGACGTTCTTCAGCGACGCAGTGTCGATGCTTCCGTCTGCATGGCGGGGGGTGATGACCGGGGGGATGACGCCCTGGAACTGAGTGGACACAGAATTCTCCGTTGTTTGTAGCTTGTGAAGGGAAAAACTAGATGTGAAGCAGGCTTGGCGCGGCGCCCAGCAGCTTCTTGGTGTAGTCATTACTGGGGTTGTCGAAGACCTGCGCGGCTGAGCCTTGTTCGACGATCTTGCCGAAGTACATGACACAAATACGGTCCGAGACGTAGCGGACTGTCTGGATATCGTGCGAGATGAACACCATGCCCAGGTTCAGCTGGGTCTTCAGATCGGACAGCAGGTTCAGGACCTGCGCACGGACCGAAACGTCCAGCGCCGACGTCGGCTCGTCCGCCACGATGATGTCCGGGTCCAAGGCAAGGGCCCGGGCGATCGCCACACGCTGGCGCTGACCGCCGGAAACCTGCGACGGCGTCACTTCGGCTGCCGATTGCGGCAAGCCAACCAGCGCCAACAGTTCCTTGACCTTGGCGGCGCGTGTTGACGCGTTGCCGATGCCGTGGATCTGCAGTGGATCGGTGAGGATGTCCTGGATGGTCATGCGCGGGTTCAGTGCTGTTGCCGGGTCCTGGAAAACCACGGACACGGAGCGGCCAAACTGCTTGCGCATGGCTGCGTTCCGTTTGATGGCCGGCTTTCCATGGAACAAAACCTGGCCCGACGTCGGCGGCTGCAGTCCCACAAGAACTGACGCGAGCGTGGACTTGCCGCAGCCGGACTCACCCACGATTCCCACGGTTTCGCCGCGGCTGATGGTGAAGTCCACGCCGTCCACGGCCTTGACGATGTTCGGACGGAACAGGCCACCGGTTCGTGCATGGTGGTATACCTTGACGTCTTTGAGCTCGATGACCGCCTTGCCGGTTGACTGACTCATTTCGCATCCTCCTTCAGGTGGCTCGCCCAGTAGTGGTCGGCATCGTCACCGTTCGCCGAGGAAACCGAAGAGACGGTGGTGAGGACCAGCTTCTGGTGGGGATCGGCGTCGGATCGCAGGGAGCGGGCCGCGAAGCGGTCGCCCGTCGCGAAGTCCCGCGGGGACGGGACAGTGCCGGGGATCTGGTGGAGGCGCACAGCGTCGGCCTCGATGGAGAGCACCGCGCCGAGCAAGCCGCGGGTGTACTCGTGCTTGGGGTTCTGCAGAAGCTCGGAAGCCTGTGCGGATTCCACCACCTGGCCGGCGTACATCACGGTGATGCGGTGTGCCAGTGAGGCCACCAGGGCGAGGTCGTGGCTGACGAAAACCATGGCGAAGCCGAGTTGTTCGCGCAGTTCGTTGAGCAGGTCCACAACCTGTTTCTGGACCGTGACGTCCAGGGCGGTGGTGGGCTCATCGGCAACGACGATCTTGGGCGAACGGGAGAGGGCCATGGCAATCAGCACGCGTTGGCGCTGGCCGCCGGAGAGCTCATGCGGGTAGCTGGCGAGTGTCCGGACGGGATCCAGTTTCACCATTTCCAGCAGCTCGGCAGGAGTTTTGCGCCCGCCGCGCTTGGTGAGCTGCTCCATCTGGTCCTTGATTTTCATGGACGGGTTCAGGGAGCTCAACGCGTCCTGGTAGACCATGGCGATCTGTTCGCCCCGGAGGCCCTCATAGGCCTTCGGGTTGCTGTGCATGGTGGCGGAGTCCAGGAGTTCCTTGCCATCGAACTTGATGGAGCCGGTGACTTGGGCAGTCTTGGGGAGCAACCCCATCACGGCCAGGGAAGTGATGGACTTGCCACAACCGGATTCGCCCACCAAGCCCATGGTTTCGCCCTCGCGGACGGTGAAGGAGACGTTGTCCACGATCGCGATGTCGCCGAAACGGCCCGGGAATCGGATGGACAGGTTCTTCACCTCGAGCACGTTTCGCGCTTCGGGAGAAACCTGCGGGAGGCGGTCGGTGCGCTTCGCTTCGATGGCTGCGAGCAGTTCCAGTTCGCGGTCCAGGAGGAGGTGCGGATTCGTGGCGGCCAGCTTCACGTCGGTGAGGACGGCTGAGGTTCCCGCCTCTGAAGCGACGGTGTCGCTGGAAGCCGCACGGACGCCGTCGAGCTCGTGTTCCTCAACCACGGAAGGCTGGGCCACGGACGTGGCCACCTCGGTGTCCACGGCGATAACAGCTGCGGAACCGTCGTCGTCCTTTACTACAGGCGCGCGGCGCAGCTTCGGGTTCACCATGGCGTCGGTGAGGCCCTCGGCCAGGATGTTCAGTGACAGCACGGTCAGCAGGATGGTGACGCCGGCAAAGGTGGTGGCCCACCAGCCGCCGGACAGGACCAGGTTGCGGCCGTAGGAAATGACGTTGCCCCATGACGGTGCGGGGTCCTGCACGCCGGCGCCCAGGAAGGACAGCGAGGCTTCCAGGATGATGGCGTCGGCCACCATGACCGTGGCGAACACCAGCACGGGAGCGGCAGTGTTGCGGACGATGTGCTTGACCAGGATGTAGAAACGGCCTGCGCCGATCACGCGTTCGGCACGGACGTAGTCTTCGCCGTACTGGGCCAGCACGTTGGCGCGGACCACGCGGGCCAGCTGCGGCGTGTAAATGATGGCGATCGCGATGATGATGGTGGGCACCGAGTTGCCGAACGCTGCCAACAGTACGGCTGCCAGGGCGATGCCGGGGAACGCCATGAGGATGTCCATGAGCCGCATGATGATCTCGTTCACGGACTTGCTGGAAGTGGCCGCGAAGGAACCGAGGAGTGCACCGGCAAGGATGGCCAGGGCAACCGCGCCGAGGCCGATCATCAGCGACGATTGCGCGCCGAACAGGAGGCGGGAGAAGATGTCGCGGCCCAGGCGGTCGGTGCCGAAGAAGTGCTCGGCACCCGGTGGGGTGGCCGGAATGAACGTCTCCAGAGGATCGTGCGGTGCGATGACCGGCGCGAAAATTGCTGCCAGGACAATCACGATGAGGAAGAGCAGGGCGATACGGGAGCCCCAGGGCAGGGCCTTGAAACGAATGCCCGGGGCACTTAGCCGTTCTGCGAGCTTGCTGCGCATGAGCTATACCGTCCTGATTCGGGGGTTGATGAGCAGGTAGAGGAGGTCCACCACGATGTTCACCAGAACAAAGGTGACCGAGATGGTGAGCACCACGCCCTGGACCAGGTTGACGTCCAGGTTGGTGATGCCGTTGAGGATCAGCTGGCCCATGCCGGGCAGGGCGAAGATCATTTCAATCACGACGGCGCCACCCAGCAAGTAACCGACGCGGAGTCCCAGCACGGTCACCGGGGTGACGAGCGCGTTGCGGAGGACGTTCTTGGAGACCACCTCGCGGTAGGGGACACCGTTGCCGATGGCGGTCCGGACATAGTCGCGGTCCAGTTCTTCCACCATCGAGGTGCGGACCACGCGGATCAGCGATGCTGACACGGGGATGCCGAGGGCGAGTGCCGGGAGGGCCATCGAGTTGAGCCAACCGCCAAAGCCGGATTCCGGCGTCGCAATTCCACCCGAGGGGAACATCGGGTTCTCACCCAGGGCGAACCACTGGATGAGCAGGATGCCGAGCCAGAACGACGGCGTGGCGATCGCGGCGATGGAGAAGACACGAACCAACTGGTCCTGCCACTTATCGCGATACAGGGCTCCCAGAATGCCGAACGCCAGGGAAAGCACGATCGCAATGAGGACGCCAAGGAAGGTGAGCTGCAGCGTCAGGGGAAACGCCGAGCCGATCATGGATGCCACCGACTTGGCCGGTGGGGTGGTGACGCCGAGGTCGAACTGCAGGAGCTTGCCGAGGAATCGGAAGTACTGCAGGACCAGGGGATCGTTCAGGCCATTGTCCTGGCGGTACTGCTGCTTGGCTTCCTCGCTGGCGCCGTCACCGAGGGCGGAGCTTGCCTGATCGCCGGGAGCGGCCTGCAAGACGAGGAAGACGAGCAACGTGATGCCCAGGATCATCAATGGCAATGCTGCAAGTCTGCGACCAAGCAGACGCAATATCGTGACCAATTTGTTCTCCGGTTGGTTGGGTGCTGCTGGTTGCGGGGCCCGCTCTGCGGACTATTTGGGGGATTCAGGCCGCAGAGCGGGCCCCACAACTCGAAGGGTGCTTAGGCAGTTCGTCCGACGTCGATGAACGACAAGCCGGTGGTGGGAAGGGGCTGGAAGCCGTTGAGCTTCTTCTCATCCCAGGCGCTGGGGAGTTGGCGGTGGAAGATGGGGTAGAGGGGCACTTCATCGGACACCATGTCCACGATTTCGCCCACGATCTTCTTGGCCTCGTCACCGGATGCCTGGGAGCCCTTGTTCATGAGCTCCTGCAGTTTGGTGCGCTCGGGAGTGGTCCAGAAGGCGCGCTTGTCCATCCAGGTTGCACCCGAATAGAACCAGCTCAGGAGGAGGTCTGCATCATTGCCGAAGACTGACGGATCGCCAGGAGCTGCAACCACGGAGAAATCGCCCTTGCCCACGCGGTCGCTGTACAAAGCGCCGGACTGGAGGCTCTTCACGGTGACCTTGACGCCAGGAATCTTGTTCCAGGATTCGAGGATCAGCGGTGCAACGTCCTTGACCCAGGCGGTGTCCGTGGTGAGGAGTTCGAACTCGAGGTTGGTGACTCCGGCCTGCTTCAGAAGATCTTCTGCCTTGGACGTATCGAAGCCGTACACGTTCTTGGCCTTGACGTAATCCGGGTGACCTTCCTGGAAGTAGGACGTGGCGGCCTTGGCGTTGCCGAACAGGGCCTTCTTGATGATGGATTCTTTGTCCATGCCGTAGTGGAGCGCCTGACGGACCAGCTTGTTGTCGAACGGGGCCTTGGCACAGTTGAACATGAGGAACAGCAGGCCGAAGGACTGGACGGATTCAACCTTGACCTTGGACTTCAGGCCGTCGACGTCAAGGTAGGGAACGTCTTCGATCGCCTGAACGCGGCCGGACTGGACTGCGGTGACGCGGGCTGCCGCGTCGGAGAGCAGCAGCCAGGTCATGCCCTTGGCCAGTGCCGGCTTGGGACCGTTGTAGGCGGCGAACGCTTCGAAGACGATCTTGTCGTCCTTGACTGCCGAGATCAGCTTGTACGGACCCGAACCTACGGGTGAGGCGTCGAAGGCCTTCAGATCTGTGGCGAGTGCCTTCGGAACGATCTTCACCACGGAGATGCGGGGGCCGAAGCCCGGGAAGGCGTACTTAAGGGTGAACTCCACCGTCTTCGCGTCCAAGGGCTTGACGTCCTGGATGAAAGGGATGAACTGGGAGAACAGGGACTTATTGGCAGGGTCCATCACACGGGTGAAGGAGAAGGCGACGTCCTCGGTGGTGACGGGGGAGCCGTCATGGAACGTGGCGCCCTCGCGGATGGTCACCTGGTACGTGGTGTCGTTGATCTTCTTGGGATCCGTTGCTGCCAGCGCGTTGTATGGCTGGCGGGTGGCGGGGTGGAGCTCGATGAGGCCTTCGAAGATGTGGAGGTTGGCTGCCATCGGGGTGGCGCCGGAGGAGCTCAGGGGATCGAACCCGGTGGACAGCGCGTAGGAGATACCGGCCTCAATGGTGAGGTCCTTGTTGACGGCCGCCGTGTTGGTGGTTGTACCCGTGGTGGTGCTGGCAGCGCCGCCGCACGCGGAAAGGGTTGCCGTGAAGGCGGCTGCTGCACCAACTGCGCCGCTTAGCTTCAGGAAGTTCCGGCGGCTGGCGTCGTTGACCAGCGGCAGGCTTTGGATCGTCTTGCTCATAGGGTGCCTCACCATTCGCGTTTCGTGGGTTATCGGATGTAGGACGTCCGATGCTCGTATTGAAACTGTAAGGGCGGTCACAACGGAACGTCAAGTAAGAATTGGCGCCTGGGTCTCGGCCGCGCGCCGGGCGGTTCGCCGGCTGCGGCCGGTTCGTGGGGGAAATCTCAGCGATTTCACGGTACATAGCTATGACGGAGGTGGGACATCCGATATTGTATGTTGCGAGTCACTTATCTTGGCTGGGCACTAAGCTCGCCTCAATATTAACACCGCACGTGTTTCCCGGGCTGGCTTTTGCGGGTCCAGGGGCAGGTGCATCGGCAAGGAGAAAGCCATGACAACTTCCGGTGTGGTTCCGCAGGCGCGGTTCAGTGCACAGGCCCGGCTGCGTGCCCTGCAGTCGGACATTATGGAATTGATCCTTGAGCGCGAGCTCGAGGCAGGCGATCCATTGCCCACCGAGAGCGAACTTTCCGGAGCCCTTGGTGTTGGCCGCAATACGCTCCGAGAATCCCTCAAAGTTCTTCAGGCTCTTGGTGTCATTGAGATCCGGCACGGCTTCGGAATGTTCGTGGCGCCGAGCAACTTCGATGCCCTTGCCGACGGTTTGACCTTCCGCGGCCGCCTTTCGCTGCGTCATCAGGGACTTGAAGCTCTGCAGTTGGTGGACGTGCGCCAAGCCCTCGAATCCGGGCTGATTGGCTCCTCCATGGATGTCATGACCAAGGAACAGCTCGCCTCCATTGAAGAAGCCGTGAAGCAGATGGAAGAACTCGCTGCCGCCGGCGAAAACTTTGTTGCCGCGGACGCCGAGTTCCACCGCCGCCTTTTCGAGCCCCTCAACAACGAGCTCCTGATCAACCTGATGGGTGTCTTCTGGAAGGTCTACCGGAAAATCCATGTGGAGATCGGTCCTGGCAATGAGGACCTGGCGAAAACTGCCGCCATGCACCGGAGCATCTATGCCGCGGTCGCAGCCGGGGACAAAGTCTCGGCGTCCGAGCTGCTCAACCGCCATTTCGATGGCATCCGTCGCCGCATTACTGAGGCCGTAGGGGAGTAGCGCTCCGCTTCCGGGCGCTGACGCCCGAACGCGAGGGCCGCCGTCGTACTTTTTCGGAAAGTACGACGGCGGCCCTTGCCGTTTCTGCGCTTACGTCACCTGCCGCTGCGCTCGCCTCACCCAAGTAGGTCGCAGTTGATGCCGTTCTGAGGGCTCACAACGGCATCAATTGCGACCTACTTGGGCCCGCACGGGCAAAGCAAAAGACCCGCACCGGTGAGCCGGTGCGGGTCTTCATCTGTGCGCCCAAAGGGATTCGAACCCCTGACCTTCTGTTCCGTAGACAGACGCTCTATCCAGCTGAGCTATGGGCGCATTTCGTGTGATTCTCGGCGGTCTGTTTCTCTGACCCCCTCGAACCTCAATAAACTTTACAGAAGTTCATGTGAAGTTCCAAATCGAAAAGCTGTAATCTAGGCAACTAGACCGGTCTAGGTGACCTTCGTCACTTAAATTCCGCTTCTGTGATCTTCAAACCCTTATTTCTAGCGGTTTTCCCCTCCTGCCCCCTTGGATGTCCGATGTCTGACAGCGGATTGGTCTGGTCCGCGGCCCCTATCGTTTAGGACACACCACTGAACCCGAGGAAGGGAACCGCAATGGGCGATCTGGCGCGACTGCCGCTGCTTGAGAAGGCACCTACTACGCATGCACGCCTGCTGGCCTGGGTTGAGGAAGTTGCCGAGCTGACTCAGCCGGACCGCATCCACTGGGTTGATGGCAGCGAAGCAGAAAACAAGAAGCTGACGGACGAGCTGGTTGAGGCCGGCACGCTTCAGCGGCTGAACCCGGAAACGTTCCCGAATTCCTTCGCGGCGTTCTCCGACCCCGCTGACGTTGCCCGTGTGGAAGAGCAGACTTTCATCTGCTCCGAGAACGAGCGCGACGCAGGCTTCACCAACAACTGGATGGCTCCGGCCGAGATGAAGCAGAAGCTGCGCGGACTGTTCGCCGGCTCCATGCGCGGCCGCACCATGTACGTCATACCGTTCGTCATGGGCCACCTGGATGCTGAAGATCCCAAGTTTGGCGTCGAGATCACCGACTCCGCCTATGTTGTTGCCTCCATGCGCATCATGGCCCGCATCGGTACGGACGTCCTTGACCGCATCACGCAGACCGATGCTTTCTTCGTTCCGGCATTGCACTCGCTGGGCGCACCGCTCGAAGCCGGCCAGGCCGACGTCGCGTGGCCGTGCAACACCGATAAGTGGATTGTTCACTTCCCCGAAGAGCGCTCCATCTGGTCCTTCGGCTCCGGCTACGGCGGAAACGCCCTCCTGGGCAAGAAGTGCTACGCACTGCGCATCGCCTCGGTGATGGCACGCGACGAGGGCTGGCTGGCCGAGCACATGCTCATTCTCAAGCTGACCTCCCCCGAGCAGAAGACCTACTACGTCTCCGCTGCCTTCCCGTCCGCTTGCGGCAAGACCAATCTCGCGTTGCTCGACCCCACCATCAAGGGCTGGAAGGTTGAGACCCTTGGCGACGACATCACCTGGATGCGCTTCGGCAAGGAGGGCGAGCTCCGCGCCGTCAACCCCGAGGCAGGCCTCTTCGGCGTCGCACCGGGCACCGGTTGGGGCACCAACCCCAACGCCATGCGTGCCATCGCCAAGGGAAACAGCATCTTCACCAACGTCGCATTGACTGATGACGGTGGCGTCTGGTGGGAAGGTATGACCGAGGAAACTCCGGCGCACCTGACCGACTGGCGCGGTGAGTCCTGGACTCCGGACTCGGACGCCCCGGCTGCACACCCGAACTCCCGCTTCTGCACGCCGATCAACCAGATCGACATGCTGGCCGAAGAGTACTTCAGCCCGGACGGCGTGGAACTTTCCGCGATCCTGTTCGGTGGCCGCCGCAAGACCACCATCCCGCTGGTCACCGAGGCACGCAACTGGTCCAATGGCATCTTCATGGGTTCCACGCTGTCTTCGGAAACCACGGCCGCTGCCGCTGGTGCCGTTGGTGTTGTCCGCCGCGATCCCATGGCAATGCTTCCGTTCATCGGTTACGACGCTGGCGACTACCTGAACCACTGGGTGAACCTGTCCGCCAAAGCCAATCCGGATCGTCTGCCCAAGATCTTCCTGGTCAACTGGTTCCGTCGCACGGCTGAAGGCGGCTTTGCCTGGCCTGGCTTCGGGGACAACGCCCGTGTGCTCAAGTGGGCCATCGAGCGCCTTGAAGGCAAGGCTGACGCTGTGGAAACCCCCATCGGTTTCGTGCCGACCGGTGAATCCATCGACCTCGAAGGCTTGGACATGACTCCTGCCGAGGTTGAGTCCGCTGTTCGCGTCGACCCTGAGGAATGGGCAACCGAGCTGGCGTCCATCGAGGAATGGTTCGCCAACTTCGGCGAATCTCTCCCGGCGGCACTCCAATCCGAGCTGGACGGTCTCAAGACCCGTCTGGGCTAGACCTCTTAGGAACAACGGCGTTCTTAAGTGAACGACGACGGCCCGTCACCTTTCGCATGAAAGGTGGCGGGCCGCCGTCGTGCTGTGACCTAGGCCGTTTGATCTAGTTGGCGAGCCAAACGTCGGGGCCGAATACCTCGTAGTGAATGCGTGTTGCCGGAATCCCGGCGTCGATGGCTTCGTCGCGGATCTTCTTCATGAAAGGGAGCGGACCGCAAAGATATAGCGAAGCGTCGGCGGGCAGGTCCACTTCGCGCAGCGACATGAAACCGTGGCTGGCAGAGGCATGCGGTGTTTCGAGCCAGAGCTTCAGATCTGCGTTGATTTTCGCGGCGTCCGCTGTCATCTGGCCCCTCAACGCCCAATTGTCCATGGTCTTCTCAGCGTGAAGCACCATGACCTGCCGTCCGGTACCTGTCTGCGCGAGCGCCCGCAGGATGGACGCCGCGGGAGTGCAACCAATACCCGCCGATGCCAGGATGACCGGGCCATCTCCCTCTTTGAGGAAAATTTCGCCGTAAGGATTCGAGATCTCAAGGATGTCGCCAGGTTCGACGCCGGTATGGAGGGCGGTGGATACCTCACCGCCGTCGTTCAGCTTGGTGGTAAAGACCCTGCTGGTGCCGGTGTCACCGGACAGTGAATACTGGCGGACTTGGCGGAGTCCGTCGGGGAGCTGGACTTTTACGCTCACATACTGGCCTGGCTTTGCTGCTGTGACAGGGGTGTCGTCAGCGGGCTCCAGAGTGAAGGTCATGGCGTCCGTGCCCGCCGGATCCTTGGCTGTGACCCGCCATGGCATCCACATCTTGCCGTTTGACTGTGAAGCATAGAGGTCCTTCTCGAGCTTGATCAGGGCATCGGCCATCAGCCAGTAGACCTCTGTCCATGCTTCGGCGATTTCCGGGGTGATGACCTCGGCCAAGTCAGCGGCGATGGCTGCGAAGAGGTGCTCGTAGACAACTCCGTACTGATCCTCGCTGATTCCGAGGGAAGCATGCTTGTGCGCAATGCGGGACAGAACTGTTTCCGGGAGGGTTCCTGGGTTGTTGATCACGTGGGTGGCGAACGCTGCGATGCTCCCGGCCAAGGCCCGCTGCTGATCCCCGGAGCGCTGGTTGGAACGGCTGAAGAGTCCGTCGAGCAACTCGGGGTGCGCGGTGAAAAGTCGATTGTAGAAGTCGACGGTGATCGTGCCGATCCGTGAACCCACCAAGGGCAACGTGGCTTTGATGATGGGGCGGGACTTTTCCGAGAGCATGGTTCTCCTGATTGTCGGGTCGGGGTGGCGACCGGATATATATATAGGCATTTCGAATGCGTATATTTATATCCCAAGTTCTACACCATGTAGAAGAGTTGTGCAAACTAAAGGGATTCCCGCCAGGGCATGCCGATTCGGGGGAGCTTGTGCGAGCCGACGTGGGGGAGCTTTAGGGGCAGGAGTCGCCAGCCGTAGCGATCACTGTGCCTGTGCTGGTGTCCTGAACTCCGGCCGCAGCCCGATGGATTGGAATACCGGGTTCATCTGGCGTGCATGGGGGAGGGCAGCGATAACCACGGAATCGAGTTCGGTGTAGAAGGCTTCCCGGGCCCGGTTCATCGCATGTCGCAGGCCGCACTCATTGATGAGTGGGCAGTTCTTTGTGGGGGATTGGCACTCCGCTGGATCCTGGCGGCTGTCCAAGTGTCGAAGGACTTCCCCAACTGTGGCCCTGCGCCCGGATTCGTTGAGCCGGGAACCGCCGAGCCGTCCCCGTTCAACATCGATGTAACCCAGCGCACGCAAGCGGACCATTGCCTTGCTGACGTGGTTGTAGGGCGTTCCCACAGCATCGGCCACCGCTTGGGTAGTCAGCAGTGTGCCTTCGGGAGCCGCAGCCAACACCATGATGGCGCGGAGGCTGACATCTGCGAAGGCGTTGATTTTCATGGGATCAGCTCACGGGTAGTGTCTAGTCCACCCAAATGGATGGTTCGTGGGTATCGGGCTCCATAGCGCTGAAGGCGAAGCCGTCCACGGTGGGGGTGTAGGGAATAATCGCTGCACGGACTTCCCCGTCCCGGTGTTCGGCTGCGCCATGGATGCCGTCAGATCCATGATCCGGCAGGCTGACGTCACTCACAACGGCTACAGCCTTGAAGTCATCACGGCCCTGGCGGAGCAGTTCGTGGATGTCGGCTAGCATGCCGCCGGCATCGATGTCACCATCCTCGTCAGGTTCCCCTGGAGTGACCAGAACAATCCGGAGCTCGCCGTCGTCCGATAGCGTGACGGCAAACGGAAGGAACCCGCCGTTCTGCTGGAGATGCTCTTGAGCGGTCCCGAGGGCTGTGCCCAGCGTCTCGCGGAGTTCCCGGTCCTGGACTGACTCACCCTCGCCAGGTGTGGTGGAGGACTGCTCGCTCATGCGGACCACACCTGGGCAGGAGTTGGTACCACTGCCGTCTCCCCGAAGGCGACAGTCTGAGACTGTTCGTCAATCTCATAGGGTTTCAAAAGGAGCATGGAAAGACCCTCGGTGTGTTCAATGTGGAGCCTGAGTGCGTCAAGGGCAACGCCCTCACCGCTACTGGGGGTGAGACGGACATCGCTGATAATGCACGTCCCGCGCAATGTCTCCAGCTTGTGGCGGAAGCCTTCGGTCATCATCCGGACGGATTCTGCAGAATCGATCTCGTCATCCTCGTTGGGATCCTGGTAGGCCATATGCTGGCCGATCTCGCCACCGAGATCGGTAGTCACGCCGTACGGCGCCAACGAGCCGTACTTTCCCAACTGATCCTGGGCGAAGGGAACGGCTGCACCAACAAGATCGAAAACGTCTTGGATGGCCTGCTCTGAGAGCCCTTCATGCCACCATTCCCCGGCAGATGCAGGCGCTTCTCCAGTCCATACGTGGGCATCCTGAATCTCGGCCCGAGGTTCACTGAAGGTGGGGTGCTTCAAGAACTTCTTGCGGGTGAAGTCCACTCGGATGATCTGGCTGATGCCACTACGGTGTTCAGCCCAGAGGTGGAGCGTGTCCTCGTTCTTACTCGCCTGCGGATCCAGTACAGCAACCATCGCGAGGAGGTTTTCGGCATTGCCCGAGAAGAGGTCAATGGTCAGCTTCACGGACAGGAGTGGGTCCGGGGGCATGGTCCCCTGGATTTCCTTGGGGACTTCGCCGCGGTGGATGGTGCCGGCAGTGTCGAGCATGAAGACGAACGGGGCAAGGCTCTTGTTGATTACCAACTGAGCATCGGCCAGTTTGAGGGCTTCGGCCACGACTGCAGCCAATTCGGATTCGGGGGAGGTGCGAGCCTCGGACGGAATCTGAGTCATGACGGCCTGTTCCTAGGCCCGGACCAGCGCCAAAACGCGGTCGCGGATCTTTTCCATTGTGGCCTGGTCCTTGGCTTCTGCATTCAGGCGCAGGAAGGGCTCAGTGTTGGACGGGCGGAGGTTGAACCACCAGCTGCCGTCCCTGGCAGTGAACGTGCTGCCGTCCATGTGGTCGATGTCGATGTCTTCGGTTTCGAAGTCGACGCGAACGCGTTCGACAGCGCCGGCCTTGTCTTCGATCTCGGAATTGATCTCACCGGAGGAAACGTAGGGCTCGTATTGGCGGCCGAGCTCTGAGAGCGGACCGTCCTGCTCACCCAGCGCAGCGAGGACGTGCATGGCGGCAAGCATGCCGGTGTCAGCATTCCAGAAATCCCGGAAGTAGAAGTGAGCTGAGTGCTCCCCACCGAACACGGCACCTTCCTCGGCCATGACAGCCTTAATGAATGAGTGTCCAACGCGCGTCCGTACGGCACGGCCGCCATCCTTGGCTACGAGCTCGGGCACAGCCTTGGAGGTGAGGAGATTGTGAATGATCACCGGAGTCTCTTCACCTGCGGCCTGGGCGCGGGCGATTTCACGCCGGGCCACCATGCCGGTGATTGCGGACGGGGAAACAGGCTCCCCCTTCTCGTCAATGACGAAGCAGCGGTCCGCGTCGCCGTCGAATGCGAGGCCGATGTCCGCGCCGTGCTTGACGACGGCGGCCTGCAGGTCTCGCAGGTTTTCCGGCTCCAGGGGGTTGGCCGGGTGGTTCGGGAACGAGCCGTCGAGTTCGAAATAGAGGGGAACGATGTCGAAGGGCAGCGCCGGGAGGAGTTTGTCGCCGAGTACTGCCGGGGTGGTGAGACCGGCCATGCCGTTGCCCGCATCCACCACGATCTTCAGGGGGCGGGAGCCGGAAAGGTCGACGAGCTTCCGGAGGTACTCGGAGTAGTCCTTCAGGACGTCGTGGACGCCGATCTCGCCGCGGGTGGCTGCCGCGGGGATCATGCCGGTATTCAGGTACTGCTCAGCGAGGGCCTGAATTTCCTTGAGCCCGCTCTCTGAAGAGATGGGCTGGGCGCCAGCCTTGGACATCTTGATCCCGTTGTACGCGGCGGGGTTGTGACTGGCGGTAAACGTTGCGCCGGCAGCGTTCAGGGCCCCACAAGCGTAGTAAAGCTCGTCGGTTGAGATGAGATCCAGCAACTGAACGTTCGCGCCACGGGTGGCGGCACCGTTGGCAAAGGCTTGGCTGAACTCGGGAGAGGAGGGGCGCATGTCGCCGCCAACCAGTACCGTTTCACCTTCCAAGCCCAGGACGTCGATGAAGGCAGCGCCGACGGCCTCGACGATTTCAGCCGTGATGGTTTCACCCACGATGCCTCGGACGTCGTACGCCTTGAAGGAAGCCGAGAGGTCGAATGTCTTGTTCTGCTCGCTAGTCACGGGCTCAATCCTACTGTGGCGACGCAGCTGAGGTTGAACCTGAACACGTGACCTGTGGATAGCTTTGTCCACATAGCGGAGCAACAGGGTTCTGGCTGTCAGGGTCGGCTGGAATACTGGGTTGATGGCCAACAACTCCCCAATCGCTGCAGTTTCCGTGCAATCACCTACCCATCAGCAGGCGCTGGCGGTCCTTCGCGAGTTGGTGGGGCACCCGGAAGCGCAGTTCCATGACGGGCAGTATGAAGCCATCGAGGCTTTGGTGGACGCGGGCCGTCGCGCCCTGGTGGTCCAGCGCACCGGTTGGGGTAAGTCAGCGGTTTACTTCGTTGCATCATTGCTGCTGCGTCGACGGGGCGCCGGACCAACCCTCATTGTGTCGCCTTTGCTTGCCCTCATGCGTGATCAAGTGGCCGCTGCTGCCCGGGCAGGGGTGCGGGCCGTCGCCATCAACTCCGCAAACGCCCTGGAATGGGACACGGTCCTGGCCCAGTTGGCCGCGGACGAGGTAGATGTCCTTCTGGTTTCCCCTGAACGGCTCACCAACCCTTCCTTCAGGGAGAACCAGCTCCCGGAGCTCATCCGTCGAACCGGTCTCCTGGTGATTGACGAGGCTCACTGTATTTCGGACTGGGGACACGACTTCCGCCCTGATTACCGCCGCATTGCGGACCTCATTGCCCAGTTGCCGGACTCTGTCCCCGTCCTGGCCACCACCGCGACCGCCAACTCCAGGGTGGTTCACGACATCGAGGAACAGCTGGGTGCGGGAGTGCTGACCATCCGTGGCGCGCTGGGTCGCGAATCATTGAGGCTCGGTGTCCTGACGCTGCCCGATTCCCGGGATCGCCTCGGATGGCTGTTGACGCACCTTGCAGACATGCCCGGCAGCGGCATTATCTACACCCTCACTGTCTCGGCAGCCGAGGACACTGCGCGGCTCCTGGCGGAGGCCGGTCACAACGTCCTGTCCTACACGGGACGGACTGACCCCGCAGACCGGGAGCGCGCTGAACAACTCCTCAAGGACAACCAGGTGAAAGCCCTTGTGGCCACATCCGCACTGGGTATGGGCTTCGATAAACCGGACTTGGGCTTCGTGATCCACCTGGGTGCTCCGTCGTCTCCGGTTGCCTATTACCAGCAGGTAGGCCGTGCGGGCCGTGGAGCAGCTAATGCAGATGTCCTACTGCTTCCGGGCTCCGAGGACCGCGAAATCTGGCAGTACTTCGCCACGGCATCCATGCCCTCGGCCGAGAAAGCCGACGCCGTGCTGAGCGTGCTGGGGGAGGCCGGGTCGGCTCTTTCCACAGTCGCGCTGGAAGCCCGCGTAGATCTTCGCCGCACACCGCTGGAGTTGCTCCTCAAAGTCCTGGCGGTTGATGGTGCCGTCGAACGGGTTGGGGGCGGTTGGCGGTCCACCGGCACGCCGTGGAATTACGACGCCGAGCGCTACGCACGCATCGCCGAGGCCCGAGTGGACGAGCAGGATTCCATGGTGATCTACCAGGACACAGCCGGCTGCCGCATGGAATTCATCACCTCCGTCCTGGATGACGAAACCGCAGCCGCTTGCGGACGCTGCGACAACTGCGCCGGACGTTGGTTCCCCGTAGACGTGGCGGCTTCGGCAGCAGACGCCGCTGGCCAAACTCTCCGGCGCGCAGGCATAGCCATTGAGCCGCGCCTTCAGTGGCCCAGCGGCATGGACCGGCTGGGTGTGGCGGTCAAGGGAAAGATCAAGCCGGATGAGAGCGTCTCCGAAGGCCGGATCCTTGCCAGGCTCACCGATCTGGGTTGGGGCGGCGCCCTGAGGGAGTTGTTCGCCGCAGGGGCTCCGGACCGTGCCGTGGATCCTGCCATGCTGCAGGCCTGTGTCCAAGTCCTGCGCGAGTGGTCGGGGGCCGAAGGAGGAACACCGTGGAGCGGCGTCGGACGCCCGGCGGCAGTTGTCAGCATCCCGTCCCGGAGCAAGCCGCAACTGGTGGAGTCCTTGGCACAAGGAATTGCCGGAATAGGACGGATGCCTTACCTAGGACAGTTGCAGCCCCACCACGGTGGACCCACCGGTGCGCGTGGAGGCAACAGCGCTTACAGGTTGGCCGGTGTGTGGGACCGCCTCGTTGTGGGACCCGAGCTTGCCCAGGCGTTGGCTGGTACGGGAGGGCAGCCGGTGTTGCTGGTGGACGACCTCATTGACAGCCGCTGGACCATGACCGTATCTGCCCGGGCCTTGCGTCAAGCTGGTGTAAGCGCCGTGCTGCCGTTGGCGCTGGCTCAGGCGGGCTAGGGATGCCGGAACTGATGGCTTCCGACGCCGGGTAGCTGCCAGGCAGACTGGAGGGCTCGCCTTGGGTAGAACTACGTCATGTTGTGATCGCTCCCACCCTGCGTCTATAGGATCGAGCAAACACGCCTGCTTGCCCGTCGCAGGCCACCAGCCAGAACTTGGACCGGAGCCATGAGCACAAAACCCAGCGCCGACGTCGAAACTTCCGACGAAACCAGTTGGCGGCCGCGCCTGGCCCTCTTGGTTGCGGCAACGTTCTTCATGGAGTTCCTCGACGGCACCATCCTTACTACTGCCATTCCCAGCATCGCCTCCGACTTCAGCGTGGCGCCGGCGGACATCAACATCACCATGACCGCCTATTTGGTGACGGTGGCCATGGGCATCCCCTTGAGTAGCTGGCTGGCCGAGAGATTCGGCGCCCGCAGGATCTTCTGCCTGGCGATATCGGTGTTCACCATAGCTTCCTTGCTCTGCGCCCTCAGCACGGACCTGACCATGCTGACTCTCAGCCGCGTGGCCCAGGGCATGGGTGGAGCCATGATGGTTCCCGTGGGCACTCTGGTGGTTTTGAGGGGCACCCCCAAATCGGAGCTCCTCCGTGCCACCGCGTATCTCGTTTGGCCTGGCTTGCTGGCTCCGGTCCTGGCTCCGATGGTGGGCGGCGCACTGACCACTTTCCTGTCCTGGCACTGGATTTTTATCATCAACGTCCCGCTGGGCCTTGCCGCTTTCATTGCAGCGCTCAGGCTGGTGCCCCGAACCACCTTTGATGCCAAGCGCCGCCTCGACTGGTTTGGTTTGCTTCTTACCACTCTGGGCGTGGGCGCCTTGGTGGTGGGACTGGAAACACTGGGAGGCCACGCTTCCAATGTGCTCGCCGTGGGGGTGGTAGTTGGAGGTTTGCTGTCCTTGGCCGGTGCCGTGTGGTGGATGAGGAAAACGCGCATCCCACTGTTCAATCTCAGCGTCTTTGGCACCAGGACTTTCAGGGCCACCTCCACGGGAGGTTTCATCTACCGGCTGACCATCAGTTCGGTTCCTTTCCTCCTGCCCTTGATGTTCCAGGACGGCTTTGGCTGGGATCCCCTGAAGGCCGGAGTCATGGTGGCGGCGGTGTTCGTTGGCAACATCGGCATCAAACCGGCCACCACGCCCCTGATAAGGCGCTTTGGATTCAAGCCGGTGCTCGTCTTTGCATCGTTTGCTTCCGCCGTGACCTTTGCGTTGTGCGCCCTGCTAGACGCCCAAACACCCGAGCCTCTGATTTTCGCCCTGCTCCTGTTCAGCGGTGCGTTCCGCTCCATCGGCTTCTCCGCGTACGCCTCCGTCCAATACGCGGACATCGTCCCGGGACAGTTGCCCTCAGCCAATGCCATTTCCGCAACGCTTGTTCAGTTGGCGGCAGCGGCAGGAATCGCGGTGGGCGCCCTGTTCCTGCGCCTGTTCGAAACCACCCATGTGTTCGGGGCGGACCATGTGGCG
Source organism: Arthrobacter sp. MYb23 (assembly GCF_002979775.1). GTDB lineage: Bacteria > Actinomycetota > Actinomycetes > Actinomycetales > Micrococcaceae > Arthrobacter. The sequence continues at coordinate 86,363 of NZ_PCPR01000009.1, forward strand.
GCCTACAAAGGGGCGTTCATTGCCATGGCCGTCCTGATGCTGATCAGCACTGCGGACAGCCTGAGCCTCCACCGTCATGCAGGAGCCGAAGTCAGCGGCGGAGCCAAATCCGGAAGAGCTAAGCCCGGCGGCGGAACGAAGCGCGGCTGAGCTGGCCCGGCGGCGGAGCGAAGCGCGGTTGAGCTCCCGCCCTTTGCGCGCCCGGGAATTACGCACATTGGCTATGGCTGCGGATTCCCGCGGGAGGAAGCACGCTTAAACGCAAAAGGTCCCGGTTCGAAAACCGGGACCAATTCGCGGAGACGGGGGGATTTGAACCCCCGGTGGAGTTGTGCCCCACACTTCATTAGCAGTGAAGCCCATTCGGCCGCTCTGGCACGTCTCCCTTTGCTATTGCTAGCCCACCAAGGATACGCAGAACGTGCCTTCCAGCGCAAAACGCCTCGGTCAAGCTGCCCATTTCGATGGTTCCCTGCCAGCAGTGCCGTGCGCACGGCATGGTGGGCAGGGAACCATCGCAGCCGGGTCCAGAAGCCTGGGTGTCAGTGGCTCCCAGCCAGGGAACGCCAGAGGAAGTGGTTACTCCGGGCCTGAAGTGCTGCCGCCTGCCTGTTGTCCGACGCTCCCGCGTGTCCGCCTTCCAGGGCTTCATGGAACCAGACGTTCGGGATGCCCATGGCCTGCATGCGTGCCGCCATTTTGCGGGCTTGGACAGGGCCCACACGATCGTCCGAGGTGGCAGTCCAGATGAAGGTCTCAGGGTATTCAACACCGTCGTGAAGCAGGTGGTAGGGCGAGAATGTGCGGATGAAGTCCCATTGCACCGGGACGTCGGGATCGCCATATTCGGCAATCCACGAGTATCCGGCGGAAAGCTTGGTGTAGCGGCGCATGTCCAGGAGTGGCACGCCGCAGGACACCGCGCCGAATAATTCCGGGTACTGCGTCAGCATGTTGCCTACCAGGAGGCCGCCGTTGGAACCTCCGACGCAACCGAGCCGGCGGCGGCTGGTGACACCTCGCGAAATGAGGTCCTTCGCCACTGCGGCAAAGTCCTCGTAGGCGCGGTGCCGGTTCTCCTGAAGCGCCGCACGGTGCCAGGAGGGACCGTACTCGCCGCCTCCGCGGATGTTCGCAACCACGTAGACGCCGCCCCGTGAGTGTGCGGCAGCTCCGTCGTCGGAGGCCGCACCGGAGGTTCGGCGCTCAAGCCATGCCCGGCCGATGGTTCCGCTGTACGCCGGTGTCCGGGAAATCTCGAAGCCGCCATAGCCGGACAGTTGGGTGGGGTTCTGGCCGTCCAACACCAGGTCCCTGGACGCGACCTGGAAGTAGGGAACCTTGGTCCCGTCGGCGGAAACGGCGAAGTGCTGCTGGACTTCGTAGCGGGACTCGTTGAAGAACGACGGCGACCGCTTCACTTCGGCGTGACGGCTCGCCACCCCGGAGCTCCCAGGCGAGGAAGCACCACCCGACGAGGAAGCAACGAGTGTGCCGCGAGTCAACGTTGTGGGCGTCGTGAAGCCAGTGGCCACCAGCCAGAAGTCGTTGCCTTCAGCGCCGGCGTCTTCGTCGTCCACAGCGTAGGCATTGACGTCGTGCAGCGGAGGGCAGGCGTCCAAGACAGTGGATGCCCACAACCCATCCGAGTCAACAACAGACGGGTCAAGCACGCGGATCTCGGAGGAGACATCGCGCAGGAGGTTCAGCAGGAGGTAGTCCTTGGTCCAGCTCCAGGACTGCAATGACGTGTGGGCATCCGGCGTGAACAGGACCAGCAGTGAACGGGACCCTGCCAGATACGCCTCGAAATCGGCGGCCAGCAAGGAACCGGCGGGGTACACAACGCCGGCAATGTCCCAGTCCTTCTGCGGGCGGAACAACAGCCAGTCCCGGTGGGCGCTGATGTTCACGTCTGTGGGAACGTCGATGACCTGCCAGGAGTCCTCGCGCAGCAGGGAGGTGCTCCGGTTGTAGAAGTCAATGTAGTCCACGGCGAAGGTTCGTTCGTAGCCCGGGGTCGAGTCGTGGGCCACCATGGCCAGCATGTGGTCCTCGGGGATATCGAAAAGCCGTTCAGCGTCAGCAAGGGATTGACCGCGGCGAAGCTTGACGCCGGTCCGCGCGTAGGACGAGGTAGTCGCGGGCAAGCCTTCGGCGGTGCTGGAGACGAGCAACGTATCGGCATCCAGCCAGCTGACGTTGCCTTTGGCTGTGGGCAGGTCAAAGCCGCCGTCCACGAAGGTGCGTGATTCGACGTCGAACTCGCGGTGGCGGTCCGCGTCGCCGCCGTCGGGGGAGAGCGAGACCATGGCCAGGCGGTACTCGGAACCGTCGGCGGGGCGGAGGAAACCGGCCCCGTGGAACACCCACTCGGTGCCTTCGGAGGCAGCGAGGGCGTCGATATCAAGCAGGACATCCCACTCGGGTTCGTCGGTGAGATAGCTTTCCCACGTGGTGCGCCGCCAGAGTCCTTTGGGGTGTTCCTGGTCCTTCCAGAAGTTATAGTAGAAATTGCCGCGTTTGTTGACCATGGCGATCCGGTCCGTGGAGTCCAGGACCTCCAGGATGCCGGCCTCGACGGCCTCGTACTCAGTGTCTTCCAGCAGGTCTTCGGTGCGTGCATTCTGCTCGCGGACCCACGCCAGCTGCTCTTCGCCGTGGATATCCTCGAGCCAAACGTTTTCATCCGTGGGCTCAGGCGCGACGTCCGCTGCATGGCGCGGGCCGGAAGCCGTTACGTCATTCTGGGGAGGTGGCGTCTGATCAGCTTCTGTGGTGGTCATCGCCCCATCCAAGCAACACTGTTCAACAGTAAGCAAGTCACGCAGAAGTTAGGCTAGAGCGTGGCTAAATCGCAAACCAACCGTGTTGCCCTGATTGGGGCCGGCCCCCGGGGCACCAGTGTCCTTGAGCGGTTGCTCGCGAATTGGGCTGCGGACAGCCAGCCGGGGACCACGCTTTGCATCAATGTTGTGGATCCGTACCCGGCCGGTTCGGGCCACGTGTGGCAGCCGGAGCAGTCACGCCTGTTCTTGATGAACACCCAGTCGTTCTATCCCACCCTCATTCCGGAGGACCCCGAGCTTGCCCCTCCGCTCACGGGCGGTCCGTTCGACCAGTGGCGGGAGGTACGTCGTCGTGATGGCGAGGGGCTGAACGACGCCGAGAAAGCCGAACTGGCCACGCTCGAATCGCACGACTTCCCCAGCCGCGCGCTGTACGGACGCTACCTTCGCCAGACGTTGGATGGACTGCTGGAACGGCTGCCCGACGGCGTCGAGGTCACCTTCCACCGAACGCTTGCCGTTGCGGCGCGCCCGATTAAAGACGGGTTCGACGTCGAACTCGCCAACGGCACCACGCTCGCCGTCGGTTCCGTGGTCCTCGCGCTGGGCCACATTGAGTCGCGGCTCAATCCGGAACAGCGGTCCTTCAAGAGCGCGGCGTTGGACCGAGGGCTGCTCTATTTCCCACCTGCTCCGCCGGCCGACGTCGATTGGCAGGCTGTGCCGGACAACGAACCCGTGCTGGTCCGCGGCATGGGTTTGAACTTCTTTGACGTCATGGGCCAGTTGACGGAGGGGCGCGGCGGCAAGTTCGTCGAGGCTGGTTCGCCGGGCGCTGGTGTCCTGGAGTACCGGGCCTCGGGCAGGGAGCCAAGGATCATCGCTGCATCCCGAAGGGGCACCCCCTATCGCGCCAAGGCGGGGTTGGCGGGCTATTACCCCAGCAGCATCACCATGCGCTACCTGACCGAGGACGCCGTGGACCGGTTCCGCGCGGCCGGTATCCAGCCCGGTTTCGATCACGACCTCTGGCCGCTGCTGCACCGCGATGCCCTGTGGGCTTATTACTCAACGCTTGCCCGGTCCCAACCTGCCTCGATCAAGGACCCCGCCCAGTTCCTCACAGACCTTGAAGATGCGCTCCAACCACATGCTCACACCACGGCCAACTGGGAAATTGAGGTGGGAAACCTCGTTGAAAAGCACGTCCTCGCTTCCCGCCGCTTGAATCTGCGGGGGCTCGCTGCGCCGCTCGCGGGCCGGACGTTCGCTTCCCGGAGCGAGCTGGACTCAGCTATCACGGCCTACCTTGATGACGATGCCCGCCGATCAGCACTGGGCGAGGCGGACCCAGTCAAGATGGCCATCGGCGCGCTTCACACTGGACGGGCCATCCTCAAATCGGTCGTGGCGGACGGCGGCATCACTGATGAGTCCTGGCTGGCAGGGTTGCGCGGCTGGTTCGAGTCCTTCGTTGAAGGGTTGGCCAGCGGAGCGCCCGCCCTGCGTTCGGAGCAGCTGGCCGCGTTGGCGCGTGCCGGCGTCGTGAGTTTTGTGGGCCCGGATCCGAAGTTCAGCGTGGACCGGGGTGCCAGAGTGTTCCGGGCGGTTTCGCCGTGGGTGCACGATTCCCCGGTTGAAGCCCGGACTCTTATTGAGGCGATGTCGCCGGCAAACAGGGTGGGCATCAACCTCTCGCCCCTGTTGGAACAGCTCATGGCCGATGGTCTGGTGCGCACCAAAATCATGATGAGTGTTGAAGGAACGCCCATGCAGACCACCGGGCTTGACGTGGAACCACACCCGTACCGGCCCCTGGCGGCCAACGGATCGGTCACCGAAGGAATGTACGTTCTGGGCCTCCAACTCTCGGCTTCACAGTGGGGGACAGCCATTGCTGCGGAAGCGAAACCGCGCACCGGCCCGGCCTACGCGAGCGGACAGCGGACCTTGCGCGATGCGGACGAGATTGCCTGCAGCATTCTGGGCCGCCAGCGACACCAGCTTGCAGGTGCTTCCGCTCTTCGCTAGGGTGTGAGCTGCATCACCGAATAGATGGTGCGCGCTTTTGATCTGCGGCGGGAGAGTCCTGCCGGTACATCCCGTCAGGCGCCGTAGGAGCAAACCCTCCCCAGGAATCTCTCAGGCCCATGTACCGCCGCGGCGAGGCAACTCTGGAAAGCAGTCCGGTCACCGGGCTCACCGAAGGTGCAAGCGTTCCTGCCCTGCAGGACCGCGGAAACTCTCAGGTCCACGTACAGAGCGGGGAGGAACCCGAATCAATGTGGCACCCTGTGCCGCCTGAACGATGGAGTTCCTTTGACGATTCAGCGCCCGCCTTCCACTGGTCCCGATTCACCCCACCTCGAGCGACAACTCAGCAACCGCCATATCCAGCTCATCGCCATCGGCGGAGCCATTGGCACCGGCCTTTTCATGGGCTCCGGCAAGACCATTTCCGCTGCCGGCCCGTCCGTCATCTTCGTGTACATGATCATCGGCTTCATGCTGTTCTTCGTCATGCGTGCCATGGGCGAATTGCTGCTGAGCAACCTCAATTACAAGTCCTTCAGCGACTTTGCCGCGGACCTCCTGGGACCCTGGGCCGGCTTCTTCACCGGCTGGACTTACTGGTTCTGCTGGGTCATCACAGGGATCGCGGACGTGATTGCCATCGCCGGGTACTCCCAGGAGCTCTGGCCCTCCCTGCCCCTCTGGGTGCCGGGACTGATCACCATCGGCATCCTCCTGCTCCTGAACCTGGCCACTGTGAAAGCTTTCGGTGAGACCGAGTTCTGGTTCGCCCTCATCAAGATCGTGGCCATCGCCGCGCTCATCATTGTTGGTCTGTTCATGATTTTCAGCGGCTTCCAGTCCGACGCCGGACCTGCCACCTTCTCCAACCTGTGGAGCCACGGCGGCTTCTTCCCCAACGAGTTCATGGGCTTCGTAGCCGGCTTCCAGATCGCCGTCTTCGCTTTCGTGGGCATCGAACTGGTGGGCACTACGGCAGCCGAGGCCAAGGACCCTGAGAAGAACCTGCCCAAGGCCATCAACTCGATCCCCATCCGTGTGCTGCTCTTCTACGTCGGCGCGCTGATCATCCTCATGTCCGTCACGCCGTGGACCCAGTTCGCTGCCGGACACAGCCCCTTCATTGCCATGTTCTCCCTGGCGGGCCTCGGTGCAGCGGCCACCATCGTCAACCTTGTGGTGCTGACCTCCGCAATGTCCTCCGCCAACTCTGGAATCTACTCCACGTCCCGCATGGTGTTCGGGCTGGCTCAGGAAGGCGACGCGCCCAAGGTGTTCGGCGCGCTCTCCGGACGCAAAGTACCCCGCAACGCCCTGTTCCTGTCCTGCATCCTGCTGCTGTCCGGCGTCGTCCTCATGTACGCAGGCTCGGACATCGGCAAGGCGTTCGACATGGTGACCACCGTGTCCGCTGTTTGCTTTGTCTTCGTGTGGTCCATCATCCTGGCCAGCTACCTGGCCTTCCGGAAGCGTCGCCCGCACCTGCACGAGTCCTCGGCGTTCAAGATGCCCGGCGGAGTGGTGATGGTGTGGGTAGTGTTCGCCTTCTTTGCCTTCGTTCTCTGGGCACTGACCACCCAGCCAGACACGCTCATGGCACTGCTGGCCACCCCCGCGTGGTTCGTAGTTCTGGGGGTCGCCTGGCTGATTCTCCGCCGCCGCCCCGCGCACTTGGCCCGTTACGAAGAGTTCAAAGCTGAGCTCCAGCGGGATGCGGACAGGGTCGATTCGGACAAAGACCAGGAAGCGGTACCGGCAAACAAGTAGCCAAAAATATCAACAAAAGGCCGGGCCCCTCACGAACGAATTCGTGAGGGGCCCGGCTGTTTCACTCCAAGGAGCGGTTAGCCCCTCAGGCACCTCTGGTACTCCAGCCAGGCAAACGCGTACCGGAGCCATCCCACGATGTCGTACCACTTGGACGGCTTGGTGGGTGCGGTGCACTGCGGCGGGTTCGGACCGCTCTCAGCCACCTGCACCAGCGCCTTCACCACGGTTCCACTTTCGACGGCGGTGAGCACCAAGGTTCCGGTGCCTGCGGCCGCTGCTGCGGGTACCTTGAGATCCACTGTGGCGGCGCCCGCGGTCACGGGGACCGCGCCGAGGGCAACAGCCGTGCCCTTGGAATCAAGGAACACAGCGTTCAGCGTTGCGTTGGCCGGGCTGCCGATGGAGGTCAGGTTCAGTTTGGAGACAGCCAAGGCGATGGAGTCTCCGGCCTTCACCTCAGCCGCAGTGGTGTTGGCCACGGCAACGGAGCGGCGCGCGAAGTCCGGAGACACGGGATTGTGTGCCTGCAGGTACTTGATCCACGCATCGCGGTCCACCAGGCCGGTGTCCTTGGTGTTGCTGCCTTCCTTGAAAATCCGGAAGTTGTCGCCGCCGGTAGCCAGGAAGCTGAAGGTACCGATCCTGTATTGCTTGGCAGGATCGATGACAGCACCGTTCACCCAGATGCCGGTGATGCGGTCCCCGGCGGGGCGAGCGGCATCGTAGGTGTAGTTGACGTTCTTGGACACGCCCAGCTGCTGGTAAGGGCGGCTGGGGATGGTGCCGTCAGCGTTGGTCTGCCACTGCTGCTCCAGGAGGGTCTTGAACTGCGCACCCGTCAAGGAAGTGGTCCAGAGGTTGTTCACGAACGGCAGGACAGCGTTAGCCTCGGCGTAGGTGATGGTGCCGTCCGGGGCGTAGTAGAGCTCGTTGCGCAAGCCGCCGGGATTCACGACGCCGATCTCCGCCGCACCCAGCTCAGGAGCCTTGAGCGTGTCCACCAGCGAGTCCGCTACCAGGTTGCCCAGCGTGGACTCACTCGCGCGGTCGTCCCGCTTGGGGGCGCCGCCGGTCGGGTCCGGGGTGAAGGCTGTGGTGATATCAGCGGTCACTGCACCTACCGGCTGGTTGCCGATCTCTGCTGCCTGGGCGAGGGCCTTGTCCACGATCGTCTTCACGGCAGCCACCCGGGGGTAGGCAGCAACGAGGCTTTCAGCGGTCTCGGTGGTGCGGTCCACCACGGCGGCCTTGTAAGCCTTCACCGTTTTGCTTGCCGTGTCCACTGTGAGGGTCACGCTGCCCACGTTCTCGCCGTAATTTCCGGTCTGCACGATTGGACGGGTCTTGCCGGTCGGTTGGCCGTTGGCGTCCAGTACGGGGGCGTCCCAGGCGTACTCCTTATGGGTGTGCCCCGTGAAGATCGCGGCGACGTCAGGAGTGGTTTCGTTGACGAGCTTGGCAAACGGTCCGCCGGCTGCAACTTCCTGTTCCAGGGTGGCGCCCTCTGGGGTTCCGGATGCAGCGCCGTCGTGGTTTTCCACGACGATCAGGTCGGCCAGGTTCTCAGCCTTGATCTTGGCAGCCACCCGGTTGATGGCTTCCACAGGATCGCCGAATTCAAGGTCGGCAATTCCGGCCGGCGTCACCAGCGACGGTACTTCCTGCGTCACGGTACCGATAACCGCCACCCGCATGCCGTTCATGTCCAGGACCTTGTACTCCGGCAGGACCGGTGTGGTGGTGCCCTTCTGGTACACGTTCGCACCCAGGTAGGCGAACTTCGCGTTGCTCCCTCCGGCAACAACGCGATCCCGCAGGTCCGCCCAACCGCCGTCGAACTCGTGGTTGCCCACAGCGGAAGCCTGCAACTCAAGGGCGTTCAAGACGTCGATAGTGGGCTGGTCCTTCGCCACGGAGGACGCGAAGAGGGAAGCGCCGATGTTGTCGCCGGCGGAAATGAAGGCCGTAGCGCCGGGGGCAGCTGCCGCGCGGAGCTTCTCGACTGTTCCGGCGAAGAGGACTGTGTTGGAGTCGATCCGTCCGTGGAAGTCGTTGATCCCCAGGAACTGCAGGTCAACGGTAGTCGCTTCGTCGGCAGTCAGGTTCAGGCCCACCACCACGGGGTCGTGGTCGCTGGCACGGAACTCGTCACCGGCATAGTAGTTGGTCACATTGTTGTTATACCTGCTGTACTCCAGTGCGACGGACTCCACGGAGTTGATGTTCCAGATGTCGGTTCCGGTGACCACCTTGTGGGCGGCGGGGGATGCCAGGATGTGGTCCAGGGAGCCCACCATGCCACCGAACAGGTAAGAGTGCTTGCCGGTACCGACTTCCAGATCCGTATAACCGGCGCCCGTCAAGACGTTGATGGGATCTTCTTTGGAGTAGGCGTTGAAGTCACCAATGAGGAAGACCTTGTCTGTGCCCTTCGAGGCCTGAAGGTCCTTGGAGAAGGCCAGCAGGGATTCGGCCTGCTTGGTGCGGGCAATGTTCGAGGCACCCTGGCCCTTGTCGGTGTCGTCCGGTGTTGCTGCTGAGCCCTTGGACTTGAAGTGGTTCACGATTGCGATGAACTTCTTGTCATCAGCGCCGCCAACCGGTTTGAAAACTTGTGCCAGCGGCTTGCGGGCACTCGCAAACGCCACGGTGTCGTTGTGGATAATGGACTCGCCCACGGGCTCGGCCACGGCCTTCTTGAAGATGAACGCGGTACGGATCATGTCCTCATCGCTCAGCGGGGGAGCGTTGGCGGGTGTGCGCACGTAGTCCCAGACGCCGGGGGTCTTGACGTTGAGGGCGTCCACCAGCTTGGACAGGGCGTCGTCACGGTTCTTGCCGAACTGTGCCGAGTTCTCGATCTCTTCAAGGGACACGACGTCGGCGCCGGACTTGGTGATGGCGGCGACGATTTTGGTCTGCTGGCGTTCGAAGTTCTCAGCGTTGGCAGCACCGCGGGCGTTGCAGCCTTCCTTGACCGTGATCGGGTTGCCGTCGCGGTCGGTGTAGAAGACGCAGCCAGCCAGTTGGTCACCGGTAGCGGGGAAGTAGTTCAGCACATTGAAGGAAGCCAGCTTGAGGTTGCCTCCAACATCCGCGGGACCGTCCGGCCGGGTGGTGGTGAAGCTTGCAGGCTGGACGGAGTCAGCGTTGGCAGCAGTCAGTGCGGTGAGGGGCTGGAACTTCCAGGAATTGTTGCCGTAGCCCAGGATGACATCGGTCCGGAACTGTGCCGGGGAGCCCACGCGAACGGGATCAGAGGTGGTCAAGTACGGCAATTGCTGGGCCTTGGTGGTGGCGTCCTTGAGGAAGTTGGTGGACGCGCCGTCGTCGAGCTTGATGCCGCGCAGGGCGTTGTCCGCCACCACAGCCGCGTACTCGGCGGAGCCGTAGGCTGCCACCGCAGTGGGCTGCACCAGAGGGGATGTGCCGGCCGCGAGGCCGATCTCGCCGTACTGGTTCAGGGAGTAGTTGTCCGTGACCGTGAAGTCACCCTGGGGAGCCAGGAGCATACCCTCCAGGCTTTCCCGCGCGGCCTCGTTTGCAGGCAAAGTGAACGGAGTGGACTTGACCTCCGGTGCCGCCTCGGTGAGTTTCTTCAATCCGGCGGCCTCTACGGTGAGCTGCGTTTGGCTGGCGAATTCGCTGACAACGCCGGTGAGTTGCAGGTAGTCGCCCGGCTGGACGGTGGCCGTCGTCGAGGGTGAATAGACGAACAAAGCGTCCGACGCCGTCCTTGCCGCCCCCGCGCTTTCGCCGCCGGTTCCGGCGGTCTGGACGTAGTAGCCGTTGAAGCCGCCGGTTGCGTAGACGGCTGTGACCTTGCCACTGGTGGTTACGGTGCTACCCGCAAACGGACTGGACGTACCGGTTCCTTGGATCTCGGCGATGGCCTTGACGCCGGGCTCCGGTTGGGGATCAACCGGAGGAGTTCCGCCGCCGGTGGAAACCGTGGGGGTGATGGTGGCGTTCAGGCTGAAGTCAGCGGCATTGGAGTCGCTGTCCCCACCATTGGTGCGGTTCAGGCTCTTGACGTCCGTATTGCTGGTGGGTGCCGTGGCCGCGGCGGTCTCAAAGGTGTTGGACGTGCCGTAGCCGAGGAGGTCAGCGATGGCGGCGTTGCCCGTTACCGAACCCGCCGGAAGGGGAGAGACTGCGCCTGGCTGCTTGGCGAGGATCAGGGTTCCGGCAGTTCCGCCGGGGTTCAGCGTGCCGGTTGCCTGAACATCTGCAGCGGGCAGTTCTGGCGCCGTGGAAGTCCCGCTATTGGTGGCACCCTTGACCAGGAAGTACCCCTTTGGGGGAATGCTGCCAGCAAGGGGAGTGATCCCCGTGGGCGCTGCTGTAGCGGTGGCTGACCGGTACTGCAGCGACCAGCCCGCCAGGCTAACCGGTGCATCCGAGGAGTTGTAGAGCTCCACGAATTTATTCTTGAAGGCGGCCCCGCTGCTTCCGCCGCTGAGATAGGCCTCGTTGATCACCACCGGGGAGGTACCGGGTGCGGCAGGATCGTCCGCTGCCATGGCCGGGACGGCTGTCAGCGGGGCCGCAAGCAGCCCGACCGACAGGACCGTTCCCGCCAAGGATTTCCAATGCATAAATTTCATCCGCTCGAACTTTCATCAGTGAGCCCTGTGGAGCTCCATGAATGGCGCCCACTGTCTTGTGAAGTGGGCGAATGCCGGAAGTTACTCCCGGGTAAAGCTGCCTCGGACCTAGCTGAACACGGACGGATGAATGGAGGGTTGACCCAGGGTCAACAATGAGGGACCGTGCAACGGTCCGGTAGTTCCACGACTAGCTGGTTTGACCCAAATCCTGGATGACCTTGAAGACAGCTCCGGTGGGGTCCGACAAGGTGGCCAACCGGCCGAAAGGTGTGTCCTCCGCGGGCTGCATGACGGTGGCCCCCAGGGCCGTGGCTTGCTCCACACTGGCGTCTGTGTCCGCTACCGCGAAGTACACACTCCACATGGAGGGGACTTGTTCGGGCAGGAAGCCTGAGGCATCCATGATGCCTGCCTTGGCGTTATCACCGGCCCCAAGCGTTACGTAACGGAATTCCGGGGTGTCGCTCATGACTGACGTGTCCCAGCCAAAGACCTTCTGGTAGAAGGTGACAGCTGACTCGTAGTCCTTGGCGAGTAGTTCGTGCCAGGCAGGGGCACCTGCCTCCGCCGCCACCTCGTAGCCCTTCATCCCACCGAACTGCCAAGCACCAATGGCGGCGCCGGAGGCATCTGCGTACATGGCCATGCTGCCTTGCTCAGGGACCTCCATGGGCTCCAGGAGCACCTGTCCGCCGTTGGCCGCCGCGGCTGCGGTAGTGGCTGCGATGTCGTCAGTGCGCAGGTAAGTGGACCACACGTCCGGCATGGCACCCATATCCGCCTGCTTCTCCATGATGCCCGCAACCATTCGGCCGTCCTTGGAGGCCGTGATGTAGCCGCCGTACGTCTCCTGGTCTCCGGTTTCGTAGGTCCAGCCGAAAAGTGCCGTGTAAAAGGCTTTGGCTTTCTCCGTTTCGGACGTCACAAGGTCGATCCAGCAAGGGGAACCGGGAGTGATTTCAGGCTTGGGCATGGGTGAGGCTCCTGTTGTTATGCCGCTGCAAAAGCTGCAGCTGATGTCTGCGATGTGGAGACAGACAGAACACTATGTGGGGCCTCTGACAGTTTCAATGATTTTCCGGTTGTCAGTTCTCAGTTCCGTACGGGAGCTTCGCCTCAGACACAAAGATGCCCCGGGTCCTGGGACCCGGGGCATCTTACTTGCGGAAGGTAAGGGATTTGAACCCTTGGTACGGGGTTACCGCACACTGGTTTTCAAGACCAGCTCCTTAGGCCGCTCGGACAACCTTCCTCGCCTAGTAGTGTTTCATAGGGAGTTGGCTGTTCCAAAACATCACGTCTTCCGGCCCCTGCCCCGGGGTCCGGAAGACAAGCAAGAAACCGGGAGTTCGTCATGAAAGCCGTCTACATCTCAGAGCCGGGCGGGCCCGAAGTCCTCGAAATCCGCGAGGTCCCTTCTCCGGTGCCCGGCGAGGGCGAGGTCCTGATCGACGTCGTGGCTGCGGGGTTGAACCGGGCGGACGTCCAGCAGCGGAGAGGGTTCTACCCGCCGCCCCCGGGTGCATCGGAAGTACCAGGCCTGGAAGTTTCCGGCCGCATTGCCGCCTTCGGCCCCGGCGTCACCAAAGCATTCTCCGTGGGAGACAAGGTGGTGGCATTGTTGTCCGGCGGTGGCTACGCCCAGCAGGTGGCAGTCCCGGCGGAGCAAGTATTGCGGGTTCCCGAAGGCGTGGACCTGATAACAGCGGCCTCCCTGCCTGAAGTTGCAGCCACCGTGTACTCCAACCTGATCATGACCGCACAGCTGCAACCCGGCGAGACCGTACTCATCCACGGCGCAACCGGCGGCATTGGCACCATGGCCATTCAACTGGCCAAAGCCTATGGTGCAAAGGTGGCAACCACGGCCGGAACTGACGAGAAAGTAGGCACAGCCAAGGCCTTCCTCGGCGCCGATATCGCCATCAACTACACCGAAGAAGAGTTCGCTGAAAGCCTCAAGGCGCACAACGGAGGCAAAGGCGCGGACGTGATCCTCGACGTCGTGGGCGCCAAATACCTGCAGCAAAACATCGACGCACTCGCCGACTACGGACGACTCATCGTCATCGGCCTGCAAGGCGGCGCAAAAGCCGAGATCAACCTCGGGCAACTCCTCAGTAAAAGGGCGGCCGTCATCGGAACAGCGCTGAGGCCGAGGCCGGTTGCGGAAAAGGGAATCATCATGTCCGCGGTCCGCGAGTTCGTTTGGCCCATGATCACTGACGGCAGGATCCGGCCCCTCGTCGCCAAGTCCTTCCCTCTGGAGCAGGTTCGCGAAGCGCACCAGTACTTCGACTCCGGTGAACACGTGGGCAAGGTCCTCCTGCTCCTCTGATCCACCCCCTCACGCGTGTCCGTCACTGCAGCAAGGAGCCACATGTCCATCCGGCACAGCCTGCTGGCCCTGCTCCAGGACCAGCCGCGCTACGGCTATGAGCTGCGGGTCGAATTCGAGGACCGTACAGGGGCTGCCTGGCCGTTGAACATCGGGCAGGTCTACACCACCCTGGACCGGCTTGAGCGCGACGGTCTGGTCAGCAAAGACGGCGACGACGGCGGCGGGCACGTCATCTACAGCATCACTGACGCCGGGGCTGAGGAAGTCGAGGCATGGTTCGCCGGTGCAGTGGACCGGGGCAATCCTCCACGGAACGAAATCGCCATCAAGTTGGCGCTCGCAGTGACGATTCCGGGCGTGGACACTTCCGCGGTGATCCAGTCCCAGCGCGAGGTCTCGGTCAAAGCCCTGCAGGAGCACACGCAGGCCAGGAAAGTGGTCTCGGCCAACCAACGGTCCTCGGATACTGCCTGGCTCCTGGTGCTCGATTCCTTGATTTTCCAAGCTGAAGCGGAAGTCCGCTGGTTGGATCTCTGTGAGGCCCGTATGGTCCAAGGCCAGGTGAACGGATCGGCCCAAGCGGCGTCTCCCCGGCGGCAGGGCTGACGTCCGGCGCAGGGGAATGACCGTTCACCGCGTACCTGCAGACGATTGGCGTGTACCGCCCTATCCTGTCCGTGTCGGTTGTTACGGTGAAGAGAAGTACCCGACGCCGCGGTCCCCACCGCCGCTGTTTGAATCACCGCAGCAGTACCCGTCACCGCAGCAGTTCTCAAGGAGGAGATATGGGCAAGATTTCTGACCAATCCAAACTCGCGGAAGGACTGGATCCCACGCTGCCTCCTCCGGCTGTGGAGGACTCCGTGCGTGAAGCTGAGGAAAGCCGGTGGACCCCGGCCAAGATCGGTCTTTGGATTGCCATTTCGCTGCTGGGAGCGGTGGCGTGGTTTATGCTCGCACTGGTGCGCGGCGAAACCGTGAATGCCATCTGGTTCGTTTTCGCGGCTGTTTGCACCTACTTGATCGGCTACCGCTTCTACTCCAAGGTTATTGAGCGTTACTTGCTCAAGCCGGACGACCGCCGCGCCACTCCTGCTGAGTACAAAGCTGATGGCAAGGACTACGTCCGTACTGACAGGAACGTATTGTTCGGCCACCACTTCGCCGCCATCGCCGGCGCCGGACCGCTGGTGGGCCCTGTCATCGCGGCTCAGATGGGCTACCTTCCCGGCACTATCTGGATCATCATCGGCGTCGTTCTTGCCGGCGCCGTGCAGGACTACCTGGTCATGTTCTTCTCCATGCGCCGCGGTGGCCGTTCACTTGGCCAGATGGCCCGCGAGGAGCTCGGTGTCATTGGCGGTACGGCGGCCTTGGTGGCCACGCTGCTGATCATGATCATTATTGTGGCCATCCTTGCCCTGGTAGTGGTCAACGCCCTGGGTGAAAGCCCGTGGGGCGTGTTCTCGGTGGGCATGACCATCCCCATTGCGCTGTTCATGGGTGTCTACCTGCGATTCATCCGGCCGGGCAAGGTGATGGAGGTGTCCATCATCGGCTTCGTCCTGCTGATGGCTGCCATCATTGGTGGCGGCGCCGTTGCCGGAACGGAGTGGGGCGCGGCCTTCTTCCACCTGGACAAGGTCACCATTGCCTGGGGCATCATCATTTACGGATTCATCGCCGCGATCCTGCCAGTCTGGTTGCTTCTTGCCCCGCGCGATTACCTCTCCACGTTCATGAAGATCGGCGTGATCGTGATGCTCGCGCTCGCCATCATTGTGGTGCGCCCGGAGATCACCGTCCCGGCGTTCAGTGAGTTCGCCGGCAGGGAAAACGGCCCCGTGTTCTCCGGTGCCCTGTTCCCCTTCCTGTTCGTCACTATCGCCTGTGGCGCCCTGTCCGGATTCCACGCACTCATTTCTTCCGGAACCACGCCCAAACTGATCGAGAAAGAGCGGCAAACCCGCTTCATCGGTTACGGCGGCATGTTGATGGAATCCTTCGTGGCCATCATGGCTTTGGTAGCGGCAATCTCGATCGACCGTGGCATTTACTTCGCCATGAACGCACCCCTGGCTCTCACCGGCGGCACCGTGGAGTCTGCAGCGCAATGGGTTAACAGCCTTGGTTTGGCCAACGTGAACATCACCCCGGACGTGCTGGAGCAGACCGCGAAGGACGTGGGCGAGGAAAGCATCATTTCCCGTTCCGGCGGCGCTCCCACCTTGGCTGTCGGCTTGGCGCACATCATGCAGCAGTTCATTGGCGGACCCGGAATGATGGCTTTCTGGTACCACTTCGCCATCATGTTCGAAGCACTGTTCATCCTTACCGCCGTAGACGCCGGAACCCGCGTGGCGCGGTTCATGCTCCAGGACTCCATTGGCAACTTCATTCCCAAGTTCAAGGAAGCCTCATGGCGTCCCGGGGCCTGGCTGTGCACAGCCATCATGGTGGCAGCGTGGGGCGCGGTGTTGATCATGGGTGTCACCGATCCGCTGGGCGGCATCAACACGCTGTTCCCGTTGTTCGGCATCGCCAACCAGTTGCTGGCAGCCATTGCGCTGGCTGTGTGCCTGGCCATCACGGCCAAACGCGGAGTGTTCAAATGGCTGTGGATCGTGGCAGTTCCGCTGGCTTTCGCGGCCGTCGTGACCATCACCGCCAGCTTCCACAAGATCTTCTCGCCGGTCCCGGCAGTGGGCTACTTTGCCAACAACCAGGCGTTCTCCAAGGCCCTGGCTGACGGAAAGACGGAGTTTGGCACTGCCAAGACCGTTGCCGCCATGGAGGCCGTGGTCCGCAACACCATGATCCAAGGCGTGCTCTCCGTCATCTTCGTGACCCTGAGCATCATCGTGATCGTTGCCGCACTCCTGGCAACCATCAAAGCAATCCGCGCAGGCGGCGGCCAGGATAATGAAGACCCACCCGTTCCTTCCAAGGTGTACGCACCGGCAGGGCTGTTCCCCACCACTGCCGAGAAGAAGTTGCTCGCAGAATGGAACGCCCTGCCGGTGGAGAAGCGGACCCAAAAGGCCGGCCACCACTGATGAACACCACCATGATGAACGGCACCACTCATGAAGTGCGCAGCTGATGAATACCGTCGTTAGGGGCCTTCGGGGCTTTGCCACCTACATGGGCTCGCTCATGGGGGCTGATGCCTACCGGAAGTACCTGGAACACTTCGAAGCCACCGGCCATTCCGGTCCCGCCATGACCGAACGCGAGTTCTGGCGGGACCGGATGGATCGGCAGGACAGCAACCCGCAAGGCAGGTGCTGCTGACGTAAGCGTCCGGTACTAAGTTTCGCTACGAACGAAGTCCAAAACCAGGGCTTGGACAGGGGTTCGCGTGAAGCACGTGAGAGTATGAACGGATGAGCGATCTGAACAACATTCAGCCCAAGGATGAGGCTTCGGACGACACCCCCGTGGAGGGAACCACGCTGGACGAGGGCCTTGAGCAGCCCGGGGGACAGCACCCGGTGGCGGATGAGGTGGCGAAGGATGCCAAACTCAAAGCCAACCTTCACGAACTTGTTGATGAGCCGGCCAAGGTGATGAGGATCGGCACCATGATCCGCCAGCTCCTGGAGGAAGTTAAAGCAGCGCCCTTGGACGACGCCGCCCGCGGTCGCCTAGCCGAGATCCACGAGCGGTCCATCAAGGAACTCGAGGATGGGCTGGCTCCGGAACTCATCGAGGAACTGGAACGCATCAGCTTGCCTTTCCCTGACGAGAAAGCGCCCTCCGATGCGGAGCTTCGCATTGCGCAGGCGCAACTCGTTGGCTGGCTGGAGGGCTTGTTTCATGGCATCCAGGCTGCCATCGCCGCGCAGCAGGCTGCCAAGGAACACGCGGCCGCGCAGATGCAGCTCCGTCAGCTCCCGCCGGGAACTGTCATTGCGCCGGGCATCGTCATTGGCGAGAACGGCCAACCGCAGCGGGCGGCTGCACCCGGTGCGCCCGGTGCTGCCAACCAAGGCCGCCGGGAAGACCCCGATCACGGCCCGGGCCAGTACCTCTGAGTTCGCAGGTGGGTTTCTTTGGGGCCGTCCGGCAAGGGCGTAAGGACGATCTGGAGCTTGGCAAGGGGCTGTGGCGCCGCGCCCATGACCGTTTTCACCGGGGACTGGACCGGTACCACCAAGTCCTTGAGGGTGTTGATGATGAGCAGCTCTACAACGAGCTCGTGCAAATAGCCAACGAGCTGGCCGAATTGTCCTCACGCGTGAGGACCATCTGTGTTGAGGCGCAGAAAAGGTCTCCGAGTGACGGTCTGGATGTCCCGGGAGCGCTTGCCGGTGTGCACCGCGCGCTGTCTAAAGCAGGAAATTCCTTGGCCACCACTGCTGAGGCTGCGGCCATGTTGAGGTTGGCGGTGGGGCCTGTTCCCGTTGGCGCGTTATCGGTGAGGCGCCGGGCCGAGTCGGTCTTCGAGCAGGTTGCCGACGCGGAGCGTCAACTCGGCGCCTGAGGCTGACATTGGCTAATGGTGCGCGTGTGCAACTACCAGCGTGCGCTCTTATTCCCTGCATGCAAAAAGTTACGCGCATAGCTGATCTGCGTAATATTCCGAGCTTTTGGTGGCCCGAGGCTGGCAGGATGGCAGACATGACTTCGTCACCAACACTTACTTTCAACGACGGCAACACCATCCCCCAGCTCGGCTACGGGGTGTGGCAAGTTGAAGACGATGTAGCCGAAAAGGTGGTGCGCCAGGCTTTCGAGGCAGGGTTCCGCCACATTGATACCGCCAAGATCTACGGCAACGAGGCAGGCGTCGGCCGTGCCATTGCTTCCTCCGGTCTTTCCGCCGAGGAAATCTTCATCACCACCAAGCTGTGGAACGCTGACCAGGGCTACGAATCCACGCTCGCCGCTTTCGAGGAGTCCATGGACCGTCTCGGCCTCGAGACCCTGGACCTTTACCTGATTCACTGGCAGCAGCCCAAGCAGGAAAAGTATGTGGACACGTGGAAGGCCCTGATCGAGCTCAAGAAGCGCGGCCGGGTTAAGTCCATCGGTGTTTCCAACTTCACCAAGGAAGGCCTGCAGCACATCATCAATGAGACGGGCGTTGTTCCGGCCATTAACCAGGTGGAACTGCACCCGTTCTTCAACCAGTCTGACCTTCGCGAGTTCAATGCGTCCAAGGGAATCCTGACCCAGGCCTGGTCCCCGCTGGGCCAGGGTGGTGAACTCCTCGAGAGTGCAACCGTGGCTGAGATTGCTGCCAAGCATGACGCCACCCCGGCTCAGGTCGTCATCGCCTGGCACCTGGCCATCGGCAACGTGGTGATCCCCAAGTCCGTCACCGAGTCCCGCATCCAGGAGAACTTCGCGGCGCTCAACGTCACGCTGGACGCTACCGACGTCGAGGCCATCAACGGCCTGGACCGCGGTGCTGAAGGCCGCATCGGCCCGGACCCGGCAGTCTCTGACTTCGCCTAAATCCCGAGCCTAACCGGGTTGACCGCGGTGCCCCTGTCCCTTTGTGGGTACGGGGGCACCTGCAGTTAACGCCCGGGCACCTGCAGTTAACGCCCGACGTCGCTTCCCGCCTTCGCGACGCGTCGCCGCCGGAGTCCGTGATGAAATTGAGCGACGCAGACGGACGGAGTTTGGCATGGTGGTGTTTGACGCATTGGAGCGGCAGATCGTTGCTGCCCTGCAACTGGATCCGCGCTGCCCTTGGAGGAAGATGGCGGCCGTCTTAGGGGAAGCCGAACGAACTGTTGCCCGCCGGGGATCGCAGTTGCTGGAATCCGGTGCAGTGGCCGTGGTGGGAATCCGCCCCAAGCCGTCGGTGGTGCTGGTTGAAATGCGGTGCATGCCCGGGACGGTACGTGCCGCAGTCCACGCACTCTCTCAACGCTCGGACACCACCTTCGTCTACACCACTACCGGCACCGGTGACTGCGTGGCCGAAGTGCTCACTGAGCCGTCGCGCATGGCGGAGGTCCTCTCTGATGAGCTGCCGGCCACCCTTGGTCTGCGCGATTCCACCAGTTATCCCGTGCTTCGGTACTTCCGGACCATCCGCGGTTGGCGGCCGGAGATTCTCACCGCGGACAAAGCCGAGGCACTCCGCTCTACCTTCACCCAGGATTCAGGCGCCCTGGTGCCACGGCAGGATTTGAGCCGTCAGGACACCGAGCTCGTGGACGCGCTGTGTGCCGATGGTCGGATGAGTTTTGAGGCTTTGGGCCGCAGGGTTGGCGTTTCAGAGGCAACTGCGCGCCGCCGCAGCGAATGGTTGCTGACCAATAACCAGGTCCACTTGAGGGCCATCGTGGAGCCCGCATCCTTTGGCCTTGGCGTTGAAGCGCTGCTCTGGATCCGCGCTTCGCCGCAGCATGTCGAGCACGTGGGGAAGAGCTTGGCTGAGCTTCCCACCGTCCGATATGCCGCGGCGATCG
The DNA here is from genome assembly GCF_002979775.1 of Arthrobacter sp. MYb23. GTDB lineage: Bacteria > Actinomycetota > Actinomycetes > Actinomycetales > Micrococcaceae > Arthrobacter. The sequence goes on from NZ_PCPR01000009.1 coordinate 106,338, forward strand.
CAGGCAATTACCAGATCATGGCGGACGTGACCGTGGAGGACATGGCAGCGCTCTACCGCTTCATCACCACCTCCGAATGGGCACAAAACGCCTCCGGCGTAGACGTTTCCATCCTTCTTGATGCGCGGAAGCGCGGCGGAAGGGTTATGCGGTCACCGTCGTAAGGGGCGCCTGCGCTGCCCTGATAGCGGGTGCGACGGCGGCGTACCCCGTCTGCTGCTCGAACGCGCGGCCATAGCGAAGCAACTGCATGTCCGTGAAATGGTTGCTGGCGAGCTGCAGGCCGATAGGTAGTCCGGCGGAGCTGAATCCCGCGGGAACACTGAGCACAGGCAAACCGGTTGCGGACAGGAGGCAGGCTGACCGCATCCAGTCCAAGTACGTTTCCGAGGCCGTCCCGGCAATGTCCGCGGGGTACCGGAGGGTGGCATCAAAGGGGAGAACCTGCGCACAGGGGCTGGCGAAAAGATCGTACCGTCCAAAGAAGTCCTGAACACTCAATTCCAGCCGGGTCCGGGCGGCCGCGGTCTCAAGGACATCCCGCGCCGTCAGGGCGAACCCCTTCTCCACGTTCCAGTGGACTTCGGGCTTGATAACGTCACCGGCACGCTCCAGGATCGGGCCAAGCCCTGCTGCGAAGTCCAGGGCGCGGGTATTGCCGAACACCAGGTCTGCCTCGCTGAAATCCGGGGTGGCCTCCTCAATGATCGCTCCGAGATCTTCAAAGATGGTCAGTTGCCGCTCAAGGTGATCCACGATCTCAGGGTCCACCGGCACCCCTATGCCGAAGTCGCGGGACCACCCGATCCGCACACCGCGCATGTCAGTCTCCAGGGTGGATCGAAACACCTCCGGGTCCAGCCCGGAGGGATAGGGAACGCGGGGATCGCTGCCCGCGGTCACGGACATAAACAAGGCGATGTCTTCCACGCTCCGGGCCATGGGGCCGGTTCTTCCCAGCCACGCGTAGGCGTTGACGGCGGACGGCATGGGGATCACCGCCGTCGATGGCCTGAAGCCCACCACGTTGCAGAAGGAGGCCGGGATTCGGAGCGATCCACCCATGTCGCTGCCGTCGCCGATGCTCTGGACGCGGGATGCGACGACGGCGGCCACCCCGCCGCTGCTGCCGCCGGCACTCAGTGTGGGCGCGTAGGGGTTTGTGGTGGTCCCGAAGAGCTCGTTGAACGTGTGGGAGCCGGCGCCGAACTCGGGAACATTGGATTTTCCTGTGCTGACCACTCCGGCCGCCTTCAGGCGCGCGATGATGAGGTCATCGGCGTCGGGAACGAAGTCCCGCAAGGCGAGTGAGCCTTGGGTGGTGCGCATCCCGGCGGTGTTATTGGTGTCCTTGTGGGTCATGGGCACTCCATGGAGTGGTGGCAGTTTTGCTCCGGAAACGGTGAGCTGGTCTGCCCGGTGTGCCAAGGCGTGGGCGCCTTCCTCTTCGAGCGTCACCACGGCGTTGACCACCGGATTTATCTCGGAAATGCGCTCCAGGTGGTCGGCCAACGCTTCGCGAGCCGAGACTTTCTTGTTGCGAATGGCTGCGGAAAGTTCGACGGCGGACAGCTCGCCAAGGGTGTCAGACATGATGCTCCTTTGCTGGATTGCTACTGCCTGAAAGTGTGCCGGGTCACATTGATGGGGGGAAGTCCTGAATCAACCAATGGCAAGCTTTGAACGATTCGGCCACAACTGAGGCTGATTTCGTCATCTATTGTGTGTGATCCGGCTCATAGCGGAGGGTATTGGTAACCCACTGGCCGATCTGGTCGATGGGTAAGGATTTGCCCCACAGCGCCACATACCGCACAGCGTCGTCCGGATGCGGACTTGCCGAGGGGCCATCACCGGAGGTTCCCATGCACCAACCCCTGGCTCTTCAACCGCTCGCACCCAACGACTCCACCGACATCATGGCCATCGCCAACAATCCCGTCCTGTGGATCTGCGTGGCGGGCGTCTTCGGCGTGATCATCATTCAGTCCCTCATCTTCATGAAAGCCGCACGGCGGGCCGCTCCCTCCGTGGACATGAGTGCGCAGGACATCAAGACCTCGTTCCGCTCCGGCGCTGTCTCGGCCATCGGACCCTCCCTCGCGGTATCGCTGGTGGCCATTGCTTTGCTGGGTCTCTTCGGGGCGCCGGCTGTGTTGTCCAGGATCGGCCTGATCGGTTCAGCTGCCTACGATGTTTCGGCCGCAGGCATCGCAGCAGGTTCCATGGGGGCCAAGCTCGGCGATGCCAGCTACACGCAAAGTGTCTTCGCGGTGGCGTTCTTCGCCATGAGCATCGGCGGAGCGATGTGGATGCTTGCCACCCTGATCCTGACCCCACTGCTGCGCAAGGGCGACGCCAAGATCCGCTCGGTGAACCCGGCAGCCATGGCGATCGTCCCTGCGGCGGCATTGATCGGTGCCTTCTCCTGCCTGGGGCTCACCGAGCTGCCCAAATCGGGAATCCACGTGCTGTCCTTCGTCGTCTCCGCAGCGGTCATGGGCACGTGCCTGTTGCTGGCCAAGAAACTCGGCAAGAGCTGGTTGCGTGAATGGGGGCTCGGAATCTCGATCGTCATTGGCCTGGGTGCCGCATTGCTTGCTGTCGGACCGGCCGTCGGCGCCTAAACGCGCTGCCGCAAGCCGAACGACGTCGTCATTCCCTGAGCCCGAAAGGAACACCCCTCATGTCTTCCATCACTTCTGCTCCAACCGCCAACAACACCGCCATGGCGGACTTCAGCCGCACCACGTCCCGCTGGGGCCAGATCACCATGATCGCAGGCCTCCTGATTTCCGTGGCGGGTCCGCTGTACCTGGTTTTCGCCACCGGACTGGATATTGCGCCCGCCCAGCTGTGGATCGCCTCCGCGGCAGTGGCCGCAACGTTCGGCATTATCTGGATCGTCGAGCCCCTCACGTACTATCCGATCCTGGGCCCGGCCGCGATGTACCAGGCCTTCATGATCGGCAACATCTCCAATAAGCTCCTCCCAGCGGCACTGATCGCCCAAACCAATATCGGTGCCAAGCCGGGCAGCAAGCGGGCGGAACTCGCCGCCGTCGTTGCCATCTGCGGTGCAGCGGTAGTCCACCTGGTCTCCTTGGCGATCTTCGTCGGTCTCCTGGGCAGCTGGCTCATCAGCGTTATCCCGCCGTCGGTGCTGCTCGTCACCCGGCTCTACGTGCTGCCCACCGTCCTGGGAGCCGTACTGGTGCAGGCCATCGTGTCCATGAAGCAGCCCCGCACCACCGTATTCGCACTGCTGGTCTCGGCCGTCGTCGTCTTCGTGGTGCTGCCGCTGGTGCCCTCGCTCGCCATGGTGTCCACCGCCATTGCCGTTCTGGGCACCATCCTGCTGGCGTGGTTCTTCCGCGGAAAGACCACCATTGCCGAGGCGAAGCCCATCCACATCGAGTAGCAACGCCCACACCACAAGCCAAAGCCCCGCCACCACCAGGAAAGACAGGACCCATGACGTCAACAGCCACAGCCCTTCAGCTCGATACCCACCAGACCGCCCGGCTCCACGCGTTGTACCGGCACCTTCACTCGCATCCGGAACTGTCCATGCAGGAGTTCGCAACGGCCACGCTGATCGAGGACCAACTGGACGGCCTGGGCATTGAGCATTTCCGCTGCGGTGGCACCGGGGTGGTGGGAATCCTGCGAAACGGTGATGGTCCCGTGGTGGCCTTCCGTGCCGATTCCGATGGCCTGCCCATTGAAGAAGCCACCGGGCTGGACTACGCCAGCACGGACACGGGCACTCTGCCTGATGGCACCACGGTCCCGGTGATGCACGGCTGCGGGCACGACACCCACGTGGCCAGCCTGCTGGGTGCCGCCGAGGTGCTGGCCGGCAGCCTGGACGCCTGGTCCGGGACCCTGGTGCTGATCTTCCAGCCCGGAGAAGAGACTGCCGCCGGTGCGCTGGCCATGCTCGACGACGGACTGTGGGACAAGGCGCCGCAGCCGGAGGTGGTCTTCGGGCAGCATGTCATGCCCCGTCCGGTGGGCACTGTTGCGATTTCCACCGGGCCGGTGGCCGCGATGGCGGATTCGCTCAGGGTCACGGTTCACGGACAGCAGTCCCATGGCTCGCAGCCGCAGGATTCCATTGATCCCATCGTGATGGCCGCGCACATGGTCACCCGGCTGCAGGGCATCGTGTCCCGCGAACTGGATCCGCGGAAGTCCGCCGTCGTCACCGTCGGTACATTCCACGCGGGCCTCAAAGAGAACATCATCCCAGCCTCGGCCGAGTTCACCCTCAACATCCGAACCTTCGACGAGGACGTCCGCGGCCAGGTTCTCGCCGCCGTTCACCGAATCATCGAGGCAGAGGCCGCCGCGTCCGGGGCACCGCGGCCGGATATCGAGGAGATGTACCGCTTCCCGCAATGCTTCAACGATCCCGACGCCGCTCCTCCCGTCATCGAAGCCCTGCGGATTGCGCTTGGCCCCGAGGCTGTGGAGATCACTCCTCCCATGATGGGCAGCGAGGACTTCGGGCACCTGGGCACCGCAATCGGAGTGCCGTCCGTGTTCTGGATGTTTGGCGGCACACCCGCTGCCGGACATGAAGGACCTGGTCCCGTCCCCGTCAACCATTCCCCGTACTTCGCACCCGAGCTGGAAGGTTCGCTGGCTGGGGGAGTCTCGGCCGCCGTCGCCGCGCTGATGTCCCGGCTGGGCCACTGACGCCCTTGATCCCCAGGCCCAGGGGCCCAAAAGTGCAGGGCCCAAACAGTCCAGAGCCCCAAGCAGTCCGGGGTGCCAAACGTCCGGGCCCGCCCTAGTATGGGGCCCATGGGGGAAATTGAAGATCTTTTTGGCGGGCTTGCATCAGGATTGCCTGCACTGCTTTCGAACAAAGCTGTGCTGTCTCGACGGACGGCCCAATACAGGCCAGCGGCGGAGGAAGAGCCCCCGGTCAAGCACCTTGCCGGGTACGCGCCCTTCGTGGTGTTTTGCGAAAGTAGCGGAGTTCCTGCCAAGCAGCTCGCGTCGGACGTGAGCGCGTTGTTGGCGTTCTTGCGCACCAACATCGGCGAGATCTCGGCTGAGCCCGGGCTGAGTGAGGCCGCCACCGTCTTCGTCGGAAACGTCATTGCGGCCATGCGCCCGGAAGCGCACTGGAGAGTGATGGCGGACGGATCCCGAGAAGTAGGTGCCCGCAGCATGATGATCACGGTGGACCGCTTGATTGAGGGTCTGGGGGAGGCCGACGACGGGATGGTGGCCGGCCTCCTCACGCACCTTGAGGAGTGGGCGGGCGACGAGCCTGACGGTCCGACGCTCCCCGAGCTGCGGCCGGTCCCCACCGGGCAAGCCCGGGAACCTTTTGTACGGCCGGAGCTGCCATCACGTGAGTATCGCAACGCTGACGGCGTAGCGATCGGATATGGGAACCGATGGGGCGCCGATAGCCCACCCGAGGACTCCTACAGCGTGGAAACTCACGGGGAACGGTTCGAAGGGCTCCATAAGGTGGCCCGGGCTTTGATCGAGTATCTGGAGAGCGAGTACGACGTCGATGTCAGCAGGGATCCGGCCCACGCGGCGGACGTGTCCATGAACACTGACGAGGTGATCGACGTCGCGCGTCTTACACCTCGGGACCCACTCGCCGCTCCGCTGACGTTCGTGGTGACAGGTTCCCCGGGGGTGGTGGTCCACGCCGGTGCCCTGCACGACTTTCCGTTCCCTATCTGCGGTTGCGACGCTTGTGACGAGACTGCTGAGAGCGAAGCGTCCCGCTTGGAGACGTTGGTCCTTGGTGTTGCAGCGGGCGGCTACGGCGAACGCTACCCCGTGGGCCGGAAGAAGTGGGCGGAGTACGCACTCTTCGCTGCAGACGGATCCGGCAACGAAAGCGGCTCTGGTCCTAGGGGAGCCACAACCGCTCAACTCGCCGCTGCTGAGGAGCGGCTCCGAACCGTTCCGGATGGGTGGAGCGCGTGGCCACTCAAGAGGAGCGGGACGTCTACTGGTGTTTCGGGGCCAGGACCCGCCTAGCTGTTCCGCCGTTCAGCAGGTCCTGGGCGCGGACCGCGATGAGCTCGGGCAGGAAGCCGAGGGACTCGGGTGGCGTTGTTTCCGACGCCGCTGCCGCCACCCTCTCCAGTGTTGAGGCCGCTGTCTGCCGGGCATCGTCGTCGTCCATGCCCCAGGCTGCCCCTTCGGCGACCAGATGTTCCAAGGTGATGTAGCCCAGCCGGATTTGGCCGCTGACGGCGTGCCCGGCAAGGCCACTCGGCTGGTACAGCAGCAGGGTGGGCGCAACGTCATAGAGCGGAGCCAGCAGCACTTCTCCACCGTCGCGCAGAGTGAGGGAATAGTTCTTGGAGTGTGCATCGCCGTTGCCGATCAGCAGGTTGAACGTCACGGCGCGCAACAGGTCACGGCGAAACGCGGCCTCGTCGCGGGTGTGCGGCACCGCGGCGTTGACCAGCCGGGTCAGGCGCGAGGGCGGTGCGGTGGTGCCTTCGTACTTCGCTTCACTGGCCAGGGCCAAGGCCTGGGTGAAGTCTTCCTGGTGCAGCCGGCTGCCCTCGCCTGTGCGGTCGAAGCGCTCCACGATGATGGCCCGACGGGATCCGAAGCTTTCCAGATGGGCTTTGGCCGCGGGAAGCCCTGCCGCGGCTGCTGTCCGCAAAGCCCAGTCCTCGGCGGGGAGCAGCTCCGGGATGGTGGACTCGAGTGGTTCGGGCTTGATGATGTGGGTCGACACCGAACCACGGCCTGGCCAGGCCCAGCCGTCGCCATGTTGGGACAGCAGCACCTTGGATTGGACGCCGCCCAGGGACGCAGTGACCAGGAAGTTAACCGGCAGGTCCCACGTAGGCAGGGATTCGACCACGCTGATGACCTCTTCATCGGTCATGGGCTCTGCAGCGCCTTCCCGTGTGGGGGCTTCCCCGGGCGGCAGGACCTGGACGGCCCCGGCGCAGTCGGCGCCCAGGACGCGGAGCAGCCCAAAAGCGTCCGGGACGGTGACACCGTGTTCTTTGGCCAGGTTGGAACGGACCTGGCCTTCGGGCAAGAGACCGTCAAAGAAGTTGTAGACTTCCACCCCGTCCAAGCGCTTTCTGGTCAGCGGCAAGGACAGTGACAGCAGGATGGACCCGGCACCGTATGCGGCTAGCACCTGCGGGGCGTACTGGAAGGACAGCTTGAGGCCGTTGCCGCGCAGCTCACCGATTCGGTCCCCGCGCAGGTACACATCAAGGGTCTTGCGCGGGCTCATGGCCGCACCTGCAGCTTCGAAAAGCGCGGCACCAGGGCCACGTCGCGGCCCACGGCCCTGATGGCTTGCATAGCCACGACCATGGAGACTGCTTCGCCGGCTTCAAGGCGCACGATGGTTCCGCGGGTGACGCCCAGTTTCACCGCGAGATCGTGCTGGGTGAGTGCGGCCTCCTTGCGCGCCTCGGCGATGGACCGCCCTAGGGAGGCGGCATCAACAGCCCGGTAGAACGGTGTCAGCTCATCGGAATGTTCCATATATCGATCATACGACTCAACACTGCAAATGTCCTATATCTTGAACATTTCAATGACTTGGGCGAATGTTCGATATTTCCATCATCAGGCATGCGCGGACGGCTCTGGCTTGGACTTCGGCAAACGAAAAGCCCCGCCGGTTCAACGAGCCAGCGGGGCTTTTTCTCTGAGCTTCCTATCAGAATCGAACTGATGACCTTTTCATTACGAGTGAAACGCTCTACCGACTGAGCTAAGGAAGCACCGCGTTCATCACCGGTTTCCCGGGCGATCACGCAAGACATAACTGTAATAGAGGCACCGCACCCGGGTCAAAACGAGGGCGACGGCGGCCGTTGCGGGGATGTTCACCCTCGCGTCGGGCCGGGTTCAGGCGGAGGTTTCCCGGTAGCCGGAAGCTGGGGAATCAACTGTGGCGGTGACATGAGGCCACGCCAGACGCTGAAGGAGCCGCCCCATGACGAAGGATGCATTGCCCAAGGACGCCAGCCACGCACCGAACCGGCTGAGGCTCGCTGTGGTGGATATGGTGGGCACCACCATTACGGACGACGGCCGGACTGAGCGGGCCATGTCCCGGGCGCTTGTTGACCACGGGATTGACCCGGGAAGCACTCGCTTCGAGAGCATGCTCGGCTATGCCAGGGACACCATGGGTTTCTCGAAAATGACTGTTTTCAGCCACCTTTTCGAGGACCCCGCTGTTGCCGAAAGTGCCAATAAGGTCTTCGAGAACACCTATGACGAGCTCATTGAAGACGGCGGTGTCCGCGCCATTGCCGGCGCGGAAGATGCCATTGAATGGATGCGTGAGTCCGGCATGCAGGTTTGCCTGGCCACGGGATTCGGCCGGCATACCCAGAACATGGTGCTGGAATCGCTCGGGTGGATGGGGCTGGCGGACCTAAGCCTGTGCCCGTCCGATGCTGGACGTGGACGGCCTTACCCGGACATGATCCTGACGGCGGTGCTCGCCCTTGACCTCGACGACGTACGGGAGGTGGCCGTGGTGGGCGACACCAGCTCGGACATGCTCTCGGGCGTTCGTTCGGGAGCATCCCTCGTGACGGGTGTCCTCACCGGTTCCCATTCCGAGGCGACGCTACGCGCGGCCGGAGCCACCGCCGTCGTGGATTCCATCAAGCAGCTCCCGCTCCTGGTGGAGAAGCGCGAAGCCAGGCACCTCTAGCACTTGATGCCGTCCTGGGGCAGTTTGCCATCAACAAAGTAGTCATCGACGGCGGTGCTGACGCAGGAGTTCGCGCGGCCGTAGGCTGTGTGACCCTCACCTTCCCACGTGACGAGGGAGGCATTCTCCAGCTGCTTGCGCAGCGACTGGGACCACTCGAGCGGAGTTGCGGGGTCGCCGGTGGTGCCTACCACCACGATGGGTGCAGATCCGGTGTACGCCACGGGCGCCGGGGTGCGGGTGCTGGGGTAGGGCCAGTCCTTGCAGCTGACGCCGCCGTAGGCAAAGAAAGCGCCGAACGTGGGGGATTCCTGCATGAGGCGGACTTCCTCGGCCCGCATGGCGGCGGTGTCTGTCACCATCGGGTAGTCCAGGCAGTTGATGGCTTGGAACGCGAAGGCGGAGTTGGAACTGTACGTGCCGTTGGGTTCGCGGTCTGCGCCAAGATCCGCCAGCCGCATCATCTGGGACACGTCACCGGCAAAGGCGCTGTCCAGTGCTTGGGTCAGGGCCGGCCAGCTTTGGTCGTTGTAAAGGGGCAGGATGAGACCGTTGACGAAGTCGTTGGCGGTCACCAGCCGGCCGTCTTTGGCCGTCTGCGGGTTCTGGTCCACAGCCGTGATGAGGTCCCGGATTTCCTGGACACCGTTGTCAACGGACCCGCTCAGGGGGCATTGTTGCTGTCGCTGGCAACTGGCCACGTAGGTGCTCAGGGCTTTTTCGAAGGCACGCGCCTGGCCGGCCGTCAGCTCCTCGTTGGTGATCGCCGGGTCCACGGCACCGTCAAGGACCACGCGGCCCACGTTGTCCGGGAAGAGTGAAGCGTAGGTGGAGCCCAGGAAGGTGCCGTAGGAGAAACCGAGGTAGTTGAGCTTGGCATCGTTTGACACCGCACGCAGTACATCCAGGTCCTTGGCAGCGCTCACGGTATCTATGTGTTCCAGGACATCGCCGGTCTGCTGGGCGCACTGTTCCGCGAATGACTTGTTGAAGGCAAGCGCGGCGGCCAGTCCTTCGTCAGTGTTCTTGCGGAACACCTTTTCGCGGGCTGCATCACGCTCGGCATCGGTCATGCATGTCACCGGAGCGGAGCGACCCACACCCCTGGGATCAAAACCGACCACATCGAAGTTGGCACGCAACTTCTCGGTGAAGTGGGTGTTGCCTGCGTCCTTGACGAAATCCACGCCTGAGCCGCCGGGCCCGCCGGGATTTACCAGGATTGAGCCCTGTTTGTTGCCGGTGCTGGGCAGCTTAATGACAGAAAGCGTGATGTCCCCCGAGGCCGGATTGGCGTAGTCCTTAGGCACCTGGACCTTGCCACAGTGGAAGCCATCCTCGCACGAGCTCCACTCCACCGACTGCGAGTAGTACTTCTCCAAGCCCTCAGGAGCTGAGGCGGCGATGGACGGATCAACCGTGCTGGTGGACGGCTGGGCCGTTGGAGGCGGCAAGAACGGAACGGTGCACGCGCTCAGTACCAGCATGGACGCAAGCGCAACGCACATTGCCGCAAAACCGCGGCGGGAGCTACGCCCCGCAGCACCCCCGCCCGCCAAACCACCACCCGCTTCGAGCTGGGCAGACCGGTCCCTTGAAGGGGTACCGGCGGACCGGCGGGGTGCGGACTTCATGCATTCTCCTATTGCTGGATGAGGCTCGTGGCCATGGACTCGACCGCCAACAGCGGCGCCACGTTGGTGGTGGTGATTCGGACACGGGCTTTGTTGATGGCGTCCATTCGGGCCAGGGTGGTCTCCGCCGTTGAATGGCCTGCGTAATCTTCCAGTTCGCTCTTGAGTTCAACGTTGACCAGTTCCACAGCGTTCCCCAACTGGATGATCAGGACGTCCCGGTAGAAGGACAGCAGATCTGTCAGTGTCCGGTCCAACGAGTCAGTGATGGAGCGCTTGGCACGCCGTTTCTGGTCGTCCTCAAGCTGCCTGACCTGGCTGCGCATGGAGGGTGGGAGCGTCCCGGATTCGGGAGCGCCCAGGCTCGCGAGCAGTGCGATCTTCTCCGCGGCGTCGCGTTCGTCGTTGGAGCTGTTGGCTTCCTCGGTAGCAATTTTGACCAATTTTTCGGCCATCATCACGGCAGCGGTAACGCCTCGCAGCCCAAGCGGTATTCGAACCGTATCCAGCCTGCGCTGCCGCGCATCGGCATCGCGGGCCAACCGGCGTGCGATCCCGATATGGCTTTGCGCCGCGCGTGCCGCACGGTCTGCGAGTTGGCGTTCGACGCCGTCGCGCCTCACCAACAGATCAGCGACGTCAGAGGCTGGCGGCAACCGCAGGCTCACCGGACGGCATCTCGAACGGATGGTGACCAGGACATCGGCAGGGGAGGGGGCACACAGCATCCAGATGGTCCGGGGTGTGGGTTCCTCAATCGCCTTTAGCAGGACGTTGGTGGTGCGCTCGGCCATGCGGTCCGCATCCTCCACCACAATGATCCGCCACCGTCCCGTAGCTGGCCGGTCGCCGGCTTTGGAGACGAGTTCACGGGCCTCGTCAATGGTGATGGTGACCTTTTCGGTGCGCACGAACGTCACATCCGAGTGGGTCTCACCGAGGATCGTGTGGCATGCCGGGCACTGCCCGCAGCCGCGCTTGGTCACATCGTCCTGCTCGCAGTTCAATGCGGCGGCAAAGGCCTTGGCTGCGTTTGAACGGCCCGATCCCGGTGGCCCGGTGAAGAGCCACGCATGGGTAAGCCCGGTGTCCCCCTGCGCTGCCTGCTTGAGCTGGGCAACCACTGGTGCCTGGCCTTGGAGGTCGTCCCAGACGCTCACGGGCGGTCGCCCGAAACAGTTGCGTCGTTCAGCGGCGCAGCGGTCATAGGCGCGTCCTCGGAAACGAGCAGCGACTCCACCCGCTCCAGGATCCGGGACGCCAAAGTTTCAATATCGGCATTGGCGGGCAGCACCAGATAGCTGGAGGGTGCAGCTGCTGCGAGGTCCAGGAAAGCGTGCCGGATGGCCGAATGGAAATCGTCAGGCTCGGACTCCAGCCGGTCCTCGGTGGCATCCCCGGCGGTCCGGCGCTGCCGGCCATCGGAGGGGTCGACGTCGAGCAGTACCGTCAGGTCTGGATGCAGGCCTTCGGTGGCCCATTCGTTGAGGGACAACACCCCTTCGGCGCCGAGGCCGCGCCCGGCACCTTGATAGGCGACGGAGGAATCGATGTAGCGGTCCGTGATGACTACTGTCCCTTCGGCCAGCGCAGGCCGGATCACTTGGCTGGCATGGGCGGCACGGGCGGCCGCGAACATGAGGGCCTCCGTGCGGGGATCGATGGTGCCGTGCCCGTGGTCCAGGACCAGTGAACGCAATTTCTCACCGATGGGGGTGCCGCCGGGTTCGCGGGTGCGCAGCACAGGGAGCCCCCGCGACTCAAGGGCGGCAGAGAGCCGGGCGGCCTGGGTGGACTTGCCCGCTCCGTCCCCGCCTTCGAAGGCGATGAAAAGGCCTGGGCTCTTAATACTCACTGGACCAGCCTACCGATCACCGGCATTCGAGACGGCTTTTATCCACAGCATTGCCCGCGGCTACGCTGAAACCATGAGCCTTTCCGACCAGCATGCCGCCGATTTGTCTCCGGAAACCGTTGTAGTTGCGGCCGGTCGCCCCGACCGCGCCCACGACGAGCCCGTCAACCCGCCCATCGTCCTGTCCTCCACATACTTCGGAACAGGTTCATTGGGCGACGGAGATCGCGGCTACGGGCGCTATGCGAACCCCACGTGGGATCCCTTCGAGGATGCGCTGGCCAAGCTGGAAGGCGCCACACTGCCCGGACTGCTCTACGCCTCCGGCCTGGCGGCAGTCAGCTCAGCGTTGTCCCTGGTTCCCGCAGGTGGTGTGGTGGTGATGCCCTCGCACAGTTACGCGGGTTCCCTGGTCATGGCCACTGAACTGGCAGAGAAGGGCTTCCTGGAACTTCGTACCGTGGACATCACGGACACGGACGCGGTCAAAGCACTCATCAACCCCGAGCAGGGTAAGAAGGCAGATCTGCTCTGGCTCGAAAGCCCCACCAACCCGATGCTCGGCATCGCCGACATCCGCGCACTGACTGACGCCGCTCACGCAGTCGGCGCAATCGTGGTCACGGACAATACGTTCTCCACGCCTTTGGTGCAGCAGCCGCTCAGCCTGGGGTCCGACGTCGTTCTTCACTCGGTGACCAAGTATCTGGCCGGACATTCGGACGTCGTCCTTGGCGCCTTGGTCACCTCCAACCCGGAACTGCGCGCCACACTGCTGCATCACCGCATCATCCACGGCGGGATCGCCGGACCCTTCGAGGCCTGGCTGGCATTGCGCGGCCTCCGCACCTTGGCGCTGAGGATTGAGCGCTCGCAGGCCTCCGCGGCAACCCTCGCCGAACGCCTCAGCACGCACCCCCGCGTCGAAGCCATCCGCTATCCGGGCCTTCCCAGCGATCCCGGGCACGGGCGCGCCACGGAACAGATGAAGGGCTTCGGATCCATCCTCTGCATCCAGATCGCTGGAGACGAACATCGCAGCGGCGCCGACGCCGCGGACGAACTGGTGCGCGCGTTGGAGCTTTGGCTACCTGCCACGTCTTTGGGCGGGGTGGAGTCACTCATTGAACGCCGACGCCGGCACACGGCGGAGCCGCTCAGCGTGCCGGAGAATCTGGTCCGGATGAGCGTGGGAATCGAGAACGTGGAAGACCTCTGGTCCGACCTCGAGCAAGCGCTGAAGTCTCTGGACAGCTAGGCTAAAGGGCGTGGACGGAAAAATCTTGATCGACAGCGTTACCTTCGGGGTGTACTACATCCTTGGCTTGGTAGCCCTTGCCTTGGAACTGTGGGCCTTCGCAGATTGTTTGCGCCATAAGTCAACGCTCTTCGTGGCAGCCTCAAAGCGCACCAAGACGTTCTGGCTGGCACTGACCGGCGTGGCGCTTGCGATCGGCGCCCTGACCGTATTGACGGGCGGCAGCAGCCTGGGATTGTTCGGCATCGCCGCTGTCACCGCAGCGTGCGTCTACCTTGCCGATGTCCGTCCCGCCCTGCGCGAGGCCGGCAGCGGCGGCAACCGCAATGTGGGTCCTTACGGTCCCTGGTAAGAACCGCCGTCAAGAGTCACTGAGGCGCCACCGCTTCCCACGCCACCGTCACTTCACCCAACCGCCACCTCGCCGGACCATCCTGAAGCGGCCACCCGGCGTCGCGTAGCGAACGGCACATGCCCGTCCAGCGTTGCCGGTTTCCGAATGAGGCCAGCGGCGCAGCCTCCAGCCACGCCTTATCCATGGCCTGCAGGAATGCGTGGATGGGTTCACCCGGAACGTTCCGGTGGATCAGGGCTTTGGGCAGCCGCTCCGCCACCTCGGATGGCAACTCGAAACTGCCGAACCGCACGGAAAAACTGAGGCTCAAAGGGCGCTCTGCATCCAAAGCCACCCACGTGACACGTCGGCCGATTTCGTCGCATGTGCCATCAATGAAAAGCCCGCCGGGCGCCAACCGTGACTGCACCAGCCGCCAGATCCCGGCGACGTCCGCTTCCTCATATTGGCGCAGCACGTTGAAGGCGCGGACCAACACCGGGTTACCGGGGACGGGTACTTCAAAACCGCCCACGTGAAAGCTGAGCCCGGGCCGTTCGAGGGCTTTGGCGGTCCGTACGCGCTCCGGTTCAATCTCGATCCCGCAGACCCGGACATCCGGCCGTACGGCCTGCAACCGTTCGAAGAGCTCGACGGCGGTGGTTGGCGAGGCGCCGTAGCCCAGGTCCACCACAAGGGGGTCGACGGCGGCGCGAAGCCGCCAAGCCTGCGGCCCCGCAAGCCACCTGTCCAGGCGGCGCATCCGGTTGGGATTGGTGGTGCCGCGGGTGATGTTGCCAACGGGCTTCCCGCCCCGACTCCGGGGAGAGCCCACCCGTTCCGCTTTTTGCACCACGGCCCCCACTTTATCCCTGCCTGCACCGCACCGCTGAGTCCGTTGCCGGACGTAACGCCGGGCAGGGCACGCAGCTGCTCAGCTAGGATGAAAACCATGACTTACAAGCTGATTCTGCTGCGCCATGGCCACAGCGAATGGAACGCCAAGAACCTGTTCACCGGTTGGGTGGACGTTGACCTGAACGATCAAGGCCGCAAAGAAGCAGTGCGCGGTGGAGAGCTCCTGGTTGAGAATGACATTCTCCCGGACGTCCTTTACACCTCGCTCCTGAAGCGTGCCATCAACACCGCCAACATGGCCCTGGACAAGGCCGATCGCGGCTGGATCCCGGTCAAGCGCGATTGGCGCCTCAACGAACGCCACTACGGCGCGTTGCAGGGCAAGGACAAGGCCCAGACCCTGGCCGAGTTCGGCGAAGAGCAGTTCATGGAATGGCGCCGCAGCTACGACACCCCGCCGCCGGCCCTGTCCGACGACAGCGAGTTCTCCCAGGCCCACGATGTCCGTTACAAGGATCTTGGCGACGCCCTGCCGCGCACCGAGTGCCTCAAGGACGTCCTGGTCCGCCTGCTCCCTTACTGGGAATCGGACATCAAGGAAGACCTCAAGGCCGGCAAGACCGTGCTGGTCACGGCCCACGGCAACTCACTGCGCGCGCTCGTGAAGCACCTGGACGGCATCAGCGACGACGCCATTGCCGGCCTCAACATCCCCACGGGCATCCCGCTGGTGTACGAACTGGACGAGGACTTCCAGCCGATCAACGCCGGCGGAACCTACCTGGATCCCGACGCCGCAGCCCAGGCCATCCTCGCGGTGGCTAACCAGGGCAAAAAGTGAAGCCTTAGTTAACGACGACGGCGGCCGGTCACCCTTCCAAGAAGGGTGACCGGCCGCCGTCGTTAAGGCTGAAGGGCTAGAAGCCTTCGGGCTGCCATTCGCCCGTCACCAGGTAGGTGACCTTGCGGGCCACCGAGACGCCGTGGTCAGCGAAGCGCTCGAAGTAGCGGCTGGCCAGGGCGACGTCCACGGTGGTGGAGGGGCTTTCGCTCCACTCCGGGGAGGCGATCGCCTTGAAGACACTGAGGTGGAGATCGTCCACGGCGATGTTGATCTTGAGGATGTCGCGGGCAACCTCAAGGTCGCGGGTCTCAAGGAGTTCAATGACCTTGGCGGTGATCTCGATATCGTGCTGGGCCATGGCCTTGAAGGTCTGGGTCAGCGATGCGGGGATAACGGTGGCCGGGTAGCGCAGGCGCGCCAGCTGGGCAACGTGGCGGGCGAGGTCGCCCATGCGTTCCAGCGAAGCACTCATGCGCAGCGAACCCACAATCATGCGGAGATCGCTCGCCACAGGGCCCTGCAGGGCAAGGATGTCGATGGCCCGCTCGTCGAGGCTGTTCTGCAGGAAGTCGATTCGGGCGTCTGCCGCGATGACGTCCTGGGCAAGATCCACGTCGGCGCCTTCGAAGGAAGTAGTAGCCTTCGTGATAGCTTCGTGAACCAGCTTGGAGATCTCGATGAGGTCGTCACCTACCTGGGTGAGTTCCTCCTGAAAAACCTTGCGCACTAAGGCGTCCTTTCCTTGGAAATCCTGTTCCCCTGCCGGGCGTCGGATCTCAAAACCATTGACAGTCCAACCAGTAACTGTGTCAGGGGCCAGTGAACGGTTCGGCACCTTTAGATGAACGTTAGTTGAACCGTCCGCGTTTGGGGCCGGATCACTGCTTGGCCGTGTTTCCACAGCATAAGCTGGACACGTGGATCCATTGCTCATAGGTGTCGTCGCTGGCCTCGTAGGCTTGTCGTTGGGCGTCTTTGGCATGCTCGCTTTCAGAATCAGCGAGCGGCAGCGCAGCATCGTGGACCTGGACGTGAGCGAACCCTTGCTTCCTGAGGGGGCCGCAGAGGTGCTGTCCGTTGTCGGGCGTGCCTTCGTGGTGGTGGACGCGATCGACGGCGTCGTGCGTGCAAGTCCTGCCGCGTATGCGTACGGCCTGGTGCGTGGGCACACTGTGGTGCACAAACAGCTCCTGGACATGACAGCGAAGGTCCGCCGCGACGGTGTGATCCTGGAGGAGCAATACGAACTCCCGCGTGGCCCGTTGGGCAAAGGCACCATTGTGGTTCAGGTCAGGGCAGCCATGCTCGGGTGGGAATACATCGTGCTCCTGGCCGACGACCGCACTGAGATCACCCGCACCGAGGAGATCCGGAACGACTTCGTGGCCAACGTCTCCCACGAGCTCAAGACCCCGGTGGGTGCCATCTCCCTGCTGGCCGAGGCCCTCGAAGCCTCGCCCGATGACGAAGAAGCAGTCCGCCGCTTCGCCAAGCGAATGCACAAGGAATCCGGGCGATTGGCAGCCCTGGTCCAGGACATCATTGAACTTTCCCGGTTGCAGGGCGCCAACGTGGCCCAGCGGGGTCTCCCGGTGGACATCAACACCGTCATCACTGAAGCGGTGGATCGCTCGCAGTTGCCGGCTGAGAGTAAGAACATCCAGATTGTGGTGGGCGGCCACTCGGAGTCGCTGGTGTTTGGAGACCACGACCTCCTGGTGACAGCCCTCCGTAACCTGATCGACAACGCCATCCGCTACTCGCCGGAAAACACGCGGGTAGGTGTCGGCGTCCGGACGCGGGAGGGCGTCGTTGCCATCTCCGTCACAGACCAAGGCGAAGGCCTCACGCCGGAGGACCAGGAGCGGGTGTTCGAACGTTTCTACCGCGTGGACGCCGCACGATCCCGGCATACCGGCGGCACAGGCCTCGGCCTCAGCATCGTCAAGCACGTGGTGTCCAACCACGGCGGCGAGGTGACGGTGTGGTCCCAGCCCGGCCAAGGGTCAACGTTCACAGTCCGCCTGCCGGAGATGGAAGGCCAGGACGACGACGCCGGCCTGCCGCCTTCCGCTGCAGCTGCGTCTTCCGAACTTCAGGCGACCGCCGTCGTCGAGTCCCGTCCCGTGAGTCAACAACCCCATCGCGTGAATCATCAAAGGGGCGCCAACGGCGCCCAAGAGCAAGGAGCCAGCGCTTGAGCCGGATTTTGATAGTGGAGGACGAGGAGTCCTTCAGCGACCCCCTGTCCTATCTTCTGGGCAAAGAGGGTTTTGACGTCGAGGTAGTGGATAACGGCAGCGACGCCTTGGTGGAATTCGATCGGAACGGTGCTGACCTCGTCCTTTTGGACCTGCAGTTGCCGGGGACACCGGGGACCGAAGTCTGCCGTCAACTGCGCCAGCGCTCCAGCGTCCCGGTCATCATGTTGACGGCCAAAGACTCTGAGATCGACAAGGTTGTTGGCCTGGAGCTCGGCGCCGATGACTACGTCACCAAGCCGTATTCCTCCCGCGAACTCGTGGCCCGCGTCCGCGCGGTGCTGCGTCGGCAGGGTGAGCCGGAGGAACTCATCACCTCCACCGTGCAGGCCGGACCTGTTCGCATGGACATCGAACGCCACGTAGTGAGCGTCAACGGTGAGCAGGTGTCGCTGCCGCTCAAGGAGTTCGAACTGCTGGAAATGCTCCTCCGCAACTCGGGCCGGGTTTTGACGCGTGGCCAGTTGATCGACCGTGTGTGGGGTTCGGATTACGTGGGGGACACCAAGACACTCGATGTCCATGTGAAGCGGCTTCGCAGCAAGATCGAACCGGATCCTTCCGCACCTCGGTACTTGGTGACAGTTCGCGGCCTCGGTTACAAATTCGAGCCGTAAGCACAGCAGCCACATATACATAAGGAAGGGTCCCGCCGCGGCGGGACCCTTCCTTATGTGTATCGCTTATGGCTTGCTGCCTGCTAGTGGCTTGCTGCCTGCTAGTGACCGGCGGCCGGAGCCTCGGAGGACGTCGCAGTGGAGGTCGACGTCGGCGTTGCCGTGGGGCTCGGCGTAGTGGGCAGGTACTTGGCGTACTCAGGGAGCGTGCCGTCAACCACCGGGACGTTGATGGTCGCGGAGTCGGAACCGCTGCGGATGGTGACCGGGACCAGTCCACCGGGGATAACGCCGGCCGTGCTGAGGATGGCGGCATCTGTGGTGTCGTTCAGGTACGTCTCACCGCTGGCCTTGACCGGGATCTCGGTCTGGGCGCCGTTGGCACCGCTCACGGTGAGGGTGGCGTCAGTGCTGGACGTGTTGAAGACAGCGCCGATCACGCGGCCGGGCTGGTTTTCGCCCGAAGCAACAATCAGGATGTTGCGCAACTGCAGCGAACCGAGATCTGCTTTGATCCCGTCCGATGCCGAGTACTGGTGGGTGGTCTGCTGGGCGTTGACGAATCCGCAGCCGGTGACGGACAGAAGACCGACGCCGATTGCAGCCGCCGCAATTGCCAGCTTGCCGCGCTGGACAGGGTTCATCGCAGTATTGCGCACGACACCTACTCCTCAAGAGTCATTGGAACACTTTTCAGCCATAGCCTATCGGCAAACCGGCCGAAATAAGGATTCGGGAAGCCTATGTGGCGCCATCGGAAAAGGAGATCTTGCTCGCACATTGCCTCCGCGATGCATCTTTGCCGGAATACGTCAAGACCTTGGAGGAAGTCGTTTAAGGCCTTATTCCCTTTATTGGCGCGGTAGAAGAGCCTGCCGAGTGCCAGTCGTATGCCTTAATCGTGATAGACTAATCTGCGGGAAAGGGGAAAGTCCACATGGTTTTTGAGGTCGGCGAGACAGTAGTTTACCCTCACCACGGTGCAGCAAAAATTGAGGAAATCAAGATGCGCACCATCAAGGGCGAAGAGAAGATGTATCTCAAGCTCAAGGTGGCTCAGGGTGATCTGACCATTGAAGTTCCAGCAGAGAACGTTGACCTTGTTGGGGTCCGGGACGTAGTGGGCAAAGAAGGCTTGGAGCACGTATTTGACGTTCTCCGCGCCGAGTTCACTGAAGAGCCTACCAACTGGTCACGTCGTTACAAGGCGAACCTGGAGAAGCTTGCTTCAGGCGATGTCATCAAGGTGGCAGAGGTCGTTCGCGATCTTTGGCGTCGTGATCACGATCGCGGCCTTTCCGCAGGTGAGAAGCGGATGCTGGCCAAGGCGCGGCAGATTCTGATTTCAGAACTGGCCCTGGCTGAGAAGACGGATGAAGAGAAGGCTGCAAGCGTTCTTGACGAGGTCTTGGCTTCCTAAGAATTGAGCCCGGTGGTGCGCTGGCGCCGCCGGGTTTCTTTTTGCCCTAAAACTGCCGGAGGTACCTGATCATCAAGTATCTTCGTGTGCTTACCAAGTAACCTTGGGCGCATGAGTATTCCATCCAAGCGCGCCGTTACGGCTGTGATCGTGGTTGCTGCCGGTTCCGGTGAACGCCTCGGCTACGGTATGCCCAAAGCCCAGGTTCCGCTGGGCGGCGAGACCATCCTGATGCATGCCCTGCGGGGTGTGGTTGCCTCCGATGTTGCGCGCCAGATCTGTATCGCGGTGCCCAAGGGGGATACGGTCCTGCGGGAGTCGATCTCAGAGTTCACCGTTGACCTGGTGGATGGCGGCCCTGAAATTTCGGTGGTCGACGGCGGATCCTCCCGCGCTGATTCGGTCCGCGCCGGCATGGCCGTTTTAGAAGACGGAACCGAATTCGTGCTTGTCCACGATGCCGCCCGTGCACTGACTCCTGAGCGTGTTTTCCAGCGCGTAGCAGACGCCTTGGCCTCCGGCGCGAAAGCGGTCATCCCCACCTTGCCGGTGGTGGACACCATCAAGACGGTGATTGAGACCAGCGGCGACGACGCCGGCATAGCCCCCGAACTCGTGACCGGCACCGCCCCCCGGGAACAGCTCCGCGCCGTCCAGACTCCGCAAGGGTTCGAGTTGGCCACCTTGCGCCGTGCCCACGAGGCCGCGGGACTCTTCGACGACAAACAGTCCGCGGCCGTCACTGACGACGCCATGCTGGTGGAGCTCCTGAACGTTCCGGTTCACGCTGTTCGCGGGGCCAGCCAGTCGCTCAAGATCACCACGCCGTTGGACCTGATCATCGCCGAAGGCCTGTTGGAAGGCCCGCTGGGGATTCGTTGGGTGGAAGGCTGATGACACGCAACCTCCCCGCAAACCTGGTCCTGCCCCGGACCGGCGTCGGCATTGATGTGCACGCTTTCGCCCCAGAGGATGATCCGCAGCCGCTGTGGCTGGGCGGGCTCTTCTGGGAAGGCGAGCAAGGGCTCTCAGGGCATTCCGACGGCGATTGCGTAGCCCACGCTGCTGCCGACGCACTCTTCTCCGCCTGCGGTATTGGTGATCTGGGCACCCACTTCGGCACGGACCGCCCCGAGTTCGCGGGTGCCTCCGGGGTCAAGCTGCTCGGTGAAGCGGCCCGCATTGTGCGTGCTGCCGGATTCGAGATCGGCAACGTGGCAGTGCAGTTCGTGGCTAACCGTCCCAAATTCGGGCCACGCCGGGAAGAATCCCAGCGGGTCTTGAGCGAGGCCGCAGGGGCGCCGGTCAGCGTCACGGCAACCACCAGCGACGGACTGGGTTTCACGGGACGCGGCGAAGGAATTTCCGCTGTTGCCACGGCCCTCGTGTATTCCGTGTCCGCCCACGAGGTGCCGGCCGCAGAGCCCGGCCCCGCGAAAGGTGCCCCGCATGCTTAAGTCTCGTGCCGGCGTCGTGCGTTCCGTTGTGGTGTCCGCAGGCTTGGCTGCCTCGCTCCTGCTGAGTGGTTGCGGAGGGACGCAAACCATGGACGTGACAGCCAGTTGCGCGTTCCTGAACGATGACACCTTCAAGCCCGACGGCAACCAGCAACAGCAGTCCAAACAGATCGCCGAGCACTATCACCAGATCGCCGGCAAACTGGCGCCGGAGATCGGGAACCCCATCAAGGAGATGGCCTCCATCATGGACGAAGCAGCGGCATCGTCCCTCGGGGCAGCCACCCAGGACCAGCAGGAGAAGCTCAAAGTGCAGTTCAACAAGATCGGCGAATACTGCAAGTAGGCAGGTCACGCCGCGTCATCGGCTAATCTGGAGCGGTGACCCTGCGCTTCTATGACACCGCCTCCGCCGAAGTCCGTGACTTCGTTCCCCTCGAAGACGGCAAGGCCAGCGTGTACTACTGCGGGGCCACCGTCCAAGGAATGCCGCACGTGGGCCACGTCAGGTCGGCCATCGCTTTCGACCAGCTGACGCGCTGGCTCGGGTTCCGTGGCCTCCGGGTCACGGTGGTACGCAACGTCACTGACATCGATGACAAGATCCTTGCCAAGTCCGCGCAGTCGTTCGGGCCGGACTGGGATGCCGAACCCTCGGCACGCCATGCAGAAGAGTGGTGGGCGCTGGCGTACCGCTACGAGCAGGAATTCGAGAACGCCTACGAATCCCTGGGCGTCCAACGGCCCACCTATGAACCCCGAGCCACGGGCCACATCCCGGAAATGCATGCACTCATCCAGCGCCTCATCGATCGCGGCCATGCATACCCCGCGCTGGACGACTCCGGCGACGTCTACTTCGACGTCCGCTCCTGGAGCAAGTACGGCTCGCTGACCCGGCAGAATATCGACGACATGCAGGGAGCGCCCGACGCCGACCCCCGCGGCAAGCGCGATCCCCGCGACTTCGCGCTGTGGAAGGGCTTCAAAGACGGCGAGCCCGTCACCGCCAAGTGGGAGTCGCCCTGGGGTGCCGGACGTCCCGGATGGCACCTCGAATGCTCAGCGATGGTCACCAAATACCTTGGCCCGCGGTTCGATATCCACGGTGGAGGACTGGACCTTCGCTTCCCGCACCACGAGAACGAGATGGCCCAGTCCCAGGCTGCCGGCGACGACTTCGCGAACTTCTGGATGCACAACGGCATGGTCACGTACGAGGGCGAAAAGATGTCCAAGTCCATCGGCAACACGGTGAGTCCGGCTGAAATGCTTGAGCTCGCGTCGCCCCGTGTGGTCCGCTACTACCTCGGCCAGGCCCACTACCGTTCCATCCTGGACTACCGGCCCACGTCCCTGCAGGAGGCCGCGGCCGCCGTCGAGCGTATTGACGGTTTCATCCACAAGGCATCCGCCAAGGTGGGCACGGGCGCCTCGGACGTATCTCCGCAAGCCAACATGCCTGCTGCTTTCATTGCGGCCATGGATGATGACCTCAACGTGCCTCAGGCGCTCGGCGTGCTGCACGAGACCGTGCGGGCGGGAAACACTGCGTTGGCCTCGGGCGACGTGGAAGCCGCAAAAACCGCCCTCTACAGCGTGCTCTCCATGACCGAAGTGCTCGGCCTGGACTCGGTCAAACGTCCGGAAGCCATCCAAGGACGCGAGCATGCTGCCTTGGAAGTGCTGATCGAAGCTCAACTCGAAGCCCGTGCCGCCGCCAGGGCCGCCAAGGACTGGGCCGCTTCCGACGCTATCCGCGACACACTCGCTGCTGCCGGTGTGGTGGTCGAAGATGGTGCGGACGGCGCCACCTGGAGCCTCAAACGCGACTGACAATCCGGCGCGGCACCCGAATTGCATCGGGTCAGTAGACTTGATTCCAGACTTACTCACAAAATCAAGGATGGAATCTCATGGCCAATAATGGTCGCCGGTCGGTCAAGCAGAAGAAGGGCCCCACCACCGGAACCGGTGGCCACGGCCGCAAGGCCCTGGAGGGCAAGGGTCCTACGCCCAAGGCGGAGGAACGGACCTACCACAAGGCATACAAGAACAAGCAGCTGGCTGAGCGCTCGGCTGCCAAGCGCGGACCGGGCACTCGTCCCGGTGGCGCAGGCGCCCGCTCCGGTCCCAAGGGCCGTGCAACAGAAGAGCTGGTGACTGGCCGTAACTCGGTGGTCGAAGCCCTCCGCGCCGGCATCCCCGCCAAGGCACTGCACGTCGCCATCCGTATCGAGATGGACGACCGCGTCAAGGAATCCCTCAAACTCGCTGCAGAACGCGGCATCCCGCTGCTCGAAACGGGCAAGGCTGAGCTGGACCGCATGACCGAGGACGCCGTCCACCAGGGCCTCGTTCTGCAGATCCCGCCGTATGAATACGAGGACGCTTACGACCTCGCCGAGACAACCCTCGCCAAGTGGAAGAAGGGGCACATCTCCAACGCCCCCATCTTCGTTGCACTGGACGGCATCACCGACCCCCGCAACCTCGGTGCGATCATCCGCTCCGTATCCGCGTTCAGCGGCCACGGCGTCATCGTCCCCGAGCGTCGCTCCGTCGGCGTCACCGCGTCCGCCTGGAAGACAAGCGCCGGTGCCGCTGTCCGCGTCCCGGTTGCCCGTGCTGCCAACCTCAACAATGCACTCAAGCAGTTCAAGAACATGGGCATCTACGTCCTTGGCCTGGACGGCGACGGCGACGTCTCGCTGCCCGACCTCACCGTTGCAACCGAGCCCGTGTGCATCGTGGTGGGCTCCGAAGGCAAGGGCCTCAGCAGGCTCGTGCGCGAAAACTGCGACCAAATCGTCTCGATCCCGATCGACTCGGCCATGGAGTCGCTCAACGCATCCATGGCTGTTGGCATCTCGCTATACGAAGTGTCGAGGCAGCGCGCCGCTAAGTAATCCTCAAGAAGGCGCCGCAAGCGCTGAGTAGTCCTCAAGAAGGCGCCGCAAGCGCCATCCTCCGCGTGCTCGCTCGTTCCTCGCTTAGACGCACGCTTCCGGATGGCCCCTGCGGCGCCCTTTTGTGTGCCCCCGTATCGGACGAATACCAACGCTCTATCACGTCCCTCGGGCTTGGGCTGGACGCTCTTTCACTTCCCTAGGGCTTGGGCTGGACGCTCTATCACGTCCCTCGGGACCAGCCCGATGCTCGGCCTATGAGTGAGGGTTAGAAGTCGCGGCGGTTGGCCAGAACTGGGAGTTTTGCCCGGGCTTCTTCCACGGTGGCTGGGTCCAGGTCGTAGAAAATGAGGCCCGGCTCGCCTTCGAGGGCTTCCAGCACCTGTCCGAACGGGGACACGACGGCGGAGTACCCCACGCCCGTGGGCGCGGCGCCCTTGGTTTCAATTCCTTGGCTTGCGGGATCGCCTTGGCCGCAGGCGAGGACGAACGTGGTGGTGTCCACTGCGCGGGCACGGGCCAGGAGTTGCCACTGATCGGCCTTGCCCGGTCCGGAGCCCCATGACGCGGAAACGATGTTCACCACGGCTCCGCGCTGGGCGTTGGCCGTGAACAAGGCAGGGAAACGGATGTCGTAGCAGGTGGCCAAGCCAAAGGTGAGGCCACCGGCGTCGAACGTCACCGGTTCTGTGCCCGCCTCAACGGTGTCTGATTCCGCGAAGCCAAACGCGTCAAAAAGGTGGATTTTGTCGTAGCTCGTTTCCACGCCCGGTCCGGTGGCCAGAAGCGTGTTCCGCACCCGCGGGGATCCGGAATCGGAGGGGCTGCCCGGGGTGAACATGCCTGCCACGATCACCAGCTGAAGTTCCTCGGCGAGGGATCGCACCCGGCTGGCCCACGGCCCGTCCAAGGGCTCGGCGATGTCCAGCAGCGAATTTCCGAACGCGCGCATCATCGCCTCTGGGAAAACCACCAGCTCGGCGCCGCCGTCCTTGGCCCGGCGGGAGTTCTCCTCCAGGAGTCGCAGGTTATCGGCCAGATCCCGGCCGGTGATGACTTGGGCAAGTGCCACTCGCACGATAAAACCTCCAGTTGTCTCCGTCCCAGTATGCCAAGCGGGTAGCCCGGAGGCGGCGGATCGCGACACAATCCGTGGCTGACACCTCAATCGCGCACCGTGCGGATGCAGCGTTCCAGCACGTGAGCGGCTGATCAAATCCCGCCATCTTGGGGCAAGTAATGAAATCGAGACGCTGAACGTCGTCACATGGGGCGCCCGCGCGGTACATACTTTGCGTGGAACTAAACTTGCAAGCAATGGTTATGCCGATTTTTGACACAGCAGCTGCCCTGGACGCGTCCCAGCCCAGGCCCCTCGGACTGAGCGCGCCCCAGCCCGGAGTTTTCGACGCCCAAACCACCCCCAACGATTCGGTGAACGTGGCCGTCTTCGCGCCGGATCTGGAGCGGGTGGAGGTGGTGTTCCAAGCACCTGGCGAACCTTGGCAGGCCCATATTCTGTCCAACGTTGAGGACGGTGTGCACTTCAGCCTCGTCAACGGCATGCCGCCAGGCACCCGCTACGGTTTCCGGGCTGCCCCCGGCGAGGGCGGTCTTCCCCTCTCCATCCCGGCTGTGGACCTGGACGACGACGGCGGCCAGCCGCTGCTGCTCGACCCCTATGGCCGCGCGGTGGACCAGCGGGGCGAGTTCCTCACCAGCGTCCACGTGGATACAGGCTTTGACTGGGGCGACGATCATCCGCCGCGAACACCCATGCGGACCTCGGTGATTTATGAGGCACACGTCCGTGGCCAAACCATGCTGCACCCGGACATCCCGGAGCACCTCCGCGGAACGTACGCGGGCATGGCGCATCCTGTGATGATCCAGCACCTCACTGAACTTGGCATCACTGCTGTCCAGCTCCTGCCCATTCATTTCCACTTGGATGAGTCGCACCTCCAGGACTTGGGCATGACCAATTACTGGGGCTACAACACGGCTGCCTTCTTTGCTCCCCACGCTGATTACGCCACGGAGGCGGCCCGCAACGCCGGTCCCCACGCAGTGCAGGATGAGCTCAAGGGCATGATCAAACTGCTCCATGCCGCGGGAATCGAAGTCATCCTCGACGTCGTGTACAACCACACCGCCGAAGCGGGGCCCGACGGTCCGCCGCTGAGCTTCCGTGGTTTGGCAGAGAAACGTTACTACCGGCATGATGCCCATGGCCGCTACCTGGATACCACCGGGTGCGGCAACACCTTGGATTTCAGCGATCCCGTGGTGGTTGACCTCGCCCTGGATTCCCTGCGGTACTGGGTAAATGACTTCCATGTGGACGGGTTCCGCTTCGACCTCGCGGTGACGCTTTGCCGGGACGCCAGCAATACTTTTGATCCCCAGCACCCGTTCCTGCAGGCGATCGCCGAAGACCCCGTACTCTCCGCGGTCAAGCTGATCTCCGAGCCCTGGGATGTTGGCTATGGTGGCTGGCAGACGGGGCGGTTCCCGCACGGATGGTCGGATTGGAATGACCATTTCCGCGACGGCGTCCGAAGCTTCTGGCTCTCAGACCGGGCGGCCATGGAGTCCGGTGGTCAAGGCGGCTCTGTTGCTTCTTTGGCTGAGCTCATGGCAGGCTCGGCCAATCTCTTTGCTTCCTCGGGTCGGACCCGGCTGGCCAGCGTCAACTTCATCACCGCTCATGACGGCTTCACCCTCAAGGACCTGGTCAGCTACGACCGCAAGCACAACGAGGCCAACGGGGAGCAGAACCGTGACGGCCACGGAGACAACCGCAGCTACAACCACGGTGTGGAGGGGAGGAGCGAGAACGAGGCAATTGTGGCCGCCCGCGCCTTGTCCATCCGCAACCTGATGGCCACCTTGCTCCTGTCCTTCGGTGTTCCCATGATCACTGCCGGTGATGAGATCGGGCGCACCCAGCAGGGCAATAACAATGCTTACTGCCAGGACAACCCCACGGCTTGGCTGGATTGGAGCCGGACCCAGGAAGCCAACGCCATGTTCAGGACGACGCGTGAACTGGTGAGGCTGCGCCGCTGGTTCCTGCGGCACCAGCCTGAGAGTTTCCCCGGCAGCGCGAACGAGTCCAGCCTGCAATGGTTTGATGACAAGGGAAAGCGGATGACTCCGGCACGCTGGAACGATCCCAGTGTCCGCTCCGTCCAGCTCCTGATGGGACACGAGGACAGCGAGATCCGCGGGTTGATCTCCGTGAACGGCAGCAACCAGGACGTGAAAATGGTCCTGCCGGAGATCTTGAGCGAGTCAGGCATCGGAAAGCGCATGTTTGAACTTCGCTTCACCACCTCGGTGCTGCACGAGCGCAGGAAGGGCGCGTTGGTGGCTTCGGGCGAGCGGGATATCCTGCAAGCCAACACCATCAACATCTACCGCACCTAGCTGCCGTCTGGCAGCGCCAACAAACAGGGAGTCTCTCAGCATGAACCGCAGCCGCAGCAAACTGGTGGCGTTCGCGGGCTTGGTGATCGCCGTCGTCGTGTTGGTGGTCGCCATGGTGGGTGGAGGCTCACTGACGTCGCAAACCACGACGCCGGAACCTGGCTCCACTTCGACGCCACCGATGGCAACTGCCACCGCAGGTGCCACCCCCGCCGTCGCCAACCCTTCTTCGCTGCCCGCCATCAACGCCTCGCAGCTGCCCAAGGAAGCCCGTCAGACCCTTGCGCTGATTGCCAAGGGCGGCCCATACCCCTACGACCGCGACGGTGTGAACTTCGGCAACTTCGAGGGATTGCTGCCGAAGAAGTCCGGTGGCTTCTACAAGGAGTACACCGTGCCCACGCCAGGGGAGTCCGACCGTGGCGCGCGCCGCATCATCGTAGGCAAGGACTCAGCCAAGTACTACACCCCGGACCATTACGAGTCCTTCAAATTCATTGTCGAAGACAAGTAGGAGCCCATGAAGATCTATTCCGCAGATACCTGGACGCTCGAAGAACTGCAGGAGCAGATCTCCGACGCCGGCCGCCGGACTCTCTTGGTCCCGCCGGCGACCACCAAGCAGGCGGTCCTTGAGGTCTTCGGCCAGGTCCTCGATTTCCCCGAGTACTACGGCGTGAACCTCGACGCCCTCAACGACTCCCTGCATGACTACGCCGATGCCCTCTCAGAGGACGACGGCAGCCCGGTCACCATGATCTGGCAGGTCCCGCCGGCCTACCGCACCGACCGTTCCTTCGGAGTGGTCTGCGAAATCCTGCAAGACGCAGAAAGCTACGCCGGCCGGGACCTGACAGTCATCGCCATCTTCCAAAACTAAACAAGAACCACCGCCTTCTTCAGCGGACCTTGGACAACCCGAAGTGGCGAGTGCACCACAAAGCTGGATGGGCCGCACCGCACGGCAGACAAAACCCAACGGGTGACACCGGCCCGGAAGCGCGCGTCAAAAGCGAGGAACGAGCCAGCGCGCGGAGGGTCGGGGTCACCCGATTGGGACTCAAGCCTGCTTAGGCGTTCGCGATCAATCCAAGTTCAGCTTTGGAAGCCAGCGCCGAGTGCTTCGGGAACACCCGGACGGTATAGCCGAACGAGCCGGACCGGTTGATCACCAGGGAGCCGCTGAACAGGTGGCGTCCGCCGCCGAGGTCCTCGAGGGAGTCCAGTTCGGCTACCACGATGTCCTCGAGCTCGTCGGATTCCTCGGCACGGCCGAAGGCTACCTCCACGGAGACGTCATCGGGTGTCAGGTTGTTGAGGGCAACGTAGGCGTTGACTTGGAGTGTGTCACCTACCTGGGGTTCTTCGGAGACGCCGACGGAGTCCACGTGTTCCACCACAACCTCGGGCCACGCGTTCCGTACCTTGGTGGTCCAGGCCGCGAGTTCCTTGGCTTCCTTGAAGGCTTCGGCAACGGCCCTGCGTCCGGACACAGCGGCCGGGCAGTAGAGGTTGTTGACGTAGTCGTGGAGCATGCGTTCTGCGGAGACTGCGGGGCCCAGGTTGGCCAGCGTGTGTTTGATCATGGACACCCAGTGGGTGGGCACGGTTTCGACGCTGGATTCCGAGGGTCCGGCTGCTCCGGCGGCTTGTGCCACCGTTGTGCCGTAGAAGCGCGGCGCCACCTGGGTTTCGAGGAGTTCGTAGAGTGCTGATGCCTCAATGTCGTCGCGTTCCTCGGAGGATGCGTTGTTGTTGGCGGTGGGGATGGCCCAGCCGTTTTCGCCGTCGTACATTTCGTCCCACCAGCCGTCCAGGACGGAGAGGTTGAGCGAGCCGTTGATGGCGGCCTTCATTCCGGAGGTGCCGCAGGCTTCGAGCGGGCGGAGCGGGTTGTTGAGCCAGACGTCGCAGCCGGGGAACAGGGTCCGGGCCATGGCGATGTCGTAGTTGGGCAGGAAGACGATCCTGTGCCGGACTTGGGGGTCGTCGGTGAACTTGACCAGGTCTTGGATCATTTTCTTGCCGGCATCGTCTGCGGGGTGCGATTTGCCTGCGATGACCAGCTGGATGGGGTGTTTTGGATCCAGCAGAAGGGCCTTCAAGCGTGCGGGGTCGCGCAGCATGAGCGTGAGCCGCTTGTAGGTGGGTACGCGGCGTGCGAATCCGATGGTGAGGACGTCGGGGTCCAGTACGGAGTCGGTCCAGCCGAGTTCGGCGTCGGCGGCGCCCCGTTTCTTCCACGAAGCCCGGAGCCGGCGTCGAACGTCTTCGATGAGTTGTTCGCGGAGCTCGCGGCGGAGGGCCCAGACGTCTTCGTCGCTGACGTTGTAGGCCAGGTCCCAGCGTCCCATTGCTTCGGCTTCGGCACCGAACTGGTTCCGTGCCAGGGACGAGACGCGGGGGTCAACCCATGTGGGCACGTGGACTCCGTTGGTGACGGAGGCGATAGGGATTTCGGAGTGGTCGAATCCTGGCCAGAGTCCGGCGAACATTTCGCGGGACACCACGCCGTGCAGCTTTGCCACACCATTAGCGCGTTGCGCGAGGCGCAGGCCCATCACCGCCATGTTGAACACCGAGGGGTTGCCACCGTCGTAGTTTTCGCGGCCGAGTTCCAGGATGCGTTCGGTGGGCACTGAGGGTGCCAGCCCGGCGTCGAAGAAGTGTTTGATTTGCACGGTTTCGAAGCGGTCGATGCCGGCGGGGACGGGCGTGTGCGTCGTGAAGACGGTGGACGCGCGGCCGGCGGCGAGGGCTTCGTCCCAGCTGAGGGGCTCGTTGGGGTCGGACATGGCTTCCTGGATGCGTTCGATTCCCAGGAAGCCTGCGTGGCCTTCGTTGGTGTGGAACACTTCGGGCGCGGGTGTGCCGGTGAGTTCCTGGTAGACGCGCAGCGCTTTGACGCCGCCCATGCCCAGGAGGAGTTCCTGCTGGAGCCGGTGGTCGCCGCCGCCGCCGTACAGGCGGTCTGTGATGCCGCGGGCGGCTTCGTCGTTGGAGGGGACGTTGGAGTCCAGCAGCAGCAGTGGAACGCGTCCGACGTCGGCACGCCACACGTGCGCGTGGAGCTCGCGTCCGTGGGGCAGCGGCAGGGAGATGTGGACGGGCTTGCCGGGGGCGCCGTCCTTGGCCGGGTGGCGGAGCAGCGTCAGGGGGAGGCCGTCGGGGTCCAGCACGGGGTAGGTTTCCTGCTGCCAGGCGTCGCGGGAGAGTGACTGTTTGAAGTAGCCGGCCTGGTACAGAAGGCCCACGCCGATCAGCGGCACACCGAGGTCCGAGGCGGCTTTGAGGTGGTCACCGGCGAGGATTCCGAGGCCGCCGGAGTACTGCGGGAGTACTTCGGTGATGCCGAATTCGGGGGAGAAGTACGCGATGCAGGCCGGAGCGTCCTCGTTGAGGCCTTGGTACCAGCGCGGTTCGCTGAGGTAGCGGTCCAGATCGGCTGCGGCGTGCTGGACGCGTTCCACAACTGCTCCGTCATTGGCCAGGTCCTGCAGTTGCTCGCGGCTGATGGACCCCAGTAAGGCAATGGGGTCGTGCTGCGAGGCCTCCCAGAGAGCCGGATTGAGGCTCGCAAAAAGCTCCCGTGTGGGCCGGTGCCACGACCAGCGCAAATTGGTCGCCAGACGGGCCAGGGGCCTGATGGGCTCGGGGAGGACGGTACGGACTGTAAACCTTCGAATTGCCTTCACGAGCGCCACACTAACGGACTCGCATGGCAGCCGGAACTGCATTGGGTTTCTTTTAGGTAAAAGTCAGCTTGCGTCGAGGAGAAAGGTCGTGTGCTTAGCATTCTGTGATTTTTCTCGCTAACGTCGTGGTTGTGACGAAAACCGCGCGAACCATCACCGCTCTGAAATCCAAGACGACTACGGACATCACCGAGGGACTTCGCTTCGGCCGGTTCCCCATCACGGCCGTGCAGCCGGTGGTTGAGGGTGGCCGTTTCCCGGCGAAGGCCTTGCCGGGCGAGGACCTCGTTGTGGGCGCCACGGTCTTCCGTGAAGGCCATGACCAGCTTGGCGTGTCCGCTGTGCTGCTCGATCCCAAGGGCAAGGAGCGTCAGCGCGTCCGCCTGACTCCTGCCCAGGGGGAGCAGTGGAAGGGCCTGGACCGCTGGGAAGGCCTGATCACCCCAGCTGGCACCGGTGCCTGGTCCTTCGTCATTGAAGCCTGGCATGACCGCTACGGCACGTGGCACCACAACGCCGAGGTCAAGGTGGGGGCCAGCATTGACGTCGAGTTGATGCTTGCCGAGGGCGCTGCCCTCCTGGCGGAAGCTACCGACGACGCCGGGCGCAGCGCCGTGGAGAAGCGCACCTTGCGTGCCGCTTCCGTGGTGCTGGCCGACACCACCAAGACTGCCGAGGAGCGCCTGGGCGCCGGTTTCAGCCCTGAGGTGCTGGCCGCCGTCGGACGCGTTCCCATCCGCGATCTGGTGACCGTTTCCGAACGTTTCCCGCTGCAGGTGGAACGCGACCTCGCGGGTCGCGGTTCCTGGTACGAGTTCTTCCCCCGCTCAGAGGGCGCTGTGCTGGATCACTCCACCGGCGTCTGGACCTCCGGCAACTTCCGGACGGCAGCCAGGAGACTCGACGCCGTGGCGGACATGGGCTTCGACATCATCTATCTGCCACCCATCCACCCCATCGGTTTCGAGCACCGCAAGGGCCGCAACAACACCTTGACGCCGGGTCCGCAGGATCCCGGTTCGCCGTGGGCCATCGGTTCCAAGGACGGCGGACATGACGCCATCCACCCGGAACTGGGTACCTTTGAGGACTTTGACGCGTTCGTGGCCCGTGCCAGGGAGCTGGGGCTCGAAGTTGCTTTGGACCTCGCACTGCAGGCAGCTCCGGATCACCCTTGGGTGGCCACCAACCCGGAATGGTTCACCACCCGCGTGGATGGGTCCATTGCGTACGCGGAGAACCCGCCCAAGAAGTACCAGGACATTTACCCCCTGAACTTCGACAACGACCCCGCAGGCTTGTCCAAGGAAATCCTGCGGATCGTGCAGCTGTGGATCAGCCACGGAGTCAAGGTTTTCCGGGTGGACAATCCCCACACCAAGCCCGTCTGGTTCTGGGAGTGGCTGATCGGCAAGATCAACAAGAAGAACCCCGAGGTTGTTTTCCTGGCAGAAGCCTTCACCCGCCCGCCAATGATGCATGCCTTGGGCCGCGCCGGTTTCCAGCAGTCCTACACCTACTTCACGTGGCGCAATACCAAGACCGAGCTGGAGCAGTACTTCCACGAGGTCAGCCACGAGACCGCGGCCTTCTTCCGACCCAACTTCTTTGTGAACACCCCGGATATCCTCACCGAGTACCTGCAGTATGGGGGTCCTGCCGCGTTCCGCATCCGGGCCGCGTTGGCTGCTACGGCCAGCCCGCTGTGGGGCGTCTATGCGGGTTATGAGTTGTACGAGCACGTTGCCCGTCCGGGCGCGGAGGAGTACATCGACAACGAGAAGTACGAGTACAAGGCGCGGGATTGGGAAGGTGCTGCCGAGTCAGGGCGGACCTTGGCGCCGTACATCACCAGGCTCAACACCATCCGCAAGGACCACGTGGCCTTGGGTGATCTGCAGAACCTGACACTGCATAGCAGCACCGACGACGCCACGATTGTGTACTCCAAGCACAAAACGCTGCCGGACGGAACCAAGGACACCTTGATCATTGTGGTCAACGTGGATCCTCACAGCACCCGCGAAAGCACAGTGTCCCTGGACCTCGCGGCCTTGGAGCTGGATCCTTCGGACTACAACGAGGACGGCCGGTTCCGGGTGGACGACCTCATCACCGGCCAGAGCTGGGAATGGGGCGAGCATAACTACGTGCGGCTTGACGCGCATGTGGAACCGGCGCACATTCTGAGCATCCGGAGGCGGCCTTAGTGAGTTTTTCTCCGCAGAACCCCAGCCAGTACTTCACTCCGAAGAACACCTTCGAGTTGAACGCCCCAGGTCTCCAGCATGATCCACACTGGTACCGCAAGGCAGTCTTCTATGAGGTACTGGTGCGGGCTTTTGCGGATGCCAACGGGGATGGTTCCGGCGACTTCCACGGCCTGATCGAAAAACTGGATTACCTCCAGTGGTTGGGCGTCGACTGCCTGTGGTTGCCGCCGTTCTTCCATTCCCCGTTGCGCGACGGCGGTTACGATATCGCTGACTACACGTCCGTGCTGGACGAGTTCGGCACCATCAGCGACTTCAAGAGGTTGGTTGCCGAGGCCCACGCGCGTGGCGTCCGGGTGATCATCGACCTGCCGTTGAACCACACCTCGGACCAGCATCCGTGGTTCCAGGAATCGCGGAAGGACCCCACGGGCCCCTACGGCGATTTCTATGTGTGGAGCGATACTGACGAGAAGTACCAGGACGCGCGCATCATCTTTGTTGACACCGAAGAGTCCAACTGGACGTTCGACCCCATTCGCCGGCAGTTTTTCTGGCACCGCTTCTTCAGCCACCAGCCGGACCTGAACTTCGAGAACCCCGCAGTTATCGAGGCGCTCTACGATGTCATCCGGTTTTGGCTGGACCAGGGCATCGATGGCTTCCGCGCTGACGCCATTCCCTACCTGTTCGAAGAAGACGGCACCAACTGCGAGAACCTGCCGGCCACGCACACCTTCCTGCAGGACCTTCGCCGGATGGTGGACTCGAGCTACCCCGGGCGGGTGATCATTGCCGAGGCAAACCAGCCGCCTCATGAGGTGGTGGAGTACTTCGGCACCGAGGAAGCCCCCGAATGCCATATGGCCTTCCATTTCCCCATCATGCCGAGGCTTTACTACGCCTTGCGGGACCAGAAGGCGGCTCCCATCATTGAGACCCTGTGGAACACCCCGGAGATTCCCAAGGGGGCGCAGTGGGGGACTTTCCTGAGGAACCACGACGAACTGACACTGGAGATGGTGCCCGCCGAGGAACGCGCCGCCATGCTGGGCTGGTACGCCCCGGACCCGCGGATGCGGGCCAACATCGGTATTCGACGCCGGTTGGCGCCGCTGCTGGATAACTCCCGTTCGGAGATCGAGCTGATCAATGCGTTGCTGCTGTCCCTGCCCGGCAGCCCGTTCCTGTACTACGGCGATGAGATCGGCATGGGAGACAACATTTGGCTCGATGACCGCGATGCCGTGCGGACACCCATGCAGTGGAACCCCGACCGCAACGCGGGTTTCTCCGGAGCTGACCCGGGCCAGCTTTACCTGCCGGTCATCCAGTCGCTGGTCTACAACTACAGCATGGCCAACGTTGAGGCCGAGGCCGCACATTCGGGCTCTCTGCTGCGCTGGACCCGCCAGATCCTCAGCGTCCGGAAGAACCACCCGGTGTTTGGCCTGGGCGGCTTCCGGCACATCGAAGCGGACCATGAGGTGGTGCTCGCGTACGTTCGGGAATTGCCGGCGGGAAACCCCGAGGGGGAGGATGCCGAAACCATACTGTGCGTCTTCAACCTCTCACAGCACCCCGTGGCGGCAACGCTGGATATCCCTGAGTATGCGGGCCGGGGCCTGCGCGATATTTTCGGCGGCCAGCCTTTCCCGGCGGTCGGCGACAACGGTCATTTGACCGTGATGCTGGGTAGCCACAGCTTCTACTGGCTGCGGGTCCGCTCAGCATTTTCCAATCCCACGTCGCCTTATACCCAGGCGATTCCCGTGGTGACCTCCAAAGGATGAGATGAGCAAGGAAAACTTGAACCCCTCCATTGAAGGACTTCTCAGGACCTGGCTGCCAGGCAAGCGCTGGTTCCCGGTTAAGAGCCCAGACTTTGCGCTGGAGCAGGTGGGTGGTTTCAGCCTCCCCCCTGCCAGCGGCACCCATACTGGCGTCGAGGCACAGTTCGAAGTGGTGCTGTTGGCGGTAACCCACCGAACGGCCGACGGCGGTTCGCGGACTGACGTTGTCCAGGTTCCGTTGAGCTACAGGAGCCAGCCGCTGCCGGAGGCCACAACAGCTTTGCTGGGGGAATTGGCGGATCCTCAACGGGGCCTGCGCTTCGTGTACGACGCCGTCTTCGATCCCGGCTTCGTCACTGCCTGGCTGGAACTTATGCGCAGTGAAGGAACTGTGCCAGCTCAAGGGGCGGCTGCCGGTGCCCAGGGTCACCTGACTCGTGGCCGCGTCTCGCTCCCCGGGCATCCCACGTCCGTGAAGGTCCTCTCCGGAGAGCAGTCCAACACCTCAGTCATCATCGACGACGGCGGTTCGGCAGCGATCGTCAAAATCTTCCGCGTGCTTGCCGCCGGTAAGAATCCTGAGGTGGAACTTGGCGCCGCCCTGACGGCGGCCGGGACCACCGAGGTTCCCGCGACGCTCGGATGGATCAGCGGCTCGTGGGATGGACCGGCGTCGAACGGTTCCACAGCATCGAACGGTTCCGCACTGGCCGCCGGCGAGCTGGCTGTTGCCCACGAGTTCCTCCTCGGAGGCTTGGACGCCTGGCGCCTGGCAGTAGAGGCAGCCGCGGCCGGCAAGGATTTCACGGCAGAAGCCCGCGGCCTCGGCGCTGCCACAGCCACGGTTCACGCCAGGCTCGCGGAAACGTTCGGCACCCTGGACGGACAGGAACAGGGGCCGGAGATCATCGCCACAGTAGACCGGCGAGTCCGGGGATCGTGGGCGGAAGCCTCGTCCGCCGTCGGGCCCCATGACCAACAACTCGATTCGTTGCTGGCGGCACTGGATCCCCGGGACGTCGGCCAGTTGCAGCGCGTCCACGGCGACCTCCACCTGGGCCAGATCCTTTTGGTTCCCGGCGCTGAGGGACAGCCGGGACGGTGGGCCATCCTCGACTTCGAGGGCGAGCCGCTCCGGACCATTGATGAGCGCAATTCTCCCGATCTTCCTTTGCGGGATGTCACCGGAATGCTGCGCTCCTTCGACTACGCAGCCGGTGCCGCCACGCGCGAAAACGCCGGTGCCCGGGTTCCCGAAACCTGGGTGGATGACTGCGCTGCCGCGTTCCTTGAGGGTTACAGCGAGGTCACCCCGGGAACCATTGACCGCCGCTCGCCGCTCTTTGTGGCATTGTGGCTGGACAAGGCCTTATACGAGGTTGTTTACGAGTTGCGGAACCGGCCCGACTGGCTGTCGATCCCGGTGAACGCATCCCGACGAATCCTCGACAATACAAGCCGCGGCAAGCATGCGGCAGCTACAGCGGAAGGTAATGACATGACTGGCTCTGCACGCACCGAACGGCCCCGTATTCCCCTGCATGTGGACTCCGAGACCTTGGAACGCGTGGCGGCCGGCGCCTACCATGCACCACACTCTGTGCTTGGCGCCCACCTGGACGATCACGGCCACGTCACCATCCGTACCGTGAAGCACCTCGCGAAGTCCGTGGCTGTTGTGACGGAAGCTGGTCGCACCGACATGACCCATGAGGCGCACGGCGTTTGGACCGCAGTCCTGGAACCGCTGCAGGCCGGCCACGTGCCTGATTATCGTTTGGAAGTGGTGTACGACGTCGAACCCGTCACCATTGATGACCCGTACCACTACCTGCCTACCGTAGGTGAGGTGGATCTGCACCTGATCGGGGAAGGCCGCCACGAACGCCTCTGGGACGTCCTGGGGGCACACGTCCAGCACTATCGCTCCGCGTTGGGCGAGGTGGACGGAGTCTCCTTCGCCGTGTGGGCCCCCAACGCCCAGGCTGTCCGCGTGAAGGGCGACTTCAACGGGTGGGATGGCCGGTCCCATGGGATGCGGTCCTTGGGTTCCTCCGGTGTGTGGGAACTCTTCATCCCGGGCGTTGTAGCAGGGGCGTGCTACAAATACGAGATCCTCACCAAGGCGGGTCACTGGGTGGAAAAAGCCGACCCCTTGGCCTTCGGTACCGAGGTTCCGCCGCTGACTGCCTCACGTGTGGTGGACGCCAGTTACCGGTTCAAGGACGCGGAATGGATGAGCGCCCGTGCCGCGAAGGACCCGCACAATTCGCCAATGAGCGTCTACGAGGTCCACCTGGGCTCCTGGCGGCTGGGCCTTGGCTACAAGGAGCTTGCCAAGGAACTCGTGGACTATGTTAAGTGGCTCGGGTTCTCCCACGTTGAGTTCATGCCCGTAGCGGAGCACCCCTTCGGTGGTTCATGGGGCTACCAAGTCACCTCTTATTTCGCTCCAACCTCACGGTTCGGACACCCGGACGAGTTCCGGTTCCTGGTGGATTCCCTCCACCAGGCCGGCATCGGCGTCCTCCTTGACTGGGTCCCGGCCCACTTCCCCAAAGACTCCTGGGCGCTGGCACAATTCGACGGCCAGCCGCTGTACGAGCACTCGGACCCTGCCTTGGGCGAACACCCGGACTGGGGAACCCTGATCTTCGACTTCGGGCGCAGCGAGGTCCGGAACTTCCTGGTGTCCAACGCCCTGTACTGGCTGGAGGAATTCCACATCGATGGCCTGCGGGTAGATGCGGTGGCCTCCATGATCTACCTGGACTACTCCCGTGAAGAGGGGCAGTGGAAGCCCAACAAGTTCGGTGGCCGTGAGAACCTCGAAGCCATTTCCTTCATGCAGGAAGTCAACGCCACCGTCTACAAGTCCCACCCCGGCGCCATCATCATTGCCGAGGAATCCACCGCCTTCCCTGGTGTTACGGCACCCACCAACCACGGAGGGCTTGGCTTCGGGCTCAAATGGAACATGGGCTGGATGCATGACTCGCTCAAGTACATTTCCGAAGACCCCATCAACCGCAAGTGGCACCACGGCACCATCACGTTCTCCTTGGTCTACGCCTTCACTGAGAACTTCCTGCTGCCCATCAGCCACGACGAAGTAGTTCACGGCAAAGGTTCCATGCTGCGGAAGATGCCGGGTGACCGGTGGCAGCAACTGGCCAACCTGCGTGCCTTCTTCGCGTACCAGTGGGCGCATCCGGGCAAGCAGCTCATCTTCATGGGCACTGAGTTTGGTCAGGAAGCGGAATGGTCCGAACAGTACGGGCTGGACTGGTTCCTCGCTGACATTCCTGCGCACCGCGGACTGCAGCTCCTCATCAAGGATCTCAACGAGCTCTACACCTCAACCCCGGCCCTTTACCAGCGGGACAACGAGGCCGGCGGTTTCCAGTGGATCAATGGTGGGGATGCCGATCACAACGTCCTCACATTCATCCGCTGGGGTCACGACGGCAAGCCGTTGGTTTGCGCAGTGAACTTCTCGGGTGGTCCGCACAAGGATTACATCCTGGGCGTGCCGGCAGCGGGGGAGTGGGTGGAAGTCCTCAACACCGACGCTGAGACGTACGGCGGCTCCGGGGTTGTCAACGCAGGGTCGCTGAAGGCTTCGACGCCGGGCACTGACGGGCAGCCTGCGGCGCTGACCGTGACGTTGCCTCCGCTTGGCGCTTCCTGGTTCGCGCCGGCCGAGTAGTCTGGGCCGATCGCAGCCGTCTGAGTGCTTGCAGCAGTGACCGGGGGCAGTAGCTCCTCGGATGATGAGGGTCCGGAGCAATGGTTCCGGGCCCTCTTCCCTTTGTTTCCGGGATTTTGCTCGGAAGAGAGGGTGTGTCGTTGACCGGTTTTGCCATCCCGGGGAAGTAGGGGTATAGTTAGTACCCGCGCTGCTCCACGAGTAGAGATCGCAAGCTGACAAGATACCGCAAGGAAAAATCAAGTCAAGCATGCCGATTTGACTCGGAGGAAGCTAGCCGGTAAGTTTGAAAAGTTGCTCCGGAGCGATCCTGTCCCTTTGTGGGGGTTTGGTGGTGCCGGGTGTGTCTGTTGTTT